>CAVQSV010000018.1:0-658253 GCA_963716095.1 Ilumatobacteraceae bacterium | reverse complement strand
CTTGCGGTGGAGGGGCTGACCCTCGCCGACCTCGAGGGTTTCGATGATCTCCAGCTCGGTGAGCTTCCGCTCGACCTGCTCGGCGGCGTGACGCTGGGCGATCTCGGTGCGGCGCTGGCAACCGTGACTTTTGGCGACCTCGTCGGCGCAATCGTCGATCCGGCCACCGGACAACCCTTCCCTCAGCTGGAGGAGGACCTGCGTGCCGGTATCGCGAGCGAAGCGACCACGCTCGGCGATCTCGACTCGCTCGGCGACGTCACGCTCGGCGATCTCCTCGACGGTGCCACCGCCGAACTCACGCTGGCCGACATCGAACCGGTACTCGGCTTCATCACCGTGCAGACCTTCGTCGACGCCGGCGTGATCGATCTGGACCAAATCGATTTCGGAACGGCCGTGCTCGGTGATCTCACGGCCGATCAGCTCGGCCAGCTGACGCTCGGTGACGTGCTGGCTCAAGCGGGCGGAAACCTCGGCCCGCTGCTCGATGCCCTCGACGCCGAACTCGCCAACTACACCCTCGGCGACTTGCTCCTGGCACTCGTCGATCCGGGATCGCTGTCGCTGGGCGGCGTCGACTTCCCAGATGTCGCCGCTGCAACGCTCCCCGATGGGATCAGTCCTACAACGTCATTCGTGGCGCGGGTCCACAGCTACGGGAGACGGCCCGCAGTTGGTCGAGGTCCGAGCGGCGCTCCCGGCGGAGCTTCGCTCCGGCCCGGCACGGTGCGTAAGTGATCGAGGACCCAGATGTCATGGGACCAAGGATCGAGACGCCCCTGGAACCGACCGTGTCAGGAAGCACTCGACCTGGACCGTTACCGCAACGCCCGGTGTGCCATATGCGATCGAGTTCGACGTGACCCTCGGGCTACGGCTCGGCGTTGCCTCGCTGACCAGCACTGCGCGGGCGGTCGGCACCGACGTCGTCCAGTCGGCCTCGACGGAACTGTCGATCATCGAAGGTTCCGAGAACAACGACTTCCCACAGGTCACCCCGGCCGCAGAAGGCTTCGTCTACCTGACCTACATCGCCTCGTCGACCGACAACGACGTGTACAGCATCGTGCTCGAAGAGAACGACCGCTTGTTCGTCGAGCTGTCCAACCTCGATGCCGATCTCGATCTCGCGCTGTACGCGGATCCGAGTGGCCTAGCGGAGTGCCGCTGACCGGCGGAGTGAGCGGTGATGTTCCACTGAACGCAGTCACGGATCCGGATGCCGATGGCGCGGATGCCGAACCGCTCGACGACTTCCGCCGGCTCGACCAGGTCGATGATGACCTCGAACTGATCGCCGTCTCCAACCAACCCGGTGACGAGAACGGAGGCTCGCAACGGGCCGACTCGCCGCAGGCACGTACTACATCCAGGTCTACGGCGCGAACGGTGCCACCAACCTGCGTCCGGCGGCGTTGCAGCTCCAGGTTGCCGAAGCCGACGATGCTCCGGTCTGTCAGCCGGTCGGTGTGCTTCCGAGCGCCGATTTCGGGACCCTGCCAACGATCGGACCGGATGTGAACACCCTGATCCTCGTCAACGAGTCGCGGGCCGAGCAGTTCTATGGTGCTGCCGCCCGCAGTGACGTGAGCACATCGCTGGCTGGATTGACGGGCTTCCTGGCCGACGACTCGACGATTGTCCCGGCGGTCGTGCCCGTCGACGGTTCGGCTGCAGTACGAACCGCATACGAAGCATGGGACGGCGATGGGTCGTGTGATCCCGAGATCGTCAACAACGTCGTGCGGACGATCAACGAGGAGATCATCGACGACGTCCGCGAGCAACTCGACCACGTCGTGATTCTCGGCGGGGATGAGATCATCCCGATGGCGCGCCTCGTCGACTCCACCACGGTGGCGAACGAGTACGACTTCCGCAACGAGTTCGACGGGGACCTCGTCGGTGACACCGACGCCGAGCGCAACGGTCGCAACGCCCTCACGTCGAGCTTCTGGGAGAGCCGGATCCTCTCCGACGAGCCCTATGGAGACGCTGACGCCCGATCGTTGGGCAACCGCTACCTGTACGTCACCGACATTGCGCTCGGCAGGGTCGTGGAGACCCCTGAGGACATCGTCGATGCACTCGACACCTTCGTCGAGTTCGACGGGAATCTGGCAATCGATACGGCAACCGTCCTCGGCTACGACTTCCTTGTCGACGGTTCCGAAGCAGTCGCGGATGCGCTGGTCGATGGTCTCGGAGATCCAGGACTCGTCGATGCCTCCCTCGCCGACGGAATCGACGACACCGGCGAGCTGTGGGACCGGGTGGATGCCGCGGAGAAGTTGGTAGCAGCCGGCTCGAACGCGGTCGGTCTCCCTCAACGCTCACTTCGATCACTACCGGGCGCTTCCGGCCATCGGTGACAAGGTCCCAGGATTCGAGGACAACCTGATCGCTGAGGACGTTGCCGAAGAACTCGCCGACCGTCTCGGTGACCGAGCGCTGCTGAACTCACTGATCTTCTCGATGGGCTGCCACTCAGGCCTCTCGGTGAGCGACGTCACCATCGCAGGTACCAACACCGACTGGGCTGAGACGTTGGGTCAGCAAGGGGCGCTGTACGTCGGCAATACCGGATTCGGGTACGGCGATACCGAAACCGTCGCCTACACCGAACTGCTGATGGCGTTGTTCGCCGGAGCAGGTGACCGCTCCGCTCGATCTGGACCGGGGTGCCGCAGTCGACGTCAGCACGGTCGGCCAGGCGTTGGCCTGGGCCAAGAACGAATACGTGAGTGGCCTGCAGACCTTCAGCGTGTACGACGAAAAGGCGGTGATGGAGTCCACCTTCTATGGTCTCCCGTTCTACCGTGTCGGCCTGGAGGCCGATCCGCTCCCGGAGCCGCCGAACAACCAGGTCCGGAACGGACAGCTGGTCGTCGACATCGACACGGACTTCGCTCAACCCGAACAGACGCCGAGCGGGACGCTCTTCGTGGACACATTGGCCGGAAGGGACTCACTGATCGTCGCCCCCGGGCGGCCGATCCAGCCGAGTCTGTCGTCGATGTCTCCGACATCGACCCTCTGGACATCGCCTTCTGGAACGGGTCGCACATGGAGCGATCATCGAGTCGATGACGTGGTGTACGACAACGGGTCGACCCCGTCATCGCCGCACCGATCTCGACCAGTCGGCGAGTCAGCCCGAGGCGGATGTCGGGGACGGTGGTCTCGCATGGACCCGACCCCTCATATCACCACGTCAGTCGGCGCCGGCCGGAAGCGTCAGCAGCTCGTCCGTTGCGACCGGTCAGTTCGTATTCCGAACCGGAGCACGCAGCGTCTCGACGACGACCACCGGATCAGCGTCTACTACTCGAATTCGACCACTTCACCCCGCCGGCCATCGGCAGCGACCTCGTCGGTGGCCGGAGGCATCTTGAACATCGAGGTGCCCGTGTCCGATTTGGAGTCGAGCGTGGAAACGCGTCGTTGCGCTCGTCGCCCAGAACCCCGGGTCCGGCAACCGTCACGTGGAGCGTGCTCCCACTTGTTGACGCCTCCGGCGGCTGGTCGGGGATCCTGGCCCTCGAACGACAGACGACGGACGTCGAGTTCGTCATCCAGGCACTCGATGGAGCGGGCAATGTCGGATTCGCGGTCCGAACAAGGCCGAGAACTTCGGCGATGTCGCATCGGCGGGTGGTCCGGTCACACCACCGATCGGCGGCGACCTCGATGTCGACGTCGTCGGGGAGACCGGCCCGGTTCCCGGCGTGTTCGACGGATCCGCCTCGATCAGGGTGAGCGCCAGCGCAACACCGATCGAATACTCGATCAATGGCGGACCGCTTGTGGCGCTGGCTTCCGGGGAGTCGTCGTTCACGATCAACGAGCCAGGGCGGAACACCTGGAGGGTGGTCACGAGCACCGGTCAGACGACAACGGGTGAGGTCGAGATCGACACCGACGGTCCACCGGACATCGAGATCAGGACGCCGGTCGAAGGTGCCGTACTGCCTGCCGACACGCCGCACGCTTCGATGCGATCTGTCGGGACGACACACGCGAGCGGTGTGCGTTGACACTCACGGGCCCCATCGTCGATGGGGTCGGACCCGTGCGCTCCGTCGCCAACGGGTCGACGCTCCCACGGACACCGGGCGCCTACCGGCTCTCGTTGCGAGGAACCGACCGGCTGGGCCTCGAATCCACCGAATTCCGGAACTTCACCATTGCGCGAACCGTTGGGGCGCCGACGATCAAGGCGATCGCCGGTCCCACGGAACCACAGCGGATCGATGTCCCCGTCGAGATCGTCACCTCCTTCGCTGACCCGAGCGGTACCAGCGACAACTACGAGCTTGTCGTCGACTGGGGCGATGAAACCGCCCCCGAGGTGATCGCAGTCGATCCCGGCTCGGAGCCCACGAGCAGTCTCGCTGCGATTGTTCCCGCCAGCCGTGTGTACAGCTCGCCGGGTGTGTATTCGATCGAAGTCACGGTGCGCGACGACGCTGGCGGTGAAGCGGTGGGGACCTACGAGTTCGTGGTCGTGTTCGATCCAGACACGCGTGGGCGAGTGTCCGGCAAGGGCTTCGACCGGTCCGGACCCGAGGCCCACTCGGGCAGCCCCTGGTTCGGGTCTCCGGCATCTTCTTCGGATAACTCCAGCCTTACCGCAACGGAGCGGACGTTCCATCGGGGAAGACGAAGCTGAAGCTCGTCGGCGAGTTCTTCTTCCGGTCGACCGAATACGACTACCTGATCGTCAACGACACCCTGGCGGTGGCCGAGGGCACGGGCACGACGGGCGGCAACACGTCCTATCGCTTCCGAGTGCAGGGCATCGACAACGGCAGGGTCGACTTCTTCCAGATCACCATCTGGGACGACTCCACCGGTGATGTGCTGTACGACAACGGTGTCGTGTACACCAACGAGGGGCTGGTCGAGGACGATCGAGGCGATCGGGTCCTGCTCGGTGGCATCCGAGTGAGATCGTGACCCTTCGCCGGTCTCTGTCGGTGATGGTGTGCGGTGTCTTGCTCGTCGCAGTCGCCGGCTGTGACACGGGCGATGGCCCTGACAGCTCGTTGGAAGTGGACTCAGCAACAACAACGATCGTCGACCGACCGGAGACGTCTCCCGCAACGACGGATCCGAGAGTGCTTGCGACCACGGAGGATCGGCCTTGCCCTTCCCGATGGTGAGGCTCCGGAGGTGATCGGACCCCTCGGCGAAGTGGCTGCGGAGTTCGAGACCGAAGAAGGCTCGGTCGAGATCGGTGAGGGCACGGTCCCCGACATGGTGCCGAGCGTGTTTCCGCTCCCCGACGACTTCGTGGTCGAACTTGCCACTCAGACGGATGCGGAGGCAGGGTTCAGCGGCCGAAGCGAGCTCGACTTCGACGATCTCGTCGACTTCTTCTCCCTGGAATTGGCTGACCGAGGATTCGACACGGAGCAGCGCGTGCTGAGTCCCAGAAGGGTGGCCGTCTTCGACTTCTCGGGGTCGGAGGGCGAGGGTTCGGTGGCGATCAGCTCCGCTCCCGGAGGCGGCCAATCGATCTTGGTCACCTTCGAACGCTGAGATCGGACGGCCGCATCGGCGGCTGGCGGGCGACTTCGAGTTCCTCGAGGATCCGGCCGGCGCGTTGACGCCGTTCCGCGGCATCGTCGAGCTGAGCGACCTCCGCAAGCGCCAGCATGGTGAGTGCCTGCTCGAAGCCGGGCGATGACTCTTCCAAGGACTGCAGCAGCAACTCGTGGGCGCGGCCACTGTTGCCGGCCTGCTCGTGGGCGAGCCCGGCTGTTCGCAAGGTTCGCACCCGGAACGGACTGGTGGATCCGAGGCGCTCGACGAGTTCGTCGGCCGCTTCGCCGGTACCGCCGGCCCGCGAGGACATCGAGCTCGAGGCAGCGGCTGTCGAGGTCGTCGATCCACTCCGACATGCCGTGCCTGACCAGCTCGGCGCGGGCGCGAGCGAAGCGTGACGCGGCCTCGTCGAGCCGACCGTCGCGGATCGCTGCCACCGCAGCGAACAACGAAGCCGCAGCCACACCCGGCTCGTATCCGACGGCTTGGTAGTTGCGAATCGCATCGTCGAACAGATCGAGTGCGCGGTCCCAGTCGCCCTGGTCGCTGAGCACCTCTGCACTGTTGATCGCAGCGGTGGCGGCCGGCACCACTGCGCCCGCCCGTTGCGCGGCCGCAAGCGCATCGGAGTAGTAGCCGTTTGCTTCCGACCATCGATCGGCGTAGTACGCCTCGACCCCGAGATTGGTCAAGGTCCGAGCCAGCCCGCTGAAGTCGCCCCCCTCCTCGTGGGTCTGCGCAGCGCGCCGGCCCGTCTCCTCATCATCGGGTAAACGAAGACTCAACAATGCAAGGTGGATGCGTTCGAGCGAGAGTGCGGTCGTTGCCCGATCACCCGTTGCGTCCCTCCGGTGCCGACTCGAGCCGAACGTGCGAGCACTGAGCGCGACTTCGTTGTCACCTTGTCGTGAGCGAACGGCGGCTTCGCCGAGCGCTGCCTGTGCCCGTTCGGTCCTCCATGTTGCAGCGATCGGACCATCCGGCACCCGCCTCGCCGCCTGCCCGCCCGCCGGTACCACCTGATGGCGCGGTCCGGTTGTCCGAGCCGCTCGAAGTTTGCAGCCCGTTTCCGGACAACGCGGACGCGACCGGGTCCGGCAAGGACGCGGTCCCTGCCCGCTGATAGAGCAAATCGGCATCGTCGAAGCGACCGAGGACGTAGTACAAGTCGCCGAGTTCCTCCGCCACCCGGGCTCGCTCGGTTGGGGCGATGTCGCAGTACCGGCCCGATGCGAGTGCACGTTCGAGAGCGGCGGCCGCTTCGCTGGTTGCATTCTGGACGCGGGCAGCTTCAGCGGCGACCAGCGAGTATCGCCATGCAGGCTCGTGGGCTCTCGCGGCCGAATAGTGGAGCGACAACAGCGATGCAACCGCTTGGCTGTCGGCTGCTCGTTCCTCGATGATCTCGGCGGCGAGACGGTGGAGTTGCTGGCGTTGCCGGAACGGGAGGCCCTCGTAGGCGGTGTCGCGATACAACGCGTGGATGAAGCCCCAACGCGACCCGGGCCGAGGGGTGATGGCCCCCGCCGCCTCGGCCGAGGCGAACGCCGCGCCGACGTCGGCGGTTCGATCGACCGCACCCAGCAGCGCACCTCGACGATCGCCTCGTGGAACAGGTTGCCGAGCACCGACGCCACTCGGATCAACCGGCGGGCCGACGGATCGAGCCGATCGAAACGACTGGCGATGATCTGCTCGATCGTGTCCGGAAGCTCGGCACCGTCGGTGCCTGCCTCCGACAGTGCCTTGGCCAGCTCGACGGCGAAGAGCGGGTTGCCCTGTGCTCGGGTGGCGACGAGGTCGAGATCCCGGTCAGCGAGCGGCCGCGTACTGACCTCGATCGCCAACTGTCGGATTGCCTCGTCGTCGAGTGGCTCGAGATCGAGGCTCACGACGTGTTCGGTCTGCGGGATCTCCCACGAACCCTCGGGCCGGCGAGTGATGATGCCGGCCCACGGACGGTCGCTGCTGGCGAACACCAAGTGGTTCGTCGAGATCTCCTGATGCGTCGTCGATCCAGTGAGCGTCCTCGACGACGAGGAGGATCGGTCCGTTCAACGTGGCATCGAGGAAATCGACGACCACCTGATGGATCCGCATCGCGGCGGAACTCAGGGTCGATCGCGTCGACCTCGGGCGTCGACGGAACCTTGGCCCCGAACGGCAACGCCAGCAAGGGCAGCATCGGGGCCAGGTCGGGGGCGTACTCCGCCGACGATGTCGGTCAGCCGGTTGCCGGTCAGCTCGGCGCTTGCGTCGGCAGGGATCCCCGAGCCGCTGCGCATCAACGGGCGGAACACGCTGTAGGGAGACGCAGCGCCGTACGGCGTGCAGGCACCCTGGTAGATCGTGAGTCCCTCAGCGGCACCCCACGCGGCGTCGAGCAGCCGTGACTTGCCGACACCTGCCGTGCCGCCAACTCGACCACCGTGTCGAGTTCGCCGATGGCGTGGGTGAGGACGTCGAGTTCGTGCTGGCGACCGACGAGGCGTGTGGCCGTCGGAATCACGACGAACGTGGCCGGTGACGCCTCGAACCTTGTGGGCGGTGATCGGCTCGGTCTTGCCCTTCACCAGAAACGGCTCGAGCACCTCGCGTCTCGAAGACGGTCCGCGTGTCGTCGACCGCCGATCGCGACCGCCACGATGTCGCGGTCGCTCGGCCTTGCCGAGCATGCGGGCAGCGGTGTTCACCGGGTCGCCCATCAAGGTGTACGTGCGTCGGTGTGCGCTGCCGAGGAACCCGGCGAACACCCGGCCGGCCTGAACTCCCTGGCGGATCACGAACGGACTGTCGACGCGGCGATCTGGAGCGCTGCCTGCAGCAGCGCATCGGTCGTGTCGCCCGGGCTCACGGGTGCGCCGGCGCACAGCACGAACTTGAGGCCGTCGGGGGCGATGTCGGTGTGGAGCACGGTCACGCCGAACGTGTCGCACGTCCGACGACGTCGTCGACCAGTGCGCCGAGCGCCTCGGCGACGCCGTTCGGGCCGAGACGATCGAGTTGCTCGGCGACGCCGACGACCATCGCGAAGCCGACCGTGACCAATCGGTGCTCGCCGCCGAGATCGGCGAACGCCGACAGCTGTTCGACGACTGCGGCGGGACGTACGGAGCGAGGTCGGCTCGCCGCAGGTCGCGGGACCCGGTCCGGGTGCGGCGTCGCCGGTCGAGCCGGTGATGACCCAGCCGCCGTGCTCCTCGCGGAGCTTCATGTCGTCGGGGAGCTGCGCGGCGATCAGGGCATCGACGAGCGTGTCACCCTTGGCGGCTTCGCCCTCGAACCGGATCACCTCGGTCGCTCGCGGCCCGGTGATCAGCAGCTCTCGGTAGCCGGACCCGACGAGGAACACGTCGAACGGGCCCGGCCGCAGCGCCGACCGTCATCGTCAGGTTTGCTCGCTTGGCGGCAGGCGACGAGTGCAGCGCCCGCTGCATCAGCAGACCGGCGTCGGCCGTGCGGCGCTCGTGGTGGTCGCCGCGGAACAGGATCAGCAGGGCGTCACCGCCGAACTTGATGACCTCGCCGCCGTACTTGTACGCGGACTCGATCAGCGCCGTGAAGCAGGTGTTGATCAGCGAGGTGATCTCCTCGGCGCCCGCCTTGCCCTTGCCGGCGAGCTTCTCCGACAGTGCCGTGAACCCGGAGATGTCGGCCGACAGCATCGACCCGTCGACGCTCGTCCACGACGGCACCGGCCCCCGCCGAGCTCGACGGCGAGGCGCGGCACGAACGCGGTCAACGCGGCGAGTTGTTCGCTGTCCGCTCCCAATCCGGTCGGCGGGTCGTCTACATCCGTGGCCATCCGCTGCTTCCCTCGGCTGGTCAGCAGAGTAGTCCAGCTCGTGGCATCCGCACCGAAGCCATTGGTCCAGCCAGCACCCCAGCGGCGTCGCCTAGGCTGGCGATCGAATTTGGCTCGATCTGATGTGGCGCAAGGGGGCCAGCATGGCGGACGCCGACTCGCTCACATCTGAACTCGAAGACTCCGACGACGACCGTGCGGGCTACGACTGGACACGCCTCGATCTGACACGCCTGGCGCGGCCCGGTTCGATCCGTCGACTCGTCGGGATCGGTATCGCACTGGCGGTCGTCTTCTGGCCGGAGCGGTCGGTCGTCATCCTCGGGCGCCTCGTCGGCATCGGTCTGATTGCGTCGGCGATCATGACGCTGTGGTTGCTGCGGACCGTTCGCCCGGTGAGGTGGCTCACGATTGCGTCGTCGTTGGCCGCGATCGGGCTCGGCGCGCTGCTCGCCGTTGCGCCGGTCGAGACCGAAGTGGCGCTCGGGCGGCTCCTGGGTGCGGCGGCGATCGTTGCCGGAATCGTCAAGTTCGTCGAGTCGATTCGTCGCCGACGGCAACCCGACTTCGGATGGAAGATCACCAGCGCGTGCTCGCTCACCGCCATCGGTGTGCTGGTCGCGGCGTTCCCGTCGTCGCTGCTGTCGACGCTCACGGTGGCCGCAGCGGTGGTGTGGATCGCGGTCGAGGTCCTGTCGATCGCCGTGCTCCTCGACCCGGATCGCGATGACGAGCTGGCCCAGGCCACCACCTCAGCGCTGATCGCCGAATGGTTCGAGGAGCGACCGAAGGCCGGGGATGACCGCCAACGGCTCTACGGCGAATTGCTCTACGAGGGCGATCGCACGCAGCCCAAGGTCATCCGCTTCATGACCCTGATGATGTTCGCCTCGATCATCGCCGCCACCGGCGTCGTCGCCGACTCGACCGCAGTGGTTGTCGGGGCGATGCTCATCGCCCCGCTGATGACCCCGCTGATGGGCATGGGCCTGTCGCTTGCCATGGGGTGGCCGAATCGCCTGGCACGTTCGTCGCTGATCGCGCTGGTCGGAATTCTGATCGCGATCGGTATCGGGTTCGTGATCGGGATCGCCGACTTCACCATCGTCGACACGATGACGAACAGCCAGATCGTGTCGAGGTCGAACCCGACGATCGTCGACCTCGTCATCGCCATCGCGGCCGGTGCTGCCGGGGCCTACGCATGGTCGAGGCCCGACGTCTCGAACTCGCTTCCAGGTGTCGCCGTCGCGATCGCGTTGGTCCCACCCCTGACCGTGATCGGACTCAGCTACTCCCAGGGCGACTGGGAATCCGGCAACGGCGCCCTGCTGCTGTTCGCCACGAATGCGATCGCAATCCTGATCATGGGCGCTGCGGTGTTCTTGCTCACCGGAGTGGCTCCGCTCTCGAGAGCCACGGCGAACCAGCGCCGTGTGCGGACGGCGTTGGCTGCCGTCGGGGGAGCGGCGGCGATCATCAGCGTTGCGCTGGTTCTGAACGGCACCAGCGTTGCCACGAACGTGTTCGAACAGAACGCAGCGGCACGAGTGACGCGCGACTGGGTGGAGCCGTTCCCAGGTCACACCATCGTCTCCACCGAGGTGGTCGGTGACAGCGTGTCGGTGGTGCTCGCGGGACCGCCTCTCGACGAGAGCCCTTCGGCCGACGCACTGGCCGAGGAACTCGAGGACGAACTCGGTCGCGTGATCAACGTCGACCTCCGGATCCGGCTCGAGACCCAAGAGGTGTCCGGCGGCTGACGGTTCGGGTGTCGCCCCGGCCGGTGTCACCCGATTGCGTCGAGGACCTCGTCGAGTGTGGCGTCGTCGACCCCTTTGAAACCGGCCATCCGACCGAAGATGTCGCGTGCGGCCTCACCGAAGCCTGGTGGGAGGTCGTTGGCTGCGAAGGCAGCAGCGATCTCGGCCATCTCGCCGTCGAAACGCCAGGCCTTGAACGCCGTCATCTGAGCGGTCGCTTCCGACCGTTCAGCCGTGCCGGGCAACGAGATCGCCCATTCGTCGAGCAGCGCCTCCTCCACCCCTTCGACTCTGGCGAGCGCCCGCACTGCCAGCAGCATCGCCGAGGACACCTTCGTCCACGTCGCGTACGCGATCTTCAGTGCTGATGCGGCGCCTGGTCCGCCCTCGATCGGGCGGGCGTCGAGCATCGAACCGTCCCACAGCCGGGCCACGCTCGCGGCGTCGTCGCCTGACAGATACAGCCGCGTGATCCCGGCGCGTACCGCCGGCGGGCCGATGATGCCGCCGTCGACGAACCGCTCGAACCGCTCGCCGACCGACCGTGCGGTGTCGGGCGCGATCGCATTGGCGTCGACGTAGACCCCGTCGAAGCCGATCGCCGCGACCTCGTCGGCGACGTCGAGCGCTGCACCCGGCGGGCAGACCGACACGATCACATCGCTGCGCTCGACCAACTCCGCGAGTGTCTCGACGCCCGTCAATCCGGCCGACGCAGCACGGTCGATCGACTCGGGTGATCGTCCAGCGGGGCACCACAGCACGTCAGCCGCGCCGCCGGCCGCACAGGTCGCCGCGATCGTGACCCCCATCGCGCCGGGGTGGAGTACGCCGACGATGGCAGGGGGTGTGGCGGTCATCGCCTCAGACCACGCCGTTGTCCGCGAGGAACTCGAGCGTTCGACCGAGCGCGATCGCCGACGAGCGGGCGTGATACGTCGCCCGGGCGTCGCAGTTGAACCCGTGGTCGGCGCCCTCGTACACGTGCACCGGCACCTCCGGGTGTGCGGCGGCGATCGCCTCGACCTGATCGAGCGGGATCCCTGCGTCCAGCTCACCGAAGTGGAGCATCGTCGGCGCCACCGGCGTGCGATCGTTCATCCCGAACACCTGGCCGCCGTAGTAGCCGACCGCTGCAGCAACCGGGAGGTCGCATGCGGCGATCCAGGCGACGCTGCCGCCGAAGCAGTAGCCGATCACGGCGACCGGTCCCGTCTCCTTCACGTGTTCGACGGCAGCGGTGACATCGAGCATCGCCGCGTCGAACGCGATCGGCATCACCAGCTCGATGCCGCGGGTCCTGCCGGCGTCGTCGTAGTCGAGTTCGACGCCCCGCTCGCCTCGATCGAACAGCGCCGGCGCGATCGCCCGGTACCCGAACGAGGCGTAGCGGTCGACGACCGAGCGAATGTGGGCGTTCACCCCGAAGATCTCCTGCACGATCACGATCGCCGCCGTCGCGCCCTCGGGGTGTACCTCGTACGCGTCGAGTTCGTGTCCGTCGCTGGCCGTGAGTCGAGTCATGCCCCGACGGTACGCGACACCATCCACCCCGGATCACCCGAGCGATGAGCGAACCCCGCAGATCCGGTGCGTTCGCTCATCGCTGGCCCGCCGGATCTTTCGAGGACTCTTGTGTTCGGCCGCCGAACTCGCTTACCCGCGATCGAGATCGTGGGTGCTGTCGACAAGCGACATCGCCGATTCGGCGCAACCAACTCACACAAAGGACCCAAACCCATGAACAAGAAGCTCCGCTCCACCATCCTCACCGTCGGACTGCTCGGCGGTGGGCTGATCTCCGGCGGCCTCGCCGCCAACGCCTACGACACGACCGACCCGACCGTCGACACGACGATCGAGACCCCGGTCGAGAGCGACGCCGAGGTCGCCCCACAGGGTCTGACCGCCCAAGTCGACACCGACACGCCCGACACCGACACGCCCGCAACCGACGAGGCCCCCGACGGAACCAACGGCGAGCGTCCCGAGGGCGAACGTCAGGGTCGTCGGGGCCCCGGCTGTGGCGGCAACGAGGCCGTTGCCGAGCTGTTCGGCATGACCCCCGAGGAGCTGCGTGAGGCGAAGGCGGCCGGCTCGTCGCTGGCCGAGGTCGCTGCCAGCCAGGGCGTTGCCGTCGACGAGGTCATCCAGACGATCGTCGACGAGAAGGCCGAGCACCTCGCCGAGGAAGTGGCCGAAGGCGACCTCACCCAGGCCGAAGCCGATGCCCGCCTCGCCGAGATCGAGGCCCGCACGGCCGACCGTGTCAACGGCACCGACGCCGACTGAGGCTTGCCACATTCACCCGGTGGTGACGGTCGACGACTCGACGGCGTCGGCCGTCACCACCCCGCACATCGCTCACCCCGACATCACCTCAGTTGCTAGGACCTCTCATGACCTCCGCTCGAACACGCTCGCACCCTCGTTGCCCTGGCGATCCCCGCAGTGCTCGCCAGCTGTACCGCCATCGACGACGCTGCCGACGACGACGCCTCGTCCGCCGTCGCCGATCAGTCGACGGGCGACTCGCCGGAGGTGATCGCAGCCTCACTTGCCCGGGTCGAACTCGTCGAGCTGCTCGAGAACGGTCCGACACTCGACGGATCGGCCAACAACCTGGACGACCCGACGCTCGGTCGAGCAGGAGCCGTCTACCCCCGGGAGACCGCTGCGAACTACGCCGACGGTGTGGGCGAGCCGGTCGCTTCGCCCGACGCCCGCTACCTGAGCAACCGCATCTTCAACGACTCCAACCAGAACATCTTCTCCGAGAACGACGTGACCCACTGGAGCTTCGTGTGGGGCCAGTTCATCGACCACACGATCGGGCTGCGCGACGTCCGGCGAGGAGGACTTCTCGATCGCGTTCGACCCCGCCGACCCGCTCGAGGAGTTCACCAACGACCTCGGCGGGATCTCGATGAGCCGCACTGCCGTCGCCGACGGCACGGGGGACGACACGCCCCGCGAGCAGATCAACACGATCAGCTCCTACATCGATGCCTGGGCTGTCTACGGCGGCACCGACGAACGCCTCGACTGGCTGCGCGACGGCTCGATCGACGGCGACCCCACCAACAACGACGCCACGCTGCTCGACGTCGACGGCTATCTGCCGACGGCGGCGGCCCGTCCCGGCGCCGAGGCTCCCGAGGTCGACCTGATGGGTCGCCTCTTCGCCGATCCGGCCGCCGCGGTGATCGCCGGCGATGTTCGAGTCAACGAGAACATCGGCCTCACCGCCGTGCAGACGCTGTTCCTCCGTGAGCACAACCGCATCGTCGAGCTGCTTCCCGACGACCTCGACGAGGAGACCAAGTTCGACATCGCGCGCCGCGTCGTGGCCGCCGAACAGCAGTACATCACCTACAACGAGTTCCTCCCGGCGATGGGCGTCGACCTTGCCGACTACGAGGGCTACGACTCGACCGTCGACCCGTCGATCACCAACGAGTTCGCAACGGTCGGCTATCGGGCCCACTCGGCGATCCACGGCGAGTACGAAGCCGAGATCGATCGGCCGACGATCACCGACGACGAGATCGCCGCCCTCGAAGCAGCCGGTGTCGAAGTCGGCGGTCGACGACGATGTCGTCGAGGTCGCCGTGCCGCTCGGCGTGGCGTTCGGCAACCCCGGCCTGCTGGTCGACATCGGCCTCGGCAACGTGCTCGCAGGGCTCGCCTCCGAGGCGGCCTACGCCAACGACGAACAGATCGACAACCAGCTGCGAAGCGTGCTGTTCCAGGTGCCCGGCCCCGAGGTCGAGAACCCGCTGGAGTGTCTCGACGGCACCGAGATCGCCGGGTGCTTCTCCGGCGTCAACGACCTCGGCGCCCTCGACGTGATGCGTGGCTACGACCACGGCATGCCGACCTACAACGACCTGCGCGAGTCGTACGGGTTGGCCAGGGTCGACACGTTCGCCGCAGCTGACCGGCGAATCCACCGAGGAGTTCCCGGACGACCCGGCCATCGACGCAACGAACCCGATCGACGATCCCGACATCCTCGACTTCGTCTCGCTCGCCGACGGCGACGGCAACCCGATCGATCCCTCCTCGGATCTTGCCGGCACCACCACCGTCGAGGCCGAACGGCGCACGACGGTCGCAGCACGCCTGAAGGCGATCTTCGGTGACGTCGACCAGGTCGACGCCTTCACGGGGATGGTGTCGGAACCTCACGTCGAGGGCACCGAGTTCGGTGAGCTGCAACTCGCCATGTGGACCCGGCAGTTCAGTGCGCTGCGCGACGGCGATCGGTTCTTCTACGGCAACGATCCTGCACTCGGCGCGATCGCGTCCGAGTTCGGGATCGACTTCCGAGCCTCGCTGGGCGAGGTGATCGCCGCAAACACCGAAATCGACGCGGGCGACCTCGTCGACAACGTGTTCCTCCTGGAAGCGTCGCCGGCGACTGCGGACGATCCCGAGGACGTCGGCGTCTCGGACGACCCCGAAGCCGAGGAACGTCTCCAGCCCGAGGAACGTCGCCAGTCCGAGAACCGCGGGCGAGACCACCGCAACGGGCGCGGCGATGAACCCGGGAATCGTCGCCGGGACGCCTGAGCCGAGCGATGGCAGCGAGCGACCGTTGCGGGCGGGTAAGTATGTACGCAGTGCCAGACGCGTCGTCCATCACGGTTCTCGTCGCCGAGGACGACCGGCACGTCCGCGAAGCGCTCGCCCGAATCCTGCGGTTCGAGGGCTACGGCGTCGTCACCGTCAACGATGGTGCAGCAGCGTTGGAGGCGATCGACGAACACGCTCCCGATGTGATCGTGCTCGACGTGATGATGCCGCTGGTCGACGGGTTCAGCGTGTGCCGCCGACTCCGGGCCCGCAACGATCACACCCCGGTGCTGATGCTGACCGCCCGCGACGAGGTCCGCGACCGTGTGGTCGGCCTCGACGCCGGTGCCGACGACTACCTGTCCAAGCCATTCGCGCTCGATGAACTCCTCGCTCGGGTGCGGGCACTGTTGCGTCGTGCCGACATGGACACCGGAGGACCACTGGTGTTCGACGATCTCGTGCTCGACGACGAACGCCACGAAGTCCGACGCGGCGATCGGGTGGTCGATCTGACGAACACTGAATTCCAGATCCTCCAGCTCTTGATGCGCCACCCCGGCACCGTTCTCGATCGCGCCACGATGTACAGCGAGATCTGGGGCTACGACGGCGAGACGTCGTCGAAGGCGCTCGACGTCCACGCCCGCTATGTGCGCCGCAAGCTGGAAGTGGACGGCGAGCCACGACTGCTCCACACCGTGCACGGCGTCGGCTACGTGCTGCGTCGATCGGACGCCCTGTGACGCTGCGCTCGCGCGTCATCGCGATCGTCACCGTGCTCGTGATCGTCGGTGTCGGCCTGGCGTCGCTGGCGGCATATCGGGCCACCCAGAGCGAGTTGGTCGACGAAACCGACCGGTTCCTGACCACCCGGGCCGACGAACTCGTCGATGGGCAGCGACTGCCACCACCGAACCCGCGCGACGACCGAGACGGCAGCCGCGGCGATGATGACCGCGACGAGAACGATCGCAACGATGGCGGGAGCGGTTCCGACGACCCCAAGCTGGCGTCCGATCCCGACGCGCTCTCGCAGACGATCGACCGCAACGGTGACATCACCGCGACGAGCGATCGGGACCTGCCGGTCACCGATGTCGATCGTGCCGTCGCCAAGGGCGGCACCTCCGTGATCCGCGACATCACCATCGATGAGTCGCCCTACCGGATGATCACGTCGCCGGACGAGCCCGCTGGTGCTGTGCAGGTGGCCCGTGACGTTTCGGCCACCGCCTCGGTGCTCGACGGGCTCCGGCTTCGTCTCGGCATCATCGCCGTGGTCGTCGCCGTCGCTGCTGCACTGATCGGTTGGTTGCTGATGCGCAAGACGACCGAGCCGCTGGAAGACCTCGCCGCCGCCGCAGAGCGGGTCGCGCTCGACGCGCGATCTCACCCCGCTCGACCTCAACCGCTCGGACGAGGTCGGCCGGCTCGCCGACAGCTTCGACCGGATGCTCGGCGCGCTCGCCCTCAGTCGTGACCAGCAGCAGCGCCTCGTGCAGGACGCGGCCCACGAGCTCCGAACCCCACTCACGAGCCTGCGTGCGAACATCGAGTTCCTCGACCGTGTGCGTGAGCTCCCCGAGGACGAGTTGGACGAGCTGCTCGGTGGGCTCAACGAGGAAGTCGCGGAGCTGACGACGCTGTTCGACGAACTCGTGCAGCTGGCATCCGAAACCGACGACGACGTGCCTGCTCAGGAGTGCGACCTCGCTGAGGTGGTCGCCGATGCCGTCGAACGATTCCAGCGCCGCAGCGGTCGGGTGGTCACCGTGGCTGCAGAGCCGACCCCGGTGAGTGGCAACCCGGCACAGCTCGATCGGGCCGTCACGAACCTGCTCGGCAACGCCGACAAGTTCAGCCCGACGGGCGAACCGATCGCCGTGACGCTCGCCGATCGGACGGTCACCGTCAGCGACCACGGGCCGGGGATCGACTCGGCCGATCAGGCTCACGTGTTCGACCGCTTCTATCGCTCGTCGACGGCGCGGTCGGAACCCGGCTCCGGCCTCGGTCTGGCGATCGTGCGTCAGATCGCCGAGCAGCACGGCGGCACGGTCACCGTCGCGGATGCTCCCGGTGGCGGCGCAGCCGTCGGCTTCACCGTCGCCTGAATCCCCGCGAGCGATGAGCGAAGTGGCCGCATGTGGTGCGTTCGCTCATCGCTGGGGGTGGGCTACGGAGAGCGATGAGCGAAGTGGCCGCATGTGGTGCGTTCGCTCATCGCTCGGGGTGAGTCGGGCTCAGAGGGCTCGGGCGGCGGGGACGACCTCGGTGAGGTAGGCCTCGAGTGCGTCGATCTGTACGGGGAGGCGCAGAGCGACGTTGACCAGGTCGGCACCGGCGGCGCGGTACTCGGCGATGCGCTCGACCGCACGATCGGGTGTGCCGGTGAGTGCGCCACCGGTGACGCGCGGCGCCACTTCGGGGCCCCACTGCTGTTCGATCCGGTCGAGTTCGGCCTGCGCGCCGGCGGTCGTGGCGCCGAGATGGAACGCCAGGTTGACCGACCGCTCCAGCGTGGCCGGGTCGCGATCGATCGCCTCACACGCCGCGTCGAGCCGGTCGTTGAGGCGGCGGAACTCCGGCGGATCGACGTACGGCACGTTCCATCCGGAACAGAACCGGGCTGCGTTCTCCGGGGTGCGGGTCTGGCCCCGTCCGCCGGTCCACAGTGGCATGGCGCCGCCACCGAACGGGCCCGGCACGCAGGTGACCTCGTCGACGCGGTAGTGCTCACCGGCGAAGGTCGTGGTGGCGGTCGGCTCGCCGCCGGCGAGCATCGAGCTGATGATCTCGAGGCCCTCGCCGAGCATGTCGAAGCGCACGCTGACGTCGTCGAAGTCGTAACCGTGGGCGCGGAACTCGGGCTCGTGCCAACCGGCGCCGAATCCCGGCTCGAACCGTCCTCCCGAGATGTGGTCGATCGCCACGCACGCTTTCGCGAGCAGCGCCGGATTCCGGTACGGCACACAGAACATCAGACACCCGAGGCGAGCGTGCTCGGTGACCGATGCGAGCGCCCCGAGCGTGGCGACGGCCTCGTAGTGCGGTGTCGTGCCGCCGGCGGGTGGCGCCTCGTAGAGGTGATCCCACAGCGAGATCCAGTCGACGGCGCCGTCGAGTCGCTGCCAGAGCGCCACGAGTTCGTCCATTGCGGCGTTCTGCTGGCCGACGTGCACACCGAGCGAAAGCGAGGTCATCACACCATCATGCTCGCCCCACACCCCCGAGCGATGAGCGAACCCCGCAGATCTGGTGTGTTCGCTCATCGATGGGGTGTGGTGTGGGCGGGGGGTGATGAGCGAAGTGGCCGTATCCGGTGCGTTCGCTCATCGCTCGACGGGGTGGCACCGCGATCGGGCGAGCGGGTCAGGTGATGGCGTGGTGCCGCAGCGGGGCGACCGCCTGCTCGCAGGCGTCGAGCAGCGAACCCACACGCTCGGGTGGGTCGACGATCCGGGCACGCCCAGCCGGCGCAGCGAAGCCGGTGGAGGCCGCCGCGTTCTCGTACCAGTCGCGCCACAGCTGCCACTCGGGGCGCATCCCTGCCGCCCAGTGCAGCGACTCGGGTCGGTGGTCGATGCCGACGCGCTCGCACCACGCCGCCACCACCCGCTCGGGGTCGGCGACCAGAGCGTCGCTGTCGACGACCGCCGGCACCTCGCCGGTCAGGGCGATCACCCGGTCGAACAGTGCTCGCTGCCCCTCGTAGCCCGCTTCGTCGTCGGTGAAGTCCGGCCACCGCCGATGCAACGAACTCAGCGCGGCGAGCGGATCACGGATCAGGAACGTGTGGTTCATCGACGCGAGCGCATCGTCGGTGATGCCCGGCGCTGCGTGGTAGGCCATGTCCTTCACGAACACCGGTGTCCCGTCGGCACCGGCAGCGACCACGCCGGCTTCGACCGCCGCGTACGTCGACTCCGGGAACGTCAGCCCGTACCGGTCGGAGACCCGGTCAGGTCCGAAGTAGTACGCCCGCGACCACGGCTCGTCGAGCACGAGATGATCGCCGCGTTCGATCATCATGCGCTCGAACGCGGTCGAGACGGTGCGGGGCGTGGCCCAGAGCGCCAGCATCACTGCTGCGACATCAGCGCCTGGAACTCGGCCTCGTCGTGCAGCAATCGCTCGCCGGTGATGTCGTAGGTGACCCGGTGGATCTCGCCGGTGAACCGGAACGGGATCGAGTAGCGCGTCGGGTCGACGGTGTCGAACGCTGCGTAGCCGCAGCTGAACCCGACGGGACCGACACGGTTCGGCGTGGTGTGTGCCATCTCTGCTGCTCCGACCAGCTGGTCGTCGAAGTAGAGCATGGCGTTGCCCGCCGGGCCCTTCCCCTCACGGAATCGGATCGGACCGGTCGGCACGAACTCGTAGCGCAGCGTCACGTCGCCGGTCGGCACCTCGACGTTCGATGCCACCTCGAACCGATCCTGGGCGAGGTAGTTGTAGAGGTGTACGAGCCGACCGTTCTCGACGAACAGTGCGTACCCGCCGTGGCGGCTGCCGTGCGACACGATGATGCCCTCGGCGCCGCGGTCGGGGATCGTCACCTCGGCAGTGATGCTGTAGGCCCGGTTGTACGGCTTCGGTCCGGCACCGAAGTACACCGGCGCCGCGTCGGGGTACCAGACCTGTACCTGCGGGTTCGCCGAGATCGCCGGGCGCTGCGTCAGCAGGCGACTGGCCCCGGCCGACGCCAGCGGAAACACGCCGTAGGTCTCGGCTTCGGTGTACCAGCGCTCGATCATCTCGGCGAGCTTGGCGGGTTCGTCGGCGGCGAGGTTGCGGGTCTCGGTCGGGTCGTCGCCGAGCCGGTACAGCTCCCACCCCGTTGCGTCGAGGTCGACCAGCTCGTCGGCGGTCAGTGTGGAACCGAAGCGGCGTCCCTTCTCGCCGGCCTCGACGAAGCTCGGCCCCGGCCATGGGCAGTTCGCCTTCCAACCGTCGTGGTAGATCGAGCGGCTCCCGAACATCTCGAAGTACTGGGTGGTGTGATCGCTCGGTGCCGACGGGTCGGCGAAGGTGTGGGCGAAGCTGGTGCCGTGGATCGGCGACTGCTCCACCCCGCCGATCCGCTCCGGCGCCGTGATCCCGAGCGTGTCGAGCAGCGTCGGCACGATGTCGACGAGGTGGGCGTACTGGTGACGCACCTCACCCCGGGCGGCGATCCCCGCCGGCCACGACACGATGCACGGATCGGTGATCCCGCCCCGGTACGTTTCGCGTTTCCAGCGGCGGAACGGCGTGTTGCCCGCCCAGGTCCACCCCCACGAGTAATGGGCGTAGGTGTCGGGGCCGCCCCACTGGTCGAAGTGGTCGAGGTTGTCCTCCAGGGTTTCGTGGGCCCCGTTGAAGAACAGCGCCTCGTTGAACGTGCCGTGCTCGCCGCCCTCGGCGCTGGCGCCGTTGTCGGACATGACGATCACGATCGTGTTGTCGAGTTCGCCCAGGCCGTCGACGAAGTCGAGTACCCGCCCGAAGTGGTGGTCGGTCTGCTCGACGAAGCCGGCGTACACCTCCATCTGGCGTGCGTACATCCGCCTGGCTTCGTCCGACAGCGAGTCCCACGCAGCGACGTCGGGGTCGCGTTCGGAGAGCTCCGCGTGCTCCTCGACGATGCCCAACGCCCGCTGGCGTTCGAACACCACCTGTCGGTACTCGTCCCAGCCGGCGTCGAAGCGCCCCTCGTACTTCTCGATCCACTCGGGCTCGACCTGGTGCGGCGAATGCCCGGCGCCAGGGGTGTAGTAGAGGAAGAACGGCTTGTCGGGTGCGTGGACGTGGGCGTCCTTGATGAACTGGATCGCTCGGTCGGCGAGGTCGATGTTGAGGTGGTAGCCGTCCTCCGGCGTCGACGGGGGGCTCACCGGATGGTTGTCGTAGGTGAGGTCGGGGAACCACTGGTCGGTCGAGCCGGGCATGAACCCGTAGAACCGTTCGAACCCGCGCCCGAGCGGCCACCGGTTGAACGGTCCGGCCGTGGTGAGTTCGGTTGGGGCGGTCAGATGCCACTTGCCGACGGCGAACGTGTTGTAGCCGTGTTCGAGCAGCATCTCGGAGAGGAAGCCGTGTTCGTGGCCGACGAAGCAGTTGTGCGCCGGATAGCCGAGCGACGTCTCGGTGATCGCCGACAGCCCCAGCGTGTGATGGTTGCGCCCGGTCAGCAGTGCGCCGCGCGTCGGTGTGCACAGCGCCGTCGTGTGGAAGTTCGCGTAGCGCAACCCGCGCTCGGCGAGCCGGTCGAGCGTCGGCGTGTCACACAGCCCGCCGTAGGCGGAGAACTGCCCGAAGCCGACGTCGTCCCACAGCATCACGATCACGTTCGGTGTGTCGGCCGGTGCTCGCTTCGGCGCCGGCCACGCGGGAGACGATTCGTCGAGCGTTCGTCCGATCACTCCCGGGAACTCGGTCTGCGGGTCGTATTCGACGAGTTCGTCGGGGCCAGCCATGCGGCACGGTGTACCACAGCCGCTCGAACTCAGCGGTCGTGGACGACGACGAATGGGGCGGCGAACGTGTAGTAGCGGGCTGCGCCGACGTCGGTGGACATGTCGTAGTAGCCGCCGGTGAACACGCCGGGCTCGCTCAGCTGCATCTGGGGTGTCCCCGCATAGCAGTGCTCGTCCAGGCCGGCGATCGTGCCGATGCAGTTCGGGAAGGCGGCCTCGACGGCGTCGGTCCACGGGCCGACGGGAGTGTCCGAAGCCCGGACGGCGAGCACATCGCAGAAGCCCGGCCAGGGCGAGTACACCATCAAGTGGGTGTCGTAGCCCTCGTGGTAGGTCACGCCGAATGCGGCGACCGGGAGGGCGGTCTGCGGTGTTCCTGGCAACTCCATCGCGGCGGCGGCAGCCCGGTCCTCGACCCAGCTGCGGGCGTCGGTCCAGTCACCGCCGTTCCAGTAGCGCCATGCGGTGGGATCGGTGACCTGTTCGGGCCACACGCGGGCAACGCGGCACGGACCCCAGTTGTCGGGATGATACGTGCCGCACTCGTAGCCGTAGAGGAACCCGCCGGGCTCGAGCATGAGCGCCCGTCCGTAGCCGGCGTCTGCCTCTGCGAGATGGGGCTGGGTGACCTCGCCCCGGATCGGCTCGTCGATCGGGGGGTCGTTCGGGTCGTAGCGGTACTCGACGACGGCGAACCCGACCGTCTCGATGTCGAGCCAGGTGTCTCCGAGGCACACCTTCGACATCACCAC
The DNA here is from genome assembly GCA_963716095.1 of Ilumatobacteraceae bacterium. Taxonomy (GTDB): domain Bacteria; phylum Actinomycetota; class Acidimicrobiia; order Acidimicrobiales; family Ilumatobacteraceae; genus Sva-07. Next base: position 635,341 of record CAVQSV010000018.1, on the reverse strand, counting down.
GACGACCCGGTCGGTGCCGTCCTCCTGGGGGAGCGCGACGGCCGACTCGGGCCAGAGGGCAGCGTCCGCCTTCCGGAACTGCGATTCGGCGCAGGTCCCGGCGGGGGGTGCTGCGAAGAGCACCGGTTCGGCGGCGGCCACGTCACGCGTCGTCGTCGGCGCGTCCGCCGATGCCCAGGCTGCGGTGTTGTTGACGAAGTAGGTCATGTTCTGGCCCAGGGAGTCGTCCGTGGAGTCACCGAAGAGCCAGAGCGTCGAGCCGTCGGTGAGCTCGACCGAGATGCCGCCATCGCGTTCGATCAGGTGCAGTGGGTGATCGACCGCTGGGGCGACCGAGTCGATCGTGGCGGCCCGGCCGGTGGTGCCGATGCTCAGCGGGCCGACGATCGCCGTTGCGCACGTCGTCGACGGATCCACCGGGTTGGTCCCGATCGTGACCCCGAAGGGGTTCGGGCAGAGGTGGTAGGTGCCGTCGGCCAGACCCTGCAGGTCGAACCGGAACGCACCGTCCTCGGCGGCGACCCGAAGGGTGTCGGTCTCGGTGGTGACCTCGACCCAGTCGGGGTGGGCCGGCCCGGTGATCACACCGCGCACGGCGATCGTGCCGGTGGGGTCGGGGTCGACGGCGGTGAGGAGGATCGTCCCGTCCTCGATCGTCTCCGCCGCCTCTTGCATCTCGAGATCGCGGCAGTCGAGCGATGCTGTCGGGGCCGTCGCCGGGGTCACGCAAGCGACGTGATCGCCTGGGGCAGCGGGCAGATCGAACGCGAACCTCGGCTCGGCGGCGTCTGTCGTCGGCTCAACGAGCGCCGTGCCGACGGGTGCGCCATCGAGCCAGGCCGTCAGCGCAACCCGTGTGCTGAGCTCGGACCCGTGCGCCCATCCGGAGATCGTCACGTAGCCGGGAGCGGTCACGGTCGCCCGCTCGATCGCACCGGCGATCGCGACGGTGTCGGTCGGGGGTGTGTCCGCCGGGAGAGTGTCGGCCGGGAGAGTGTCGGCCGGGAGAGTGTCGGCCGGGAGGGGTTCGATCGGGAGCGCAACAGGAGGGAGCGTGACGGTGTCGGCGTTGCGGGCGCTCTCGCCGAACGCTGGGTCTGTCGAGGCGCCACACGACGCAACGACGAGCGCCGACAGCGCAATCAACACCTTGGTGAATGTGGCAGTCATGTCGCACCTCCTCTCGTGACGGGACCGCTGGTGGCGTGTCCCTCTCTCCACTTCCATGCTCAGCGCGCTCGGTTGTGGCTCGGCTGTGGTGCGGATGCAGCGTTGACGGTCCGTGGCCGAGTGCCTGAGCACTCGGCCACTGCCATCCGGCACCGCTCATCCCATCATCTGGTCTCGAGCGTCCGGATTCGCCCACGACACGTCGATGTTGACGATCTTGCCGTCGTCGTACTCGTACACCTGTGTCATGTCGAGATCGAACGGCTCACCGTTGTCCGAGCGAGCGCCCACCCAGTGGAAGACGACGACGCCTTGCGTGCCATCGTCGGACACGAAGCGGTCGACGATCTCGGTCTCGTCCATGTTCGTGACTCGGACGACCCATTCATCGAGGTTCTGCACCTGAGCCACACCCGTGTTGACGTCGCCATGAGTCGGGTTGGACCATGTCACGTCGTCGTCGTACAGCTCAGCCATTGCGGCGACATCGCCGGCCTGAAAGGCCTCGATGTACGCATCCTGCACTTCGTGGGCCTGATCCACCGCGTTGCTGCTCGAGTCGCCGTCCGATGAGCATCCGACGGCGAGGGGGAGCGCTGCGCAGGCGATCAACAAGCCCTTGATCCTGTTCTTCATCACACACTTCCTTTCTTCTCCGGTGGCGACCTCTTCGCCTCCTGATTCGATTGTCGACCCGTCACCTCAAGGCGATCTCAAGGCCACGGTGCGTACAGCTCCACGGTGTTGCCGTCGGGGTCGAGCACGCGGCAGACCCGGGCGCCCCAGCTCGCATCGTGCGGGGCCGACACCGGGTGATGTCCAGCGGCGACGATCGATCGGTAGGTCCGTTCGAGTGCGTCGCCGTCAGCGCATCGGACGCCCAGCCGCACCCGTGCCGACGACACCGCCGCCGGGTTCGACTCGACGGTCCACTCCAGACGGACGCCGCAACCGAGTTCACTTGCCGCATAGCTACCGACGAGCACGTCCTCGGCCTCCACGCCCATCAGCCGATAGAACGCCAGCGAGGTCGGAAGACTGCGGACAACGATCGTGATGGCATCGACGGCCGGCATCGCTCACTCCTTTCGAGTTCTCTGCACTCGATGGTGCGGCATCGATCTCAAGACGTTCCAAAGGACCCTGTCGATGGCGACGACGGCTTCCTACGTTGGTGGCATGCAGTACGTCGTGCTGGGGCCGATCGCCGCGCTTCGCGACTCGGTGCCGGTGGCGCTCGGCGGCCCCTTGCAGCGCGCGGTGCTGGCCGTCCTCCTCGTCGATCCGGGCCGCCCGGTGGGGGCCGACCGGATCATCGACGACGTCTGGGGTGACGGCGCCGACGACCACGCTCGGGCCTCGCTCCACACGTACGTGTCCAACCTGCGGGGCCTGCTCGGCAAGCAGCGCCTCGTCCGCGACACCGCCGGGTACCGACTCGTGCTCGACGACGCCGACGAGATCGATGCGGTCGGGTTCGAGCACGACCTCGCGAGCGCCCGACAGATGCTCCCCGACGATCCCGGCGCCGCGTCCACACTGATCGTCGAGGCGCTCGCGCGTTGGCAGGGGCGCCCGTACGAAGGCATGGAGGACATCGAATCGCTGGCACCCGAGATCGCTCGTCTGGAGGAGCTTCGACACACCGCCCGTCTGGATCGGATCGACGCGCTCCTTCGTGCCGGTGACACTCCACCGACGGTCGAGGCGCAACAGCTCTGCGACGAGCGACCACTCGACGAGGTCGCACGAGCGATGCTGATGCGGGCGCTGTACCGCTCCGGGCGACAAGCCGACGCACTGCGCGAGTTCCGTGACATCCGGGCACGACTCGGTGACGAACTCGGCATCGAGCCGTCGAGAGCCCTGCTCGAACTGGACGAGCAGATCCTGCTGCAGGACCCCGCCCTCGACGCCCGGGGCCGTGACGTCGTCGGCAACCTGCCACCGTCGCTGACGAGCTTCGTCGGTCGAACCGACGAGCGAGCGCGTCTGGCCGACCTCCTTCGGCACCATCGGCTCGTCACCGTGACCGGAGCGGGAGGCGTTGGCAAGACGCGGCTGGCGGTCGAGGTGGCGTCGAGCCTGGGTCACCGGTTCAGCGACGGTGCGTGGCTCGTCGATCTCGCACCCGTCACATCGCCATCGGCGGTGGCAACCACGGTCGCTGCGGTGCTGCAGGTGCCGGTCGACGACCCGGCTCACCCCGTCGATGCCCTGGCCGACGCGCTGCGCACTGCCTCCATGCTGCTCGTCCTCGACAACTGCGAACACGTCGTCGAGGCGGTCGCTTCCCTCGCGAGTGCAGTGCTGGCCGCCGCCGACACGCTCACGATCCTCGCCACGAGTCGAGTCGCGCTCGGTGTCAAGGGTGAACATCGTTTTCCACTGGGCGGCCTTGCGGTGTCCGGAAGCGGTGAGCCAGGAGATGCCGAGCGGCTCTTTGTCGAGCGCAGTTCGTCGGTGGTGGGACCCGAGGCGGACATCGACTCACCGGCAGCAGTCATCCGCAACATCTGCGAACACCTCGACGGAATGCCGCTCGCACTGGAGCTCGCCGCGGCCCGCCGGGACGTGCTGTCGGTGACCGAGATCGCCGAGTTGCTGGCGCGGCGATTCGCCGTGCTGGTCGACGAGGACCAGCCTCGTGAGCTGCACCGCTCGCTCGAGGCCACCGTCGGATGGAGCTGGGGACTCCTCGACGAGGCGCAGCGCCAGGCCTTCGCCGACCTCGGCGTCTTCGAGGGCCCCTTCACGGCCTCGGCAGCCGTCGCCGTTCTCGACGGGATCGGCGAGCCCGTCGCCGCGGTCGCTGCGATCGAACGTCTGGTCGCGACCTCGCTCGTCAGCGTCGTCACCTCTCCGGGGCAGGCGACTCGCTACCGACTGCTCGAGACGCTGCGCGCGTACGCCCGCGACCGCCTCCACGAGTCGAATCGATGGGCCGTGGTCGTGGAACGCCACGATCGCTACTACCTCGACCGGTGCGCTTCGCTGGCCGACGCCTTCTTCGGGCGCGATCGCTCTGCGGCCACGAACGCGATCGCCGCCGAGCTCCCCGAGTACCTTGCCGCGTGGGACCGGGGCCTCGCTGCGGATCCGGTCGAGGTCCTCCCGTTCGGTTGGCCACTCGGCAACTACTGGCTGTTCGAGGGCCGGCTGGCCGAAGGCGAGATGGAGTTGCAGCGGCTCCTCGATGCCACTACCCACGAGGACTCGCTCAGCCGTGCCGACACCTTGACGATCGCCTCGTGGCTGGCCATCTTCCGCAACCGTCTCGACGCATCGATCGCGTGGACGGCAGAGGCACTGGCGATCTACCGGGCGTCGAACGACGAGCGTCGCATCGCGTACGGGCTGGCACGGGCCGGCCATTGGGCCTTCGCCGGTGGGGACGGTGCGAACGCCGTGGCGATGTTGCAGGAGAGCCTCGCCCGGTGCGAGTCGAGCGGGTTCGAGGACGGCAAGGCGTGGCCGATCGTGTTGCTGGCACAGGCGAGGCGTTGGGCCGGCGACGAGAGCGCCGAGGTTCGTGAGATGTTCCTCGATGCGCGGCGACGGTTCATCGAGACCGGCGAGCCCTACGGTCAGATCCACACCGACATGCTCCTCGGCGCCTCGTACGAGTTCCCGCCGGAGGAACGGCTTCGATTCGCGCAGGAGATGGTCGAGCTCTCGAATCGACCCGGTGGTGAGAACCTGATGCGACCCATCGCCCTGCACAACCTCGCCTACCCGGTGTGGGACCTCGGTGACCACGAGCGCGCCGAGGGGCTCAACCGCGCCGCCGTCAGGTCGTCCGAGGCGACGGGGGCGACGATGAACCTCGGCCTGGCGCTGATCCAGGCAGCGACGTTCGCCGGCGACGACGAACCCGAACGCGCGGTCACGCTGGCCGCGGCCGGACTCGCCCACTTCGGCATGGAGATGGCGCCGTTCCAGCGCCGAATGCTCGACCCGGTACTCGACCGAGCGCGCGATCGATTGGGCGATGATCGGTACCAGGAACTCTTCCGAATCGGCAACGCGATGTCGCCCGCCGAGGCCGCGGCCCGCTCGGTCCGCGCTGCGTGCCCCTCACCGCCCGACTCGACGTCGCCGTGACCGATCCTCAGTGCGCCGGCGGCGGCGATTCGTCGAGCACGGCGTCGACGATCTGATCGATCGGTGCGACCCCGCCATCTCGGACGCGCGCGGCACGGCCGGTTTCGAGCTGCTCGCTGAGTTCCGGGCCCATCAGCTCGGCGTATCGCCGGGCGAACAGGGGCCACAGTGGTGCCCACGTCAGTGCGGTCGTCCAGATGGCCTCCGCCTCGCGCGTTCGTCCCGCCAGCGCGTGGTGGACGGCGACGGCCTGGAGCGCAACGGCGGTCTGCAGGACGTTGCCGTCGTCATGGGCCATGCGGACCGCGGTGCGGAGGTGGTCGAGCGCGCCCTCGAGATCGTGGGCGTGGAGATGGCCGACTCCGAGTGCTGTTTCGCCGACCTGGGCGAAGGTGATCGTGGCGGCGAGCCGGCTCTCGTGCAGGATGTCCCGGGCGAAGTCCCCGCAGGCTGCGAGGTCGTCGACGGCGTAGGCGGCGAGCGAGCGATTCATCGCGATGTGGGCGAGTCGGTGATGGTCGTGCGCGTCGCGAACGATCTCCTCTGCTTCGTCGAGCATCCGGTCGACGTCCTGATCGACGCGGTCGGCGAAGATCAGCGACTGGGCGGCCTCGATGAGGACGACCCCGCGTAGCAGCGTGCCGGGAACAGAGTCGCCGATTCCGTCGAGCGCACGGCGATACCAGACACTCGCCGACTCCGGGTCGGCCGTGCTGAGCAGCTCCATGTGTGCGCGGTTGGCGAACGCCTGGCATGCGCCGAGTTGGTTGCCGAGGCGCGAGAACGTCGCCGCTGCGGTCTCGGTGAGTTCGATGGCTCGGGCGGGCTCACCGGTGAGGAACAGCGGCCAGCCGATGGCGATCTGGATCCAGGCGCGATCGCTGTCGGACGCGTCCGGCTCGTGCTCGGCGGTGTCGAGCAGCTGCTCGAACAGCCTGAGCGACGCGGCGTTGTCGACCCAGGTGTTGGAGAATTCGGCCAGGATCGGTGCGAATGCGGTTGCTCCGGCCGGATCGGAGATGAGGAACCAGCGCAACGCCGCCCGCAGGTTCAGACTCTCGCGGCGCAGGTGTCGCATCGTCGTCGGATCCCCGAGCCGGTGACCGAGCCGGCGGGCGAGGTTTCGGTGGTACTCGGCATGCAGGCGCTCGGCCCGATCGGTTTCGTCGGGTTCCAGTCGACGCGCAGCGAACGTGCGCGTGGTGTCGAGCAGTCGGAATCGTCGGTCGACCCCCGATCGGGGGTCGGGCAGGGCCAGCCCCACCTCGCGTAGCCGTGCGAAGTCCTCGATGGCACCGGAGCCACCGACGGAACGAACACCGAGCAGGTCGAAGCCCCCTCGGAACACCGAGAGGCGCCCGAGGAGGGCCTGCTGTTCCGAGGTGAGCAGTCGCATGGTGTTGTCGAGCACCAGTTCGAGACTCGGGTCGCTGTCGCGGGCGTCGGCGCGTTGCACGGCGAGCACGTCCTGCTGGCCGCTGCGCAGTTGGTCGAGCACGGTCGTGACCGGGATCTGTTCGGCTTGTGCCGCCATCAACTCGATGCCCAGGGGGAGCCCGTCGACGAGTCGGCACAGTTGTTCGACCGCGGTGATCTCGTTCGCGTCCAGCGAGTCGGCTGATGCGCCGAGGCGTGTCAGGAAGAGCTGGACCGCTTCGGCATGTGGTTGTCCGGCGCTGTCCGCCTGCTGCGAGTTCCATGGGTGCCAGCTCGAAGAGCTGTTCGCCCGGGATGCGAAGCGGTGCTCGGCTGGTGGCGAGCACCGTGACGTCGGGAGCGGTCTCGAGGAGATGCTCGACGACGTCGCCGAGAGTGCCGGCGACGTGTTCCGCCCCGTCGAGCACGAGCAGCACCGATCGACCGGCGAGCGATCGTTCCAGGCCGTCGGCCGCGGTGGTCCCCCGCATTCCGTCGGTGTTCCACGGCAGCGAGGCGGCCAGGCCGCCGATGATGTCGTCCACCTCGTCGGCGCCCGTCAGCTCGACGAAGAAGGTTCCGTCGGGCCACCGTTCGCGGCAGCCTTCGGCCACCTCGATCGCCAGCCTCGACTTTCCCACGCCGCCGGGGCCGACCACGGTGACGAGCCGGCGCTGCTCGAGGAGATCCGAGAGTGTCCGACCGGCGGACTCGCGGCCGATGAACGACGACAGCGGCGCCGGCAGCGTCGACACCGGGGGAGGTGGCTCGAGATCGAGGCCCGAGTCCTCGTTGATGATCTGCGTCGCCAGGTCGCGGCAGCGGGGCGGACGGGTTGAGGCCGAGGTCGTGACGCAACCCGGTGCGCAGGCGTTCGTATCTGTCGAGGGCGTCGGTGCGCCGCCCCGACCGATACAGCGCGAGCATGAGTTGACTCCAGAGCTGTTCTCGGTGCGGGTGCTCGCTCACCAGCCGTTCGAGCTCGGGGATCATCAGCTCGTGGTGGCCGAGCGCCAGATGTGCATCGATGCGTGCGGTGATGGCGAGCTCACGGGTCGCTTCCAGCCGGGCGACTTCTCCGGAGCGGTAGGGCCCATCGGCGAGACTGTCGAGCGGCGTCCCTCGCCAGAGGTCGACCGCTTCGTCGAGGAGCTCGAGGGCGAAGTGCGGGTCGAGACCCGTCGACGCCCGCTGGGCCTGCTCGACGAGGTGCACCAGGCGATGTGCGTCCACGTCGACCGGTCGCACGCGAAGGAGGTAGCCGTGTCCGGCGGTTTCGATCAGCCCCGTGGGGAGCTGTTGTCGAATGCGTGAGATGTGGCTCTGCAGGGACTTGTCGGCGGACGGCGGCGGGTCGTCGCCCCACACCCCGTCGATCAGCGTGTCCGTGGTGACCACGTGGCCGGCGGCGAGTGCCAGCGTCTCGACGATCGCCCGTTCGCGCCTGCCGCCGACATCGATCGGTGCGGTGCCGTCGTTGATCTCGAGTTCACCGAGGATCGAAATGTCCAACCCGCACCTCCGATGTCGACGCTAGTAGCGCACGGACGGTATTGGCATCGCCAGCGCCCTCAAATCGAGCGGAGCGTGGCCGCCCGTCCGTCGGCGGTCTGGGCCTGGATCACATAGAAGTCGGCTTCTCGCGCCAGTCGCTGCGCCGGGTGTGCGAGGTCCATCCCGGCACCGCCGACCGACGCGAGCAGCGCCGTCGTCGATCGTCGGGCGAGATCGAGACACGCGGCCCGGTGGTCGCTCATCGACTCGACCGACTCGCCCGCGCCCACCAGCTCGCGATCTCGGCTCCAGCGCGCGGCCAGTTCGTCGCCCAGCCGCCTCGCCGCATCGACGGCGTCGGCGTCGCGTCGTTCGGCGAGCAGCCCGGCCGCCCGTTCGGCGACGCCGAGCACCGCCGGTTGGCCCAGTGCGGCGTGGCGACGATCGGTCCGGCGCCAGTCGTCGAGGTCGGCCACGGAGATCAGGTCGGCCTCGGCCACCTGGTAGCGCTCGAATGTGAGCGCCACCGTGCCGGTGCGGGCGAACACCGACAACGCCAGCGGCGTCGCAACGAGACCCGGCACCTCGTGACCGGGAACCCTCACCCACACCACCTCGCCGTCGTCGGATGCGGCGGCGACGGCGAACCAGTCGGCGACGCCCCACGACGTCGCCCAGGGTGCGTGGCCGTCGAGCTGCCAGCCGCCGTCGCTGGTGCGCTTGGCCCTGATCGCCGGTGCACCAGGCCTGCGAAGGTGGGCGAACGCAACGCCGGCGAGCACATCGCCCGAACACATCGGTGCGAGGAAGTGCTCGACGAGTGCGTCGTTCGGCGACGTTCGCAGCGTGCGGACCACGCCGTGGTGCTGCACCCACACGAAGAACGTCGCCCCGCACCCCGAACCCACGGCGGCGATCGTCCGACGCGTGTCGATCGGGCCGAGATCGAGGCCGCCGTGCGATACCGGCCCGGCGAGTCCGAACAGCCCGGCATCGGCCAGCGCCCGCAGCCCGTCACCGAGTGGACGCACCCCTCGGTCGACGTCCTGCGCGGCCGGGAAGAGCACATCGTCGGCCACCTCCTGCGCGCGATTCACGACAGAGCTCACACTTCGACGGTACCGGGGGCACATCGGCCCTGTCGTGGCGGTGGGGAGCCGCGTAGCGTCGACCGACATGGACTTCACGGTGTCGGAAGAGATGGAAACCATGCTCGCGATGGTGCGCGAGTTCGTCGACCGCGAGCTGGTGCCGATCGAGCAGCAGATGCTCCACGGCGACGAGGCGACCCTCGCCGACATGGTCGCGCACGCGCAGGATCAGGTTCGTCAGATGGGTCTGTGGGCGCCCAACCATCCGGTCGAGTTCGGCGGGCTCGGGCTGTCGATGGTTGACCACGGCTTGCTCAGCGAGGCACTCGGTCGGTCGCCGCTCGGCCACACCGTGTTCGGCGTGCAGGCGCCCGATGCGGGCAACATCGAGATCCTCCACACCCACGCCACCCCCGAACAGCGCGAGCGCTGGCTGGCGCCGCTCGTCGCCGGCGAGATCCGCAGTTGCTTCTCGATGACCGAACCGGAGACCGCCGGCTCGAACCCGCTGCTGCTCGAGACCACCGCCGTGAAGGACGGCGACGACTACGTGATCAACGGCCAGAAGTGGTTCACGTCGTCGGCCGACGGCGCCGCGTTCGCGATCGTGATGGCGGTCACCGACCCCGATGCACCCGCCGTACCAACGCACCAGCATGATCATCGTCCCCACCGACAACCCGGGCTTCAACCTGGTCCGCAACGTGAGCGTGATGGGCCATTCCGGCTCGGGCCACGCCAGCCACGCCGAGGTGATCTACCAGTCGTGTCGAGTGCCGCAGACCAACCTGCTCGGCCCCGAGGGCGGTGGCTTCGTGATCGCCCAGGAACGCCTCGGTCCGGGGCGGATCCATCACTGCATGCGCTGGCTCGGCATCGCGAGTCGCTCCTACGACCTGATGTGCGCACGGGCGAACGCGCGGGTGATCACCCCCGACGGTGAGACGCTCGCCGATCGTCAGGTCATCCAGCACTGGGCGGCCGAACTCGACGCCGAGATCCGCGGCGCCCGCCTGCAGACGTTGCACGCTGCCTGGATGATCGACGAGTACGGCGCCAAGGCCGCCCGCGACGAGATCGCAGCGATCAAGTTCTCGGTCGCCAACACGATGCTGAAGGCCGTCGACACGGCGATCCAGGTGCACGGCGCACTCGGCGTCACCGACGACACGATCCTGTCGTTCTGGTACCGCCACGAGCGCGCCGCCCGCATCTACGACGGCGCCGACGAGGTCCACAAGACCTCCCTGGGCCGCAGGATCCTGCGCCGCTACGCCTGAGTCGGAGCCTGGTGCGGCCCGGCCCTCAGGCTCGGGGAGCGACCACGAACGGTGTCGCGAAGGCGAAGTATCGGCCGACGCCGAGCGGGGTCTGCAGGTCGAAGTAGCCACCCCCGAGCTTCGTCGCCGATGCACATCTGCATCTGCGGGGTTGCCGCGTAGCAGTGCTGGGCGACGCCGGAGTCCTCCCCGCTGCAGTCGGGCAGGGTGATCGGCACCGGCTCGGTCCACGGTCCGACGGGGGCGTCGGCCACACGCACGTCGAGTTCGCTGCAGAACCCGGGCCACGGCGAGTACACCATCAGGTAGGCGTCGAAGTCGGCGTGGTGGTCCACCCCGAATGCGGCGATGGGGAGCATGTTCTCGGTGCTCCCCGAGAGCTCCATCGCTGTAGCGGCCGTGCGGTCGGCAACCCAGTTCGCAGGGTCGGTCCAGTCGTCGCCGTTCCAGACCCGCCACGCGTTCGGATCCGTCACGTCTGCCGGCGACACACGCGCTGCCCGACACGGTCCCCACGCTCCTGGGTAGCTCCCACACTGGTAGCCGTAGAGGTATCCGTCGGGTCCGAGGAGCATCGCCCGCCCGTATCCGGCTTCGGCGGGAGCGAGATCGGGTTGTGTGATCTCGCCGACGATCGGCCGGTTCACCGGCGGATCGTCCGGGTCGTACACCACCTCGGCGACGGCGAATCCCATGGTTTCGAAATCGAGCCAGTCGTCCCCGAGGCACATCTTGGACATCACCACGACGACACGGTCCGTTCCGTCGCCGCGAGGAATCACGACCGCAGCTTCCGGCCACAGCGCCGGCTTCGCGTCGTCCGATGCTGCACAGATGGCAGCGCTCGGTTCGGCGAACAGGAACGGCTCGCCCTCGGCGGAGATCGCGTCGTGCGTGACGGTCGGGTCGTCGGCGGAGGCCCAGGCAGCGGTGTTGTTGACGAAGTAGAGCAAGTTGCGGTCGAGCCCCTCCTGCATGCTGTCGCCGAAGAACCACATCGTCGAACCATCGCTCAGAACTGCGGAGACGCCGGCGTCGCGCTCCATCAGGTACAGCGGATGCTCGGGCGGAGGGCCCACCGCGTCGACGATGACGGCGCGGCCGGTGGTTCCGATGTTGCGATCACCGATCACGATGGTGCCGCACCCATCGGCGGCCGCCGGCGACGGTCGACGCTCCTGCAGGCTGACCACGAACGGCTCAGCGCAGACCGACCACGTGCCGTCGGCGAGGTCGTACACCTCGAAGCGAAACGCCTGATGGGCAACGGCAACCTGGGTCACCGGGTCGTCACTGCCGACGTCGGTGATCGTGCCGGTCGTGCTGGCGACGGTGACCGTCGGGGGAGTGCGGTCGGCTGGACCGGTGACCACACCTCGGATCGCGACCGACCCGCTCGCGTCCGGGGTGACCGCTGTCAACGACACACCCGGGTCGATCTCGGTGTCGGCATCCGCGTCGTCCTCGGTGTCGTCCATCGCTCGACCGGCCACGTCGACGCAGTCGAAGGGAGCTGCGCCGTCCGGCGCGATCGTGACGCAGACGACGGCCGGATCTGCGCCGATCGGGAGATCGAAGGCGAAACCGGCGTGCGTCGAGCCTGCGGCCGATGCGGACGATGGCTCGTCGGCGACCACGGTGTGCATCTGCTCGAGATCGAGCCATGCGGTCACCGACATCGGTGCTGCGCTGCTGGTGTCGGTCGCCCAACCGGTGACGGTGACGAAGCCGGGAACGATCACGTCGACGCGCTCGATCTCGCCGACGGCACCGGAGGGTGCGGCGGGGTCGGCGTCCGTCGGCGAGGCAGGGACCGTGGTCCCAACCGGGCCGGTTCCGGGGTCGGCTTCGATGACCGTCTCGACGGGCGGGAGTTCGGTGCCGTCCAGCCGGGGGCCCGGGGACACACCACAGGAAGCCAGCGCGACGGCGCCGACCGCCAGCGGCACCATAGTGATGGTGATCTTCACCGCGGACCTCCTCTCGTCATCGACGGCGGAGACGGGTTCACGTCCTTTGTACTTCGAGAGTACGTCCTGCGGCCGAGAAACTGTCGGGTACGAAGACTCTTCTGCTCCGCTCGTCGGTGAGGTGCTGGGGAGCGTTCGTCAGTGGCCGGCGGTGGCGAGCAGTTCCTTGACCGCGGCGGCGCTCTGCTGCTCGAGATCGGTGCAGCGAGCGAGCGTGGCGAGCGTCGCTGCGTCGGCATCGTCACCGATGCCGGCGGCGATGCCCACCCACGCCTGCGCGCCCTGGAGCTCGGCCTCCGACTGGAGGTACAACTGATCGAGGACGTCGTAGGGGGAGAAGACGTCGTAATACAGCTCGACCGCAGCCGGAAGCGCCTCGTCGACGGCGCGCTGCACGTCGGGTTCGACGGGGAACAGCTCGGCCACGAGGTCGGCGATCTCGTCTTCGCGGTCGGCGCACTCGAGCAGCACCTCGGCGTACTCCGGGACGGCGTCGGCCCACTCGCGGTAGCGCGCCGCCGCCGAGCGTTCGAGGCCCGACAGGAACGCCGGGCGAGCGGCATCGGGCACGCTGGCGATGTGTGAGCGCAGCAGCGCCCCGAACTGTGGGACCGTCGGCGTCGTCGGCATCTCCCCATCCTTGCCGACCGGCGTGCGGTGGCGGCGTGTCGTGCCGGATCGTCCGGCCCAGGACCGACGTGGCGTCGGTTGTCAGCTGGCGATGACCGGTGAGCCGTGGTGGGCCACGAGCAGCCAGCGACCGTCACGCTGCACGTACAGGTTGGTGGCGGCCACGGTGCCGGTGCCGCCGGAGTCGACCAGGTTCTCGTCGAGGGTGACCCAGGCGGTGTCGTCGTGGATGGCGACGGCTTCGTTGGTGAGGATGAACTGGTTGCGGCCGGGTCCGGCGAAGATCCGCCGCCACGACTCCTCGACGTGTGGCCACGTGCGCAGGATCGGCCACCCGGGATGGACGCACACGACGTGGTCGCTGTGTTCCCACACCGCCCGCATCGCATCGAGGTCGCGGGCCTCGTGGGCGTCGTAGAACGCCCGATTGGCGTCGAGCACCGCAGCGATCACCGGCTCCATCCACCGCACCGTACCCACCTGCGCGTCGCTCGCCGTTGCCCCGATCAGTGCGCGATCGGTCCCACGCACGATCTGCACCGGATACGTCCCGCTTCCCGGGACGTATCCGGCACTGATCGAACGTGGAACGGGGGCGGGTCCGGGTGTGACGGGTGGCTCGCGTCACAATGTTGTGGTTTCGTCACGATTCCGTAACATTGCGGGTCAACGAACACCAGGCCCGGTGCGCCCAAGCGCCGACATGCCGAGCGGACCCACGTCGGTCCCCGCTGCCAAGGAGCGTCATGACCCCCCACTTCCCATCCCGTCGCGCTGCCATGTCCCGTGGCGCAGTCCGCCGCGTCGCCGCCGTGCTCGCGACGGTGCTCGTCGTCGGTGGAACCCCACTGGTCGCCCGAGCGCTCGCCGACGACTCGGCAACGGCGATCGCCGACGACGCGCCCGCGGCGTCCGCCAGTGCCCCCGAACGACGTCGAGCCGCTCCCACCTCGACCCTCGCGACGGCCGAACTCGGCGCACTCATCGACGCAGACCCGATCACCATCGCCGCAGTCGCCACCGCTGGCGCCCAGGCCCAGCGCCAGGCCGAGCCGGTCGCCGAGCCGACCGTGACGGTTCCGGTGGTCGATCCGGTGATCCTCGTGCTCGCCGACACCTACACGTGGGGCGAGCAGGGCCCACGCGTCGTGCTGCTCCAGGAGACGCTCGGGATCGCCGCTGACGGCACGTACGGCCACGCCACCCACCGCGCCCATCTGTCTGCGGTCGAGTTCGTCGGCCTCCCCACCGCCACGGTGCCCATGCCGGTGCTGCCCCCCGGCCCGTCGCCCGCCGAATGGGAGGCGCTGCGTCAATGCGAATCGAACGGCAACTATTCGATCACCAACCCGTCTGGCAGGTACCGCGGCGCCTACCAGTTCGATCGCACGACCTGGGACTCGGTCGCCTCACGCCATTCGCCGGGCCTCGTGGGCGTCGACCCCGCCGCGGCAGCGCCAGCCGACCAGGACTACATGGCGCTCGCGCTCTACAGCGAGCGCGGCGCACGTCCCTGGCCACACTGCGGCCGGCACCTCTCCTGACGACCGAACCCCCCACGTTCGCGTTGCACTTCCGGTGGGGCGGTCCCTCCGAACTGCAACACAAACGTGAGTGGTGAGGTGGGGCACGATCGGGTCCGGTCGCCTGCTCGCCGGTAGCGTCGTCGGCACAACTGAATACCTGCGGGGTTGGGTGGAAGTCCCGACCGGCGGTGAGAGCCCGCGAGCCCTCCGATCTCGATCGGTGTGGCTGACCCGGTGGAATTCCGGGGCCGACGGTCAGAGTCCGGATGGGAGCAGGTCGTAGCGGTAGAGGTTCGCGCCCGATTGGGCGTCGAGCCGAGCCGTGCTGTTCCCATGCCCGCGTTCTCGGAACGAACGGACGGCCATGGACGACACGACAGCGATGGAATCGGCACCTGCAGCATCGGCTGGACGCGTGCATCCGTGCATCGAATGGGACGGCAGCCTCGAGGGTCTGCTCGACGACCTGCGCATCGAACTCATCCCCCTGCTCGAACCAACACCGACGGAAGGACCCTGACATGTTCACGGGAATCGTGGAAGAACTCGGCCGACTCGAGTCGCTCGATGGCGGCCGGCTGCGGGTCGCCGCCACCCGGGTGATCGAGGATGCAGCGATCGGCGACTCGATCGCCGTGAACGGCTGCTGTCTCACCGTGGTGGCCTCCGGTGACGGCTGGTGGGAGGCCGACGTCTCCGACGAGACGATCTCGCGGACCAGCCTGGCGGGGCTGCAGCCGGGCGACGGCATCAACCTCGAACGTGCCGTCAAGGTGTCGGACCGCCTCGGTGGCCACATCGTGCAAGGACACGTCGACGGTGTCGGCGAGGTGGTCGACCCCGTGCCGGACCTGCGCGTCAAGGTCCCCGCCGGGATGACCCGCTACCTGGTCGAGAAGGGGTCGGTCACCGTCGACGGCGTCAGCCTCACCGTGGTCGACGCGCTCGACGACGGATTCACCGTGGCGATCATCCCCCACACCGCCGACGTCACCACGCTCGGCGCCAAACGTCCCGGCGACCTCGTGAACCTCGAGGTCGACGTGATGGCCAAGTACGTCGAGAAGTTGGTGTCCGCCTACGCGGCCGCCGACACAACGCAAGGAGTAGACCGATGAGCATCCGATTCGATCCCATCGAGGAGGCGATCGCTGCGATCGCACGTGGCGAGATCGTCGTGGTCGCCGACGACGAAGACCGCGAGAACGAAGGCGACCTGATCATGGCCGCCGATGCGGCAACGCCGGAGGCGATCGCGTTCTTCGTACGTCACACGTCGGGCGTGATCTGCGTCGGGCTCACCGGTGAGCGCTGCGACGAACTCGATCTGCCGGCGATGGTGGTGGCCTCGCAACACACCGAGGCCCATGGCACTGCGTTCACGGTCAGCGTCGATCTCGCCGAGGGCACGACCACCGGGATCTCGGCGGCCGACCGGGCGTCCACGCTGCGAGCGCTCGCCGACACCGAGGTCGGCGCCACCGAGTTCCACCGTCCCGGTCACATCTTCCCGCTCCGCGCTCGCCCGGGCGGCGTGTTGAAGCGCACGGGCCACACCGAAGCGTCGGTCGACCTGGCCCGCCTGGCCGGCCGCGCTGCGGCCGGCGTGCTGTGCGAGTTGGTGCTCGATGGTGGCGAGATGGCCCGCGGCGCGGACCTGCGTCACTTCGCCGACGAACACGGTCTGTTGTTCGTGTCGATCGCCGACCTGGTGCGGTATCGGCGCCGCCACGAGAAGCTCGTCGAGCACGTCGCTGATGCCCGAGTCCCCACCGCATGGGGCGACTTCCGGTGCCATTCGTTCGAGAGCACACTCGACGGCGAGACTCATCTGGCGTTCGTGTGCGGCGATGCCGCCGGCGACGAACCGGTGCTGGTTCGTGTGCACAGCGAGTGCCTCACCGGTGACATCTTCGCCAGCGTCAAGTGCGACTGCGGCCCGCAGCTGCAGGAGTCGATGCGCCTGATCGCCGCCGAAGGCCGTGGCATCGTCGTGTACCTGCGTGGCCACGAGGGTCGTGGGATCGGGATCAGCCACAAGCTGCGCGCCTACGGGCTGCAGGAGGCAGGGCTCGACACGGTCGACGCGAACCTCGAACTCGGTCTCCCGGTCGACAGTCGCGAGTACGGCATCGGTGCGCAGATCCTCGTCGAGCTCGGCGTGCGCAACCTGCGTCTCCTCACCAACAACCCGGCCAAGTACGGCGGCCTCGACGGGTTCGGTCTCACGATCACCGAGCGTGTGCCGTTGCATCTGGAAGTGCATCCCGAAGCCGAGCAGTACCTGCGCACGAAACGCGACCGGATGGGCCATCTGCTGCCGGATGACCTCGCCGCACCCGCAGGGGAGGCGTCGTGAGCGCCAACCTGAAGTCGCCGAACTCGCCGGACGTCGTGGTCGACGGCACCGGGCGGCGCGTGGCGCTCGTGTGTGCGAGGTTCAACGACCTGATCGTCGAGCGGCTCGAACACGGCGCCCGACGAGCGTTGGTCGACCACGGCGTGGCCGACGATGCGATCAGCACCTCGTGGGTACCGGGAGCGCTGGAGATCCCGCAGGTCGTCGCGGCGATCGCCGCGACGGGACGCTTCGACGCCGTCGTCGCGCTCGGTGCCGTGGTGCGTGGTGACACGTACCACTTCGAGGTGGTGTCCGATGCGAGCGCTGCCGGGCTGATGCAGCTGTCGCTGGTGTCCGACGTGGTGATCACCAACGCGATCCTGACGGTCGATACCGAAGCACAGGCACTCGAGCGCGCCGGCGACAATGCCAACAAGGGCGCCGAGGCTGCGCTCGCCGCACTCGAGACGCTCGCCGTGCTCGACTCGCTCAGCTGAGCTCCTCGACGCCGGGGGTGCCGGCGACGTTGTGCCTGCCTCGGCGTCTCACGGTCATCGACTGACGACCGACCCGCGCGGCATCCTCGAGGGGAACGAGCGAGAACCACCAGAACAC
Organism: Ilumatobacteraceae bacterium; assembly: GCA_963716095.1. Lineage (GTDB taxonomy): Bacteria > Actinomycetota > Acidimicrobiia > Acidimicrobiales > Ilumatobacteraceae > Sva-07. The sequence continues at coordinate 617,704 of CAVQSV010000018.1, read as the reverse complement.
GAGCCCGACGACGACACCCGGTGTCGTGGGACGTCGCAGGAGGGCTCGACCGATCGCACGCACGTGTCCCGTCTTCGCAGGGATCGAGGGTCAGCGGTCAGTACGGATGCTTCGGTCTGCTCCGATGCGGGTCAGGTCAGCTGGCTGACGCCAGGGGTGCCGGCGACGACTTCCCACGAACTGATCGTGGAGACCGGTGACGCCTCGTCGAACTGGTCGGCCACGGCGCGGTAGGTGGACAATCCACCGTTCCGGCGTGACCTCGCACACCGTGTATCCGCGCTGTGAGTCGAACCACTTCAGTTGCGGGTTGCCGGCGAGCGCTCCGGTCACGAGCGTCTCGACCGTGGCATCGTCGTCGAAGAACGACGACGAGATGCTCGACGCCATGAACTCCGAACCGATCACCGGCAGGGACGTGTCGAACGGGTCGGCGCGCAGGTCGGCCACCGCCGCGGAGTGGAAGTCGCCGGTGAGCACCACCAGGTTGTCGGCGCTCGCGCCGAGTGCGTCGAGTACCGCCCGCCGGTCGGCGGCGTAGCCGTCCCAGGTGTCGACGACCACGACCGGCGGAGCCGACCCGGCGACGGCATTGCCGCCGAACATGAACACCTGTTGGGCGAGCACGTCCCACACGGCGTTCGACGCGGCGACACCGTCGATCAGCCAGGTGCGCTGCGTCTCGCCGAGGATCGTCTGGTCGGGGTCGTTCGCCAGCGCTTCGTCGCGAACCTGCACGTCATCACCGAGCTGTTCGACGAACGGCTCGCCTCGTTGCTGATCGGAGCGGTACTGACGGGTGTCGAGCACGTGGAACCGCAACAGGTCGCCGTGCGCGAACGATCCGGTAGATCTCGTAGTCCGGGCCCGTCCGGTGGGTCGAGGCGCACCGGCATGTGCTCGTACCAGACCTGGTAGGCGTTGGCGCGCCGCTCGAGGAACACCGCCGGGTCGTCGTCGTTCTCGGAGATCGCGCCGGCGTAGTTGTTGTCGACCTCGTGGTCGTCCCACGTGATGATCCACGGCACCAGTGCATGAGCGTTCTGCAGCAGCGGATCGCTCTGATAGAGGGCATACCGTTCGCGGTACTGCTCGACGGTTTCGCACTCGAAGTCCTGCCCGGTCTGGCGGCTGCGATCGTCGGCGTAGCCCCCGGAGGCGTACTCGTAGATGTAGTCGCCGAGGAACACGAACGCATCGATGTCGCCCTGCTCGACCAGATCGCGGTAGGCGGCGTAGTAGCCCTGGTCCCAGTTCTGGCACGACGAGAACGCGAACCGGAAGCTCTCGGGCATGGTTCCGGGTGCGGCGAAGGTGCGGGTGCGTGCCGGCGCGGTGGTGAACTCGCCGACGCTGAAGCGGTACCAGTACTCGGTGTCGGCTTGCAGACCGCCGGCGTCGACGTGCACCGAGTGTCCGAGTGCCGCGATCGCAGGGGCCGTACCATCGGCGACGACGTCGGTGAATGCCTCGTCGCTGGCGACTTCCCAGCCGACCTCGATGTCGTCGTCGGGGAGCGGCTGCTCCGGGAGCAGACGGGTCCAGAGGATCACCGAGTCGGCGAGCGGATCGCCCGACGCAACGCCGAGCGCGAACGGGTCCGACGTCACCGACGACGTCGGAGCCACGGTCGTCTCGACGCCCGCCGCCGTCGTGGTCGGTGCGCTGGAACTGCTGCTGGTGGTGCTCGGCGCGTCACCGGTGGTCGGGGGACTCGACGTGGCCGAGTCCGACCCGTCGCTGCTGCAGGCCGCGAGTGCTGCAGCGATCGTTCCGGCGAGAAATCCTCGTCGGGACAGTCGTGGCCATTGGTCGTCGGTCATGTCTCCTCCGAGCCGGCGGCGCAGTCGGTACACCACCGCACTGCCCCACCCTGCCACATCGGACTGTCGGATCAGAAGGGTCCAGTTCCTCTGGTCGGCGATCGCGCGGTTCGAGAGGATGGATCCATGGGAGCAGCGGGGATGCTGTCCTGGCTGATGTCGGCCTCGGACCTCGATCGGATGGTCGAGGTGCTGCATCGCGACGCCGGCGAGGTGTTGGCACCGGTCCTCGTCGACGGTGCGATCCGTCTGCGGCCGATCGACAGCGCCGACGAGCTGCCGATCGACGTCACGGATGCTCAAGGTGGCGGGGCGTACCGGGTCGAGCGGGGATCGGGCTCGTCGAGCCGACGGTTCTCGTACGCGGTCGGGCCGGACTCGGTCAAGGCGATCGTCCATCCGCCGCGTGCGCCGGTGTGGACGATGGAGCGCGCGGGGGATGGTGCGGTCGCCGTCACCGTCCGCCCACACGCCTCCCGTCGGCGTGCGGTCGTCGGCGTGCGGTCGTGCGATCTGGCGGCGCTCGCTCGGCTCGACCGCACGCAGCTCGACGGGCCATATCCCGACCCCGCGTACGCCGCTGCTCGAACCGGGCTGTTCCTCGTGGCGGTCGACTGTTCGCACCCGGCGGCGACGTGCTTCTGCGAATCGGTCGGAACCGGGCCGACCGTCGACGGTGACGACCACGGAGCGGACCTGGTGCTCACCGAGGTCGCCGACGACGGCGCCGTCTGGTATCTGGTGAGGGCCTGCAGTGAGCCAGGCCGGGCGGTGGTCGACGAACTCGGCCTCGACCTGGCGCCGCCGCCGACGATCGAGCGCGTCGACGCGCTGCGTCGCAGCGTGCACGTCGACCAGCGCTCGATGCGGTCCGACGCGGCGACGGTCGTGATCGCCGACCTCGACCACCCGCAGTGGGGTGACGTCGCGGATCGCTGCCTCACGTGCGGGAACTGCACGGCGGTCTGCCCGACCTGCTTCTGCACCGACACCGACGACCGGGTCGACCTCGACGGCATCGCCCACCGCGACCGGGTGTGGGACACCTGTTTCAGCGCCGAGTACTCGCGCCTCGGTCCGGGCCCCGTGCGGTCGACACCGATGGCCCGCTACCGGCAGTGGCTGACCCACAAGCTCGGCACGTGGCACGACCAGTTCGGTGAGTCCGGTTGCGTCGGGTGCGGGCGCTGCATCACGTGGTGTCCTGTCGGCATCGACCTGACCGCCGAAGTCGAGGCCCTCGCCGAGCCGGTGCCGGCGCCCGGAGGACGTGATCATCATGACCACTGACGTCGCGGCAGCCCCGCGTGTCCACGTCGTGCGCGCCGTGGTGCCCGAGACACCTGGCGTGGTGACACTCGACGTTGCGCCGGTCGACGGTGCTCCGGCTCCGTTCGTGCCGGCGCAGATCGGGATGGTCGGAGCGTTCGGGATCGGGGAAGCGGCGATCTCGATCAGCTCGTCGGCGACCGTGCGCGACCACCACGAGTACACGATCCGTCAGGCGGGCGCGATCACGACGGCGCTGCATCAGCTGCAACCGGGAGACCAGCTGTGGATCCGTGGGCCGTTCGGGCGAGGTTGGGACCTCGATGCGCTCACCGGCGATGTGGTGATCGCCGCCGGTGGGCTCGGCCTCGCACCGTTGCGCTCTGCGATCCTCGCCCTTGCCGATCGTCGACGTTCGGGCCGCCGCGTGATCGTCGTCGTCGGTGCTCGCACCAGCGCCGACCTGCTGTACCGCCGGCAGTACGACCGCTGGCGGGACGGTGGCATCGAAGTGATCGAAACGATCGATGCAGCCGAAGACGGCTGGTCCGGCCTGGTGGGATTCGTGCCCGACGTCGTTCGTCAGCTCGACGTCGACTGGGCGGCGGCGGCGGCGCTGCTGTGCGGTCCCGACGTGATGATGCGGATCACCGGCGACCTGCTCGCGGAACTCGGGATGCCGGCCGATCGGGTACAGCTCACGCTGGAACGCAACATGCAGTGCGGCATCGGTCGGTGCGGGCACTGCCAGTTGGGCCCGATCATGGTGTGCCGCGACGGCCCGGTCGTGCGCTACGCCGACGTCGCGACCGCGATGCACGTGAGGGAGCGATGACCGCCATGCTCGACGTTCGCCCGACCCTGGCGGTGTGGAAGTTCGCGTCGTGCGACGGCTGCCAGCTGAGCCTGCTCGACTGCGAGGACGAGTTGCTCGCCGTCGCGAACAGCGTGGCGATCTCGTACTTCCCGGAGGCCACCTCGGCGATGGTCGACGGGCCCTACGACGTGTCGCTCGTCGAGGGTTCGATCACCACCGAGCACGACCGCGAGCGCATCGCCGAGATCCGCGCCCAGTCGGGGCTGCTCGTCACGCTCGGCGCCTGCGCCACCGCCGGCGGGATCCAAGCGCTGCGCAACGGGGCCGACGTCACCGAGTTCACGTCGATCGTCTACGCGCACCCCGAGTACATCGACACGCTGGCCACCTCGACGCCGATCGCCGACCACGTCACCGTCGATCTCGAGCTGCGCGGCTGCCCGATCGATCGTCGCCAACTGATCGGCGTGCTCGGGGCGCTGCTCAACCGGCACGTGCCACGGCTGCCCACCACCAGTGTGTGCACCGAGTGCAAGGCGCGTGGGGCCTCCTGCGTGATGGTCGCCCACCGCACGCCATGTCTCGGCCCGATCACCCAAGCCGGATGCGGCGCGCTGTGTCCGTCGTTCCATCGTGGCTGCTACGGCTGTTTCGGCCCGATGGAATCTCCCAACGTCGCATCGCTGCGCACGCAACTGCGACACCTCGGACTCGATGACCTCGCGGTCGACCGCTTGTTGCACACGTTCAACGTCGAGGCGTTCACACACGTCGAGCTGGCGAGGAAGGGAGCGACGCCGTGACCCATCGCAACGTCGACCTGCACGTGCCCACCCTCACCCGGGTGGAAGGCGAAGGAGCGATGCACGTCGTCGTCGACGACGGCGTGGTCAGCGACGTGCGCCTCGAGATCTACGAACCGCCGCGCCTGTTCGAAGCGTTGCTGCGGGGTCGCTCGTATCGCGAGCCGGTCGACATCACGGCGCGCATCTGCGGGATCTGCCCGGTCGCCTACCAGATGAGCGCAGCACACGCGATCGAGCAGCTCGCCGGTGTCGAGGTGAGCGGTGCGATCCGCGATCTGCGTCGCCTCCTCTACTGCGGCGAGTGGATCGAGAGCCACGTGCTGCACATCGCGTTCCTGCACGCGCCCGACTTCTTGCGGGTCGACTCGGGCATCGTGATCGCCGCGCAGCAACCGGAGCTGATGACCGAGGTGCTGCACCTGAAGAAGACCGGCAACCGGATCATGGAGGTGGTCGGCGGACGCCCGATTCATCCGGTGAACGTCCGCCTCGGCGGCTTCTACCGTGCCCCGAGCCGGGCCGAACTCGACGACCTGCTGCCCGACCTCGAACGTGCGCACGCCGCCGCGGTGGCGATGGTGCGCTGGACGGCGGGATTCGAGTTCCCCAGCATCCCCGACCGCCTCGCCGAGCACACCGAGTTCGTCTCGCTGCGTCACCCCGACGAGTACCCGTTGAACGAGGGACGGGTCGTCTCGAACCTCGGGCTCGACCTCGACGTCGTCGAGTACGGCGAGCGGATCCGTGAGATCCACGTCGAACACTCGACGGCGCTGCACGCGGTGCTCGACGACGACCGGCGCTATCAGGTCGGCCCGCTGGCGCGCTGGATGAACAACCACGACCTGTTGACCGACTCGGTGCGTTCGCTGGCCGACGAGGTCGGTGTCGGCCCGGTCGAGACCAACCCGTTCCGCAGCATTCTGGTGCGCGGCCTCGAGACGATGTGGGCGATCGAGCACGCCCAGCAGATCATTCGTGGCTACTCGCCGCCGCCCGAGCCGTTCGTCGAGGTGGCGGCGGTCGCCGGCGTCGGGCGCGCTGCCACCGAGGCGCCGCGAGGGTCTGCTGTACCACCGCTACGAACTCGACGCAGGCGGCACGATCCTCGACGCCCAGATCGTGCCACCGACCTCGCAGAACCAGATCGCCATCGAGGCCGACCTGCGCGACTTCGTGCAGTCGCACCTCGACCTCGACGATCACGATCTGGGCCACCGCTGTGAACAGGTGATCCGCAACTACGACCCGTGCATCTCGTGTGCCACGCACTTCCTGCGTTTCGACATCGACCGCCACGCCGACGGCCACACCGACCCCCACACCAACCCTGGAGGCCCATCGTGAGCACCGACATCGCACCGGCCGGCGACTGGCTGGTGATCGGCGTGGGCAACCGCGATCGCGGCGACGATGCGGTCGGTCCGCACGTGTGCGACCTCCTGCGGGCACGCCTCGACGGTCGGATCCGATCGGTGGTGTGCGAGGGATCGATCATCGACCTCGCACTCCACTGGGGTCCCGGCGACCGAGTGGTGGTCGTCGACGCACTGCCGGTCGGTTCGAGCCCCGGGCGGACCGTGTCGGTCGACGTCACCGACGACGAAGTGTCGACACCCGACTGCGGTGTCGACCCATGACGTCGACGTGTCGGTGGCGATCGAGTTGGCACGGGCGCTCGGGCGGATGCCCTCGCAGCTCGTCGTGATCGGGATCGAGGCCGAACAGACCATGTGGTGCGCTCCGCTCAGCCCGTCGGTCGCTCGCGGCAGCCGAGACGGCGGTCGAGCACGTCGTCGAGCGCATGACCCGTTCTCGTGAACAACTTCACCTCTGAGAGGTGAGATTGTTCACGAGAACGGACGGGTTGGGGGGTGGGGTGGGCCGTTGGGTTGGGTCGTGGCGTGATCAGCCGGCGGCGAAGGTGCGCAACTGATCCAGGGTGACGCGCTGCAGCCACGCGAGTTGCCGGGCGTCGAGGCGTTCGCACACCGCACCCCAGTGAAGCGCGACCCGGTCGCCGACCTCGACCTCGATCGTGGAGGTGACCGATTCGACCGTGGCGGGCCCGAGTTCGAGCGCACTGCCGCTCCACACGAGTGGGCGTCGGCTGACCAGGGTGACCGCGCCGGCTTCGACGACTCGACCCCAGGTGACGCAGCACTGATCGATGATTCGCAGCGGTTCGTCGACCACGCCGCGCTGCAGGAGGCCGGCCCACGGCATCACGTGCAACACGTGGTACGAGTGGTGGGCGACACCGGCGGGGATCGACTCGTCGATGCGATGCCACGCCGCCCCGGCCCGTCGGCGAAAGCGGTCGTCGATCGAGTTGCCGAAGTCGAACGTCGCCACCTCGTCGAGCAGCTGGTTGCCGATCCAGTACGCCTCGACGACGTCCGGATCGAGTGGGTCGTCGCAACCGTGCGCGCCCGCCAGGAGACGGAGGTACGGGTAGGCGCCTTCGAACTGGGTGGCGAGTTCACGCATCCCGCCGTCGACGGGCTCGTCGAGATACGGCGCCAGGCCGCCGGCGCTACTCGGGCCGCAGTAGCCGAGCTGGTTCGGCGGCGTCGCGAACCGGGCGAAGCGGCGGGGGCCGACCGCGTCCGCAACGTCGCGGGGTGTCGTCGTGGTCATCGTGATCAGGCGTCTGCTCGTTGTCGGGCAGTTCGGGCGGTCGGCGATCCGTGGGCGATCACCACCGCCGCGCCGAGCAGCATCAGCAGGTAGCCGGGGGTGCCGGTGGCCAGCGGCACGCCTCGGAAGCCCGAGTTGAGTGCAGCGGTGACCGCCGCGCCGACGACGAGCACCGCAGTCACATCGGTGGCAGGCGCGAGGGCCAGCGCCCGGTACCAGAGCGACACGAACACGGCGAGTGTCGTGCCCGTGAGGGCCAGCCACCACCACTGGTTGGTCGTGAATGAGGCGAGTGCGCCGAGATCACCCTGCAGCGCCAGCCATGCCAGCAGGAACGCACTGCCGCCCAGCATCCGAGCGCTTGCAGCCCACGACGGCGACACGGTGGTCAGCAGCCGTTTGACGATCACGACCTCGACCGCCCAGATGAGGGTGGCGGCGAAGATCATTGCTTCGCCGGCGCCGAGGCCCGTCAGGCTCACACCACCGGCGACGATCGCATGGCCGGCCAAGAGGAGTGCGATCGCGAGCACGTGCACTGGGCCGACGCGCTCTCCGAGGGCAACCGTTGCGCCGATCGCCACCCAGACGACGAGTGTCTTGTGGATGAACGCGGCGTCGGTCGACGTGGCCATCGAGAGTCCTTCGAAGAACAGCACGAACGGCACGGCGCCACCGATCAGCGCCACGATCGCCAGCCACGGCCACTCGGCCCGGGTGGGTGCAGGCTCGTTCTCGCGGGTGCGCCGCGTCGCGGCGACGAGAACTCCTGCGAGCACGAGACCGGCCAGGAGGTTCTTGGCGGTGGTGTAGACGGTGGCGTCGTCGAAGCGGCGCACCGCAAGTCCGTTGACGAACACGGCGACACCGCTGACGAGCGCAGCGATCAGCGCGGGCAGCAGCCGAGAGATGCGGGTGGCGGTATCGACCGCACCATCGGTAGAGCGTTCGTCGGCGGTTCGTTCGGCGTGTGTGGTCATCGTGGAACCTCCCGTTGGTCGAGCAGGGCGATCGCTTCGGCCTCGCTGGCGTCGTCGGTGACCGCGACGACGAGCCCCATCGACACCACCACCAGGTCGCCGGGCTCGACGGGGGTGCCTTCGGCTCGTGGCACCGCCAGGCTCACCGTCGAGCGGACCCCGGCGACCTCCACGATCGCCCGGCCGCCGTCGACGAGTTCGACCACACGCGCCAGGTCACCGAGGCACATGGCCCCTCCAGTGCGCGAGCGGCGACGTCGACGTCCCCATGTCTCCACTTCGCCCGATTGCGCCGCCGATCGCCAGTGGCGAAGGACCCGATGTGGCCAGTGCTAGACCATGGCGTGGCCGGGGAACGACGAACGTCGCAGTGGAACCTCGACGGGGGGATCCACGAGATCCCGCTGCCACCTCCGACGCAGGGCCGACTCTGGTTGTGCGGCAAGCACGCCATCGGTCCCGACCCCGAGGGGCTGCTGGAACGGGTGGGAGCAGACGCGGTGATGTGCCTCACCCAGGAGTACGAACTCGCCGAGCGCTATCCGCACTACGTCGAATGGTTGCGTGCCCAACCGTCGACGCGGGTGATCTGGTGGCCGATTCCTGACCTGCACGCCCCGGATCGCGAGCGCTTCGAACCGGTACTGAACGATCTCGTCGACCGCCTCGTGGCGGGCAGGGGCGTGATCGTGCACTGTGCAGCGGGGATCGGCCGGGCGGGAACCACCGCGGTGGCGGTACTCGTGTCGATGGGGGTGCCGCTCGACGAAGCGCTCGAACACGTGCGCAGCCACCGCCCGGCGGCCGGCCCCGAAGCCGGTACGCAGCTGACGCTCGTACGTGACCTGTTCGACGCCATGGCCAACCGCCCCGACTGAGCGCCACCTGGCTGGCTCGCCGGGGCCGCCGGTGACCGGGCAGGCTGGAACGATGTCCGACGACGAGATCCGCCTGTACGACGGTCCGGCGCCCGGCAGCGAGGGCTGGACCCACTCGGCCCGTCGCTACTGGAGCGAACTGTGGGACACCGAGGTGGTGGCCAACGTCGTGGTGCCCACGATCACCCCGGTCCGTCCGACCGGCGAGGCGACGGGGGTGGGCGTGATCGTCGCACCGGGCGGCGGGTTCCACGCGCTGTCGATCGAGAGCGAAGGATTCGCCGTCGCTGACCGGCTGGCGACGGCCGGCATCGCGTCGTTCGTGCTGCAGTACCGCACCGTCCCCGGCGGTGACGACCCGGTCGCCGACCTGGTGGACAAGATGGCCAAGATCGTCGAAGGCGACGTTCGCGTGTTCGTCGACATGGCCGCAGCCGCGCCACTGGCAGGCGCCGACGGGATGACGGCGATGCGTCTGGTGCGCGAGCGCGCCGGCGAGTTCGGTGTGGATCCGGGCCGCCTCGGTTTCATGGGGTTCTCCGCCGGCGGCAACGTCGCAGTGCGCGCCGCCTACGCCGACGATCCCGGCGTGCGGCCCGACTGGACCGCCCCGATCTACGCGACCACCAGCGGCCTGGAGCTCGATGACCCACCCGCCGGCAGCGGGCCGATGTTCCTGACGGTGGCGACCGACGACGCACTGGGACTCACCGGCGATTCGGTCGCCCTGTACGAGCGGTGGCGCGGAGCCAATCTGCCCGTCGAACTGCACGCCTACGCGCAGGGTGGGCACGGCTTCGGGATGCGCACCAACAACGTGCCTGCCGACACCTGGATCGACCGGTTCCTCGACTGGAGTTCGGCCCTCATCCGTGGTTGACAGTGCAGCCACTACGATCGAGGTCGTGGCAGGTGCGGTCTATCTGACGGCCATGGGGCCTGCGAGTGGAAAATCGATCGTGGCGCTCGGCCTGGTCGAGTTGCTCTCGCGACGGGTCAGCCGGGTCGGCTTCTACCGACCGATCGTGCAGGGGTTGCCGGACAACGATCTCGAGCTGATCCGCTCGCAGTACGACCTCCCCGACGAGCGCTGCGGGCATGCGTTCACCGCCGCCGAGCGGGCGCGGGCCGGCGGTGCGACGCAGGCGGGCATGGTCCGCATCGTCGAACGGTTCAAGCGCATCGAGGCGGAGAGCGACTTCGTGGTGGTCGAGGGCACCGACTTCACCGGGGCCTCGTCGCCGGTCGAGCTGGAGGTGAACGCACGGATCTCGCAACACCTGGGCATCCCGATCGTCGCTGTCGTCGACGGTCACCGCTGCACCGCTGACGACATCGTCGAGCGGATCGCCGTCGGACGCGACTCGCTCGGTGACGACGCGATCGTGGCGATCATCGTCAATCGGGTCGACCCGTCGGTGATCGACCAGCTCGACGACGGACTCGCCGGCATCGACCTGCGCGATCCCGTGTGGGCGATCCCCGAGGAGCCCACGCTGCGGCGCCCGTCGCTCGAGCAGCTCCGAGCCGCGCTCGGCGCCGAACTGGTGGCCGGCGATCCCGACGACCTTCCGCGCCCGGTGGGCCACGTCAAGGTGGCGGCGATGACGGTGCCGAACGTGCTCGATCATCTCGAGGACGGCACGGTGCTCATCGTGCCGGGAGACCGGCCGGACGTGATCCTGGCCGCGGTGATGACGCGATCGTCCTCTGCGTATCCCAGCGTGTCGGGGGTGGTGCTGTCCGGCGGGCTTCGACCCGACCCCCGGGTGGTGGCGCTGATCGATTCGCTGTCGGGTGGCACGTCGATGCCGCTGCTCGCGGTCGAGGCCGACACGTTCGACACGACGATCGCCGTCAACAACGTCGAGGGGGCCATCACCGGCGGCGATCGCCGCAAGATCGATGTGGCGCTCGGCCACTTCGAGGCCCATGTCGACCTCGAAGCGCTCGAACATCGGATCGAAATCGGTCGCTCCGAGGTGATGACGCCCGTGATGTTCCAGTACGAGCTGATCGAGCGGGCACGCGCCGCACGGGCCCACATCGTGCTCCCGGAGGGTTCCGACGATCGGATCCTGCAGGCCGCCGATCGGATCCGGCGCCGCAAGGTGTGCGAGCTCACCCTGCTCGGCCAACCCGACGAGGTTCGCGCGCGGATCGCCGAGCTGGGCTTGGCCCTCGACGACGTCGAGGTGGTCGATCCGTTGACCGACCCGCTGCTCGAGCGGTTCGGCAAGCGGTATTTCGAGCTGCGCGGCCACAAGGGCATCAACCTCGAGCGGGCGCACGACATCATGACCGATGTCAGCTACTTCGGCACGATGATGGTGAAGGAGGGCGTCGTCGACGGAATGGTGTCGGGTGCGGTGCACACCACGGCGCACACGATTCGCCCATCGCTCGAGTTCGTGAAGACCAAGCCGGGCACGTCGATCGTGTCGAGTGTGTTCCTGATGCTGCTCGCCGACCGCGTGCTCGTCTACGGCGACTGCGCGGTGAACCCCGACCCGAATGCCGAGCAGTTGGCCGACATCGCCATCTCGTCGGCCGACACCGCTGCGATGTTCGGCATCGAACCGCGTGTGGCCATGCTGAGCTGGTCGACCGGTGGGTCAGGCGGTGGCGCCGACGTCGACAAGGTCCGCACCGCGACCGAGCTGGTGCGCGAGCGGCGACCGGACCTGAAGGTCGACGGGCCGATCCAGTACGACGCAGCGGTCGACCTCGATGTGGCGCGCAGCAAGATGCCGGGCAGCACCGTGGCCGGAAACGCGACGGTCTTCGTGTTCCCCGATCTGAACACGGGCAACAACACCTACAAGGCGGTGCAACGCTCGGCCGACGCCGTGGCCGTGGGGCCGGTGCTGCAGGGGTTGAACCAGCCGGTCAACGACCTGTCGCGAGGCGCGACCGTGACCGACATCGTCAACACGATTGCGATCACCGCCGTGCAGGTCGGAGCCGATCGGGCCGCCGATTCGGCGACCGGCTGAGGAAGGGGGGGCGATGCGGGTGCTCGTGCTGAACTCCGGCAGCTCGTCGGTGAAGTACCAACTGGTCGACTCCGACACCGGCGAACGCCTTGCCGGCGGTGTCGTCGAGGAGGTCGTCGACCACGCGGCGGCATTGGCCGAGGTGGTCGCCGTCGTCGACGGGTCGAGCGAGCCGGTCGAAGCGGTGGGGCACCGGGTGGTGCACGGTGGGGAGGTGTTCTCCGAGCCGACGCTCGTCGACGACGGCGTCGTCGCGGCGGTGAGGGCGCTCGTGCCGTTGGCGCCGCTGCACAATCCGGCCAACATCGCCGGGATCGAGGCGGCCCGAGCGCACTGGCCGACGGTGGCGCAGGTGGCCGTGTTCGACACCGCCTTTCACCGGACCCTGCCGCCGGCTGCCTACCGCTACGCCGTGCCCGAATCGTGGTTCGTCGAGTACGGCGTGCGCCGCTACGGGTTCCACGGCACCTCGCACGACTACGTGTCGGCGCGAGCGGCCGACGTGCTCGGGCGACCACGATCCGAGCTGGATCTCATCGTCGCGCACCTCGGCAACGGTGCATCGATCACCGCCGTGCAGGGCGGTCGGAGCGTGGAGACGTCGATGGGGCTGTCGCCGCTGGAGGGCCTCGTGATGGGCACCCGGTCGGGCGACATCGACCCGGCGGTGATCGGCCACGTCGCTGCCGCCGGCGGTCGCAGTGAAGTGGAGGTGCTCGCCGACCTCAACCGGGCGAGTGGTCTGCTCGGGTTGTGCGGCGACTCGGATCTGCGTGCGATCGTCGCCCGCATCGACGCGGGGGACGAGGCGGCTGACCTCGCGCTCGACGTGTTCTGCCACCGGATCAAGAAGTACATCGGTGCCTACGTGGCGGTGCTCGGCGGCTGTGACGGGCTCGTGTTCACCGCGGGAATCGGCGAGCACAGCGCGTTGGTGCGATCGCGGGTGTGTGCCGGCCTCGAGGTGTTCGGGGTCTCGCTCGACGAGGCCCGAAACGAACGATCCGACGTGGTGATCTCGCACGATGGTGCAGCGACCGCAGTGCTCGTCGTCCCCACCGACGAAGAACACGCGATCGCCGAACAGACCGCACGGGTCGTCGCCGCCCGCTGACCGACCCGGCCGCCGACCCACCCCAACCATGCACGATCAGTGCGCGAGCCGTCCCGGAAGCCGGGACGGGATCGGTGCGGATCGCGGAAGCGCTGCGGCGCGGTCAGGCGGCTGCCGCCCTGACGCCACGTTCGCCAGGCGCCGCTGCACCACAGTGCCCACACGATCAGCACCGGCTGGAAGAACAGGCGGACGAATCGTGCGGTGTCGCTGTCGAGCCCGAAGGCGTCGGTGCCCTCGACCCACTGGGCGATGTTGCCCGGGAAGATCACCACGAAGAAGCCGGCCACGATCCAGCCGACCAGCGCCCGTCGGCGGCGCACCAGCACGAGCGCGAGGCCGAGCGCGATCTCCACGACACCGGAGACGAGCACGACGGCATCGGCGTCGATGGGGAACCAGTCGGGCACCTGGGCCCGGAACTCCTCGCGCTGGTTGGTGAGGTGTCCGATGCCGGCGAACACCAGCGCTGCGCCGAGCAACCATCGGCCGACGGTGCGGGCGATCGAGCCGCCGGATGCGGGCTCAGCCATCGTGGTGTTGGGTTCCGGTGGGCGTCACTGCTGTCCGACACCTTGGACGACGACGGGGCAGGGGGCGTGGCGCACGACGTGGTCGGAGGTCGAGCCGATCATCGCACGACGCAGGCCGCTGCGTCCGCTGCTGCCGATCACGATCGCCGTGGCGCCGAGCGCAGTCGCCAATTGGCAGATCGCCGGGCCGGGTCGGCCGACGATCGCCATGATCTCGACGTCGTCGTCGAGTTCGAGCGCGGCGACGGTCCGGTCGAGGACCTTCTTGGCTGCACGGTCGCCGGTGGTCTCGATCTGGTCGGACAGGTCATCGGAAGCGCGTCCGGCGAATCCGGTGCCGGTGGTCAGATCGGCGTCGGCAGGCGACTCGACGGCCAGCACGATCGTTCGATCGGCGGGTGCCAGGATCGGCAACGAGTCGCGCAGCGCCTCGATCGCCACGTCGGATCCGTCGGTGCACAGCAGGACCAGTGATGCCATCCCCCGAGTCTCGCATGGCCGCGGTCGGATGGTCGTGCCTCGTGTGGGTGGCCTCAGTTGGAGATGCCGATGGTCTGGATCTCGTCGACGTCGTAGCCGATCGTGGTGCTTCGGCCGATGGGGGTGAGGGTGCCGTTCGAGCCGGCGCTGGTGGTCCAGTTGATGGCGTAGGTGGTGGTGATCGTGAGCCGGTAGGGGTCGTCGTCGGGGGAGGACCGGCGGTAGGTGTAGCCGCAGGGCCCCTGTTCGAGGTCGTCGAGGGCGCTGTCGGGGATGGGTGTGCCGAGTCCTTCGCAGGTGGTCGTGTCACCGTTGCCGAAATCGATGACGATGCCGGTCGCGGTGGCGGTGACTTCGGCCCAGACTCCGGCCAGCGCCGCCCGGGCGGTCGTGATGCCGGGATCGTCGACAGCGAGCCACATGCCGAGGTTGACGATGCCGCCGGCGGCCGCGTCGGGATTGATGGCTGGGATGGGGGCGGGGAGTCGTGAACGGGCGTCGGCGAGCGCGTCGGGGACGAGGTCGACGGGGTCGATGGCTGCCGGTGCCCAGTAGAACGGATCGGTGCCGCCGCCGTTCGGGCAGCTGCGAACCCAACCCGTTTCGGCTCGGCCGTTGTTGTCGCGGCTGACCTGACTGGCGGGGTCGGGGATCTCGCCGGAGTTCGCATCGACGACGTTGGGGTACTCGCCGTACGTGGCGGGGCTGTGCGTGCAGCGCGGTGCGCCGTTGGCGGACGTCGACACCGGACCGATCACGCCCTGACGCCCCGGCCTGCCGGTGTTGCCCACCGTCGCCCCGATGCTGTCGCCACCCGCCTCGACCCGAAAACGATCGCCGGTTGTGGTGTCTGGCAGGTCGGATGTCGTTGGCTTGCGGTCCTTCGACGCCTTGGGATCGCTGGAGCTGGTGCGGTTCTGGCGGGTGCTAGCAGCAGCTCGCGTGGCAGCGATGGTCGAGCAGGCCAGCCGCGACGGCCAGCAGCACTGCGAACCACCTCATGGCACGCATTCGTCTGGCGCATGCGAGTTCGGCCAGGATCTCGCCGCTGTCGGACTTCCACTGGCCGTCGACGAGCTGCGAGCCGATGAGCCACGACGGCGAACAGTCACCTCGTCGGTGACAAGCGAGTCGGATCCGTCCGGGCGCCGCGCCGAGTTCGACGAAGACTTCGCTGTCGATCTCGCACGCCACCAGTTCGACGAAGTCACTCCGGTCGGGCAGAAACTGCGGTGGGAGCAGGATGATCGTTCGCGACGGTTCTGCTCCTGGGCGGGCGACCCAGTTCTGTGCGACGAAGCCGTCGAGTTGGTCGATGGTGAACTCGAGGTTGGGCCCGGTGTAGAGGCGTTCGATCTCGGCGCGGAGGTCGGGGTTGGAGGGGTCCCGGGCCGCGGCGATGTAGGCGTCGAAGGCGTCGAGGTAGGCCTGCTCTGCTGCGGCAAGTGCCTCCTCGTCGTCGACCGTCGTCGAGGGTGCTTCGGTGGTCTCGACCGGCGCAGCGGTCGTCGTCGCCGTCGTCACTGCCGTCGTCGTCGATGGGTCGGCGGTGGTGGTCGTGGCGTCGCTGTCGGAGTCGGAATCGCCGCACGCGGCGAGCAACAGGCACGACGCAGCGGCGATGGTGACGGCTCGACCGAGCATTGCCGCATCGTAGATCCTCTGGCTCCGGCCGGTTTCCGCGACGCTCCCCATCGGGGTGACAGTGGGTGGTCAGCGGCCGAAGGCGGAACGATCGCCCGGCCATCTACACGATCAGTGCGCGAGCCGTCCCGGAGACCGGAACAGGTCGCGCACTGATCGTGCAGGCCGGCAGGCGGCGGCGGCGGGAGGGGTCAGGCGAAGAAGTCGAGCAGGTCGAGCATCGGTTGCACGCGGGCGACCTCGTGGGTGCGCAGGAGGTTGGCCTTGGCCAACAGCGCCAGCGTGGCCATCCCGGTCTCTGCGACTCGGGCCTCGTCGTGGAAGAGGTACACCGACGACGCCATCGTGACGCACACCGGCCAACCGAGCTCGCGGAATCGGAACGACTGCAGCAGGTTGTCGGTCTGGTACCGGATCCGCTCGGGCCCGTCGGGCAGGCTCAGCGCGAATCCGAACCCGGGGTCGATCCAGATCTTGTCGACTCCGCACGCGGTGATCATCTCGAGCCGTTCACGGAAGAACGTCATCTGTGCGTCGATCATCTCGTCGGCCGACGGCACGGCGTCGTCGGACCGTGCGGTCTTGCCGGGCGTGTAGCAGAGGATCAGTCCGGCATCGTGACGGGCGATCGCCTCGTAGAGCGCCGGATCGTCGACGCGCCCGGTGAGGTTGATCACCCCGGCGCCGGCTTCGAGCGCCGGCACCGCAACATCGGTGTGGTACGTCTCGACCGAGGTGAGGATGCGCTCGTCGACGAGCGCCTTCAGCACGGGCAGCAGCGACGCGAGCTGTCGTTCGATGTCGACGACTTCCGCGTTCGTGCCGGTCGACTCGGCGCCGATGTCGACCATCGCTGCGCCTTCGATCGTCATCCGGCGGGCCCGGTACAACGCCGCGTCGACGTCGTGCACGATGCTCTCGCGATACGACGACTCGCGCGACAGGTTGATCACCCCGAGCTGGAACGGGCGATCGTCGAACACCCGGCCGTATGCCGGGAACTCGATGGTGCGAACCGGATGCTCGAGCGCGTCGCGGTGGGCCTCCCACAACGGGAGGAGTGCGTCCGGCGTGATCACGGCGAGACCGTTGCCGGGCGATGCCAGTCGTCGTCGATCGCCGTCAGGTCGCCGGGCTCGACGGGGAGGTCGGCCAGCAGGTCGCGCATCGTCCGACCGAGTACCGGGTGGACGAGGTCGGGAGCCACGTCGCACACCGGCACGAGCACGAAGCGCCGCTCGTGCTGGCGCGGGTGGGGGACCTGCAGCGCCGGGACGTCGGACACGAGGTCGCCGTAGATCAGCAGGTCGAGGTCGAGCGTGCGCGGGCCCCAGTGAACGGTCCGTTCGCGTTCGCGGCTCGCCTCGATCTGGTGGAGGAGCGCGAGCAGTTCGGCGGCGCCGAGCGTGGTCGTGGCGGTGAGTGCAGCGTTGAGGTAGGGGCCCTGTCGATCGGGTCCGCCGACCGGTGCGGTCTCGTACAGCCGAGACAGCGTGTCGATCTCGATGCCGTCGGCGACCGCCAATTCGTCGATGCCGACCAGCAGGTTCTCGAGCCGGTCACCGAGGTTCGAACCGAGTGCGATGAGACAGCGCGTGGGTGATGCAGTCATCGGGCCTCCGTGGTGGCGCTGCGGCGCCGTTCGATCGAGACGCCGACGCCGTCGGCGACTTCGAAGATGTCGATCTTCTGCACGGTGACCCGTACTGCGTCGGCGAGTTCGTTGGTCAGCGCGAACGTGGCGACGTCCTCGGCCCAGGTCTCGACCAGGGTGACGTGCTCGTCGGATGCGGCTCGAGCCTGGATGCACTCGACGATGTCGGCGTACGACACGTAGCTGCCGGTGGTGCGCACGATGTCGGCGTAGCCGTCGACGGTGTCGACTTCGACGTCGAAGCGAACGCGCTGGCGGGCGTCTCGCTCGAAGTCGTGGACGCCGATGAACGTGTCGACCACGAGCCCGTTGACGACGATGCGGTCGGGCGCGGCGACCAGCGCGGAGGGTTGGGGGTCGGTGGGCATGCGGGGTCCTCGAATAAGCGGGGCCTGGAACAACCGGACAACATCATGGCGCATTCCGCACGAACCACCATCTTCTCCGGGCGAGTGCAGGCGTCCCGCTGCTGCAGCCTCGGGGTCTGGCGGCGCCAGACTGGGCGGAATGTCCTACGAGACCCCGAGTTATCGAGTCGTGGAGCAGATCGGAGACGTCGAACTTCGCCGGTACGAGCCCTACGTCGTCGCCGAGACGCTGGTGTCGGCGTCGTTGGAGCAGGCGGGCAACCGTGGCTTTCGCCTGCTGGCCGGCTACATCTTCGGCGCCAACACGACCGCCGGTGGTGACAGCACGAAGATCTCGATGACCAGCCCGGTCATCCAGGATCGTGTCGGCGAGGAGTACCGGGTGCGCTTCATGATGCCGAGCAGCTACACCGATGAGTCGCTCCCGACCCCGAACGACTCTCGGGTGACGATCAGCGAGGTCGAGCCGCAGCTCCTCGCTGCGATCCGCTACGGCGGTCGCTGGACCCGTCACGGCTACGAGCAGCATCTGGCGAAGCTGACCGCTGCGCTCGAATCCGCCGGGCGCACCGCCGTCGGCGAACCGATCTGGGCCCGCTACGACCCGCCCTGGACGCCGTGGTTCCGGCGCCGCAACGAAGTGTTGGTCGCCGTCGACGACGCCGAGTGAACGGCTACTCCGGCGACTGATTGAACACGGGGCGTCGCTTCTCGAGGAAGGCCATGATCCCCTCGGTGGCGTCGGGTGTGCCCATCGTTGCGTGGACCCCCACCCGTTCGGCGGCGAGCAGCTCGTCGAGGGTCTTGTCCTCACTGTCGTGGAGCGCGTCGAGCATGGCCTTGACGGCGAGCCGCGGCTGGGCGGCCAACTCCGCCGCCAACTCGATCGCGCGATCCTTGAGTTCGGCGAGGGGCCACACCTCGTTGACGAGACCGATCTCCAGGGCTCGAGGCCCGGAGATCTTCTTCGCCCGAAGGATCATGTCGAGCGTGTGGTTGCGACCGACGCACTTGGCGAGCCGGGCGGATCCGCCCCAGGCCGGAGTGCTTCCGAGGTCCATCTCGGGCAGCCCGATCGATGCCCCCTCGTCGGCCGCCAGCCGAAACGTGCAGCCCAACGGCAGTTCCAGTCCGCCACCGAGGCAGTGACCGAACAGCGTGGCGACCGACGGCTTCCCCATCGTCTCGATGCGGGTGATCAGATCGACGCGCTGATCGAAGAACGCGTCGACGCCTCGCTCGCCCATCGCACCGCCGAGCTCCTTGAGGTTCATGCCCACCGAGAAGTTGCTGGTGCCCTCGGCGGTGATCACGAACGCTCGCACCGAGTCGTCGCGGGCGATGTCGTCGACGACCTGTTCGAGCAGGTCGATGTAGGCGACCGACATCCGGTTGAGTGGATCGTCGTTGGTCGAGATGACGGCGACACCGTCGTCGCGCTTGGTGACGATCAGCGGTTCGGGCGACATGGGTGCCTCCTCGGGCAGCGGGCGACATGGACAGTCGTCGTCAGACTGCCACGGACCGCCGCGGCGCGTGGAGCCGACGGCCGGCGATGTGGTGGTACGGCACGATCGATGCGATCTCGTTCACCGGTCGCCCGGGTCCCGGGCCCGGATCGGTAGGTTCGGGCCATGGCCCTCAGTGAACGACGCCCGGTCCGATTCGGTTGGCTCTCGCCGTGCATCGGCAATCAGTGGAGCGATCACAAGCCGATCGTCGTCGAGCAGGCCAAGCACATCCTGCCGACGGTCAACGACCACTTCGACTCGATGTGGGTTGCCGATCACTTCTGGGGCTTCGACGCCAAGACCGACCCGTTCGTCGAGGCGTGGACGTCGCTGACCTGGCTGGCCGCCAAGTTCCCGGACGTGCAGCTGTGCCACCACGTGCTCGGCCACGGCTACCGTCCCCCGGCGCTCACCGCCAAGATGGCCGCCACCCTCCAGGTGTTCTCCGAGAACCGCTTCATGCTCGGCATCGGGGCCGGTTGGCGCGGCGACGAGTACACCGCCTACGGCTACGACTTCCCGAAGCCGTCGGTGCGCTACGCCCAGCTCGAGGAGGTCGTGACGATCTGCCGGCTGATGTGGACCGAGGACGACCCGAGCTTCGCCGGCGAGTACTTCTCGATCGACGGCGCCGCGGCACCACCGCTGCCCGAGGTGGTGCCGCCGGTGTGCATCGGCGCCAACGGCGAACAAGTCGGCCTGCCCCTGGCCGGGCGGATCGCCGACATGTGGCACAACATGTCGCGCAAGCAGGACGCCTGGTTGCGCAAGTACGAGATCGTGCAGCAGGCCGCCACCGATGCCGGACGTGACCCCGCGGTGATCGAGACCGGCATCACGATCGAACGTGCGCTGCCCGAAACCGACGCCGAGTCGGCCGAGCTGCTCGACGTGATCGCCGGCTGGTACGAGATCGGCGTCGACCACTTCGTGATGGACTTCGGCAACCCGGCCTCGACCGAACCGATCGTCCGCTTCGCCGAGCAGGTCATCGCCCCGCTGCGCTGAGTCACCTGGCGAGCCGGCTCCGGAACGCTCGAACCGCCGCGTTGATCGTCGGGTAGACGACGACCTTCCCGGCCGGCTGCAGCAGGTCGGCACGTTCCAGACGTTGGAGCACCCGTTCGTTGGCGCGGGCGAGAGCGACCACGCGTCCGGCCCCATACTGCTCGGCGACGAGCTCGACCAGCATGTCGACCGCGGTGGTGTCGGCCTCGCCGACGCCTTCGAAGTCGAGCACCAGCCACTCCTCCTCACCGGGGTTCTCCTCGACGAGCTGCTCGAGCCGTTCGCGGTACCGGTCGGCGTTCGCGAAGAACAGCGGCGCGTCGAATCGGTACACGAGCAGCCCCGGGAGCGTTCGAGCGCCTGGATGGAGCTCGGCATCGACCCAACCGTCGAGGTCCTGGCCGTCGCCGAGGATCGAGTCGTGCGGGCGGGCGATCCGCCCGAGCGCCACCAGCAGCGACAGCCCGACGGCGATGAGCACCCCGTACAGCACGTCGAACACCATCACCGCCAACGCCGACGTCGCCGCCAACACGAACTCGGCTCGGCTCACCGACCACAGCTCGCGGAACCCGGCCACGTCGATGATCGCGATGGCGGCGGCGATGATCACCGCTGCCAGCGCCGCCTGCGGGATCTCGGCGAGCACCGGTGACAGGAACAGCAACGCAGCCACCACGATCGCCGCGGCGACGATGCCGACCAGCTGCGACTTCGAGCCGAGCGACGCCGGCACCGCCGTGCGGCTGGCACTCGACGAGATCGGAAACCCCTGTGAGAACCCGGCGCACAGGTTGGTGACGCCGAGTGCAGCCAACTCCTGGTTCGGGTCGATGCGGTACCCCTTCCGGGTGCCGATCGCCCGGCCGGTCAGCACGTTGTCGCTGTAGCCGACGAGCGCGATCCCGGCGGCGATCGGCAGGAGCTCGACCACGTCGCCGAGGCCGACATCGGGCAGCCCGAACGACGGCAAACCCTGCGGGACGTCGCCGACGAGCGCCAGGCCGTCCGCCTCCAGTCCGAGCACCACGGCGGTGGCGGTTGCCAACACCACGCCGAGCAGGGCGCCGGGCACCGCCGGCAGCTTCCACCGCAACCCCAGGATCAGCGCCAGCGTTGCGGCGCCCACCGTGAGCGTCAGCCCGTCGATGTCGCCGAGCCCGGTGACGAGATCAGCCGTCCGACCGAAGAATCCGTCGGCGTCGATCGGGATCCCGGTGAACTTGGCGTACTGGCTCGACAGCAACGTCAGGCCGACCCCGGTGATGTAGCCGACGAGCACCGGCTTCGACAGCACGCTGGCGATGAAGCCGAGTCGGGCGACCGCCGCCAGGATGCAGATCACGCCGACCGTCAGCGCGAGTGCGGCCATCAGTGCCAAGTAGCGGGCGGGGTCGCCCGCAGCGATCGCGCCGACGCCGGTGGCCGCGAGGATTGCGGTGCCCGGCTCCGGGCCGACGCCGAGGTGGCGCGACGAGCCGACGACGGCGTAGGCGATCAGTGCGAGCAGCGCCGCGTAGAAGCCGGTGACCGGGGGCATGTCGGCGAGTTCCGCGTAGGCCATCCCCTGGGGGACGAGCATGGCGCCGACGGTGAGGCCCGCCAGGACGTCGACGCGCAGCCAACCGCGCTCGTAGTGGAGCAGGCGGTCGAGCCCGGGGGCATGACGCTCGATCAGCGCTGACCGGCCGGAAGCCGACGATGTTGCCATGGAGCACTTGTACCCCATCGGCGCGTCCGATCTCTAAGGTGCGGCCATGACCGGAAACCGCCGCATCACGCTCGCCCACCGCCCCGCCGGGGAGGTGACGGCCGACTGCTTCGCCAGCGACGAGGTCGACGTGCCCGAACCCGGCCCCGGCGAGGCGCTGGTCAAGGTGGGCTGGTTGTCGATCGACCCGACGATCCGGGGCTGGATGGCGATGGACACCTACCTCCCGGCGATCGAGGTCGGCGCCCCGATTCGCAGCGGCGGCCTGGGTGAGGTGGTCGCGTCGAACAACGACGACTATCCCGTCGGGTCGACCCTGTTCGGGATGACCGGCTGGCAGGAGTACGCCGTTCTCGGCCCCGGCAGCAACCCGATCCCGGACGGGATCGACCCGACCGCTGCACTGAGCGTGTTCGGCATCACCGGCCTGACCGCCTACTTCGGACTGCTCGACGTCGGACGCCCGGTCGCCGGCGAGACCGTCCTCGTCTCGGGTGCCGCCGGCGCCACCGGATCGGTCGTCGGCCAGATCGCCAAGATCAAGGGGTGTCGGGTCGTCGGGATCGCCGGCTCGGCGGAGAAGTGCGCATGGCTGACCGACGAACTCGGCTTCGACGCCGCGATCAACTACCGCACCGACGATGTGAGGTCGGCGATCCGCACCGCCTGCCCGAACGGCGTCGACGTCTTCTTCGACAACGTCGGCGGCGACATCCTCGAAGCGGCGCTCGGCAACCTTGCGTTGCGCGGACGGGTGGTGCTGTGCGGGGCGATCGCCACCTACAACGACACCGCACCTCGGCCCGGTCCGAACAACCTGTCGCTCCTGATCTCGCAGCGCGGCCGGATGGAAGGGTTCATCATCCTCGACTACATGAGCCGTGCGAACGAAGCGATCGGCGAACTGGCCGGCTGGGTGATGGGCGGTGACGTGAAGTTCGCGGTCGACGTGGTCGACGGTCTGGAGAACGCGCCGGGCGCGCTCGATCGGCTGTTCACCGGGGCCAACCAGGGCAAGGTGATGGTCCGGCTCTGAGCCGCCTGCACGCGGCCGTCAGGCCGTCGACGGGGTTGGCGCCGTTTCGGTGGCGACGTGTGCCGTCCCGTTCGCGTGTTCCTCGCCGGCGCGGAGTTGGGCCGTGTCGGCGTCCCACTGGTAGATGACGCTGGTGCCGGCGATCAGGTCGTGGAGTTCGCGGCGGTCGCGGCGCACGAGTCCGATCAGGAATCCGACGCCGAGCAGCAGGAAGCTGATGGGAAAGGCGAGTGTGCGCAAGGAGGCCTGGCGGCCGGTGACCTTGGTGCCGTCGGCACTGACCACCTTGACCCCCAGGACCGCCTTGCCGATCGTGCGGCCCGTCGCGGCGAGCGATGCAGCGGTGTAGGCGAACCACCACAGCGCGAACGCGATGATGACAATCACGCCCGCGTCATCGATCTCGAACGTCGACCGGAACACGACCTGGATCGCTGTCTGCACCACGAGTGCACCGATCGTGAAGATCGTGCCGATGATGAACTGGTCGAGCAGGAACGCGAGGAAGCGGGAGACGGAACCGGCGAAGCGGCCCTGCATCTCGACGGCGCGAGCGGTCGCCGACAGCTGGGTCGGGTCGACGTCGTCAGCGACACCGGCCGGTGTGGGAGGCAGCTGTCGTCCCTTCCCCCGGCCGCGCAGCAGCCGTGCCGGGATGCCCTGGGCGACCTGGTCGGTGCTGATGATCTGCGTGCGGGCGACATCGAGCAACTGGGTGAACACACCGGTGGTCGATCGGGCGATGATCTCACCGATCTCGGTGCGATCGACCAGACGGTTGACGTCGACGCGGTCGAGGGCTGCATCGAGGTCCACCCGGTCGAGCAACCGGTTGGCGTCGACCCGGTCGAGCAACCGGTTGGCGTCGACCGCGGTCGAGGAGCCGGTTGGTGTCCACCCGGTCGAGCAACCGGTTGGCATCGACCCGGTCCAGCAGTGCGTCGGGGTCGACGCGGTCGAGGAGCCGGTTCGGGTCGACGCGGTCGAGCAAGCCGGTCGGCGATCGACGCGGTCGAGGAGCCGGTTGGCGTCGACTCGGTCCAGCAGTGCGTCGGGGTCGACGCGGTCGAGCACCCCGTTGATGTCGATCCTGCCGACGACACCGTCGACGTCGATTCGGGCGACCACTTCATCGACATCGATTCGGGCGACCACTTGATCGACGTCGATTCGGGCGACCACTTCATCGACATCGATCTGGTCGATGATCTCGTCCAGGTCGAGCGTGTCGACGATGGGGGAGACGACCGAACCGACAAGGCGGCCGAGGGGTCCCCGCGAGTGGGTGTCGCCGTCCGAATCCTGATTCGTCATCGCAGCTCTCCTGATCGCAGTGGTCGCCGGTGATTGGTGCCGGTGTCCGTACCATTCCAGTCCACCACACCACCGCGTCAGCGCATCACCCGAATCGGGTTGCCTGCCGGCAACTCACCTGGTGTCGTCGTCGCCCGCAGTGGTCACCGGGCCAGGCACCGGGTGAGGAGCTCCCGGTAACCGTCGAGGTCGGCAACGGCGAGATCACTGACCTTTGCGTGGTCGTCCCACCGTCGCACGAGTGCAGCCTCACGATGATGTGGTCGCCGCTCGAATGCTTCGACTTCGGTGTCGCTCATGGGCCCACCTTGGAGGCGAAGGCTGCGCGTCGACGAGGGCGACAGACCGGCGAGGTAGCCCGGCTCGACTGCGCACAGATACCGCTTGGCCGCCACGTGCAGCGCAACGGGAGCGGTGACGTCGGGTCCGAACCAGCGGGTCAGATAGCGGGCGCCGACGCGTTCGTGTTGGAAGTCGTGGGCGAGGTCGGCGTCGAGGGGCACATTGTCGTCCGACACCAGGTGTCCGACGTCGTGCAGGAGCGCCGCGGCCACGAGGTGATCGGCCGCGCCATCCGCGCCGGCCAGGGCGGCCGCCTGCAGCGCATGGTCGAGTTCGGTGACGTCCTCGTCGTAGATCCGCAGCGCCGCCGGTGACGCATACAGCGCGAACAGATCGTCGAGCGGGTTCACTCGCCCACCGCTCCTGCGCCCGGAACCGGCCTGCCGAGGAAGTCGTCGGTGATGCTGATCCGCACTCGCTGGCCGTCGAAGTCGTCGCCCTCGTTGGCGAACTCGGCGCGTTTGTCGGCGTAGTAGCGGTCGCGGTGGTCGCCGAGCGATGCGGCGTTGTAGGTGAGATAGGCAGCCCGCCGCGCCCTGGTCGTGGTGTTGGTGTCGCTGTAGTGCGGCGTGTACGAGTCGAAGAACAGCAGATCACCAGGTTCCACCGGCGCCGGCCGCCAGTCGAGACTCGAGGCCGTCGCCTCGGCGATGCGACCACGTTCGTCGGTGGGGAGCTGACCCGCCTCGAAGCCGGGCGCCACGTACAAGCAGCCGCTCGCGGGTGTCGACGGGTCGAGCGGCACCATGCACGAGATGTGATGGTCGACGAAGCGGTAGGCGGTGGCGTCCTGGTGCGGAGCGAACCCACCGCCACCGGGCTGCTTGAAGTTGACCTTCTCCTTGAACAGCACCGCCGGCTCGTCGAAGAGTGCGCCGAGGATCTCGACGATCACGCCGCCCTCGATCAGCTCGCGCAGCACCGGTTCGTCGTGCACGAAGTCCTCGCTGCGCGCCAGGACGGCGCCGGCGTCGGTCTGCTCGAAGTGGTGCAGGCCCGGCCCGCCGTCGATCGCCCACCGTTCCAGCCGGGCGACGGCGGCGTCGACCGCATCGACCTGGGCGGTCGTCAATGCTCCTCGCACGATCAGCCAGCCGTCTCGTCGGAACGCGTCGACGTCGATCTCGATTGCATCGATCCGCTCAGGATGGCCAGTCACGAACGCTGCTCCGTCGATCTGCAGCAGGTCGCCGATCATGGGCGCCCAGTCGAGCACGGACGGCTGCGTTCGCTCGACGCGGCGGGCGATGTCGGTGACGCGAGGATCTCCCCCCGACACGATCGCCATCTGGGTGCGACAGCGTGGGCTGCCGTGCTGGCCGTGGATCGGGATCGGCGTCGCCCCGAACGCCCGACCCGGTTCGGTCCACACCATCCACACGTCGGACGTGAGCGCACAGGCCGACTCGACGCCATCGACCGAGCGGATCCTTGCCAGCAACCGATCCTCGTCGATCTGGTCGCTCGACGATCCCCGGTGCACGAGCGCCGCGGTGCCTTCGTCGGCCACCTCGACGCCCTCGATCGCAGCGAACGCTTCGGCCAACTCGACCGGTGCGAAGTCGGTGATCGGCTCCTGGTCGTGATCCGACACGGTGAGCACCACCGTGTGGTCCCACCCATCCGTGAGTCGGCCGACGACCTCGCCGTACGCAACGTCGGTGGATCGATACTGCTCGACGGCCTCGGCCGAGTCGGGGCCGTGGAGGTGCGACGTGGTGTCGGGCTCGTTGAGGTGGATCACGGCGAAGTCGACGTCGAGGTCGATGCCTTCCAGCGCCGACAGCACGGCGGCATCGGAGGCGTATCCGAAGGCGCAGCGGTCTGTGCCTTCGGGCAACCGACCGTTCGGCGGCCACGACACGTCGGCTCGCCCGCCACCCATCTGGGCGATGAGCTTCTGGTCGCCGGCGACCATCACCGAGGTGCCACCGGCGTCGCCGACGCGATCGAACAGGGTGACCGCACGTGGGCCTTGCTTGGGTGACGGCACCCAGCCACGGTCGTCGATCCACGTGTGGTTGCCGTGGACGCCGGTGACCGCCGGGTCGGCACCGGTGACGAACGCCGCGTGGTTGGCGTAGGTGACCGACACCGGCAGCGACAGCGCACCCATCGGCGCTCGGCCGCCCGTCGCTGCTTGGTGCCACAGGTGCGGGGTCAGGGTCGGGGTGACATAGCGGTGTGGCATCGCGTCGATCACGATCATCACCACTCGGAGCCGCCCGGCGAGCTGTGTCACGAGGCTCAGCGTACGGGTTGACGACTTCGGCGCTCAGCCGAGGAGCCAGCGGCCGACGCGAGCTCGGCTGGCGGCGTCGTCGACGGGGACGATGCGCAGGTCGGCCAGTCGCTGCAGCACGGCACCGGTGAAGGCCTCGCCGATCTGGTCGGCATCGAGTGGCTCGCCCGATCCGCTGGTGGCGAGCACGGCCTTGGCGACGTGGTCGAGGTGACGGCGAGTGAGCGGGTCGCCCGTCGAGCGGGCACGGTCGCGGGCCGACCGGGTGAGCTGGTTGACCATCCGAGTCGACGGGGTCCCCGCACCGACGCGACGCCAGGCTTCGGCGAGGTGCTCGTAGATGCGTCGCCACTGTTCGGTTTCGACCAGCGGAAAGTCGCGGTCGATTCGGCGGAGTTGGCGGGCCTCGTCGGGAATCGTCGACGTGTCGTCGGCCGAGGCGGTCGCTGGGGCGTCGGACTCGGTGTGCTCTGCTGCGCCGCCGGGGGGCAGCAGGTACACCTGGCGGTCGCCGCTGATCTCGCCCTCGGGCACCGCCGCGCGAAGGAACCGTTTGAACGTGCCGTAGCCGAACCAGTCGTCGCTGACTTCGGCGCCGAACTCGTTCTGCAACGCCCAGGCGAGCGACGAGATCTCGAGCGGCCGGTCGAGCGAGCGCCAGCGTTCGAGCAGGATGTCAGCGGCGTCCGCGCCCGGTCCGAATGCGAGTTCCGGGGCGATCGTCTCGCCGTCGGGCTGGCCGGCGGTCTCGGCCACGATCGCTTCGTCGATGCGATCGAGTTCGTTGCGGAGATCTTCGGCGATGTCGTCGAGCGTGGCGAGGAGGTCGGCCATGCGCATGCTGAGCACCTCGACCAGCGGCGGCAGTTCACCGGACTTGCTGTAGGTGTCTTCGTGGGTGAGTTCGCCCCAGCTGTCCTGCAGCAGGGTGCGCACCTGCAGTTCGCAGGTGACGGGCGTGCCGTTGTGCTGCACGTCGAGGTTGACGTGCCAGCCGCGGTAGCCCGACTCCTTGGGTTGGTCGACGTAGTCGCGCTCGGAGGTGTGGTCGACGCCGAGGGGCCGTTTCCTGGTGGCGTTCGCCGGGAGGTTCTCGAGCGCCACCTGGACCATTTCGAGGTCGCGCAGGTTGGTGCAGGTGAGGCGCATGCCGAGCAGGTCGTCGAGGACGCGGGGGATGTCGTCGACGCTCGTGACCTGCTCGCGGTAGTGGGGTTGGCTGATCTTGCGCCAGGTGCGCCGTTTCGACTTGACCCGTCCGGAGATGCTGCGGATGCGGGCGAGGTCACGGTCGGACAGTGCATCGTCGAGCTCGCGTTGGAGCGCGTCCATCGCCCGGTCGAGGGCGGGTTCGAGCGTGTTGGCGCGGTACGCGTCGTACCAGTTGCCGAACTCGGCGTAGCCGAATGTGTCGCCGTTCCCGTTGCCCATCGCCCGAGACCCTACGTGTCGTCGCGGTTGCTGCACGGGAAGGTCCCCGAAGGCCGGGCCGACGACCTCGGTAGGGTCCGGTTCATGCAACCGGTGCGGCGCTGACAGATGATTCGACGATCGATCGGCCGTGCCGTGCTCTGGTCCCGACGCTGGAGCATCGAGGGTGACCCACCCGACCAGGCGAAATACGTGCTGATCGCGGCGCCGCACACCAGCAACTGGGATCTGCTGTATCTGCTGGCGATGTCGTGGGCGACCGGGGTGCATGTCTCCTGGCTCGGCAAGGAGTCGCTCTTCCCCGGCCCGGTCGGCACGTTGCTGCGTGCGCTCGGCGGCATCCCCGTCGAGCGCGATCAGCGATCAGGGGTGGTGGCGTCGCTCACCCGCGAGTTCGCGGCCGCCGATCGGCTCGTCGTTGCGGTTCCCCCCGAGGGGACCCGCCATCGAACCGATCACTGGCGCACCGGGTTCTACCGGGTCGCGTGTGCCGCCGAGGTACCGATCGTGTGCAGCTACCTCGACTATTCGCGCCGTGTCGGCGGATTCGGCCCGGTCGTCGAGCCCACCGGCGACATCGCCGCCGACCTGCCGCTCTTCGCGGAGTTCTACGCCGACAAGCGCGGCAAGTACCCGCACGAAGAGAGCGACATCGCGCTCCGCCCCACCGACGCCGCCTGACGCCCGCCCGACCGCCAGCGCCGGCGCACGATCGGTGCGCGATCAGTCCCGGAGAGCGGGACGTCTCGCGCTCTGATCACGCACCTGGCGGCGCGACCGAACCGCCCTGGTGAACCCAGCGGGCGAGATCGGCGGGTACGAGTTCCTCGACTCGTCGGTCGTAGTCGGCGCGGTCGGCCTCGGTCGTCCGCTCGACCCACTCGCCGGCGATGCCCGACCGGAAGAAGTCGGCCGGATCCTTCCAGTGTTCCGACTTGGAGATGTCCGGGGCGACTTCGTGGGCGCGGTCGCGCATCCGGCTGATCCCCGCTTCGGGCGCCAACTCGGCGAGTCGTTCGCGGTCGAGGTCGATCGAGCAGAGCGCGGCCAGTCGGGCCATCTCGCCGACGAGGTCGCGCTGGTAGTCGAGGAAGTGGAACAGGCCGACGTTCGTGTCGTTGCGATGTTCCCATCCGGTGTCGAGGTGGTGCAGCACGTTGGCGAGCGAGACCATGTCCTTGGGCGACCACTCGCGCTCGACGAAGCTTCGGAAACGAACGGCCGGGTCCGGGTCGGGGGGCGTTGGCGGTTCGAACTCGGCGAGGTCGTCCAGACCGACCGCATCGGCTCGGTGGCCGAAGATGATGTCGCCGTGGATGTTCTCGAGGTGGTGCTCCCACGACACCAGGACGTCGCGCGGGTCGCGGCCGACCACGATGTAGTTGACGTCGTCGCGCAGCGGGAGCCCGTCGAGTGGGGTGTGCGTCTTGATGAACCGTCGATGGGTTTGGCGGTCGTAGATCGCGAAGACCTCGTCCTCCGATCGGATCCGCATGTCGAGCCACGGCGACAGTGCGTCCAGCTGGGCTGGGAAGGTCGGCCCGTCGAAGACGAGGAGCGCGCACAGCATCTGGGTCCAGGTCGTTCCGGACTTCGGTGGCGTCGAGATCACGATGTCGCCCGGACGGTGCTCGAAGCGCTCCCACCTCTCGCTGTCGGCCATCACGCTGCGGTAGGTCACCAGGTTCCCCATTGGGAGATCCTCGCAGAGTCGGTCGACCCGTGCGCTCGGCGAGCGAACCGGAGGGTGCAGGCACCGTTGTCGTGTGAGAGCGGCATGATGGGTGCATGCCAGACCGGCTCCTCACTCCCTCGAAGATCACCGCGTGGCTCGACTGCGCGCACTTCCTCACGCTGCGGCACGAGGTCGAGGCGGGTACCCGCACGGTCGAGTCGAGCCCGTTCGGCGAGATGGCGCAGATGCTGCTCGACAAGGGCATGGAACACGAGCAGGCGGTGCTCGAGCGCTACCGGGACGACGGGCTGTCGGTGTTCGAGGTGCCGGATCGGCGCCAGTACGAGTCGTTTCGGGGTTGGGTCGACCGAGTGGGCGACGTGCTGGCCGAGGGCCACGACGTCGTGTTCCAGATGCCGTTCGTGCACGAGGGCATCCGGGGCATCGCCGACTTCCTGGTCCGCGTCGACCACCCCGAGACCGGCACGTTCAGCTACGAGCCGGTCGACGCCAAGCTGGCCCGCAGGGAGGCCAAGCCCGGCCACGTCCTGCAGCTGTGCTTCTACGCCGAGGCGATCGAGGCGAGCACCGGCGTGCTGCCCGAGTTCGTGTCGATCGAGCTGGGGTCGGGGCTGTCCGAGCAGGTGCGGGTCGCCGACGTGCTCCCGTACTGGCGCCGCATGCGCAGCCAGCTCGCCACGCTGCTCGCCGACGAAGCGGTGGCCGACACCCGGCCCAAGCCCTGCGATCACTGCCAGTTCTGCGAGTTCGAGTTGGTGTGCGACGCCCAGTGGCGTGAGGCCGACTCGCTCGTGCACGTTGCGGGTGTCCGCACCGTCGACCGCCTCGCGCTGCAGCGAAACGGCGTGACGACGATCGCCGGGTTGGCCGCCGTCGACGGGCCGGTCGGCGACCTCGACGAGGCTCGCCTCGACACGTTCGTGCGCCAGGCCCGCCTGCAGGTCGAGGCCCGCAACGCACCCGACGACAAGCCCCCGTTCGAGCTGCTCGATCCGCTGTCCGGTGCCGAACCCGCCGGTGACGATCGCGACACGCCCGACCCGATCGGGTTCGCCGCGCTGCCGGCACCCGACGACGGCGACGTGTTCCTCGACTTCGAGGGGCACCCGTTCTGGCACGCCGACGCCGAGCTGTTCTTCCTGTTCGGCCTGATCGAGCGTTCGTCGGCCGGCGAGTGGGAGTTCAAGGCGTTCTGGGCCCACGACAAGGCCGAGGAGGCAGACGCCACCAAGGCGCTGATCGATCACCTCGCCGCCCGCCGGGTCGAGTTCCCCGACATGCACGTGTACCACTACAACCACACCGAGCGGTCGTCGCTCGAACGGCTGGTGCGCGAGCACGCGGTCGCCGAGCTCGCGCTCGAACAGCTGATCAGCACCGGCCAGTTCGTCGACCTCCTGCCGATCGTCAAGGGCGCGATGCAGGTCGGTGTCGAGGGCTACGGCCTCAAGCACATCGAGCGTCTCACCGGCTACGAGCGAGGCCACGAGATCGACAAGGGCGCCGGCGCGGTCGTCGAGTACGAGCGGTGGATGGGCTCGCGCGACGACGCCAGCCTCGCCATGATCGCCGCCTACAACGAGGACGACGTGCGCGCCACCCGGGCCTTGCGCGACTGGCTGGTGACGCAACGTCCGGACGACGTCGAGTGGCGGTCGCCGGTGCTCGGGCGCGAAGAGCCCGACGCCGATCTCGACGAGCGCATCGAGGCGTTGCACGCCTTCGGTCTCGGCACCGACGAGCACCTGATGGGTGACCTGCTCGGCTACTGGCGCCGTGAGCGTCAGGTGGTCAGCGCCGACGCGTATCGCCTGTCGATCGCACCGGAAGCCGATCAGTTCGAGTCGCTGTCGGCGATCACCCGGCTGACGTTCCGGGGCCTGGAGCCGCAGATCAGTGCGAAGACGGGCAAGCCGTTGAAGTGGCCGTGGGCACGTTTCACGTTCCCGCCGCAGCCGATCGACGTCGACATCCGGAAGGGCTCGAAGCTGATCGTCGCGCTCAACGAGCAGGAGTGGCTGTTCTTCAAGCTCGAGCAGATCGACGCCGCCGCCGGTGAGTTGTGGGTCACGTGGGACGGCGACGCCGAGGCGGCTGGTGTGCATCCGTCGTCGCTGGTGCACTACGTGTGGTTCCAGGAGGGCGCGAAGCTGAAGGCGCTCGAGGAACTGGCCGACGACATGCTGGCCGGCCGCGGCGACAAGGTCGCGCACGCGATGCTGCGCCGCGACGCCCCTGCGTTCCTGCCGGGGAGTGGCCCTGCCGGCGGCGAGTTCGTCGGCGACGTGCCCGCGATCTGTGCGTGGTCGACCGGGCTCGACCGGAGCTACGTGCCGATCCAGGGTCCGCCGGGAACCGGGAAGACCTACACCGGTGCGAAGGTGATCCACACACTCGTCACCGCCGGCCTGCGGGTCGGGATCACGGCGATGAGCCACGCTGCGATCGACAACCTGATGCAGGCCGTGGTCGATCGATTCAAGGAGGAGGGCGACTCGGGCAAGTTGCGGGCGGTTCGCAAGGCGAAGGAGGGGTCGGTTCGCGGAATCCGCTACGTCGACGACAACGCCAGCGTGGCGCGTTCCGGGCTTCAACGTGGTCGCCGGAACGACGTGGCTGTTCGCGAGCAAGCCGATGCGCGAGATCTCGGTCGACGTGCTGGTCGTCGACGAGGCGGGCCAGCTCGGTCTTGCCGACACGTTGGCGGCGACGATCTCGGCGACCAACGTGATCCTGCTCGGCGATCCGCAGCAGTTGCCGCAGGTGTCGCAGGCGAGCCACCCGGGTGGTGCCGGTGCGAGTGCGCTGGAGCATCTGCTCGACGGCGACATCACGGTGCCGGCCGACCGTGGTGTGCTGTTGGAGACCACGTGGCGGATGCATCCCGACGTGTGCGAGTTCATCTCCGACGTGATGTACGGCGGCAAGCTGCGCAGCCATCCGAGCTGTGCCGGCCAGTCGGTGGCGGGCTCGACCGGCCTGCGCTGGCTTCGTGCCGACCACAAGGGCCGCTCGACCGAGTCGCCCGAGGAGGCTGCGATCGTGGCCGCCAAGGTGCGCGAGCTGCTCGGGCAGCCGTGGACCGATCAGCACGGTGTCACTCGCCCGCTGACGATGCACGACTTCATGGTGGTCGCGCCGTACAACGACCAGCGCCGGTGCATCACCGAGGCGTTGCGGGTCGATCCGGCGACGCGGAGTGTCGAGGTCGGCACGGTCGACAAGTTCCAGGGTCGCGAGGCGGCCGTCGTGTTGTTCTCGATGGCGACGTCGTCGGCCGAGCACATGCCACGCACCGCCGACTTCCTGTTCTCGAAGAACCGGCTGAACGTGGCGATCAGCCGGGCGCGATGTCTGGCCTACCTGGTGTGCACCGACGAACTGCTCGACACACGGGCCCGCGACGTCGAGGAGATGTCGCTGATCTCCGCGCTGTGCTCGTTCGTCGAGCGGTCTCGCTGAGGTCCGGACTCGGGGACCTCAGGGTTCCATGACCACCCAGCCGCGGCGCTGGAGTTCGGCCGCGAGTTGTTGGTCGGAGAACTTGCCGAGTTGCGCTTCCGCCGGTTTGCGTTGGGCGGCCTTCGGGCGTGGAGCCGGGGCTGACGGCGGTTCCGGGGGTGCCTCGGGCGCATCGGCTCCGGTGTCGGCGGTCTCGGCGGCTTCCTGAAGCGCGGCGATGAACTCGTCGGCTTCGTCGCGGGTGAACTTGCCGGCGGCCTGGCGCTGCGTGAAGCCCATCGGCCCGCGGGCGTCGCGGAAGTCGGTGTGTCCGGCGGCTTCGAGCAACTCGGTCAGCTCCCGCATCTGGCTGTGTGATGCGGGCGGACCCGATGCTTGTCCGAATGCCATCGGATCAGTCTCGCGCCAAGGACGTGCCGTGGCTCGCATGTCTTGTTGCTGAGCGTCGGGCGGTGGGAAGGTGTCGGCGATGTCGGCGAGCGGGTGGATCAGCGGGAGCGGGCCGCGACGGTCGGTCGGACGTGGTGCTGCGCTCGCCGTTGCTGGTCGCGATGGCGTGGGGATGCACGTCCGGCGGTTCTGACGGCGACGGTGGGGAAACTGCTGGGCCGGGCGACGACTCGTGGCGCGCCACGGAGGTGGTCGACGGCGACACGTTGTACGTGACCGGCCCGCCCGGGGAGCTGCAGGTGCGGGTGATCGGGATCAACACGCCGGAGTTGGGGGAGTGCTTCAGCGACGAGGCGACCGACGAGCTCGAACGACTGGTCGACGGCAACGAGCTGGTGCTGGTCGCCGATCGCTCCGACGTCGATCAGTTCGACCGCGCCCTGCGCTACGTCGAGACGGTCGATGGTGTCGACGTGGGGGCCGAGCTGGTTGCCGGCGGGTTTGCGATCGCCCGGCGTTACCCACCCGACGACGCCCGAGCCGACACCTACGCCCGGTTGCAGCAGGAGGCGCAGGCCGATCGTCGGGGGCTGTGGGCGGCGGATGCGTGTGGCGACAGCGACCTCGACGGCGTGGAGATCACCGTCGAGGTGAACGCCGATGCGCCGGGCGACGACGGTGAGAACCCGAACGGCGAGTGGGTTCGGTTCACGAACAACGGCGACGAGGCCGTCGATCTCGACGGCTGGGAGGTGGCCGACGAGTCGGCGTCGCATCGCTACACGTTCTCCGATCTCGAGCTCGACCCGGGCGAATCGGTCACGTTGTTCACCGGCTGCGGCGACGACACCGGCACCGAGCGGTACTGGTGTGTGTCGGGCAGTGCGGTGTGGAACAACAGCGGCGACACCGTGTTCCTGCGTGATGGCAACGGCAACATCGTGGTGACGTTCGCCTACGGCGACTCGACCTGATCGTCTCGCTGCCGTTGGCCGGCGTCCAGCTGCGAGCGACGCCGGTCGAGCTCACCGACGGCGATGGCGAGCTCGCGTCGGGCGCGGGGTTCAGCTGCCGTCGATGGACGCGAGCACGTCGTCGACGTTGCGGGAGGCCGGTGCTTCGCCGGTGCGGGCCATCTCGGCGGCGAGAGTTTGGAGTGCGCTGTTGGCTGGAGTCGGGACGCCGTGGAGGCGGCCGAGCAGCACGATCTCGCCGGTGAGGTAGTCGGTTTCGATCGTGCCGGTGCCGCGCTGCAGGCTCTGCCACGACGATCCTCCGGACCGGTGCTGGTCGTCGCCGACCGGCTGGATCTGTCAATGCGTCGCCGCGGCGGGCCAGGTCGTCCTCGGCGCTGACCACCGTGATCCCAGCGGCTGCGAGCACCGCCTCGCCCTCGGACCGCACCATCTCGCCGAGACGTCCGCCGAAGCCGGAGCGGCCGCACACCGCCTCCACGGCGTTGCCGAGGTTCATCAGCAGCTTGCGGTACTTCCAGCTCATGATGTCGTCACGGGGGATCGAGCCGAACGTGGCCGCTTCGAGCGTGGCCGCGAGCTGCACCGCCACGTCGTCGACGCCGTGTGGGTAGCGGCCGATGTCGAGGAGCCCGGAGCTCGGTGCGGTCCAGACCCGCACGACGCCGGGGGCGAGGTGGTCGGCGGGGAGCATCACGCAGATGCCGTACACGTTGGGGAACAGGCGCAGCGTCTGACGCTCGTTCTCGACGCCGTTCTGCAGGCACACGATCGGCTGCTCGGTGACCCCGGCGGCTCGGAGGTCGTCGAGCACGCCGGCGGTGTCCTGGCTCTTCACGCCGAGCACGAAGACGTCGTCGTCACCGACGTCGATCTCGCCGATCGACGCGGCAACCGGCAGCTCGACGGTCCTGGTGCCGCCGGGCGACTCGTAGCGCAGCCCCGACTCGCGCATCACCCGCCCGTGCTCGCCTCGGGCCACAGCGACCACCGGCGTGCCCGCAATTGCGAGGTTGGCGGCGACGACCCCGCCCACCGCTCCGGCACCGACGACGATGATCCGCATATCGACGACCCTATGGGACCCGGTCGTTCGATCTGACCCGGCGCCACGTGTCGTCGCTACCCTCGTGCGCTGGTCGTGCAGCGGCGCACGATCCGTACCCCCCACCCTCCAAGGATTCCGATGCCCACCACCTTCAAAGCGGCGACTTCGATCGTCCCGCGCGGCCACGACGATGCCGGGCGCAGTCACTACGACGTCGAGCTCGTCAACGAGTACGCGATTGCGGGAACCAAGCCGAACGGTGGCTACATGCTCGCCTGTCTCGGTCGTGCCGCGCTCGACGCTGCCCGGGAGGCCGGCTCGACGCACGAGCACGTGATCGCCGCGTCGGCGCAGTTCCTGTCGTCACCCGACATCGGTCCGGCGCAGATCGTCACCGAGATCGACCGGGTCGGCAAGACCGCCAGCCAGGTCAACGCGACGATCGGCGTCGACGGGGCCGTCGGCGTGCGCGCCCAGTTCACGCTCGGAACCCTGCAGGAGGGGACCGCACCCTTCTGGGGCGAGATCGCTCCCTGCCCGTTCCCGGCCCTCGACGAGTTGGAGCCGTCACCGATGGCCGGCCAGCGCGGCAACACGTTGCAGTTCGATCCGACCGCTGGTTTCCGGATGACGGAGAACGGGCCGGCCGCCTCGCCCGGTGGCGAGTTCCGGGCGTACCTGCGTGACGAAGTCGACGACGCATTCGACTCTGTTGGGCTGCTCTACGCGTCGGACGTGATGCCGCCGGCGACGTTCGGCGTGGTGCAGACCGGGTGGGTGCCGACGCTGGCGATCACGGTCTACAACCGTGCGGTGCCGGCGCCGGGTCCGTTGCGGCTGCGGTTCCGTGTGCAGGTGATCCACGACGGCTACGCCGACGAGATCTGCGAGGCGTGGGACAGCGACGATCGTCTCGTGATGCAGTCGACCCAGATGACCGCGCTCCGCATCCCGCCCGACGCGACGCCCCTCACCGACGCGCAGTAGCGGCGAGGGGCTGAGCGGTCAGGCGCCGGTGAGGTTGGCGGGGTCAGCTCGGGCTCGCCCTCGAAGCGGTACGCGGCGAGCGGTCCGCCGGCGCCGGTCGAGCCATCGTCGATCACATCGCTCCGCCCGCCGAGTTCGTGGAACGGTGCCCGCACCGGTGAGTCTGGTGTCGTGGCGGTGACTGACAGCGTGCGACTCGCCCGCCGGCTCGGCTGGCTCGACCCGCGGCAGATGGCGGCGACCACCGCTGCGTTGACCCGATGGGGGCCGAGCCTCGCGGCGCTCTACACGGCTGCGGCGGTGCGGCATCGCGGGCGCCCGGCGATCATCGATCATCGAGGCACGGTGTCGTTCGGCGAGCTCGACCGGAGCTCGACGGCGCTGGGTCAGGGATTGCGCTCGCTCGGCCTGGCCGGGGGCGACCATCTCGGCGTGTTGTGCGCGAACCATCGCGATTTCGTCGACGTCACGATTGCCGCAGCGAAGGCCGGCCTCACGTGCGTGTACCTGAACACCGGCTTCGCCGCCCCGCAGTTGGGTGAGGTGCTGCATCGCGAGGGTGTCGGTGCGGTGGTGGTCGACAGCGACCTGGTGTCGGTGGTCGAGGCGTCGGGTTTCGACGGTCACGTGGTGGCGGCCGATGTCGACCCCGGTTCGACATCGGGATCTCACCGGTCGATCGACGACGTCCGTGCAATGGGATCGTCGCGACCGCTCGCGCCGAGCCTCCCGATCGCTCCGGTCCTGTTGACGTCGGGGACGACGGGCACGCCGAAGGGTGCGCGCCGTGCGGGACGGCCCGCCGGGCTGTCGTCGGCGCTCGGGGTCCTGGAACGGATTCCGTATCGGGCCGGCGACGTTGCCGTGATTCCCACGCCGCTGTTCCATGCGTGGGGGCTCGCTCAGCTGACGATCGCGGCAGCGACGGCGTCGACTGCGGTGCTGGTTCGCCGATTCGACGTGGGCGACACGCTCGACGCGGTCGAGGCCGAGCGAGCGCAGGTGCTCGCGGTCGTGCCGGTGATGCTGCAGCGGATCCTCGCCGACGACACGAACGATCGCGATCTGTCGTCGCTGCGGATCGTCGCCTGCAGCGGCTCGGCCCTGCCGGCTGCGGTGGCGACGGCGTGGATGGATCGGTTCGGCGACAACCTGTACAACCTCTACGGCTCGACCGAGGTCGGCCAGGCGACGCTCGCGACCCCGGAGGATCTGCGCGCCGCACCCGGAACCGCGGGCCGCGTGATCCCCGGCACCGTGGTGGAGGTCGTCGACGATCGTGGCGACCGCCTGTCGGCGGGGGAGATCGGGCTGATCGTGGTGGGCAGCGACAGCCAGTTCACCGAGTACACCGGTGGTGGCACGAAGGATCGGATCCGCGGGCTGATGTCGTCGGGCGACGTGGGGTTCCTCGACGACGAGGGTCGGCTGTTCGTGACTGGACGCGCCGACGACATGATCGTCAGCGGCGGCGAGAACGTCTTTCCCCTCGAGGTCGAGGAGATCCTGCTGTCGCACCCCGATGTGGTCGACGTCATGGTGGTCGGCGTTGCCGACGACGAGTTCGGCCAACGGCTGGCGGCCGTCGTGGTGTGCGGGCCGGCCGGGTCGGTCGACGCTGACGGGATCCGATCGTTCGTCGCCACCCGCCTTGCCCGCCACAAGGTTCCCCGCGACGTGAACTTCGTCGACGAACTCCCCCGGAACGCGACCGGCAAGCTGCTGCGCTCCTGAGCCCCGACGGTCCGTCAGCGATGATGCATCGGTCGGACACGATGGGCTACGCCCGTCGTCGGGGTGGGCCCGGGGTCATCGGCAGTCGGTGGCCACCTCGAGTGCAGCGCAGATGTCCCGCATGCGTGCGTCGCTGAGCCGGCCGAGCCGCTCGACGAGGAGGCCGACCGAGACCGACTCGACCGAGTCGAGGTTGACGGCGGTGCGAGCCGCCCGAGTTCGCCGCGACGTGGCAGATCGGTCATCGACCGGCGGCCTGACGGAACGACGCCAGGTCGCCCCACTCGTCCGGCTCGTCGAGTGGATGATCGGAGTACGCCTTTGCGTAGGCCGCGTCGATCTTCGCTGCACGGTCGCGGGCCAGCAGCGCCGCCAACGCCTCGTCGATGAGTCACGTCTTCAGTCCGTCGGGTCTGCGGTGAACTCCGTCAGCGATGCGCGCCCGATGTCGAACGCCTCGTGTCGGGTTCGACGGCCGCCGGCACGGAGCTGCCGGCCCAGTTCGTCCGGGTCGAGTTCCATCTCGAGACGGCTGCGCAGCACGGCGAGGTCGTGGGTCACGAACGCCGGCTGGCCGACATCCGAGCTGTCGTAGGCAGCGATGACCGCCCCGAGGAGCACCGCAGCAGTGGCGCGATCGGTGATGATCGACGCGGTGAAGTGCAACGTCCAGAAGTCGGCATCGTCGAACCAGTGGATGCCGGTGTGCGACAGCGCCGCGAGCAGGTGTCGCGCCGCTGCCTGCGGATCCCCGAGGTCGCGCTCGGCGACGCCGAGGAAGATGTCGGCGTCGACGATGCCGGGAGCGACGGTCAACTCCTGGAATCGCTCGCGGGCCTCGACCAGGATCGGTCTGGCGGCGCCCGCCTGCCCCGATGCGATCAGGCTCCGCCCGAGCCCGCCCATCGCGACCGCGATCGAGTGTGCGTGGTCGGCACGTCGCGCCTCCGCGAGCGACTCTCGGTAGTCGCGTTCGGCCTCGTCGAACCGGCCCTGGTTGAAACGTCCGTTGGCGAGCGTGCTCAACGTGAGACTGACCCCATAGCTCTGGCAATTGCGAAACTCGACGATCGCCTCTGCGAGTACGCGCTCGCCGTCGTCGTACCTGGCGACATCCACGTACATGTCGCCCAGGTTGTTCAGGACCGCTCCGAGACGCTCGGGATCGCCCAACCGACGGCGGATCTCGACTTGCCGCTCCAACACTTCGATGGCGCGATCGGGCTTGCCCGTGACGCTCAGCAAGCTCGCGTAGCCGTGCAGCGCATCTGCCAGGACCTCATCGGACAGTTCCGGTTCGAGCGCGAACAGGTTCTCGCACCACTCCAATCCTTCGCGGTGCTGGCCGGCGGCGTACCACAGGTAGCCGAGCCCGCCGATCAACCGGCCGGCGGTGGTCAGGTCCTGGGCGCCGAGCGAGTGCCGCAACGAAGCTCGGAAGTCCGCCTCTTCCTGGTCGAGCCGCTCCAGCGCTCCACCGAGGTCGCCGGCGCGCTGGAGGCCCCGCAGCTCGGCTGCCAAGACCGCGTAGTGCTCGGCGTGGCGCCGCTGGAGCAGATCTCGCTCGCCGGCCTGGTCGAGCTGACGGCGGCCGTACTCGCGAAGCGTTTCCAGCAGCACGTACCTGGTCGTGCCATCGGGGGCCGGGTCGGTGGCGACCATCGACTTGTCGACGAGAGCCATGAGTAGATCGGTGACGTCGAACTCGTCGATCCCCTCGCCACTGCAGACCTGCTCCGCCGAGGAGAGAGCGAAGTCCGCTGCGAACACGCCGAGCCGACGGAAGAGCAGCTGTTCGTCGGGGTCCAACAGGTCGTGGCTCCACTCGATGGTGCTGAGCAGGGTCTGCTGGCGACCTTCGGCGTTTCGATCTGCACCGGTGAGCAGACGGAAGCGTTCGCTGAGCCGATCGAGAATCTGGGCGGGCGACAGCGAACGGGTCCGCGCCGCCGCGAGTTCGAGGGCGAGGGGAATCCCGTCGAGGTGCCGGCAGATGCTCACCACCGCGCTCACGTTGTCCGCGGTCACCGCGAAGTCGGACGATGCCAGCTGGGAACGTTCGGCGAACAGGCGAACTGCGTCGTGTCGGTACGCCTCTTCGACGGTGGCGTTCTCGTCGGGCAGCGACAGCGAGGGCACCCGGTAGAGCGCCTCGCCGGCGACACCGAGGCGTTCCCTGCTGGTGGCCAGCACACGGAGGTTCGGGCACGACGTGAGCAGGTCCCGGCAGAGTCCAGCGGTCTCGGTGATGATCTGCTCGCAGTTGTCGAGGACGAGCAGCATCGTCTGGCTGCCGATGTACTCGGCCACCGAGCGAACCAGCGGCGTTCCGACTTCCTCGGTGACGGCGAAGCGCTGCGCGATCTCCTCGACGAGCACCTCGGCGTCGCGAACGGCACCCAGTTCGGCGACGCGGAGACCGTCGGGGAAGTCGGCCAGGAGTTCTTCGGCGACGCGCATCGCCAGCCGCGTCTTTCCCGCGCCCCGGCACCGGACAGCGTCACGAGACGATGCTCGCCGACGAGACCGATCACCTCGCGCAGCTCGTGGGTTCGCCCGACGAAGCTTGTCAGTTGTGTCGGCAGGTGGTCGTCGGGGCCCTCCACGGTTCGCAGTCGGGGGAACTCCTGCGATAGCGCTGGGTGGCAGACCTGATGGATGCGCTCCGGTTCGGTCAGCCCGCGGAGGCGATGGGTGCCGAGGTCGACGAGTTTGACGTCCGGCGGCAGCCGCTCGGCCAGCAGATCGACGGTGGCCTGCGACAACACGAGCTGACCGCCGTGCGCGGCCGCCGACAGTCGGGCGCCCCGGTTGACGGCGGAGCCGAAGTAGTCGTCGTTGCGTATGGTCGCCGTGCCGGAGTGCACGCCGATTCGCACCTTGAGCGTGAGGCTCGCAGCGGGTTCCTGGAGTGCGAGTTGCACGTCCAGCGCCGCGTCGACTGCCTCGGCAGCTGTCTGGAATGCCGCTGCGAAGCTGTCGCCCGCGGTGCTGAAGACGTAGCCGTCGTGGCGGTCGACGATCGAGCGGATGCGCCGGTCGTGTTCGGCGAGCGATTCGGTCATCGCGTCGGGCGTCTGATCCCAGAGCGCGGTCGATCCTTCGATGTCGGTGAACACGAACGTGACAGCGCCCGTCGGAGGGCTCGGTGGTGACTTCATCGGACTCGCACCATCCTGCCATGGGCGTGACACTTCTTCTGACGGGCGCTGCTGCTGTGCTGGCGTCACTGTGGCGGGAGCGCGAACTCGCATCGAGCGTCGGCGGCGCGGGTCAGCCGACGATCGAGCGTGACGAGGGGAACCTCGAGGCGCTCGGCGAGCGCGAGGTACCACGCGTCGTACGCCGACAAGGCGTGGCGAAGCGCCCAAACTCGCGAAGCGAAGGGTTCGAACGGGAAGAGCTCCACGCCGAACTCGACCAGGTCGTGGTGGATGAGCGCAGCCTGTCGGGGCGTGAGGACCTCTCTGCGTTCTGCGTTCCGCAATGCGCTGGTGACCTCGACCGGCATGAGATGTGGCGCCACGAGGTTGGTTCCGTCAATGAGATCGTTCGCCCACGATGCCGTGGGATCGTCACTGCTGGACAGCAGCGCCATGACGAACGAGGCGTCGACGACGAGGGTGTCAGTCACTCTCGGTCAGCCCGGCCGGCGTCGAGCAGTTCCAGGATCTGTTCGCTGGTCAACGCCTCACCTGTCTGGCGGACACGATCCTGGGCTCGGGTGACGATGGCCAGGTTGTCGGGACGTTCGGCAAGCC
Source organism: Ilumatobacteraceae bacterium (assembly GCA_963716095.1). Lineage (GTDB taxonomy): Bacteria > Actinomycetota > Acidimicrobiia > Acidimicrobiales > Ilumatobacteraceae > Sva-07. The sequence continues at coordinate 575,055 of CAVQSV010000018.1, read as the reverse complement.
GGATCAGTTCGGTTCGGAGGAATTGCTGAAGTGATCGGCCTGATGCAGACGCTCGCTCCGCCAGCAGGTCTCGGGTCTCGCTCGGGACATCTCGGATCGTGATCGCCGGCATGCATGCATTTTGCAGCTGTTCCCGGTCGTTCGCAAGCGGTGTCACAGGGTTGGCTCAGTCGGAGTGCTTCGCCGATGGCGGGTGTTCCATGTTCATGTACACGCCTCCGGCTCGGAGTTCGTCGAGCATCTGCCGGATTCGCTTCTCACGCGTTTCCGGTCGCTTCGCTCGGTCGATCCAGCCGAGGTAGTCGTTTCGTTGGTACCTCGGACGCTGCTCGTAGTCGGACATCACGCCGGCCTCGGTGAGCCGCTCCCGTACGTCAGCAGGCATGGGATTCGGAGCGCGCTGGACCACGCGACCATTACGCCACGAATCGAATGGCCCAGCAAGGGATGTAGATCGACGCCGGCCCCCGACGCCCCAGCTGCGGCCGGCGTCGAGGGCCTGCGTCACGAGCCCCGGCTCAGGCGGCGACGGGCACCTTGCGGCCGCTGAATGCGGCGATCCGGTCGATCGCCCCGGCCGACGGACCGGCATCGGTTGCCTGCTTGAACGTGTCGCCGTCTCGCATGTCGTCGGTCAGTGCCGCATTGGCAAAGGCGCTCACCGCCTCGATCACCTCGTCGGGCAGTGCCAAGCGCTGGCCGGTCGCAGTGGCCAGATCCCAGCTGTGTACGAGGCCGTCGAAGGCCAGGAGGCGAGCGAAGGTTTCGCCGTCCATCGAGCCGACCGGCGACTCGATCGTGCGGTCCATCGCGCCGGGCGACTGGATGGCCTCGAGCAGGTCGTCCATCACCTCGCGGAACTCCTTCGACGGCACCCATCCGTACACACCGGGAGCGCTGATCTCGGGTGCGTCCTCGCCTCGGAACGCGTAGGCGAAGGTGCCCCCGAGCACCATCATGTGATTGAGGATGTCGTGCACCGTGAACTCCTCGCAGGGAGTCGGGTCGTTCATCTGCATCGTCTGGATGCGGTCCACCAGCGAGCTGCAGGTCGGAAGGATGTAGGAGAGCTGTTCGATCGGCCCCATGTCATTGCCCCATTTCTTGGTCTCATCGGCGGCACCGAATCTCGGCACCACCCCGAAGGCGTGACAAGCGGTGTCACAATGGAACACGTCGAGAAATCTCGCCCCTCGCCGACAACCAGAGCGGCCCACTCCCGGGGTTGCGCGGACCGATCGGCGAAGGTGATCGGAACTCGATCGGCCTGTGACACCCCTGGTGTACAACGGACACCATGACGACGAATCCGCACCACGGCGAAACGTGTCCCGACTGTGGCGGCAAGGTGCTCCCCGTGCTCTATGGCATGCCCGGCGAAGATGCGATGAAGGCGAGCGAACGAGGCGAGCTCATCCTCGGTGGATGCATGGTCGACGACGTCGAGTTCAGATGCGACTGTGGCGCCACCGCCTATGACTTCGACGACAGTTCAGCGGACCCGTTCGGCATCGATGATGCCCGCGCCTACATCGATGAGGTCCGTTGGCAGTTCGCGAAGACGATGCCGCAATGGCCGCACGAGTACACCGTTCGTGACTGGCGGATCGACCTCGACGACACCTTCCTCGACTTCGTGGAACTCATTCGTGAGGCGGGTGTCGTCAAGCCGTGGCCGGCCGACTCGCCGACGCCGCGCTACCACCACACGTATCTGGCGATCGACGGGTGGGACTACTGGACCATGGGCGAACCTGTCGAAGAGACCGCCGTCATCAACCGTGCCCGACTCGACGAGACGTGGTCCTGAACCCGCCACCACGGACGGACGTCGCAGTTCAGTCGTCGAGGTACGTGTCGCGGACCGTCGTCAACAGCGTGCCGCCATGTGCGACGTGACCTGATGCGTTGAGCACTTGTACCTCGAACCCGGGGTAGTGCTTGGCGAATCGGTGGTCACGCCACGCCTTAACATGGTTCGATCCTTTGAGCGCCCGTTCGTAGGGGTACTGGGTCACGCCGCTCTTGTCGCTGCGTACGTCGCGTCGGTCCCGTCCGTGCAGGATCTGCACTCGGAATCCCTCGATCTTCTCGATCCGGCGTTCGACTTGCTTCACCGTCGCCATGATCGAATCGTAGGTGACTTGCTAGGACCAAGCGTGTTCTCTGCCACCCGTGAACATGGCATCGAGGCGCCCACATCCCCGTGATCGGTCAGCGAGATCGGTGCTCAGTCCGGCTCGACCCCGCCGAGGGTAGCGACGAAGGAACCGCCCCCAACGTCGATCATGTACTGGCCCGTCGTGCGATCGTTTGCCCGACGCTTCGCCGCGACGTCGTCGGGTTCGATCCCGTCGATCCACTCGACGTAGAAGTCCGTTGGGCTGGAGAAGTGGAATGTCACGACCCGGTCGTCGCACGTCGCCGGGGCTCCACCACGGTTCACGAAGATGCCGGCAGCGACGAACACCTGCACGAGTTCGTTCCACGTCCACCCCGGGTAGTTCTCCGCCACGAAGGTCGCTGTGTAGCCGTGGCAGATCGGGATGACGTGCCCGTAGTGCAGCAGGAGCTTGCACTCGTCGAGCGTGCGGTGCTCACGGAAGTGGGAAACGTCAACGTCGGTCGACATGTCTGTCCTTTCATCGCACCTGGCGTTGCCACCTTGCCTTCGGCAGGTTGGCGGACTGTCAACGGGCCAGGCCCCTCGAGTCCTCTGGATGACGACGGCGGCCGGCCTGCCCGCCAACTCCGGAATACCCGCCCGCTCCAGAACTCGCTGTTGCGCTGCTCGCCACGCTGACTTCAGAGCGGACGGGTCGTGTCGGCCGGCTGCAGGGCGATCGCCTGCTCCAGGGCGTCGATAGCGAGGCGACCGGCCTGGGTGACGCTGAGCGAGTGGCCCATCACCATGAAGTCGTCCAACTCGTCGCCGAGTGCCGCTTCGAGTTCGTGGGTCGCGTTGCGCCGGGGGATGTGACCGTTCTCGATCATCGAGCCCAGGAGTCGGGCGCCTGTCCGAGCGTCGCCGGCGCGGCTGAGCGCGATCGCCGTCACGCCGAAGAGATGGCTGGCGGCTGCGTAGTAGTGCAGGTCGAGCGCACCGCGAAGCGCATCACGACATCCGACGAGCGTGCTCGTCAGCTCGCCACGCCGTGCGGTGACGTGCAGGAGCAACCCGACGAGCATCTGGTCGGCGAGGTGCTCGGACGGCACCGAGGCCGCCCACTCCCGTCCATCACGCCAGGTCTGCATCCCCTGATCGAGATCGACGAACGACTCGACCTGCCCGTTGGCCCATGCCGCGATCGCACGGGCGGTGACGCTCCCGGTCTCGTCGGCGAGCTTCGTCACCGCGGCCGCCCGCTCGGCCATTTCGGGGCCGGGGTCGTGGATGCAGAGATGGAACACCCGGAATCCGTTTGCCCACAACCGGCTCCCGATCGTCGCCGGGTTGCTGGCCAGCCAGGTCGAGGTCACGGCGTCGCTCGCTTCGGCGGTGTGCTCGTTGTTCAGGAACACCGAGGCGAGGGCGCAACGACAGAGACCCTCTGGGTCGGACGGATCGGCTGACAGCCCGATCTCGGCACGTTCCGCCACCTGGCCGTCGAGCGTGAAGTACCCCTTCATCGCAACGGCGCCGCACAGGTCGGTGAAGCGGCGGTGCTGCTCGACTCCGGGCGCATCGAGCAGTTCCGCCGCCCACCCGAACAACTCGAATCGCATCGACATCGCAGCGAACCAGGCAAGCGCCATCACCAGGTCGGCGCCGCTGTCGAGATCTGCGGCGCGCTCGAACGTGTCGAGTGCCGTGCGGAAGTTCGACCATTCCACGTCGAGCACGCGCCACACATCGGGTTCGGCCGGGCTGAAGAACCGCGCGCTCTCGCGCTGCGCCAAGTCGAGGTAGAACGTCGCGTGCCGATCGCGGTACTGCTCGGTGTCACCGGAGTCGACCAGTTCGTCGGAGGCGAACTCGCGGAGAGGCTCGAGCATCCGGAAGCGCTGCCTGCCTCCGATGTCGTGGCTGTCGATCATCGACTTGTCGAGCAACGCCATGATCAGCTGCGGCACGTCACCGCGACTGACGAGCGTGTCGTCGGCGCAGACGACCTCGGCGGCCTCGAGGTCGAACCCACCGGCGAACACGCTGGCGCGTGTGAACAGCGCAGCCTCCGCCGGGCCCAGCAGGTTGTACGACCAGCGGATGGTGTCGCGCATCGTCTCGTGCCGCTCGCCCCGGACCCCACGGTCGAGCACGTCGATGCCGGAGGCGAGCCGATCGGCGATCTCGGCCGGGGTCATCAGCCTGATCCGTGCCGCAGCCAGCTCGATCGCGAGCGGAATGCCGTCGAGATGGCGTGCTACCGCTCGAACCCCTGCCTCGTTGTCGGCGGTCAACTCGAACCGGTGCTCGCGCCGTCGGGCGCGATCGACGAAGAGTTCGACTCCGGCGGTCTCGACGTCGAGCGGTGACACGATGATCTGCTGCTCGTCGGGCACGCCGAGTGCCTCGCGGCTGGTGGCGAGCACATGGACGCCACCAACGTCGATGAGACGGATGACGAACTCTCGGACCGCGCCGATCAGGTGTTCACAGTTGTCGAGGATCAGCAGGGTTCGCCGACCCGTCAGGTAGTCGGCGATCGAGTCGACGAGATCCATGCCGGGCTGGCGCCGGGCGCCGACGACCTCGGCCACCATCTCCACCAGAGCGGCATCGCTCGACACGGGCACCAGATCGACGAAGTGGACCTGTTCTCTGAACGACTCCGCCGCTCGGGTGCCGACTTCGATCGCCAGTCGGGTCTTGCCGACTCCGCCCGGCCCGATCAACGTGACCAGGGCATCGTCGTCCTCGATGAACGCTGCCGCCCGGTTGATGTCGTCTTCGCGGCCGACGAGCGAGGTCTTCGGACGGGGAAGATTGCTCGGCGTGATCGGGCGGCGCAACGGCCGATCGTTGGTGTCGACTCCGTCGCCGAGCACCATGAAGATCTCCTCGGTCCCGATGCCGCGGAGTTCGTGCAGCCCTTCGCTGCGCAGTTCGACCTTCGGCAGCGACGCCGTTTGCAGCAACGCTGCGGTCGCCGACGAACAGACGATCTGATCGCCGTTCGCGAGTTCGACGATGCGCGCCGCGCGATTGACAACGGGCCCGAAGTAGTCGCGCTCGGTCGGCTCGATCTCTCCCGTGTGGACCCCGATCCGTACCGACAGCTGCAGGCCGCCGGCCCGATCGGCCTGTTGCAGCCGGCGCTGGAACTCGATCGCCGCGGCAACCGCCTCACTCGGCGAGGAGAACGCCGCCCAACAGCCGTCTCCCAGATGCTTGACGACGGCACCGTCGTTGGCGGCGACGACCTCGGCGACGAGCTCGTCGTGGTCCGCCAGTGCGCGACGCATCTCGATCGGCTCTCGTTCCCACCAACCCGAGCTGTCCTCGATGTCGGTGTGCAGGAACGTGACGACACCCGCTGGCAGCTCAACTGTCGATGTGGTGTTCACGTCCGCTCCCTACCTCACCGAGCAGGGTAGACGACCCTCCGCGGGCCGATGGCGCCGACCGGTGTGTGGGCGCGATCAGGGCGTGGCGACCCTCGTCGGTCGGGTCGATCCGCTCGAACCGGCTGACCCGGTGGATGCCGAAGTCCGACTCCTCGTGGAGTGCACGCAGCAGCGTGACGGGGTGCGGGAACCGGGCGTCGAACTGGGCTTGCAGCGTCCGTTGGAGGTGCTCGTCGCCCACCTTTCGCCACGACTCGATCGACTCCCACACGAACGTCAACACGATGCGCCCGGGGTGGGCATCGTCGAGCCAGACCTCCTTCGACAGGAACGGGATGTGCTCGAAGCCGTCGGTGTGGGCCTCGCCCAACGTCCACACCTCGTGGTCGACGGCCAGGAACTCCTCGACGTGCTCCGGGGCGACCTCGAACACCATGACCTCGACGGGAAGGCGTTCACCGGAGGTGTAGCGGTAGTCGCTGGGCACGACCGCGACCGTAGCGGTGCGCCCGGCACCTCACCGGGGCTGGGTCCGGCGGCTCCACCGCTGCGTCAGGCGGACGAACGTGCGATGCCGATGTCGTCGCGCAGATCCTTCGAGTGCACGATCTCCTTGCCGAACGGGAACAAGGCGAGAGGTACGAACTTGAACGACTGGATGCCGAACGGGATGCCGATGATCGTGATGCACAGCACCACCCCGGAGATGGCGTAGCCCAACGCCAGCAACAGCCCTGGGATGAACCACAAGATGTTGCCGATGATGCCTCCGGACACTGCATCGGGGGACGGGACCGCGGTGCGGCCGAACGGCCAGAGCGCGAAGTTGGCCAGCTTGAAACACTGCCGTCCGAACGGCAGCAGGATGATCGTGATCGACAGCAGCACGCCGATGAACGCCCAGGCGAGTGCCATCCAGAACCCGTTCAGGATCAGCCACAAGATGTTGCCGATGGTCCTCATCAGGCCCCCACTGTGTCAGGTCTGCGCGGTGGTCGCGTCGTGCGGTTCGAACACGAGGACAGGGGTGTCGGCAGAGCGCGAGGCGGCGTAGGCGTCGAGACCTTTGTCGATCTCGGCCCACCGGCGCCACAGGCGATCACGCTCGTCGCCCTCGATCCGGCGGGCTCGCACCGGGCGCTCGGGCTGGCCCTTCAGATGGGCGACCGCCTCGGGGTGTGCCTCGAGGTTGAGCCACCACGCCGGCTGGCCCTCGTCCCAGCCGTTCATGGCGAGCACCACGGGTACCTCACCATCGTCGATGTAGCCGAGGATGACGCCGCGGGTTCGCCGGACCTCCGACCGATCGTCGTCAGATGCATGGCGCCCCAGCCGCGGCTTGCTCTGTGGAGTCCACAACACGCGTGCGCCGAGCATGCGGTAGAGGACCCGGTGCACTCGCCAGAAGAAGTGCTTGAACCACGGCGGGGGCAACCATGGCGCCTCGTTCGTCTCCGTGGCCATGGGTTCTCCCTTCAACATCGTGCGCCGCTCAACCCGTTCCTCGACGCATCGAGCGGGCGCCTCCGTGTACCAGCCTTCGCTCCCTGCGCCTCGGCGACCAGGGGCCGAGGTCCTGGTGGGGCTGGCGCTCATGTCGGGAAGCCCACGTGCCGATGAAGAACCATGCTGGGTCATCCCGACATCTCGAGTAGCGACCAGATCGGTCGGACGCGGTCGCCATCGGCGCTTCGATCGCTCGAACTCGGTGCGCTCCTCCAGGCGATCGACGACTTGCACCTCGACGGGTTGCTGACCGACAGCGAGTGCCGGACCAAGCGTCGGCGCCTCACCGCCTCGTTCTGACCACGCCACGCGCCCCGAAGCGACGCTCGACCAGGCGCCGACGATTCTCAGTCGGCGACCCCGAACGCGGCGGTGACCTTCGACGGGTGGAGCCGTACGAGCAGTTCACCCGGCACGCCGTTGCGTCGACCGAACTCCTCGGCACGGTCGGCTCCCATGTAGCGGCCTCCGATCATCGTGGCGAATCGGCGCACCTCGTCGAGGTCGTCGTGCAGCGTGACTGCTCCGTCGATCTTCACGAACGAGAACGGCGGCTGGTCGTCGTCGACCACCAGCGACGCCCGTCCCTCGCGGGCGAGCGATCGACCCTTGCCGGTGTCCGCACCCGTGTTGAACACGACGTCGCCGCCGTCGAGCACGAACCAGATCGGCGCAACATGGGGAGCCCCGTTGGACGCAACCCACGCGATCTTTCCGGTGCGGGTGCCGTGCAGGAGGAAGCTGCGGACGCTGTCGTCGGAGAGTGAGGCCATGATCCAGTCTGGCCCAGCCCGAGCCGGACCAGGTGCTCAGTCGACCAACCGATCGAGCAGCCAACGCGGACCCACGACCGAGCCACTGACCGACCGCACTCGGCCAGCCAACTCCCGGTCGGCGGTCACGACGACCGCCCCGTCGTGGGAGGCGGCCACCGCGGCGATCGTGTCATCACCCTCTCCGGGTGCATGCACCACCGCCACACCGTCGAGGTCGTCCTCGTCGGAGCCGCGCCGGAACTGACCCTCGAGCACGATCGTCACCGGCGCGTCCACCTCACCGGCCGCCACCGTCGCACGCACCTGCTCGACGAACCGACTGGCAGCGCCCGGCCGATCACGCCACCAACCGGTCGGCCGCGATCCGATCACGTTTGCGGCATCGATCACCAGCATCGTCCCAGCCTCGCACCCCGCGCCCGAACACCGACACCGATGAGCGAACACACCAGATCTGCGGGTTTGGCTCATCGTTGGTGTGGGGGCGGTTGCGATGAGCGAACCCACCGATCTGCGGGTTTGGCTCATCGCAACTGGCCGGCTGGGGGCGTGGGTGGTCGAGCCCTGGCGGGTGACGGCGACTCTGGCAGCATCGGGCGATGACCTCCGGTCGAACCACCGTCTTCGTCGCCCGCCGCATCCACACGATGGAGCCGGGCTTCCCGACCGCCGAGGCGGTCGCCGTGCGCGACGGCCGGATCCTCGCCGTCGGATCGCTCGCCACCGTCACCGGTGCCCTCGGCGACGAGCCGTTCGACGTCGACGAAACACTGCGCGACCTCGTCGTGCTGCCCGGCCTGATCGACCAGCACCTCCACCCGCTGCTCGGTGCGACCACGCTGGCGATGGACGTCATCGCCACCGAGGACTGGGTGCTGCCCGATCGCACCTTCCCCGCCGCTCGCTCGCACGACGAGTACCTCGCCCGGCTCGGCGCCGCCGAACAGGCGCTCAGCGACCCCGACGAGTGGCTGACCACCTGGGGCTACCACTCGCTCTGGCACGGCCGGCTCAGCCGGGCGATCCTCGACGAGGTCAGCGCCAGCCGACCGATCGCCGTCTGGCAACGGTCGTGCCATGAGCTGTACCTCAACAGCGCGGCGATCACCGCGCTCGACATCACCGCCGAGTCGATCGCGGGTCGTGGGCCGGCCAGCGAACAGATCGATCTCGACGAGGGCCACTTCTGGGAGGCCGGGTTCTTCAACGTGGTGATGAGCAAGGTCGCCCCGCACATCATCAGCCCCGAGCGGATCGAGCGGGGTCTCCATCAACTGGTCGCCTACCTCCACCAACACGGCGTCACTGCGATCAACGAGCCGGGCATTGCCTGGGCGGTCGAACCGTTCGACCTGTACCAGGAGATCCTCGGCGCCGACGACGTGCCGTTCCGCTCCTCGTTCCTCGTCGACGGTCGCACGCAGGCCGCACGAGGGCTCGACCCCGACGCGGTCATCGACGACGCCCTCGAACAGATCGCTCGGGCGCCGGACGGCAAGGTCTCGCTGCTCTCCGGTCAGGTGAAGATGTTCGCCGACGGGGCGATCATCTCGCAGCTGATGCAGATGCGCGAGCCCTACCTCGACGCCGACGGGCAACCCGACCCCGACCACCACGGCGAGTGGATGGTCGAACCCGACGTGCTCGAGAAGTACTTCCGCATCTACTGGGATGCCGGCTGGCAGATCCACACCCACGTCAACGGCGACCTCGGCCTCGAGGTGCTGCTCGACATCATCGAGCGCTGCATGATCGCCACCCCACGCGCCGACCACCGCAGTGTGATCGTCCACTTCGCCAACTCGACCGAGGAGCAGGTCGACCGGATCGCGCGCCTCGGGTGCATCGTGTCGGCCAACCCCTACTACCCGGTCGGGTTCGCCGACCGCTACGGCGAGTTCGGCCTCGGCCCGGAGCGCGCCGACACGATGGTGCGCAGCGCGTCGGTGCTCGCCCGCAACGTGCCCCTCGCCTTCCACTCCGACCTGCCGATGGCCCCCGCCGAGCCGCTCGCGCTCGCCTCGTTCGCCGTCAACCGCATCACCGAGACGGGCCGGGTCGCCGCCCCCGAACAACGGATCGGCGTGCACGACGCGCTGCGCGCCGTGACGATCGAGGCGGCCTACTCGTGGCAGCTCGAACACGAACTGGGCAGCATCGCCCCCGGCAAGGCCGCCACCTTCACGGTGCTCGGCGCCGATCCGTACGAGGTCGACCCCACGGATCTCCGCGAGGTGCCGGTGATCGGCTCGGTCTTCGAAGGGCGCTGGTTCCCGGTGCCCGAAGGGCCATCGCCGCGACCTGGTCGGCCACGCACCCTCGCTCGTCGCGCTTCCGGGCTCGAACGGCCAACTCGGGGATCACCATCACGACGGCCACGGCTGCTCGTGTGAGGTGGCACGACACCTCGCCGAAGCCTGGCGCGCCGTCGTCGACGCACGTCGCGACATCGCCTGACTCGGTCTGCGTTCGGACGGTCGACGCTTCCATGGCGTGGGTCCGAGGCCTGATGCGGCGATACTCGGGGAACAATGGTCAAGCATCCCGTTCCGCGAGCACCAGACAGCTCGAAGCCAGATCGCCCGACGAAGGCGGTCACCCACGAGCCCCAGGCGTCGCCGGAGCAGCTGCAGGCGATCGCCCACTCCCGTGGTCGGATCTGCAAGAAGCGCAACTGCAAGGTGTGCGAACCGCTGCGCGAGACCCGCCGACTCAAGAAGGCCCAACGAAAGGCCGACGCGCAGGCGAAGCTCCACGCGAAGGGCCAACCGTGCGGCCGGAACAGCTGCGAGCTCGACGTCTGCGTCGCCGCCCGAAACGCCGCGCCGGCTGGCCGAAGCCCCGGCCCCGCCGCGATCCGACGTATCGAACGACGATCCCGCCGAGGCACAGCACCGGCAAGCGGAGCGGCATCGCATCGGTCTGGCGTGCGGGGTGGAGAGCTGCCCGAACCAGCAGTGCGTCGAAGGCTTCGCGGAGGAACGCGTCCGCCGCCACCGGGCGCGTCGGCCCTGCAAGTCGCTCGAGTGCGACAACCCGATCTGCGTCGCCAGTCGCTCGAACCGCTGACGATTCCCGCTGTCAGCGGGTGTGGGAGTCGCTGCTCGGTCACTCCGCTCGGGCGATGAACACGAACTCGCGGCCCGGCCGGTCCGGCGCACCACGTACGTCGGTGACAGCGAAGCCGCTGCGCTCGAGCGACGCGGTGATCTCCTCGCGGGACCGGAATCGAAGCGTCGAGTCGGACGTGAGCTCGGTGTCGTCGGCCAGGAATCGGAACGTCCACCGGAAGCTGACGAGTGGCAGCGCGACCTCGGTCAACTCCACCCACGACTCGACCGGGCCGTGCACAGTGTCGGTCGTCGACCTCGACACCTCGGGGGTCCACTCGAACCATGCGCGGGCCGCGGATCGCGCGCCTCGAACACGAGGTGGCCACCATCTCTGAGTGCCGAACGTGCGCTGACGAGCGTTGCGTCCCACTCGTCGTCGGCGATGAACACCTGTGCCACGTTGCCCGTCATCGTCACCACGTCGACTTCGATCGGCAGCGCATCGGCTGCCGACGCCGTGCACCCAACCGACGTGTTCGGCCCCGGGCTTCGTGCGAGCGACGTCGAGCGATGCGCTTGCCGGGTCGACCCCGACGGTCTCGATGCCGCTCGCAGCGAGCCGAAGGGCGAGTTCGCCGGTGCCGCAACCGACGTCGAGCACCGAGCGGGCGCCGAGGTCGTGCGCGATCGCCACGTAGGCATCGAGATCGTTGCGCTCGCCGTCGAGCGCGTCGTAGATCTCTGCCAATCGAGGCAGCGAGAAGATCGGATCGCTGCGAACCGAGCGCAAGGGTGTCGCAGCCCGGGCCCGCATGAGCTCAGCGTAACGACAGATCGAATCCGCTCTGTCGCTACGCAGCGGCGCTGCGAACTGCCGAACCTGCCCGGCGAGAGCAGCAACCAGCAAGCGCCTGCGAGAATCGCCCTCGTGACCGACCTCGCCGCCGCGGAGCCCGACGATGTGCCGGCACCGGAGGAGCAGCCCGCTCGGCGGCCGCGATGGTGGCCGATCGGCGTCGGAGTTGCCGTCGCACTCGTGGTCGTCTGGGCCTTCGCCACCGCCTGGGTGGGCATCTGGGGATCGAGCCCGGCCTACCTGATCACGCTGCTGCTGTCGCTCGCCCTCGCGATCGCGCTCGTCGTCTGGGCGCTCCTCGTCGGTGCGCCGGTGCCGCGCCCCGCTTGGCGCACATGGTCGGCCCGCATCGCACTGCTCCTCGGTGGTGCGGCGCTGATCGGAGCGCTGGTCTTGCTCAAGCCCCTGTCGGCCGAGCCGATCGCCATCGACGCGCTCGACGACGGCAACGGTGTCACGATCGACGTGTCGAGAAGCCAGATCCGACTGACCCCGACCGGTGAGGTGAGCACCGTCGGACTCGCCTTCTATCCGGGAGCCAGGGTCGACCCGCAGGCCTACGCTCACGTCCTGCGGCCCGTGGCCGAATCCGGCTTCACGGTCGTCATCTTCAAGCAGCCGTTCAACCTGGCCGTCCTCGACTCGAACGCCGCCAACGCCGTGATCGGCGACACCGACGACGCCATCGACCGCTGGGTCGTCGGCGGCCACTCGCTCGGCGGCGCCATGGCCTCCAGCTACGCCGAGAGCGACCGCGACGAACTCGTCGCGCTGCTCCTCTACGCCGCGTGGCCGGTGAACGACATGTCGGATCGCGTCGACCTCGCCGTGATGTCGGTGTCGGGCACGAACGACGGGCTGGCCACCGAAGCCGAGATCGACGAACGCAAGCCCGACCTGCCGCCGTCGACCGAGTACGTCCCGATCGAGGGTGCCATCCACTCCTACTTCGGCGACTACGGCCTGCAGCGCGGCGACGGCACACCCACCATCAGCCGCACCGACGCCCAAGACCAGATCGCGGAGGCCTCGATCGGCTTCCTCGACACCCTCGAAGCCCTCGGGTCCTAACCCGCAGCAGCGATGTCGGGGTAGACGGCCTGGCACGCGTGCAGGAGCGGCTCGAGCCCCATCGCCTTCGACTTCGAGCCCGACACCTTCAACTTGCGAAACAACAGCGCCTTGCCGAGCGGCAGCGAGCCGAGCAGCAGCTCGTGCATCGAGTCGGCGCTGAGCTTGGCCGTCAGGCTCGCATCGACGCCGTCGATCGGTGCGAACGTCGTCACCACCGGCCGGGAGCGGCCATCGATCCAGATGTCGGCGTCGGGATCGTTGAGTCGGAAGTTGATCACCATCTGCGCGTCGACCAGCGAGTCCATCGAGTCGTCATCGGCGACCGCCTCGAACATCGTGGTGTAGACGCGCTCGAGCTGGTCGGCGTCGGAGTAGTGGTGTCCCATGGCCCGCAACCCTAGGGCTGTGCGCCGCCACGGCGACGGAGGGCCGCCGCCGAACCACCGCGCACAGCGTCACTCGTCGAGATCGACGCCCGACTCGCCCGGTTCGAGCACCAGTGGCTCCGCGGCCGCTCGCGCAATGCCGACCAGATTGGCGACGATCCGATTGAGGTAGCGGTAGTAGATCGCTCGCGGCACCACGTCGCGGCCGGGCTCCATCGAGTGCACGTACTCGTTGATCTTCGTCTGGTGCAGCGCCTTCAGCTCCTCGCAGCGCTGCGTCAACTCGGCCAACTTGGCGTCGTCGTGCTCGACCATCAGTTCGGCCACCTTGCCGAACAATGCCGAGATCTCCGCCCGCTCGGCCAGCAACGTCTCCGAGTCGGGTCGACCGGCGAGCACCGCACCCTCCTCGGCGAGATCGAGCACGTTCTTGGCCTGGTCACCGATCCGCTCGATCCTGTTGATCAGCAGGATGAGCCCGAGCACCGAACCGATGTTCATCGTCCCCTGCACGCTGATGTGGATGACGAGCTCCGAGCGCAGCTCGACCTCGGTCCGGTTCATCCGCTCCTCGGTGGCGCGGATGTCGGCATCGACAGCTGTCGCGCTGGTCTCGGTCAACAACGCCAGCGTCGCCAGGTCGAAGGAATGGCGCGCATCGCCCAGCATCCCGACCGCCCGTGACACTGCATGCTCGAGCCCGCTCGGGCTCTTCCTGAAGAACGACAACACCATGTTCTGTCTCCTCTCTCGTCACCGACTGCCAACCGCTCAGCGAGCGATGGCGAACACCACCAGGGGGAGCACGATGAATGCCCCCATCACATACCCAACCGCCCACACCGGCCGCGCTGCAGCGATACGGGCCAACCATTCTGCACAGTAGATCGGTACATCGCGGATGAATCGGGGCACGTACAGGATCACGATCGCCGTGACGTTGAACAGCGTGTGGACCAGTGCGACCGTGAGCGCATCGGGGCTCGACGACGCCAGCGCGGCCAGCAGTGCCGTGATCGTCGTGCCGACGTTGGCGCCGAGCGTGACCGGGTACGCGTTGCGGATCGCCAACACACCTGCCGCCGACATCGGGATCAGGATCGAGGTGGTGATGCTCGACGACTGCACCAGCATCGTGATCACGACGCCGAGCAACATGGCGACCGAGCCGCTGCCCTTCGACAGGACCGAGTTCATCGAACGTTCCACTCGGTCGGCGATCAGCAGGCGCATGTTCTTGGTGATCAGGCCGAGCGAGACGATGATCAAGACCAATCCGGTCAGCACCATCGTCACGCCGAGAGCGGTTCCTCCGAGACCGAGCGACGACTCGAGGTCTTCGATCCACCCGACCGGTGTCTTCACCCACGCTTTGATCGGGCTCTTCCACTCGGACCCCGACGAGCCGACGAGCAGCTCGCTGAGCCGGCCGGCCGCGTTCGACAGCACACCGGTCAGCAGCTCGATCGGGAGCAGCACCGCAACTGCGAAGACGTTGAAGAAGTCGTGCACGGTCGCGGTTGCGAAGGCGCGCCGGAACTCGTCGGAGCGACGAGCGCTCCCGAGCGACACGAGCGTGTTCGTCACCGTCGTGCCGATGTTGGCGCCCATGATCATCGGAACCGCCGTCTCGATGTCGATCGCTCCGGCAGCGACGAGGCCGACGATCACCGATGTGGACGCCGACGACGACTGCACGAGGACGGTACCGAGGATGCCGATGCACAGCCCGGCGATCGGGTTGGACACGTTGGAGAACAACTGCTCCTGGGTGTCCTGCCCCATGACCTTGATGCCCTGCTCGAGCGATGACACGCCGACCAGGAACAGGTAGATGAACCCGCCGACGAGCAGGGCGCGCACGGCGGTCGGCATCGAGTTCTTCCTCGTCTCGCCGGCCGGCGTGGACAGAGTCACAACCGAGACGGTACTGATCGACGGCTCCCCGAAGGAATTGCGCCGCCCGCGGGCCGACTGTGACGTACCCCTCCGTCATGATGGGTGCATGGCGGAACCCGACCAACTGCTCGAAGCGCTGCGCCGGCTGACCGGTCGGCCCGACGCCGACTTCCGCGACGGGCAGCGCGAGGCGATCGGCGCGCTCGTCGACGAACGCGCTCGGGTGTTGGTCGTCCAGCGCACGGGGTGGGGCAAGAGCGCCGTCTACTTCCTGACCACCCACCTCCTGCGCGAGCAGGGTCTCGGGCCGACGCTGCTGATCTCGCCGCTGCTCGCCCTGATGCGCAACCAGATCGACGCAGCTGCGCGGCTCGGGCTGCGCTGCGAGACGATCAACAGCGCGTCGGCCACCACCGTCGCCGAGCTGGAACGGGCGTTGCGCGCCGACGAGGTCGACCTGCTGCTGATCTCGCCCGAGCGGCTCGCCAACCCCGACTTCGCCGGCAAGATCATGCCGATCGTCGGGTCTCGTCCCGGGCTGATCGTCATCGACGAGGTGCACTGCATCTCCGACTGGGGCCACGACTTCCGGCCCGACTACCGACGCATCGGCCGCATCGTCGACCGCCTCGCCGGGTCGACCGTGCCGATCCTCGGCTGCACCGCCACCGCCAACGACCGGGTCGTCGCCGACGTCGCCGACCAACTCGGCGCCGAACTCACCACCTTCCGCGGCCCCTTGCGCCGCGACGGGCTGGCGCTCAGCACGATTCGCCTCGACCGCCAGGCCGAACGGCTCGCCTGGCTTGCCGAAACGCTCCCACAGCTGGATGGTTCCGGCATCGTCTACTGCCTCACCGTTCGCGACGTCGAGAACGTGGCTGCGTGGCTGACGTCGCAGGGCATCGAGGTCGAGGCCTACTACGGCTCGCTCGACAACGAGTCGCGCATCGAGGCCGAACGCAAGCTCCAACACAACGAGATCAAGGCGCTCGTCGCCACCACCGCGCTCGGCATGGGCTACGACAAGCCCGACCTCAGCTTCGTCGTCCACTTCCAATCGCCGGGCTCGCCGGTCGCCTACTACCAGCAGGTCGGTCGCGCCGGCCGAGCGCTCGAGACCAGCCGCGGGATCCTGCTGCGCGGCGTCGAAGACGAGCAGATCCAGGACTGGTTCATCGAGCAGGCCTTCGCTGCCGAACATCTCGTGAACGACATCGTGGCGGCCTTCGACTCGTTCGACGGGCCCGTCCCGCTGATGCGCATCCAGGTGCAGCTCAACGTGCGGATCGGCACGCTCGAACTCGTCGTCAAACAGCTCGACGTCGACGGTGTGCTCGAACGGGTCGCCGGCACCAGCTATCAGCGCACGCTGCAACCGTGGACCTATCCGGCCAGCCGCATCGAGGCGGTCACCATGGAACGCCGCCTCGAACAGCAGGCGATGGTCGACTACTTCCACACCACCGACTGTCGGATGAAGTTCGTCGCCAACCTGCTCGACGACCCCGTCGCGGACGACTGCGGCATCTGCGACAACTGCACCGGCGACGCCGCCGGCCCTGACGCTCCCTCGGTCGAGCTGACCGCCGCCGCCGAGCAGTTCCTCCGCACCCGGCCGATCGAGTTCACCCCGAAGAAGATGTACCTCGACGACGAGACCGGCGGTCGTAAGCGCATCCCGGCCGAGGAACTGATCGAGCCCGGTCGGGTGCTCTCGATGTGGGGTGACGCCGGCTGGGGCCAACTGGTGCGCAATGGCAAGACCACGGCGGGCAGCTTCGACGACCGGCTGGTCGACGCCCTCGCCGAGCTGATCGGCACCTGGGGTCCCGACCCGGCCCCAGAGTGGGTCACCGCGGTCCCCTCGACTCGCCACCCGGAACTCGTCGCCGACTTCGCCGAACGGCTTGCCGCCCGCCTCGGTCTGCCGTATCGCCCCGTGCTCGCCCGCCTCGTCGAACGCCCCCAGCAGCGCGAGCAACAGAATTCGGCCCACCAGCAGGCGAACGTCAGCGGCGTGTTCGGCGTGGTCGGTGACGTGCCGGCGGGCCCGGTGCTGCTGGTCGACGATCTCGTCGACTCGGGGTGGACGATGACCGCGATCGGCCGTGTCCTCCGACGGGCAGGAACATCTGTCGTCCACCCCGTGGCCCTGGCCGCAGCGACCGGACGAGCATGATGGCCCACTCGTCCGACAGCATCCGAGCCGCCCTGCTCCTGACGAACCGGCTGGTGCCCCTCACCGCAAAGCCGATGACCGCCCGCGAGTTCTGGCAACTCGTCGAGCGCGTCGACCCAGCCGACCTCCTGCACGACGATGCGGTGTCGATCGCCGAACGAACCGGCGTCGACGCCGACGAGGCGACGCGTCTGCGGGCGCTGCTCGACGCGTCGACGGCGCTCAGCTTCGAGCAGGAACGGCTCCTCGACGGCGGCGTCTCGCTGATCTCGGCGCTCGACCCGTCCTTCCCGACCGGTCTCCGTGAGCGCCTCGGAGCGGCGTGCCCACCCTTCCTGCTGGCTGGGGGGCCGATCGACTGGCTCGCCCGGCCAGGGCTCGCCGTCGTCGGCTCCCGCGATGCCAGCGAAGCAGCCCTCGACGTCGCACGGCGAGCCGCCGAACTGGCGGTCGAGCGCGCCTGGCCCGTGATCAGCGGCCTCGCCCGCGGCGTCGATCAGGCGGCGATGGCGGGTGGCTACGACGCGGGTGGGGTGGTGATCGGCGTGCCGGCCGAAGGCATCTCGAGGGCATCGCGTAGCGCCGAGGTCCGCCGTCGCGTCCACGCCGGCGAGCTCTGCATCGCCAGCCCCTACGCCCCCGACGCGCCGTTCACCGCGGGCAACGCGATGGGTCGCAACAAGATCGTCTACGCGCTGTCGCAGGTCACGTTCGTCGTCGTATCCGACGACGGCACCGGCGGCACGTGGGCTGGAGCGAAGGAAGCACTCGACCGCCGGTACGGGCCGGTCGCCGTGTGGATGGGCGAGGGAGCCACGGACGGCAACCACGCCCTCGTCCGCCGTGGCGCCACGCCGATCACCGACCTGGCCACACTCTTCGACATCGGCCCGATCGCCCCGATCCCGTCCCAGGACTCGCTGTTCTGACCAACGGCTCGCGGAGCGACGCCCCAGCGGCGCGGGATACGGTCGGCCCATGATGCGTCTCGCCGCGGGTGTGCTCGTCGCCCTGACGGCCATGGCGCTCGCCGGAGCCGGGAGCGCGCAGGCGACCTGGTCGATCGTCGGTGTCGACGAAGCCACCGGTGAGGTCGGCGTTGCCGTCGCCAGTTGCGTCGGCTTCGAGGTCACCGTCGTGCCCGTCCTCGTCCCCGGAATCGGCGCCGCTGCATCGCAGGCCGACATCTCCGGCGAATCCGGTGAGCGGATCGTCGCGGCCATGGAACCCGGCGCGAGCGCACAGGACGTCATCGACGCAACGGTCGCCGCCGACGACCAGCCCGACGACCGGCAGTTCGGTGCGGTCGTGATCGGCGGCGGAGGAGCCGGCTGGAGTGGTGCCGACACGTTCGACGTCGCAATCGACCAACGCAACCCCGACTCGACGGCCGCCGCTCAGGGCAACATCCTGGTGGCCGATGCGGTCGTCGACGATGCGCTTGCTGCATTCGACAGCGCCGACGGTGAACTCGCCGATCGCCTGCTCGCCGGCCTGCTCGCCGGAGCGGACGCGGGCGGCGACTCGCGTTGCGACGAGCAGACGGCGACGGCTGCGGCACTCATGGTCGCGAGCGCCGACGACGCGGTCTGGTCGCACACCGATGCGGGCCCGCTCGGCGTCGACCCGGCGGACACTGCGACACCGTCGGTGTTCGTGTCGGTGCTGGTGGAGCGAGGTGGTGAG
Source organism: Ilumatobacteraceae bacterium (assembly GCA_963716095.1). Taxonomy (GTDB): domain Bacteria; phylum Actinomycetota; class Acidimicrobiia; order Acidimicrobiales; family Ilumatobacteraceae; genus Sva-07. The sequence goes on along the minus strand of CAVQSV010000018.1, from coordinate 556,129 downwards.
CGGGCGCCCGACCGGCTCGCCGACGAGTGGGCCACCGCGGACCGTGACGGCTCATCGATCCTGATTCGTCAGATCGACGAGGGCGCCGACACCGGCGCTGCACAGGCCCGACGCTTCGCCACGATCGTGCTCGTCGTCGTCGCACTCGGCGTGATCGCGCTGATCGTGTTCGCGGTGGTCGCCGTCCGTCGCCGGCGCGCTCGACGCTCGGACGACTGAGGCTGCGCAGCCCGACTGATCTCCGACTGGACGGCGCCTCAGGCCAGCAGGATCTCGCAGCCGGTTCCGGCGAGGACCGCATCGACGCGGGCGCGGTCGTCGTCGGCGAGCGCGTCGTAGCCCTCACGCAACCACTGCAGGCACTTCGCCTGGTACTTGAACGGGGCCTGACGGTACGTGCCGCCCTCGACCTCGCACACCACTTCGTCGGCGCTCGACATCAGGGCCCGTGCATTGGCGACCATGAACGGGGCGTAGGTCTGGCCGATCTCGTGCAACAGCCGCGTCGTCGCAGCGGGCAGTGCGTCGAGTGCCGACCAGCCTTCGTCGCCGTCGACGGGCAGCCACGACAGGTCGTCCATGCGGTCGACCCAGTGGATGACCTTCGGGGCACGTGTCGATGCGATCGCCATCGGCGTCGGATCCCACTTGGCGAGCTGGCTGAGTTGGCCGAAGATGCCGAAGTCGCCGCGGCCGGGCCGGTCGCCCAACAGGAAGTCGTCGGTGGACAACAGTTGGGTGAGCACCTCGAGCAGGCGCTCGTAGGAACCCTCGATCAGCGGCTGGTTCGCCTCGGTCGATCCGACCAACTCGCGTCGACCGAGCTGACGGGTGGTGATGAACTCGTAGCTCTGGCGGGCCTGGTCGCTGTTCATCTGCAGGTCCTGCGACAGCGGGAGCAACTGCCCCGCCTTGTCGATGTCGGCGTCGTAGGCCCACCGGTAGTGGTACATCGCCTTGGTGACCCACTCGTCGCCGTAGTCCTCGATCAACGCATCGATGAACGCCGCGGCTGGATCGGTGGGAACGAGGCTGCGACCCGAGAACTCGCCTTCGAGGCGCATGATCTGTGGTGACGAATCGACGGTCGCCTCGCCGTGGCTGCCGTCGGCGTTCGGGTACACGATCACCGGGATGATCGCCACGGGGGGAGTCGGCAGGTCGTCCCACTTCGAATTGCGCAGCACCCACTGGAACGGGATGTGCCGGTAGCGCAGCACCGCTCGCATCTTCAGCGTGTAGGGCGAGCCGTACTGGCCGGCGAGGACGAGCGGATGTTTCGAGTTCATCCGGCCGAGTCTCGTCCAACGACGTCGCCCGGGCCGACCTCAGCCCGAGTGGCCGCTGATCGGACGAAGACGCTCCACTTCGACGCTGGCTTCGGCGGTGCGCTCGTCGAGGCGCTGTTGGGCGAGGTCGTCGAGTCGTTCGGTGATGTCGCACGCAAACGCAGAACCGGCACCGCAGAGGTATGCGCTGACGTCGATGAGGTGGCGAGCGTCGACGACATCCATGCCGCTCGGCCGGTTGGCGCCCCACTCGCGGAACAGCTGGACGCGACGGGCGTCGTTCAACGAGCTGCCCGTGCTGGGGTCTCGGACGACTTCGCCGACGAGCCGGGCGCCGTAGGCATCGAGAGCACCCTGCGTCGGGACATTCGGGGTGAACAGCACATCGGCTTCGGCCAGGTGGGCGGCTGCAGCCTTGGCGTCGATGCCGTCGATCGAACTGACGTGTCCCTCCGGACTCAGGACCCCCGTCGCTGCCACCGCGAGGCCGCCGGTGAACGCCCCGTCCGAGAGCACATTGAGGTAGGCGATCGCTCGGGTGAGGCCCCCCGAGCTTCCACCAGCGGACGCGTTGGTCATCTCGATCAACTCGATGTCGGCGCCGGTGATCACCTCGACGGTCCGCGCAGCCAACCGATTCGAGTCCACCGTGTCCGGGTGGCTTCCGTGGGTGTGGGTGTAGGGCGTCGAGTCGTAGACACGCGCTGCGGGAGTCGAACCACCGCTTCCGATCAGCAGGAACAGGTCGCCCACCAGAGGGGTGCCGTCGGCGTCGTACAGCCGGGCAGCGATCCCTCCGTCGTAGTCCGCTGCCAGGTCGGGTGCCGGCACGCCGACTCCCCGGTCGTCGCCGGGGGAGATGTCGACGACCGGGGGCCGCACGCCAGCGGCGGTGATGGCGACGGCGAAGAAGCCGGCGAGGAGTACTTGGACGCCGATGCGCCAGGAAGCGGCGAACGTGTGGTGGCCGGTCGGCAGGTGCTGGGAGATGTCCATGCCCGCACCGTCCACGGCGCCCGTGGCGCCGTCGTGGCGATGCGCTGTGGACCCGGTGGTCGGCCACCGTGGCGCCTGTGGACAACTGTCGGGCGGGCGGCTGTGACCAGGGGAAATGGCCGTGCGCTACCGTGCAACGCAGATGCAACTGGCGCTGGGGACGCTGGGTGCATGCGCAGAGAGGGGGTGGTGAACGTGCAGGTGTCGGTCCTCGGTTCGGTCGGCGTACGCGGCGACGGAGATGAGATCGAGATGGGAACACGGCTGCGACGGTTGCTCGCCGCCCTGGCGGTGTCGAACCGATCGGTCGTTTCGACCGAACGCCTGGTGGAGATCGTGTGGGACGGCCAACCGCCCGACGGCGCTGACGCAACCCTGCGCAGCTACGTCACACGCTTGCGGCGTGCCCTCGGTTCGCAAGAGCGGCGAATTGTGTTCCGCGAGCCCGGCTACGTCATCGATCTGGCGATCGGAGAACTCGACAGTGCCGTGTTCGAAGAGGAGCTCGATCTCGGGCTGCACTATCTGCGCACCGCTGACGCGACGACCGCTCGCCGGATCCTCGACGGGGCGATCGCTCGCTGGCACGGGCCGGCCTACGCCGGATTCGCCGACGAGGAGTGGGCTCGACCGGAATGTGTTCGGCTCGACGAGCGACTCGTCGAGGCGCGCGAAGCGCTGATCGAGGCCCGCCTGGTGGACGGACTGAACGACGAGGCGACCGCCGAGGCCACCGCGCTCATCGAGTCCCAACCGCTGCGCGAGCGGCCCCGAGTGCTGTTGATGCGGGCGATGTACGCCGACGGGCGCCAGGCCGAAGCGTTGCGCGTGTACGCCTCGTACCGGCGGTACCTCGCCGACGAGACCGGGCTCGATCCGTCCGAGGAGATCATCGACCTGGAGCGGCGGATCGCCCGCAGCGACACGGGCCTCCACGGTGGCGTCAAGGCCTTGCGGGGCTACGAGGTCGGCGAACGCATCGGCGAGGGCGCCTTCTCGGTCGTCCATCGCGCGGTCCAGCCGGGGATCGAACGCGACGTGGCCATCAAGATCTTCCGAGCCGAACTGGCCGACCGGCCGGACTTCATCCGCCGGTTCGAGTTCGAGGCGCGAACCGTCGCCCGGATCGAGCACCCGAACGTCGTGCCGCTGTTCGACTTCTGGCGCGAGCCGGCGCTGCCTATCTGGTGATGCGACTCCTGCACGGGGGCAGCGTCGAGCAGGCAGTGCGCTCGCGTGGTCCGTACTCGCGCGAGCAGACCGTTCGCATGCTCGGCGACGTCGGTGGTGCGTTGGAGACCGCCCACCGAGCCGGCGTGGTGCATCGCGACGTGCGCCCGCGAACCTGCTGCTCGACACCGATGGGACCACGTACCTGGCCGACTTCGGCATTGCGCTCCCGACCGCTGCGATCGATGACCTTCCGATCAGGTCGCCGGCCTACGCGGCGCCGGAGGTCCTGCGAGGAGAACCGGCGAGCGCTGCGGCTGACGTCCTCAGCCTGGCGGTCACCACGTTCGAGGTGCTCACCGGTCGTTTGCCGTTCGCGGACAGCGCTGATCGTGCCGACCTCGTTCGGCGCCAGCTGTCGGATCCGTTGCCGCCCGTCGGGGCGACGCGCGCCGATCTTCTCCCGCGGTCGACGCCACGTTGGCCCGGGCGACGGCCAAGGCGACCGGCGACCGGTACGCCACGGTGGCCTCGTTCGTCGACGACATGTGCGCGGCCCTCGACCCGCACGCCGGCGGATCACCGGCGACCCCGAGTGCCTGGCACCGACCTGTCGCCAACCCCTACGTCGGGCTGCACGCCTTCGACGAGGAGGACGCCGAGCTGTTCTTCGGACGAGAGAACCTTGTCGCCGAACTCCTCGAATCGTCTGGAACAGCGACCGATGGTCACCGTCGTCGGTCCATCGGGAACCGGCAAGTCGTCGGTCGTCAGAGCCGGGGTGCTCCCGGCCATCCGCCGTGGCGCGGTGCCGGGCTCGGACGGATGGTTCGTCGCCACGATGGTCCCGGGGCCCGACCCTGTCGACGCCCTCGAGACAGCGCTGCTCCGGGTGGCGGTCAACCCTCCCGCGACGCTGCGGGAACAACTTGCTGAGTCCGGAGGCCTGCTGCGGGCGATCCGACGTGTGCTGCCCAACGAACACGCGCGCCTCCTGCTCGTCGTCGACCAGTTCGAGGAGCTGTTCACGCAGGCACGCGACCCCGACGGACGCGACCGGTTCCTCGTCGAACTCGCCGACGCCGTCACCCATCCGGAGTCGCCGCTGCGGGTGATCGCCACGCTGCGGGCCGATCACTACGACGCCCCACTGCGACATGCGAGCGTCGCGGAGCTCGTCACTCGCGGAACCGTGACGGTGCGACCCATGGCGACCGACGAGCTGGAGCGTGCGATACGGCTCCCCGCCGAATCGGTCGGCATCGACGTCGAGTCGGCGTTGGTGACCGAGCTCGTCACCGGGCTCAACGCCCGCCCGGCTGCGCTGCCGTTGCTGCAGTTCTCGCTCACCGAGCTGTTCGATCGCCGCGTGTCCGACACCATGCTGCTGTCGAGTCACCGCGAGTTGGGTGGTCTCACGGGCGCGCTCGCTGCTCGCGCGGACCGGATTCTTGCCGACGGTGATCCTGCGGACGAGTTCGAGGCCCGACGGATCTTCGGACGGCTCGTCGCGTTCGGAGACGGCGCCGAGGACACGCGTCGCCGAGCGCTGCGGAGCGAGTTCGGCGACGAAGAGCGAACCGGGCGGCTCCTCGACGCGTTCGTCGGCGCCCGATTGCTCAGCACCGACCGCGATCCGGCGAGCCGGGAACCGACGGTGGAGGTCGCCCACGAGGCGCTGCTCCGCGACTGGCCGCGCCTCCGCGAGTGGCTCGTCGAGGACCGCGAGCTGCGCCGCTCGGTCGGAGCGATCGGCGTCGCCACAACAGCGTGGGACCGTGGCGGTCGGCAGGCCACGGATGTCTATCGGGGAGGCCGGCTCGAAACAGCGCAACTCCTTGCCGAGCGGAGTCCCGAGTGGCTGCGTCCGATCGATCTCGAGTTCCTCGAGGCGTCGCAGTCGCAGGCCGAGTCGGAACGCGCCAGCGAACAGCGGCGGGTCCGGCGCCTGCGTCGGTTGGTCGTCGGCACGGCGGCGGCATTGGTCGTCGCTCTCGTGGCCGGAGGCGTCGCATTCACCCAACAACAGCGGGCCGACCGCGAAGCCCAAGCCGCCGGCAACCGCGCCGAGGAAGCCGCAACGGCTCGCGACGAAGCAGAACTCGCCGAACTCCTCGCACGCTCGGGCGCGGCCGCTGTCGATCGCCCGGAACAGGCGTTGCTCCTTGCACTGGAGGCGCACCGCCGGAGGCCGGGGCCGGTGACCATCACGGCGCTGCTCGACGCCGTTGCGAGTGGCGGGCTCGGCCGCCAGGTGCAGGCCATGCAACGTCTGCCGGACCCGAAGTGCTCCGGACTGGCAGTCCGCCGCCGAATCACTCCCGACGGGTTGTGGGAGTACGCAGTCGCCGATGGCGAGCTCCTCGCGAAAGATCTCCTCACCGGCGAGGTGACGATCCGCGGCACCGCCCCCGGCCCATGCGCCAGTTGGTGGGAGGACGCCGAGACGGGGGCGAGATGGGCAACCTCGACGAACCTCGACGATCATTGGGTCGGCTCCGAGGAGCAGGCGTGGACCCGGGTTGCGCGGATGAATCCGGGCGGCGCGCTCGTCCCGATACCCGTCGATGATCGCCTCCTGCTCGGTCAGGGCAACCGATACAACAATTCGGCGTGGGCTGAGGTCGCCGTCGTCGACGCGGTGACCCTCGACCACGTGGGCGATGGAGTCGACGACCTGCGGTTCGAGCTCGACGAACCACTCCCCGCCACCGCAGCGAGTCGCCGAGCCGGCCTGTTCGCGGTCGGCACCGATCTGCCCTCGCAGTGCCTACTCGACCAGCCGACGAGGTACGACTGCCCTGACGACGTGGAGAGCAAGGGCATCCTCGTCGTGCTCGACGCGGCGACTGGCGCCGAGGTGTCTCGAGTGGAGCGATCGAGCCGCGTCACCGCTGTTGGCTTCGACCGTGACGGGCGCACCCTGCTGGCGGGAGCCGAGGACGGCACGATCGTCACCGTCGATCCCGCCACGGGTCAGGAGGTTCGAGAGGTCGCGATGATCGACACGGCCGCCGTCATCGCGGTGGGTCTCCGCCCTGACGGGGTCGTCATCGCCGTCGGCCGACGCTCGATCGAACTCTTCGACCGTGCCGGCAACCGACGCGGGCTCCCGCTCGACATTCCGGCCGCCGACGAAGCGCGGATTCGTCCTGATGGAACGGTGGTCGTGGTCCCCAGCGCCGACCCCGACTCGATACAGATCGTCGATCTGAACCGGGGCCCGCTCGTCGAACGGGGATGGGACGTGAAGGCTGATGCGCTCGTCGGGTTCGGTGCCGGCCGTGCGGCTGTGGTCGATCGTTCGTCGTCGGCCGATGTGATCGACCTGACGTCCGGTGAGCCGACCCCGCTCACCCTTCGGACACCGAGCGGCGATCCGTTCGTCGCCGTCGGGATCACGCCCGAGGTCGACGGATTCCTTGCCTGGAACGACGGCACGACCGTTGCTCGGTGGCGAGGCGGTGAACGCGTCGAGCCACTCGAACTCTGGACCGGCATGGCAGAACGTCAGCCAGACTGCCGGTGCGGTGCTCACCGGCTTCCCCGGATTCGACTTCGACCCGAGCGACGGGTCAGGCAGTTCGGCGGAGGATTCGCAGGTTCAGGAGCGATCGCCGTCTTCGAAGAGGTCGAGGCCAAGTCGTTGTATGCGTTCGACCCGGTGCCGGGCAACCTTGCTCCCTTGCTGTCGGTGAACTCTTCGCCACCGTTCGCGGTGAGTGCGGTCGCGCCGGCACCCGAGGGCGGGCTCTACGTGGCACTGGCCGACGGGGAGCTTCGCCGTTACGACAGACGGCGAATCGTCTGCAGCAATTCGACACCGGCTTCGAGAACCCGATGATCGCCGTTGCCGACGAGACCACCGGCCGGATCGCACTCGCTGGAGAGAATGGCAGCATCGTCGTCGACGCCGAGGGTGAGTCGGTTCGGAGGGTGAGCGATGTGGGTGCCGTCGTCAGCGTCGGTTTCGCCCGCAACGGTTCACTGCTCGTCGTCGTGGAAGCCGACGGAACCGTTCGGCTGTGGGACACCGAACGGGCCGAGGGAGTCGGCATCCTCTGGAATGGCAACGGTACCGCTCCTTCGTCGCCACCGTGGTACGACGAGGCCACCGACACGATCTGGGTTGCGACGTCGGGCAAGGTCCTGCAGTTCTCGCTCGATCCCGTCCGGTGGGTCGAGCAGGCGTGTGAACTCGTCTCACGTGAACTGACCGCCGACGAGTGGGATCGTCTGGTGCCCGGTTCGGCCCCGCAGCGTCCCGCGTGCAGCTGAGCACCTGGGCGTCGCGGCGCCGCCCCCTCCACGGTGGTCGCGGCACACCCAGCCTCGACAGGGCGCAGTCGTGCTGGCAAGATCGCCCGATGAACGATCAGTTCGTCGTCTCCACCGAGTGGTTGGCCGAACACGTGCACGACGACGACGTTCGTGTGCTCGACGTGTCCGGGTTCCTCGACGACACGGGCAGCAACCAGGCCCATGACGACTACCTCGCCGAGCACCTGCCCGGTGCCGTCTGGTTCGACGTGGTGTCCGCCCGCGGTGAACTGAGCGATCCCGATTCGACGCTGTCGTGGACGTGGCCGCCACTCGCGCAGATCGAAACCGCCATGAGCAACGTCGGGGTCGAGAACCGCACGACCGTGGTGCTGGTGGCGAGGACGTTCGATCGACCGCTCGGCCTCGGCACGATGTGGTGCACCCGCGCCTGGTGGACCTTGCACCACAGCGGCGTCACCTGCGCGATCCTGGAAGGTGGTCACGAGCGATGGGTCGCTGAAGGACGTCCCACCGAGTCAGGGCCGGTGTCGGCCCCAACCGCCACGTTCCGGGGCGAGGATCGGCGCGCCGAAGCCATCGCCGACCGTCACGACGTCGAAGTGGCGCTGGGTGACGGGGCCAGTTGTGTGATCGACGCGCTGCCCGAGGCGTCGTTCACCGGCGAGCGAGTCAACTACGCGCGCCCCGGCCACATCACCGGCGCACAGAACGTCCCGTTCCCACACTTCATCACCGAGCCCACCGCGGCGTTCGTTCCCGTCGACGAGGCGCGCTCGATCTTCGATCGGGCCGGGGTCCTCGATCGCGAACGCGTCGTGCTCTATTGAGGTGGGGCCATCTCGGCGACGGTCGTCGCCTTCAACCTCAAACGAGCAGGACACCACTCGGTGCGCGTCTACGACGGCAGCCTCCAGGAGTGGGCGGCCGACCCGTCTCTCCCGATGACGACAGACATCTGACGGCGTCGCGTCGCGTGGTGTCGCGCCGTTGTCCCAGAACCCGGCTGCCCGCGTTCTAGGGTCCTCGCCATGAAGAAGTGGGCGCCACTGGCGGTACTCGGGTTGGCGCAGTTCATCATGGTGCTCGACCAAGCGGTGATGAACGTCTCGATCAGCCAACTGGTGATCGACTTCGACACCTCGGTCAGCGTGATCCAGGGTGTGATCACCATGTACTCGCTGGTGATGGCGATGCTGATGCTCACCGGCGGCAAGCTCGGCGACATCCTCGGCCGTCGCCGCACGTTTGCGATCGGGCTGGTCATCTACGGGATCGGCTCCGCGTTGACCGCCGTCTCCTGGTCGGTCGCTGCGCTCGCCATCGGCTGGTCGATCCTCGAAGGCATCGGCGCAGCGCTCGTGCTGCCAGCGCTCGTGGCACTGATCGCCGGCAGCTATCGCGGTCGAGATCGCGTGACCGCCTACGCCGTGATCGGCGGTGTGGCCGGTGCGGGTATCGCGATCGGCCCGATCGTCGGTGGGTGGGCCACCACCGAACTGAGCTGGAGGGTCGTGTTCGTCGGGGAGGTGGTGCTCGTGCTGATCGTGCTCGCCTCGATCAAGCTGATCGTCGACATCCCCGCCGAGCGGCGCCCGCAACTGGACGGCCTCGGCGCTGTCCTCTCCGCCCTGGGGCTCGGCATGATCGTGTTCGGATTCCTCCAAGCGAACCTCTGGGGCTGGATCGAGCCGAAGGACAGCCCGATCGAGCCGCTCGGCTTCTCGCTGACCCCGTTCATGATCGCCGCCGGTGGCCTCGTCCTCGTCGGCTTCAAGTGGTGGTCGGAACGACGAGCGGCCAACGGCCGTGACGAGCTCGTCCGCCTGGAACTGCTGAAGATCCCCCAGCTCCGCTCAGGCCTGTTCACCTTCGGTGCTCAGAACCTGATCCTGATGGGCGTGTTCTTCACGATCCCGCTCTACCTGCAACTCGTCGTCGGCCTCGACGCGCTCGACACAGGGATCCGGATGCTGCCGATCTCGGTCGCGATGTTCATCACGTCCAGTTGCGGAAGCATCCTCGCGACGCGATGGTCGGCGCGATCGATCGTGCGCGTCGGCTTGGTCCTGATCCTCACGGCGATTCTGGTGCTGATCGGCACGATCGACGTCGAACTCGACGGCGTCCAGTTCGCGATCGCGATGACGGTCCTCGGTATCGGCATGGGGCTGCTCGCCTCGCAGCTCGGCAACGCCGTGCAGTCGTCGGTCGGGGACGCCGACCGCAGCGAGGCCGGTGGGCTCCAGTGGACCTCACAGCAGCTCGGATCCACGCTCGGCGTGGCCGTGATCGGCTCGATCGTGCTCTCCGGGCTGACCAGCGGTTTCGCCTCGTCGATCGAGGCCGACACGACACTGGAGGAGGAACTCCGCACCGAGCTCGTCGCAGCGGTCGAGGAGGGTGTCGACTTCTCGTCGGTCGGCGACGTCGAACAGCAGTTGCTCGACGCCGGGGTCGACGCCGAGTCGACTGCGAAAGTCGTCGAGGACTACAGCGATGCGCAGCTCAGAGCGCTCCAAGCCGGATTGCTCGGCGGCGCTGCACTGGCGTTGCTGGCGTTGCTCGTCACCAAGAACCTGCCGTCGACCGTGCCCAAGCACGACGAGCCGGAACCCTCAGCTGCAGCCGGTGCAGGCGCCACCGGGCCGTAGTCGGACCGCGCTCGGTCGCCAATCACACACCCTGGGCACGTGCTCCGTCCCTACTCGTAGCGAAGTGCAACACCCGGCGCGAGGCGCACGGCCCGCCGGAGAGGGAACCGCATCACGATCACGGTCATCGTCAAGGTGACGGCGAACGCAACCGCGATCGTCCACAGCGGGAACTGGAATCGGAACGCGGCGTCGAAGCGGCGCTCGAACACGTACAGGATCAGCCGCGCGAGCGCGTACCCGGCCGGGATGCCCATCAGCCAGCCGAGCACGCCGATCACGAGGCCCTCGGCGCGGAACATCACCCGCAGATCACGCCGGCGGGCACCGATGCTGCGCAGGATCCCGATCTCACGAGTCCGGTCGAGGACGTTGCTCGCGGTGGCGCTGACGAGCCCGATCATCCCGATCGCCACGACCGGCAGCCCCATCGCCATCACGACGGTGACGATCAGACGGTTCTCGCGCTCGTTCTGATCACGGTCGATGTAGCGGCGGCTCGACTCGAGCTGGTAGCCGTTCGCCTCGAGCGTCTGGTGGATCGCGGTCGCTGCAGCGTCGACGGTTGCCGGGTCACGGTCGACGGTGCGGACCCACCAGTTGCCGGTCGAGCGTCCTTCGTAGTCGAGCACCGTGTTGAAGGGGACGAACAATCCCTGACCTTCGTTGACCAGCTGGCCGTCGATGCCGACCACCTCGAGCTCGAGTGGGCCGCCTCGTGTTTCGACGCTGATGACGTCGCCGACGTCGATCCCGTTCTGGTTGGCGGTGGCCTCGCCGACCACGACGACGCGGGCAGCGGACGTGTCTTCCTCCTCCGTGTACCACCGCCCGGCGATCAACTCCTCGTCGTAGGTGTTGACGGCGGGGAGACCCCACACGTACTTCTCGCCGTCGAGCTCGACGCTGCTGTAGGTCATCGGATGGGCGAAAGCGACCTCCGGCACGGCGGCGATCAGCTCCCCGGCTCCGGCGTCGAGGCCCGGGGCGCGGTCCCAGAGGACCAGGTCGGCGCCCTCGAGATCGAAGGTGCGGAGATCCTCGTCGACCACGGTGAGCAGCACGCCGGCGAATCCGAGGAGGGTTGCGACAGCGAGTCCGATCGGCACGGCGGTCGCCACCGTCCGGCCGGCGCGTCGCGTCGCGTTGCGGACGCCCATCTGGCTGCGACGCGACGTGAGTGGGATCCGGGCGGCGGCGCGGTCGAGGGGTCGGGTGCCGTAGGAGGCCAGCACGCCGTGGTCCTCGATCGCCTCGTGGACGGTGATGCGCGCGGCGCGGCCGACGGCAGGGATCGAGGCCAGCGCGGTACCTCCGAGCCCGAGTGCGAGGCTGAGGACGAGGGCCAGTCCGCTGATGACCCAGCCGACGCTGGTCCCGCCGAACTCGGTGCTCATGAACTGCATCAGCCAGTTGCTGATCGGGATCCCGATCCCGATGCCGATCGCGGTGCCGAACGCCCCGAGCACGAGTGCGGCACCCAGGTAGCCCGCTGCGATGGCGCGTGGGGTGCCTCCGATCGCCTTCATCACGCCGATCTCGCGGGTCTGCTCGCGAACGACGGTGTTCATCGTGGTGAAGATGATGACGAGGGCGGCCACGAGGGCGACGCCTGCGATCGTGTAGAACACGACGACGAAGTTCCCGATGTCCTCCGAGCCGGGCCAGGTGCCGGGACGCCACACCTCGAGTACGTCCCAGTAGGAGATGTCGGGGAGCTCGTCGGCGAGGACCGTGCGCAGCTCGGTCACCATCGCGTCGACCGCGGCAGGGGACGGATCCTCGGCCAGGACGTCGATCGAGTTCGCCGCCGGGTACCCCATGATCCGTTGCACGTCGGCACTCGAGAGGTAGAGCACGGGGGCGTCGTTGGCGACCTCGCTGCTGTAGCGCACGGTGCCGCCGCGGCCGCTGACCTCGAATGTCTCCCACCCTCCCGTGTGGGTTTGCAGCTCGATGGTGTCGCCCACCGCTGCGCTGAGGCGTCCGGTCGTGGCGTTGCTGTCGTCGCTGATGACCTGGCCGGAACGCTCGGGGAATCCGCCTTCCTCGAGCGAGACGATGTTGACGGATTGCCGGTCGAACTCGTCGACGCCGACGAGGATCACGCCCTCGATGCGACCGTCGACGCGCACGTCGTCGCGGGCGAGGGTGCGGGTGTCGAGCGCGGTGACGTTGTCGACGGCGCGGAGCCTGGCGAGTTGGTCGGCGTCGAGTGGCGCTGCGTTCGGAGCGAGACGTGCGGTGTGCATCGCGTCGGTCTCGACGCGGTCGGCGAGGACGCCCCGCACGTTGCCGGGGATCGCGAACATCCACACCCCGGCGATCGCCACGGCGATCGTGATGATCGTCAGGATCGACCGGCCGCGACGGCGCGACAGCTGGCGGATGGCATGGTGCGCGCGTGCGGAGATCATCGTCGATCGTCACCGACGACTCGTCCGTCACGGATCGACACGACGCGGTGGGCGCGATCGGCGAGGCGAGGGTCGTGGGTGACGTAGACCACGGTGGTGCCGTCGCCGTTCACCGTGTCGAGGACCGCGAACATCTCCTCGGCCGTCTCGGTGTCGAGGTTGCCCGTCGGCTCGTCGGCGACGAGGATCGACGGATCACAGGCGAGCGCCCTGGCGATCGCGACACGCTGTTGTTCGCCGCCGGAGAGTTCTGCGGGGAAGTGGTCGAGCCGATCGCCGAGGCCGACCCGTCCGAGGCGCTCGTTCGCTCGGTCGGACCGCTCGCGTACGGTCCCGATCGACGCGAAGTCGAGTGGGAGCATCACGTTCTCGCGCGCGGTGAGGGTGGGCAGGAGCTGGAAGAACTGGAACACGATTCCGACCTGCTCGCCGCGCCACACTGCGAGCTGCTCCTCGTCGAGGTCGAGGAGGTCGCGCCCGGCGACGACAACATCGCCCGAGGTCGGTCGGTCGATGCCGGAGATCACGTTGAGGACGGTCGACTTGCCGCTCCCGCTCGGCCCGACGATGGCGACGAGTTCGCCGGGGTCGACGTCGAGGTCGACGCCGCGCAGCGCCGGGAACTCGACCCGGCCGGTGCGGTAGACCTTCTCGACGCCGCGCAGCGAGATGATCGGCGCAACCGGCACCGACGGGTGTTCCTCGCCGTGCGGACGCGGACCCATGCGTACATCGAATCCGGCGCGGCAGTGTGTCCACCAGGGTCCGAGTGCCCAGGGCCGCGCTCCGCTCGTTCCGGCGTTCGATCCCACTGTTACGTTCGGCGGGTGATGGTGTCATCGGCGCTCGATCAGCATGCCGAGTCGATGAAGCATGGGCTGATCCTCCCGAACCCGATTGCGGGTGACGATCCGAACGTGATGGTCGACTACGCGGTCGCCGCCGAAGCGGCGGGCTGGGACGGTGTGTTCCTGTGGGACGTGCTCGTCAACCCGGCGCCGCCAGACGAGTTCGGGCTCCAGGGTGATCCGACACCGTGGCGGCCGGACACGTTCGAGCCACTGATCGACCCGATCGTGACCTTGGCCGGGATCGCCACACGGACCGAGTCGCTCGCGCTGGGCACCTGGATCATCCCGGCAGCTCGACGGCAGCCCTGGCAGCTCGCCCGTGACCTCGCGACGCTCGACCAGCTGTCGCGGGGGTCGAGTCATCCTGGGCGTCGGGCTCGGCCGTCGGACGGAGTACGAACTCTTCGGCACCGAGTGGGACGTGGCACGGATCGGGCGACGGTACGACGAGACGCTCGAGCTGCTCGATCGTTTCTGGAGTGGCGAACCGGTGCACCATCACGGCGAACACTTCACGGTCGACGGCGTCGCGCTCCTGCCCACCCCGCACCAACGGCCTCGGATCCCGATCCTGGTCGCCGGCTTCTGGCCGAATCGACGGCCGGTGCACCGTGCGGCGCGATGGGACGGCTTCATGCCGGTGGTCGATCCCGACCCGGAGGGAGGGGATCTGGTCGACCTGTGCGAGGCGTACGGCGAGGCCGCGTCCGACGCTGGCGAGGTGTTCCTGTGTGTGAGCCCCGACGCAACGACGCCGCAGCGGATGCAGCGATACCAGGAGCTCGGGATCACCTGGCTCGGGAGCTACTGCCTCGACGAGTCGCTCGGACACGAAGGGAACCTCGCACAGATCGCGCTCGGGCCACCGCCCCGATGACGTCTGCACGGGGCGGCGTGCACGTCTGATCTGTCCTGACGTTCGCCTCTGGCTGGGCGACGCTGGCGAGTGGTACGTGGGAGTCATGCAGCCGACGCAGCCCCAGCGACGCACCGAAGGCCCGGCCGAGGAGGCGCTCCGCCTTCATCCCTACTATCGGGGCAAGGTGCAGATGATGCCGAAGTGCCCGGTGCGTGGTCTGGACGACTTCGCAATCTGGTACACGCCCGGCGTCGCCGCGGCGAGTAGAGCGATCGCCGCCGACCCGGAGGCCGTGTGGTCCCACACCAACCGGGCCAACACGGTCGCGATCGTCTCCGATGGCTCGCGCGTGCTCGGCCTCGGCGACATCGGGCCCGAGGCGGGCCTTCCCGTGATGGAGGGCAAGGCGCTGCTCTTCAAGTACCTGGGCGGGGTCGATGCGGTGCCGATCTGTGTCGACACCTCGTCGCCCGACGAGCTCGTGGCCGTCGTCGAGGCGCTGCAACCCTCCTTCGGTGGGATCAACCTGGAGGACATCTCCCAGCCGACGTGTTTCGAGGTGCTCGACCGGCTCCGCGACAGCTTGTCGATTCCGGTCTGGCACGACGATCAGCAGGGGACGGCCACCGTGGTCGTGGCGGCGCTGCGGAACGCGCTGGAGATCGTCCAGAAGCCGATCCACGACGTCAGGATCGCGCTCGTCGGGATCGGCGCCGCCAACATGGCGGTGTACCGGTTGCTGCCGGCGGCCGGCGTCGACCCCGGCCGCATCGTCGCCTGCGACCGCGGTGGCATCCTGCACCCGGGGCGGAGCGATATCGAGCTGCAGCAGGACCGCTTCCCGGACAAGTGGAAGGTGTGCCGGGAGAGCAATGCCGACCGGCGAGCCGGCGACGTCGCCGACGCCCTCCGTGGCGTCGACGTCTGCCTGGCGTTCTCGAGCCCCGGCCCCGGCACGATCGAGCCGGCGTGGGTGTCGGCCATGGCGGATGATGCCGTGGTCTTCGCATGTGCCAATCCCACCCCGGAGATCTGGCCGTGGGACGCCACCGAGGCGGGGGCGCGGGTCGTGTCGACCGGACGCTCCGACTTCCCGAATCAGGTCAACAACTCGCTCGGCTTCCCCGGCATCTTCCGAGGTGTGCTCGACGTGCGCGCCCGCCGCATCACCGACGAGATGGCGCTCGCCGCAGCCGACGTCCTCGCCGGCTACGCCCGACGCCGCGGTCTCGAACACGGTCTGCTCCCCACGATGGCCGAATGGGAGGTCGTCCCGGAGATCGCCGTTGCCACAGCGGTCGAAGCGCAACGCCAGGGTCTCGCACGCCTCGACACGACTCCCGAGTTGCTTGCCGAGCGAGCTCGACACATGATCCTCGACGCGCGGCGGGCAACCGAGCTGCTGGTCGAGGAGGGAATCATCCCACCGCCTCCGGCAGCCACCGCGACGTGACTCGGCCGGCGTCGGGGCAACGCCGGTGGACGTCGTCTGCTGAAGTCGATGCGGAGCCCCACGTTTCGGCATCCAGGACCTTTGGACTCTTCCGATGGCGGCCATATGGCGCGACGGTCGAGTCATGAACGGAATCGACACCCAACTTCGCGTGATCGACGAGATCGACGTCAACGACAACGACCTCGCGACCTGGTCCGCCACGTCCGGCTCGTCCGAATACGTCTCGCTGTACCTGCCGACCCACCGGGCCGGCCGGGAGGTCACGCAGGACCCGGTGCTCCTTCGCCACCTGGTGGCGAGCGCCATGGAGGAAGTCACCGACGGTCAGCTCCTCGCCGCGACCGCAAGCCTGGTCGACGACCGGGAGTTCTGGGCTCACGGATCGGCCGGCCTCGCGGTGCTCGCGGGAGCCGACGGCACGACCGCGATTCGGTTGTCCGAGCCGCCCCGCGAGCTCGGGGTCGTCAGCGACCGCGTCCACCTCAAGCCGCTGATTGCCGCGGTCGCCCGGCGCGTCGAGTTCGACGTGCTCGCGATGAGTCGACACAGCGTCCGGCTCGTCGCCGTGAGCGGCTCGAAGGCCCTCGAGATCGAGGTGCCCGGGTTGCCGGCGAGCATGTCGGAGGCGCTGCAGTGGGACGACCGCGAGCGTCAGATCCAGAGCCACTCCGGAGCTCGGGTCGGACGCGGTCAGGTCGCCGCGACGTTCCACGGCCAGGGCGGTGGCAAGGACATGCGTGACGTCGACCTCGATCGCTATCTGCAGCTTGTCGATCGCGCGGTCTGCGAGCATCGCTCGGGCTCGACGCGACCGCTCGTGCTCGCCGGCGTCGACGAGACCGTGGCGGCCTACCGCAAGCTCACGCGCGGTGCGCACGTGCACGACGATCACGTCGCCGGCAACCCGGACCAGCTGCGAGCAGCGGAGCTGGCAGACCGGGCCCGTCAGTTCGTCCCACCCGCCGCGGCCGAGGCCGAGCGAGCCGCACGCGAGTTGTTCCTGGCGGGCGCGACCGCCACGGTCGACACCGTCGAACCGGCCGTGATCGCTGCCGCCGCCGGCCAGCTCGCCTCGGTCTTCGTCCCTGCGGACACCGAGTACTGGGGTCGGTACCGCCAGGGAAGTCGCCTGCTCGAGGAGCACCCCACGCGCGAGCCGGGCGACCATGATCTCGCCGACGTGGCAGCGACCGAGACGCTGCGCCACGGTGGCCAGGCCTTCGTCGTCCCGGCCATCGATCTCCCCGGCGTCGGCACCGCCGCCGCGACACTCCGCTACTGACCCGACCGATTTCGGCTGGACTCGGAGTACGCCCTTGATCGACCTGCAACCGGATCTGGAACTCTCGACCGACGAGGCGGAGCGTGTCCTCGCTGCCTGGTTGGGCGGCCCCACGACCTGCTCGTGGGTGGAACCTCTGAAGGGCGGGCTCGTGAACTCGGTCTTCGGACTCGTGTTCGACCGATCGCCCTTTCGCGCGGTCGTGAAGATCCATGGCACCGATGGCGACACCTTCGCCGAAGAGGCGCAGGCACTCGACTACCTGGCCGCGGAGACGTCCTGCCCGGTCCCGTGCGTCCACCTGCACGATGGTTCGGGCCGCATCGTCCCGCACGCCTTCCTGCTGCTCGAGACGGTCGCAGGCGTGTGCCTGCAGAGCCTCGACCTCGAGCCCGCCGAACGGGCAGCCATCGACGTCGAACTGGCCGGCGTGCTGAGCGAACTGCACCGCCACCACGGCGAGCATTGGGGTCGGCCGGGTTCAGTACTCGGCGCGCCGAGCTGGAGTGACGTCTTCACCATGCGGCTCGCCGAGGTGCGAGCGGCTGATGGTCTCGAGGCTCGCCTGACGCCCGAGACCCTCGCCGTGGTCGACGAAGCGATCGCCCTCGCCGGGCCCGAGCTCGCCGACGCCGGTCTGCCGACGCTCGTTCACGGAGACGTCTGGGACGGGAACCTGATGGTCGAACCCGACAACGCCGGCTGGCGGATCACCGGTCTGCTCGATCCGAATCTCCAGTTCGCCGACGTCGAACTCGAGCTGGCGTACCTGGAGGTCTTCGACAACCGGCGCGAGGCCTTCTTTGCGGCGTACACCGAGGTGCATCAGCTTCGTCCCGGATACGAGCGGCGGCGGCTGTTCTACTGGCTCCACACGGCGTTGCTCCACGTCGCGCTGTTCGATGACGAGTTCTTCCGCGACTTCACCGCTCGAACCGCAGGGACCATCACCGGTCACCCCCGAGGCGCAGGTTGACCCGAGTCGCGATGGCGTCGAGCCGGTTCCGGGTCAGGTCGGGCGGCGGCCGTGCAGGTGCAGCGATCGGTGCCAGTGGCGCTCGGCGTGCAGCCGGTCCCACGCGCCGGTGAACGCGACACCGGCGCCGAACATACAGATGAGTGCGGCGGCCACGATGCCGACGTCGACGATGTCCTCGGCGGTGATCCGGCCGTGAGCGAACAGCTTGTCGAACGGGTCGTGCGCGACCATCGACACGGCGATGGTCGCCGCGACGACGAACAGCAGCGCACCGGCCGCGAAGAGGTGACGACAGCGAAAGATGCGGTACGCGTCGGAATGCCCCGAGGTGACGATCACGAACGTCGATCGGGCCACGGCGGCCAGTGCCAGCGGGATCACCAGCAGCAACACGATCACCGTGGTCGGCGTGGCGCCGGTCACGGAGTCGTTCATGCGTCGGGTGAGCGTGTGGGCCAGCACGAGCGTGCCAACGCCTGCGCCCAGCGTGGCGAGCTGCAGCCGGAGGTAGTGCGTTGGTGACAGTTCGGTCGTTGTCCTCGTCGCCATGACAGCTCAGGTCTCCTGACGACAGCTTCCTCCCTCCGCCCGGATACCGCAAGGCGGGCCCCTCCGAGGAGGGGCCCGCCTTGGTGCGTTGTGCGGGTTGGAGGAGTTGTTGTGGTCAGACGCTGGCGCTGCTGAGTGCTGGCTCGTCCGCTGAGGTGGTGTCGGCGTCCTCGTCCTTCTTCATGGTGATCCGGGTCTGCCAGATGAAGGCAACGCCCATCACGGTCGAGACCACACCGAGGCCGGCGAGCAGAGCTGCGACTCCGAGTGCGAGTTGCAGGGTGCTGTGCGTTGCGGCTCCGACGCCGAGTTCGGCGACGAGTGCGTGGGCGGTACCGCTCCAGGCTCCGTCACGGGCTGGGCCGTCGAGCAGGTCGGTTCGTGCGAAGCCGGTCCAGTAGCGGCCGTCCACGGGGACGTCGTAGCTTCCGGGCTCGAGGACTTGGCCTTGGTAGGCGATGACGACGCCGTTGTAGGTGCCGTCGGGATCGAGTTGCTCTGATTCGATCGCGGCGGTGATGTCGTCTTCGCTCAGTGTGATGGTCTGTGTGCCCTCCAGGGTGTGGTGGGCGATCGTGGCCATCTGGTACATGTACTCCGACGCCGTGTTGACGAGTGGGTCGTTCGGGTCCATGTCACCGTCGACGACGGGGAAGTTCCAGTCGTCCTTC
Source organism: Ilumatobacteraceae bacterium (assembly GCA_963716095.1). GTDB lineage: Bacteria > Actinomycetota > Acidimicrobiia > Acidimicrobiales > Ilumatobacteraceae > Sva-07. Next base: position 536,675 of record CAVQSV010000018.1, on the reverse strand, counting down.
AGCAATACCATGATCGCCTCGGCGCCTTCGACGGTGCCGCGGTCGACGAGTTGACCCTCGTCGTTGTAGCTGAGTGTGACGTTCTGCGCTTCGCTGAACGACTGCAGCGAGCCGTAGCCGCCTTGGACCTTGCTGTAGGCGACGCCGGCGCCGACGAAATAGCCGATGCCGACGACAACCAGGAAGATCCCGAGCAATCCGAGTGGCTTCTTGAACATGATGACCCCTTTCAATGGGCTCCAATCAGTTCGTGAACTGATTCACAAACTTGGTCATGTCTCAGTATGGAGCTTGCGGACTCAAGCACTTAGGGCCAAATGTCCCAATCTTCAACAGCCGATGCTCGACCGACCTCCCCGAGCCCGTCGGCGGACGTTCGGCATCGGTCGGACGACGCGATGGTGTGGCCGCTCGACGTGCGATGATCCGACGTGGTGAATGCATCTGACGGTCGTGCCGAATCCGATCTGCAGCAGTGGGCGAGTCGAACGATCCTGCTCGGCCGGGCGCTCGTCGTCGGCGCCGTCGTACTGACCGTCGCGTCCCTCGTGCTGGTCCAACGGATCTCGCACACGTACGAGGACGGCTTGGCCGTCACCATGGACTCCGCAGTACTCGTCTCGGACGCAGCGGTGCCCATCAGCAACCTCGCCGCTGATCTCGTTGCGTTGACGGTCACTCTCGCCGATGGGCTCGAGAGCTCTCGAGAGGTGCTCGATTCGACCCGGCAGGCGCTCTCCGACGTCGGCGTGGCGTCGTCGACCAATCTCGCCGAGACCGCGACCGCCGCCGCGGACATCTCCGATCGGCTCGCAGCGGTGATCGAAGCGATCGAGCGCTTCATTCCCGGTGACACGCAGAGCTTGGCCGAGGAGTTGCGCTCGTTCGCCGACGGACTCGATCCGCTCAGCGATCAGCTCGTCGCGCTCGGTGATCAACTGGTCGCGGCATCCGAGCAGCTGGACGAGGCCGACACATCGGTGGCTGCGCTCGTCGCGGACGTGCGCGCGTTGGCGGACTCGATCGGTGCGCTCACGCCGACCTTCGACGCACTGGCCGTCACCGCCGAGGAATTGCATGAGCGTGCCGAGGGCGCCGCGACCCGGCTCGGTCTCGACACGTGGTTGCTGCGCGTGCTCGTTGTCCTGGGCGGGGTGGTCGTCGCGATCATCGGTGTCGCCATCGAGCGTTTCGCCCGCGTGGTCGCCGATCGCCGCATCATCATCAGCTGAGGTCGTGACGAGGCCACCTGCTCGGATCTCTGGGAACGGAGTACAGCGACTTGGCAACGTCGCACTCCTTCCGCGGCCAGATGACGGCGCACCACCGACGCAACGACGCCGAGAGCATCAACCGACATTTCGATGACACGTTGCGGCTGCGGCGGGCGCACAGCATCGGGAACCGTCGTCAATTGTTGAACATGATCACGTACGCGCTCGGCGTGAACGGCCTTGAGCATGCACGTGCGCCGCCAGAGCCTCGCCCCACCACAGGCCGCCTGAGCCCTCGAATCTGCGCCATCACGACGTTCGAAGCGCTCCGGAATCGAAGAATCGCCCTGGCCAGCGCTGGACACCTCGATCGGAAGTCGGCGCACGTCCGATTGCGGGCCCTACGATGGTTTGTCGCAATCCGGCGCGGACGGTTCAACGGGGTTTTCTCCTGCGAATCGCACCGATTTCGCCTCTCTAGCTCAATGGAAGAGCAGTGGACTTTTAATCCATTGGTTCTGGGTTCGAGCCCCAGGGGAGGCACCGCGAGTCGAACACATCGAAGTGAACTGACCGATCTCCCGAGGAAGGGACACCCGAACGTGATCAGCACCGACATCGAGAACGAGATCGACGACGGCGTCACCGGCAGCGACCTGATCGTCGACGGACGCACAGCGCGCCGCAATCGCAACAAGGACGCCGTCCTCGACGCCCTCATCGCCCTCGCCAACGAAGGCAACGACGAACCGCCCATCGAGCTGATCGCCGAACGGGCAGGTGTGTCCTACCGCTCCGTGTACCGCTACTTCGACGACCGCACCGACCTGATGCTGTCAGCGATCACCCGCGTGATGGGCGAACTCTGGCCGATCTTCGACGTCGAGCAGCTCGGTGAGGGGTCGCTCGACGACCGCGTCGCACGCCTGACTTCGGTGCGCCTCACCGCCTATCGCAAGCTCGCGCCCCTCACGCGCAACGCCGTGCACCGTCGGGCGAACGAGCCGGCGGTGGCCGACGGCTACGACCGGGTACGTGACTACCTTCGCGGCCAGCTCGCCCAGCAGTTCGAACCCGAATTGGCCGCGATGCCGGCCGGAGACCGCAAGATCGCGCTCGCCGCGCTCGATGCGATGTTCCAGTTCGAGGTGCTCGACTACCTGACCGTGCACGGCGACATGAGCGAGAAGGACCTGTCCAAGGTGCTCGACCGTCACGTCCGCGCCCACCTCGCCACCTGACGCTCCTTCACGAGCGATGAGTCTGCGCGACACCCGTTGTCGCGGAAACTCATCGCCTCCGGGTCGGGCGCGTGGAGCGATGAGTCTGCGGGACACCCGTTGTCGCGGAAACTCATCGCCTCCGGGTCAGCGCCGGGTCAGGACGGGTGATCAGGCGGTGAAGTCGGTGGAGGCGACGGCGGCGTCGCCCTGCTCGATCGCAGCCACGACTCGTTCGGCGACCACCGCCGGCTCCAAGCCGGTCGGCATCTTCGGGGCCTCGCCGGCGAGTGGGCGAGTGGCCAGGCCGGTCTCGGTGTGCGGGGGACGCACGTCGATCACCGTCACCTTCATCCGCCGGAACTCGCGACGAATGGCATCGGTCGCCGCAGCTGCCGCCGCCTTCGACGCCGAGTAGGCCGCCATGCCGGGCATCGGCGATTCGGCCACCACGCCCGACAGGTTCACGAAGAACCCCTGCGACTCGCGCAAGGCGTCGGCCACGTGTTTGGCCAGCCACATCGGACCCAGCGCATTCGTGAGGAACAGCTCCTCGATCACCACATCGTCGGTGTCGACCAGATCGCCGAACGCCACGATGCCGGCCGCGACAACGACACCGTCGAGGCGGCCGTGCGCCGCGGTGACGTGTTCGACGAGCTGATCGCCGGCGCGCGAATCGCGCACGTCGATCGTCAGGTCGCTGTCCGGGCCCCCGGAACGGTTGCAGCGCACCACGGTCGCGCCTCGCCCTGCGAGCGCCACCACGAGTTCACGCCCCAATCCACCGGTGGCACCGACGACGGCGACCACCGCTCCGTTGAGATCACGGTTGGCCATGTCGGCTCAGATCCCGAACTGGGCGGCGTTCACCGCGGCCACCGAGGCGTCGTCGCCGAACAACTCGACCTTGCTGTGCGCCTGGCGTCCGTAGACGAACATCACCAGCTCGCCAACGTCGCCGCGCACCGTGACCGACGGCTCGGCGTCCTTCGCGACGATCGGCTCGTGGTCGTCGGTCGGTTCGAGCACGATGCCGACGTCCGAGCCCTTCACCAGTCGCTTCGCCATGGTGCCGAGCACGTTGTAGAGCGTGTCGGTCAGGTCGTCGTCGAGTGCGCGTGGCTCCCACGTCGGCTGAGCCCGCCGCACGTCTTCGAGGTGGACGAAGAACTCGACGGTGTTGGCCAGCTTGTCGACCGCGCTGATCTTCGTCGGCGACCAGATCGGCGGACCCGAGCCGACGGTGTCGACGAGGTCGGTCCACTCGGTCTCGGCCACACCCGCCTGCACCTTGTCGGTGTAGCCCGCCGCTTTCGAGATGATGATCCCGATCGCTGCGTCGGGGCGCCGCTCGCGCACCACCAGGTGCGCAGCAAGGTCGCGAGTGGTCCAGTCGCCGCACAGGGTGGGCTCGTCGGGGCCGAGTTCGAGGAACAGCTCGCAGAGTTCGGCGCGTTCTCGGCGGGCGGGGATCATGTCGCTGGCCATGCAGGCACGGTACCGGCGCCTGGCGCCGAGTGTCAGGCCCAGCCGGAGGTGGTGCGGCCATCCAACCACGTTCCTGTTGCAGTTCGGGTGGGCCGTCCCACCCGTTCCGTCACGCAAACGTGGTTGGCGCGAGACTGAGGCGATGACCCACGAGCATCTGCTGATCGACCGTGACGGCGACATCACCACGATCACCCTCAACCGTCCAGAGAAGCGCAACGCGCTGGCACTCGACGTGATGATCGAGCTGACCGCTGCGCTGCGCGACGTCGGGACGAGCGACGCGCTCGGAGTGATCCTCGCCGCGAACGGCCCGGTGTTCTCCGCCGGACACAACTTCGGCGACATGGCCGGCGCCGACCTCGCCGCCGCCCGCCACCTCTTCGAGGTCTGCACCGAGATGATGGACACCGTCCAGGCGCTGCCGCAGCCAGTGGTCGCCCGGGTCCACGCCCTGGCCACGGCAGCAGGTTGTCAGTTGGTGGCCACCTGCGATCTCGCCGTCGCTGCCGAGTCGGCCGGTTTCGCGATCCCCGGCGGCAAGGGTGGGCTGTTCTGCCACACGCCGCTCGTCGCCGTCGCCCGCAACATCGGGCGCAAACGCGCCCTCGAGATGGCGCTCACCGGTGACGCGATCGACGCCGCCACCGCAGCCGACTGGGGGCTGGTGAACCGGGTGGTGCCCGACGACGAACTCGACGCCGCCGTTGCTGATCTCGTCAGGCGAGCCACCCGCGGGAGTGCGCTGTCGAAGTCGCTCGGCAAGCGGGCGTTCTACGCCCAGGTCGGCCTCGATCAATCCGACGCGTATGCGCTCGTGATCGAGGAGATGGCCTCGGCGGCGATGCTCGACGACGCCCAGGAGGGCTTCCGGGCCTTCCTCGAGAAGCGTCATCCGAACTTCAACCAGCGCGCCTGACACTCAGGCAGCAGCGCCGACGGCCAGTGCGGTTCGCACGTGGTCGATCGCACGATCCCGATGGTTGCGGATCGTGCGAGGAGTGACATTGCGCTGCTGGGCGACCTGGCGGGGCGAGCCGTAGCGGACCAACTCCCGCAACACGTCGAGGTCGCACGTCGGCACACCCGCCCGGCGAGCCTCGCGCAGCACCGTCACGAACTCATCGAGCGGGGTCGCCGGTTCGTCGAGGTGCGGCGTGTCGAGGAACTTGACCGGCGACCAGATCTGCTCGCTCATCGAGCGACGCCGCAGGTGGCGCCGGAACGCCTGGAACACCGCATCGGAGATCAGCGACGAAGCGACGTGGTGGCGCCGGCGTTCGACGTCGTAGGAGCGGATCGCCAACCACGTAGCTGTCACCACGTGACCTACCGGGTCGATCTTGTCGCTGAACGACCGGTATCGCATCGCGTGTCCGATGAGCGCCGGCATCAGGTGTTGCAGCACACAGCGACCCGCCAGCTCGTCGACCTGTGCGAGCTCGACCAGGGCGAGCAGGATCGCGTCGTCGGGGCGTTCGGGGTCGTTGGTGCGCTGAGTGGCTCGGCGGAGGTCGTCGAGGTCGGAGATGTCGGCGACGACCGTCGCGAGCGGATGGTCGCGGTAGCTGTCGGCCCAGCTCCGTGCAGTGCGCAGCGCCCGCCGGGAAGTGCGCAGCTGGGCCCACTCGGCGTCGAGTCGTGTGAGGAGACGGGTTCCGTCCGTGCGCTGGCCGAGGTGCGACGGGACCGATGGATCGTCGCGGCGGCGGGACGGAACGTGGGGTGGAATCCAAGTGGTTGCGGTCATGTCGGCCACCGTGACGATGCACCCTCACCGGCCGCCTCACCGCTGTCCTCACTGTCGGAGATGATCGTTCGATTTCATCACCCACAGGCCGCTCCGCCGCCTCACAGCACCAGGTCAGAGGCCATTTTCGAGTGGATCGACCGACGGCGCTGTCCACCTTCCGTTTGAGGGCCCTCGCCGCCCACTGAGAGATCATGGAGCATTCGACCATCCCGGCGTGCGAGGCGACCGGGCCCGACGGCACCCGCCTGCTGGTCCGTCCCCACGCAGCCAGCGACTCGGTCGCCGACCTGGCTCGGGCGCTCGACCTGCCGGCCACGACGCCACTGACGATCGACGCTCGGCCCACCGATCCACACGAGCGCCTCGCCGCCACCGGGCTCCGTGTCGGCTCGGCGGTGACGCTGTCGCCGGCACCGTCGCCGAAACCATCGCCGGATGATCGACCAGCACGCAACCCGACAACGCCGGCTGCGGCCGCGGTGGGTGTCGACATCGCGGTGCTGGGTGGGCCGGCCTGCCAGCGGTGGATGCGGTTGGCGCCCGGCCGCCACAGCGTGGGCCGGGCCCCCTCTGCCTCGGTCCGGGTCGACGACCCTGCGGTCGAACTGCACCACGCCGTCCTCGACGTCGACGCCGACGGCTCGGTGACCTTCACCCAACTCACGGGAACGTTCCCGGCATCGGTCGACGGAAGGCCGTGCGGCCCCGACCACCGTCTCGACATCGGGTGTTCTGTGTCGCTCGGCACCAGCCGACTCGCCATCGGCCGACCCGACGGTGCAGGCGGGCCGACCGCCGTCACGGCACCCGTCAGTGGCAGCATCGTCGCCGCCGAGGGTGACCCCTGGCGAAGCGTCGTCCGTCGGGGGCCGGCTCCACCGGTCGATGCGCAGCGGGCGGCTCTCGAGGTGCCGGAGCCGCCAGGCGTACATCGGCCACCCCCGCTCACGTCGCTCGTCGGGGCCGGTGTTGCCGCAGCCGGCGCGGGAGTGCTGGCCGCCGTGCTCGGCCAGATGCTGTTCGCGGTGTTCGCAGCGGTCGGTGCCATTGCGTCGGTGGCGACCTGGGCGGTCGGAGCACTCGTCGCTCGGCGAGATCGTCGGCGTGCCAACGCGGAGTATCGGGCATCGTTGGCGACCTTCGAGCTGGCGTTGCGCGAGGCCCATGTCGACGCCGAGCGCCGACACCGAGCCCGGCACCACGACCTCGTCGACGCCCTCGACGTCATCGACGGAGACGGCGCTGGGGTCTGGTCGCGTCGATGTGGCCCAGCCGATGTGCTGTGGTCCTCCATCGGCCGTGGGACCTGCCGATGGGCGCCACCGATCGAAACCGACTCGCGTCGTCGGCTCTCCGCCGACCTCCTGGTTGCGGTCGAGCGGTCCGAATGCCTCGCCGACGTCGCAGTGCCGCTCGCGCTCGAATCGGGTGCAGTGGTCGCGTTCCGCGGGCCGGCATCGACCACGGAGGCGTTGACGCGATCGGTGATCGTGCAACTGGCGGCCGACTACGGCCCCGCCGACTGGCAACTCCAGGTGATCACCGATGACCTCGGAAGGTGGGGCTGGGCAACGTGGCTCCCGCACGCACGAGGCAGCTCCAGCCTCGTCGACGCCAATGACCCCAAGGCGGTCGCCGGCGCGATGGGGGCATACCGAGGTGACGCCGTCGACCACCGCACCGTGATCGTGCTCGATGCTCCATCGCTCCTCAGCGCCCGCACCGGGCCGGTGCGCCGCCGACTCGAACGTGGACACGTGAGCTGCATCGCGCTCGTGGCGCCTGACGCTTCGGTGCCGGCCGTCGCCGGCCGGATCCTCGACGTCGGCGCCACCGGTGGGGCCGTCTGGGCCGGCGACGATGCGTCGCACTGGACCACGATCGACCGCGAGATCAGAGTCGCCGGTCTCTCGGTCGCGACCGCCGAGGCCGCTGCCCGGCGGTTGGCGCCGCTGATCGACCCAGAGGACCACGACGACGCCGGAGGGGTGCCGACCAGCGTGTCGCTCGCCGAGCTCGAACCGGTCGGCGACCAGGCAGCGTCGGTGATCGCCCGCCGTTGGCGTCACGCCGGGAGCGACCCGGCACCGGTCGCCCGGCTCGGAGTGTCGGACGACGGTGTCGTCGACGTCGACCTCGTGCGCGACGGGCCCCACGGGCTCGTCGCCGGCACCACTGGATCGGGCAAGAGCGAGCTGCTGCGCACCCTGGTGGTGTCGCTCGCCGCCCAGTCCAGCCCCGACCACGTCACGATGATCCTCGTCGACTTCAAGGGTGGATCGACGTTCGACGCATGCGAGCGATTGCCGCACACCGTCGGCGTGGTGACCGACCTCGACGACGGGCTCGCCGAACGGGTCCTGGTGAGCCTCGATGCCGAGGTGCGGCGACGTGAACGACTGTTGCGTGCCGTGGGTGTCGACGATCTGACGACCTATCGCCGCGCCGCCGATGTTCCGCTTCCTCGGTTGGTGGTGGTGATCGACGAGTTCGCGTCGCTGGCCAAGGAGCTCCCCGAGTTCCTCGGCGCGCTCGTGGCGGTGGCCCAGCGTGGCCGCAGCCTCGGCATCCACCTGTTGCTGGCGACACAGCGGCCGGCCGGCGTCGTCACCGACGACATCCGCGCCAACACCAATCTGCGGATTGCGCTGCGCCTGCACGACCGTTCCGACGCCGAGGATGTGGTCGGCGACGGTGTGCCAGCACGGTTCCCTGCCGGCGCTCCCGGTCGGGCTGCGCTCCGGCTCGGCCCCGACGAGTTGGTCGTCTTCCAAACGGCGAGCACCGCCGGGCGGGTGCCGCGAGTGGCAGGTCGCCTCCAGGTGGAACCCGTCGACATGGGTTTCCAGCCGTCCGGCGCCGACTTCGCAGTCGGCGAACCGGCGACCGGCGAACTCGTCGAGGCGGCGGAACCGAGTGTGCTCGACCACGTCGTCGACGCCATCGGCGCAGCAGCAGCGATCGCCTCCACGGTCCCTCCCCATCGACCATGGATCGATGCGCTGCCGGATGTTGTCCACCCGCGAGATCTCGATGACGACCCGACCACGACCGGTCTGCTCGATGATCCGGCGGGGCAGTGTCGACGCCCGCTGCGGTGGACGCCGTGTGACGGCAACCTGCTGCTCGTCGGTGCCGTCGGCGCTGGCACCACCACCGCGTGCACAGCGGTCGTCGCAGCAGGCGCGCGAGCTTCGCCGCCCGAGGCGCTGCACCTCTACGTGATCGACGCGCAGGGCGAGGCGGCCTGGTCGGCGTTCGATTCGCTCGCCCACTGCGGGGCAGTGGTGCGCGTGTCGGAACTCGAACGCCTCACCCGGTTGCTCGCCCGACTCGCAGGCGAACTCGACCGGCGCGCCACCGACGGTCGTCGAGAGCCGTCGATCGTGGTGGCGATCGACGGCTACGCAGCCGTGCGCGACGCCCTCGACGACCTCGCACACGTGGAGGCCGCGACACGGCTCGATCGGGTGCTGCGCGACGGGCCGGCAGTCGGCATCGTGGCGACTGTCACCACCGACGGGTCGTCGTCGAGAGGGCTGGCCGTGCCGCGATCGGCCACCTGGGTCTTCCATGTCGTCGACGACGGGGTCGCACGAACCGCCGGCCTCCGCGGCCCCGTCGTGGGGCCCGGATGGCCCGGGAGGTTCCGGGTGGTCGAGTCAGGACTCGAGGGCCACATCGTCCACGACCCCGAACCGCTGAGCGACATCGCCACCTCGGACGGTGGAGCGATCGGCCCGCCGCCGGTGTCGGTGCTGCCGGAGGTGGTCGACGCCGACAGCTTCGATACCCACGTGGGGTCGGCCGTGACCCACCCGCGGAACGACCTCCCGGTCGAGTTGCCCATCGGGATCGGGGCGGACGATCTCGAACCGGTGCGGCTCGTGGTGCCGTCCGGTGACCACGTCTTCATCGGCGGTGGCGCTCGCACCGGACGATCCACCGCGCTGCGACAGGTGGAGGTTGCCTGGCGTTGCGCCCATCCCGGCGCCCGGGCCGTCCACCTCGATCGTTACCACGCCGTGGAGACGGCGCTCACCGACCACCCTCCCGACGGGACGCCCCTGCTCGTCGTCGTCGACGATGCCGAACGGGTCGACGACCCCCAGGGCACGCTCGCCCGGCTCGTCACGCAGCCGGGGGTCACCTTCGCCGTCGCCGCCCGGCTCGAAGCCGTCAGGGTCGCCTACGGCCACTGGACCCGCGACGTGGCCCGCGGTCGGTGCGGGCTGATCATGACCTCGATGGGTGACGTCGACGGCGAACTCCTCGGCGCCACGCTGCCGCGCCGCACCCCGATACCGCCACGACCCGGTCTCGCCTGGGCCGTCGATCAAGCCGGACATCGTCTGGTGCAGGTCGCTGCCAGAATGCACACATGACTCGCATCGTCACCGTCGCCGGCGCCCAGCTCGGCCCGGTCCAACTCGCCGACGAACGCGCCGACGTCGTCGAGCGGATGATCGTGCTGCTGCAGGAGGCGGCCAGCCAGGGCAGCGACCTCGTCGTGTTCCCCGAGCTGGCGTTGACCACGTTCTTTCCTCGGTGGTTCGTCGACGACATCACCACCGTCGATCACTTCTACGAACGCTCGATGCCGAACGAGGTCACCCAACCACTGTTCGACGAAGCGAAGCACCTCGAGATCGGCTTCAGCCTCGGCTACGCCCTGCTCGAGACCTCGCCCGACGGCACGACACATCGCTGGAACGTGCAGACGCTGGTCGAGCGCGACGGGCGCAGCGTGGCCACGTTCAAGAAGGTGCACATCCCCGGCCACGCCGGCAACGAACCGGACCGCCCGTTCCAGCACGCCGAGCGGTACTACTTCGAACCGTCGCCCGACGGGTTCGGCGTGTGGGACGCGTTCGGTGGGCGGGTCGGGATGATGATCTGCAACGACCGTCGGTGGCCCGAGACGTATCGGCTGATGGGGTTGCAGGGGGTCGAGCTGATCCTGTGCGGCTACAACACGCCGCTGCACTACGCGCCCGACCCGACGCAGGATCCGCTCCAGGGATTCCACAATCAGCTCGTGATGTCGGCAGGTGCGTACCAGAACGGCACGTTCGTCGTCGGTGTCGCCAAGGGTGGCGTCGAGGAGGGCGTCGACTCGTTGGCCGAGTCGTCGATCTTCGCTCCGTCCGGCGAACTGCTGGCCAAGGCGGCCTCGAACGGCGACGAGCTGATCGTCGCCGAATGCGACCTCGATTGGTGCAAGCAGTACACCGGCACACTGTTCGACTTCGCCACGTATCGCCGTCCCGAGCTGTACGGAGCGATCGCCGAACCGCACCACTGAACCGGCCGACGAGTGGCCGACACGCGTACGGTGGGCGCCGTGAACAGTCCGGTCTTCGACGAAGCACTCGAGCGGGTGCGCGCTGGTGGCGGTCGCCTCACCAAGGCGCGGCGCGAGTTGCTCAAGGACCTGTTCACCACGAACGGGCGGATCACCGCCGAGGAACTCGTCGAACGTCACGACGACATCGACCAGGCCACGGTGTACCGCTCGCTGTCGCACTTCGAAGAGGTCGGCGTCATCGAACACGTCCACCTCGGCCACGGCCCGGCCGCCTATCGATGGGCGGGCACCCGCACGGTTGCAGCGGTCTGTGAGGGTTGCGGAGCCGTCACCGACATCCCGTCGCACGAGCTCGACCGGCTCGCCGATCGCCTCGAACACGCCTACGGCCTGCAGCTGTCGCTCGGCCACTTCGCGCTGTCGGTGCGCTGCCGCTCCTGCCGCTGATCGGTCCAAGTGCCCTATCCGGGGCAACGAGCCGGGCGTAGCGTCGAACCACAACCGAGGAGAGGAGCGACTCATGGCTGAACGCATGTCGGCCGAACAGGTACTCACATCGATCAAGGGCACTCGAGACTCGCTGTCGGTGAGTCGATCATTCGGTGACGCATACGTCGTCGACGGGGTCACGGTGATCCCGGTGGCTCGAGTGGCCGGCGGCGCCGGCGGCGGTGGTGGTGAGGGCGTCGACGAAGAGGGCGATTCGGGCGGTGGTTTCGGCACCGGATTCGGGCTCGGAATCACGCCGCTCGGCGTCTACGAAGTTCGCGACGGCAACGTCGAGTGGAAGCCGACCGTCGACGTCAACCGACTCGCCAAGGGCGGCCAGGTGCTCGCTGGAATCATCGCCGTGTGCGTCACGCTGATGATGCTCTCGCGAACACGGCACGCCAACTGACACCGGATGACGACCGGCGTCGACCGGGGGCGTCTCCTCACTCCGTGATCGTGAAGCGTTGCCAGACGTCGGTCCCCGGTTCCCATCCGATCGTGCCGGTGAGCACGGTCGTGCCATTGACGGCGGCGAGCATCGGCGGGTTGTACTCGTCGGGGTCGCCCTCGTCGAGATCGTGCAGGAGCCAGGTCGTGCCGTTGACGGTGGCGAGCAGCCAGAGGTCGGGTTGCTCGGTCGCGGCGGGCCTTCTCGTTTGCACGATGAACGCCGGGCTCGACGACGAATTCCACGCCGAGAATCCGTCGCCCAGCTCGGGGACCTCCACCGAGGTGACGGTGTTGCCGGTGGCATCGAGCACGAGGATCGACGATTGGCCCTCCTCGGTTACTGCGAGCGCCAGCACGCCGTCGCCGAACGGTGCAGCGGTCTCAATGGTGACGTTCGGTGCCGGCTCAGTCGCTTCGGTCCACGATTGGCCGTCAGGTGAGAACGCGACCTGTCGACCGAGATCGAGGAACCCGTCGCTCGTGGCCAGCAGGATCCAGGACTGCTGATCGGTTTCGCTCACCGTCGGCTCGCCGTCCCATGCCGCCGACCACAGCTCTTCACGCAGCTCGGAGTACCCCGAACCGGACATGGAATTTCCCATGTCGATCATGACGTGGGCCACCCAGTGTTCGTCGTCGGCCGCTGCGGCGATTGGAGCGACCCAGCTCTGATCGAGCTCTGACGGGCCAGCGGAGTCCTCGACGCGCATGCTCGCGGTGTTCCAGTTCTCGAGATCCCTCGTGGACGCAATCGCAACGACCCAGGGATCACCGGCCGCTGGTGGACGCACGACGCCCGCGAGGGTCAGGCGGTCGCCGGAGACCCCGACGTGTGAGACGTCGCCGATGTCGATGGGCACAGCGATCTCCGTGGGGATCCACAGGTCACCGTCGGTCGACCACGAGGCCATCAGCTCGGGGGCGGGCCGCGGCGCCGACTGGACCGCATCCATCGCTTCGGGATTCTCGTCCAGGACGTCCATCACCACGTCGAAGAGCCCTGCCTCGTTCAAGATGTCCATCGCCTCCTGTTGCGTGGGTGGCAGCCCGTCGGGGAAGAGTGCGACCACCTCGGGCGGGAAGAGCTCGGCGACCTCCGGAGGCAGCTGCTCCGGGAGCGGCTGTGCCGGGTACTCGATGCCGAGGGCGAGGAAGCCGTCGTCCCACGGAACGAGCCATCGGACGGGGCTGTACTGCGACGCCTCCACCATGGCCTCGAACGGAGCGCTGACGGCAACGGCCGTCGACGTCACCAGCGATGGCGCTTCGGGGGCGGCCTCGACAGTCGGCGCCCAGGTGGCGTCCGGTTCGTCAGTCGCGTCGGTCGCGTCCGGTTCCTCGGTCGCCTCCGGTTCATCAGCCACGTCGGTCGCATCGGAGGGGGCCGGCAACGTCAGCTGGTCGGGGGGATCGGCCCCACAGGCGGACGCAGCAACCAGGAACGCGATCGCGAGAAGGCCCGCTGTCGAACGGGATCGTCGGATCGAGCGCATCGCTCCACCTCCTTCTTCTCACGTCCACCGTCTCTCGGGGTTTGTTCGGGAGCAAGAGGCGAAGGTCCGGTTGGAGGTGGGCCGGACGGTCACCGTTGTCAGGTCGGGCAACTTGCCGGTCGGCGCCCAGCGTCGGGCCATCACGCAGTGTTCAGGCTTCCGTCGCTGACCTCACAGACGCCAGCGCGCGTCAGCCCCACTCAGCATCGGCACGTCCGCGAGCGGCGGGCCGCTCAGGAATGTCGGTCGGTACTCCTGCGGACGGCTCGGTCATGCTGTGAGTGGGTCGGCGATGTGCAGGCCCTGCCGTTCGGCTGCCTCGCGGAGCACTCGGTCCGCGCTCGTGAGGACTGCAGCGCCCACGAAGAGAGCGGCAGCGAGGTGGACTGCGTCGTAGCCGCTGAGCGACTCGGCTTCCGCGAGCTCTGCCGCGCTCTCGATGAGTTCCTCGTTCACCTCGACAAGATGGAGATCGTCGACGAACGCGGCCAACTCTGTCTTGGCAACCTGCAACTGGCCGACCGAGAGCCGCTTGCCTCGCGCGGCTGCAGCGAGCGCAGCGCGCGCTTCGACGACGACCAGACTCACCGAGGCGACCGAATCGGCGGACTGCCAGATCAGGTCGGCTCGGTCCGACCCCTCCTCATCGACGATCAGTGTGATCAGGGTCGACGTATCGACATAGGTGATCACCGACGTTGCTCAGCAACGAGACCGCTCACATTTCCCTTCGGCTTGATTCGAGAACGAGATCGATGGCGAGTGCCGCTTGCGGGTGGTCGAACCAGGCCAGCGGCAACGAGATCTGCGAGGCGATCGTCGGGTGCGTCGAGTGGAGAGAGTTTGGCGACGGGGCGACCCCGATCCGTGACGATCACTTCTTCCCCGGCCGCCACACGATCGATGTACTTGCTCAGACCATTCTTGAGGTCGCGGATCCCGACCTTCGACCTTGAAGTAGCTACATTCATGACATCAGTGTAGCCACTCGAACAACCCGGTCAACGGGCCGCTTCGGGCAACTCATTGCCGCGACCGACCGCTCGAACCCACGCATGTCAACCCGAGCGCTCAAGCCGCCGCACCGAGCGAGATCGGCCACGTCCAATCCGTGACCGCTCACTGGGAACCCGGTCGACAATCGCTGTGAGTATCAGCGGGCCGGTCGGTTGAGGAACCTCCAGAGAGACGGCTCTCGTTGGGGCCCGATCGGGCCCACGATGCGTCCAGAACGTCCGTTGTTCATCCCCCCAAACGGACACGTTGCGGCCCGTGATTGTGCGGTGCTCGAGAGGGGTCGTCGTGCGGTGGGAGCGCGGCGCCACGGTTGAGCCGATACCGGGGCCCTGAGCGGCGCTGTGCGGATGTCACACCGATCTGCAAGCACGGCCTGCGGGCACCGCCGAAGCGGCGTCGATGACCGACCTCGGCGCCAGCATCGCGGTCCGTTCAGAGGGACTTGACCTCCGAACGGACCGATGCTCCGACTTCAGGCCATGCGCTGGGCGTACATCTGCGTCGCCCCTGGCATGAAGAACTCGCCGCCGCTGTTGACCTCGTTCATGTACTTCTCCGACGACATCGTCGCTGCGATGGCCGCCTCGACACTCGCGGAGTTCTCGTGTCGCACGAACCAGCTCATCTCGCCCATTGGCCCAGCGACCGTCGAAGTCACCACGACGTTCAAGCCGGTCACCTCCGAGTACACGCCGGCAACGTGCGCCGCCCAGGCGCCCGCAGCGACCCACTGGCCCGGCGCCGCTGTTGCACGTACGGCACCCATGTAGGAGCCGACCGGTGCGCTGCTGGTGACCTCGCCGTGCACGAGTGCGAGCAGACGGTCGGGTTCGGCGTCGGCGACGTACTCCGCTCCTTTGGCCGTCAGCGCGGCGAGATCTGCGTCCGCGGCCGTTGCTGCGTTCAGGTCATCGACCTGGCCGAGTGACTCGACGGGTGCCGACCACGCAATCGTGCCGACTGGCGCACCAAAGGCAGCCCTCCAGAGAGATACCTCGGACACCGAGTGTTTGTTCACACCGGCGGTGACTTCGGCGGCCCACGCGGCGGCAGCCGCACCCCCCGTGACGCGCAGCATTCGGTTGAAGAGCAACATGATGAATCCCCATTTCGTTGATAACGGCCACTGCCCCCGCAGCGGCCTTTCTTCAAGCTTCCAGGCGCAGGCTCCGTCCGCAATGGTCAAACGTCACACCCCATGTCCATAGTGCGCCGATGCCGGCCGAACGTGATTGGTGTCCGGGACCCGACACATCATCACCCTCCCGAACGTGTCCGGTCGAGGACCGTCAAACGGACGCTCTCCTCGGTTCCACGGATCGCAGCTTCAGGCGATCGCCCAGTGGTTGGCAAGCGGACGCCGAACGGGACCAGTTGACCTGCCGTCGGTCCCTGAACCGGTCCCTCGACGGCAGCAACGGCGTGTGACGCCACACCCACGGGCCTGACAGCGGCCCCACCCTTTGACAAACTGTCAAACATGACCGAACTCGCCGATGCGCCGCCCTCGTCCGACACCGGTGACGAGCCGCGCGTCGCGTTCGAGGTCAACGGCACCCCGGTCACCGTTCGCAGGTCGCACCCGCATCTGCTCGCCGCCCTACGCGAGGAACTCGACATCACCTCGCCGAAGGACGGATGCTCGCCGTCGGGGCAGTGCGGCTGCTGCACCGTGTTCGTCGACGGCAAGGCGGTCGTGTCGTGCCAGACCGGCCTCGACAAGGCCGAGGGGGCATCGATCGTCACGCTCGAAGGCGTCGACGAAACCGAACGCCAAACCTTTGCCGACGCGTTCGCCGCATGCGGTGGGTTGCAGTGCGGGTTCTGCATTCCCGGCATCGTGATGCGAGCGAAAGCGCAGATCGACAAGAAGGGTACGGAGCTGACCCGCGAGAAGATGGCCCCGCACCTCGGCGCTCACCTGTGCCGCTGCACCGGGTACGTCAAGATCCTCGACGCGATCGAGGCGGTCGCTCATGGCCAGGTGTGTGCGCCGGCGCTGTCGGCCGAGGTCGGCGGTGGGGGAGCGAAGTACGAGGCTGCCCCGCTCACACTCGGCGACCGCGGCTACATCGACGACATCCGAGTGCCGGGGATGCTGCACGCAGCGCTGCATCTCACCGACCACGCCCGTGCCGAGGTTCGGGCGATCGACACGTCGGCGGCACTCGCTGCACCCGGTGTCGAAGCCGTGTTCACCGCCGACGACGTACCCGGTGAGTTGCGAGTCGGATTGATCCACAAGGACTGGCCGGTGATGATCCCCGTGGGTGGTCGCACCTCGTACGCAGGAGATGTGCTCGCTGTGGTGGTGGCCGACACGCGCGACCACGCCCGGGCCGCTGCCGAACTCGTCGAGGTGACCTACGACGTGTTCACCCCGAACACCGATGCGAGAGCGGCGCTGTCCGACACCGCGCCGCTGTCGGTGTGGGGCACCGAGAACAACGTGCTGTCGACCAGCGCATACACGCGCGGCGACGACTTCGATGCGGCGTTCGCCGTCAGCGAGTTCACCGTGCACGAGACGTTCCACACCCAACGCGTCGAGCACGCGTTCCTCGAACCCGAATCGACCGTGGCCGTGCCCACCGACAGCGACCCGTCCGATGGCTCCGATGGAGCGCAGGGGCGCACGCTCTACGTCTACTCCGGGGGCCAAGGCGTGTGGGACGACCGCAACGACATTGCGGCGGTGCTCGACGCCGACCCGGCGCAGGTGACGGTCGAGTTGGTGTCGAACGGCGGTGCGTTCGGCGGCAAGGAAGACATGAGCAACCAGGCGCAGACCGCGCTTGCAGCATGGCTGCTCGGCCGACCGGTGAAGTGCACGCTGTCGCGCGAGGAGAGTTTCCGGATGCACGCGAAGCGTCATCCGATCGAGCTCGAGTACTGGGCCGGTTGCGACGCCGACGGTCAGCTGACCGCGTTGAAGGTGCGCGGCATCGGCGACTCGGGCGCGTACGCGAGCGTCGGGATGAAGGTGCTCGAGCGGGCGGCCGGCCATGCGTGCGGGCCGTATCGGTGGCAGGCGCTCGACATCGAGACGATTGCGGTGCGCACCAACAACCTGGTGTGCGGTGCGTTCCGTGGGTTCGGCGCCAACCAGGCGCAGTTCGCGATGGAGGGGGTGCTCGACCGATTGGCGGAGCAGGTCGGGATCTCCGGCTGGGAGATCCGGAAGCGCAACGTCATCAAGCCCGGCGAAGAATGGGGGCCCGGCCAGATCATGGACGACGGTGCCGGTGGTGCCGAGGCGTGCCTCGACCAGATCAAGGCGTCGTACGACGAGGCGATCGCGTCCGGCAAGGCGGTCGGGCTCGGGCTCGGCCTCAAGAACTCGGGGCTCGGCAACGGCTTCCGTGAAGTGTCGAAGGCGGTCATCCGGTTCCTGCCGTCCGTCGGCGACGCGCCGGGTCGAATCGAGGTGCGCCACGGCTGGACCGAGATGGGCCAGGGGGTGCACACCGTTGCGTTGCAGGTGGCAGCGCAGGAGTTGGGCGTCGACCCCGATCGGATCGACGTCATCGTCGACACCAGCCGCGAACTCGGATTCGGCCAGACCACGGGGTCGCGCGGCACGCTGATGGTGGCCGGCTCGGTCAGCTCGGCGGCGGCAGCGGCGATCGAGGCCGGCTGCGACGTCGACGTCGACTACGAGGGCGAGTACGTCGTCGACTGGACCCAGAAGCTCGGCGATCCGTCGGTGGTCAATCCGACGATCCATGCGGTGTTCAGCTTCGCCGCGCAGATGGTGATCGCCGATCCCGAGACCGGCGACATCGAGAAGGTGGTCGCTGTGCACGACGTCGGTCGCGCCGTCAATCCGACGCTGGTCGAGGGTCAGGTCGAAGGGTCGGTGCACATGGGGCTGGGCTATGCGCTCTCCGAGGAGTTCCCGACCGATCCTGCGACCGGGTTTCCGACCAACATGACCCTGCGATCGCTCGGGATCCTGCGAGCCAAGGACGTGCCGGAGATCGAGGTGCAGCTCGTCGAGGTGCCGCAGCCCCGTTCGCCGTTCGGCATCAAGGGCGTGGGCGAGATCGGATTGGTGCCCACGGCGCCGGCGGTCGCCGCCGCCCTCCACGCCGTCGACGGCATCAGGCGCACCACCCTCCCCATGCGCAAGTAGACGTTCGCGTGACGGTTCCGATGGCCCGTCCCTTCCGGGCTGCAACGCGAACGGTCACGTCCCCTGGCTCTTCCGTTTGCGTGACGGTTCGGATGGTCCGTCCCATCCAGATCGCAACGCGAACGGTCACGTCGGTGGGGTCTGCTCAGGTGGGTGTGGCCGGGGAGTCGCCGAGGAGGAAGCGGGGGCCGGCGCCACGGTCGGCCGCGACATCATCGGGGTTGTAGAGCGCGCACGTGTCGAGGCTGAGACAGCCGCAGCCGATGCAGCCGTCGAGCTTCTCCTTCATCGCCTCGAGCATCGCAATCCGCTCGTCGAGCACTGGCTGCCACGATCGGGCGAGCTTCGCCCAGTCGCGGCGGTTCGGTGTACGGCTCGCCGGCAGCGAATCGAGCGCAGCCCGGATCTCCTCCAGGCTCAACCCCACCCGTTGGGCGACTTTGATGAAGCCGACGCGGCGCATCACGTCGGCCCGGTATCGGCGGTGCCCAGCGTCGGTCCGCTCGCTGGCGATGAGTCCGTTCGCCTCGTAGAAGCGCAGCGCCGAGGTCGCCACGCCCGCTCGCCGCGCCACCTCTCCGACGGAGAAGGTCTTCGTGGGCGACCCCTTGACTTCAACCATTGTTGAAGTCTTACCGTGCGTCGCATGAACGATCAACTCTCCATCGACGATCTCGACGTCGGCACCATGAAGATGGTCAAGGTCGACGGCCACCGGGTGTGCCTCGTGCGTACCGCCGACGGCCTCCACGCCATCGACCACGCCTGCCCGCACGAGGGCTACGGCCTCACCCAGGGCGAGCTCGACGGCGACCTGCTCACCTGCGCCTGGCACAACTGGAAGTTCCGGGTCACCGACGGCGCCTGTGTGCAGGGCGAGGAGGGGGTTCGTTCTCATCGCGTCGACGTCGCCGACGACGGCGCCGTGCAAGTCACGATCAACCGACCCGACCCCGCCGAGCTCCGCCCGCAGCTGCTCGCCAGCCTGCGCCGGGGGGTCGAGCGCAACTACACCGGCCAGGTCGCCCGCGACGTCGTCCGGCTCCTGCAAGCCGACGCCAATCCCGGCGAACTGATCTGGGAGGCGATCGCCCACGGCGCGCCTCGCGCCGAGTTCGGCTGGGGCCACTCGGTGGCCTCGGCGACCGACTGTCTGTCGATGATCGACCTGTACGACGGCGACCAACGGGCGCTGCCGATCGTCCAGGGGATCATGGGAATCGCCGAATCGGAACGCAACCGGCCGGTCAACGCGCTGCCCGACCCGGTGGCGGCGTCGGCGGCAACCGCCTCGGCATTCCGAGCAGCGATCGAACGCGAACAGACCGAGACCGCGCAGGCCATGGTGCTCGCCGCGATCGAGCGAGGTGACGGGCCCGACCAACTGCGGCCGTGGTTCACGTCGGTGGTCACCGACCATCACCTGTCGTACGGGCACGGTGCGATCTACGGCCAGAAGGCCTTCGAGCTGCTCGACATGATCGGTTGGGAGCGAGCCGACACCGTGCTGCCGTATCTCGTTCCGACTCTCGTGTACGGAACCCGCGAGGACAAGTTGCCCTACATGCGACCGTTCATGAAGGCCCTCGGCGCGGTCGACCTCGGTGCGCTTGCGTCGGTGCGGTCCGTCCCGGGGTGGGGCGACGACGGTCGGCTGCGCAACGCTCTACTCGGCGACCGACGGGCAGCCCCGGTCGAAGCGACCGTCGAGGCGTTGCGCTCGGGTGCTTCCGTCGACGACGTGCTCGACGTGGTGGTGCAGGTGGTGAGCGAGCGGATGCTGCGCTACGACGTCGCCGGCGAGTTCGACTTCGCCGACGACTTCGGCTGGCTCGACATCACCCACGGTCTCACCTACGCCAACGCCGCTCGTTGGCACGTCGCCCACGCGCCGGCGGGTGTGACACCCGACCTGCTCCGACTCGTGCTCTTCACCGCATTCCTCGCGCAGTGGACGGGCCGCCACGAGTGGCACACCGGCATCGGTGTGCCGGAGGAGATGGCACCGCTCGCAGACGCCCCCGCCACCTACGGCGAGGAGCTGCAGCGTCAGTCGCTGCTCGACGGGACGACTGCCTTCATCGTGCACGCGCACGCGGTGAAGACGTCGCGTGCGGCGGCGATCGAGGCCGGGCGCTCAGGATCGACGCTGCCGCTCGACGCCGCTGCGCGGTTCCTCGCTGCACCCAAGCTCGAACGCTTCGTCGCCGCCACCGTCGAGCGGTCGATCGACTTCCTCAACGGCAAGGTGCCCCGATGATGCCGCTCGCCTGCGTCGTGCTTCCGGGGCACTGAGCGGACTCTGCGACCTGAGCCGATCTGGGCCTGCTACGACCCGCCCTGGAAGCCCTGGTTCGTTCGGCACGACGAAGTGTTGATTCCGGTCGAGGCGAGCGCCGCTGCGTCGACGGGGTGTGGTGCCGGGCGGTCCTCCACGGGTCAGGTGCAGCACGTGCGCTCCCGCGACACCCGTCAGCAGGTGGTGTCCACCACGTCGACCCGTGCTCGACTTCGTCCCTCTACCCGGCCGACGGCGCGCGTAGCGTCGCTCGGCGACTGACGCTGCTGCTCGACCGGTGGGCGAGAGCGTGGAATTCGAGTCGGGGGGCTCAGTCGCTCGATGCAACCGATTCGGCCGAGACCGACGGTGCGGAGACCGATTCTGCGGAGACCGACGGTGCGGAGACCGATTCTGCGGAGACCGAGGGGGCCGAGACCGATTCGACCGAGACCGATTCGACCGAGACCGAGGGCGCGGAGACGGACGGTGCCGACACTGATTCGACCGAGATCGGTTCGGACGGGGCCGGTTCGGACGGGGCCGGTGGGGTCGCCTCGACCGACGGAATCGATTCGGCCGACGGTGCCTGGTCGGCAAGACCAGTGGGAACCTCGGCGGCCACGGACTCGGCTGACGGTGCGGACTCGACGGAGTCGTCGATCACGTCGGCATCCGACTCGACGACGACCGGCGCGGATGGGCGGGCGGGCTCGATCGAGACGGACTGAGTGGTGGTCGAGGTGGGTTCGCTGTCGTTGGTGTCGGACACTTCGTCGGCGAGCGCGAATCCTCCGGCGCCGACCATGCTCGTTGTGGCACCGACGACGGCGGCGACCTTCCAGTTGATTCGTTGTGGTTTCACGTGGTCCCCTGTTGTGTGGTCGATCGCAGTGATTCTGTCCATCTGGATCTGCGAGAGCGGTATCGGCGCCGAGGTCGACGAACTGAAGAATCCGTTGGACATCTTGACGATCGCTTGACGCCGTGGTCGTTTCCCGGCTCGGTCAGGTGGTCGTCAACACGTCGTCGATCAGATCCAGCACGCGTCCTGCTTGCTGCGGCCAGTCGTCCGTCTGGGATCGGAACGCACTGGTCGCCAGCCCGGCGAGCACGGCGGCCGACGCGACGGTCGCTGTCGCCGGTGGGATCACGTCGCTGGCTGCGGCGACCAGGTCGTCGGCGTATCGGTGGATCCGGACCGCGTTCGGTGCGGTGAGTGCCCGGTACCGGAGGTGGGCCACTGGGACAGCGACATCGTCGGCCGGATCGCCGATGCCGCACTCGTCGATGTCGAGCAGCCCGACGATGCGGTCGCCGTCGACGATCAGTTGACGTTCGTGCAGATCGCCGTGCACGAACATCGGCTCCCGTCGCGCTGCATCGTCGAGCGCGTGCTGCAGTTGTTCGTCGAGACGAGCAAGCCGGTCGCGTTCGGCGGGCAGCACCGACGCCAGCAGTGCGGTGTGGTGTGGCCCGTCACGGAGGCGGTGACGCATGGCGGTGAGGTCGGCCGCATCCACGGTTCGGATGCGGCGGACCAGGTCTGCGAGCGCGTTGGCCCCAGGCCATGTCGGCGCATCAGACTTCACGAGGTCGCGCAGGGTCGAGCCGCGAAGCTCGGCCATGATCACCAGCCCTTCATCGACATCGTGTCCGACCAGTTCGGGAACCGGGAGCCCACATGCCGTCAGCAGTTCGTGCCGTCGGACGAGGTCGGCGGCCTCGCCGGGCCGGACCAGTTTCGCGAACCACGCGTGCTCGCCGTCGACGATCCGCAACACGGCTCGCTCGGTCGGTCGGTAGGCAGCGACGGTCACCCTCGGTCGTGCCGAGGTGATCACTCTGTGATCGGCGAGCACCTTCTCGGTCGTTCGTGCGAGGCGCTCGAGGGCGGGGAGGTTCGGATCGAAGGGCCATCGCCACACGCCGGCGGCAAGGACGTTGTCGTGCAAGGGGGCGGTCACTGCGATGGTCCCGGGTGGCGCACCGTCACGGGTCGTGCCGACGTACAGCGTCTCTCGACGTGGGGTGCCATCGCCCCAGTCGATCTCGACGCGGTATCGGGCGACCATGTCGTGGCCCGGCCGGTAGTGCACCTGGGTGCAGCGGAACGTGACGAGGCTGCCTCCTGCGTGTTCGACAGCCGGGCGCAACGCGTCGTCGGCGAACTCGCCGGTCAGGTGCACCGCGGCGGGCAGGAGCGGGTCGTCGATGCCCATCAACCGATGATGCCGCGCAACGGTGCCGGTTGCCATCATCGTCGCCACCATCCTCGCCACCATGACCGCCCCGACCGACCACCCGTTCGTGTGGCAATTGCGGCGGGACGGCTCATCCGAAACGCAACACGAACGGTCGAGCGGTCGGGCCGTGGCGCTTGCGTGCGGATTCGGATGGGGCGGTCCATCCGATCCGCAACACGAACGGTCGAGCGGTTGGTGGCGGTGGGTGGTTCAGGGGCGCTGTCGGTGTCGATGCTGCTCGGCGGGGCGGGAGAGCGGCTCAGAAGTTGACGATCGTGCCCATGCCAGGCAGGCGGGCGAGGTGCGGCGCACGCACCACCCGTTCGACCGCCTCGTTCGCCGTGCAGTTGGTGGTCACCATCTCCCGTGCGAGTGCGGCGACGACGACCGGCGCGGCGAACGAGGTTCCCGTCCACGTGGCCCACTGCTCGAAGTCGTCGGAGTCGATGCCGTTGATCCGCGGCAGATCGCCGTCGAACCAGGCGAAGAACGAACTCGTCAGGTCGGTGCCCGGCGCACACGCATCCACCCAGGGGCCGTAGTTCGACCACTCGGCCGGCCCGGTCGGGCCGAGCCCGGCGACGCCGATCACCGAGTCGAGCGCGGCGGGGTACTGCTCGACGCACGACCCCTCGTTGCCCGCAGCCGCGACGAACACCACATCGGCGAGGTCGTGGTACAGCTCGATCAGCCACTCGAAGAGGATGCCGCGACCGGTGCCGCCGAAGGAGAAGTTGACGATCTGCGGCTCGGCGGTCGACATCAGCCACCACAGCCACACCGCGAGTTCGAACGTGTCGACGTCGCCCTCGGGTTCGAACACGTCCTCGACGCGGATCTCGCAGCCCGGCGTGAGCTGCTCGATGATCCCGGCGATGAACGTTCCGTGCCCGGCGACGGGATCGAGGTAGTTGTCGGCGGGGTGATTGCCCATCGGCGCCGACGGGAGATCGGCCGGGCCGGAGATCCGCTCGAGGTCGGCTGGGCCGAGCCCGAGCAGATCCGGTCGGAGTCCGGAGGTGTTCTTCCAGCCGCCGGCGAGCCCGCTGTCGAGGACGCCGATCTTCACGCCGTTCGACGGCTGACCCGACGGGTGCCCGGGCCGCTCGGGGAGCGACCGATTGGGTGCGGGCATCACCGAACTCGTCGGCGGTTTGCCGGTCGCCACGACGTTCAACTCCTCAGCGTTCGCCCGCCACGGGTTCGCGCTCCACGAGTTGGCTCTCCACGGGTTCGCTCTCCACGGATTGGCTCTCCACGGGTTCGCTCGCCACGGGTTGGCTCGCCACGGGTCGGCGGCGTAGTCGGCGGCCAGCGCCGGGTGGGGCGGGCAGCCGCAGCAGTCGCCGTCGTTCGCGAAGTACACGAGGTCGAGTTGGCCGGTCAGGCCCACGTCCTGGATCTGCTCGACGAGCTGCGGTGCGTCGGCGACGCCGCTGATCCGGTGCCACTGCCCGAACGGCGGCAACTCGCCGATCAGCTCGCCGTCGTCACCGGTGGCGGTGAACACCGCGTCGATGACGGCCTCGTCCGGGTCGATCACCCCGGCGTAGACGAGCGCGTCGAGCGTCTCCTGGTCGACGAGCACCACTCCGGGTCGGTAGGCGATCGGCGGGTCGCCCGGCAGCACGGCGACGCGGTTGCGGTACGGGCGCCGTCGGCGGCGTGGTTCGTCGGTTGGGTACACGGTCGGATCGTCGGACATTGGTCACCCTCCTGTGGTCAACGGCGCCGTGGCCCGGCGCCGCAGGATCGATTCGGTCAGGTCGGCGATCTGTTCCGGGTTGTTCGATGCCTCCGTCGCAGCGGCGCGGGCGAAGCCCTCGGCGCCCAGTACCGACCTGGCCGACTCAAGCAACGACGTGCGCTGCTCCTCGTCCGCGGTGTACAGCTGGTACCCCTGGTGGGCCAGGATCGCGTCGGCTGCCGTCTGCAGCTGCACCGCGTCGGTGGCATCTCCGTCCTCGAGCGCGAAGCGAGCGGCGATCATGTGGGAGAACGCGACCAGCGTCACCTGTCCGAGCGAGCGTGCGAGCTCCAAGGCCTCGAGCTGATGGCGTGCGCCTCCCTCAGGGTCGCCGAGCGATATCAACGCTTCGGCGTAATTGCCGTGTGTGGTGGCGAGGAACGACTCGAGGCCGGCCGCCTCCTCTGCGCGAAGGCAGTTGTCGAGCGCTTCCGACATTCTCGGGCGGTCGTCGAGCGTGTATCGCGCGATCGCCATCAGGTTCCAGATGCGGGCCTCGCCCCGCGGTGTCGCCGGCCCGATCGTCAGCGCCTCCTCCGCGAGACGGATCGCCTCGGCCGGGTCGTCGCGGCGCAACGCGATTTCGCCCCGCGTCCGCGCGACCCCGGTGTCGTCCCACACCGGTCGGCCCGCCTCCTCGGCGAGCGCGACTGCTCGCTCGATGATTGCCGCCGCCTCGTCGACTTCGCCGAGGCGGAGATGCAGGTCGGCCTGCATCGACAGCAGTGCCACCAGCTCGGGGCCGGGTTCGGGGCGACGTTCGACGCACCGGGTGATCTCGGCGATCCCCGAGCGATACGACGACGTGATGTCGTGGTACTGGGCGATCGACCACGCCAACGACCGGGCGACTCGGTCGTCGGTCGTCGGTTCGTCGACCACCGCCCGCACGTTCTCCAGCTCGATGCCCATCGCGGTCACCCACCCTTGCGACGCCGGCCGTTGCGGGCCCAGCGCATCGATCAGGGCGGCGGCGAGGCGGTGGCGGGCGGCGGTGAGGTCGGCGGCATCGGCGGACTCGAGCACATACGACCGCACCGTGCCGAGCAGCCGGTACCGGGAGGTTCCTGCGGCCACCTCGCGCCCGACCAGCGACGCATCGATCAGCGTCCAGACCAGCTCGGGCACCCGGTTCACGGGCACCCGTTCGTCGCCCGCGACCGATTCGGCGAGCGCCACGTCGAAGCCGTCGGCGACGACCGCGAGACGGCGGAGCACGAGCAGCTCGTCGGGGCTCAGCAGGTCGAGGCTCCAGTCGAGCAGTCGGTCGAGGCTGCGCTGCCGGTCGGGCAGTGTGGGGTCGCGGGTCGAGACCACCGAGACGTTGTTGCGCATGCGCTCGGTCATCTCTGCTGGGGTCAGGAGGTGGGCCCGCGTCGCCGCGAGCTCGATGGCGAGCGGGAGACCGTCCACGGCCCTGCACAGGCCGACCACGGCGTCGAGATCGACCTGATCGCCGAGATCGCTGCGGTCGAGGAACAATCGAACCGCATCGGCCTCGATGTCCGCCGTGTCGAGCGGGGCGAGCCGGTGGAGCGACTCGCCGATCAAACCCAACGGAATCCGGCTCGTCGCGAGCACGCCGAGACCCGGGGACGCCGCGAGCAGCTGGCCGACCAACAGCGACACGGCGTCGACGAGGTGCTCGCAGTTGTCGAGGATCACCAGCATGGTGCGCTCTTGCAGATGGGCGAGCACGTCGGTGAGCGCGTCGTTGCCAGGAGTCGACGGCGCCCCGATCGCGTCGGCGATCGCCATCGGGACGACCGCACCCGCCGTGAGCGGTGCGAGGTCGACGAACCAGACGCCGTCGGGCCACCGCTCGACCACATCGAGGCCGACCTCGACGGACAACCTCGTCTTGCCGGTTCCCCCCGGACCGAGGACCGTCACCAACGTCCCGGGGGTCGCCGCCGCGGCGAGCTCTGCCAGTTCGGCGACGCGGTTGATCATCGACGTTCCCGGCCGCACCAGGTTGTGGCTGTCGGCCGGGCGGACGCGGGGCGGACGATCGTCGAGCTCGAGGTCGGTGGTAGTCACCTGGAACAGCTCGATCGGCTCGTCGAAGTCACGGACGCGGTAGTGGCCGAGGTTCGTGATGTCCACCGGGGCGCCGCCGCGCAGCTCGACCACGTCGGCCGTCGCATAGATCTGGCCGCCGTTCGCCGCGTCGACCACCCGCGCCGCTTGGTGCACGGCGAGTGCCCGATAGTCGTCGTCGACCGGCTTCGCGTAGCCGACGTGGAGGCCCATCCGCACACGGAGCGGCGAGTCGGTCGGCCACGTCGCCGCCGCGAGCGCGCGCTGGGCGTCGACCGTTGCGGCCAGCGCATCGGCGGCGCTCGCGAATGCGACGAAGAACGCGTCGCCCTCGGTGAGCACCTCGACGCCCCGATGGCGTGTCCACACCTCGCGCAACAGGCGATGGTGCTGGTCGAGCAGGTCGCTGTAGGCGTCGCCGAGGTCGCGCACGAGGCGCGTGCTTCCCTCGATGTCGGTGAACAGGAAAGTGACCGTTCCCGAGGGCAACCCCTTTGCCATCTCCGTACTCCTCACCGTGGCGGCTTCGGTGCGTGGTGGTGACACTAGTCGTGAATTCACCACGGCTGGACGGGGATTTCGGGTCGACCGCGCGGCGAGCGACCGGCGGGGGCGGCTGGTTCAGGTGGTGGTGTCGTCGGTGGAGTCCGTCGACGCTGCGGGGCGTGCGAGGACTTCGTAGAGCTTGCGCTTGGCATCGTCGAGCACGACGATCGCAGCAGCGCGCTGTTCGTCCGAGCCGAACCGGCCGACCTGGCGTACCTGTCCGCCGAGTTCCGACATCAGCCGTCGCAGATCGCCGCGACCGCTGGTGCCCGACTGGTTCCACGGCTCGTCGGTGTCGTCGCTCTGCGCCTCGCGGATCTCGGCGAGCATCTGCCGGCCGTGTTCGGTGAGTGCGTACTGGCGCTTGCCGTCGGCGTCGGTCGAGGTGACTGCGCCATGGGCCTCCATCTTCTCGAGCGCCGGATACATGGCGCCGGGGCTCGGTCGCCAGCGGCCTTCGCTTCGGGTCTCGAGTTCGGTGATCAGCTCGTAGCCGTGCATCGGCCGTTCGTCGAGCAGGGTCAGAATCGCCAAGCGGACTGCGCCGCGGCGGGCACGGTGGCGGCCGCCTCCGCTGCGGCCACCTCGACCGCCTCGTTCGTGTTCGGCGAAGTGTGCGTGCATGTTGCCTCCGTTGCGTCGGCCCCGTCGCCGCGTGGACGTCGGGGAGTCGGTGTTGATCGTGATGTGGGTGTATTCGTCGTTCATGTTGTTGCTCCTGTCGGATGTTCGATGGGTATCGAAGTCGTTAACGACATATCGATACTGTAGCGACATATCGATACCGATGCAACCCCTCGTTCGTGTTGCATTTCTGACGACCCGTGCCATCGGAACCGCAACGCAAACGACGACGGTGCGTTCGGTGCGGAATCGACGAGCTCCATCGGCGATGCTGTGGGGATGACGGACACCACCGAACGCCCCGCATCGGCCAGCAACGACGTCGTCGACGAGGTGCGGGCCTGGCTCGAGGAGAACTGGGACCCCGACCTCACCGTGGCGCAGTGGTGGGAACGCCTCGGCCTCGCCGGCTGGTCGGCACCCACACTGCCCGAGAACGCCTACGGCCGCGGTCTGTCGCGCGGCGACGCCGTGCTCGTCGCCAACACGATCGCCGAGTTCGGCGCGCTCGGCGCCCCGGGCGGCCTCGGTCTGCTCCTGGCTGCCCCGACGATCGCCACCCACGGCACCCCGGAACAGATCGAGCGCTACGTCCGCGACATCGTCACCGGACAACGCGCGTGGTGTCAGCTGTTCAGCGAGCCCGGCGCCGGCTCCGACCTCGCCGGCCTGCAGGCCAAAGCGATGCTCGACGGCGAGGAGTACATCGTCAACGGACAGAAGGTGTGGACCTCCGGTGGCCACTACGCGGACCTCGGCATGTTGATCGCCCGGACCAACTCCGACGTCCCCAAGCACCAGGGCATCACCTACTTCGCGATGGACATGCATCAGGACGGCGTCGATGTTCGTCCGCTCAAGGAGCTCACCGGGCGAGCGCTGT
This sequence comes from Ilumatobacteraceae bacterium, assembly GCA_963716095.1. Lineage (GTDB taxonomy): Bacteria > Actinomycetota > Acidimicrobiia > Acidimicrobiales > Ilumatobacteraceae > Sva-07. The sequence continues at coordinate 507,738 of CAVQSV010000018.1, read as the reverse complement.
TCAACGAGGTGTTCATGTCCGAGGTTCGTGTCCCGGCCGATGCGATGATCGGCGGGCTCAACAACGGCTGGGCCGTGGCGAACACCACGCTCGCCCATGAACGCGCCGGCCTCGGTGCCGGCGGCGGCAGCAGCTCGGCGAGCGCCGCGATCCCCGGCACGGTCGGCGGGCAACTCGACACGCGCGCCGGCGACTACGTGCGCTCGCCCGGCAAGCCGTCGACGAGCGGCGGAGGCGCGAACTTCCGCGACACCTCCAAGATGATGATCAATCTGGCCCAGGGTGCCGGCGTCAACACCGACCCGACCATCCGCCAGGACCTCGTGCGCCTCTACACGATGAGTCAGCTCGGCCGCATCAACAACCTTCGTGTCAAGGCCGCCAAGGCCAGAGGTGTCGAGATCGCCGGCATGGGCAACATCGCCAAGCTCTCGATGAGCGACATGGTGCGCCTGCAGCGCGACCTCGGCCTGCGCATCGTCGGCCCCCAGGGAATGCTGCACGCCTACGACGGCGAGAAGCGCAAGGTGCTCGACGAGGCGACCGGCAATCCGTTCCTCGGCTTCGTCACCGAGATGGCGTTGTTCGCCCAGGCGCCGCCCATCTACGGCGGCACCGATCAGGTGCAGAAGAACATCATCGGCGAACGAGTCCTCGGCCTGCCGAAGGAACCGAACCAGGACAAGGTCGTGCCCTTCAGCGAGCTGCCGAAGAACGCCTGATCACGTCTGGGGTCTGACCCCTGGCGTGATCAACGGTTGAGCATGCCGTAGGCGTGTGTGGGGTGCAGTTCGAGGAGCAGGCGACGGTCGTCGACCATTGCTCGGCGGTACTCGGCCCAGTCGTCGTGCTCGCCGGCGACCGTTCGGTAGTACTCGACCAAGGCGTCCACCGTGGCGTCGTCGGGTGACGCCGCGGTCGGCAGCATGGTGACGTCGGCTTCGATCACCACGTAGGCCCAGAAGTCGTCGCGGTTGACGTGCAGTGATGCCCGCGGATCGCGCCGCAGGTTGGCTGTCTTGGCTCGCCCATCGGTGACCGAGATGCGGATCACGTCGTCGTCGCCGACGGCGTACGCGATGTTCGACGATTGCGGTCGGCCGTCGGACTTGAGGGCGATCAGCATGCCGTTGCGCTTGTCGCGGGCGAAATCGAGGGCGTCGGAGAGTTGCATGCACATCCGAACGTTCCGACACCTCGGTCTGTTCCGGATGCCTACGATGCGGTGATGGTGTCCAGTGCGGCGAGCAACGTCGAGGAGTACCTCGCAGAGCTGCCCGGCGAGCGTGCGGAGGTGGTCGAGCAGGTTCGTGAACTCGTGCTCGCCAACCTTCCCGACGGTGTCGTCGAGACGATGAACTGGGGGATGATCGCCTACGAGATCCCGCTCACTCGCTACCCCGACACCTACAACGGCCAGCCACTGTTGTACGCGGCGCTCGCTGCGCAGAAAAATCACTACGCGCTGTACCTGCACTCGGTGTACGCGTCCGAGGCCGATGCCCGACGGCTCCAGCTTGCCTACGACGAGGCGGGTGTGAAGCTCGATGTCGGACGCAGTTGTGTCCGCTTCAAGCGGACTGGATCAGCTCCTCCCCGAGGCGATCGCCGCAGCGGTCGGGGCGGTCACGGTGGAGGAGTTCATCAGCCGCTACGAAGCAGCGCGGCGCTGACTGTCACGGACGGCCCGCCACCGCGCGACCGATCAGCGTGATCGATCAGCGTGAACGATCAGCTTGGTGGGGCGGCGGCCCGGGCGGCAGCGAATGCAGCGGTCGTCAAGCGGGGGGCGGCATAGATGAGCAGCAGAAAGGAGGCCGCGCCGAACACCAGCCACGGCATCCGGAGGGCGAGTTCGCGCGAGGCGACGGCATCGGTGCCCACCACGATCAGCCCGCCGAGGGCGGCGCCGATCGGCATCATGCCCCATCCGAAGAACCGGTAGACGCTGTTGACCCGGCCGAGCAGTTCGTCGGGGATCACTCGCTGTCGGAAGCTCACCGTGATCACGTTCCACAGGATCACCACCACGGTCGAGAGCATGAACATCAGCCAGGCGAGCGGCCACCAGGTGGCCAACCCGATCACGATCGCCGTCGCGCCTCCTCCGGCCAGCGTGAGCGCCAGTGCACCGCCCTCGCCGAGACGCTGGTGATCGACGACGCGGTCCACCCACCGATGATCCCACCGATGGCGCCGCCGGTACCGAGCAGCGCGAACTGGGTGGGGCTCGTCCCGAGGACCTCCTGGCCGAACAGCACGAAGGTGGCGAACGCCATCGTGTTGAGCATGTTGATCAACCCGAGCACGATCGCGAGTGTGCGCAACAGGTCGTGGCGCCAGAGCCACCGAACCCCATCGGCGAGCTCGGTCTTCCATGGTCTGCCGTTCGGTGGTGGTTTCCCCAGTTGGACGTGGGGCCACCCGGATCAGCGAGATCAGTGCCGCAGAGATCGCGAACGTCGCCGCGTCGACGAAGAACGGGAGCGAGAACGTCACGGCGATCAGCAGCGCTGCGAGCGGCGGGCCGACGAAGGTGTTGGCGACCTGTTCGATGCTCCACAGGCGCCCGTTCGCCCGTTCGAGATCGTCGGAGCGGACGATGGCCGGCATGAACGTCTGTGCCGAGTTGTCGTAGATCACCTCGGACATGCCGAGCAGCAACGTGGCGGCCAACACCAGCAGATACAGCGCAGCGTCGGTGGAGATGATCGCGGCAGCGTCGGCCACGGCGTCGGGTCCCGGCAGCGCATCCTGGCGTGCGAGCACGACGACCGCGACGGCGAGGGTGATGACGGCTCGCAACGCGTTCGCGCCGACCATCAGGCGGCGGCGGTCGTGGCGATCGGTGATCACGCCCGCCGGGAGCGAGAACAGCAGCCACGGCAGCCGTTGCACGACCGCGACCAGCGCGATCAGGAGCGGGTTGCGGGTGATTGCAGATGCCAGCCACGGGTAGGCGATGACGCCGATGCCGTCGCCGAGGTTCGAGATCGCGCTGGCGCCGAACAGCTTGAAGTAGTTGCCGCCGAGTCCCCGATGCTCGTGCGGGGTGGTGTCGTCGCCAGTGCCGGCTCGGAGCGCTGCCATCGCTGGCGAGCGTACGCGCCGCCGCCCACTCCGTTTGCGGTGCATTCCGGATGAGGCGGGTCATCGGAACCGTCACGCAAACGTGAGTGGGCGGCTGTCGTTTCGTTCGTGTTGCACTTCGGCCGGGGCGTTCCTTCCGAAGTGCAACGCAAACGTGGTGGTGGTGGTGGTGGTGGTGGTGGCGGCGACGTGGCCCTGGGGGTGGGGCCGGTCAGTCGGCGTCGGTGGAGCTCGTGTCGAGGGCGGTCTGGCCGGAGCTCACGTTGATCTTGCGGGGCTGGGCCTGCGGGACCACGGGGATGCGCAGAGTCAGGACGCCGTCGGTGTAGTCGGCCTCGATGCCGTCGGCGTCGAGACCCTCGCCCAGGCTGACCTGGCGACGGAACGCACCCTCGGGGCGCTCGTCGAAGTAGAGGCGGTCGCCCTCCTGGCGCTGATAGCTGCGCTCGGCGCTGACGGTGAGGACATTGCGCTCGACGGAGATGTCGACCGAATCGGCGGTCACGCCGGGGAGGTCGAGATGCACCCAGACGTTGTCGTCGCGGCGATACGCGTCCATCGGCATCGGGCGGCCGGCAGCCCGGCGGGCATCGCCGCTGAAGGCCTGGTTGAACAGATTGTCGAGTTCACGGAACGGGGAATTCTGGACGAGCATGATGCCTCCTGAAGAAAGGTGAGTGGTGTTGCTGATGCAAGACACTGTATATCCGTTCACAAATCCTGACAACCTGTGACTCAGGATCAGTCCTTGGCGATGCGCCCCCGCATGGCCATGCTCGCCAGACCGAAGCTGATGACCATGAGGGCGAGCGACGCACCGGCGCCCTTCGCCAACGCTTCCCAGTCCCAGCCCACGCTGATCAGACTGCGCAATCCTTCGAGGACATAGGTCACCGGGTTGTACGTGGCGATCGTTTCGAGCCATCCGGTGAGCGCCTCCTGCGGGAGGAACGACGTGGTGAGGAAGGCAAACGGGAAGAACAGGATGAAGCTCGAGTTCACCGCTGCCGGGTTGCCGGTCTTCAGCGCGATCGCGTACGGGAACCCGGCGAAGGCGAGCCCCCACATGGCGCCGTACGCAATGAACACGACCATCCCGAGGACGCCGGTCTGGAAGCTGACCCCCAGCGCCAATCCGAGGAGCAGCACGGGGATCGTCAACAGCACGATCGAGACGATGTCTGCTGCCATCAGCCCGAGCAGGAGCATCGGTCGCCGGATCGGTGTGAGCAACAAGCGATCGAAGTACCCGCTCTGGATGTCGGTGACGAGTGCGCTCGCTCTCGACACCCCGGTCACTGCGAAGATGATGGCGACCGGCAGCTGGAACGCCTTGAAGTCGACGACGGTGCCGCTCTGCTCGGCGAAGTCCTGCAAGGCGCCGACGTTCACCACGAAGAAGAAGACCGGAACGATCAGGGCCGGAATGAAGAACTCCGGCTCACGGAACACGCCGCGAACCGACCGGCTCGCAATGGTCACGAAGTCGTGGACCGCAGGGGCCCGCCGCGCCAGTGGCTGGTACGCCGTGGGATCGGCGGTGGACTGGGTGATGGCCGGGGCGCTCATGATGCAACCTCCTGGGTCGGGCTGTCGGTGGACTCGTCGCCGGCGAAGTGGGTGCCGGTCACGTCCAGGTACACGTCGTCGAGCGTCGGCGTCCGCAGGGTCAGCGAACGAACCGGGACGCCGCACCCGTTGAGCGCCACCGCCACCTGAGCGATCAGCCCGGCGCCATTCGACGTCGCCACGGCGAGTTCGTTGTTGTGGATCTGAACCTCGTCGATGCCGTCGATCGCCCTGACCGCATCGGCGGCGAGCGCCGGGTCGCCGTCGACCTCGGCCTGGATCACGTCGGCGCCGATCTCTCGCTTCAATTCGCTCGGCGCGCCCTCGGCGACGATCAGGCCGTTGGCGATGATGCCGACACGATCGGCGAGTTCGTCGGCCTCTTCGAGGTACTGCGTCGTCAGGAAGATCGTCATGCCGTTCTCGCGGTTCAACCGACGCACCTCCGCCCACACCGACGACCGGCTCGCCGGGTCGAGGCCGGTGGTCGGCTCGTCGAGGAACAGCACCTGGGGTCGATGGATCAGCGACATCGCCAGGTCGAGGCGGCGCTTCATGCCGCCCGAGTACGACTCGACACGATCATCGATCGCGGAGCCGATGTCGACCAGACCGATCACGTCGTCCATCCGCGAGGCGATGTTGGCGGCGGTCAATCCGTACAGCCGGCCTTGCAGGTTGAGCATCTCGCGGCCGGTCTGTTTGCCGTCGATGGAGGAGTCCTGCAACGCCACCCCGATCCGCAACCGGATGTCGCTGGTCTGGGTCGCGACGTCGAAGCCGCAGACGGAGGCCGTGCCCGAGGTGATGCCGAGCAGTGTGCAGAGCATCTTGACGGTGGTGGACTTGCCGGCGCCGTTCGGGCCGAGGAAGCCGTAGATCTCGCCGTAGGGCACGTCGAGTTCGATGCCGTCGACGGCGTGGTTGTCGCCGAAGGTGCGCCTGAGCTCCTTGGCCTGGATCGCTGATGACATCCCCCGATCATGCCGGAGGGCGGTGACACTCCCACATGAACAGCAAGCGAATCTCGGGCAGTGCCCACGATGGTTGGGCCGTGGTCACCGGCGACCACGGCAACCGGGATTCGGTTCCCCCTGCCCTGGGCACGGGGAACCGAAGTTCTCACGGTTCCCGCTGCCCAGGGCAGAGGGGGCCACCTCAGGCTTCGAGGCGGCCGTCGATGATGTGGACGCTGCGATCGCAGTAGTGCGTGATCCGCTCGTCGTGGGTGACGACGATGGCCGCGGTGCCGCGGGTCTTCATCTCGTTGCGGATCAGCTCCATCACCTGCTCGCCGAGCTCGGTGTCGAGCGCCGAGGTCGGCTCGTCGAACAACACGAGCGCCGGGTCGTTCATCAGCGCTCGCCCGATCGCCACCCGCTGACGCTGGCCACCGGAGAGCTGCGAGGGGAGGTTCTTGGCCCGATCGGCGAGGCCGAGTTCCTCGAGCAGTTGATCTGCGCGTGCCTTTGCCGGCGCCCCGGTTCGCTTGCCGAGCTCGTCGACCACCAGCAGATTCTCGCGGGCGTTGAGGAACGGCACCAGGTTGACCGACTGGAACACGAACCCGACCTTGTCCTGGCGGAACTTGGTGAGCTCCTTTGCGTCGTGGTTCGAGATGTCCTCGCCGCCCACCACGATCGTTCCCTCGGTGGCCGACAAGATGCCGCCGGCGATCGAGCACAGCGTGGTCTTGCCCGAGCCAGACGGTCCGACCAGGGCCACCATCTCGTCGGAGCCGAGGGTGAGCGTGGCGTGGTCGAGGGCGACGACGTCGGAGCCGTCGCCCATCGTGTACACCTTGCGCACGTCGTTGAGCTGCAACGCGGTCGACGTGGGGGCCGGGGCGGGTGCGGTGGTCATGAAGTGGTTCCCGTCATGAGGTGGTTCCGATGGCAGAAGCAGGGTCGACGCGCAGCACGCGCCGCAGTGAGAACGAGCAGCCGAGCACGGCGGCAACGAGGAGCAGCACGGTGCTCAGGATGATGCGGCCCGGCGTGATCAGCAGCGGGATCGAACCCGGGGGCAACAACAGGTCGAGCAACACCACGAGGGTGCCGGCGATCAGGGAGGCGATCGCGGTGACGACCACGGCCTGAGCGACGAGGCCGGCGAAGATCGTCGACGACTTCGCGCCGAGCGCCTTCAACACGCCGTACAGGCTCGTCCGCTCGACGGTGAGGAGCGCGAAGAACAACCCGATCACGACCAGCGCGATCGCGATCGTGACGCCGATGATCTGGTTGAACGTGGCCGTCTGCTCCTGGATGCCCGGGATCGCGTCGATCGCCTCGTCGACGGTGAACGACTCGGTGGTGCCGCCGGTTGCGGCATCGATCTCGGCGGGCAAGTCGTCGCCTTCGCCCTGGACGATCAGCCCCTGCCACACGTCGGGGCCGAGCTGTGCGTCGGGCCGGTTGGCGCTGAGCACGTCGCGCCAGGTGTCGGGCGACGCCCACAGGCTTGCCTGCCCGTTGAAGGTCGTGTCGCTGACGAAACCGGCGATCTCGATCGGGGAACGTGCCGGACCGAGCTCGATGATCATGCCGACCTCGACGCCGTCGGATTCGAGGATGTCGTCCGCCCACGCCTGGCCGGCGGGCGGGGCGTCGGGCACGCCATCCGGGGCGAGTTCGTAGCCGAACAACGCAACGCCGGCGAGGTCTCGCGGGCCCTTGCCCGGGATGCGAGCGCCGAGCTGCACGTTGCCGATGCCGCCCACCTCGGTGACGCCCGGGACCGCCTCGACCTCGGCGCGTGTCTGCGGTTCGATCCGGCTGCGCACGAACGAGGCCTGCGCGGTGTCGGAGTACACGATCGCGTCGGCGTTCTGCGCGCGGATCGCCCCGGTGGACGACGCGATCAGTCCGTCGAGCAGGCCGCCGAGGAACATCAACAAGATGGCGATCAACGTGAGGATCACTGCGGCGACGGAGAATCGCCCGGGCCGCCGTCGGAGTTCGGTGAGTGCGAGCTTCACGACCCCACCCCCTGTCCGGTGGTGGCTTCGATCGGGTCGATGGCCAGCACGCGTCGGGCTGCCACGAGCGAGCTGATCAGGCCGAGCGTCATCAGCAGCACCGACCAGAAGATCACCGCGCCGGTCTCGAAGTTGAGCGCGAGCCCGCCCAACGAGCCCTGCGACAGTGGGTAGTAGAGCAGCGTGCCGATCAGCAGGCCGGCGCCGATGATCACGACCACCTGGATCAGCAACGACGACACGAGTCGTCCGGCCGGTGCGCCGATCGCGCGCAGCAGTGTGAGCGAGTTGGCCTTCTGGAACGTCACGATCAGGAAGAACAGCCCGGTCACGCACGGCACGACGAGGCCGTACAGCAGGAAGATGATGTTGAACGACTGCTGGACCTGCGCGACGCCAGGCGTCTCGGCGGCGGCGTCGTCCTTGGTGAGCGCGTCGAGCTCGAGCGACTGGTCGTTGATCGACGTGACGGTTTCCTCGGGTGTGAAGCCCTCGGCCGGAATCACACCGAGCACGTTCGGCAGCGGTGTGCCCGCATCCGGATTGACGCTGGCGACTGCCTGGAGATAGGTGTCGTAGGAGGTGAACAACGTGGGCGACACGTTGAGCTGTGCGTTCGCAGCGAGGCCGACGATCTCGATCGTCTTGCCTCCCGGCAGCAGGGTGACCGTCTCGCCGATGTCGTAGCCGAGGCCGACGTCGGCGTCGCTCACCACCGCTTCGTCGTCGGTGACGGGGAGTCGCCCTTCGGTCACATCGGTCGGGGCGCCGATGCCGGCGCCGTCTGGCCCGAGTTCGTAGCCGATGATCGTCGTGTCGAAGACCTCGTCGTCGTCGTTGCCGCTCGGGAGAGCGGTGAAGGTGCCCTGGCCGATCAGGCCGACCTCACCGGTTCCGGGTGCGTTGCGGACCTGCTCCTCCATCGGTGGCGTGATCACGCTGCCCTGGATCACCCGCTGGCCGTCGACGCTGTAGACGAGGACGGGGGCGCTCTGCTCCTTGATGGCACCGATGAAGCCGTTGATCAGCCCGTTCTGCAACGACTGCTGGAACAGGATGAGAAAGACCAGCAGCGCGATCGCCGCGATGAGCAACGCGAAGCGCACTTTGGCGCGGGCCATTTCCTTGAAAGCGAGAAACATGGGGTGGGGGGACCTCGACGCAGGACGCTAGCGACGACTTCGACCGAACCGCCCATCGTTGGCGGCGCCGCCAACGCCGTGGGAAGCTGCGGTGATGACGTATCCGGTTGCGCTGTATCTCCAGGACGCCCACGACATCCGCCACGGCATCGAGCTCGTTCGCTACGCCGAGGCGAAGGGCTTCGATGCGGTGTGGCAGGCCGACAGCCGCCTCGTTCGTGACGCGGTCGTGCCGATGGCTGCATTCGCTGCCAGCACCGACCGGATCAAGATCGGCTCGGGCGTGATCGACATCTGGACCCGAAACGCAGCACGACTCGCCTCGACGTTCTCGACGCTCGACGACCTGGCCCCGGGCCGGATGATCTGCGGGCTCGGTGCATGGTGGGATCCGTTGGCGGCGAAGGTCGGTATCGATCGGTCCCGACCGTTGAAGGTGATGCGAGAGGTGGTCGATGCGACCCGCGGGCTCCTCGCGAACGAGACGGTCACGCTCGACGGCTACCACGTGCAGCTCGATGGGGTGGAACTCGACTACGTGCATCAACCGCGTCGCCCCAAGGACGTGCCGATCTACATCGGCGCCACCGGGATGCAGATGATGGAACTCACCGGCGAGATCGCCGACGGCGCCGTACTCAACTACCTGGTCTCGCCGAGCTACAACGTGGGAGCGCTCGAGGCGTTGGCCCGCGGTGCTGCGAAGGCGGGGCGCAGCCTCGACGACATCGATCGTCCGCAGCTGGTGGTGTGCTCGGTCGACGACGACCGTGGGGCCGCTCTCGACGCGGCCCGTCTGCTCGTCACCCAGTACCTCGGTCAGCAGCCCCACATCATGAAGGCGTCGGGGGTGCCTCAGGAACTCCTCGACGAGATCGGCAAGGTCCTCACGTGGCCGGCGACGCACGACCAGGTGGTCGCCGCGAGCAAGCTCGTTCCCGACGAGATCGTGCAGATGATCACAGCGTCGGGTACCCCCGACGAGGTTCGCGCCAAGGTCGACGAATACGTCGCCGCCGGCTGTACGTGTCCGATCCTGTATCCCCTCGCCGCCGATGTCCACCTGATGATCGACACCTTCGCCCGCTGAGTGTTACTCGTGGTGTCTGACACCACGAGTAACACTCGGGGCTGATCGACGGGGCCGGGTTGCCTAGGGTTTGTCGCATGCGCATCACCTTGCCGTCTGGGACCGAGGCCGAGCTCGCCGAGCCGGCCGACTCCGACAACGACCCGACGATGGGGCTGGTGATCGCCCCGGACATCTTCGGGTTGCGCCCCCTGTTCGATGACATGGTCGCGCGCCTCGCCTCGGTCTGGTCGATGACCGTGTGTGCGGTCGAGCCCTTCCCCGGGCTGGACCTGGGCGACGAGGTCGAGCCGCGGTTCGCCGCTGTGCCCACCCTCGACGACGACATCCACCTACGCGACCTGATCGAGGCCGCCGACGCCACCGGCTGCGACCAGGTCGGGTTGCTCGGGTTCTGCATGGGCGGGATGTACTGCTTCAAGGCCGCTCGGAGCGATCGTTTCTCGAAGATCGCCAGCTTCTACGGCATGATCAGGCTCCCTGAGGTGTGGGCGGGCCCTGCGCAGGGCGAGCCCCTCGACGACCTCGCTGCTGGTCACCCCGATCGGGTGCTGGCGATCATCGGTGAGCGCGACACCTACACGCCGCCCGCCGACGTGGTCGCCCTGGAGGCTGCCGGCGTCGACGTCGTGCGCTACCCCGAAGCCGAGCACGGATTCGCTCACGCCCCGGATCGTCCGGCCCATCGACCCGACGACGCCGCCGACGCGTTCCAGCGCGCTCACACCTGGCTGTCGGGGTCGATGTGATGCTTGGTGTCCGACACCAAGCGTGACGTCAGCGTGCGCGGAGCTCGAGGCGGTCGCGCTGGAGAATCCGGTACGTGCGCTCGTTCTGCTCCAACCAGCCGAGCCGGATGAAACTGGCGATTGCCTTGTTGACCCGTTCGCGTGACGCGCCGACCATGCCGGCGAGTTCTTCCTGGGTGACCGGCAGCGTGAACTCGTCGGTGCCGTCGCCCAACTCGAGCAGCCGCTTGGCCGTACGGCCGGTGACGTCGAGGAACACCGAGTCGGCGAGCGCCTCGTCGGTCACACGAATTCGCTGCGCGAGCAGGCGCGCCACGTTCCAGAGCAGCTTGGGGTTCTCGTCGAACATCGAGAGCACCTTGTCGTACGGGATCGACAACACGGTGGTCGGCTCGAGCGCCCGGGCCATCGCCGATCGGGGCCCGTCGTCGAGCATCCCCATCTCGCCGAAGAGATCGCCGTCCTCCATCAATGCAACGACGCTCTCGCGGCGGTCGATGGGGTTCGCAAGGGCGATGGCCAACCGTCCCCGAAGGACGAGGAACAGCGCCTCGGGTGGGTCGCCCTCGTTGAAGAGCACGTCGCCACGGATCAGATGCAGCTCGTGGCCGGAGGCCGCAACAGTGCTGAGGGCGTCCGGCGAGGCATCGGCGAAGAAGTCGGTGCGGGCGAGGATCTCTTCATGGGCCATGACATCGGTCACGGTACTACCCTTCGCCGATGTGCCCCCTGCCGAGCAGATCTGGACCATCGTGGTGGGTGGTGGCAGCGGCAGTCGGTTCGGCACCCCCAAGCAGTACGAGGCGTTGGGCGACGTTCGCGTGATCGATCGTTCGATCGCCATCGCACGCGAAGCGTCCGACGGGGTCGTGGTCGTGGTGCCGCCCGAGGATGCCGAGCGGGAGGGGGCCATCGCCGGTGGATCCAGCCGAAGCGATTCGGTGCGCGCCGGCCTCGCCGCGGTCCCGGACGAGGCCACGATCGTGTGCGTGCACGACGCAGCGCGTCCGTTGGCGTCGTCCGAGCTGTACCGGCGGGCGATCACCGCGGTGATCGACGGCGCCGACGCAGCCATCCCCGGTGTCGCAGTGGCTGACACGATCAAGGTGGTGGCCGACGGCGTCGTCGTGTCGACACCCGATCGGGCCTCGTTGGTTGCGGTGCAGACGCCGCAGGCGTTTCGGGCCGCGGCGCTTCGAGCGGCGCACGAGCGCGGCGGTGATGCCACCGACGATGCGGGGTTGGTCGAAGCCGACGGTGGGCTCGTGGTCGTCGTCGACGGCGAAGTCGCCAACCGCAAGATCACGGTGCCCGACGATCTCGACTGGGCCCGTCGCCAACTCGACACCGAGCGAGAGGAGCAGCCATGACGGTTCCGGAGATGCGAGTCGGGCAGGGCTTCGACATTCATCGATTCAGCACCGACCCGGATCGGCTGATGGTGCTCGGCGGTTGTCACTTCGACGGGGTGATCGGCCTGGAGGGCCACAGCGACGCCGACGCCGTTGCCCACGCTTGCGCCGATGCCCTGCTCGGCGCTGCTGGTCTGGGCGACATCGGGATGCACTTCCCCGACACCGACGACCGCTGGCGGGGCGCCGACTCGATGGCGCTGCTGCGTCACGTCGCAGCGATGCTCGCCGAGGATGGTTGGAGGGCGTCGAACGTCGATTGCGCCGTGGTGTGCGAACGTCCGAAGATCGCGCCGTACCGTGACGAGATGCAACGAAACCTCAGCACCGCTGTTGGGGCGCCGGTCACGGTGAAGGGCAATCGGGCCGAGCAACTCGGCTCGATCGGCCGCTCCGAAGGTGTCGTCTGTTTTGCGACGGCCCTGATCCACCGCTCCACCGATCTCGTGGGCGAGTCGGCCCGATCCGAGTCATGAGCGGTGGGCGTCGCGGCTCGAACCCGCGAAAGCCGTCGGGGTCGAAGTCCAGCGGGCGGCGCGGTCAGCCGCCCTCGAAGTCGTCCGGTCGCCCAAGTTCGAGCAAGTCCGGCGGTGGCCGTGCTCCCGGCGGGTCGAAGTCGGGCGGGTCGAGACCGGGCGGGTCGAAGCCGGGTGGCGGCAGCGCCGGTGGGGCCAAGGGCCTCGGGGGTCGCCAGGTCGAGGGCCGTCAGGCGGTACGTGAACTGTTGATGGCCGAGCGCCGCAAGGTGCACGAGGTGTGGATCAGTGCAGAGCTCGAAGGTGACGCCGGGGTGGCCGACATCGTCGAGATCGCTGCTGCCCGCCGGGTGCCGCTGCTGTACGTCGCGCGGAGTCGCCTCGAACGTGAGGCGCGAACCGAAGCACCCCAGGGGGTGCTGGCCCACGCGGCCGAGATCGCCGAGGCCGACCTCGGAAGTCTGCTTTCGGTGAAGGAAGGGCGCGGTGCGGCGCCGCCGTTCCTGGTTGCGGTCGATGGTGTCACCGATCCTGGGAACCTCGGCGCGATCATCCGGAGCTGCGACGGCGCCGGTGTCACGGGGGTGCTGCTGCCTCGGCACCGCTCGGTACACGTCACGCCAACGGTGGCCAAGGCGTCGGCCGGTGCGGTCGAGTACGTCCCGATGGCGCTGGTTCCCGGACTTCCCGGTGCGCTCAAGCAGCTGTCCGAGCGGGGCATCTGGGTGGTCGGCCTCGACGATGGTGCTGATCGTTCGATCTACGAGATCGGCCAGTTGGCCACCGAACCGATCTGTCTGGTGCTCGGCGCCGAGGGCGCCGGCCTGTCGCGCTTGGTGCGAGAACGGTGTGATTCGATCGTCAGCATTCCGATGGCGGGGCGCGTCAGCTCGCTGAATGTGGCGACCGCTGCGGCGATTTCTTTCTACAACGTCTCAAGGTTGCGTCTGGAAATGCCGTAGTTCGTGTATGGCGGACACTCAGCTCGGAACACTCTTGACGGACCACGTGTCCCCGTTGGAGAGCCCTGGTGTCGGCCGTCTCGGACGTCGAGCCTTCCTCGCCGGCGCCGCTGGAGCGGTCGCCGGTGCAACGCTGCTGTCGGGAGCGGCGCATGCGGTCGAGCGAGGATCGAGCTTCTTCGAGGTCGTCGAGCAACGGCGTCTGTGTGACACGCGTGCCCGCCCGGGTCAGCCGGGTGGCTATGGCTACCGACGGATCGGCGGGAACCTGATCAGGGTCGGCATCACCAACCAGCGTGGCGTGCCGTCGGACGCCGTTGCCGCAGTGCTCAGCGTGACGGCGGTCAGCAAGGGCGCCGGGTGGAACTTCGTCACGACGTTCCCGGCCGGTACACGGATGCCTGACACGTCGAGCCTGAACATGTCGCCGGCGGACGGCGCGGTCGCCAACCTGGTCACGATCAAGCTCGGCAACGGTTCGGTCGACCTGAATTCCTACGTCGACTGCGATCTGATCGTCGACTTGATCGGCGTCTACCGGCCGACGTCGACGCCGGTCACCTCGGGGCGCCTCGTTGCGTTTCCGTCAGCGGTGCGCGCGCTCGACACCCGTTCGGGTGGCCAGCCCGGCGTCGGTTCGATCTCTCGTGTGAATCTCAATGGATTGGTGCCCGCCGATGCGACCGCAGTGGTCGGAACGCTGACCGCGGTGACCGCCGGTGTGGCCGGATTCGTGACGGCGTTTCCACGGGGCACGAAGGTGCCCGACACCTCGAACCTCAACGTCGGCGCCGGCGAGACCCGGGCGGTGGGTGTCATCACCAGACTCGGCTCGTCGGGAGGGTCCGTTGGCGTCGACCTCTACAACTTCTGCGGGGCGCATCTGCTCTTCGACGTCGTTGGCTACATGACCGGTCCGGGCGGCGGAAAGTCGTCCGAGGGTCTCTTCGTCCCGATCACGCCCACCCGCATGATGGACACCCGCAAGGCCAAGATGCGCTCGTGGCATGGAGGCACCAAGCAGTTCAGCCTGCCCGCCCCGATCAACACCCGGGCGCAGGCGATCGCCATGAACCTGACGGTCACCAGCACGATCGATGCCGGCTTCTTCACCGTGTATGCCGCGCAGACACCTCGACGGGAGGTGTCGAATCTCAACGTCACGGGGTCTGGTCAGACGGTCGCCAACCACGCGATCACGCGCATCAGCACTTCCGGTGTCGCGTGCTATTCGTACGGCGCGGCGCACATCATCTGCGACGTGATGGGCTGGTACACCGGCCGTCCGGAATCGTCGAAGTTCGGTCCGCCGGTGGATCCGCTGCCGCCTGGGGGCCCGATTCCGTGGATCGTGCAGATCCCCCGACTCGGCCTCACCCACAACGTCTACGACGGCAATGCCGGTCGGGTCGTCAACAGTGGCAACACCTGGCACTGGTCCGGCACCGGGCTGGTCGGCCAAGGTGGCAACATCGTGCTGTTCGGCCACCGCACCGAGTACGGGGGTCCCTACCGGTACCAACATCTGCTGCGCGGTGGTGACGAGCTCTACATCTACACCTCGGACCAGCGGCGGTACATCTACCGGATGGCAGCGGAGTACATCACGAGTGAGTACGCCTCCGACATCCTCGGCGCCACGAGGCGTCTGGGTGGCGAAACCATCTCGGTGGTGTCGTGCTCCAGGACCGATCGGCTGCCGACCAGCCTCCGCCACCGGCTGGTCACCACCTTCTCGCTCGACCGCTGGGAAGACCTCGGCTGACCCCGAGGACCGCTCAGCGTCTCCCGGCGCTTCTCGGTATCCTCGGTCGGCGGTGACCTGACGTCGCCGCACCCCGCCGGGTTAGCTCAGTTGGTAGAGCACTTGATTTGTAATCATGAGGTGGCGAGTTCGATCCTCGCACCCGGCTCCAGCTAGCTGCGTGTCTTGCGGGTAGGTGCCGGTCGGTGAGTTCGGCCGTCTGTGGTAATCATCGAGGATGGAACCGGTCGTAGTCGTGCTCCAGCCCGGTCGACAGGCGCTGTATCTCATGTTGCGCGAGCCGCTCGTCATCGGTCGAGAGTCCGATGGCTTGGCGTTGGCTGATGCCCAGGTGTCGCGACGCCACCTCGAGCTCCGCAGCGACGATGGTGCGGTGATCGTCACCGACCTCGGCTCCACGAACGGCACGTTCCTCGATGGTGCGCCGGTCAGCGGGCCGACCGCGCTGCAGCCGGGCGAGACGCTCGTGCTCGGTGAAACGGTCGTACGCGTCGTTGCGAGTGCGCCGGCCGCTGGTGACGACCACGGCCGACGCACGGTGCTGGGTGCGAGGGCCGTCGAAGGGGCGGGGGACGAGCTGCGTCGGACGTCGATCGACGTCGTCGCCGATCTGGTCACGGCTGATCCCGGCCCCGCGACACGTCGGATCCGACACGATGACCATCTTGTTCTCCGACATCGAGTCGCACACCGAGCAGGTGGCAGCGATGGGCGACGCGGCATGGTTCGATCTGCTCGCAGAACACAATCGGGTGTTCCGCGAGGAGCTGGCCCGTGCCGGTGGTCGCGAGGTCAAGGCACAGGGTGACGGGTTCATGCTCGCGTTCACGAGTGTGCGGCGGGCGCTCACGTTCGCCGTGGCGGCGCAGCAACGGCTCGCCGAGCACTCGGCCGCCGACCCTGATCGGGCCATCCGGGTTCGGATCGGCCTGCACACGGGAGAGGCGATTACGGACCCGTCGGGCGACCTGTTCGGACGTCACGTGATCAAGGCGGCGCGGATCGCCAACCTGGCTGCGGGTGGGCAGATCCTCGTCAGCGCAACCGTTCGTGAGATCGCCACCGGGCACCAGGGTCTCGAGTTCAGCGACGGTGAGATCGGTCGAGCTGAAGGGGCTCGACGGACTGCACACGATCCACGAGGTGTACGCCGGCGCCTGACGATCGAACGGTGGCGAGTCGGAGCGAGTCAGCTCGGGATCGCGACCTCGAGCACGCTCGGCCGGTAGTGCGCAATGACGTCGCCGCGCCAGTGGTTGTTCGAGACCGCGATCGTGAACGTCTCGTCGCTCGCGCCGAAGGGCACGATCGAGGCGAAGTAGGTGTTGCACTCGGCGCACCGGGCCTCGACCGTCACGGTGTCGTAGGTCGTCCACGGACCAACCGGGGTGGGGGCGACGTCGAGGTGGATGTCGCTGCCCCACCAGTCGTCCACTTTGGTGACGGCGATGAAGCGATCGTCGAGAACGGCGACCTGCGTCGGGTTGACCGCCCTGCCCTCGGTCGGGATGACCGCAACGGCGGCCTCGGCGTCGTTCGTCCACTGCACTCCGTTCCAGTACTCGGGTTCGACGTCGAGTCGCCCTCGCGGGACTCGGGCGACGGTGACGTCGGCGGTGCAGTCCCAGTCGTGGGTCCCGACTGTGCTCTCGGACAGGGGAAACGGGTCCCAGCCGAACTGCCGGTAGCAGTGCGCGTAGAGGTAGGTGTGTTCGCGGTGTGAGACGACCGACCAGCCGTAGAGATCGGCGCTCGGGTTCGGGGGCCGGCTGGCGCTCGACGACCTCGAGTGTCGTGGGGTCGATCGAGACGAGCCAGGTGGCGGTGGGCTCGACGTGCTCGAGGTAGCGGTCGCCGTGTTCGTGCATCTCCGCGACGAAGACGTGCAGGAGACCGTCGGCGCCGATGTCGCCGCCGAGTGGCCAGAACCAACGGCGGTGCGCCTCGGTGACGTCGGCGAACAGGTACGGCGCCGGCGCGGCGGCGTCGCCTCCGTGCAGCAGCTGAAAGCAGACGCCGCTCTGCAGCAATCCGACGTTGTGGACCAGCTGTCGGCCGGTCGGCGTGTCGACGAAGGCGTCCTGGAACAGCCAGAGGACCCGGCCGTCGGGCAGGGGGAACGCCCGCTGGTAGTCGGCACCGGCGAGCGGCAGATCGCTCGTCGGCGACGTGGGTGAACGCGTCGACGGGGTCGGCGTCGACGCACACGTGCGGGCCGAGATCGGGACGGGGTTCGCCGACCGGGGGCTCGACGAAGCTGCTCTCGGGTGCCGGTTCGGGTGCCGGCTGAGCGTGGTCGTGGTCGTCTCGAGCGCCGGCGCTGGCTGTCCGAACGTCGGACATGCGTTCGTCGCTTCCGGCGGCGATGCGGGATGCGTGGAGGGCGCTGTCGTGGCGAGGTGGGCGGTGAAGTCACCACGGCTGACGGCGGTCGCCTCATGACCGAGACGGGGGTTCCCACGTCCGTGGCGGGGATGCGCCATCGGCGAGGCTCGCGGCGAGGGAAGTGCAGTGGCGGTGATGGAGAAGCGGTTCGTCGGCATGCCCCGACACTCCGCCTCGGCACATCGCAGCCCTTCGGTGTGCGAGTCACCGTTCGATCTCGACTCGCTCGCAGACCCGACAGGGCTCTGAACAGGGGTGATGCAGTCGGCCGGGGTCCTCGACGAACGAATTGCGATCGGTCTGCGACCGTCGTCGCTCCGATGGATGGCTGGCCTCGATCGATGGACGAGCAGGCGGCAGACAACGGTCAGTCGGGGCCGGTCAGATTCGCCCGGGACAGAGTGAGCGCTGCTCGCCGTCGCCCGGCACGAGGGAGTCCCACTCCTCGGCGGTGAGGTCGCGGCCGGCGAGGTCGCACGCGAGCTCGCGCCAGGTGTCAGGCGACAGCGGAACCTCGACGATCTCCGACGAGGTGGGGACCCACAGGACGTCGCCGTCGGCGCTGACCGTCGGGGCGCCCGAGGTGGTGTCGCCCCCGCCGCCTTCCCAGATCAGACCGATGCGCTCGGCCGTTCTCGGTGTCGATGAGCCACACGTCACCGGAGCGCGTGACCACGACGGCGCGGGTGGTGTCGATGTACGCCAGGGCCGACACTTCGACGCCGAACTCGGCAGACCACTCGTGACGGACCGCCGGTCATGTCGATCACCTCGACTGTGCCGTCGGGAAGACTGCGCAGGATGCGATCGCGGTGGGCTCGACGGCGTGTTCGACGATCTCGCCCGACGACCCATCGATCGACGACGCCGACAACGCCCGGGTGCGCCGTTCGGCAGTGTGGACGGTGACCGCGTCACCTGTGTCGAGGACCAGCCCATCGCCGTCGGGTGTCGGGACGGCCCCGAGGCAGGGACATTCCCCGACGACGGAGAAGATCTTCTCGAGCGTGACGAGGTCGACCAGGTGCACCTCGTTCGATCCGGCGGGGTTGCTGAGATGGACGGCGACGCGGATTCCGCCGTCGGGCGTGCGGTGCCCCGTCGGCGCTCCGCATGGTGAAGCCGGCCTCGTCGGAGAGATAGAGATCGTCGACCAGCGTCCCGTCCTCGAACGTCCCGATTGCTCCGTCGATGGTGAAGGCAAGGTACGCATCGGTCAGACCTGCCTGGGGTGATTCCCACGACGACGCCCGCGTTCGGCATCGTGAGCGCATGGGTCTTCGTCTCGCCGGACCGCAGGTCGATCAGGTCACCCTCGGCCGCAGCGATGGCCGCCACGGTGGCGATCCCTTCGGGCACCACGTAGACACGTGCCCCTGGCGGAACGGCTGCCAGGGGTCGTCCCAGACCGGACTTGTTCGAGATCCAACACCACGAGTTCGTCCATGTTGGTGGTCACGACGCTCAGCTGCTGTGGCCCGAGTGCCCGGACCGTTTCGGCGCCGCTCGGACGGTGATCTGCTGCTCCCACCTGCCGCCGTTGGTCAGATCCCGCACCTCGACGCCGTCGGTCGTTGCGATCGCCAGGCGCTGTTCGTCGAGAAAGGACACGCTCGTGACCGCGCCGGTGCCGGGAGAGAAGCTGCTCGTCAGCGAGCCCGTGGCGGTGTCGTACACGTGGACACCGCCGCCCAGCTCGGAGACTGCAACGAGTGCGTCGGAGGGGCTGAAGCTCTCGTCGGAGATCTGGCCGGGCAGTTCGGCTTGCCAGAGCCCGCCGCCCGCTTCGACGTCGACCAACTGGATGGTGTGGCCCTGGAGCTCATTGAACGACGACTCCCACGTGAGGCCGAATCTGCCCGACGGCGCGAGGCTGATCGCCGACGGCGTCGATGTCGAGTTCCAGCGGCGACGCGATCGGCTGGTCGTCGGGTCCGAACAGGTGGATGTCGATAACGTCCGATCCGACATCATCCGACGGCGTGTACGACCAGGACTGCGACCACCCCGTTCATCCCAGCGGCGGTCGTCGCCCACCACCCGCTGTCCTCGTCGATGTTGAACAGCGGTACAAGCGCTGAGCCTGGCTGTCGTTCGACGTACACGACCCTGTCGTTCACGTGAACGACAGGACCATCGGAGTGGTCCCAGTAGATGTCACCGCATTGGTCGGGTTGGGTGGTGCGGACACGGGCTTCGCCGGTCATGGGGTCGATGACGGTGAGCCCCCCGCCCTCGTGCCATCCGATCCATCCGTCCCGTGAGATCGGCAGGTACGACGTGTGCGAGTCGAAGCCGTCCTCGCAGTGCTGGTGCTCGATCGGGTCGAGAGCGATGCGACGGGTCTCGGCCCCACGGGCGACGAGCGCCGTCGCGAGGGCGGCGGTCGTTCGGTTGCTCGGCTCGCGGTCGTAGACCTCCGCGGCGAGCAGAAGCGAAGCCACCGGGTTCTCGTCGACGAGTGCCGCCGAACGGCTGATCAGGGTGGCGATCTCGGCATCGGCGAGCGCGTCCTCGGCCCGCTCGGCCTGTTCGGCCGCGTCGTCGGCGGCCTCGTTGGCCCGTTTGGCCTGGGTCTCGGCCAGCGCGGTGGCCGCGCCGGCCTCGGCGGCGTTGTCGTCGGCTCGCCGCTGCTGGCCGAAGGCCGCGAGACCCGCACCGATGGCGAGGACCGCGACGACGCCGAGCGAGAGTGCGAGGCGTCGGAGCCGGCTGACCCGCCTGCGTTCGGCCTCGGCCTCTACCTCGGCAGCGGCCCCGCCGGCGTCGAGGAAGGCCTGCTCGTCGTCGGTGAGATGCGCGCCGTCGGCGTACGCCTTCGCCGCTTCCAAGCGTCCGCCCCGGTAGAGCTCGCCGTCGTCGCGGCCCGAGGCGAGCCAGGCCATCGTGGTCTCGGTGAGATGACGGTGGATGCGGAGTCCGTCGCGGTCCTCGTCCAGCCAGGTCCGAAGTCGCGGCCAGGCTCGGATCATGGCCTCGTGGGCCAGCTCGACGGTCGGCTCCCGGGTCGCCGGTTCGTGGTCGAACACGAGGAGTCACGCGTCGCCGAAGGCATCGATGACCGCTTCGGTGTCCGGGTCGTCACCGAGCTCGCCGAGCCGGACGCGCCGCCGGGTGTCCTCGGTGCCCTCACCCAAGCTGATGAGCCGTCCGAACAGCTGCCGGGCAGCGGTCTGCTGGCCGGCGGACATCGCGGCGAAGGTCTGCTCGGCGCGCATCGCCAGCGCTCCGGTGAGCCCGCCGATGGCGTCGTACGACTCGGTACGGATCAGGCCCGACACGTTTGCGTCGAACAGTTCGGTGAGTGCGTACTGGAGCAGTGGGAGCGCACCCGGCTGGTCGCGGACGTCGGCCATGATGCGAGCGACCAGGCCCGGCTCGTAGCTCGCACCCTGGCGGTTGACCGGTTCGACGATCGCTGCCTCCAACTCGTCGGCCGCCAGCGGAGGGACCGTCACCGTTGCCTTCTCCAGGCGGGCGGCCAGGCCCGGGTGGCGAAGTGGTCGGTCCCAGAAGTCGGCCCGGATGGTGAGCGCCACCCGGAGGCGGGCGCGTGGCTCGCGCAGGGCGGCGACGAGACCGTTGACGAAGGCGGTGCGCTCGGTGTCGTCACCGTGGGTGAACAGCTCCTCGAACTGGTCGATCACCACGAGCAGCTCGGAGTCCTCATCGGGCAGGATCTGGTTCACGGCTCGGGCGATGCCGCGCTCGTCGCTGCGCATGATCTCGACCAGTGGACCGGGCTGGCGCACCGCCACGCGGCTGAGGGCGGACTCGAACTCGTCGAATGGGTGGCTGCCGGGGAGCATCGTGGTGATGAACCAGTCAGACGAACCGGTCACTGCACCGCGACGCAGTTGAGGTACCAGACCCGACCGCACCACGGACGACTTGCCAGAACCCGACGGGCCGACCACCGCGAGGAGACGGCCGGCCGAACCCGGTTGTGAGAGGACCTCGATGAACCGGGCGACCAGGCGGTTGCGGCCGAAGAAGTCGGCGGTGTCGGCCTCCCGGAAGGCCCGCAACGCCTTGAACGGGTTGACGAGCTCGCCGACAACGGTCCCGGTCCCGAGCCGGTACCGCGTGTCGATCGGTGCGACGGCTCCCGGTGCGACGGCTGCCATCAGCTCGGCCATCGACGCGTAGCGGTCCGACGGGTTCTTCGCGGTCGCCCGGGCGACGACCTCGTCGACCCACGGCGGTACCGATGGCTCGACCGACGATGGGGCCGGTACCGGCTCGTCGAGCTGTCGCCGGACGAGCGCCGCCTCGGTTGGTGCATCAGCGAACGGCAAACGTCCGGTCGCCGCCTCGAACAACGTGATGCCGAAGCCGTAGACGTCGGTGCGCACGTCGAGCACCTGTCGACGCAGCTGCTCGGGTGAGGCGTACGCGGGCGAACCCGTCGACAACGATGTCGCCAGCTCGTCGTCGACGGCCGACCCGATGAAGGCGATCCCGAAGTCGGTCAGGTAGAAGTTGCCGTTGTCGTCCAGCAGCACGTTGGCGGCCTTCACGTCGCGGTGGATCACGCCCATCCGGTGCGCCGCCTCGAGCGCGGAGCCGGCCTGTTCGACGAACCGTCGGAGCCTGAGTTCGTCGAGGCCCCCGTGGAGTACCTCCGATTCGAGCGAACCCCCACTGACGTACCGCATCACCAGGTAGGCGCCGTCGGGCTCGCGCCAGTAGTCGTACAGCGGGACGATGTGCGGATGCTCCAGCATCGCGACGGTCTGCGCCTCTGTCTCGAAGCGACGCACGAAGTCGGGATGGTTGGCCAACTCGGCGCGAATCTGCTTCACCGCGACCGTGCGGCCGAGCGACGGCTGCACGCCGCGCCACACCAACGCGAATGCTCCCTCCCCGACGACCTCGTCGAGCCGGTAGCCGCGCAGGTCGTGGCGCCGGTGCGAGGGCGGCAGCAGGTCGGGATCGTGTTCCAGGATCCGATGCTCGAGCCGGCCGAGCTCGGGTGACGGGTCGAGGCCCAACTCCTCGACGAGCCCGGTGCGGTAGTCGCGCAACACCTGCAGTGCCTCGGCCTGCCGGCCGGAGCGGTACAGCGCAAGCGCCAACTGCATCCGGCGCACCTCGCGCCACGGTTGCTCGGTCGCCGCATCGCGCAGTTCGCCGATGACCTCGGTGTGCCGGCCAGCATCGAGCAGGGCCGCGTTGCGGTGCTCGACCGCGGAGGCCCGGAGCTCATCGAGCCGGGCCACCTCGGCCCGGGCCCATTCCTCGTCGGCGAACTCGTCGTAGGGCCGACCACCCCACAACGCCAGCGCATCGTCGAAGCACCGCCGAGCTTCGTCATGGTCGTCGAGCGCAGCCGCGGTGCGGCCCTCGGCGACGAGATCCTCGAATCGTGATGCGTCCAGCTCGTGGCGCTCCAGGCGCAGCCGATATCCGTTGTCCACCGTCTCGATCCGACGTCCGTCGTCGCCCAGCGCCGACCGCAAGCGGTGGACGTAGGTGCGCACGTTGTGGTCTGCCGCGCTCGGGTGCATCACCGTCCGGCCACACCGCATCGACGAGCCGATCGATCGACACCACGCCGCCGGCATGCAGCGCGAGCACGGCCAGGACCCGACGCTGAGTCGGACCGCCGAGCGCGGCCGGCTGTTCCAGCTCGACACCGATCGGCCCCAGCACCTTCATCTGCATTGCACGAACCCCCGTAGTGCTCATGCCGACACTATGCGACGACGCGTTCGCAGCCCGTTCGCAGCGCTGGAATCGTCGAACCGCCCGCTCTGTCATACTGCGGTCGTGGGGAGCGCAGATTCGGACATCGTCATCACGTTGGTGTCGGTTGCCGGTTGCGAACCATGTGATGCCACCGGAGAACTGGTGGCCCGGTTCGTCGCCGACAACAGGTCGCGTGACATCTCGCTGCGCCTTGTCGACGCCGAGACCGATGCCGAAGCGCTGGTTCGCACGGGGGCGCTCACCCATCCCACCGTGATCCTCGAGGTGGACGGCGAGGAACGGGCGCGGCTCGCCGGCGAGCTCACCCAGCGCCGACTGCTCCGAACCGCCCTGCCGGTCGTGTACGACGATGAGCGAGCCGCCCTGGCTCAACTCCGACGTCAGATGAACTCGCCCACCGAAACGTTCCCCCGAGGACCGTTGCGGGGTCGCGTACGGCAAGCCCAGAAGCTCGAGTTGCTCGGCACGGTGAGCCTGTTCGCCGGGCTCAACAAGCGGCAGCTCGGCCGGTTGGCCCGATTGGCTGAGGAACTCCACGCCGCCGCCGATGTTCAGCTGACGGCCGAGGGAGAAGCCGGCGACGAGTTCTTCCTGGTGGTCGATGGCGGGGTGAAGGTCACGAAGCTTGGACGCAAGGTGGCCGAGCTCGGGCCCGGCGAGTGTTTCGGGGAGATGAGCCTGTTGGACGATGAGCCCCGTTCGGCAACGGTGGTGACCACCCAGGACACCACATTGCTGGCCATTCACCGTGACGACTTCGACCGCCACCTCATGAGCTCGCCTGCCGTGATGCGGACCCTCTTGGCAACCTTGTCCCGACGCCTCCGCTGACGCCTCGGCCCGTGTTCGATCGGTCGCGATCGGCTTCGGTCGGGCTGTCGATGGACAGATCGCAAGCCGCGACATGGATGAAGTGGTCGTTGGCTGTCTTGGGTCACGTGGGCAAAGATGTGCCGGTGCCACCTGAGGATCAGCCGCTTCCCACCGGTGTGGTCACGTTCCTGCTGACCGACATCGAAGGGTCGACGGAGGCCTGGCAGGCCTCACCGGACCAGATGGCCGACCTCGTGACCCGGCACTACGAGATCCTCGATCAGGCGATCGCTGCGCACCGTGGTGCTCGCCCCCAGGAACAGGGAGAGGGCGACAGCGTGGTCGCGGTGTTCGTCGAACCGGGCGATGGGGTCGCTGCAGCGATCGACGCCCAGGTCGCGTTGCGGTCGCTCGTGCCGGAGATCCGTGTACGAATGGCGCTGCACACGGGCGAGGCCACGCTGCGCGACCAGGACAACTACATCGGTCT
This sequence comes from Ilumatobacteraceae bacterium, assembly GCA_963716095.1. Taxonomy (GTDB): domain Bacteria; phylum Actinomycetota; class Acidimicrobiia; order Acidimicrobiales; family Ilumatobacteraceae; genus Sva-07. The sequence goes on along the minus strand of CAVQSV010000018.1, from coordinate 483,103 downwards.
CACCATCATCCGGTGCGCACGGATCCGATCGTGCGGGCACGGTGGCCAGATCCTGCTCTCGGCTGACACCGCTGATGCCACCCGCGAAACGCTCGGCAGTGCCGCCGGGCTGCTCGACCTCGGCGTGTACGGCCTGAAAGGTCTGGACGGCCGCGAGCGGATCTGGCAACTCGCCGATCCACGCCTGCCGACGGAGTTTCCACCGTTGAACGCCGGCTCGTCGTCGACCGGCAACCTGCCGACCCCGATCAGTTCGTTCGTCGGTCGTCGTAGCGAACTCACGGCGGTCGGCGAAGCGCTCAGCGCGAACCGACTGCTGACGTTGGTCGGCGATGTCGGCATCGGCAAGACCCGTCTGGCGATGGCCGCCGCTGCAGCCACTGCGGACTCGATGCCGGGTGGCGTCTGGTGGATCCCCCTGTCGGAGGCGCCTGCCGACGACGTCGACGCGATCGCTGCGTGGATGCTGCACTCGTGTGCGCTGCCTCGACCGGTCGCTGACCCGGTCGATTCGCTGATCGACCACTTCGTCTCGATGGCCCGATCGCTCGTCGTCGTCGATGGGGTCGATCGTGCAAGCTCGGCCGCCGCCACCGTGATCAATCGCCTGCTCACGCAATGCCCCGAGATGCAGGTGCTCGCCACCGGCGTCGATCCGATGCGCGTCCCCGGCGAGGCCGTGTTCCCGGTGCCGCCGATGTCGATGCCCGACCTCGACGATGCCCTCGCCCTGGAGTCGCTCGGCAGCCATGACGCCACACGCCTGTTCGTCGAGCGCGCGGCATCGACGTCTGGAGGACGGTTCGATGACAGCGATGCGGCGCACATCGTCGAACTCTGCCGCGATCTGCGTGGCGCGCCGCTTGCCATCGAGCTCGCTGCGGCTCGTTCGGGGTCGACACCGATCTCCGAGCTGACCGCGAGCCTCGGTGCACTGGTCGAGGGCGATGGCCCCGCCGACCTGGCACGAACACTCGCCTCGTCGATCGAGTGGACGTATCAACTGCTCGACACCCAGGCGCAGGTGGCCCTGCGGCGTCTCGGCGTGTTCCGTGGAGACATCGAGATCGACGCAGCAACCGCCGTGGTCCGCGGTGGTCGATCTCGACGACCGCAGCTGCCGCGACCGCCGTGCGGCAGCTCCTCGATCAGCGGTTGTTGACCTTCGACGGCACGTCGAGACGCGCCGGCATGTCGGTTGCCGTGCGCGCCTTCGCCCGCGACGCCCTCGCGGCTTCGGCGGACGTCGATGCCACGAACGCGCGGCACGGCGCGTGGTTCGCGGCCATCGCCGAGCGCTTCAGCGCAGCGTCGGGAAGCCCGGAGCCGTTGCCACTGTCGCTGCTCGCACCCGACGAGGGCGATGTGCTCGCCGCGCTCCAGACCTCGATGAGGTCGGACACGCCGCTGGTCGCCTACCGAATTCTCGCTCGCGCTCGGCGCAACGTGGTCGTCGATCGGTCGACCGGAGATCGGCGACCAGGTGGCGATCTGGCTGAGTACGAGGTCGCCGAGTGACGGCGAGGAGATGTGGGCTGCAGCCGTCGCGCGTTCGTGTCACGAACGCGCTCACCACCCCGAGTCGCCGATCCACCAGTTCGCCGAGGAGGCCCTGGCCATCGCCGAACTCGTCGGCGACCACGAATCGCCTCGCTTGCTGGCCGCGGCGGCAGAGACAGCAAGATCTGTCCCTGACGACATGGCCACTCGGCCAGTGCCTGGAGGAGACTGACCTCATGAACGATCCGGACGGCGCACGGGGTGCACGGGCCTGGCTCGTCGTCGACCAGCCCGGGCAGTCGCCGATCACCGTCGATCTCGATGGCGAGCTGACGATCGGTCGAGACGTCGGACAACCTGCCGTGGCAGGCCATCTTGCGACGACCGGGGATGCCGCGGTGTCACGCCTCCACGCGGTGTTGCAGGCCAAGCCGACCGGCTGGTGCGTCCAAGCGACCTCGGCCGTCAACGGGCTGTTCGTCAACGGTGAGCGTCTCGCCCCCGGTGCCGTCCGTCTGTTGGCTGCGGGTGACGAGATCCGACTCGGTGAGCGGACCGCGGTGACCTTCCATTCGTTGGGCGCGTCGTCGAGCGACCGGTCGCAGACCGAGGTGGCCCGGCCGCGCCCGGAACTCACCGCCGGCGAACGCCGAGTGCTGCTGGCGTTGTGTTCGCCGGTACTCGACGGCGACGCGTTCACGCCGCCCGCGTCCGTGTCGGCCATCGCCGAACAGCTGTCGGTGACCGAGAGCGCGGTCAAGCAGCAGCTGGGACGTCTCTACCTGAAGTTCGGTGTCGACGAAGGTCCTGACCGGCGCGTGCGACTCGCCAACGAGGCGCTCACATGCGGAGCCGTCCGCCTCGCCGATCTGCAAGCGATTCGCGGGTCGTCCTGATGTCCGCGGACGTCACCTCACCGGGTGTTCCCACCGTGGTGGCCGGGCGTTTCCGTCTGACCGGTCTGCTCGCAGCGGGCGGCGAGGCCGAGGTCCACCGCGCCCACGACCTCGACCTCGACCTCGATGTGGTGCTCAAGACGCGTCGGATCGTCGACGCGGCTGACCTCGAACGGCTTCGTCGCGAGGCCGGCTTGCTGATGCGGCTGGTTGCGCACAGCGGGCTGCCGACCGTGCGCAGCGACCTGGTCGACGGCGACCGGTACTACATGATCAGCGACTACGTCGCTGGGAACGACCTGCAGGTGCTCCTCGCTGCCGGCGATGAGGCCGGACTCGATCTGTCGACGGTGCTCGACCTGATCGATCAGCTCGCCTCGACGCTCGATCACCTCCACGGTCATGCGCCACCGGTCGTGCACGGTGATGTCAAGCCGGAGAACGTGATGGTCACCGCCGATGGTCGAGCGGTGTTGATCGACTTCGGGGCGGCCATGCGTGTCGGCGACGACCGCGAACGTCTGGGCACACCGGGATTCTCGGCGCCCGAGGTGCTCGCCGGCGAGGCGCTCACGCCAGCTGCCGACGTCTACTCACTGGCGGCGCTGACCGTGTTTCTCCTGACGGGCATCGTGCCGAAGCTCGGGACCTCGTGGCCGACAGCGTTCGCCGAGCACGATCTTGCCCGCCTCGAACGCATCGTCCGACGAGGGCTGACGTGGGACCCGCTCGGTCGCCCGTGGAGCGCATCGGAGTTCGCTCAGCGTCTGCGCGAGGCGGCCGAGATGGATGTGCCGACCGGCACGATCACCTTCGCGGTCGCCGACATGACGGAGCGAACCGGACCGTCGGCCTCGATCGGTGCACTCGAACGCGCCGGAGGACGCCAGGTCAGCTCGGTCAAGCTCCCAGACGGCCATCAGCTGTTCGCGTTCGCTCGTGCCGGCGACGCCGCGGTCGCATCGCTGGCGCTCGTCGGACGCCGGATCATCGATCGCGCTGCATGCGGGTGACCTCGGAGGCTGGCACGGCACCACGGTGCAGCAGCTCGCGAACGAGACGATCGGTGTGCTGCGTCATGCCCCGCCGGATTCGGTGGTGTGCTCGGCGCCCGGTGCGCATGCTGCTCGGCGCCGTCGACGACGTCACGTTCGATCCGGTCGCCGACAACTGCACGCTGGTTCGTCGAACCACGACCACGGGTGCGCTCGACAACTCGGCTGCAGTCGGACCGTCGGCCACTCGGGCGTCGTTCCGAATCGTGGCTCGCCACGCGCCGCGCCACGAACCTCGTCGGCCGAGTCGACGAACTCGCCAGCGTCTCGTCTGCGATCGACCGCACCAGTGCACAGGGCATCGCACCTGTGGTCGTCGTGTTGGGCGAGGCAGGATCGGGCAAGACCCGGTTCGCCGCGGAGATCGCCGGCCGCCGTGCCGACAGTGGTGAGTTGTTGTTCGTCGGCCGCTGTACCGAGTCCGGTGGTGCGTTCGAGCCGTTCCTCGATGCGCTCGGTGACGACGTGTTCGGTTTCGAAGCCGGGCAGCTCGAACGGGACGAAGAGGGCTGGATCGATCGTCGCCGCTTCTTCGGTCGAATCACCGCGGCGTTGCGCGACCTTGCACAGCCGGTCACCTTGGTCCTCGACGACGTGCAGTGGATCGATGGTTCGTCGCTCGCCCTGCTCGCACAGGTGCTCGACGACCTCGGGGACTCCCTGGTCGTGATCGCAGGATGTCGCCCCGGCGCCGACCCGGCGATCGTCGATCAGCTGACCGGTCGATCGGGGGCGACCGTGGTGTCGATGGGGCCACTGCTCCGCGACGATCTTGCGGCGTTGGCCGACGCTCAGGGGCTGGCGCTGCCCGACGACACGATCGACGGGGTCCATGCGCTCAGCGCCGGCAACCCCTTCTTCGCGTTGCAGCTGCTCGGCCACCTGGCCGCCGACTCCACCCAGCGAGTTCGAGCACGGCAGCCTGCCGGTCGGGGTGCGCGAGTGGATCCTGCAGCGGGTCGACCGTCTGGGCGACCGGGCGCGTGACGCGTTGGCGCCGGCCGCCGTCGTCGGCCGGAGCTTCGACGTCGTGTTGCTGGCCGACGTGCTCGACGCGAGCCCACTCGAGGTGGTGGTCGACCTCGACGCTGCAGCGGCTGCCGGCCTGCTCGTCGACGGCGAGCACGCCGGTGAGTTCCGATTCGTCCACGCGATCGTGCAGTCGACGCTCGAAGCAAGCCTGTCAGCGACCCGTCGCGGGCTGCTGCACGCCGCCGTCGCCCGGCGTCTCGAAGAGATCGGGGACGAGGCCGACCACCAAGAAGCCGCAATGCACCACTGGTTCGCTGCCGACCGACTGGGCGACCCGCTCCACGCCGGCGATGTCGCCGCCGTTGTCGCCACCAGGGCCACCGAGCGGCTTGCGCACGAGCGTGCCTCGGCGATCATCGATCGGGCCCTCGAAGTGCTGGCCGGGGCGCGAGCGACGGCCGACCGCGACCGAGTCGAGGCGCGGTTGCGCCTTGCACGCGGCCGTGCGGACTTCGTGGCATCGCACAACAGCGACGGCATCGTCCAGCTCTATCGGGCTGCAGCGCTCGCCGAGGGGGCCGACGATCCGGTCACGCTCGCCGAGGCGGCGTTGGTTGCCTCGCTCAACCGCCGACACGGACTCGACGATCCCGAGCTGCTTCGCCTGCTCGAGCGGGCCAGTCTTCGCTGTCCCACCGAACCGGCGGTGTTGGCGGCCATGTTGCACATCCGTCAGTCGCGTCTGCTTCCCAACACGGTGCGTCACGAACACCGATCGGCGATGGCTCGGCTCGGCCTCGTCGACCTCGACCTGATGGACCCGGTCGATCGTGCCACGGTCGAGACCGAGGTCGCTCGTGCGTGTTGGAGTCCCGATGACGCAACGTCGCGCCTCGAGCTGTCGTCGCGCCTCGTCGACGACGCAACGCACCGCCTCGTCGACGGCGGTCCGTCCCGGTGGACCGGTGTGTTGATCGAAGCGCTCAACCTGCGCTGGGCCGCCCGGATGCAGCTGGGTGACCTCCGGGGCGCGCTCGCCGATGCCGACCATGCCGCCGCTGTCGCCGACGCGGCGGGAACCACGTTTCTGCTCAGCCGAGTCATGATGGGTCAGGCGACGATCCACGCCACGCTCGGCGACGACGAGCGAGCCGAGCGACTGGCCCACGATGCGGTGACCATGTCGAATCGTCACAATCTCGTCCTCGGCCAGATGGCGGTGACCTACGCCGTCGGTCGCAACCGCGGACAGCAGGCCGAGCTGGCCGAGCTCGAACGTCAGTTGGGTGACCTGGTCGATTCGAACCCGATGTTCGTCGCCGCGTTCGCGCTCGTACATGCCGAGTCCGGCCGGGTCGACGACGCGCGGCGAATGCTCGACGTGCTCGCAGCCTGGGCGCCGTGGCCGCGCAACTGGCTGTGGCTCGCCACCACGGCAACGGCACTCGAAGCGGCCGTCATCATCGGCCAGACCGACATGGCGCGTCGCTATGCAGCGGTGCTGCAGCGGTATTCGGGGCACTGGGCGATGGCAGCGGGCGAACTGGTGTGCATGGGCCCCGTCGATCGCGTCCTCGGGCTCGCCCGACTGGAGTTCGGCGAACTCGACGGTGCCGAGACGATGCTGACGTCGGCACTCGACGCCGCCACCGGGCAAGGTGCGGCACCGTGGGTGCAACGTGCCGACGACGGGTTGGCTGTCCTCACCGACAGATCGAGCTGACCGCGACGGTTGCCCTCTCTGGCCCGGCAGCCATCGATGACGGGTCAGCGGCGGAGGAAGCTCGATGCATGAGCTCCAACCCGACCACCTCGACCGATTGGCAGTCCGATCCGAGCGGCCCCGACGCAACGTGGATCGACGGCATCGACGTGTTCGAACATCACTGCATCGACTTCGACCGAGTCGCGATGCAGGGCGTGGAGGTGGCGGTGATTCGGGCGGGTCGCGGAACCCGTCAGGACGGGCGGTGGATCGAGCACGTGCGGGCAGCTGACCGCAGCGGTCTTGCGGTGGGCTCCTACTGGCACGTCTACCCCTCGCGCACCGACGCCCACCACCAGGCCGAGCTGTGGGCGGCGGCGATCAGCGGTGCCGGGTTGCCGTTCGGCTACGGCCACTGGGCCGACATCTCGACTGCAGACGGTTTCGATCGACCTGAGCTCGGCCGTTTCGTCGCGGCGTTCCTGCGCCGCGCCGATGAACTCGTGGGCGAGCAGGTTGGAGTCTTCGCCACGTCGGAGTTCTGGCTTCGCCACGTCGGATTCGACGACCCTGGTCGAGCCCGATGGGCGGGCGCGCCGCCGGCGACAGGCGCAGCCAACTCGTGGTCGTCGCTCGCCGGTGTGCGGTTGACCGCGTCCGACCGTGGCGGCCCCGGGCATCACCGTGTTCGTCCGGTCGTGCAGGCCGTCCGTGAACCACTCGCACCGACCGTCGTGGTGCGCGGCCGGTCGGAGTCGGTCGCGCAGTGGCGTTCGAGATGGACGCACAGTCCCGAGATCGCGATGTTGCAGATCCAACTCAACGATCTCGGCGCCCGGCTCGTCGTCGACGGGGTCTTCGGCCCGCAGACCGATGCTGCGATTCGGATCTGCGACCTGCTGTGTCGTCGAGATCGTCTGCCGTGGCCATTCGGGCTCGCCGCAGCCACGGAGCCATCGGGCGTCGCACACCTCGTGGCAGCCGCCGCCCCGAGCGAGCTCCGCTGAGATCAGTCGTCGGCGACGGCGATCTCGCGAACGCGCGCCAACAGCACCTCGAGCGCCGGGCGGTTGAGGCCACCCTCGGGGATGATCACATCGGCGTGTCGCTTGCTGGGTTCGATGAACCGCTCGTGGGCAGGACGCACTGTTTCGAGGTACTGCTCGATGACGAACTCTGGTGTTCGGCCGCGTTCGGCGACGTCGCGCCGCAGGCGTCGGATGAGGCGGATGTCGGCTGCGGTGTCGACGAAGATCTTCAGGTCGAATCGTTCGCGCAGCGTCCGGTCCCAGAGCACGAGGATGCCGTCGACGACGATGATCCGGGCCGGTTCGACGATGCGGACCTGGTCGGAGCGATTGTGTTGGGTGTAGTCGTAGACGGGCACGGGAACCGATGCGCCGTTGGCGAGTGCCGCCAGGTGGTCGTTGAGGAGTGCCCAGTCGAACGCGTCGGGGTGGTCGTAGTTGACCGCTCGGCGTTCTTCGATGGGGGTGTCGCCGAGGTCGAGATAGTACGAGTCGAGCTCGATCAGCGAGAGGTGTTCGGTGCCGGTGAGTGACACCAGGCGTTCGGTGACGGTGGTCTTTCCCGAGCTGCTGCCGCCGGCGATTCCGATCATGAACGGGCGTCTGGACACGTCTCGAACCATAGGCGCGGCCGCCGAGCACGACCGGTTCGGCAGCGGTTGACGAACTCTTGACCACCCAATGTGGTCAACCCATTGCTCTGGGTGGTCAAAGCGTTTACGGTGACCGCAACCGACCACTGCACCCATACGAAGGCGGAATCGTGAACAGCAGCGTGGCCACTCTGGCGGAAGCACACCGGACCGAGACGCCCACCGAGCGCGCCCGATGGGCGCCACCGCTGGTGCCGCCAGCCGTGCTCCGGCGAGTCGAGTCGCCGGCACCCGTTGCGACGTGGCTCCACGTCCCGCCGCTCACGCCGCAGGAACCGCTCCGCCTTCCCCCGCTCCCGGCCTCGCCGCACGATCTCCCGTTCTCCAAGCTCAACCGTCGCAACGTGCTCACCGGCATCGGTGTCTCGCTCGGTGCGGCCATGGTCGTTTCGAGCTGTGCCGGCGGCGAGAGCGTCGAGGACGTCGCCATGCGGGTACGACCCCCGGCAGAGCAGCCGAAGCCGAAGTTCACGCCCAGTCAGACGCCACCGGGCGCCGTGCCCGACTCGTCCGGTGGCCGAGACGAGCAGTTCGGCCGACATCTACGACGACGCCGTGCCGACGATCGACTCGCGTCGAGTCGCCCAAGCGACCGACCCGGCCCCTGCCGCAACACCGACCGGCGCTCCCAGCCCCTCGCCGGCCCCGGCGGCAGCGCCCACCCCGGCGGCAGCGCCCGCCCCGGCCGTTCCTCCTGCAGCGGTGGTTCCTGCGGCGGTGGTCCCGCCCGCGGCGCCGCTCGACACCAACACCAGGAGCGCCGGCGCCTCCTGCTGCTCCTGTCACCCCGACACCCCGCCGACCCCAGCTCCCCCGACCCCGTCAGCTCCCGCCGACACCTCCAGCTCCCCCGACACCCCCGCCGCCTCCGCCGGGACCGACTGCGGAGGAACTCGATGCGATGCACCGGGTGCAGTTGCTCGGCCGAATTCCGTTCGGGGCGACCCCGCTCGAAGTCGACCAGGTCGCATCGCTCGGTCCCGTCGCGTTCCTCGACCAGCAGCTGTCGATTCCGCCCGCCGACACCTCCGGTGTGCTCACCGGAACACACAGCCTCGACGCCGACATCGCCACGCGATACACGATGTACACGGGTGAGGACAGCCGACGTCCGGCCAAGGAGCTTCGCCACGCCGCCGTGATCCGCGCCGCCCGGCACCCGGGCCAACTCGCCGAGCGGATGGTCGACTTCTGGACGAACCATCTCAACACCTACTCGGGCCCGGACGACAAGAACGTCCGGTACGCCGCGGCCTCCGACGACCGCGATGTCATCCGGGCTCATGCGATGGGCAAGTTCTCCGATCTGTTGTTGGCGAGCGCCCGCAGCGTGAGCATGCAGCTGTATCTCGACAACCACCGGTCGACCGGACGGAGTCCCAATCAGAACTACGGGCGCGAGATCATGGAGCTCCACACCATGGGCGCCGGCAACGGCTACGACGAGGACGACGTCGAGCAGGCAGCTCGGATCTTCACGGGATGGGGACTCGCCGGACGCCTCGACACCGACGGCCTCCGCTTCGAGTACAACCCGCGCAACCACTTCACCGATCCGTGCGAGGTCACCGTCGTGCACCCCGACGGGTCGGTGCACACCTTCTCCACGCCCGAACGGCCCGGCGGAATCGGCGGCGAGCAGGACGGCATCGACTTCGTCAACTGGTTGGCCCGCCGACCGAACACGGCGAACTACCTGGCGACCAAACTCGTTCGCCGTTTCGTCTCCGACGAGCCGCCGGCCTCGCTCGTCGCATCGACCGCTGCCGTCTACCTCGCGAACGACACGGAAATCGTGCCGGTGCTGCGCCACATCATGACCAGCAACGAGTTCATCACGAACCAAGCGCCCAAGGTGCGGTCACCGTTCGAGCTGCTCGTGTCCATGGTGCGAGCCACCGGCGCCGTGATCGACCCCGACTTCTCCAACGAGGACGACCGCCCAGCCACGCGCACGATCAGCGACCACCTGAGTCGTCTCGGTCAGGCGATGTGGGAATGGCCGACACCAGATGGGTTCCCCGACGTCGGCAGCCACTGGATCACCACCAGCACGACGCTGCGACGCTGGGAGCTCGCCGGCCGGTTCGGCAACAGCAACCTCAACGGCTTCACGATCGACACTGCAGCGTTGCTGCCCGACCCGATGCCGCCGACGATCGACCTCGTCGTTCGTGCGCTCGCCGCTCGCTTCGGCATCGACATCACCCAGACCGACGTCGCTGCTGTCACCGAGTTCCTCGGCGTCACCACCGACACCCCGGTCGGCGACGTGCCCAACCTCGACCAGAACCTGGGCGACGTCATCGGCCTGTTGTTGTCCTTTCCCGCGAACCAGTACCTCTGAGATCAGGAGTCGCCATGTCGTCCACATGCTCAACCTGCGCCCCAACCGAGCGCAAGCGCATCTCCCGGCGCGCCATCCTCAAGGGTGCCGGCGCCGTCGGAACCGTTGCCGTCGCCACCCCGGGCTTCGGCTCGTTGGCGTTCGCATCGAACAATGCCACCCGAGTCGGTGACATCGTCGTCAACATCTTCCTGCGCGGCGGCATGGACGGGTTGTCGGTCGTCGGGCCCCGCAATGAAGCCACGGGTGCCAACTTCCTCGCGGCTGCCCGCCCGACACTCGCTGTGGATCCTGCATCGCCTGATCCCACTGACCGCCGACTTCGGTCTGCATCCGGCGATGGCGCCACTGATGAACGTGTGGGGTGACGGGCTCACCAACAACCGTCTCGCGCTGATCCCGGCAGCGGGCTTCCCCTCCGGTGACCGCAGCCACTTCTCGGTCCAGCGAAAGATGGACGAAGGTCTCGACAGCGGTGCCGTCGGCTCCGGCTGGCTCGCCCGTCACCTCGACAACACCGCGTCGCCGGGTCCGGACGGCCTGCGGGCAGTCTCGCTGCCGAACGGTCAGCGCAGCCTGTCGGGTTCCGGCGTCGCCGTGACGCTGCGGAGCACCGACTCGTTCCGGGTCGACGGTTTCCGCAACAACGGCAACAGTGGTGCGATGGTGCGGGCGGCGCTCCAGGACCTCCATGCCGTCGACGCCGACCGGGTGGTCAACACCCGAGCCCAAGAAGCGCTGAACGCGCTCGACATCGTCAACAACACGACACTGTCGACCCCGGCCAACGGTGCGGTGTATCCCACCGGCGGGCGCGGTCGAAATCTCGGCCGGGTGCTGGCAGAAGTGGCAGCGCTCGTGCGGGCCGACACCGGCCTCGAAGCGGTTGCGACCGACGCGAACCTCGGTTGGGATCTGCACAACAACTTCGGCAATCAGACCGACGGTCGCCAGGCGCAGAACCTCGGCGCCCTCGCCGAGGTGCTCGCGGCGTTCGCCCAGGACCTCGGCCCCGACATGGATCGCGTGACGGTCGTCCTGATGACCGAGTTCGGTCGGACGTTCCGTGAGAACGGTGGTGCCGGTGTCGACCACGGCCGAGCGAGCACGATGTTCGTGATGGGCGGCGGGATTCGCGGCGGGGTGTACGGCGATTGGCCGGGCCTCGCTCCTGACAACATCGACCGCAATGCCCTTCGGGTCACCGTCGACTACCGGTCGGTGCTCGCCGACGTCTTGCAGCACCGCCTCGCAACGGGCCAGATGGGCGCTGTACTTCCGGGTTACGACGACACCCCGGACAAGCGGCTCAACCTCGCGACGCCGATCGCCGCGTCGACCTGAGATCGACAGCGAATTCGCTCCGATCGACGAGGTGCTTGTAATTCGCGCCCGTTTGCGGCCAACCTGTGCGTAATGCTCGATGAACGCGCCGCCGCCATGCTCGACTTCGAACGTGCGTGGTGGAACAACGACGAACCGCGTGACCAGGTCATCCGCGCGCGCTTTCAGTGTTCGCCGGAGGAATACCATGCGGAACTGACCAAGGTGCTCGACGACCCAGCCGCGATGGACCACGACCCGCTCGTGGTGCGTCGACTCAAGCGGCTGCGCCTCCGGGCCCGCAAGGCCCGCCTCGACGGAACAGCGTCGGCAGCGGCAGGAGAGGGAGCACACGCATGAGCAACGACGACCCGAACGCACCGGCACCCGAGTCGAGCAGGCGCTCGCCCCGCCAGGGGATCGGCGGATCACCGATGGGCTCCACGATCAGCATCGTGCTCGCCGTGGTTGCCGTCATCGTCGGCTTCCTCATCCTGAACAACATCACCGACGACGGGGGCTCGAGCTCGGGGAGCGGCGGCGGTGAGTCGACCAGCTCGACCGAGCCGACCACGTCCGACTCGGTCAGCGCGACCAGCTCGACCACCACCACCGCACCGCCGCTCGTCACCGAGGGCGCCACCGTGGTCGTGGCGAACGCCAGTGGCGTTCCGGGCTCTGCCGGCCGGATGACCACCGAGCTCGCCACGCTCGGATTCACCATGGCCGAGGCGACCAACTCGACGCAGAGCGGGCTGGCTGCCTCGATCGTCCAATACGACCCGAGCATCGCTGCGGCTCAGGCCGTCGCTGAGTCGGTGGCGCGGAGCATGGGCGGGCTCACCGTCGAGACGCTGCCCACGCCGCCACCGGTCGAGGGTGGGTCGCTGAACGGCGCCGGGGTGCTCGTACTGCTCGGCACCGACCAAGCCGACAAGACCATCGCCCAACTGTCGGCGCCCGTCGACAGCGTTGCGCCCGCCCCCGAGGTGTCCGGCACCACCACGCCAGACCACCACCGGCTGACCGTTACTCGTGGTGTCAGACACCACGAGTAACAATCAACGAGTCGAGAGCCAGCCGGCGGCGGCTTGCTCGATGAGCCGTTTCGGCTCGGCGAACGCCGCATCGTGGCCGAACTCGTCGACCAAGGACACCACCTGGAGATCCGCCGGTGTCGACCGGTCGGTGCGCTCGTCCGATCCGACGATCGCCATCGCCGGTATCCCCTGCTCGGCCGCGATCGACGCGACACCGCCGACGACCTTGCCGTCGGAGCTGGTGTCGTCCAGGCACCCTTCGCCGGTGATGACCAGGTCGGCGCCCTCGAGATGGTCGTAGAGGTCGAGTTCGTCGGCCACCAGCTCGAATCCCGGGAGCAGCGTCCCTCCGAGCGCTCCGAGTGCGCCGCCGAGCCCGCCTGCAGCTCCGCCCCCTTCGATCGACGTCACGTCGACGCCGAAATCGTCGAGGAACATCTGCGTGAGCCGTTCGAGCCGTCGTGTCAACATGGCCACCTGCGCCCGCGTTGCACCCTTCTGGGGTCCGAACACCGCTGCTGCGTCGGTGAACGTGGTGGTGACGTCGCAGGCCACCAACAGCTCGACCTGCTTGAGCCGGGAGATCGCCGTGATCGCACGGATGGCGCCGAACCCGCCGTCGGTCGTCGCCGAGCCTCCGAGCCCGACGATGATGCGCCGCGCGCCGGCGTCGAGCGCATGGTCGATCAGTTCGCCGGTGCCGGTGGTGGTGGCGTTCATCGGATCGTTGCCGTCGGCGCCGCCGGCGAGCGTGAGGCCGCTCGCCTGTGCCATCTCGATGACAGCGGTGCCCTTCGACAGCCGCCACGGGGCATCGACCACGTCGCCGAGCGGGCCGGTGACGGTGGAGGTGCGGTTCGCCCCGCCGAGCGCATCGAGCAGTCCGTCGCCGCCGTCGGCCATCGGCACCTCGGTGCAGTCGATGCCGAGCTCCCAGCACGCGTGCCCGATCGCTGCGGCGACCTCGGCGGCCGAGACCGTGCCTTTGAACTTGTCGGGGGCGGCGACCACGCGGCGGATGGGCACGACGGCGACCATAGCTGCATGGCTCGCCGTGTCGAATCGGGCTGATTGTCGACCGCCCGAGTCGGGAATCGCACCGGTAGCATCGCCGCCATGGCAGTGACCGTTCGCATCCCCACCACCATGCGCCCGTTGACCGGCGGCGACAAGCAGGTCTCGGTCGAGCCGGGCACCCTCAGCGACATCGTCGCGGCGCTCGAGGGAGCGCATCCGGGCATGGGCGAGCGGCTGGTCGACGAAGACGGCGCACTGCGCAAGTTCGTCAACGTGTTCGTCGACGACGATGACGTCCGCTACCTCGACGGCCTCGACACCAAGGTCGACGACGGCATCACCGTGTCGATCATCCCCGCCGTCGCGGGCGGCTGACCTCGCGACAACCCGTTCGTGTGACGTTCCTGATGGGGCGGCCATTCGGAAGTGTCACGCGAACGTGATCGGCGCCCGACGCCCACGTTCGCGTTGCAGCCCGGTCGACCCGGTCCGTCCGAACTGCAACGCGAACGGTTCGGGTTCGGGGGCGGTTGCGCGGTTAGCAGTCGGAGCCGTAGAGTGCTAACCGGCGTCGGCCGGGATCTCCGGTGGCGCCACCACCCTCACACAGCTGCGAACACGTCCAACGGAGGACACACAAGATGGCGAAGATGATCGCATTCGACTCCGAGGCTCGCCGAGCCCTCGAAGCCGGGATGAACCAACTGGCCGACGCCGTGCGCGTCACGCTCGGCCCCAAGGGTCGCAACGTCGTGCTCGACAAGAAGTGGGGTGCCCCCACGATCACCAACGACGGCGTCTCGATCGCCAAGGACATCGAACTCAAGGACCCCTACGAGCGCATCGGTGCCGAGCTCGTCAAGGAAGTCGCGAAGAAGACCGACGACGTCGCCGGCGACGGCACCACCACCGCCACCGTGCTCGCGTGGACCATGGTGCGAGGCGGGCTTCGGAACCTGGCCGCCGGCGCCAACCCGATGGGACTCAAGCGAGGCATCGAGCAGGGTGTTGCCGCCGCGGTCGCGTCGATCCAGGCCGCCGCGATCGAGGTCGACTCGACGCAGCAGATCTCGCAGGTTGCGGCGATCTCGTCGGCCGACCAGGAGATCGGTGACATGATCGCCCAGGCGATCGACAAGGTCGGCAAGGACGGCGTGATCACCGTCGAAGAGGGCCAGACGTTCGGCATGGAGATGGACCTCGTCGAAGGCATGCGCTTCGACAAGGGCTACCTGTCGCCGTACATGGTCACCGACACCGAGCGGATGGAGGCGTCGTTCGACGACCCGTACCTGCTGTTCGTGTCGTCGAAGATCTCCACGATCCGTGACCTCGTGCCCGTGCTCGAGAAGATCATGCAGACCGGGCGCCCGCTGGTGATCATCGCGGAAGACGTCGACGGCGAAGCACTCGCCACGATCGTCGTCAACAAGATCCGTGGCACGTTCAAGTCGGCCGCCGTCAAGGCTCCTGGTTTCGGCGAGCGGCGCAAGGCGATGCTGCAGGACATGGCCACCCTGACCGGGGCCCAGGTCGTCAGCGAAGACGTCGGGCTCAAGCTCGAGAACGTCACCCTCGATCTGCTCGGCGAGGCCAAGCGCGTCGTGATCACCAAGGACGAGACCACGATCGTCGACGGTGCCGGCGACGACGACGACATCAAGGGCCGCATCAACCAGATCAAGGCCGAGATCGAGAACACCGACTCCGACTACGACCGAGAGAAGCTCCAGGAGCGTCTGGCGAAGCTCACCGGCGGCGTCGCCGTGCTCAAGGTCGGCGCGGCCACCGAGGTCGAGCTCAAGGAGAAGAAGCACCGCATCGAAGATGCAGTGTCCACCACCAAGGCTGCCATCGAAGAAGGTGTCGTCGCCGGCGGTGGTGTCACCCTGCTGCGTGCGGTCCAAGCGGTTGCCAAGGTGGCCGACAGCCTCGACGGCGACGAAGCAACCGGCGCTCGCCTGGTCGCGGCTTCACTCGAGGGACCGATCAGGCAGATCGCCGAGAACGCGGGCGTCAACGGCGGCGTCGTGATCGCCAAGGTGCTCGAACTGTCGGGCAACGAGGGCTACAACGCAGCCACGGACACCTATGAGGATCTCGTCGCGATCGGTGTGATCGATGCCGCCAAGGTCACCCGCTCGGCGTTGCAGAACGCCGCCTCGATCGCCGCGCTGTTCCTCACCACCGAAGTCGTCATCGTCGACAAGCCCGAGGAGGGCTCCGCCATGCCGATGGGCGGCGGCGACATGGACTTCTGAGGTCGAACAACTCGCAGTGAACCGAACGTGGTCCCCGTTGCCCTGGGCAGCGGGGACCACGTCGTTCGTTTTCGGGGAGCGGTCGTAGCCTGACGGCATGCGTATGGAAGCTGGTCTGACCGTCGTCCACCTGTTCGGCAAGCCGACCCCGAACCTCGATCGTGAAGCGGTCGTCGCCGCAGTCAAGGCCGCTGAGGCCGACGAGTGTCAGGTGATCACCGCAGCGATGCTGGGCCACAAGGCCGATGTCGCGTTCATGGCGTTGGCGCCCGACTGGAAGACGGTGCGCACACTGCAGACCGCGCTGCAACACGCCGGCGTCGACGTCGTCGACAGCTATGTCTCGATCACCGAGGTGAGCGAATACGCCAAGGGCATGCCCGAGCACATGCTGCAGGCGCGGTTGTATCCCGAGATCCCGCCGGAGGGCATGAACGCATTCTGCTTCTACCCGATGAGCAAGAAGCGTGAGAGTCACGCCAACTGGTTCGCAACGCCCTACGACGCTCGCAATGCGATGATGATGGAGCACGGCAAGAGCGGTCGAACGTTCGCCGGACGCGTGTCGCAGCTCGTCACCGGTTCCACCGGGCTCGACGACTTCGAGTGGGGCGTGACACTGTTTGCTGTGAGCCCCGACGTGATCAAGGAGGTCGTCTACACGATGCGATTCGACGAGGGCTCCGCTCTCTACGGCGAGTTCGGTGCGTTCTACGTCGGCTACCTCGACTTCATCGAGAACATCCTCTGAACTCTGCGAGCCGACGATCGTCGGCCTCGCGGTTCCGACGGGTCAGTTGCCGACGACGACCGTGCGTTCCAGCACGTCGCTTCCGGTCTCGTCGAAGATGAATCGGTCGAACGCGGCACGCGATGGATCGCCGGTTCTCGTGAGCAGGTCGGTGATGCCCGATGGCCCGTTGTAGTCGATCTGCAGACCCGATTCGATCGTGGCGAGGCAGTCGGCGTATTCGTTGCACACCGAACCGCTCACACTGACCTGACC
This sequence comes from Ilumatobacteraceae bacterium, assembly GCA_963716095.1. GTDB lineage: Bacteria > Actinomycetota > Acidimicrobiia > Acidimicrobiales > Ilumatobacteraceae > Sva-07. The sequence continues at coordinate 466,300 of CAVQSV010000018.1, read as the reverse complement.
GATCTGTCGAGCGATGTCCCGAGGGTTGTCGGTGCCGGCTCGGACCGCGGCCAATGCGATCAGGTTGGCGCAGTCGTAGGCGTTGGTGGCGAACAGCCCGGGTGGGTCGAAGGGTTCGTCGGTGTCGCCGGAATCGGCCTGAGGTGCGAGGCCCACGATCTTGGTGCGCAACTCGTCGTTCAGCCCTTGGATCCGTTGCGGCGCCGTGGGATTGCGGAAGGCGTCGTTCACCACGATCGTTGCGAGCCCGCTGGTGTCCTCATCGTCGAGCGCCTCGAGGAATCGTGTTCCGTCGTCGCCCGCTGCGAGGAGGATCAGCACCTGGGTGTCGGAGTTCGCGAGTTCGGCGGCCTCGGTCGACAGGTCGTCGTCGGCGGCGCTGAACGGAATCCGGCCGACCACGGTAATCGCCTCGTTTGCCAAGGAGGCGACGACCGCATCGGCGAACGGTCGCCCATAGGAGTCGTCGACATACACGATCGTGACGCGTTGAGCGCCGGTCTGATCTGCCGCGCCGGCGATCGCTCTGGCCTGGAGCGAGTCGCTGGGGATGGTGCGGAAGAACAGGTCGTCATCGGGAAACTCGTCGAGCGAGAGCGCGCTCGCCGTCGGAGAGCACACGACCTTTTCGGCCGAGACGATCTCGTCGAGCGTGCTCAGCGCGATCAGCGACGACGCCGGTCCGATGACGGCATCGACGTTGCTGTCGAGCAGCGTCTGGATCGCGGTCGTCGCCGACGCCGTGCTGCTGCCCTCATCGGCAACGACGAGGCGTACTCGCTGGTCGAGGACCCCTCCAGCGTCGTTGATGCGATCGATGGCCGACTCGACAGCAGCCACCATCGGTTCTCCCAGCAGGGTGTCGGTCAGCGGGAGGAGTGCTCCGACGGTGAGACGTCCGTCGGTGACCACCTCGGTCGGTCGGGTGGTGGTCGTGGTGTCGGCGATCGTCTCGTCGACCGTCGTGTCGTCGCTGCCGGAACACGCGGCCAGCACCGTGGCGACCACGGCGAGCGCGATCGTGATGCGGGAGCGGGACGTGGTCACGACGGCCCAGCGTAGGAGAGCCACCGGTCGGTGGGTCATCACCGGGGCATATGATGACGCATCGCTGCTCTCGATGAAGTCCCCCACGCCGAAGTTGTCGTGCCCACCGAACCCGTGCCCACCGTGCCGGCGGTGGCTGCAGGTTGCAGTCGATGACCCCGCCGATTCGTGCCGAGCATCTCGCTCATGCGGCGGCTGCGACACCACTTCCCGGGCGCGCCTACTGCAGATCGCTGGCCGAGCTGACCGACGACTGGGTGATCTCCCTCTTCGACGAGGCGATGCAACAGGTCAAGCGCCCTGCCGGTCGGGTGGCACTGCTCGCGATCGGCGGGTACGGACGAGGGGAATTGGCACCGCAGAGCGACCTCGATCTCCTGCTCGTCCACGACGTCAAGGCCAAGAAGGTGTCCAGAGAGGTGGAGCCGCTCGCCAGCGCGCTCTGGTACCCACTCTGGGACTCGGGTGTGAAGCTCGGCCACGCTGTCCGTCGCGTCGACGAGCAACTCGCGCTCGCGGCCACCGACCTCGACTCCGCCACCGCGCTGGTGACGGCGCGCCCGCTGGCCGGCGACGACGAACTCGCGTCAGAGGTGGTCGAACAGGGCCTTGCGCTGTGGAGCCGCAAGGCAGAACGTCACCTCCAGGCACTTCGTGACCGTGTTCGGGTGCGCCAGAGCTCTGCCGGCGACGTCGCCTACCGCCTCGAGCCCGACCTGAAGGACGGCCACGGCGGTCTCCGCGATGTGCAGTCGTTGTGGTGGGCCGAAGCGGCAGGACTGAACCTGGTCGCCGAGGACCTCATCGAGCTCGATCGCTCGTACGACATGTTGCTGCGCGCCCGCGTGGCGCTGCACCTGGCCACCGGACGTGCCGGCGACATCCTGCGGCTCGAGGACCAGGACGCTGCCGCGGCTGCCGGCGGCTGGCGTGATGCCGACGACCTGATGGCCGACGTCGCCGCCGCTGGGCGGACGGTTGCCTGGTTGTGCGACGAGAACTGGGGGCGTGCCGTCGACGGCGGCCCCGTCGAGCCCGACCGGGCAGTCGCCCCCGGTGTCGTGCTCCACAACGGCGAGATCGAGTTGGCGGACAGCGCCGACCCGGGCGCCGACTCCACGCTCGTGCTGCAGACCGCCGTGGCAGCAGCACGACATCAATGCCGGATCGGGCGCACCACCCTCGACCGGCTGCACAACGATGTCACCGGCTGGCCCGCGTCGTGGCCTGTTGGGGCGAGAGACGACCTGGTCGCGTTGCTGCTCGAGGGGCACCGTGCGATTCCGGTGCTCGAGTCGCTCGACCAACGAGATCTGATCTCGCGGTTGCTCCCCGAGTGGGAGCCCGTGCGGTCGCGGCCGCAACGCAACGCGTACCACCGGTTCACCGTCGACCGACATCTGTGGGAAGCAGCAGCCAACGCAGCGGCGCTGGTCGATCGTGTGGCGCGACCCGACCTGCTCGTGCTCGGTGCGCTGTTCCACGATCTCGGCAAGGGATACCCGGGCGACCACACCGAAGTCGGGATGGATCTCGTTCGCACTGTCGGGCCGAAGCTGGGCTTGGCGCCGGACGATGTCGAGGTCCTGGTGACGATGGTCGAACAGCACCTGTTGCTTCCCGACGTGGCGATGCGGCGCGATCTCACCGACCCGGCCACGATCGAGCAGGTGGCTGCTGCTGTGGGCAGCGTCGAGGTGCTCGACCTGCTCCATGGGCTCACCGAGGCGGACTCGTTGGCCACCGGGCCCTCGGCCTGGGGCGACTGGAAGGAGGGGTTGGTCAACGAACTCGTCGCACGCACTCGTCACGTACTCGGCGGCGGCGACGTTGCCGAGGTGACGTGGCGGCTCTTCCCCGACGCCGAGACGCTGGCGATGATGGCGGCTGGCGATCTCCACATCTCTCGAGTCGGTGATGTGATCACCGTCGTGAGTCCCGATGCGTCAGGGGCGTTCAGCCGGGTGGCCGGCGTGCTGTCGCTGCACGGCCTCGACGTCGTCAGCGCGCAGGCGCACTCCGACGAGGGTGGCATGGCGGCGTCGCAGTTCCGAATCATCGTGCCCGACGGTGGACTCAACTGGCGTTCGGTCAAAGCCGACATGGAACGTGCACTCGACCACCGGTTGGCCATCGAAGCCCGTTTGGCCGAGCGTGCCGCTACGTATCGTCGCCGCCGTCGTACGCAAGCCGCTGCGCCGGGGCCGCCGACCGTGGTGTTCGACGACGAGGCGTCGAGCAACGCGACCGTGATCGTCGTGCGCGCGGTCACCAAGGTCGGCATCTTGCATCGCATCTCGAAGTCGCTCGGAGAACTCGGGCTCGACATCCGCCACGCGACCGTCCAGACGATGGGCATGGAGGTGGTCGACACGTTCTATGTCCGCTCCGGCGGCAAGCTCGTCACCGATGCCGCGCACCGCAAGGAGATCCAACGAGCGCTGCTCCACGCTGTTGCCTGATGGCCGATGGCCTAACGTGAGCGCCGTGACGGCGAGCGCGCGCGAACTGGCGAGATGGAGCGAGTCGCTGGCTGCGATCGCCCGCACCGGTATGGGGTTCACCGAGAACCTGTACGAGCGCGAGCGCTACGAAGAGGTGCTCCACATCGCCGCCGACATCAAAGCGTCGGCGATCGAAGCCGATCTGGCGAGTGAAGTCGAACGCGAGGCGATCGCCGTGCAGCGCGAGACCGATCACTTCGTGCAGGAGTGGCTGGAGTCGATCGGCGAGGGTGTGCCCGGGTACGTGACGCCGAAAGTCGCCGTCGGAGCGATCGTCGGCAACGATGCGGGCGAGATCCTGTTGGTGCAGCGCAAGGACTCCGGCATCTGGCTGTATCCCACCGGTTGGGCCGACGTCGGCTACTCGCCCGCCGAGGTGGCGGTGAAAGAGGTCAGCGAGGAGACCGGCATCGACTGTGAGCCGTTGCGACTGCTGGGTGTGGTCGACGGCCAGCGGATGGGATTCAGCCGATTCGGCATGTACATGCTGCTGTTCCACTGCCGGGCGACCGGTGGCGAGCTGGTGCCACATCCGCTCGAGACCGCCGACGTCGGGTGGTTTGCCAACGGTGCATTGCCGGAGGCAACGGCGGGTGCGAGCTGGTGGGGGCCGATGGCGTTCGAGGCGATCGACGGTGTCGAAGCTCCAGCCACGTTCGACTCGGTGCGTTCACCGGTCTGGCGCACCGACTGAGCGTTGCTCAGCTGTCGGACACCACGAGTCGGACGCGTCAGTCGGGGTCGCGGTCGCGGAGGAACTGCTCGACCTCTTCGACGAGGGCGTCGGAGTCGAGAGGCGCCGCCGAGGTCAGGTCATCGCCGTCGTCGTTGTCGGCGGCCTCGTCGTCGGTGAGCTGTTCGAGCCGAGACAGGTACTCGATCATGTCGTCGTCGTCGCCGATCATCGCCGCCACCTGCGCGTCGTACGCGGCGGCCTCGCCGGCGAGGCTCGACAGCGGTGCCGGCGTGCCGATCATCGAACACGCCCGCTCGACGAGGGCCATCGCCGCCTTGGGCGACGAGACCTGCGAGGCATACCCGGGGACGGCGGCCCACAGCGATGCGGTGGCCATGCCGCTGTGGTGGAGCGCATCGTGGAGCACCCCGACGATCCCCGTGGGTCCTTCGTACTGCGAACGTCGCAGCTCGAACCGTTCGATGAGTGCGTCGTCGGTGGCGGTGCCGATCAACGGTACGGGGCGAGAGTGAGGGACGTCGGCAAGCAGCGCGCCGAGCGAGATCGCCATCGTGGCGCCGAAGGCCTCGGCGATGCCTTCGATCTGTTCGCAGAACAGGCGCCATCGCAGTGCCGGCTCGGGACCGAGCACCAAGATCACGTCGGTACCGGGCAGCGACACCGACCAGATGCCCACGGTCGGCCACACGATCGAACGATGCTGGGCGTCGTCGAGCCGGACGTGCGGGCGCACCGTTGCGAAGTCGGTGAACGCCTCGGGGTCGATCTCGGCGAGGGCTTCGGCTCCCCACGCCTCGATCATGGTGCGGAGCGCGATCGACGCAGCATCGCCGGCGTCGTTCCAACCGGTGAACGCGGCGACGAGCACCGGACGATTGAGGTTCGGTTCCGCCAGCCAACGCACGTGCTCGGTTCCCACGGCCATCACGCTACCGCTGACACGCACTAGCGTCGTGTGGTGGTGAGTGATCCGAGCAGTCCAGCAGCCGGTGGCAACGACGATGACGAGCGCGCGATGATCGTGGCCGCGCATGCGGTCGACGATGAACTCGTCGAAGCGTTCAACCGTCTGATTCCGCAACTGTCCTCGTCGTCGCCTCCGCCGAGCCGTGACCACTTGGCCGCGCTGGTCGACAGCGACGACACCGTGTTGTTCATCGCTCGGGTGGACGGCCGGATTCTCGGCAGTCTGACGCTGGCGTTCTATCGCATTCCCACAGGGACCAAAGCGTGGATCGAGGACGTCGTCGTCGATGCAGAGGCGCGTGGTCACGGCGTCGGCGAGGGCCTCAACCGGGCGGCGCTCGACGAAGCGCGAGCGCGCGGCGCCAAGGACGTCAGCCTCACCAGTCGACCATCGCGGGAGGCGGCCAATCGTCTCTATCAGCGCATCGGTTTCGAGCCCCGCGAAACGAACGTCTACCGCTACACGTTCTGACCGGAGGGGCCTGGTGACGGGTCAGGATTGAGCGCGTCGGAGGTCTTCGGCGGCTTGGCGGACCTGCCAGTCGCGATCGGCCAGTGCCCGTTCGATGGTCGCCTCGACGTCGTCGCCGTCGAACGGTGCCAGCGCCAGCACGGCCCGCCGCCGAACGGCGGGTTTGTCGTCACACGCTGCGATGATCGCCACGCGGCCGCGTTCGTCGCCGATCGCCCCCAACGCCGCCACCGCCGACTCGCGCACCAGCGGTTCGGGCGCCGATCCCGCCAGTTCCACGAGGCGTTCGACGATGGCGTCGCGTCGCGACTCGTGTTCACCGCACGCCCAGGCAGCCACCTCGACGACGCGTTCGTCGGGATCGTGCAGCGCGGCAAGGAGGTCGATCGAGTGATGTGACGCAGCGATCTCCGCTGCGCGCCGGCGCACCGCGACGTCGGTGTCGAGCAGCGCACCGGCCAGTGTCTGGTCGTCGAGGGTGCCGAGGCGCTCCAGTGCGCCGATCGCTGCGGCGCGCACGGCCGGAGTCGGTGACGTCAACCCGGCATCGGCGGTGGCCGCGTCGCCGCTGTGGCCGGCCACGACGACGGCACGGAGGTCGGGCGTGGTCACTGCTTCAGCAGATCGGTGAGGGTCACGACGAGGTACCCGGTGCCGAAGGCGATCACGATGGCCAAGACCGCGCCGATGACGATCGCCAAGCCGGAACCGGCGAGCGCAGCCATGACCCGACGCATCGGTCCCGGCCGCTTGTACAGCGTCGTCGTCGTCTCGGCGATGGGCACCGGCTCCCAAGAACGGCGGACGATCGACTCGCCGCGTGGTGAACGCGGCGTGGCTCTGGCATTCTTGCGCCACCCGGCCAGGGCGAGCGCGACGATTGCGAGCCCGGCCATCCAGGCAGCTTGAGTGGTGAGATCCGTGACCGACACGACAACGAACAGCGTACCGAGCGAGCCGAACCAGGCCGACGCGGCACCGATCGCACCGCGGAATCGGTGGTGGGCGTGGGCGATCGCCGTGGTCGGTGTCGGGGTGCTCGCCGCCATCGGCGTCGCGTCGCTGCTCCCGTCGACACTGGTGGGCGAGAAGGAGAGCCGACGCACCGGCGAAGTCGAGCCCACCCCGTACGCGCTCACGCCGGCCTCGGCCGATTCGGTGAACGAGCGAATCGTGTTCGGCGACCTGCCCGACGACGTCGAGCGGTACGAGACGGACAACAGTTTCCACTTCGTCACGGTGACCTCGCCGAGCCAGTCGGTGCTCTCGTGGTTTGCCGGTCGCAACGATCCGGCGATCGACTTCCTCACCGAGGAGGACAAGTTCGGCGTACGGACGCCGACTCAGCGGCGCGAGATCAACCTGCAGTTGATGCGCACAGCGGAGCAGGAGGCGCAGTACGTGGCGCTCACCACGCTCGGCTACGACGTCGAGATCACCCCGGGCGAGGTGATCGTCCGTGACGTGATCTGCAAGACCCCCGACGACGATGGCGACTGTGTCGAGTGGTTCCCCTCCGACGAGCAGATCGACCCCGCAGACCAGATCCTCGAGGCCGACGGCGTCGTCCTCGAATCGGTCGAAGACCTCAGCGCCGTGCTCGAGAGCAAAGAACCCGGTGACACCGTCGACTTGCTGATCGACCGCCCGGGCGAGGGCCAGCAGGAGGTCACGGTGGAGTTGTCGGCGTCGCCGGACGACCCCGATCGCACGATCATCGGGTTCTTCCCGTTCGACACTCGGGCGATCACGTTGCCGTTCGAAGTCGACATCCGCACCGATGACATCGGTGGACCGTCGGCGGGTCTTGCGTTCACCCTGGCGATGATCGACGAGTTGTCTCCGGGCGACCTGACCGGCCCGCAAGAGGTCGCCGTCACCGGCACGATCTCGCTCGACGGTTCGGTCGGCGCGATCGGCGGCCTGACCCAGAAGGTGTCGGCGGTGCACCAGAACGGCATCAAGGTCTTCCTGGTGCCGGCGTCGCAGGCCGAACTCGACGATCCCGAGCGATTGCAGCGACTCGACGACGTCGGGCGCGGCGAGGTCGAGATCATTCCGGTCGCCACGCTCGACGAAGCGCTCGCCGTGCTCGAAGAACTCGGCGGCGATCCGCTGATCACCGTCTCGTGACCGATCGGTGCGATTGCCACCATCTGTGAGCTCAGGGTGCGTAGCGTTGGCCCATGGCCATGTCCTTTGCTCGCCCCGATCCGTCGTCCCCGGCGTCGATAGCTGACGCCGCGTTCGGGACCGGCCGACGCGGGTTCGACCAGGGAGAGGTCCGCGATTTCCTCCGAATGGTTGCAGCTGAACTGGGCCGCCTCCAAGAGCGCGAGCGCTTCCTCGAACGCGAGCTTCGTAGCGCCCAGGCAAGCCCTGACCTGGCTTCGGTGGAGCTCGACGACCAAGCGCTGACTCGTCTGCTCGGCGAGGAGACCGCTCGCGTGCTCACCACCGCCCGAGAGGCTGCGGTCGAAATCCGACAGAAGGCCGAACAGAGTGCCGCACAGCTGCTGACCGAGGCGAGCGACGAGGCCACTCGCATGCGCGAGGAAGCCGAGACCGAGGCGTCGAGGCGTCGCACCGACGCTGCAGCCGACGCCGAAGCCGAACTGGCGATGGCCAAGCAGCAGGGGCGGGAGATGGTCAACGAGGCTCGCGCGTACCGCGAGCGGGTCCTGAGCGAACTGGCTCGTCGGCGTGAACTCGCCCGCGAGCAGATCGAGCAGTTGTTGCACGGCCGCGATCGGTTGATGCAGTCGTTCGAGCGTGCTCGGCTCGTGGCTGTCGACGTGGTCGCCGAACTGCAGCCACTGGCCGAACCGGACGAGTACGTGAACTTGGCTCCGACCACCGGCCCGGTGCCGGTGATGGTGCCGAACAGCCCACGGCCTGCCGACGAGGTGCAGCAGTCGTCTCCATCCGACGTGACGGCCCCTGACATCTCGGCGGAGGAACCGCTCGTCGACGACGCCGACGCCGACATCGCCGCGGATGCCGTGGAGGCCGATGACGGTGCCAACGCAGCCGAACCCGACATCGCGGCGAGCACCGACACCGAGGTGATCGACACCGACGCCACCGCCGACGTGATCGACACCGACGCCGACCGTGATCGACGCCGAGTGTCGACAGGCCGACGCCGGCGTGGACACCGAGGCAGAGGTGCCGCTCGAGGCTGACAGCGACCTCGCCGGCGAGCCACCGGCCGATCAGCGTGATGACGTGGTCGTCGATCTGTTCGCCCGGCTGCGCGCTGACGCCTCGCTCGTCGACGAAGCGTTCGATGAGGTCGACGAACTCGACGAATTCGACGCACCCGACGAGCTCGACGACGAGACCGTCGAGACCGTCGAGGTCGTCGCGGCCGATGCATCGGTGGTCCACGAGGACGTGGAAGCCGAAGGGCTCGAATCCGACGAGGTCCCCGTCGAGGCGACCCCGTTCGACCAGCGCGACGCCGACCTCACCCCGCTGATCGTGGCGAGCGCAAAGAAGCTGAAGCGGATCCTCGCGGACGAGCAGAACGAGGTGCTCGACGCCCTCCGCAGTCGCGAGCCGGTACGCGAGCTCGATGAGCTCCTGCCCGAGCGTCCCGAGCACCTCAGCCGCTACAGCGATGCGATCGTCGACGATCTGCTCGCTGCGGCCAGCGCCGGCGCGTCGCTGGTCACGAGCGGCAGAGTCACCCGCATCAAGAAGGCCGACGCCGCCAAAGCCACCTCCGCTGGTGACGCAGTGCTCGATGAGTGGTTGATCGTTCCGTTGCGTGAGCGCCTCGAGCGCTGTGTGATCGACGGCGGCGGTGAGAACCCCGAGGTCGCCAAACGAGTGCGTTCGGTCTACCGCGAATGGAAGACCCAGCACATCGACGAACAGCTCGACGACGTGATCCGAACGGCACACGGCAGGGGAGTCTTCGCTGCGATCGAACCAGGCAGTTCCGTCGAATGGGTGGCAGACCCTGCCCATGACGTCTGCGCCGATTGTGACGACAACACCCTGGGCGGCGCCGTCGAGGCAGGGACAGCGTTCCCGACCGGACAACAATTCCCGCCGGCGCACCTCGGTTGCCGATGCATCTTGCTGCCGACTGACCGTTAGTGTCAGCGCCAATGCGGCGCTCATCAGACCTCTCGGTCGACCGTCCACGTCGACGGATCAGCGGGCGCGGAGTCCTCATCGGACTCGGCGCGCTGTTTCTCTTCATCTTGATCTTCGGGCGAGCGATCGCTCGGTTCTACGTCGACTATCTGTGGCACGACGCGCTCGGCCGCAGCGACGTGTTCTGGGGTGTCCTCGGCGCCAAGGCCACGCTCTTCGCCGTGTTCTTCCTGGCGTTCGTCGTGATCGCCGGGCTGAACCTGTTCATCGCCGACCGTGCAGCACCCACCACGTTCCCGGCCAACGTGCACCCCTACGTCGAACGGTTCCACGAACTGTTCGGGCAGCGTCTGCGCATCGTGCGCTACGGCGTCGCGGTGTTGTTCGCGCTGCTGCTCGCACTGCCGGCGGTTGCGCTGTGGCAGGACTGGCTGCTGTTCCGCAATGCCCGCGAATTCGGCATCGCCGACGCACAGTTCAACGCCGACGTCGGCTTCTACGTGTTCCAGTTGCCGTTCCTGTCGTTCGTGCTCAACTGGCTGTTCGCTGCGCTGATCGTGGTGCTGCTGCTCACCGCCGCGGCGCACATCCTCAACGGCGGCGTCGTGTTCGTGTCGCCCGTTCCCGTCATTCGTCAGTCGACCAAGGCGCACATCGCCGTGCTGCTGGCCGTGCTCGCCGTGGTCAAGGCCGGCGACTACTGGCTCGACCGCTACGACGTCACGAACAACCAGACCGGCATCGTGCAGGGCGCGACCTACTCGGTCGTCAACGCGCAGCTTCCGGCGATCATGTTGCTGATCCTGATCTCGCTGCTCACTGCCGGGCTCTACCTGTCGGTGGTGCGCACCGGTTCGTTCCGTCTGCCGTTGATCGCGTCGGCGCTGTGGCTCGTGGTCGCACTGGTCGGTGGGGTGATCTACCCGGCGGTCGTTCAGGCACTGGTCGTCAACCCGAACCAGCAGACACGCGAGCAGGAGTACATCGCCCGCAACGTCGATGCGACGCGCGAGGCACTCAATCTCACCGATGTCGACGTGCGCACGATCACCTTCGAGTCGTTGAACGCGGCCGAGGTCGAAGACGACCTGGCACCGCTCGACAACGTGCGTCTGTTGAACCCGACCCAGATGGTCAACCGCTTCAAGGTCGACCGCGGCGAGGTCGCCGGCCTGACCATCGACGACCTCGACGTCGACCGCTACGTCCTCGACGACTCCGTTGGCGATCAGCCCGAACAGGTACTGATCGCTGCGCGTGAGCTCCAGCTCAGCGGTGTGACCAACACGAGCTGGCAGGGTCTGCACCTGATCAACACCCGGGGCTGCGGGTTGGTGCTGGCACCGACCGGCCGGGTGCTCGAGAGTCAACGCCCCGACTATCGCACGGTGGAGCTCGAACGGCCCGAGTTGTACTTCAGTCCGATCCTCACCGGCTACGCCATCGCCAACACCAGCTCCACCGAGCGCGAGTGTTCCGAGCCGCACCAGTACGAGGGCACGCTCGGCGTCGAGATGAGTTCGTTCACCCGACGCGCTGCGTTCGCCCTGGCCTTCCTCGACTACAACGTCCTCGGCTTCGGCGGGATCCAGGACGACTCGCAGATGCTGTGGGTGCGCGGCATCAACGACCGCCTCAGCAAGCTTGCCCCGTTCCTGTCCTATGACGCCGACCCCTATCCGGTTGCCGTCGATGGGCGCACCGTCTGGGTGACCGACGCCTACACGACGACGTCTCGCTATCCGTACGGCCAGCGCATCGGCGACGTCCAGCGGTCGCCGCAATCGGGTCTCGACGACAACGACAACTACGTGCGCAACAGCGTGAAGGCGGTCGTCGACGCGTACAGCGGCGACGTGACGTTCTATGTCGTCGACGAGCAGGACCCGATCCTGCGGGCGTGGCGCGGTGCCTTCCCCGATCTGTTCACGCCGCTGTCGGAGATGCCGGCGGAGCTGCAGGACAACCTGCGCTATCCCGAGGACCTGTTCCGCATCCAGACCGACGTGTACTCCAAGTACCGCATCGCCCCTGACCAGTTCTTCCAGCGCGTCGGTGCGTGGTCGGTTGCTCAGGCGCCCGGCACCGAGCCGTCACAGGCTGCCGCGCCGGTGGCCGGCGGTACCGGGGCGAACACCACACAGACCGCGGCGCAGAGCACGTTCGCCGACGAATCGAACACCACTCGATTCATCCCGTATTACACGATGTTCGACGCCTCGGCGGCAGGTGAACCCGACGACGAGGACTTCGTGATCCTGCGGCCGTTCGTTCCGTTCTCGACCAACGACGCACGAACCGAACTGCAGTCCTACATGACCGCGTCGAGTACCCCGGAGACCTACGGAGAGCTGACCAGCTACATCGTCGAGGAAACCAACAATCGCTTGCCCGACGGGCCGCTTCGCGTTGCGAGCAACGCTGAGTCGACCGAGGCGATCTCGCGACGGATCTCGCTCGACAACGTCGGCGGTGGTGGCAGCGAGGTGCGGTTCGGTGATCTGCAGTTGATTCAGGTTGCGCAGGGCCTGGTGTGGGTGCGCCCGTACTACGTGTCGGTGCCGCAGAACTCCTCCGAGGTGGCATCGGTGACCGAGTATCGCGGCGTGATCGTGTCGTACAACGATCGTGCCGTCCTCGAGGACACCGTCAGCGAGGCGCTCGCCGAGTTGTTCCCGGGCTTCGAAGGTGACATCGCCGAGACGATCGAAGAACCGACCGAGCCGGGCGACGGCGACACCGGTGGCGACCCCGATCCCGATGCTGCCGACCCCGACACCGACACCGATCCCGACACCGATCCCGACCCCGGCACAGGCACATCGGGTGACGATCCGATCGCGCTGCTCGAGGCTGCGGACCAGGCATTCATCGAAGCCGACGAGGCGTTGGCCGACGGCGACCTCGGGCTGTACCAGGAGCGGATCGCCGAAGCTCGCCAGCTGATCGCCGACGCCTTCGAACTCCTCGAATAGCCGCGACGCGTGACATCTGGTGTCTGACACCAAACGTCACGTCGGCGCTCAGGGGGTGCCGGGGCGCCGGATGCGTTCGGCCAACTCGGCGAGGTCGGAACGGAACTGGATCTCGTAGCGAGCCTGTTCCGCCGCGAGGCGCTCGGTCGAGTCGACGACGTCGTCCATCGCGGCGTCGAGACGTTCGGCGATTCGTGCTTCGAGCTCGGCGGTACTCACTTCGTCCGATCGATCGCTCGTCGCCGGTTCGCTCGAGCGCCGGTTGAGTTCGTCGATGTCGCTGCTCAGTTCGGTGAGTTGGTTGGCGAGCTCCATCGACACGCTGGTGACGCGGGCGTCGATCGACGAGGTCTGCCGTGCGAGATCGTCGAGTTGCTGGCGAAGCTGCTCGATGCGTTCGTTGAGGTCGTCAGGGGCGTCGAACTCGATCAACGGTGGTGGAGGCGGTGGCGTAGTCGGAACCGACGGCGCGGCCGCGGGTGGGGGAGGTGGAGGGACATCGATGGGGTCAGCCGATTGCTCGGGCAACTGCTCGGGTGGTGGGGGCGGTGACGGAGTCGTCGATGTCGACTCGAACGCTCGCAGGCGGCTGTTGATCTGGTCGAGGTCGGCGCCAAGCTCTTCGACTCGACCGACACGGTCATCGATGGCCTCGACGCGTCGGGTCGTCTCGGTGGTCGAACTCGACAACGTGACGAGTTGCTCACCCATCGACTGCACACCCTGATCGAGCGCAGAGAGTCGCTCGTCGATCTGGTCGTTGGTGTCGCCCAGGGCGGCGATGCGGGCATCGAGGGCCGCACGTTCGCTCTGTGCCTCGTCGAGCTGCGCACGGAGCGCGGTGATCTGCTCCTCACGGGCCTGTTCTGCCTCGGCGGCCGCAGCCTTCTTCTTCTTGTTGAACAACCGATCGACCTCGTTCGTGTGGGCGTGACCGAACGGTACCTGACTACCGTTGCTCGGTGATGGCTTCCACCGTTCCGCACCAGATCCACCTGTCCGAATCCGAGATGCCGACCCAGTGGTACAACCTGGTCGCCGATCTCCCGACGCCTCCTCCTCCGGCGTTGCATCCGGGCACACACGAGCCGGCCGGCCCCGACGATTTCGCGCCGCTGTTCCCGATGGCGCTGATCGAGCAGGAGGTCACCACCGAGCGCTACATCGACATCCCCGGCGGCGTGCTCGACGTGTATCGGCTGTGGCGGCCGAGCCCGCTGTTCCGGGCGCGTCGTCTCGAGGAGCTGCTCGACACCCCGGCGCGCATCTACTACAAGTACGAAGGGGTCAGCCCGGCCGGTTCGCACAAGCCGAACACCGCGGTGCCGCAGGCGTGGTACAACCACCAGGAGGGCATCACGAAACTGACCACCGAAACCGGTGCCGGCCAGTGGGGTTCTGCGCTGGCGTTCGCCACATCGCAGTACGGGATGGAGTGCGAGATCTGGCAGGTGGCTGCGTCGTACCGCCAGAAGCCGTACCGCAAGACGATGATGGAGGTGTGGGGAGCCACCCTGCATTCGAGCCCGTCCGAGCTCACCGAGTTCGGCCGCTCGTTGCTGGCGGAGGATCCGGATCACCCAGGCTCGCTCGGTATCGCCATCTCCGAAGCGGTGGCGATGTGCGTGGCAGACCCCAACGCCCGGTACGCCCTCGGGTCGGTGCTCAACCACGTGCTGCTGCACCAGACGATCATCGGCGAAGAGGCGCTGCTGCAGTTGGCGAAGGTCGACGAGACGCCCGACGTGTTGGTCGGGTGCACCGGTGGCGGCTCGAACTTCGGCGGTCTGGCGTTCCCGTTCCTGCGCGAGAAGCTGGCCGGCAAGATGAACCCGACGATCCGCTGCGTCGAGCCGGCGGCGTGTCCCACGTTGACCAAGGGCGAGTACCGCTACGACTTCGGCGACACCGCCGGCATGACGCCGCTGATGAAGATGCACACGCTCGGCCACACGTTCATCCCCGAGCCGATCCACGCCGGTGGCCTGCGGTACCACGGGATGAGCCCACTCGTGTCGCACGTGTACAACGAGGGTCTCGTCGAGGCGATTGCGATTCCGCAGCGCGAGTGTTTCGCCGGTGCGCTGCAGTTCGCCCGCACCGAAGGGATCATCCCGGCGCCCGAGCCGACGCACGCGATCGCTGCGGCGATTCGTGAGGCGCTGGCGTGCAAGGAGTCGGGCGAGGAGAAAGTGATCCTCACCGCGCTGTGCGGTCATGGCCATCTCGACCTGGCGAGCTACGAGAAGTACCTGTCGGGCGAGATGGTCGACTACGACCTGCCCGACTCGGCGATCGCCGACGCCATGGAGTCCGTCCCCGTCATCGCCTGACCAGCACCCGGCCCGCCCCTCCTGTTCGTGTTGCAGTTCGGATGGGATGGGCCATCGGAACTGTCACCCGAACGGCGGGGTGGCCGACTGTCCCCGTTCGTGTTGCAGTTCGGATGGGATGCGCCGTCGGAACTGTCACCCGAACGGCGGGGTGGCCGACTCAGAGGGCGAGTTCGTAGAGGTCGTCGTCGGTTGGTGACGGGCGAAAGCCGACGCGGTCGAGGTACTTGCGGTGCTCGTCGGTGGTCCCGGCGCTGCGAAGCTCGGTGATTCCGTCGGCGCGGAACACCGCGGCGCCGGGGCCGTAGATCCAGTGACCGAGGCGTGAGTCGCGGTACGGACCGAGCACGTAGTCGAGGTCGATCGTCAGCGTCGAGCCCTGCCGCCGCCCGATGAGCAGCCCGGCGGGGAGCCCGTCGCGGGTGAGCAGGAGCGTCACCACGTCGTCACTGGTCGGGACGTGGAAATCGGGTTGGAATCGGTGGATGTCGATCAGGTGGAAGGCGATGAAGTCGGCGAGGAACGGTGAGTCGGCGCGGATGTGCGACGCACCGAGGTCTCGTCCGTTCGGTTGCCCCGAGGCGAACTCCTTGCGAAGGAACCAGACGTTGATCACCGCGATCGCTCCGTTGGTGATCATGATCGGTACCGAGTCGATCAGGACGCCGTAGACGAAGAAGGTGATCGAGCCGCAGAACGACACCATCCGCAACCGCACCACCGACGTCATCGTCAGTGAGAGCACGACCAGCGCCGACGCCAGATAGCCCACCATTTCGACGCCGTTCAGTTCGAACACGCCCGCACCGTAGCCCCGCACCCCAGCACCCGTTTGTGTTGCACTTCCACAGGGCCGGGCCATCCAGAGTGCAACACGAACGGGGGTGCGCCGACGCGGTGCACGTTCGTGTTGCAGTTCGGATGGGTTGTCCCGTCCGAACCGTCACGTGAACGGGGTGGGTGTCGGCTCGGGGCCGGCCGGGGATGGTGTTGGTGCTGGTGTCGGCTGCGACTGGTTGCGCACGACCACCGCGAGGGCACTGATCACCACCGCCATGGCGACCCCCTGCACGACGGTGACGTGACTTCGCCGAGCACCGCCCAGGCGAGGAGCGCCGAGAACACGGGGATCAAGAGGGTGAACGTCGAGCCGACCCACAGCGGGATCCGTACCAGCGACCAGTTCATCATCGCGTGGCCGATCAATCCCGACGTGGCGGCCATCAGGATCAGCCAACCCCAGTTGGTGGCCGACGGCCACGACATGTCCTGGCCGAACACGAAGCCGAGCGGTGCGCAGATCGCCATCGTCCACAACGCGGTACCGGCGGTGAACTCGGTGGACGTCATCGTCTTCTTCGAGTTCTTCGAGGCGATGAAGTACGCACTCCACGACAGCATTGCGGCCAGTGCGAGAAGGTCGCCGCGCAGGTCGCTGGTGCCGTCGTCGGCGCCGGCCGCGACCACGACGACCGTGCCGGTCAGTGCGACGAGCGACCACGCGACGTTGCGCAGCCCGATGCGCTCGCCGAAGAACCTGGCGGCGATCACCCCGACGACGATCGGCTGCATCGAGCCGATGATCGTGGCGTTGACGATGCTGGTGAGCTTCACCGCCGAGAAGAAGAGGGCGATGTCGGCGCCGAGGGCGATGCCACCCCACATGGAGTCGCGGATGATGCGGAGCCGGAATGGGGTGCCGCGCATGCGCATCCAGGCGATGATCGCGAGGCCGAAGAACGCGAACCGGTAGAAGCCGATCGCCAGGCTGCCCATGTCGATGTACTTGGCGAGGATGGTGCCGGTCGACCACGCACAGACCGCGATCGCGGCGCCGATCAGTCCGCGCGACAGGTCGCGTGCGTCGACCGAGTCGGGCATCGAGGTGTCGGCGGACGTGGCGGTCACGCGCGCAACGTAGCGGGCGATCGGTGCAGTGATGCCATCCTGGGGCGATGGCACAGCACCCGACCACCGGCTTCGATCTCGACCAGACCGACCTCCTCCTGAAGACGACCAAGCAGGTGCGCAAGCGGCTCGATCTCACACGCCCGGTGCCGTACGAGGAGCTGCTCGACTGCATCGATGTCGCGAACCATGCGCCGATGGGTGGCAACCTCGAGCGCAACCGGTGGATGATCATCGACGACGCCGACACCAAGGCGAAGATCTCCGAGTACTTCGGTGCGGTCGGTCGCCCCTACCTTGCGGCCAACACCGAGGTGCGCGCCGATGACCGCAGCGGCAAGGTGATCGACTCGGCGATGTACCTCGTCGAACACCTCCACGAGGTTCCGGCGCTGGTGCTGTCGATGCGCCTCGACCGGGTTCCGGACGGTTCGTCGACCGGTGCCTACGCCGGCTACTACGGCTCGGTGCTGCCCGGTGTGTGGAGCTTCCAGTTGGCTGCCCGGTCGAGGGGGATCGGCTCGGCGTGGACCACGTTCCACCTCGAGCACGAAGCCGCCGTCGCCGAGCTGCTCGGCATTCCCCCGACCGTCACCCAGGTGTGCCTGCTCGCCGTCGGCTACTACACCGGCGACTCGTTCACCCCGGCGCCTCGCCGCCCCGCCAGCGACGTGACCTACCTCAATCGCTGGAAGCAGCCGGTCGAGTAGCCGCCCACTCGTGCCCAACCGCTTCTCGTGAACAGTTTCACCTCTCAGAGGTGAAACTGTTCACGAGATCGCTGGGGCGGAGGTGTTGGCAGCGTCGGCGGCGCCGACTGCGGCGCGCATGCCGAGGTACCGGTCGTAGAGCACGATCACCATGGTCAGCAGCAGGCCGAAGAACAGTACGAGCGAGCGGTTGACCTCGTTGCCGAGCAGCACGGTGTAGAGGCCGATCACCGCACTGTTGACCGCTGCGAGCACCACGAACTCGACGCCGATCGACGACCACTCGATGCCGCGCCGGGCGAGGAACTCGCTGACCGCCACGCTGGCCGCGATGATCAGCGCAGTGCCGATCACGATGCGGATGATCGGGGTGTCGAGGTTCAACACGCTGGTGAAGATCGCTGCGAGCAAGCCGACGAGCAACAGCTTCTCGGCGAACGGCGGGGCGATCCAGAGCGGGGCCTGCGGGCGGTCGGGGAGTTCGACGTGCGGAATCGGCTTGTCGACATCCACCCGGAACGACCAGTCTCGGGGCGGCGCCTTGCGGAACGCCCACACGGCGAGGCCGGTCAGCAGGCCGATCGCAGCGAGGAGCGCAATCGTGACCGCCGGCCGGTTGGTGATCGCGTCGCCCCACGAGGTCGTGGGGGTCGTGCCGAAGACGTCGACCTTCATGAAGTCGGTGAAGTCGTTCTGGGCGATGTGGATCCACCACTCCTGGGGCAGCTTGATGAAGATCCAGATGAACGCGGCCATCCCGATGACCGCCCGGCTGGTGAGGCGTCTCGGGTCCCACCGTGTGCGGATCGCCACGTAGGCGATGAAGAAGTACTCGAAGGTGTTCGGGAAGATGAACAGGATCCAGCGCTCCTGCACCACCTCGAACAGCCACACGCCGAAGAGCCGGTAGTACCAGAGGAAGCGGGCGACGTTGATCGCCGTCGTGTTGGTCCAGTTCCGGTAGACGGCGAGGAACGCAATCGTGAGGTAGAAGATGTCGAGGGCTTTGTCGTAGTTCTGGTAGCCGTCGAGGTTGAGGTTGGTGAACTGCTGGAAGATCGTCTGGTCCGCTGCGTCGATGACGAGCGCCAAGAGGATCGCGGGGAGCGGGAACCGTGGGATGAACAGCGGGATGATGAACCGCATCGCCATCACGATGAGCAGTACTGCGATGTCTGAGTTGTCCCCGCCCATCGGTGCAGGCTACGCGGTGTCCGGCTCGTCGACGTGATGGTTGGTCACGAGTCGGCGGGCATTTCCCGGTCGGTTCAGTCCGTGGCGGCGACGGCGGGTGCGGGCGCAACGGTCTTGCCCGGTAGGCGTGAGGCCGTGTAGAGCGAGGCTCCGAGCGCGATCGTGGACACGACGAGCATGATGCCGACGCCGTTCGCGTCGTCGCTGACGACGAGCGTCAGCAGGATGCTGGCGACGATGCTGCCGACGTAGCGGCTCATCGACAGCAGCCCTGCGGCGAGGCCGATTCGCTGCTCGGGGGCGGCTTCGATTCCCGCGGTCAGGATGCCCGGCGAGGCAACGCCGTACCCGAGACCGAACGCGAGCAGGGTGGCGATCAGCACGGCAGAGCCAACCGCTGTACCGAATGCGGCACTCGCGGCCACGGCAACGGTGGACACCGCGAGCCCGAGGACGACCGGACGGCGTCGACCCCACCGGTCGGCGAGCCGGCCCCCGGTCGGGCCCATCAGGATCATGCCGAGTGTCAGTGCCGACAGCGCGAGACCGATGGCCCCCGTCCCCCAACCGCGAACGTCCAGGAGGATGGGACAGATGAGCAGCAGTGCGTACTGGGCGAAGACCGCCAACGCCTGGGTGGAGAAGGCGGCCATGAAGGTCGGGTTGGCAAGGGGCGGTTCGTTCGAGGGGATCTGTTCCGTCGCCGGGTCCACGTTGGCGTGCGCAGGGCGGTCGTCGACCGTTGCGGGGACGGACCGCTGCAACACGACGAGGACGATGACGACGATCGGCAGGTTGATCGCGAAGATGGCTCGCCACCCGAACCCTGCGAGGAGGAGCCCGCCGATCACCGGTCCGAGTCCGGCGCCGGCGCCGATCACCGACCCCTGGAGCCCGAAGGCTCGGCCTCGGTTCTCCGAGTTGGTGACCTTT
The DNA here is from genome assembly GCA_963716095.1 of Ilumatobacteraceae bacterium. Taxonomy (GTDB): domain Bacteria; phylum Actinomycetota; class Acidimicrobiia; order Acidimicrobiales; family Ilumatobacteraceae; genus Sva-07. The sequence goes on along the minus strand of CAVQSV010000018.1, from coordinate 446,454 downwards.
CGCACCAGCGCCTGAATGCTCGGCGACAGGGCCGATGCGAACACCGCCTGACCGGCCCGGGCGGTGACGAGCATCGCGAACGTCGTGGTGAACATTGCCGCTGCAGAGAAGAGCCCGAAGCCGACGACGGCGATGATGGCGAGTCGTCGGGCGCCGATGTGGTCGGCAAGCCGACCCGCAGTCGGTTGCCCGACCAGCATGGCCACGAGGTAGACGGTGATGAGCACACCGGCGTGTCCTGTGGTGATGTCGAACTCGTCGGCGAGGGTCGGGAGGGCGACCGCGATCATCGTCGAGTTGAGTGGCACGAGGGCCGAGGCCAGGGCGATGCCGACGATCGTGACGGCCGACGCGCCCTGGCCGTTGTCGGGCATCAGAGGATGTCGACCGTGCCTGTGCTGCCGTCGACGCGAACGCGAGCGCCGTCGTGGATTCGAGTTGTCCCGTTGACCGTGCCGACCACCGACGGGATGCCCATCTCGCGCGACACGATCGCGGCGTGTGACGCGAAGCTCCCGTGGTCGGTGACGATCGCGCCGACGAGGTGGAGCATCGAGTTGAAGGCCTCACCGGTCGTCGGTGCGACGAGGACGTCGCCGTCTTCCAGTGTGAGCAGGTCGTCGATCGACTTGACCAACCGCGCGGTGCCCTCGTAGACGCCCGCCGCCCCCGCGATGCCGATGATCGATGTCGACGTGCCAGCAGGTTCATCGAGTTGCCCGAGGATGCCGTCGATCGAGAAGCCGACTGCCGCCATCACCCGCGCCAGCGGTGGTGGGAGTGTCTCGACGGTGGCGGTTCCGGCGGAGGAGGGCCGAGGTAGCGCGGTGGGCCGTCGACGGTCAGACGCACTCGGAGGTCTCGCCGACGCTGGAGTTCATCGGCGCCAGGTCCGGCCGAGCCCGTGAGCATGGCTTGGAGTTCGTCGGTGTGCAGCTCGAAGGCCAGTTCGGCGTCGGGCATGTTGCCGGCGGCGACCTGGCGTCGACCGATCTCGAGGAGCGTGAGTCGGAGCAGCCCGACGGCCGAGATGTCGCTGTAGATGCCGCGTTCGTCGCGCAGTCGGTAGACGCGGCGCGCCTCGGTGAGCAGGTCGTCGAACTCCTCGCGGTGCTCGGCTGGGACCTCGGCTCGGAGAGAAGCTGCGAGCGCGTCGGCCCGCTCGATCGACGGGTTGCCCGTCATCGCCACGGCGGCAGCGAGACGGCCGATGATCGCGTCAGGGCGTTCACCGATCGTCGGGTTGACGACGTCGAAGCCCTCGATCAGCCTGAAGTGCACGTTGGCGACGTAGTCGTCGACCGCTGGCACCCGGGCCTGCACTGCCGCGAGCACGTCTGCGGGGTCACCGCCGGATTGAAGCAGATTCAGCGCGTCTTGATCGGCCCGCAGCGCTGTCACGGCGTCCTGGATCTCCGGTGACAGGACGTTCGACACCGGTGAGAAGCCGTCGAGAACGCCGAAGAGCGAATCCGGTGGGCGATGGGTCCATGCCGCTGCCTGGAGCACGAAGTCGCCCACCGGGACGAGCGTGTGGCAGTTGTACCGGTGGTGTTGGTACGCCATCGCCTCGACGTGCGCCATGCACGTCTGCACGTGCGCCAGGAGTGCGGCGTCGTCGAGTGCGCCGAGGTCGACCGATCCGAGTCCCCGGTGGCGGGCCTGGGCGGCGGGCTTGATCTCGGCGTCCCAGGTGGCGATCTCGTCGCGCCAGATCTGATCAGCCATGGCGCGAGCCGCCACCTCGGTTCGTCGACCGATCTCTGCTCCGATCCAATCGGGATCCTTCGGACCGTCCGGTCCTGGCATGTCGAACGGCTGGGGCTGGTGGTAGGTGAAGCCGTTGACGACCCCCATCGCCAGCCGGTCGAGGAGCAGGCCGTAGCCTGCGAATGCCTCGGTGAAGCCCTTGTTGAAACCGGCCGGATAGACCTGCTGCATCAGTGCGGTCTGCGAGACCGGGTTGTGCGCGCTGTCCTGCTGCCATGGTCCGGGTCCTGGCGGATCCCACGTGACGGTGTCCATTGCTGTAGCCCTGCTTTCTCCCGCCCCGATCGACCGACCCCCATGGCGGATCTCCGGTGACGAGAGACTGAACGATAGATGAACCAGCAGGAGGCCGCGGACAACGTGCACGACGGGGCGGTTGCGATCGGCGTCGCCGGTGTGTAGCTTGACCTTTCACTTCGTCGCGGGGTGGAGCAGTTCGGTAGCTCGTCGGGCTCATAACCCGAAGGTCGCAGGTTCAAATCCTGCCCCCGCCACCAACGAAAGCCCTGGTAGATCGCAAGATCTGCCAGGGCTTCTTTCGTTCCCCGAGTCGGTTCGCCGGTCGATCGACGGCACGAGGCATCGGCGGCATCTCGATCGGCGAACGGCCAACTCAGATCTCTCGATCGAGGACCCGGCGCGCGAACGACTCGAGGAAGTCCCGCCCCGCGGATTCCGTCGCTGTCCACGTACGCCCGCTCGAACGCTCCGAAGGCAGCGCCGGCGAGTCCGAACGCTCCCGCCCGTGCGTACTCGATCGACCCGTAGCGGTCCATCGCGGTCCGCAACCACGTGACCTGCTCCGAGGTGCGCTCGCTGCGTTGCAGCCGGTACATCTCGACCAACCGTTCTCGGTCAGCGGGGTCGGCATGGCGAAACATGTGGATCAGCATCGGTGTGCGCTTGCCCTCCCACAGATCGCCGCAGCTCTCCTTGCCGACGACTTCTTCGCTGACCGTCAGGTTGATGATGTCGTCCTGGATCTGGAACGCCGCACCGACGAGGAGGCCGAAGGGCACCAGATGGTCGAGGTTCTCGGGGCGCGTTCCAGCCAGAAGCGCCCCCATTCTCAGCGGCGCCACCGTTGTGTACCAGGCGGTCTTCTTGATCGCCATGTCGAGATAGTCCCGGAACTCGAGATCGGTCACGTTGTCTCGGCGCCAGCCCAACTCCATCGCTTGACCTTCGACGGAGATCCGACACATCAGGTCGACCTCGTCGGCAAGCGCCAGCGCGGTGGTCGCGCCGGGTTGCGGCGATGGTCGTGTCATCGCCCGGATGGCAAGCGCGAACAGCGCGTCGCCAGCGTTGATGGCGAGTTCGAGCCCCTCCCTGAGGTGCATCGTCGGCTCGCCGCGCCGCAGCTCGCTGCCGTCCTCGATGTCGTCGTGGATCAGAAACGCGTTGTGGAGAAGCTCGAGCCCGGTCGCCACGTCGAGCGCCCGCAACCGGTCACCGCCCACCGCCTCGCATGACGCGATGAGCAACGCAGGGCGAAGGCGTTTGCCGCCGCGATTGGGGTAGTCGAGGAGTAGCCGGTAGAGGTAGTCCCAGGGTTCGCTCCGTGGCAGCAGGGAGCCGACGCGCGTCTCGACCTCGAGCGAGACGTCACTCAGGAATTGGTCAGCTCGAACCTTGGCGGCGTCGCTCGGTGCTTGCGCAATTGGATCGATGGTTGGCGGCGTGGCGTCGCTGGCGAGAGCGTCGGCCAGGGTGTCGGTCACGGGTTCACATGAACCTTCAGCACTGCCTGCACGTCGTTCATGCCCTGTGCGCCAAGCACGCCGGCGTAGAGCTCGGGTTCCTGCGTGTCGGCGATTGCCACCTCGATCATGAAGGCTTCGCTCTCGCCAGGCCCGATGGTGACGTCCCTCGGGTGAATCGTGACCGCGCTCGCTGGAATCCGATGGCCAGAGTCACTGACGAGGTCGGTACACGTCAAGACAACGTTCGGTACAACCGTGCTGATGTCGTTCGTGACGCTGATGGTCGCGTAGGCGATCCCACCGCCATTGGCGCTGGCAGTGATCAGACCAACGTGCGGGGCCGGCTGCCGTACCGTGCCACTCGAGTTGACGCTGCCGGGTGACCCAGGGGGGTCGGTCGGAGGCGCCGCCCCGATCGCCTTCGCGATGTCGTTGATCAACACCGACATGGTCTCGGCACTCGCCCCCAGCGCAGCGGCCATGGCGTTGAGCAGCGTCGAGGCCGGATCAGCCGCACTGCCCAGCAGCGGTGTCTGGCCTTGAGCTGGCGTGTCGTTGGGAGAGGGCGGAGTGGCACCACCAGACGAACGAGCGCCGGACTGTTCGAGGTCGTAGCCCACTCGCTTCAGCGTCTCGCCGACCAGGTGCTGGACATCACGCACCGTGTCTCGCGCGATGTCCGTCAGCCCCCCGGTCGAGTTTCGTTGTGGCGCTTGTGCATCGGTCATGTGAAGTCCTTTCAATCGAAGGCGATCAGGGATGGTGGAAACCGATGATGTCATCGAGTGATGGCATCGTCGGTTGGATCGCATTGGCGGCGAGCATTCCGGACATGACGGCGCCTTCGACGCAGCCACAGTTCAGCCCGGTCTGGATCCAATCGCCCGTCACCACAAGGTTGGCGAAGCCGAGCCGCCCGTGTGGAGGCGGAAGGGAGCGCTGCCAGGCACCGACTGGACGTAACGCTCCGATGGGCTGACATTGCCGCGGACGAACTGGGTGCGAAGTCGATTGACCCCCTGGAGGTGGTCATCGGCCGGGTTCTCTGGGACCAACAGGTCCCAGTTGAATCGCGCTGGGTACTGCTTGACCGCGTGTGGCCAGACGAAGCCAACCGTGTCGTTCAGGAAGCTGATTGCGTTGCGCTCGACGATCTCGTTGGCGCGACGCTGCCGCGTTTCGTCGAAGGGCACATCCTCGGGGAGTTCCTCCATGACGTTGCAGAAGTAGCCGAGCGTGCGCGGTGGCGGATTGCTCGACCAGTCCTCCCGGGCGAGGAGATAGGTCATGTCGGAGTAGGTGTCGAATGGCTCGGTCAGGCCGCCGATCGTGGCGTCGGGTGCTCGTGAACCGAGCCCGCTCAGCGGAGGTTTCAGCCACACTTGGAGCGCCTGTGTCTGCACGGTTCGAACCTTGGTCACCATCGTTCGCCAGGCCGGATTGGCGTCGAGCAACTCCGAACAGAGGTGGGGCACCGACCCGATCGAGATGCCGAACACGACGATGTCCTCAGGGCCGATCTCGATGGTCTCCTCGGTTCCGTGTGGCCAGTCCGTCCAGAACGACTCGAGGTCGTACGGTGCCCGCTCAGAGTTCCGGAGATCCTCGACGATCTGGCTTTGGTCGGGATGTTCGGGCCAACACGGCAGACCTTTCACATACAGGATGGGCTGATACTCGGATTCCGGGTCGCGAAGTGTCACCTGGCGCTGGCGCCTGATTCGAGCCACGCGGGTCTTCGAGTCGTCGAGCTCGAGCGCGGTGATGCGAGAGAAGAACTCGAAGCGAACCCCTCGTCGACGGAGCGCCTCGTACATCGGAGAGAAGACGATCTCGCCCATTCCTGCGTTCATCTTCCACATCAGCGCACCCGAGTACGTGAAGAAGAGCCTGAACATGCCGCGGAGCGCTGTTGCTGCTGACCCGGATGGGCGCTGAGGATCGCCGTCGACGTACGCGAAGGCAAGGTCGTAGACGACGGCCCGGATGAACGAGCAGCGCGCCGACTCTTCGGCGCAACCGTGCCGCATGATCCATTCGACGAAGTCGTACTGATCGATCGCATCGAGCCCGTCAGGGTGCGTGAGCAGTCCGTCGGCGACAATGCCGCGGGCGATGGCGAGCGTGACATCAAGCAGGTACGAGGCGCGGCGGGAGGTGTCGTCGTTGTCGACCCAGTCGATCAGGTTGTCGCGCACGACGTTCGTCACGTCATGCAGCATCCCGCCAACGATTGACGAATCGCTGACGGTGTTGTCGAGCAGCTTGTGGATCTCCTCGATCCCCTGCCGGGCCACGGCCGCGGCGAGGCTGAGCGGGAACAACCCGCTCTCTTCGATGTCACCCCAGGCCTTCTGGGCCGGCGCGAGTTGTTCGAATCGCAGCGGGCTGGCCGGTGGCGCCGCAGCCGGGCCCTGCTGCCGGAGATCCAACGGCGGTTCTGGTGAGGCCACGTAGGCATTGCGGTGATTCTGGAATTGCAGCGACGCGAGCATCGTCTTCGAGAGTTCGAGCGTTCGGACGAGGTACGTCCTCATCGAGACGTCCCGGGGTACTCGGTTGTGGATCCACGGCACTCGATCGTCGGTCGGGAAGAACGACGACCACGCCTTCCATGCGTCGGAGCGCAGTTCTTCGGCGCCCAGGTGGCTCGACCGATGGAAGGCTTCCTCGATCGTGTGGATCGTTCCGTAGGTGCCGTCGAGTTCGCGATAGACCTCGTCGAGGAGACGGAATGAGTTCTCGTAGAAACCGAGCCACACGTGGAGACCGTGTTCTTCGATTCGCTTCGAATTCTCGGACCGGCTCGTTGCGCCCTTTCCGCCGAGCCGCCAACCGACCTGGTGGACGACGATCTCGTCGTATCGCTCTCTCCAGTTGCCACTGCTGAGCTCCCACGCCGTGATCATCGATCCCAGGCCACCACCGAGAATCGTGACGCGTCGCTCGCCGCCCGAGCCGACGGGCTCGTCGACCGTCATGAAGGCACCGTGTTGCCCGCACGCCAGAGCACCTGGCCCGGCGGGACGACGAAGTCGAAAATGAGCTCGAATGACACGACCGGTTTCAACGGTCCGCGCTCGAGACCCAGTTCGTGCATGATCGGGTGACTGTCGAGATCGGAGAACTCAACTGTGATGTCGCCGTCGAGAATCGCCGCTGAGTGATAGCGGCTCGCCTTGTTCGAGACCTCGGTGATCGCCTGATAGCAGGCCCGCTCCGGGTACTCGACGTCGCGGAACTGCTTGAGGAACACCATCGGGACGCGGCCTTCGAGTACTTCGGCGGCAAGATCGAGCGACTGCGCCGCAGCACCCATGACGGCCGCGGTGTCGAGGTCGCCCTGGTTCGACTGTTGTCGAATCGACAGCGGTGGAACACCGTGGGTCATCGGGCCTGCGTGAGTTGACAACGACGGGAGAAGTGCCGTGCGATCAGGTGCGGTGATTTCACTGAGGGCCGGATCGCTGAAGATTGCCGCTGCGGCGCTCTTGGCATCGCCTAGGGGACGCCGGGGGAGCCCGTCCGGATTGGGTCCGACCCGCAGGACCCGGCGGTTGACCAACTGCGTGTCGGGTCGGAAGCTGCTGGCGGCCCGAGCGCACAGCTCGAACTCGTCGCTTGCTTCACCCGCGGCAGGCATGTGGATCTCACCGAGTTGCTTCGGGAAGCCGTACACCTCGCGGCCGCCCGACATCGTCTGGCTGGCCTCGACGAAAATGTACGGGACATAGACGACGAGCTTGTCCTGAATGGCGTCGTATGCGAGCGAGAAGACTCCGACCTCGTGTTCGTTGAACCAGCCGATCATGCTGTCTGGTGGTTCGGCGGAGCGCGTGAAGTCGAGGCTCGCGAAGTACAGCATCACGTACTTGGAAGCGGGTCGATAGTCGACGGCTCCACCCGAGGGCTCGTTGAGGTACCGGTCCAGCATCGCGCCGAGTGCTTCGGTGCTGCCTTCCAGCATGAATCCGAACAGGCGCGTCCGTTTCGATTCATACGGCGGCCTGAAAACCTGCTCGCCGCCGCGGCCCACGTAACGCGGCAACCTGGTTGGATCCAGCACTTGTGCCCCCCGGTTGTTCGGACGCAGCCCACCTGCGTCGTCAGCCAACCTAGTCGCGATCGGATTGGGCGGATCACCTTCTCTCGAACGTGATCGGAACTCGGGTCCGGACAACCTCGGTGCTGCCGGCTGTCGTGGAAGGTGGTCGGTGACTTTGGCGGGACGCGTAGATTGAACGTCGTGGAACAGGACGGGACGCGACTTCGGGCTGTGCTGTTCGCCGATCTCGTCTCGTCGACTGATCATCGGCGACGGCTCGGGGATGATCGTGCTGACGACGTCTTCAGCTCGATGATCAGCCTGATGGAGGATGCCGTCCGACAAGGTTCGGGCGTGGTGGTGAAGTCACTGGGTGACGGCATCATGGCGGTTTTCGACGGTGCCACGGACGCCATTCGCTCTGCCGCCGAAATGCAGCTCGCGGCGGCAGCCCGCAACCACGGGTCCGAGTTGCCGATGGAGATCACGGTGGGCCTGTCGGCGGGCGACGTCGCCTGGCGCGACAGCGACGTTCAGGGGATGCCGGTCGTTGAGGCAGCGAGGCTCTGCGATCTTGCATCAGCAGGTCAGGTGCTGAGCTCAGGGCTCGTTCAGATGCTGTCGGGCTCGCGGTCGCCCGTCGAGTTTTCGTCCACGGGGTCTCACCAGCTGAAAGGAATCGGCGATGTCGAGGTCTGGGAGGTGCTGTGGCAACAACTTGCGCAATCGGTCGGGCCGGCTGGTCTCCTGCCGCTTCCTGATCCGCTCGTGTGGTCGACGGTCGGCCTGGTCGGACGTTCGGCGATTCTTGCCGAGCTGAGAGCTTCCCAGCGGCGTGCCGATACCGGTGGCGTCTGGGTTGATGTGTTGATCGGCGAGGCTGGCATCGGCAAGACCGCCGCGGTCACCGAACACGCCCAGTCGACCCATGGCGATGGCGGAGCTGTGTTGTTCGGACGCTGCGACGATGAGGTCCGCGCGCCGTATCGCCCGTTCGTCGAGGCGCTCAGGCACTTCATCGCCGGTACTTCCCGTGGGCTCGTCGATGCACTCGGCCCAGGTGCCTCGTACCTGTCGTCGCTCGCGCCGGAACTCGCGAGTCTTGGCGTCGAGCCACCCCCACCAAGTGACCCCGACACGCAGCGTTTCCGGCTGTTCGAAGCGGTCACGGACTGGCTTGCGGGAGTTGGCGGCGACGAACCGGTCACGCTGGTGTTGGACGATCTCCAGTGGGCCGACCACGATTCGCTGCTCCTGCTACGTCATATCGTGCGATCCAACCCTGGGTGCGGCTTCTCGATCGTCTGCACCGTTCGAGACACCGATGTTGAGTCGGGCGACACGTTCGCCGTCAAACTCGGCGAGTTGCGTCGTGAGACGAACGTCAGGGTGCACAGGGTCGACGGAATCGATCTCGACGCGATCACCGCGATCGTGCGACAGCTGTTCTCCGCTGAGCGTGTCTCGGATGCCGCGGCGGTCGCGGCGGTCGTCGAGCAACTCACTGAGGGCAACCCGTTCTTTGTCACGGAAGCACTTCGGAGTGTGGCGACGGCCGCCGACGTCGACGCGGCGGTGCGGGGGTTGGCAGCGGGTGGCGGTGATGCTGAGGGTGCGCTGCTGCGTGGCATCGATGGCGTCGTCAGCCGCCGCCTGGAGTTGATCGACCAGCATCAACTCGAGGTGCTCCGCCTTGCTGCGGTCATCGGGCTCGAGTTCGACCTTCCGATGCTGGTCGAAGCGTCGGCTGATGACCTCGATGCGGTTGGCGCCGCGTTGGATGCGGCGGTCGGCGCGACGTTGCTGCGCCAGATCGGGCGTCGGCCGCTCCGGTATCGCTTCGAGCATGCGCTCGTTCGCGTCGCACTCCAAGCTCAACTCGGGGCCTTTGAACTTGCGTTGGCGCACTGGAACGTCGGTCAAGCGATCGAGCGAATCCACGCTGCCGACCTCGTCTCGCAGTCAGCGGCTCTCGCAACTCACTACTACCGGTCGCTGGACGCGGTCGACGAGGTCAACAAGGCGATCGAGTACGCAATGACCGCTGGTCATGTGGCTCGCAAGGGGGCAGCACCGACCGAGGCGTTGCACTGGTTCTCGGTTGCGCTCGAGTTGATGGATTCGGGGGACAGCAACCAGCGGTGCCGAGCGATGTTCCGCTTCGGTCAGGCCCAGTTGTACGCAGGTGTCGCAGACTGGCCGGTCACGCTCAACGATGCTGCGGAGATGGCGGGCCGACTGGAAGACGGGGCGCTGATGGTGACCATTCTCCTCGTCTCGGGCCGCATGGGCGTCACATCGTACGAGACACCGAACCCGCGCCGGCGTGGTTTGGTCGAGCAGGCGCTGGACTTGATTCCGGAATCTGATGAGCGGCGAAGGGCGCTCATGTTGGCAACGTTGTCCGGCGACACGATGTTGGATCGACCCGAGCAGTCCGTGAGTGCAGCACTCGAGGCGATCCGACTCGCCGACGATCTCTCGACCGACCCGGTGACGCAGGCCTCCGTCTTCTCGTGGTGCGCGACATCGTTGATCGGGCCGAACATGCTCCCCACTCGTGCGAAGTGCCTGGCTGAGTTGGAGCGACTCGAGCAGCTGCTGTCCGTTCCCTGGATGAGTCTGAGCTTCGCGTCGGCTCGGAGCACGTACCTCGTCCAGATCGGGGACATCGAAGGGCTGCGCCGCCAGAACGAAGCGATTCGGGATGATGTCATTGCGCGCACGCTGCCGACGATGAGCTGGATTCACGCGCTCTATGACGCCGATCTCGAAGTTGCGGACGGCAATCTCGACGCGGCCATCGAGGGATGCGAACGTGCCCGCAGCTTCATGGTCGAGCTCGGGGAGCCAGACGCGGACTACGTGGCGACCAGTTTCCGCAGCTTGTTCATGTTCTACGCCGGGCGCTTCGAAGAAGCGGCACCGCTGTTGTCGCCGCTCGCGGCGAAGCCGGGGACGTTTGGCGTCGCCAAAGCGGCGTGGCTTGCGGCCATCGGCGCCCCGATCGAGAGTGTCGTCGCGCAGTGGGCGTCGGCGACGAGGTGGTTCTTCGACGCACCGATCGTCGACGCCATCCGCGCGTCCGGCAACGCTGACGCGGCCAGGACCGTCTCCGACCGCCTGACCGATGACGTCGGTGACTACCTGCTCACCATGGGCGCGATCAGCATGTCGAAAGCGTGGGCACTGGGCGTGCTTGCTGGTGTGTGCGCCAGCGTCGAGGAGGCCGACGAGTACTTTGCGACTGCTGAAGCACTCGAGGTTGGGCGTTGTGCAGAGCCGCTACTTGCTCGTGTCCGGGTGGATTGGGCCCACGTGTTGTGCGCCCATGATCCGGAGCGGGCCGGTGCATTGGTCGAGCTGGCGCTTCCCGTGACCGAGCGTCTCGGGATTGCGGATCTACGTCGTCGGTTGGTCCAGTTGGCGGGGCGTCTGGACGTACCCGAAGCCTGAGGGTGTCGTTTGCCGCTCAGCAACAGAACGGCATCGTCGGTCAGGCGTGCCCGAGGGCGACCCCTCGGGTCGCCGACCGCCATCCGGCAATTGGCCGAGGTGCTGGGCGCGTTGGCGGTGGTTCGTGCGGTTGTCGCCGTGGATCCCGACAGCGATGAGGCCTGCGAGGCCATCTCCGGTTACAGCTCGAGCAGCGTTCAGCCGATCTTGACGAGCAGCTTGCCGGTGTTGCCGCCGTGGAACATGAACTGCAGCGCCTCGGGGTAGCGGTCGATGCCGTCGAGGATCTCTTCACGACACCGCAACGAACCGTCGGCGAGCCACTCGGCGAGTTCGGCCGTCGCAGGCGCGATGCTCTCGGGAAAGTGGAAGAACGCGAAGCCCTCCATCGACGCTTGCCGTTCAGCAAGCCGTAGATACATCGATGGGCCCGTGATGTTGCTCATGTCGTCGTACTGCGAGATCGCCCCACAGATCGTCACCTTGGCGCGCAGCGCGAGATGGTCGAGGACGGCGTCGAGGATCGGGCCGCCGACGTTGTCGAAGAAGCCGTCGACACCGTCCGGCGCCAACTCGCGCAGGCGGGTCGGGACGTCGTCGTTCTTGTAGTCGATGGCGGCGTCGAACCCGAGCTCGTCGGTGAGGTACGCGATCTTCGCCGGGCCGCCGGCGATGCCGATCACCCGGGCGCCGTCTCGCGCTGGCGATCTGTCCGGCGATCGAACCGACCGCGCCCGCCGCTGCCGACACCACGAACGTGTCGCCCGGTTTCGGTTTGGCGACTCGGCGCACACCGATCCACGCGGTCACGCCGGTCGAGCCGCCCAACGCGTTGAGGTACGCGGGCAGCGGCGCGATCGAGTCGTCGACCCGCTCGAGGTGCTTCGGCGCGACATCGGCGAAGGTCTGCACGCCGAGCGGGCCGCGAACGGCCTGGCCCGGCTCCCAACCGTCCGCACGTGACTCGACGATCCGGCCCACACCGCTGGCGAGGATCGTCTCGCCCACGCCGACCTGACGGTGGAAGCCGTCGCCGCGGAGCATCGTTCGTGTGCCGGCATCGACCGACACGTACTCGACCGCCACGCGCACCCGCCCGTCGGCGAGGTCACCGAGCGGTTCGTCCACGAGCTCGAAGCAGTCGGGTGTGGCCTCGCCGACCGGGCGGCGCGCAAGGATGACCCGGGTGTAGGTGGCTGCCATGCGGCGATCGTAACGATGGGCCCACGGGCGATCGCTGCCGCAGCCGTGCGCCGAGGGCGGCCGCTGGTCGACGGACATCTACGCTCGGCGGATGCGCCGAAGGCAGCGACCGCAATGACCGACCAGCGATTCGCCGGCCAGTGTGCGGTGGTGACCGGAGCGGCTTCGGGGATCGGTCGGGCCATCGCTCGTCGGTTCGTTGCCGACGGAGGCACTGTCGTCGCGGGCGACATCGACCTCGGTGGTCTGCAATCGCTGCACGACGAGATCGGCGACTCGGTCGCCGTGCTCCGATGCGACGTCACCAACGAAGACGACGTCGCAGCGCTCATCGCGCTCGGAGTCGAACGATTCGGTGTCGTCGACGCGGTGTTCAACGTCGCCGGAGGAAACCGGGCCGGGTTGATCACCGAGACGACCGAGGCCGACTGGGACTTCACCGTTGCGCTGTGTCTGAAGAGCGTGTTCTTCGGGGTGAAGCACGCGGCCCGGGAGATGACCTCAGCCGGCACGCGTGGCTCGATCGTCAACATCGCGTCACTCAACTCTCGTGTGCCGATGGTGTTCGGGGCTGCCTACTCCGCAGCGAAGGCCGGTGTCGCCAGCCTCACCCAATCAGCAGCGATCGAGCTCGGCGACCTCGGCATCCGCGTCAACACGGTGTCGCCGGGGCTGACCGCCACACCGCTGATCGGCCCGATGATGTCGATCCCCGGGGCCGAGCAGGCCTTCACGAACCAGATTCCGCTGCGTCGACCCGCCCAACCCGACGACATTGCCGGCGCCGCCGCGTTCCTCGCCAGCGCCGACGCTGCCTACATCAACGGCGTGAACCTGTTCGTCGACGGTGGCTGGGAACACACCGCCTATCCCGATCTGCGCCGTGTGATGGCGGCGGGTTCAGCCGGGGATCCGAGCGCGTAGGGTCACCCTCACGGGAGGTCACATGGGGTCGTATCCGAAGCACGTCAACCACGAGCTGAGCCCCATGCCGTGCCCGGCCACGCTCGACGACGTCGACCTGTTCGGCCCCGGCGCGCAGGAGCACTGGTACGAGGCCTACGAGATCCTCCACCGCGACGCCCCGGTGCTGCGGATCGAGGGTGGCGGCCTGCGACCCGGCAGCGATGCGTTCGTGCTCACCAAGCACGCCGATGTGAGTGCCGTCGTCAAGGACCCGGACCGGTTCCCGCCGCTGACCACCAAACGCCTTCGCGACCTCGCCGAGCGGGGAGTGTCGCCGGGTGAGGCCTACGCCACCCACCACAGCCTGATGCACGCCTCGATGCTGTCCTTGCGTCCGACACAGGAGCTGTACTTCCAGCACCGTCGTGAGCTCACCGATCCGTGGGTCGGACCCGGCGCACTCCGCCATCGCGACATGATCACGCGGCACGCGAACGACCTGATCGACGAGTGGGCCGACGTCGACGCCGAGACCGGAGTGGGTGAGGTCGAGTTCATCAGCCGGTTCGCTCGTCCGCTGCCGCAGCGGACGATGGCGACCATTCTCGGTTTCCCGCTCGATGACATTCCCAGGCTCGCCGAGTGGGGTGACGCGGCGGTGACACCCTTCGTCCACGGGACCGGACTCAAGCACGAACTCGATCCCGATCAGGCACAGGAGATGGTCGAACGCCTCACCGGGTTCCAGGAGTACATCTACGACCATGTCGCTCGGAAGCGGCGAGATCCGCAGGACGACATGGTCAGCTTCCTCTGCGACGTCCACTACCAGGCGCTGGGCCGCAAGCTGACCGACCTCGAGATCGCTGGAATCGTCCACGCGATGATCCTCGGTGGGCTCGAGACCACCCAGTACGCACTGGAAGAACAAGCGCAGTTGCTGTGCGAACACCCGGGGCTGTTCGAGCAGTTGCGCCGCGACCGAACCAAGCTGCGCCAGTTCACCGAGGAGGGGCTGCGGATGCGATCGCCGACCCACGGATTGTCGACGCGCACCACAGCCGACGACGAGATGTTCCGCGGCGTTGCCGTCCCTGCAGGATCGTTGCTGCACCTGCGATTCGGCGCTGCGAACGTCGACGCCGACGAGTTCGACCGCCCGTTCGACCTCGACCTCGACCGTGAGTCGGTCACCCGACACGTGGCATTCTCGACCGGCCCACGGGTGTGTCCAGGGGCGACGCTCTCACGCATCGAGCAGCAGATCGCCTGGAGTGTCCTCCTCGATCGGATCGAGTCGATCGAGTACGGCGACGGCAACGACTGGCTGCACCAGCCCGGGATCATGCTCGGCACGCTGAGACTCGACCTGCGGTTCGTTCGAACCGCCGTGACACCGACGTAGGGTCCGATGATGGACGATCCGGCTCGAGTGCGTCGACTGGTCGGCGTGTACGACGCCGACCACACCGTCCGCGGCGAGATGACCTACTGGATCGGTGCCCGACTGGGACGAGCGCACTGCGCGCTGTGCGACATCACCCACGGGATGCTGCGTCGCCGCTCGGAGTGGAACACCTACGTCGCCGGTCTCGACGTGCCGTTCGAGACGTTCCATCGGGACGACCAGCCCGACGAGGTACGTGCAGCGAGCGACGATCGCATTCCCGTTGTCGTCGCGGAGACGTCGGCGGGCCTCGTCGTGCTGCTCGACCCGATGACACTCGACGCCTGCGCCGGGCTCGATCGAGCGTCTGCGAGTCGCCGTCGACGACGCGCTCGTCCGCGAAGGCCTGCACATCTGACACCGTCCTCGCGGACTGGTCGGACCGTCGTTCCGATTCGCGAAAACCCGCCATTGGCCCCTGGTGCTGTGACCGACCGGATGGCGCGATGGACGTGATGGAAGCCGACGGTCACGGGAGGTGCGCCATGGGCGTGGAAGCGAGTGGATCAGCATTCGAGGGGGTGGACGCGAACGCCAACCTGCTGCAACCCTTGCAGCGGTGGGTCGAGCGCGATCCGGACCGGGTGGTCGCGATGGAACGCAATGGCGACCAGGTCGTCGACTGGACTGCGCGGCAGACCGCCGAGCGGGTCCGCGCCGTCGCGAAGGGTCTCGTCGCCTGCGGCGTCGACCCGGGCGAGCGCGTCGCGCTCATGTCCCACACCCGACTCGACTGGATGATCGCCGACCTGGCGATCATGTCAGCGGGTGCGGTCACCGTGCCCGTGTACGAGACGTCGTCGGGTGAACAGCTCGGCTGGATCCTCGAGGACAGCGAGGCCGTGGTTGCCATCGTCGAGAACGCCGAGATGCGTTCCCTGTTCGACAGCGTCGGCGATCGAGTCCAGAGCTGCCGTGAGGTCGTCACGATCGACCCGGCCGAGGGTCAGCCGGGTCTCGACCGGTTGGCGGAACTGGGGGCCGACGTCGACGACGCCGAGATCGACCGCCGTGCTGAGGCGCTGGGCGCTGACGACCTGGCCACGGTCATCTACACCTCCGGCACCACCGGTCGCCCGAAAGGGTGCATGCTGACACACCGCAATCTCTGCGCGAACGTCGCGCAGACCGTCGATGCCATCGGCTCGGAGATCCGACCCGACGACAGCGGGCTCCTGTTCCTGCCACTCGCCCACTCGCTCACGAAGGGGACCCTGCTGTTCTGCCTCGAGATGGGACTGCCGGTCGGCTTCACGTCGAACGTCGCGCAGCTCCCGGAGGAACTGGCGATGATGCAGCCGTCGGTCATTGCGGCAGTCCCGCGGATCTTCGAGAAGGTCCACAACGCCGCTCACCGCAGCGCCCATTCCACCCGGAAGGGGCCGATCTTCGACCGCGCCGAATCGGTCGCCGTCCGCTGGTCGAACGAGCACCACGCCGGCTCGACACGTCCGTGGACCGCCGCCGAGCACTGGCTGTTCGACCGTCTCGTCTACGGCAAGCTCCGTCAGGCACTCGGCGGATCGATGCGGTTCGCGTTCAGCGGCGGCGGCCCGCTCGGTGTGCGCCTGACCAACTTCTTCGATGGGGCGGGGGTCTGCATCTACGAGGGCTACGGCCTCACGGAGACCAGCCCCACGTTGACCATCAACCGACCGGGGGCGTGGCGACCGGGGTCGGTCGGGCGCCCGGTGTCGGGCACCACGATCCGGATCGCCGCCGACGGTGAGATCCTCGCGAAGGGTCCCCAGGTGTTCCCGGGATACTGGCGCAATCCCGAGGCCACCGCGGAGGTGCTCGACGACGACGGCTGGTTCCACACCGGCGACATCGGCGAACTCGACGACGACGGCTTCCTGAGGATCACCGGGCGCAAGAAGGAGATACTCGTCACCGCCGCCGGCAAGAACGTGGCCCCCGCACCGCTCGAGGATCGCCTTCGCTCCCATCCATTCGTGAGCCAGGCCGTGGTCGTGGGTGACCAGCGCCCCTTCATCGCTGCGCTCGTCACCATCGACGACGAGGTGTTCGCCCGCTGGACGCAGGAGGTCGACCTGGCAGCGGCGACCGTCGCCGAGGCGACCGAGAGCGCGGAGCTCCGCGACGTGATCCGGACTGCGGTCGACGAGGCGAACGCCTCGGTCTCCCGGGCCGAGTCGATCCGTGAGTTCGTGATCCTTCCCCGCGACCTGACGATCGAGGCCGACGAACTGACGCCAACGCTCAAGGTGCGCCGAGCGATCGTCCTCGCCCGCTACGAGACGGCCATCGAATCCATCTACGGCACCTGAGTAGCATTGGCCGTCACATGGCCGAGCTCACCGATACGCCCGTACCCGAGGCGGAGGTGGTCACGTTGGACGATGGCGGGCGGATCCTGGTGCGCCACCTCCAGCCTGCAGACCGCGACGAACTCGCCCTCCGCTACGGCGAACTGTCACCAGAAGCACGGAGGTTGCGGTTCTTCAACGCCCCGGACCACCTCTCGACCCGGCTGCTCGACTACCTGATGGACGTCGACGGAGTCGACCGGTGCGCGCTCGTCGGGTTCGCAACCGACGAGGAGGGGTCGCCCGGTGTCGGGCTGGCTCGCTACTCGCGCAGCCGGGACGACCCGGATTGCGCCGAAGCCGCAGTGACGGTGCTCGACGCCTATCAGAATCGGGGGATCGCAACCGTGTTGCTCCACCGGCTCGCGGAGGAGGCACGGCAACACGACATCACGACGTTCACGGCGAGCGTGATGTGGGAGAACCGGGCCCTGCTCGACGGCCTCCGGGCATTCGGTGCCGAGGTCGCACCGAGCGAACCCGGCGTTGCGTCGGTCAGGGTCGCGTTGCCCGAGCCCGATGTCGCCTTGCCGCAGACCGAGATCCATCGGGCGTTGCGCGTCTTCGCCGAACGTGTCGGCGAGATGATCGGTCTGCGCTTCGAACGCTGAACGCCGCTCGGAAACATCCCGCGGTCCGGTCAGGGACGAAGT
Organism: Ilumatobacteraceae bacterium; assembly: GCA_963716095.1. Classification (GTDB taxonomy): domain Bacteria; phylum Actinomycetota; class Acidimicrobiia; order Acidimicrobiales; family Ilumatobacteraceae; genus Sva-07. The sequence goes on along the minus strand of CAVQSV010000018.1, from coordinate 428,938 downwards.
TCTCTGACCATCGTCGTCGAGATCGGTCAAGGTGGGAGTGTGACGGACTCTTCGAGACGCTTCGTGGTCGTCGGCGTCGACGGCTCCAACGGTTCAGCTGTCGCATTGCGATGGGCGCTCGACCATGCCGACCAACTCGGCGACATCGAACCGGTGATGACCTTTGTCACCGGTCCGATGGTGCGTGAAGTTCGCGCCGCGGGTGAGACCGACGCCGGCGACGAGCCCTACCGGAGCGAGGCCACGCTGCAGCTCCGCACGTTCCTCGAGAGCCACGCCCCGTGGCTGGTGGACACCGGTGTCGTGATCGAGCATCGGGCCGGCCCCGGTCTGGTCAAGGCGGCGGTGGCATCGGAACTGCTCGTGGTCGGGACCCGCGGCTGGGGAGATCGCACCGACCTGTCGATCGGGTCGGTCGGCAGCTACTGCTCACGCCACTCGACGGTCCCCGTCGCGCTGATCCCGTCGGACGTGCCGGCGCTCCACGATCACCTCGACGTGGTCGTCGGCTTCGACGGATCCCCGCACGCCCACACCGCTCTGCGCTGGACGCTCACGCATCTCCGCCGGTCTGCTCGGGTGAGCGTCGTTCGGGCGTTCACCGACCAGTCGGTCGCCGGCGAGGTCCTCGCCCCGTCCCCCGAGACCGCCGAGACGACCGCGCGCCGCGAACTCGAGCAGGGGGTCGCTGCCGTGCTCGAGGAAGTTCCAGGGCACCCTCCGGTCGAGATGGCGGTGCTGCCGGGCGACCCGCGAGCGGTGTTGCGCACGGCGGGAAGCGCCGCGGACCTGCTCGTCCTGGGTGCCCGCGGGCACGGTGTGCTCGAACTGCTGTTGTTGGGATCGGTCGCCAGTGCGCTCACCCATCACCCGACGGTCCCCACGGTCGTCGTGCCCGGCGTTCGCTGACCGGCGCTCGCCCGCTTCATCGCATCTTCATCGTGATCGCGATACGTGCTTGATCGGCTCCGTGTTGTCTGAGTGGTGCAAGACAACCGGCCGGGAGGTGATCCGGAAAGAGGTTCCGGCAACGCCGACGGCCCCAACCGAAAGGAGTGGTCATGCGCAAGATGATGTTGACCCTCACCACGGTCGGACTGCTCGCCGTCCCGGCGGGTATGGCCTTTGCCCAGTCCGACGACAACGGACCGGCAGAGCCGGTCCCCACCTGTGTGGATCCCGAGCAGGATCGTGATCGTGATCGTGATCGCGACCGCACCGGCGATCAGACGGTGCCAGGCGCACCGGATCAGCAGCAGACCCAGCTGCGCACCCAGGAACATCTCCAGGACGGCCACTGTGACGGTGACTGCCCGGGAGACCAGGCCCAGAACCAGCACCGTGTGCAGGATCAGGCCCACCTCGCTGATGGCGATGGTGCGATGCACCGCCGTGGCGAGACGGGTGGTGCCGGCAATGGCTGACGCCGATGGACTGCCGGGGCGAGGAACTCCGGCAGTCCTCTCGCTCGTGACGGCGGGACTCCTCGTGCTCGGAGCATCGTGCACCAGTGACCCGCCGTCGAACGACGCCAACCCGACCGACGCTGCGTCGGTCGCGTCGACCAGGTTGGTCGAACCGGCCGCGATCGACACCGGGTCGACACGCTCCAACCTGAGCGACCAGGACATCGCCGGGCTGATGTGGATCCGCGAAGAGGAACAGCTCGCCCACGATGTGTACGTCGCACTCGGTGACCTCTGGGGTTTGAGGATCTTCGAGAACATCGCGTCCAGCGAGACCACCCATGTTCAGGCGGTCGTCGACCTCCTCGACCGGTACGGCATCGACGACCCTGCCGCCGGCAACGAGCCCGGCACCTTCACCGACCCCGCACTCCAGTTCCTCTACGACGAGCTGACCATCCAGGGAAGCGAGTCGCTCGACGCCGCGCTGGCCGTCGGCGCGTCGATCGAGGAACTCGACATCGTCGACCTGCGTGCCCGGGCGGACGCCACTGCGGAGGCAGAGATCATCACGGTCTACAACCAACTCGAACGGGGGTCGCGCAACCATCTCCGCGCCTTCATGTCGCAACTCGACCGGCGCGGTGGGTCGTACGAGCCGACCCAGCTCGACCAGGAGGTGTTCGACGCGATCGTGGCGAGCGACTCCGAACGCGGACCTGGCGGTTGACACGCGCCGGCCGACTCCCGTGCCTACCCTGCAGCCGCCACGGCATGACTCCTACGATGGATGCTGTGCCGAACCAACGAATCCTGGTGGTGGATGACGAGGCGGCCATCCGCGACCTGGTCGGCTCGTACCTGCGCAACGAGGGGTTCGAGGTCGACGAGGCCGTCGACGGAGAGGACGCCCTCACACGTTTCGCCGGGAAGCCCCCCGATCTGGTCGTGCTGGACCTGCGGCTGCCCGGGTTGAGCGGGCTCGACGTGTTGCGCGAGATCAGGCAGATCTCGCCGGTCGCGGTGATCGTGCTCTCCGCGCGCGCCGACGAGGCCGACAAGTTGATCGGACTCGAACTCGGTGCGGACGACTACGTCACCAAACCGTTCAGTCCGCGAGAACTCGTGGCACGAGTGCGCGCGGTGCTCCGGCGCCAACGAGCCGGCGCCGCCGCTGGCTCCGACGAGGTGACGCGGCTGGATGGCTTGACCGTCGATACCGGCCGTCACGAGGTGCGCGTCGACGGTGAGTCCGTCGAACTGACGAGCCTCGAGTTCCAGCTGCTCGCTGCGCTCGCCGAGGCGCCCGGTCGGGTGTTCACCCGGCGCCAGCTGATCGAGCGCGTGTGGGGATGGGACTTCTACGGCGACGAACGCCTCGTCGACGTGCACATCGGCAACCTTCGCAGGGCCATCGGTGACGCTGCCGACGATCCGCGCTTCATCGGCACCGTGCGTGGCGTCGGGTACAAGTGCGTCGGAGTCCCCCAGTGAGTCGGGCCTGGCTCCCGCGTCGACTCCGCACCCGGCTGTTCCTCAGCTACGTCGTCGTCGTCGCAGCCGGTGCACTGGCGATGTTGGTGGTCGGTGCAGTGGTGACCAGGACGGCGTACGAGCGACGTGTCGGCGGCCTCGGGCTCGGGCGCGGGCAGGGTCGAGCGACCGGCGTGACCGAATCGCAGCTCACCTCGGCGCTCGACGAGTCGCTGGTGCCGTCGCTGCTCTTCGGCGTCGGCGCGGCACTGATCGCTGCCGCAATCGTCGCAGCGGTCGTCGGCACTCGTCTGCTGCGCCCGATCGACGAACTCCGAGCAGCGACGCGGCGGATGGCTGCAGGCGACTTCGCGACCCCGGTCGCGATTCCTGTCGAGGCCGAACTCGCATCGCTGGCGAACGACGTCAACCACCTGGGCGAACACCTTGCATCCATCGAACAGCGCCGAACCGAACTGCTCGGGGAGGTCACCCACGAGATGCGAACGCCGATCACCATCATTCGCGGTCAGACCGAGGGTCTCATCGACGGCGTCGTTGCCCCGTCGGCCGAAGTGTTCGCGTCGATGGCCGACGAGGCATCCCGTCTGGAGCGGATCGTCGATGACCTCACGCTGCTCTCGCGCGTGGACGAGGGCACGCTCGAGATCGAGATGAGCGACCTCGACCTCGCTGCGGTCGCGGCTGGTGCTGCGGATCGACTTCGGCCGCAGTTCGAGTTCGGCGATGTCACGCTGGTCGTCGACGTCGGCGACCCGACCGAACCGCTCCGGGTGCGAGGTGACGTCGACCGGTTGACCCAGGTGCTCTCGAACCTGCTCGGCAACGCGCTGGCCGACACTCCACCGGGCGGCATCGTGACCGTTCGGGCGGGTCGGCTCTCCGAGGGCGCGCACGTCGACGTGATCGACACCGGGCCGGGAGTTCCCGCCGCCGAGGTGGAGCAGATCTTCGAACGCTTTCATCGCGGCCGCAACGGGTCGCGGGCGGCCGGGCGGGGGATCGGCTTGACGATTGCGCGCAGCCTCGCCCGTGCGCACGGCGGCGACGTCGTCGTCACACCGAGCGGTTCCGGTGCGACGTTCCGTCTGACGATTCCTGCGTACGATCGGTCGAGTGCAGCCCCTCGCCCGACGGCGGGCTGAACGTGCCGAGGTCGATCGAGATGAACGTCGCCGTGGAACGGACGAGCACCTCACCGGTCGCAACGACGGTGAGCTCGCCGCTCATGAACAGCTTGCGCCCCTCGGTGCGATCGAGGCGAACTCGGCACGCGAGCGCTTCACCGATGGGCACGCCCGCCTGGTAGCGAATCCAGAGCTCGCCCGTGAACGCCATGCGCGAATTGATCTGCAAGACGAAGCCGTAGACGTCGTCGAACAACGCGGCGACGATGCCGCCGTGGCTGCGATCGGGTGCGCCTTCGTGCGCGGCGCGCAGGGTGGCGACGGCCACCGCCTCGTCACCGTCACGCCGGACCTCGAGGTCGAGTCCCCACGGGCTCGATCGGCCCGAAACCGGCCGCTCGTCGTAGGTGGTCATCACGGAGCCGTCGGCCGGTGGTTCGCCGAATTGGCCGTCGCGTCGCACCTCGCCGCGTGATCGTTGCGCGCCGGTGTCGAGCCGTTCGGTGAGCTCGTCGAGTGTTGCGGTGACCTCGTCGAGCACGTCGATCGGTGCATGGTGGCCAACGAGTGCATGGCCGATGTCGCGAATGGCGCGGCCCGCTCGGGCGCGCGCCTCGGCGAGGAGGTCGGGTTGGTCGTCCTGGGCGACGTGGACGAGCGGATCGAGGTGGGCATCAGACATCGATCCCGACCCTACGGCAGTGGTTGCTGGTGACGCCGGAGGATCCCGAACGCCTACGGCTCGAGGGCGCCGCGCCGTGACATCGCGAGTGGTGTCCCGTCGTCGGCTCGGGCGACCACCATCCACGAGAGCTCCTCGAACACCCACGCCCCGATGGCGTCGGGGTTGTCCATGCCGCCGAGGGGCACGGCGGCGGTGCTGCCACTCCACGACCAGTACGGGGTGCCATCGGCGTCGAGCACGGTCAGTTGGTACAGCGCGGCTCCGTCGACTTCGTCCCATGCGAGCAGTGGCCGTGGCCCCGGCTCGGTGGCGTTCAGCGAGATCTCCGGGAACGCGCCCGACCACGCATCGTCGGCCGGCTCGGTCGTCGGGGTCGTCGTCTCGGCTGGCTCGGTGGTGGTGGTCGTCGATGGAGCGCTGATGTCGGGTGCGTCCGGCGTGGTCGAGGTGGTCGCCGCGCCGGGCGACGACGTTGCGGTGGCGTCGTCGGAATCGCCGGAGCCGCAGGATCCGAGCACGAACGCGCATGCCACGACGAGCGCCGACGCCGACCGTGGGACTCGCGTGTCGGTGGGCGTCATCTGGCGTCCTCGATGGCCTCGGCCAGGTTCCGGGCGAGCTCGTCGTTGCCGAACTCGACGGCGACCGGCAGCCAGTACTCCATGCGCTCGAGGTCGCCCTCGGTGAGCGCCTCGGTCATCCGGAGGGTCAGCGCGATCTCGAACGGGTAGGCCAGGTCTGCAGCCACGAATGCTCCCGACCGATAGCCCATTCGAGTGACCTCGAGCAGTTCATCGTCGGACAGCTCGGGGATCCGTGCGATGAGTGCGCTGATCATCGCGTCGCCCAGTGACAGCGCAGCGGTGTTGAAACGCCCGAACGTCGCTTCGTCGCAGTTGCTGTCGCGCTCGGTCGTGTCGCCCATGACTGCCTCGGCGTCTGCGAGGTAGAGACGGATCTGGTCGATCGGCACCGGTCCGCCTTCGTCGACGGAGGTCAACAGGTCGAGTCCGTACTGTTGGAGGCGTTGCCACTGGGTGCCGACACCGCCGGCGATCGACCGGTTGGCGATGAACGAGCCGGCCAGCACGGTGCCGGTGAACGGGAGTTCCCAGCTTCCGCTGAGCGCGCCACATCCGGTGCTGTCGACCGTGAGCGCGCCTGCACCGGAGTTGGGGATCTCGTCGCCGCTCAGGGTGACGGACAATCCGGTCAGCGAGTCGGTGGCGATGACCTCCGTCAGGTCGAGGGTCACGTTGTCGACGCCCTCTCCTTCGGCCGATCCGCCGGCGACGGCGTTCGTCACCGAACCCTCGATCACCGTCACCAGGAACATGTCCCACAGCCCGGTCGTGCCACCGGCGCTCGACACCAGCTCGAAGGTTCCGATGGCGCGGTAGCGCACGGGGACACCGCCCAGCTCGGCGGTGCCGAGGTAGTTGAACGATCCGATCCATCGACCATCGCTGAAGCCGACCGTCGGCGCGCCCTGCCCCTCTGCCGGTGCGGCGCTGATCGTGCTGAGTGCGAGTGCGGCGAGTGCGACGAACACGATGACAGCGCCAGGGCAACGACGTGTCGTGGCCCGCTCGCGTGGGTTTCGACTGGTCGGCACGTGCTCATCGTCGGTTGCGCTGCCCCCTGACGCAATACGTCGTTCGACGTAGCGCCCGGCGAGCATGTCGGGTGCCACGTGGTGGAGCTGTCGGTGGGTGTCGCGTCAGGGGTCGAACGGGCTGCGCGGCGGGCGGTCCATCGGGTCGTCGGGCGGTTGACCGAATGGATCCTTGCGCTCGCGTCGCCTGAACGGGCTCGCTCCGGTGTTCTCGTTCGAGCCCGGGAGGCGGTGGACGATCCAGGACAACAGCAGCGCGCTGGCAATCGTGAGGCCAACGACCGTCACGACGGGGCCGATACCGGAGCTTCCCTGCGATGCAGTGGCGATCACCGCGCCGGCGTTGACGAAGCTCGACACACCCTCAACCTAACGCCGCGGCGCTTCGAAGGCCGCGGCGCGGCAGTGGGCCGCAGTCCGGTCGATCTGTATCGACTGCATCCAAAAATGTACTGAGTCCAGAATCTGCCGGTAGGGTGGCGCCCATGTCCGATGGCGTCGACCAACTGCTGCGAGAGCACGGGATGCAGGTGACCGCGCAACGCCTCGCAGTGCTGCGCGCCGTCGCCGCACGACCGCACACCTCCGCCGACGACGTCTTGGAGTCGGTGCGTATCGACATCGGGTCGATCTCGCGCCAGGCGGTCTACGACACGCTCGGCACGTTGTCGGACAAAGGGCTGCTGCGGCGTATTCAGCCAGCAGGGTCGTCGGCGCGCTACGAGAACCGCACCGGCGACAACCATCACCACTTGATCTGTCGCAGCTGCCGCGTGATGTTCGACATCGACTGCGCGGTGGGGTACACGCCGTGCCTCACCGCCGACGACGATCACGGCTTCGAGATCGACGAAGCCGAAGTCGTCTACTGGGGCCGCTGCCCGGACTGTCGGGCGACTGCGACAACTGCGCCGTGAACACACCGAATCGAACCGAACCAACACCAGCAACATCAACCGCACCAAGGAGCACACCATGAGCGACAACACCGACGTCTGGGACATCAACGACAGCGAGAAGGGCTGTCCGGTCATGCACGGTCCGAACTCCGGGCACACCAAGGTCGGCTCGACGGCCAACGAACACTGGTGGCCCAATCAGCTCAACCTCAAGATGTTGCACCAGCACTCGCCGGCATCGAGCCCGCTCGACGACGACTTCGACTACGCCGACGCGTTCGCCGAACTCGACTACGACGCACTCAAGGCCGACCTCACCGCGCTGATGACCGACTCGCAGGACTGGTGGCCCGCCGACTACGGCCACTACGGCCCGCTCTTCATCCGTATGGCCTGGCACAGCGCTGGCACCTACCGCATCGAGGACGGACGCGGTGGCGGCGGCAACGGCACCCAACGATTTGCTCCGCTCAACAGCTGGCCGGACAACGGCAACCTCGACAAGGCACGCATGCTGTTGCAGCCGATCAAGCAGAAGTACGGCAACCAGATCTCCTGGGCCGACCTGATGTTGTTGGCAGGCAACGTGGCCATGGAGTCGATGGGGCTGAAGATGTTCGGCTTCGCCGGCGGTCGCGCCGACGTGTTCGCCCCCGAGGACGACATCTACTGGGGCCCCGAGACCGAGTGGCTCGGTGACGCCCGCTACCACGGTGATCGCGAGCTCGAGAACCCGCTCGGCGCTGTCCAGATGGGCCTGATCTACGTCAACCCCGAAGGCCCGAACGGCAACCCTGATCCACTGGCATCTGCCCGTGACATCCGCGAGACCTTCGCCCGGATGGCGATGAACGACGAAGAGACCGTGGCACTGGTCGCCGGCGGGCACACCTTCGGCAAGGCCCACGGCGCCGGCGACCCCGACCTCGTCGGGCCAGAGCCCGAAGGCACGCCCATCGAGCAGATGGGCCAGGGCTGGAAGAACGCGTTCGGCACCGGCAAGGGTGGCGACACGACGACCAGCGGCATCGAGGGTGCGTGGACGCCGACGCCGACCACGTGGGACAACTCCTACTTCGACACGCTGTTCGGCTGGGAGTGGGAACTCACCGAGAGCCCGGCCGGGGCCAAGCAGTGGAAGGCATCGAACCCGGAGGCGCAGGACATCGTGCCCGACGCTCACGACCCGTCGAAGCGTCACGCACCGATGATGACCACCGCCGACATGGCACTGCGGATGGATCCGATCTACGAGCCGATCTCGCGCCGGTTCCACGAGAACCCCGAGGAGTTCGCCGACGCCTACGCACGTGCCTGGTTCAAGTTGCTGCACCGTGACATGGGTCCGGTGTCTCGCTATCTCGGCCCCGAGGTTCCCGCCGAAGTGCTGATCTGGCAGGACCCGGTGCCGGCCGTCGACCATGAACTGATCGACGATGCCGACATCGCAATGCTCAAGCAGACGATCCTCGACTCGGGGCTCACCATCTCCGAGCTGGTGTCGACCGCATGGGCGTCGGCGTCGACCTACCGCGACAGCGACAAGCGCGGCGGCGCCAACGGTGCTCGCATCCGCCTCGCTCCGCAGAACGACTGGGAGGTCAACAACCCGCCGCAGCTGCGTCGGGTGTTGGCGAAGTACGAGGAGATCAAGACGGGCTTCGCCAAGCCGGTGTCGCTCGCGGATCTGATCGTGCTCGGTGGCGGTGCTGCGGTCGAGGCTGCCGCGAAAGCAGCCGGCCACGACGTGACCGTTCCGTTCACCCCTGGTCGCACCGACGCCACCGAGGAGATGACCGACGCCGATTCGTTCGCTCCGCTCGAGCCGACGTCCGATGCGTTCCGCAACCATCGGGGCAAGGGCGACTCGCTCAGCACCGAAGCGCGCATGATCGACCGGGCTCAGCTCCTCACCCTGAGCGCACCCGAGATGTCGGTGTTGGTCGGAGGTATGCGGGTGCTCGGCACGAACACCGACGGCTCCGACCGTGGCGTGTTCACCGACCGTGTCGGGACGCTCACCAACGATTTCTTCGTCAACGTGATCGACCTCGGTCTCGACTGGACGCCGACCGACGACACCAACGAGGTGTTCGAGGGCCGCAAGCGTTCGACCGGCGAGGTGGTGTTCACCGGCAGTCGTGCCGACCTGGTGTTCGGAGCGAACTCGCAGCTGCGAGCGATCTCGGAGATCTACGGCTCGAGTGACGGCGACGCCAAATTCGTCAAGGACTTCGTGGCGGCGTGGTCGAAGGTCATGAACCTCGACCGCTTCGACGTGAAGTGACGTCGTGATCGGCGCCGGGACGACACGGGTCCGACCCGTGTTGTCCCGGCGGTTACTGGGCGGCCAGGCAGTGTTGGGTGAACCAGTCGGCGGCCAGGGCTCGCTGCAGCGTCGAGGGTGCCTGGCTCTTCGAAGAGATGCGTGGCGCCCGGCACGACCGACAGCCGGTTCTCGCAGCGAAGCTGTCGTTGCGCTTCCCGGTTCAACTCGAGCACGACGGTGTCGTCTCCGCCGACGATCAACAGCGTCGGCGCCGTCACCCGCGAGAGATGTGGTCCGGCCAGATCGGGCCGGCCTCCACGGCTGACGATGGCAGCGATCGGAACGGGCGGATCGTCGGCGGCAACCAGCGCCGCCGCCGCGCCGGTGCTCGCTCCGAACAGAGCGATCGGCAGGTGGCCGACGGGTTCGTGGTCGTGAACCCAACTCGCCGTCGTGGTGAGACGCGTGGCCAGCAACTCGATGTCGAACACGTTTCGGCGATCGTTCGCTTCGTCGTCGGTCAACAGGTCGAACGTGAGCGTGCCCAACCCTGCGGAGTTCAGCCGGTGTGCGACGTACTGATTTCGTGGGCTGTGCCGGCTGCTCCCGCTGCCGTGGGCGAACACCACCAACCCGCAGGCGTTCGACGGAATGGTCAGGTGACCGGGGAGCACGAGCTCACCGACATCGATCTCGACCTCGGCGTCGATCCCAGCGGCCGGGCCGCTGGGATCCCGGTCGGCTGACTGCGGACTCGCGTCGACGGGCTCGATCGAGCAGGTCGATCACCGTGTCGTCGTCGACCTGTGTGAAGTCGTCGTACCACTGGCCGACGGATTGCAGCCATGTCGGTTCTTCCACGCAGATGATGTCGTCGGCCACGGCGCCGAGCGCGACGACCGACTCCGGTGCTGCCACCGGGACGGCCAGCACGATTCGGGCTGCACCGTGGGCTCGCGCGACCTGGCATGCGGCCCGAGCGGTCGATCCCGTTGCGATGCCATCGTCGACGATCACTGCGGTTCGTCCGTCGAGGGGTGTGCGCGTCGCATGCCCGCGGAAGTGTGCGGCCCGGCGCTCGAGTTCGTCGCGCTCGCTGGCCTCCACGAGGGCGAACTCTGCGTCGCTGACGCCGACCACGGCGACGACCTGGTCGTTGACCACTCGGACGCCGTCCTCGCCGATCGCCCCCATCGCCAGCTCGGGCTGCCCAGGTACACCGACCTTTCGGACGACGATCACGTCGAGCGGTGCATCGAGGTGCGTCGAGACCTCGAACGCCACAGGGACCCCGCCTCGCGGGAGTCCGAGCACGACGACGTCGCTGCCACGCAGCGACTCGAGGCGCCCAGCAAGCGCTCGACCTGCCTCGGTCCGATCGCGGAACACTCTGGTCATCGGCGCCTCCTTGGCATCACGACACCACCGGGGTCTCTGCCGGTCCGTCAGTCGGACGTGAGGGCGGTGAGGGCATCGCCGACGAGCCGGCGGGCCTCGGCGCCGATCGGTGCCAGTTCGTCACGGCTCGTCATCGACACCATCAGACCGGGGTCGAGGGCATCGACATGCACCCGTCCCGCGACTTCGTGCACGACCACGTTGCAGGGCAACAGCACCCCGACCTGTGGCTCGACGTCGAGCGCTGCGCTCGCAAGTTTCGGGTTGCAGGCGCCGAGGATCACGTAGCGGTCCATCTGCTTGTCGATCTTCGATCGCAGGGTGTGTTGCATGTCGATCTCGGTCAGGACGCCGAATCCCTGGTCGGCGAGTGCCGCCTTGGTCGCCGCGAGCACCTCGTCGAACGGGCCGTCGAGGACAACGGTCTCTTCGAACACCATGTCGGTCTGCCTTTCGTCTGAGGATTGGTTGCCCCTCGACCGTGCCGTGTAGAGCGGTCGTGCGACCAGAGCCGGAGGTCCTCTCGTTCCCTGGAACGAGATCAGCGCGTCACGCGCCCGGATTCGTAGGCCCACATCGCGATCTCGACGCGGTTGCGGGCGCCGATCTTGGCCATGATGCTCGCGAGGTGGGTCTTGACCGTGCTGAGGCTGATGTACAGCTCGGCGGCGATCTCGTTGTTGGTGCGGCCCCTGGCGACGGTGACCAGCACTTCTTCTTCGCGTTCGGTGAGTGGTTCGATCGGTTGGGCGGGTGCAGTCTCCGTGCCGGCTCCGGCGAAACGGGCCAGCAGTCGAGCGGTGACGCTCGGGGCGATCAGTGCGTCCCCGACGGCGGCGGCGTGGATCGCCTGCACGAGGAGGTCGGGCCCGGCGTCTTTCAACAGGAAGCCGCGCGCCCCGGCACGCAGGGCGCCGTGCACGTACTCGTCCATGTCGAAGGTGGTGATCACGACGATCGCGAGCGGGTCCTCGACGTCCGGACCGGCGAGCAGGCGGGTTGCTTCGATGCCGTCGAGTTCGGGCATGCGGATGTCGAACAGGCAGACGTCCGGACGGAGGTGCTGCGCCATCGTCACCGCCTCGCGGCCGTTGACGGCCTGGCCCACGACGTCGATGTCGGGCTGCGCGTCCAGGATCATCGACAGGCCGGTGCGCACCAGTTCCTGGTCGTCGGCGACGATCACGCGGATCGTCATGGCGTCACCCTCCGCCGGGGGAGCTCGGCGCTGATGCGCCACCCACCGTCCGGTGCTCGCCCGGCATCGAGGGTGCCGCCGAGCAACTTGGCTCGCTCGGCCATGCCGATCAGCCCGTAGCCGCCGATGCCCGGCGCGCCATTGGATTCACCGTCGTCGACGACCGTGAGTTGCACGCAGTCGGGTGAGGTCGCCACGACGATGTCGACCCTGGTCGCTTTGGTCGCGTGACGGACGGCATTGGTGACCGACTCCTGAGCGATGCGATAAACAGCAGCGTCGACGACCGGTTCGATGGTCGACAGGTCGCCCGTGAGGTCGACATCGACCGTCAGCCCCGAGGGAGTGGACGTCGAGAGTCGGGGGATGTCGGCGATGCCCTGCTGTGGCGCCAGCTCGGCGTCGGTGTCACGACGAAGCGCCCCGACCATGTCTCGCATCTCGTCGAGCGTTCGGGAGGCTTCGGCCTCGATCACCGCCAACACGTCGACGGCGGTCTCGGGTCGGGTCTCGGCGAGGGTCCGTCCCGCCTGGGCTTGGATGACGATCGCCGACACATGGTGGGCAACGGTGTCGTGCAACTCGCGGGCGAGCTGCTCGCGCTCGCGGAGCTTGACCTCCTCCAGTTCACGAGATCGCGAGGTCCCGCGGTAGCGGATCATCCCGCCGATCGCAGCGGGTAGCAGCAGTACGGTCAGACCGCCGATGGCATCGCCGACGTTGCCGGGGTCGACGGTGATGCCGATCACCCACGTGAAGAACATGATCACGGCGCCGATGGCGATGTGTCGCCCGGACGCCCATCGCGTGAGCGCATAGGGCAGGACCAGCACCATCGCCATGCTGTAGAGCCCTGGGGTGGTCTCGGTGCCCGCAACGGCACCGGCGATACCCAACGCTGTCGCCGTGCTGAACGCGACCGCCATCATCGCCAGCGGGTAGGTCCGACGCCAGAGCACCGAGACGGCGACGCCGATGCACGACACCAGCGCGAGACCTGGCCAGACGAGATCGTCGCGCAGTATCGCTTCGGGGACGGCCGACACCACGATCACCGCGAGCAGCACCCAGTCGCGCCATCACGCGCTTCGGCGGGTCGGCGACCGCCGGCTCGGCGAGGAAGGTGCGCACAGCAGGATTCACGACACCCCAGCGTAGAGACCCGGAGGGCTGGGTGGATCGGCCGAAAGGACGACCGTCGCTCGGCTGTACGGCCGGTGCCGAACCGACCGATCACCCGATGCCTCGTCGGACGCCGATCGGGATGATGGCAATCGAGCTTCCCCAGTCGGTGAGGCGCAGGGTGTCGGAGCCGCCGCCGCCCGTCTGAACGAAGGAGAAGCCAATGTCCGCTGTGCTGTATCGAATCGGGAGATTCTCGGCGAGTCGGCCCTGGGTGCTGATCGGTGTGTGGGTCACGATCGCGATCGTCGTGGTCGTTGCTGCCGGCACTGCGGGCAGCGAGCTGGAGGACTCCTTCGAAGTGCCCGGCCTCGACTCGCAGGTGGCGGTCGACCTGCTGTCAGACGCACAGAGCGAGCAGGCCGGCCTCACCGCTCGGCTCGTCGCAACGCCCGTCGAGGACGGCGCAACGTTCTTCGACTCGGCGGCAGCTCGCGACCAACTCGTCGTCGTGCAGAATGCCGTCGAGGCATTGCCGACGGTGATCGGCACATCGGATCCGGCCGGAGCGTTTGCCGCCGGACAGGAAGCGGCCGTGTCGAGCGGAGCGATCTCCGCCGACGGTCGGGTCGCCCTGATGACGATCCAGTACCCGGTGATCGAGGAACTCGATGCCGGCGACCTCGGCGAACTGAAAGATGCCGTCGCGGCGTCGAGCGATGGATCCCAGCTACGAATCGAGTTGGGTGGCGACCTGTTCCAGAACTTCGAGGATCCGGGCGGAGGGTCGGCCGAGATGATCGGCCTGCTCGCAGCGATCGTGATCCTGCTGCTCGCCTTCGGGTCGATCATCGCGGCGGGACTCCCGATCGGCATCGCCCTGTTCGGGTTGGGTGTCGGCATCGCCTCGATGTCGCTGATCGACTACGTCGTCGACATCCCCAGCTGGGCGCCCGACATGGCCACGATGATCGGGCTCGGTGTCGGCATCGACTACGCGCTGCTCCTCGTCACCCGCCACCGCGAGTTCCTCGCCGAGGGCCTGACCGTCGCCGATGCGGCGGGTCGCGCCGTCGCGACCGCCGGCCAGGCCGTGATCTTCGCCGGTGGAACCGTGGTCATCGCGATCCTCGGGCTCGCCGTCGCCGGTGTGCCGTTCATGACCGCCGCCGGGATCGCCACCTCGATCATCGTCGCGATGATGGTGATCGCCTCGGTGACGCTGCTCCCTGCGTTCCTCGGGTTGAGCGGCCACTGGATCAACCGGCTCGGCATCCATCGGCGCCACGGCATCGGTGGCGGGGTCGGCTCCGGTTGGCAGCGGTGGGGCCGCCACGTCACCGGCCACGCCTGGCCCTATGCGATCGGCGTGACGGTGCTGCTGCTCGCGCTGAGTGCCCCGGTGCTGGCACTCCGGCTCGGATTCCCCGACGAGGGAACGTTGCCCGAGTCACGCACCGAGCGGGTCGCCTACGACATGATCGCCGACGGATTCGGTCCAGGGCTCAACGGGCCACTCGTGGTCGCCGTCGATCTCGCCGATGACGGGGACGCCTCGGTCGTCGCGCCGCTGTCGGAAGCGATCGCTGCGGACCCCGGGATCGCCGCGGTTGCGCCCGCGGACATCGACGAAGGTGCCGGCATCGCAACGATCGTCGCGTTCCCCACCACGTCGCCGCAGGACGATGCGACGTTCGCCACCGTTCAACGGCTCCGCGCCGACGTCTTCCCCGAGGTCCTGGCCGACACCCCGGTCACCGCCCACGTCGGCGGCCAGACCGCCACCTTCGGTGACGTCGCCGACCGTGTCAGCCAACGCTTGCCCTGGTTCATCGCGGCGGTCGTCGTGCTCTCGGTGCTACTGCTGACGCTGGTGTTCCGATCGGTCCTCGTGCCGATCAAGGCGGCGCTGCTCAACCTGCTCAGCATCGGTGCCGCCTACGGGGTGCTGGTGATGGTGTTCCAGTGGGGCTGGGGCAAGGGGCTGATCGGGTTGGAGACGACGGTGCCGATCGTGTCGTTCATCCCGATGTTCATGTTCGCCGTGTTGTTCGGACTGTCGATGGACTACGAGGTGTTCCTCCTGTCGCGGGTCCGTGAGGACTACATCGCCACCGGCGACAACGACGCCTCGGTGATCAGCGGCATCGCCAGCACCGCTCGGGTGATCACCTCGGCGGCGCTGATCATGATCTGCGTGTTCGGCGGGTTCGTGCTCGGCGACGACCCCACGATCAAGATGATGGGCCTCGGCCTCGCCGTGGCGATCTTCGTCGACGCCACCATCGTTCGAATCGTGCTCGTGCCCGCCACGATGAAGCTGATGGGCGATGCCAACTGGTGGCTGCCCGGTTGGCTGGATCGCATCCTGCCGACCATCGACATCGAGGGTGAGTCGGGCCTTCCCGAACGCGAGTTGGAGCTCGCCGACGAACCAGAGCCGGACGGGCCAGAGCGCGTCGAGGAGGAGCGTGTCCTGGTCCACTCCTGACCTGGTTGCCACACCAAACGGGTGGTGGCGATGGCTTCGACTCCGAATCACCCGTGCCGTCATGTGAACATCGTCCGACGGGCCCGTTCGCCGAGCGGGCCACACCAACTCTGCGAGGAAGCAAACGATGAAGATCGAAACAGGAACCGACGACCTGCTGGGCCGCATCGAGGGGCACGTCGCCGTACTGTCGTTCAACCGACCCGAACGACGCAACGCCCTGTCGTCGCCGATGTACGGTGCGTTCGGGCGGGCACTGACCCAGATCGAACGTGACCCGTCCGTGCGGGTGCTGCTGCTGACCGGCGAGGGTGGCGCATTCTGCGCCGGCGGCGACGTGAAGGGCATGCACGAGAACAACACCTCGAGCGGGTCGGCTGCAGCCGACGCGAGTCGGAACTCGCTCGAGGACAGCGTGGCCTCGTTGCGCTCGAGTCAGGCGTTGGTCAGCCTGGCACTCCGCCAACTGCCGATGCCGGTTGTTGCGGCGCTGCCCGGAGCTGCCGCCGGCGCCGGGTTGTCGATGGCACTCGCTGCCGACCTGCGAATCGCCGCCGAGCGTGCGGTGCTGGTGACCGCGTTCGCCAACGTCGGCGCGAGTGGCGACTTCGGCACGTCATGGTTCCTGCCCCGCCTCGTGGGTGAGGCCAAGGCCAAGGAGCTCATGTTCACCTCCCCGAGGCTGACCGCAGCGGAGGCGGCCGACCTCGGGATGGTCAACCGGGTCCTCCCCGATGACGGCTTTGCCGAGGCTGCTCTCGCCTACTGCGACGACCTCGCCCAGCGGGCACCGATCGCGCTGCGCTACATGAAGGAGAACGTCAACCGGGCCATGGGGGCGACGCTGGCCGAAGCCCTCGACGCCGAGGCATCGGCGATGGTGCGAACGATGAGCACCGCCGACCATCGCGAGGCCGCAGCTGCGTTCGTCGAGAAGCGCCCACCGGAGTTCTCGGGCCGCTGATCAGCGCCCCACGCCGCCGATCGACCGTTCTCGTGAACAACTCCACCTCTCAGAGGTGAATCTGTTCACGAGAAGTGCGACGGGAGGGTCGGGTTCAGGCGGCGGGCACGAGTACGGCGACGAGGAACTCCGACTCGTCGGTGAAGGGTCGGAGATCCCAGGTCGACAGTCGGAGCTCGGCGACCAGGCCGACTGCAGCGACGTCGTCGAAGAAGTCGCTGAACGGGTAGTCGCCACCCGAGCCGAAGCCGACCACGATCCTCCCGTCGTGGGCCAACGCACCGGCGAGCTGCCCGAGGACGGCTCGGCGGGTGGTCGGATCGAGGAACCCCATCACGTTGCCGGCGGAGACGATCACGTCGAAGCCAGGGTCGCCCTGCGTGGCCGTGAGATCGAACGTCGACAGATCCCCGACCAGCCAGGTCGGGCCGGGATGGTCGGCCTCGGCGGCCGCGATCAACACCGGGTCGAGGTCGATGCCGACCACGTCGTGGCCGAGTTCGGCCAGGCGACCGCCCAACCGGCCTGGGCCGCAACCCGCATCGAGGACACGGGCGCTGCGACCCACCATCGCGTCGACGAACCGTGCCTCGCCGTGCAGGTCAGCACCGTCCACCGCCATCGTGCGGAATCGCTCGACGTAGTTGTCGGAGTGATCCGGGTTCTCCTCGATTCTCTCGAGCCATCGGTTGCCGGTCATCGCATCGTCCTCACGCCGTCGAGTCTCCCAGACTCGAAACGCCAGCCAGGTCCTTCGCAAATCCTTGCCTCCAGTTGCTCGGCGGCTTACCGCGTCGCACGACCATCGCTGTCATGCCGACCCCAGCCGCCGACCTCGTCGCTCGCACCCCACCGACTCCCGACCCGACGTCACCACCGACACCGCAACGTCGGCGAAGGGTCCTCGCTGCGACTCTGGTGCCGCTGCAACTGTTCCTTGCCGCCGGCTGGCTACGAGCCGGAACCGAGAAGCTGATCGAACCGGAGTGGTGGAGTGCCGACGCGCTTCGCGCCTTCCTGCTGGAACAGCGGCCGCAGATGCTGGCGTGGTTCACCTGGTTCTCCGACGTGTTGATCGAACCGTTGGCGGTCATGGTGGCGTGGTTGGTGCTCGTGCTGCAGCTGGTGATCGGCATCTGCCTGCTGGCCAACCGGTACGTCCGCCTGGCACTGTGGCTCGGCATCGTGCTCAACCTCGCTTTCACGATGGCCGGGCGGGTGAATCCGTCGGCGTTCTACCTCGTGATGGAGATCACATTGCTGTTCGCCTTGGCACGATCGGTCAGCGAGGCGATCGCCGTCCGCCGGGCAATCGCATGGTTGATCCCGGCGACGTTCCTGCTTCCGTTCGCTCGGACGCTCCACCCTCGCGATGCGATCGAGGACCCGGCCCTCATGCTGGCGTTCCTCTGCGTGATCGCCTCGGCGACGACGATCGCAGTGGCAATGCCGGTGTCGCGGCTGACGGCGATCGCCTCGCAACGCCCCCTCGGCCGATCGGCGTGTGCGGCGCTGGGTCGGCTCGGGGTCGGCCGACCCGACGCCACGGTGGGGACCGGTCAGTGCGGCCAGCATCCCCCAAGGCCGGTCCCAGAGCGAGCGTTCAACTCGTTCCCGTGAACGCGGGCGCGACAGAGTCGCCGTTGAGTTCACGAGAATGGAGTGGAGCGAGCCATG
This sequence comes from Ilumatobacteraceae bacterium, assembly GCA_963716095.1. Classification (GTDB taxonomy): domain Bacteria; phylum Actinomycetota; class Acidimicrobiia; order Acidimicrobiales; family Ilumatobacteraceae; genus Sva-07. Next base: position 410,593 of record CAVQSV010000018.1, on the reverse strand, counting down.
GATCTGACCCCGAACCCTGAAGCGGCCGGCTTCGACCCAGCGCGCTTGGCACGCATCGACGACCATTTCCGCACGGCCTACGTCGAGCCGGGCAAGATCGCCGGCTACCAGATCGCCGTGGGGCGGCGAGGTCATCTGGCCCACCGCTCGACCGTCGGCACGATGGATCTCGAAACGGGCACGCCGCTCGACGACCAGACGATCTGGCGGCTGTATTCGATGAGCAAGCCGATCACCGGTGTGGCGTTGCTGTCACTGATGGAGCGAGCCAAGGTGAAGCTGAACGATCCGATCCACCGCTTCCTGCCCGAATGGCGCGACGCCAAGGTCAGCGTGACGCGCGACGACGGCAATGTGGAGGTCGTTCCAGCCGATCAGCCGATCAGCGTGAAACATGCGCTGATGCACATGACCGGCATCGGCGCCGGACCTCCCGAGGCTCGGATGAACCTCGAGGCGCTCGTCGACGGTGGTGGATCGCGGTCGCTCGACCGGTCGGCGACACTGGCCGATCTCAGTCGTCTGCTGGCCACGGAACCACTGTGGTTCCAGCCCGGCGCTCACTGGTACTACTCGTGGTCGTCCGACATCTGCGCTCGTCTCGTCGAGGTGATCGCCGACGAGAGCTTCGGTGACTACCTGCGACGGGCGATCTTCGATCCGCTGGGCATGGTCGACACCGGGTTCCACGTGCCCGAAACCGAGGCCGATCGCGTGCCGTCGCTGTATGCCCGAACGGCCCGAAAGGAGGTTCGCCTGCTCGATGATCGTGCCAAGCAGCGCGCCTGTCGGAAGCCGGCGCTGCAGTCGGGTGGCGGTGGCCTGCTCGGAAGCCTCGACGACTACGTCCGGTTCGCGTCGGCGCTGACAGCCGGTGGGATGGCACAGGGGCACCGGGTGATCTCGCGACCCACGATCGAACTGATGCGCACGAACCACCTCCCCGGTGGTGGCAACCTGCGCGACTTCGCGATGCCGGGCGGCTATGGCGAGGTCGGCTTCGACGGCAATGGCTTCGGGCTCCAGGTTGCGGTCGGGCTCGGACCGGCCGAGACCGCTGGGGTCGGCCCCGCTGGCGACTTCATGTGGGGCGGTGCCGCATCGACGGCATTCTGGGTCGACCCGACCGAGGACCTCTACGCCGTGTTCATGGCGCAGCTGATCCCGAGTGGGTCGTTCGACTTCCGGGGTCAGCTCCGTTCGCTGGTGTACGCAGCGATCACCGACTGATCGGCGGCCACGGCTCCACCGTCACGCATCGAACTCAGGCATGTGCCTGCTGGGGCCCCGAGGCAGCAGCGTGTGAAGCGAGGCCTGTTCGATGTTGCCGTCGGGATCGACTGCCACCACGGTGAGGTCGGGCCCGGCGAGTTCGAGCGCGACTTGGAGGCACGCACCGCACGGCAAGGTGAGTTCACCTCCCGTTCGTTTCGAGCACACCGCCAGCACGGCGGGTCGGACGCCTCGCGTCACAGCAGCGAACAGCGCAACGCGCTCGGCGCACATGGCGAGCCCCAGTGAGACGTTCTCCACCAGCACGCCGTCGACGACGTCGCCCTCGGCCGACACGGCGGCGGCCCCCATGGTGAAGTTCGAGTACGGCGCATAGGCCCGGTCCCGGGCGCTGGTGGCGGCAGCTGCGGCGGCGCTGATCAAGTCGGTGAGCTGAGGTGTGGCATCGGCCATGGATGGAAGGTTGCCAGAGCTGCAGGAGCGAAACCATCTCGGTCCGCCCCGCATGAGCCCGCCGGCGGGAATAATTCGTGCTAAACGATGTTAAACACGGAGTCAACACGAAAGGTATCCATGAAATCACTGCCCCCATCCCTTCGACTGAAGCTTCCGTTCCTGGTCGCCGGCTTCCTGTCGTTCCTGTTCTCCGTCTGGCTGTACTTCGTGCAGGGCCAGACCACCGCCGGCATCTTCGTGGGGCTCTGGGTCCCCTCGATCCACTCGTTGGGCACGTTGCTCCTCACCCCGGTCGATCAGCCTGCTGTTCGTGAGCGAGAGGAGGCCATGTCATGAGCCTCGCAATCTTCGCCGTCGGCGTCTTGGTGTTCCTCATCACCGTCTACGGCACCGTCGTGGTCGGCGGTCTCCTCCTCACCGATCGTCAACTCGACGAGCAGCCCGAGCTGGTCCCCGACCAGGACCGGCCCCACGATGACGACGCAACGCTCGATCGCGCGATCGAGTTGGTTCGCTCGGACTTCTGAGCGAACCAGTGCGCGCCGAAGAGCACGGCGCGCGACCACCGATCTGCACCTAGAGTCAGAACGGTCACCTCTCGGAAGGACCCCCGCCCATGAACTTCGTCGGCAAGCTTGCCCAAACCGCTGCTGCGCTCTGGATCCTCAACGTCTGGTTCAACCGGTTCAACAAGGACACGGGGTACCGAGGTGGCGATGCGACGAACATGAAGGAAGAGTTCGAGGAGTACGGGCTCCCCGAGCCCGTGATGTACGCCGTGGGCGCGGCCAAGGTCGGCCTGGCGGGTCTGATGCTCGTCGGACATGTGAAGCCGCAACTCGTCCGGCCGGCATCGATCGGCCTCGCCGCATTCATGCTCGGTGCGATCGGTATGCACGCCAAGGTCGGCGATCAGCCCAAGCGGTACCTGCCGGCGGTAACAGTGCTGTCGTTGGCCACGATCTCCGCAGTGCTCAACGGCGGTCGCTCGGCCGAACCGTCCTCCGTCACGACCTGACGAAGAGGATCACCAGCGTCGCGTTCAGCAGGCAGAGCAGCGCCGCGGGCACCATGAGACGCGGCGCGTCGCGGAGTCGGATGCGAACGACGAGACCCAGCAGCATCAACCCAGCGAGGCCGAGCGCGGCGAGCGCGCCCAACGGGGCGAACGCCAGCCCGACGATCACGCCGGCGCCCCCGAGCAACTCCAGCACGCCGACGAGCCCACGGAACTCGGTGAGGCCGTAGCGGGAGAACTCCTCCTCCAATCGCGGTCGCGACAGGATCTCGTATCCGTAGTGCACGAAAGAGAGGCCGGAGACCAGCGCCAGCACCACGAGGACCATGTTGACGGGCACGGTACCGCCCGGGAGATCGCCGTGTGCGCTGTGCGGGTTCATTCGTCGACGACCCACCGGAGCCGCTGGGTTCATTGGTTGCTCAACTCCGCCGGGTTCGGTGCCGATAGAGCGGTGTGGCTGATCTTCGAACTGCGCTGCGTCCGGGCACGATCCTGGTGAGCCCGACGGGCAGTGTGCGGATTCTGCGTTCCCGTACTGCTGACGACGCGGGATGGAACTGCTCCGACGGGGCGGCGGTGTCTGACGACGCTGCGTCCGATCCTGAGCAGTGGTCGGCGTACAGCCCCGACGAGCTCGCGGCCCGACTCTCGCTCGCCGCAGAGGTGTGCGAACTCGGTGGATTGCGCGAACTCAGTGGTGGCCTCGCCACCTGGGATGCCTGCTCCGGACGCCCGTGCGCGCTCCCGAAGCTCGCACGTCTCATCCGCTGACGGTGCCCTCCGACACCGTTCTGCGTGCAGCAGAAGCGGGTCCGGCTCGCCCGGATCAGGTGGGATCGGCGAGATACCGCTCGCGGATGAGGTGTTTGCGGAGCTTGCCGGTGGGCTCGCGGGGGAGCTGTGGCTCGAAGTCGATCGAGCGCGGGATCTTGAATCCGGCGAGATGCACGCGGCAGTGTGCGAGGAGTTCGGCGATCAGTGCGTCGTCGGCGAGCGCTGCGGGGTCGGGTTCGACGACGGCCTTGACCTCCTCGCCGTACTCGTCGTTGGGCAGCCCGAACACGGCGACGTCATGCACCGCCGGATGGGCGAGTAGGACGTCCTCGATCTCCTGGGGGTAGATGTTGATGCCGCCGGCGTTGATCGTGAACGACTTGCGGTCGGTGAGGTAGAGATAGCCGTCGTCGTCGAGGTAGCCGATGTCGCCGAACGTGCCGCCGGCGCCGCGTCGTGCTTCGGCGGTCTTCGCCTCGTCGCCGTGATATCGGAAGTCGCTGCTGTTGACGAACCAGATCTGTCCGACCTCACCGGCAGGCAGTTCGTTGCCCTCGTCGTCGACGATCAACACCGGACCGCGAGCCGACCGGCCGACCGATCCCTTGTGGGCGAGCCACTCGTCCGGCCCGATACGACACATGCCCGCACCCTCGGTGCCGGCGTAGTACTCGTGGATGATCGGACCCCACCAGTCGAGCATCGCTTCCTTCACCGCGATCGGGCAGGGTCCGGCGCCGTGGATGGCGAACACGTGTGACGACAGGTCGTGGCGGGCGCGCTCCTCATCGGAGAGACGCAGCAGCCGAACGAACATCGTCGGCACCCACTGGCTGTGCGTCACGCCGTACCGCTCGATCGTTGCCAAGGACTCGGCAGGATCGAACCGTTCCATGATCACGGTCGCCGCACCGATGCGGCCCATCTGGATCAGAAACGTGATCGGCGCCGAGTGATAGAGCGGGGCGGGCGACAGATACACCGAGTCGGGCGTGATCCCGAACGCCAGGGCCGCGGCGCGATCGGCCGGGCCGAGCTCGTCGACGGGCTCGTCCGGGGCGGCTCGCCAGACACCCTTCGGCTTGCCGGTGGTCCCCGACGAGTAGAGCATGCCGATGCCCTCGGCTCGCTCGTAGCGCGGCGTCGCGCCGTCGTCGGAGTCGAGCGACCCGTGATCGTCGATGTCGATCGCGTGCTCGACACCGTCGAGGGCGGCTACCGCAGCGCTGGCGGCAGCGGTGTGATGGCTGTGGAGAAACACCGACGCGCCGCAGTCGTCGACGATGTAGGCGACCTCGTCCGGTGTCAGCCTCGTGGAGATCGGCGTGTACCGGTAGCCGGCGTCGTGGCATGCCCACAGGAGCACGGCGAACTCGGGTCGGTTCTCGATGCAGAACGCAACGGGGTCTCCGGCGCGCAGCCCGAGGTCGTGGAGCACGTTGGCCGCAGCGACCGAACGACGGCGGAGTTCGGCCCACGTGGTCGTCTCGCCGCTGGCTGCCATGATCAGCGCCGGCGCGTCGGCACGACTGACGGCGTGGACGCCGGGGTGCGCCATGGTCAGGCGGCGGTGGCCGAGGCGATCAGGTCGATCGCCATCTCGAGGTGGGCGATCTGTTCGTCGGCGGTGCGACCCTGCGGCGCCAGCCGGAGACAGTCGACTCCGGCCGCGGCGTAGGCGCGCACCCGCTCGCGAACCATGTCGTCGGTGCCGATCAGGTACGCCGACAGCACCAGCTCCTCGGGAACTGCAGCGGCAGCTGCTGCCTTGTCGCCCTCCACCCACAGGCGCTGCACCTCGGCGCACACGTCGCCGTAGCCCGCACGGGTGTAGGCGGCGTTGTAGAAGTTGGTGGTCGCCGATCCCATCCCGCCGAGCGTGAAGGCCATCCCGGGTCGGGCACGGGCGATCAAGGCATCGACGTCGTCGGAGACCGCGAGCTGCGCGTTGATCTGGACGTCGATGTCGTCGATCGTTCGGCCTGCCCGTTCGGCACCGGTGCGGATGGGGTCGAGCAGCACGTCGGCGTGCTCGGGGATGAACGAGGTGCCGAGCCAGCCGTCGGCCAACTCCCCGGTGAGTTCGAGCGACTTCGGGCCGAGCGTGGCGAGGTAGATCGGCAGATCCGGGTGGGGCCGGATCGCCGCCTTCAACGGCTTGCCCTCGCCGCCGGGACGGGGGAGCACGTAGCGGTCGCCGTCGTACACCATTCGCTCGCCGCTGATGCCGAGGCGAACGATGTCGATGTACTCGCGCAGCCGCGACAGTGGTTTGGCGAACGCCTCGCCGTGCATGCCCTCGACCACCTGCGGGCCGCTCACCCCCAGGCCGAGGCTGAACCGGTCGCCGGAGATCTGGGCGAGCGACAACGCCGTCAGCGCGGTGGTGGCAGGTGTTCGGGCGCTGATCTGCATGATCCCGGATCCGAGCCGGATGCGTTCGGTCTTCGCGGCGAGGTAGCCGAGCGATGCGACCGCCTCCATGCCCCAGGCCTCGGCCGACCAGACCGTGTCGACCCCCAGGCGGTCGGCGGCGACCACGTAGGCCACGAGGTCGTCCCAGTTCTCGCCGTCGTAGTACGCACTCCCGACCGAGACGGAGACCTTCACGAGCGGTTGGCGAAGTACTTGCGGTAGCGCTCGGCGGCTTCCTTCAACTCGGGGTCGGCCTCGAACTTCGGCTGGTAGGCCTCCCATGCCGCTTCCTTCTTGTACGGGATGTACTCGCGCGGGAAGTAGCCCTCGTGCGGTCGGTACTCCTTGAGCACGCGGCGGGCGACGGTCGACTTGTGCACTTCGTCGGCGCCATCGGCCAGGCCCATCGTGGGAGCGCTGGCATACATGTCCTGCAGTGGCGTGAGGTTCGTGGTGCCGAGCGAGCCGTGGATGTGCAGCGCATCGAACGACACCTCGCGCAGCACCCTCGCCATGGTGAACTTCACCGCAGCGATGTCGGTTCGGGCTTCCTGGCTGGAGGTGCGATCCATGTTCCACGCGGTCTCCAGCACGTACAGCCGAAGCATCCGGAGTTTGGCGTAGCTCTCGGCGATCTTCTCCTGCACCATCTGGTGCTCGGCGATGGTCTTGCCGTGCGATTCACGGCTGAGCGCCCGCTCGCACATCATGTCGAAGGCGAGCTTGCACTGGGCGATGGTGCGCATCGCGTGGTGGATGCGTCCGCCGCCGAGGCGGCGCTGGGCGAGCACCTTGGCACCGTCCTCCGGGCCGAGGAGGTGATCGAGCGGCACGCGCACGTCGTTGTAGATGATGTGGTTGTGGTTGCGCGGCTCGGGCATGATCTCGACGCCCGGCGTGGTACGGGGCACCACGTACATGCCGTTGGTGCACATCACGAACAAGATGTCGGCGACCCGCCCGGCGCTGGTGAACCACTTCTCGCCGGTGATCACCCACTCCTCGCCGTCTCTGACCGCCGTGGTCCGGAACAGGTTGGGATCGGACCCACCCTGCGGTTCGGTCATCGAATACGCGGAGAACATCTCCTGGTTGAGCAGCGGGGTGAGCCAACGCTCCTTCTGCTCCTCGGTGCCGTAGGCGGCGAGCATCTCCATGTTGCCGGTGTCCGGTGCGGCGGCGCCGAAGAGCTGCGGGGCGGCTGGATACTTGCCGAGGATCTCGTTCAGCAGGCCGAGCTTGAGCTGGCCGAAGCCGGGGCCGCCGAGTTCCTCGTCGAGGAAGATGGCCCACAGGCCCTGGTCCTTCACCTGCTGCTGCAGGGCCCGGACATGAGCCTTGACCTTCGGGTCCGGCGAGCGCACCGCGTACGGGAACACGTAGTGCAGCGGCTCGACCTCCTCCTTGCAGAACTGCTCGACCCAGTCGAGCTTCTCTTGGAATTCGGGCTCTGTCTCGAACGACCACATGCGTGCGAAGGTACTGCTGCAACCGCTCCCGCGCCGATGTGGAGCGTTGGCGAACGTTCGTGCGGTCAGTTGTTCGGGTTGAACCGTTCGATCATCTGCCACGCGTCGTCGGTGAGGTGCTGGGCGAGATCCTGGAGTGCCCGGGCCGTCGCCAACTCTTCTCCGACCTGGGGGACAGTGGCATCACTCGGATTCCGGCGTGATCTGCCGACTCCGGCGAGGCTGCGGTCACCCGTGTCGAGGTGCGCGGTCACTTCGCAGTGATCGGCGTCCTCGCGGAGTTCGAGGCGGACGTCCCAGTGAAGTGCGTTGGTATCCATGACTCCATGCTGCGCCCGAATCTTCTTCGTCAGCAGGGGCCAAAGTCAGGGTCTGTCCTGTCTGTTGCGAGTGCGGGCTCGGCCGATCCCTGATGCGGACGCAATAGTTGATCGTTGACTATTGTCTCCACGTGCGCGCTGTTGTCGTCATCGTCGCTGCTGCGTTGATCGCTGCATCGTGCGGTGCTGACGATTCGGCACCGGGCGCCGAGATCACGGTGTTCGCCGCGGCATCGCTGACGGCAGCCTTCACCGAACTGGGCGATGCGTTCTCCGACGTCGATCCCGACGTCGCCGTCACGTTCAGCTTCGCCGGATCCTCCGACCTCGCCACCCAGATCGTCGAAGGCGCCCCCGCCGACGTGTTCGCCTCGGCCGACCTCGCGAACATGGCCCGAGTCGCCGACGCCGGCGCAGCTTCCGGTTCGCCGGCGGTGTTCGCGACGAACACCGCCGAAATCATCGTGGAGGCCGGCAACCCGAACGGGATCGCCGGCGTCGCCGACCTGGCCGACGACGATCTCGTCGTGGTGCAGTGCGCGCCGCAGGTGCCATGTGGTGCGTACGCAGAGCAGGTGCTCGCCACTGCCGGCGTCGACATCACACCCAACTCGTTCGAGGCAAGTGTGAGCGGTGTGGTCACCAAGGTCACCCTCGGCGAGGCGGACGCCGGAATCGTCTACCGCACCGACGTGCTCGCGGCGGGGGGTGGAGCCGAGGGTGTGGTGATCCCCGACGACATCAACGTCGTCGCCGACTACCCGGTCGCCGTCACCGCCGGCAGCTCGAACCCCGACGGTGCGAATCGTTTCATCGAGTTCGTCCAGAGCGACGCAGGTCGAGCAGTCCTCGCGAGCTACGGGTTCGGTGCGCCATGACGCGTCGTGGCCGCCGGGTCGGGCTCCCGTTTCCGGCACTGCTGCTGGCCGGCACTGCAATCGCCTTCTTTGCGCTCCCGCTCGTCGGGCTGCTCTGGCGTGCGCCCTGGTCGAGCGCATGGACGTACCTCACGCGACGACACGGCGCTGACCGCCCTACGACTGTCGCTCGTCACGTCGCTGTGCGCAACCGCACTGTCGATCGTGTTCGGGGTCCCGCTCGCGTGGCTGCTCGCTCGGGTCGACTTCCCTGGCCGCGGCGCCGTGCGGGCGCTGTGTCTGCTCTCGATGGTGCTGCCGCCGGTGGTCGGGGGAGTGGCACTGTTCTTCGCGCTCGGGCGGCGCGGCGTCGTCGGCCAGTACCTCGACGAGTGGTTCGGCATCACCCTGCCGTTCACGACCGCAGGCGTCGTCGTGGCGCAGACCTTCGTCGCGATGCCGTTCCTGGTGATCACGGTCGAGGCGGCGCTGCGCCAGCTCGACCCTCGGCTCGAAGACGCGTCGAGAACGCTCGGGGCTTCTCGTTGGTACACGTTCCGCCGAGTCACGCTGCCGGCGATCCGTCCGGCCCTGATCGCCGGCGCGGTGCTCGCGTGGGCGCGTGCGTTCGGTGAATTCGGTGCCACGATCACCTTTGCCGGCAACTTCCCCGGGACCACCCAGACGATGCCGCTCGCCGTGTTCCTGTCGCTCGAGACGAACCCTGAGGAAGCGGTCGTGCTGGCGCTCGTGATGATCGCAGTGTCGTTCGCGGTGCTCGTCGGTTTGCGCGATCGCTGGTTCGGAGCCGCCACCCAGCCGGCGGGTGCGGTCACATGACGCTCGACGCCCAGATCGGGCTGCAGCTGGGATCGCTCGACCTCGACGTCGAGCTACGCGCAGCGCCGGGCGAGGTCGTCGCGCTCCTGGGACCGAACGGTGCGGGCAAGAGCACCGTGCTGCGCTGCCTCGCAGGTCTGGTGCCGCTCGATCGTGGACGTATCGAGATCGACGGGGTGGTCGTCGACGACCCGGCTGGCGACGTACTGGTCGAACCGGAGGACCGTCCGACCGGATTCGTCTTCCAGGACTACGTGCTGTTCGACCACCTCAGCGTCGTCGAGAACGTCGCCTACGGGATGCGCGCACGCGGGACAGCGAAGCGTGAGGCCCGTCAGCGGGCGCACGAGTGGCTCGAACGATTCGACCTGGCCGACTACGCGCCGCAACGCCCTGGTGCCCTGTCCGGTGGCCAGGCGCAACGGGTGGCGCTCGCCCGGGCGCTGGCGACGAGCCCGCGGCTTGTTGCTGCTCGACGAACCGCTGGCGGCGCTCGACGCAGGGACTCGAGCGAACGTGCGGCGAGATCTTCGCCGCCACCTCGCGGGTTTCGACGGGATGCGCCTGGTGGTCACCCACGACCCGGTCGATGCGTACGCGCTTGCGGACCGGGTGGTGGTCCTCGAGTCCGGCCGGATCGTGCAGACCGGCACGTTGGCCGAGGTGACGGCGCACCCGCGTACCCGATACGTCGCCGATCTCGTCGGCGTCAACCTGATCGTCGGCGACGTCGTCGACGGCGTGCTGACCACGCCCTCCGGAGCCAGGGTGGTGATCGCCGACGCGGTCGACGGCCCGACGTTGGCGACGATCCGCCCGCACTCGGTGCTGCTCGCCCGTGGCGACGCTGTCGTTTCGAGCGCTCGCAACACCTGGCGCGGCACGATCAGCGACATCGACCGCCTGGGCGACCGGGTGCGATTGGTCATCCAGGGCGAGTTGGCGCTCACCGCCGAGATCACCGCTGCTGCGCTCGACGACCTCGACCTGCGACCAGGCGACGACGTCCATGCGTCGGTGAAGGCCACCGACATCGAGGTGGCGCCGGCGTGACGCGGAGCCCGACCGACCGGCGCCGTCGCGAACTCCTGCTCGGCGAGTGGGCCTGCCTGGGCGTGCTGTACGAGGGCCGGACTCACGGCTTCGCCATCGCGTCGACGTTGCGTCCGGGAGGCGAGCTCGGTCGGGTCTGGACGCTGTCGCGAGCGCTGACGTATCGCTCGCTCGACCAACTGCTCCAACGAGACCTCATCCGCTCGGTGGGCGAGGAGCCGGGTATCGCCGGTGGCAACCGCACACTGCTCGAAGCAACCCGGTCCGGCCGGGCCGAGCTGCGGCGATGGCTGTCTGCGCCGGTCGAGCATCTCCGAGACCTGCGAAGCGAGCTGTTGTTGAAACTGGTGATCGCCGAGCGCTGCGCCATCGACGTGACCCCGATGCTGGAGCGCCAGCGAGCGATCGTGGCAGCACTCGCAACGGTGCTCGGCGACGGCACCGACGGCACCGACGGAGCCGACGGAACCTTCGACGTGGTCGCGCTCTGGCGTCACGAGACGTCCGATGCCGCCCTCCGCTTCCTCGACCGCCTGCTCGTCGCTCGCTCCTGACGGCTCACGTTTGCGTTGCAGCCCGGGCGACCCGGGTCATCGAAAACGTCACGCAAACGTGGGGGTTGGACGTGTGGTGGAGGTCGTAGCGCTGGCAGGCTGGAGACATGCTTCCCGTGAAGTTCGAGCTCACCCGACGATTCGACGCCCCCGTACGCGAACTGTGGGACGAACTGATCGACTGGCCGGCTCACGGTGCCTGGATCCCGGCGACCACCATCGAGGGTGAGGGCGGCGACCCGAACGAGGTCGGCTACACGTTCACCGCCTGGACAGGATTCCGGCCCGTTGCGCTCGAGGACCGGATGCGGGTCACCCGGTGCGACTGGGACGAGACCGCGCAGGTGGGCATCTGCGACGTCGACAAGCTCGGACCCGTGCTCGGTGGCAGCGCCGGGTTCACCGTGCGAGCCGACGGCTCGGGCTCGACGATCGAATGGCGCGAAGACGTCACGGTGCCCTACCTGCCGGCGTTCCTCGCTCCCGTCGGGGCCGTCGCCGGCAAGATCGGATTCGGGCTCGCGCTGCGCAGTCTCGCGAAGGTCCTCGCCCGGCGCTGAGCACTTCGCCCGCGTCACAGGGGTGACTTTCGCCCCTTGGCGGTTGCTTCGGTCCGGCAGAGAGTGGAGATCGGGCATCGACCCGGATTGGAGCATGATGAGGGCGAAAAGGCGGAACCTACCGATCGTCTTGGCACTTCTGGTGGGCATCGGGATGATCGTTGCGCCGGTCGTGTTCCAGATGTTCGATCGTGCCCCGCTCGGTGGCGAGATGATCGACGACTTCGAGTCGTACATGACCGTCGAGCAGGTCGAGTTGTTTCGTGGCTACCTCGACGAGATCGACGCGGCCGATACCGAGTGGATCGACGAGCTGAGCGCCGACCTGATCGAGGCGGGAGCGATCGATGAGGGGGAGTACGTCGCCACGTTCGGATCGATCGCGAACCTGCACGAGCAGTGGCCGGCCATTCAGCAGGACATGGGAGATCTGATCGACCGGATGGAGGCCAACCTCGACAACTACTCCGCCGTGGCCGCCTTGCCTCCGTTTCCGATGTTCCCGTGGTTCTTCGTCGTCCCTGGAGTGCTGATCGTGGTGTCGGCGGCCGTTGCGCTCGCCCTCCGAGCCAACAGCCGAGGCAACAGCCGGGCCGATCGCGGCCGTCCGGCAGTCTGGACGCTGCTGGCGCTCGGTCTTGCGGTCGCAGCAGCGCCCGTTGTGTTCCAGATGTTCGAGCGGGCGCCGAAGGGCGCCGAGATGATCGACAGCTTCCGGCCGATGATGACGCGTGAGCGTGTCCAGTCGGTCCAGGGATACTTCGTCACCCTCGGCGCAGCCGAAGGACAGCTCCGGGTCAACGCGCTGCCGATGCTCGTGGAAGCGGGTGGCGATCCGGCCGACTACCCGGCGATCACCCAATGGTCTGCGGACTGGCCGACGATCCTCACCGACTTCAATCCGATGGTGGCGACGATGAGCGACAACGTCGACAACTACCAAGCCGTCGATGCACTCCCGTCGTTCGACCTCTTCCCCTGGTTCTTCGTGATTCCCGGTGTCCTCGTTGCCGGCCTTGCGGGGCTTGCATTGAGGAAACACGTCGATTCGGCCACCCCGCCGCAGGTCCCACACGAGGCCTCGCTGCAGGCTCCGCCACCGGATCGATCTCCCGTCGAGGCGTCGACAGCACCAACTTCTCCATCAACAGTTTGAACGGCAAGGAGCCACTCATGCGTACGCACCACCCCCATCACCGTCTGTTCGCGTCGATCGCGGTCGTCGCACTCCTCGCTGCCGCCTGCGGCAGCGATGACGACGCGTCGGATTCGTCCACGACGGCGACCGAAGCAACCGAGTCGACCGAAGCAACCGAGTCGACTGAGGCAACCGAGTCGACTGAGGCAACCGAGTCGGAGACCACCGAGCCCGTCGTCGAAGAGACGACGCCGGCTCCGGAGACCACCGAGGCGGCGCCGATGCTCGAGGGCGACCTCGTCGGCACGTTCTCGATCGACGACGCCGTGTGCGACGACCCGGCGAACGTCAGCGGGTCGTACTTCCGCATGCTGCAACCCGGCGGCACGCTCGATGCCGGTCCGTTCATCGAGAACGCCGACTCGGCATGCGCTGACGTCACCTTCTCCGGGCTGACGGCCGGCACCGACGGCGGACTCCTCTCGGGCGATTGGCAGCCCGCTCCCGACCCGGCGTTCGACGAGACGGGCAACGGTCTCGCCGATGCCATCATCCAGCCGGTGCCGTTCTTTGCCGTGGCATTCGCCGGAGCGACCGATCCGGCAGAGGCCGTGCCGACGCTCGTCGCGACCGACGGTGTCCTGACCGGCGACCTGTCGGCCTTCACCGCCTACTACGGCAACGCGAGCTTCAACCAGGGCGCTCCGAAGCCGGACGGAAGTGGTGAGGCCCCGATCGGGACCATCGACCCCGAGACCGGCGCCTACGTCCTCGACTGGACCAGCCAGATCGTCGGCGGATCGTTCAACGACTTCGTCGGTGTGTGGCACCTCGAGGGGACGTTCACAGCTGGTTCCTGACCGCTGACTGCTCGGTGCCGTCCGCCATGGCGACATGGCGGACGGTGCCATACCTGCCGGCGTCGCAACCGGGTGCCTCGACCCAGCAGTAGCGTCGGGCTCATGACGATCGATCATCGCCAGCTCACGCGGCTGACCGATCGTCGAACGTGGTTGAACCGCACGACGGTCGGCGTGGCCGTCGCGGCCGCGTGGTTCGTCATCGTCCTGCTGATCGGGGCCGAGGGCAATCTGACTGCCCCAGCAAGTCGGATGCTGGCGATCTTCGGTGCGGCGGTCGTGCTGTGGATCACCGAGGCGATCCCGCTCTCGGCGACGTCGATCCTCGTCATCCTGGCCGAGATCCTGCTGATCTCCGACGAAGCACTCGTCGGGCTCCCGTCGAACTTCGAAGCGCCCACCTACCAGAGCATCTTCGCCACGCTGGCCAACCCGGTACTGATCCTGTTCCTCGGTGGCTTCGTGCTGGCCGAGACCGCGGCGAAGTACCGACTCGACCGCAACCTGGCCGGGGTGCTCCTCCGGCCGTTCGGCGACTCGCCGCGGGCGATCATGGCCGGGCTGATGATGATCACCGCAGTGCTGTCGATGTTCGTCTCCAACACCGCGACCACCGCGGCCATGATGGCCGTGGTGATCCCGGTCGCCGGCGGCCTCGGCCCGAACGATCGTCTTCGGGTCGGCCTCATCCTCGCGGTCCCCGTCGCCGCCAACATCGGCGGGTTGGGCACGCCGGTCGGTTCCCCGCCGAACGCGATCGCGCTGGGGCGACTCCAGGACCAGGGCATCGAGGTCGACTTCGTGACGTGGATGGCATTGGCCGTGCCGGTCGCGCTGGTCGTCCTCGCGTTCGCCTGGTTCCTGCTCACCAGGCGCTTCCCGGCGTCGGCGGACACGATCGACGTCCGTATCGGCGGCGACTTCGACCGGGGTCGCCCCGCGCTCGTCCTGTACGTCGTGTTCGCCCTGACCGTGATCGGGTGGGTCAGCGAGCCACTCCACGGTGTGCCCTCGTCGATCGTCGGGTTCGGCGCTGTGGTCGTCCTGCTGGCCACCCAGGTGTTCGGCGTCGACGACCTCCGCCGCCTCAACTGGCACATCTTGTGGCTGGTCGGCGGCGGCATCGCGCTCGGCAACGGCGTGTCCAGCACCGGGCTCGATCAGTGGCTCGTCGAGCTCTTCGACTGGGGTTCGCTGTCGGCCGGGTTGCTCCTGGCCGCGCTCGCCGTGGTGGCGATCGGACTCAGCACGATCATCTCGAACTCGGCAACCGCGAACCTGCTGATCCCGATCGGGATCAGCCTGGCCCTCTCCGACGCCGTCGACCTCGATCCGCTCCTCGTCGGGCTGCTCATCGCGCTGGCGTGCTCGTTGGCGATGGCGCTGCCGGTCAGCACGCCACCGAACGCGGTCGCGTACGCATCGGGCGAGATCGAAACGAAGGACATGGCGGTCATCGGGCTCCTGGTCGGCGCCCTCGGCATCGTCCTCATCGTGTTCGTGATGCCGCCCATCTGGGAGGGGTTGGGGCTGCTGTGACCGGTCGCATGGTCGTCCTCGTCGTTGCGGGCACCGACGCCGGCGAGCCCTTGGCCACCGACCTGCAGGCCTTGCTCGGCGGTCTCGCTGACGTCGAGTTGGCGTCGGGCGCCGACGAGGCGATGCACACCGCGGAGTCCGTGCTCGCCGCCGATGGATACATCCCGTTGATGCTGGTCGACCTGGACTCCAGTGCCCACCGCGGGTCCGGGGTGGTCGCAGCGCTCCACCAGCACCCTCGGCTGCGCACCACCCGGACGGTGTTGGTGGCGTCGCGTGCCTCGCTGCACGACGTCGACGAAGCATTGCGCCTCGGTTCGGTGAACGGCATGATCATCCGCCCGTGGACCGAACTCGGACTCGGCAGCCTGATCGAAGCACAACTCGCCACGTACCTCGTCGAGTGCGCGCCCCACCGGCTCGACGAGTTCAGCGAACTGCTCGACGACGCCGACATCGCCGCAGCTCGAGAGCGGATCGAGCAGCAGCGCGCCGCGCCGGCGATCGATGCAACGGACCCGCATCCGTTGCTCGGCGAGCCGATGGACGACGACGAGATGACCCGACGGCTGGTCGAACTGCTCGACCGCTGCCTGGGACACCCCGCTCGGATCCGGGTGTCGCCCGGCACGATCATGATCGAGGAGGGCGAAGACGTCGGCGGGATCTACGTCGTCATCGAAGGTCGGGTCCGGCTCACGTCGCACGCTCAGGGCGGCCGAAAGGTGATGCACGAGGAGTCGACCGGCGCGATCGTGGGATTGCTGTCGCTGGCGAGCCGTCGACGAGCGCTGTTGCGTTGCCGGGCGGTCACCGATGTGCGTGCCATCCCGATCACGCTCGACCAACTGGCCCAGGCACTGACCGTCGAGCCCGAATTCGGTGGGTTGCTGGCACGCATTCTCATCACCTCGCTGGCCCGCCGGTTGCGGCGTTCCCAGGAACTCCAGCTCGAACTCGACGAGAGCTTGGCGGCGCTGTCGGAAGCTCGGGCCCAGCTCGTGGCCAGCGCCCGATTCACGGCCCTGGGTGAGATGGCCGCCGGCATGGCCCACGAGCTGAACAATCCGACGGCGGCGCTGATGCGCAGCATCGAGCACCTCGCCGACGACGTCGACGCGGTCGTCGACGATGCGGCCGTCACGGCGACCATTCAACGTCGACTCGATGCGCCGACGATGCCGTCATCGGAGCGGCGAGCATTGCGCCGCGACATCGCCGAGGCGGTTGGCGACCGGGCGCTCGCCGATCGACTCGTCGCCAGCGGAGTGACCAGCACCGACGAAGCGCGTGCGCTCGCCCATGCTGGCGACGACGAGCTCAGGCGCCTCGAGGCTGCGACGCGGCTCGCCGAGACGATCCGCAACATCTCCGGCGTCGCCGATCGGGTCCAGTCGCTCGTCGGAAGCCTGCGCGGCTACCTCCGCGGCAACGACGGTCGGGGCGACATCCACACCGACGTCGACGTCGCGACCGGGCTCGACGACGCACTGAGGATGGTCTCACACCGACTCGACCGGGTCGACGTGCAGCGCCACTACGAGCCGGCGCCCACGATCGCCGCTCGACCCGGCGAGCTCCAACAGGTCTGGTCGAACCTCCTGGTCAACGCACTCGACGCCATGAACGACGAAGGACAGCTGTCGATCCGGGTCGCCCCGGAGGGCGCAACGGTACGGGTCGAGATCGCCGACACCGGCCCGGGCATACCGCCCGAGATCGAGTCGCGGATCTTCGAACCACGGTTCACCACCAAGGACGGTCGGGTCCAGTTCGGCCTCGGCCTCGGGCTGTCGATCAGCCGCCAGATCGTCGAAGAACACCACGGTACGATCGGCGTCGAGAGCCGACCCGGGCACACGGTGTTCACCGTCGTGCTCCCGGCGGAGCAAGCTGCATGAGGGGGAACAGACGGTGGACGAGCTGGTGATTCTGGTCGTCGAGGACGAACCGGAGGTGCGCGCCGAGGTCGTCCGCGACGTGGAGGCGTTCGCCGGACGGATCCGCGTCGAGCAGGCCGATGACGTCGCCGATGCCCGAACCGCGATCGCCGAGGTCGACGACGCCGGAGATCACCTCGGGCTGATCATCGCCGATCACCGGCTGCCAGGAGCCGAGACCGGTGTCGACCTCCTCGTGTCGTTGAAGTCGAACCCGGCAACCAGTGCGGTCCGGGCGGTGCTCCTCACCGGCCAGGCCGGGCATCAGGACACGATCAGGGCGATCAACGAAGCCGGCCTCGACCACTACTTCACCAAGCCCTGGGACCCGAACGACCTGACCGCGGTGTCGGTGCGCTTGCTGACCGACTACGTGATCGGTGCCGGCCTCGACCCGCTCCGCTACGCCCGAGAGCTCGACGGTCCGCGCCTGATGGCCGCCTTTGCCGACCGCGGCCGACCCGACTGACCGTCGAGCCGGCGCACGTCGGTGATGATCCACCAACGCTGACCGGCGTCCGTCCGTCAGAGGTGAACGAGTTCGAAGGTGGTGGCGAGTTCGACGCCGATGAGTTCACCGCCGCTGCGGGCGTTGGTTCGCAGGAACTCGTCCGGGTCGGCCATGGCGCCGCCGAGGTTCGACAGGTAGATCTCGTGGCAGCGAAGTGACGCGATCCCGGCATCGAGTGTGTCGGTCACGTCGGTTCCGTGCGTCGCCGCCGGCGAGCCGCTGAACGCCACGAAACGACAACCGCTCCACGCCGACGCAGTCGAGATCGCTGAAGACCCACGGATTCGCTGCGTCTCGGGCGGCGTCGAGGAGCGAACGCCCGATGACCCGATGGTCTGCGTGGTTCCAGCTGGGCCCACCCCACGAGTCGCGGTGGTTGATGCTCAGCAAGACGTCGGGACGGTGACGTCGGATGGCATCGGTGAGCGCGCGTCGGAGATCGAGGCCCTCGACCAACAACCCGTCCGGCAGGCCGAGGAACTCGACCTCGGTCACGCCGACCGCGGCGCAACTCGCGATCTGCTCGGCACGTCGCAACGGGCCGACCTCGTCGGGCGGGATCGTGCTGATGCCGGTTTCACCGTCGGTTGCCAGGACGTAGCTGATCGACTTGCCCTGGCCGACCCAGCGAGCAACCGCGCTTGCAGCCCCGTACTCCATGTCGTCGGGGTGGGCGATCACGGCAAGTGCCTTCGACCAGTCTTCGGGGACTCGGGGGAGCACATCGGCCATCACGACTGTGTAGTGGTTGACGACGCACCGTGCGCGCACCCGATGGCGTAACTGCGAAGATGACTCGATGAGCACGCCGACCACCCGACTCGAAGTCGACCGCACGATTGCCGCCGAGCCCGGAGCGATCTTCGATGTTCTTCGGAGTCCGAGTGGGCACGTGACGATCGATGCGACCGGCATGTTGATGTCGGCCGACGGTGACGCTGCGACCGCGGTCGGAGACCGGTTCGTGGTGCACATGGACCGCGACTCGCTGCGCGACTTCGACCTCGGCGAGTACGACGTCACCGTGGTGATCGAGACCTTCGAGGCCGACCGTGAGATCGCCTGGAGCATCGACGGCACGATGCAACCGCCCATGGGGCACGTGTACGGCTACCGACTCGAGCCGATCGACGGCGGCACGCTGGTGACGTCGTACTACGACTGGTCGAACCTGCACGAGCAGTACGCAGGGTTCGCCGATCGGTTCCCGATCATCTCCGAAGCGAGCTTGCGCGCCACGCTCGGCATCCTCGCCCGCACGGTCGCCCCCGGCCGCGGGCGTCCCGGCGCGTGAGGTGTTACGTGTGGTGTCTGACACCAAACGTAACGTTCGGGCGATGACCGCGGTCGATCTCCGCATCGCGGACGCGCGGGTGCGCCTCGCCGGCATCGCCGACCTCACCGAGATGGAGCGCGGAGCCCTCACCGAGCGGCTGCCTGCGTGGGCTCGGGCACAGTTGGTCGACCCAGCGATCGGATTCGTGTCGTCGATGCCGTCGGGCGGCCGGCTCGAGTTCGTGACCGACTCGACGTCGGTCGAGTTGGAGGCCGTGTTCACCCGGCTCGAGTACGGCGGCATCACGCCCCACACGGCCACGATCGACCTCGTCGTCGACGGCGAGTTGATGGCGAGCGAGGCGCTCACCGACACCGATCTGATCCGATTCCCCGATCGGACCTCGATGGAGTTCGAGATGGTGCACATCGACCCGAGCGTGATCCGTTTCGACGGGCTCGCCACTGGCGCCAAGCATGTCGAGATCTGGCTCGCCCAGAACGCCTCGACGATGCTGCGCGAACTCCGGCTCGACGAACACGCATCGCTGGAGGCGCCTGCGGCGACGCAGCGCCGCCGCTGGGTGCACTACGGCAGCTCGATCAGCCACTGCATGGAGGCCGAGCATCCCACTGGCACCTGGCCGGCGGTGGTTGCGCGCTCGGCCGACATCGACCTCTCCAGCCTCGGCCTCGCCGGGCAGTGCCACCTCGACCAGTTCGCCGCCCGGACGATCCGCGACCTGCCGGCCGATCTCATCAGCCTCAAACTCGGGATCAACGTCGTCAACGCCGACTCGATGCGCGAGCGTGCGTTCGTGCCGGCGGTCCATGGGCTGCTCGACACCATTCGCGACGGCCACCCGGACACACCGGTCGTGGTGATCAGCCCGATCATCTGTCCGGCCGCCGAGGATCACCCTGGCCCGACCCTGCCGAACGACGAGGGCACGTTCGACGTGATCGACCGACCCGGCGAGCTGATGCTCGGGGCGTTGTCGCTGACGCGGATTCGCGAGCTGCTCGAGGCCGTGGTCGAGCAGCGTCGGCGCTCCGGCGACGCGCACCTCCACTACCTGCACGGTCACGAACTGTTCGGCGCCGACGACGTCGACGATCTCCCCGACGGGCTCCACCCGAACAGCGTCGGCTACCAGCGGATGGGCGAGCGGTTCAGCGCCTGGGCCTTCGCCGACGGAGGCCCGTTCGCCTGACGGGCTGCAGCCCGATGGGTGCCGGCTGACTACGGTCGCAACCACCACCTCGACGAAAGGCAACGGCGATGAAGATCTCCACCACCATTGGATTCAACGGCGACCCCCAGAAGCTCGCCCAGGAGGCGCGCGACCTCGAGTCGGCCGGCGTCGACCTGATCTGGGGCGCCGAGATCTACGGCTACGACCTGATCTCGACGCTCGGCTACCTCGCCGGGCAGACCTCGACGGTGCAGCTGATGACCGGGATCATCCCGCTCTACTCGCGCAGTCCGGCACTGATCGCACAGACCGCCGCCACGCTCGACGCGCTGTCCGGTGGCCGATTCGTGCTGGGCCTCGGCACCTCGGGCCCGCAGGTGATCGAGGGGTGGCACGGGGTGCCGTTCGAGAAGCCGATCGGGCGCACCCGCGACACGATCGAGATCTGCCGCAAGGTGTGGAGCGGCGAGAAGGTCGAGCACGACGGCACGACCTATCAACTTCCTCTCGCCGAGGGCGGCACCGGGCTGGGCAAGCCGATCAAGTTCATGAACCGCCCACCGGCCAAGGACATCCCGATCTCGCTGGCCACGATCGGGCCGAAGAACGTCGAACTCACCGCCGAGGTCGCTGACATCTGGCAGACGATCCACTTCGTGCCCGATCGCTTCCAGCAGGTGTGGGGCGACTCGCTCGCTGCCGGCACCGCCAAGCGCGACCCGAACAAGGCGCCGCTGGAGATCATCGCCGGTGGCACCGTTGCGCTCGGATCGGGCCCACACGTCGACGAGGCGCGCGAGGCGGCTCGTGGGTTGATCGGCTTCTACGTGGGCGGCATGGGCGCAAAGTCGAAGAACTTCTACAACGACCTGTTCAAGCGCTACGGCTGGGAGGCCGAAGCCGAGGAGATCCAGGACCTGTTCCTGTCGGGCAAGCGTGGCGAAGCAATCGCGGCGGTGCCCGACGAGTACATCGATCTGTCGGCGCTGATCGGCGACGAAGGCCACGTGCGCGAGCGCATCCAGGTGTTCAAGGACGTCGGTGTGACCTACCTCAACGTCAATCCGCACGGCCCCGACCCGCTCGGCACCATCGAGAAGATCAAGGCCTGGTCCGAGTAGACGTTGCGCAAGGTGCGACACGCCGAGCCCCGATTGAGCATCACGTTTCGCAACGCGTGAGGGGTCAGAAGAACTGATCGATGAGTATCGGGTTGCCGTCCGGGTCGATCAACGTGAGCGAACCGGCGCCGGTGCTGCCGGGCTCGATGGCGCTGTCGACGCTGAGGCCGGCAGCTTCCAGCGATCGTCGGACCTCGCGTATGTCGGTGAACTGCTCGATGCGTTCCATCCGTGGCGTGAGCCCCGGATTGAAGGTGAGCATGTTCTTGTCGAACATGCCGTGGAAGAGCCCGAGCGTGGTCTCGCCGTTCTTCAGGATCGCCCAACCCGACTCGGTGTCGCCGCCGGTCACGTCGAAGCCGAGCTTGCCGTAGAAGGCGATCGACGCATCGAGGTCGGCGACACTGAGCGACAGCGAGAAGACCCCCAGTTCCAGGCTGCCGGGCAGCGAGTCGTCGGCGTTCGGCACCGTCGGAAAGGAGTCGGGGTCGAAGCCGCCGTCGTCATCGATGTCGTTGCTCACGTCGTCGCTCATCGCTGCTCCGAATCGGGCAGGGCGACGGGTGGTTCGGGCACGCTGAGGTTGTTCCAGACCGCATCGTCTGGCATGCCCATGATCGCCTCACGTGTCGCCGGCGGGTAGTGCATGTTCGGCTTCGACTCGTCGAAGGATGGTTGGGCAACGGGCTCGTCGGGGCGCTCGAAGCCTGGGGGATTCGTGAGCTGGGCGAGTTCGTCGGCGGAGATGCCGCACAGCGCCTGCACCTCGGGGTCGACCCACTGGCGCTCGTCGATGTCGCGGCCCGTGCACACCTCCAGGCTGAGGTTCTCGGGGCCGGCGAAGTAGATCGACTGGATCATGCCGTGGTCGATGGGGCCCATCACCTGGATCCCGTGACTGCGGATGCGGTCGCGCATCGTGAGGACGTCGTCGATCGAGTCGACGTTGAGCGCCAGGTGCTGCATCGTTCCGGCGGTGACGGGGTCGCCGGCATTGCCGGAGTGGGTGACGCCCCAGTGCGGTTCGGTCGGGTTGCCAGGGGCCTGCACGAATGCGAGGTAGCTGTCGCCTGCGAGTTCGACGAAGCCGTGGAATGTGTTCGCCACGCCGTGCATCCAGTACAGCGCCCGGGTGGGGCAGCCGAGCACCTCGGCGAAGAACGTGAGCTGTGCCTTCATGTCGGCGGTCGACAGCGCGAGATGGTTCACGCCGTTCGGATGCAGGTCGGTGAGGGGTTTCGCGCCGGTCGCTCGGTACAGCGACAGGTGTGGGGCCGGCTGCTCGGTGATGCTCATCGCTCAAGTCCACCACAGACGTCCGGGTGCGCTGCGACCGTGGCGTCTGTCAGGATGGCCGGCATGGCAGACCTGAAGATGACCGAATCGGAGCGCCAGGAGTTTCTCGCCGGGCTTCACGTCGGCGTGCTGGCGATCGAGCGCTCGGACGGGCCGCCGCTCGCTGTGCCCGTCTGGTACTCCTACGAACCGGGCGGCGACGTCGAGGTGCTGACGAGCGCGTCGTCGGTGAAGGGTCGCCTTGCTGCGGCTGCCGGTCGGGCGTCGCTGTGCGCACAGCAGGAAGAGCTGCCGTACAAGTACGTCTCGGTCGAGGGTGAGGCAGTCGTCGAGTCACTCGACGCCAAGGTCTCGCGCGCCGCGATCGAGCCGATGGCGATTCGATATCTCGGCGAGGAGATGGGTCGGGGCTACGCCGCGAACAGCGGTGGCCCTGATGACGTCTGCATCCGGATTCGTCCCGAGCGCTGGTTCTCCGTCGACTACGCCAAGTCCTGACCCGATCGGGGCGCGGTCAGGTGGGGGTGACGACGATCTTGGCTCGGGCGTGTCCCGAGCCGATCTCGGCCAAGCCGTCGGCGACCCCATCGAGTTCGACGATGCGTTCGATCTCGGGGATCACCGCCCCGCTCGCGAGGAGCTCGCCGAGATGCTCGAGATCGTCACGGTTCATCGACGCCGTGAACTGATGGAACGACGCATCGGCTCGCCAGAACCGCAGGCGTGTGCGGATGATGTGCGGGAGCGGGTCGACCCAGCGGTTCTTCTTGGGTCCGCTGACCGCCACGAATCTCCCGCCGGAGTTCATGACGCTGAGGCAGTCGGCGGGGGTGCGGTTGCCGACGTTGTCGAGCATGACGTCGAAGCGAGCACCGCCGTCGACGAAGTCGTCGGTCGTGTAGTCGACGACGTGGTCGGCGCCCAGACGGCGAACCATCTCGACGTTGCGGGTGCTGCAGACTGCGGTCACCTCGGCACCCAGCGCTTTGGCGATCTGCACTGCAAAGGTGCCGACCCCGCCCGCCGCGCCGTTGATCAGCACCCGCTCGCCGGGTTGCACGCCGGCATGGGTGCGCAACCCCTGGATCGCGGTGAGTCCGGCGACGGGCGTCGCCGCTGCGGCGGCGAACGACACCCCGTCGGGGACCGCCACCAGGGCGGCGGCCTTGATGGCGACATATGGTGCGCATCCCCCGCCCGGCCCCTCGGTGAACACGGCGTCGCCGGGTCGCAGGGTGGTCACCGCATCGCCGATGGCGACGACGACGCCAGCGATGTCGGCGCCCGGGATGATCCGTTTCGGGCGGCGCAGACCGGCGACGAGACGGAGCAGGTAGGGCGTTCCGGTCAGGAAGTGCCAATCGAGTGCGTTGAGCGACGACGCTTCGACGCGCACCAGTACCTCCTCGCTGCCGGGTGTCGGCGTGGGGACCTCGTCGACCGTCACCACCTCGGCGGTGCCGTAGCGTCGAGCGACGGCGGCGCGCATCGCCGATGGGGGCTCGGGCGAAGTGTCTGATCGGGTGTCGGATTCGTTGGCGGATCGGGTGTTCATGAGGCTCCTCGGGTGGTGACGTACGCTGTACACTCTGCTACGTACACTGTACGTAGTCAAGCGTTCCGTCATGATCGAGGCCGAGATGAGCACGACCGCACCACGAGAGCCGCTGCACCGTGACCGCATCGTGGCGGTGGCGGTCTCGGTTGCCGACAGCGACGGCGTCGCCGCACTGAGCATGCGCAACCTGGCACGCCACCTCGGCTACGAGGTGATGTCGCTCTACAACCACGTGGCGAACAAGGACGAGCTGTTCACGCTGATGGTCGACGCCGTCGCCGCGGAGATCGACGACCCGCCAGCGGACGCTGCACCGCTCGCGGCGGTTCGTGCGGTGACCATCTCGACGCACGACGTGCTCGTCCGTCATCCCTGGGCGCCGGAGCTCTGGCAGCGGTATCTTCCGGGGCCGGCGCGGACCCGGCAGATGGACGACCTGTTGCGGTTCTTCGATGAGAGTGGGCTGTCGCCCGAACTCGCGCACCACGGCTTCCACGCGGTGACCAACCACGTCCTCGGCTACACACTGCAGCAACTCGGGATGAACATGGGCGACGATCCCGAAGCTCGAGCGAACGAGTTCCTCGCCGGCATCTCCGAAGCGGAGCATCCCCACATGGTTGCCCACGTGCATCAGCACCTCGCCGGCGACACCTCCAGCAGCTTCGAACTCGTGCTCGACCTCATCCTCGACGGACTCGTCCGCCTCGACGCCGCCCGCCCACCCAACCCGCTCGCGTGACGTTTTGGATGGGCCGCTTCATCCGATCTGCAACGTGAACGGGGTGATCAGGGGGCGTGGAGTGGCCAGGGAGCGGCCTGCTCGAAGATGCGGGCCAGGCGGAGGCACTGGTCGTCGCGGTGGCGGGCCGTCGTGATCATCAATCCGACGGGGAGGCCGTCGGCGTCGAGGCCGGCGGGCACGGTGATCGACGGCAGGTTGGCCACGTTGGCCAGCATCGTGAGCAGCGCCGCGCTGCCGGCATGACACGGTTGCCCGCCGATCTCGGTGGGCATCGGGCCCTCCGCGGCGAACGGCGCGCACGGGTTGGTCGGCGTGAGCAGCACGTCGATGTGCTCGAACAGCTCGGCGACCTGCAACTCCAGGCCACGTCGGGCCTTCTCGACCCTGGCGAACTGTGGGAGCGTGACGGTGCGGTTGCGCTCCCAACCGCCACGAACGAGCGGGTCGAGTTCGTCGAGGCGGTCCTCCCAGTCGTCGGGGACGTCGACGAACTGATCGGCCGACTCCATGAAGGCGTAGATCCGGATGAAGTCGTCGATGGACACGGCGTGGCCTGTGTCGACCAGACCGGCAGCCTCGACGAGCGTCGAAGCAGCCCGTTCGGTGATGGCGACCACCTCGGGGTCGGTGGTGACGAAGCCGAGGTCGGCCGACCAGGCCGAGCGAAGCCCGGCCACGGGGAGTTGCTCGATCGCATCGACGTACGAGAAGCCCGGTGCGGGCAACGAGGTGCGGTCACGCATGTCGGGGCCGGTGGCGATGTCGAAGAGCAGCGCGGTGTCGGCCACGGTGGTCGCCAGCGCGAAGTTCACGGCGTTGCCCGCATGGCGGGTCACCCCGAAGGTGGGCACCCGTCCGTAGGTCGGCTTCAGGCCCGGAAGTCCGCACGATGCGGCTGGTCCGCGGATCGAGCCGCCCCCGTCGCTTGCCGTGCCGAATGGGATCGCCCCGACCGACACGGCCGCTGCGGTGCCACCGCTCGAGCCGCCGGGCGTCCGATCGGTGCTCCACGGATTGCGCGTCACGCCGTGCAGCGGGCTGGAGGTGTAGCCGAATGCTCCGAACTCGGGCGCAGCTGTCTTGCCGATCGGGATCGCGCCCGCAGCGCGGAATCGCTCGACATGGATGTCGTCCCGGATGGCCGGGGGAGCATCGGCATACCAGCGTGACCCTCGGGTCGTCGGCATCCCTGTGCAGTCCTCGAGATCCTTGACCCCGAACGGAACCCCGGCGAGTGGACCCAACTCTTCGCCTGCTGCACGTGCGGTGTCGACAACGTCAGCCGCTGCGAGGGCGCCCGTGGCGTCGACGTACACGAACGCGTTCAGGTCCGGCTGGCGTGCGTCGATCTGCCGGAGCGCGTCGTCGACCAGCTCGCGAGCAGTGATCTGTCCGGAACGCACCGCCGCCGCTTGTCGCTGCACGTCGCCGGGGGCCATCGCCGAATCGTATCGAGCCCTCGAATTCGCGTTCGGGTTGCAGATCGGATGCCCCGGTTCGTCCGAACTGTCACGCGAACGGGGTGGTCGGCGGTTCAGTCGAGGCTGGGGAAGTAGATCTGCCAGGCGAGGAGTGACTTCGCAGCGAGGCTGAGCACGAGGTAGACCTTCTCGCCGTAGACGTAGTCGGTCCACTTGCCGACACCCCGGTACTGCAGCCACTGGTTGAGTCCGAAGCTGAAGAACAGCACGAACTGCACGATCACGATGCCGTAGACGAAGCCCGGCACGGTCTCCGACCCGACGATCTGAATCAGGATCCCGATCCACGGTGCGATACCGGCGAGCGTGCCGAACCAGAAGGGCATCATCGTGGTGGTCGCCCGCCCCGGTGGGTTCATCCGCTCCTGGAGCCAGCCGAACAGAATCATCGCCACGTTCGCCCCGGCAACCGCCACGACGGCCGTGATGTTGGTGACGCCGCTGTAGAAGCCGATCAGCAGGATCATGATCGTGGCGCTGATCGAGTACTCGACCCAACGGAAGCGGTTGATACCGCCCCGCAAGTCGCGCTCGTACGTGCCGCGGAACACGGTGGCGGTCAGGAGGTGGTCGATGGCAGCGAGGGCGAGGAACAGTCCGATGGCGAAGCCGACCCGGACGTCGAAGAACGGTTCGGCGTCGGGGACGCGGGTGCCGGGAGGACCTTCCGGGAACGTCGACACCACCTGGATCACGAAGTCGCCGGAGAGCACCACGATCAACACCGCCTGCACGGCGTGGAGCACGGTGAGCCCCAGGTTCCAGGTGCGAAGGTTGGCGAGCCGTTCGGGTGTCACCCCGGTTGCGATTGGTGTCTGGTCGTTGTGTCCGGTGTTGGTGCTGGTGTCGGTCATCGTCCTCAGTCGTTCCCTCGGGGCCGACTCGTGAAACGGGCCCTGAGGCAGTCTTGCCGACCTGTGACAAGCTTGGGGCGATGAGCGCGTGCTGTGCCCCCTCCAACGATCGGCCGAACAATCCGGCCAGTAGGTTGCCGGGCACTGCTCGGGCGAAGCCGCTCGCGATCGAACTCGTCGCGGTGCCGCACGGCGAGTACTGGATGGGTGCACCTCCGGGCGACGGGTACGAAGCCGACGGGGAAGGCCCTGTTCACCAGGTCAGGTTGTCGGCGTTCTCGATCGCTCCGACGACCGTGACCAACGCCGACTTCGCCGCATTCTGTGACGACACCGGCTACACCACGCTCGCCGAACGAGACCAGTGGTCCTTCGTGTTCGGCGGGCTGTTGCCCGACGACTTCCCGCCGACGCGGGGAGTTGCTGCAGCGCCATGGTGGCGCCAGGTCGAGGGCTCCGACTGGCGGCATCCGGCCGGGCCGCACACCACATATCTCGACGTGCTCGATCACCCTGTTGTCCATGTCAGCTGGGACGACGCCCAGGCGTACTGCAGTTGGAGCGGCACTCGGCTCCCGACCGAGGCCGAGTGGGAGTGCGCCGCCCGGGGCGGCCTCGACCGCAAACGGTTCCCATGGGGTGACGAACTCGAGCCCGGTGGCGAGCATCGCATGAACGTGTTCCAGGGCGAGTTCCCCGGCGTCAACACCGTTGCCGACGGGTACGCCGGGGCCGCGCCGGTGAGGTCGTTCCCGCCGAACGGGTTCGGGCTGTACGAGACCAGCGGCAACGTGTGGGAGTGGTGCGCCGACTGGTTCTCGCCCGAGACCTACGCCCGCGACGAGCGCAGAGGGTGGTGTGCGGGTCGACCCGCCCGGCCCGCCGGCCGGAACCCACCGGGTGATGCGCGGCGGGTCGTATCTCTGTCACGACTCGTACTGCAACCGCTACCGAGTGGGCGCCCGGAGTGCGAACACCCCCGACAGCGCCGCTGGCAACATCGGGTTCCGCGTCGCCCGCTGACACCGTCCCCCGGCGCGATGGGCCGGTCAGGTGCCGCAGAACGTCCGGTAGCCGCTGGCGGCGTCGGCAGGCGCCGGACGTTCGAAGCGCTCCAGACCGGGACGTCGCTCGAAGGGAGTCGTCACCGCGTCGAGGAGCTCGTCGAACGGGCCGAAGTCACCCCAGCTCGCCGACGTCAGCGCCGCTTCCACCAGATGGTTGCGCGGCACGTAGACCGGGTTGTGGCGATCCATCTCGTCGGCCACGGCTGCGGGCTCGCCGACGATCGTCGGCGCCCACCGCCCGATCCACTCGCTCAGCGCCGGCAGTGCCGCGTCGCCGAACACGGCGCGCGATGCGTCGAGGTTGCCGCGCGCCACCGATGACAACGACCGCAGCGAACCGGTGTAGTCGGCGCTGTGCTCGTGCATCAGGTTCAACAGTTCGGCAATCAGGTGATCGTTCGACGAGTCATCGGATGCCAGTCCGAGCTTGATGCGCATGCCTGCGGCCCACGTGCCCTGGAGGCGTTCGGGCAGTTGCTCGAGCACGCCGGTCGCCAACTCGATCGCTGTGTCGTTGTCGTCGTCGAACAGCGGCAGCATCGCCTCGGCCAGCCGAGCGAGGTTCCACGTGGTGATCGCCGGCTGGTTGCCGTAGGCATAGCGGCCGCCGTGGTCGATCGAGCTGAACACGGTGGCCGGGTCGTACGCATCCATGAACGCGCACGGTCCGTAGTCGATCGTCTCGCCGGAGATGGTGACGTTGTCGGTGTTCAGCACCCCGTGGACGAAGCCGAGCAGCATCCACTGCGCCACCAGGTCGGCCTGTACGCCGACCACGTGTTCGTACAGCGCGAGCGCCGGCTTGTCGGCGCCGGCAGCCTCGGGCACGTGGCGGGCGATCGCGTAGTCGGCGAGGGAACGCAACAACTCGGCGTCCCCCGTGGCGGCAGCGAACTGGAACGTGCCGACACGGAGGTGGCTCGCCGCCACCCGGGTCATCACCGCCCCTGGGACCTCGGCGTGGCGTCCGTCGACCTCTCGCACGATCGTGTCGCCCGTGGAGACCACTGCCAGCATCCGCGTGGTCGGCACGCCGAGGGCGTGCATCGCTTCGCCCATCAGGTACTCGCGGAGCATCGGCCCGACCGCTGCGCGCCCGTCGCCGCCGCGAGCGAACGGTGTCCGTCCCGAGCCCTTGAGGTGGAGATCTCGACGGACCCCGTTGCGGTCGGTCACTTCGCCGAGCAGGAGCGCCCGACCGTCGCCGAGCCTGGGGGAGTAGCCGCCGAACTGATGGCCGGCGTACGCCTGGGCGATGGTCGTCACCCCGTCCGGCGCGGCGTTGCCGGCCAGGATTGCGACCGTCTCAGGCGACCGCAGGGCATCGCTGTCGAGGCCGAGTTCGTCTGCCAGGTTCTCGTTCAGGGCCAGGAGCTCGGGCGCGGACACCGGCTCGGCCTGCCACGGTTGGTGCAGCCCGACGAGTTCGCGGGCGAACGAGTCGTCGAGATCGAACACGGTCATGCTCCCAGCCTACGAACGCCTTCCCGGTCGGAACCCCGGATGCGATGAGTCTTCGCGACGACGGGTGTCGCCGAAACTCATCGCCGGGGTGGCTACTCCTGGAACAGGAACTTCGCCGGGGTGATGCGCAGGACGACTCGCTGCTGCTCGTCGAGCATCGGGACGATCGCGCTCGGGTCGGGGGCCGGATTGCCCGACAGTGCGCCGAACACCTGGGCGGTCAACTCGGCGCGAAGTGGATCTGCATCGATCGTCTCGGCCGCGCCGTACACCACGAGGTGGATGCGGCCGTCGGGGATCGTCACGCTCACCTTCGGCTGTCGGACGGCGTTGTTCCACTTGGCTGTATAGGACTTGGCGGAGATGATCAGCCGACCATCGTCGTCGACGAGGTATCCGATCATCGACTGCTGCGGCGACCCGTCGGCGCGCCCGGTGGCGAGGACACCCCAGAGGTGCTCGCGTGCATAGGCGAGGTGGTGGGGATCCCAGTCGGTCATGACGTGCTCCTGTTCGTGGTGTTCGTGGGGGACGTGGTGTTCGCGGTGGCCGCAGTGGCGCCCAGACGGTCGATGATCTCGGCCGTGGCGGCAGCGAGTTCGCCGACATCGTGCGCGACGCTCGCGACGTATCGATCCGGGCGGACGACGACGGCACCACCTGGAGGCAGCGCCATCGGCATGGTGCCCCGGGGGACGCACGACGACACGTGCAAGATCGCCGAACGCCCCGGCGCTCATCGAGGGGTCGTCGGTGACGATCGCGAAGCCGTCGCCGAGCGAGTCGTCGAGTGGATGACCGTCGATCGTCGGCTGGGGGAGTTGGCGTCCGACCGATGGGTGATCGCCGACGCGGATCCCGTGGTCGATCGTCGGGAACGGGCGCCCGCCGCCGTACGCAGCGTCGAGGTCGGTGGTGGCGGCGGCTCTGCCCGACAGCTCGTCGATCAGGCGGCCGGTGTCGACGGCGTGAGCGACCACGCCGGCGGCGTGCGGCAGGCGTTCGTCGCCGTAGGTGTCGAGCAGCCGATCGTCGGTCACCCCGTCGGCGACCATCCGCAGCTTCCAGGCCAGGTTCGCAGCGTCACGCACGCCGGAGCACAGCCCCTGTCCGAGGAACGGCGGCATCTGGTGAGCGGCATCGCCGGCAAGAAACACCCGACCCACCCGCATGGCGTTGGCCACCGTGGCGTGGAATCGATACACCACGGCGCGCACGAGATCGGCGTCGTTGGGCGTCAGCCATGGCTCGAGCAGCTGCCACACCCGTTCGTCGGTCGACATGTCGGCGCGCGACTCCCCGGGCTGCAACTGGAACTCCCAGCGGCGGTAGTCGTCGTGGCCGACGACATAGGTGGTCGGCCGGGCGGGGTCGCAGATCTGCTGCACGAACGACGACAGCGTCGGCACTGGACGCTTCAGCCTGACGTCGAGCACCAGCCAGTCCTGGTCGAACCCCTGGTCGACGAACGACAGCCCGAGCTGTTTGCGGATCGGGCTCGATGCGCCGTCCGCGGCGACCAGCCAGGCGGCGGTGTGGTCACCATCGTCGGCGTGCGCGATGACCCCGTCGTCTGTCTGACTCACGGAGGTGACCTCCACGCCGAGCCGGAGGTCTACTCCTGCGCCCACGGCGGCGGTTCGCAGGAACTCTTCCAGCTCCGGCTGGTAGTAGGTGACCGAGGGCGGATGGCCCAGCGGATACTCGACGTCGCCGGGCATCTCGACGCCGATGATCCGCTCGCCGTCGACGGTGACGAACTCGGCCCCTGCGAGGGGCGTGGTGATCGCCCGCAGCTCGTCGGCCAACCCGGCGTTCTGGAACACCCGTTGGATCTCGTCGTCCATCACGATCGCTCGGGGCAGGTCGTACACCTCGGTGGTGCGTTCGAGCACCCGCACCACGAATCCACGCCGGGCGAGCAGCAGTCCCATGGTGACGCCAACCGGTCCGCCGCCGACGACGAGCACGTCGACTCGATGGGTCGTCACGTCGACCCTCCGAGGAAGAGACCGACCAGCGCGTCGGCGTGGGCGTCGATGAACTGTGCATCGAGCGTGTCGTGGCCGAGCAGGCGTGCCTCGGGAGCGTTGACGTAGGGGAGCGATGCTGCGCCGACGAGCGAGTAGTAGACGACGACCTCGTCGATGTCGGGTACCTCGCCGGCGTCGCGGAGCCGTCGCCAATCGGCGGTCAGGATCTCGAACCGCGGTCGTGTGTGACGATCGACGATCCACCTGAGCCGGTCGGACTCGATCGTCGCCTCCTGCACCATGATCCGGTTCAACTCGGGCAGCCCGGCGACCGCCCGTACGAACGCTCGCAAGCCGCGTGCGAACCGCTCCTGCTCGTCGGCTGCCGACGGCAACTCGCGGAGGTGACGGGCGACTGCCTCGTCGAGTTGGGCGAAGAGATGGTCGACCGCAGCTCGCCACAGTTCGTCCTTGGAGTCGAAGTGGTAGTTGATCTGGGGCTGATGGGTGCCGGCCGCTGCGGCGATCGACCGGGTCGACGCGCCTTCGAAGCCATGTGCGGCGAACTCGGCGAGGGCGGCGTCGAGCAGTGACTCGCGGGTGGCGGTGGATCGCGGTTGACGTCGGCGCGGTGTCTCGGTGGCGGTCGGCGGGGACATCTTGCAATTCTCTATCACATGATCTAATTTGTCCAGCCATGGGGCTCCACCGACTCACGTCGATCACGCTGGCGGTCCCCGATGTCGATGCCACCGGCTCGTTCTTCGCCGACTTCGGTCTCACGCCTTCGGTCGACGCGGTCGGGGGGTCCGCCCGGTTGGCGACCCGTGATGGCGGTGACCAGATCGAACTCGTCGCGGCCCCCACGCGCCGACTCGAGCGGCTCGGGGTGGGCGCCGAGCACGCCGACGACATCGCACGAATCGCTGCGCGAGCCGAAGCGTCACCGCATGCGGACGTCGTCGATTCGGCTGCCGAACGACTGGTGTTGCGTGAGCAGGCCACCGGCCTGTGCGTGGAGGTCACCGTTGCGGCTCCCTACTCGGCGCCGGCGACCAGCCACACCTTCAACCGTCCGGGGGTGAGCCCTGAGCGTGTCGACGTGCCGGCCGCCAGCGTGCTCACCGCCGATCCGGTCCAGCCCTCGAACCTGACCCACGTCGTCTACGGCACTCCGGATCAGCCGGCGACACTGTCGTTCTTCACCGATGTCGTCGGCTTCGAGATCAGCGACCAGGTGCCCGGCATCATCGCGTTCACCCGCTGCGGGCCGGTGCACCACAACCTCGCGATCCAAGCGGCACCGGTCGCGTATCCGCATCACATCGCCTTCGAGGTCGACGACATCGACGACGTCGTCCGCGGTGGCCAGGCGATGATCGACGCGGATCCCGATCGGCACATGTGGGGCGTGGGCCGTCACGCCATCGGGTCGAACTGGTTCTGGTATCTCCGTGAGCCCGGCGGCACGTTCGTCGAGTACACCGCCGACATCGACCGCATCTCCGAGCAGGACCGCTACCGCCCGAAGGACTGGCAGGGTCGCGAATTCCTGTACTCGTTCGGTCCGCCCCCGCCACCCGAGTTCCTCGAACCCGCCGACCTCGCCGACCTGATCGCCTCGTCCACCTGAACCTGTTACGGATGGTGTCTGACACCATGTGTAACACCGCTCTCGAAAGGCTCGAACACCATGGGATTCCGACTTGCGAACGTCGACGGGCGCGCAGTGCTCGTGCACGGCGAGCACTACACCGACATCGCCACGCACTCCACCGGCGCGCTCGGCTCCGACCCGATGGAGGTGCTCGCCCGGCCCGACCTCCTGAGCGAACTGTCGGCGACACTCGATGACTCCTCGGTCACGGGCCTTGTCGCCGACGTGACGCTCGGCCCACCGGTGCCCCGTCCGCAGAAGTCGTTCGGTATCGGGCTCAACTACGCCGCCCATGCTGCCGAGGGCGGACGCGACGCACCCGACAGTCCGCTGGTGTTCACCAAGTTTCCCTCGTGTCTCGTCGGCCCGACCTCGGACGTCGAGATCCGCAGCGATGGCTGCGACTACGAAGGCGAACTCGTTGTCGTGATCGGCAAGGGCGGACGAGACATCACGATCGCCGACGCCTGGAACCACGTTGTCGGTGTCACGGTCGGTCAGGACATCTCCGATCGGCCCGCCCAGTTCGCTGCGAAGCCACCCCACTTCGATCTCGGCAAGTCGTTCGACACCTTCGGCCCGATCGGCCCGGTGCTGGTGTCGACCGACGAGCTCCCCGATCGCGATGCGCTCCCCATCACGTGCTCGATCAACGGCGACGTCCGCCAAGACGGCAACACCGCCGACCTGATCTTCGACGTTCCGACGCTGATCAGCTTCCTGTCGTCGATCACCACCCTCGTCACCGGCGACATCATCTTCACCGGCACACCCGAGGGCGTCGGTGCGGCCCAGGGCAAATTCCTCGCCGACGGCGATGTCATCACGACGACGATCGAGGGCATCGGGACCATGACCAACCGGGTGGTTCGGATCAGCGACGCCCGTCCGATCCGCGGTTGACGATGACTGCCGGCACGGTGAGCAGCGACGACGCGGTCGACCGTCCCAACGTGTTGTTCGTGATCTGCGATCAACTCCGCGCCGATCATCTCGGCTACGCCGGCAATGAGGTCGTTCGTACTCCGAACATCGACTCGCTGGCCGACAGCGGCACCGTGTTCGATCGGGCCTACGTGAACAATCCCGTCTGCATGCCGAACCGCTCGACGATCATGACCGGGCGGATGCCCTCTGCGCACGGCGTGATCTTCAACGACCGTTCTCTCGAGCCGAGCGAGGCGACCTTCGTCGGGGCGCTGCGGACCGCGGATGGCGGACCGCGTTGATCGGCAAGTCGCACCTCCAACACGGCGAGAGCCGGAACTCCGTTGCCGACCTCGGCAAGGCGCCGGGCCGCTTCTCGCCGTTCGGTACGGCGTGGGACACGATCGAACACGACGAGCGCTACGAGGCAGGCGAGGTCGTGGCCCCTGACGACTTCTACGGATTCGGTGAGATCGCACTGACGCTCGGCCACGGCGCCCAGGTCGGTGCCCACCACTACCAGTGGGCCCGCGAGCAGGGCATCGGCCACGAGACACTCCGGATGGGTCTCGACGCCGATGCTCCAGTGGCGAACCGTCGGCCCGAGTGGTGGCAGATCCACCCGGCGCCGTATCCGGAGGAGATCCACTCGACCAACTACGTCGCCGACCGCACGATCGAGTTCATCGAGCGCGCCGACGCCGACGGTGAACCGTGGATGGCCTGGTGTTCGTTCCCCGATCCACACCACCCGATGGCGCCGCCCGAACCGTGGTTTGCCCGCCACGACCCCGCCGACATCGAGCTGCCCACCACCTTCGACGATCCCGGCGACGGCTGGGCCCCACACCTGCACCTGATCCGCTCGCTCGAACCGCGGCGCCGGGCCTGGGTCTCACCGTTCGGCCCGACGCCGGAACTCACCCGAGCCGCGATCGCCGCCACCTACGGCGCGATCGAGTGCATCGACGACGGCATCGGCCGAATCCTGGCCACCCTCGACCGACTCGGTGCCACCGACGACACGATCGTCGTCTTCACGAGCGACCACGGCGACATGATGGGCGACCACGGCCTGATGCTGAAACTGATCATGCACTTCCAGGGTTGTCTGCGTGTGCCCCTGATCGTCAAGGCCCCCGGCCGGGCGCCGGCCCGCACGGCATCTCTCGCCGCGAGCATCGACCTCCCGCACACCCTGTTGGAGCTGTGCGGCGTGGCCGCCTACCAGGGCATGCAGGGCACGAGCCTCGTCCCGCTGCTCGATGATGCCGACGTCAGCGTCCGCGACGCCGTACTGGTCGAGGACGACTTCCCGACGTCGGAGACCGGTGCGCCGTTCCCGATCAAGACCCGTTCGACGGTGACCGCCACCCACCGCTACACCCGCGACAGCGACGGGTTCGAGATGCTCTACGACCTCGAACACGACCCCGACGAACTGGTCAACCTCGCCCACGGCGACCGTGATCCGTCGGCCCGGGTCGACGCACTCGACGCGATGTTCGACCAGATGTTGCGCGCCGATGACATCACTCGTACCGAGCCCGTCGCACGCTGACCATCCAACGACAGGAACCACCATGGCCCACATCACACCGCTCGACCGCGCCGACCTCCCCGAGTTCGAGGTGGTCTTCGAGCTCACCGAGGCCGCGATGGGATTCGTTCCGCGCTCGATGTACACGATGGGCCGCAATCCAGCGTTGCTGCAGGCATTCGCGCAGCTGGCCGGCACTGTGCTCGGCCCGGGGCAGGTGGACGGCGGACTCAAACAGCTGGTCGCCCTCGTTGCCTCCACCGCTGCCGGCTGCCGCTACTGCCAGGCTCACACCGCCTCATCGGCGACTCGAAACGGCGTCGACGCCGACAAGGTCGAGGCGGTCTGGGCGTTCGACACCGATGACCGCTTCAGCCAGTCCGAACGTGCCGCCCTTCGGCTGGCCCGGGATGCAGCCACGGTTCCCAACGCGACGACGTCCGCACACTTCGACGACCTTGCAGTCCATTTCGACGAGGCCCAGATCGTCGAGATCGTGGCGGTGATCTCGCTGTTCGGCTGGCTCAACCGTTGGAACGACACGATGGCCACCGATCTCGAGGACGAACCGCTCGGGTTCGGGCGAGCGCATCTCGCCGCGGAGGGCTGGGAACCGGGCAAGCACGTCCACCCTTGATGCCGGAGGCGCGAGACTGTCGCCATGGCACACGAACGGCCCACCCAACCACGTATCGAGCCGATCGATCTCGATGACGTCACCGACGACGAGCTGCGTGACACGCTCGCCGGCGCGCTCACCCACGACGGTCGGCCGCTGAACATCTTCGGTGTGCTCGGCCATCACCCGAAACTGCTGAAGCGGTTCAACCTCCTCGGCGGATTCATCTTGAACAAGGGTCTGATCCCCGAGCGCGAACGAGAGCTGCTGATCCTGCGTGTCGGGTGGAACGCACAGGCGGTGTACGAGTTCGGTCAGCACACCGTGATCGGCGCGCGGTGTGGTCTCACCGACGACGAGATCTCCGCGCTCACCAGATCGCCACACGATCATCCCTGGAGTGCGGAGGATCGCGCGCTCATCGCGCTCGCCGACGATCTCCACGCCGACGACTGCGCCAGCAACGGAACATGGCTCGCGCTCTCGACACGCTGGTCGGAGGCCGAACTGGTCGAGCTGCTCGTCGTGGCCGGCTTCTACCGCCTCGTGTCGGGCTTCTTGAACAGCGCCGGCGTGCAACTCGACGAGGGCGTGCCCGGGTTCCCGACCTGATCGGCGCGACAGCGGCTCAGGTGATCGCCGGCTGGTGCAGCTCGATGCGGTTGCCGGACGGGTCGTGGAGGAACGACTGCCGGCCGGTGCCGACGCCGGAGGGTGCTGTCACGTCCACGCCCTTGCCGCGCAGTTCGGCGACCGATGCGTCGAGGTCGGCGACGTGAATCGCGAAGTGTTGGCCGACGTCGTCGGGCACGTCGATCTCGAGCAGGTGGACCTGCTGTTCACCGAGGTCGAGCCAGGCGCCACCGAAGTCGAAGTCGGGGCGGTCGGACCGTACGGTGAGCCCGAGCACGTCGGTGTAGAACGCGACCGATTCGTCCGCGTTGCGGACGTTGATCGACACGTGGTGTACCCCGAGCGGCGCAACGCTCACGACGTCATCCCTCCGAGCCCGACCAGGCCACGGGCCAACTCGATCTCGCCCATGTGGCGCAAACCGTGCTGGTACAGCCAGCACTCGAACCCGTCGAGCACGGTGATGCCCGCCGGGCCGGCGCAGCGAGCGCTGTAGGTGCTGGCCACCACCGGCGGGTACGGCTTCGCGACCAGGACCCGAGTGAGATCGGCCGGGTCCATCGCTGCCAGATACGCCTCGGTGCGCTCGAACACCGCACGCTGGTAGTCCTTGTAGGCGTCGTAGTCGCCGATGCGCTGTGCGACCATCTCGTCGACCGACTTCTCCTTGCCGTGGTCGGCGATGGTGAGCTGTAGCCGCTCCTGCCACTCGTCGTTCCAGATCGGCGGCTCGCCGGTGATCACCATGAACGACCCGTCGTGCACGTTCACGTAGTGGAACAGCGAGAACGCAATCGGGAGCACCCCCTCGCGCTCGAAATGATTGACGTGCTCGAGCTCCATGGTGTCGACGGCCTGGTAGTACAGCGAGTGCATGGTGCGCATCCGCCGGTACAGCGAGTCGAGCATCGGGTCGGCCAGCGGTGAGCCGGAGTTCAATTCGAGGTCGATGTCGGCGTCGTTCATGGCCCGACGTTAGTCAGGCCGGTTGCATCTCCGGCGGGCCGAGCCGGACCAGTCGGCAGGTGAACCCGACGTACTGCCACATCAGATCGTCGCCATCCCGCCAGCGCTTGACCTCGATCGGCATGCCGACCGGGCGCAGCACGTGAACTCCGTCTTCGAAGCTGGCGACGACCGTGATCGAGGTCTGCTTGTCGAATTCTGCGACGTCGTTGACGCCGTGCTCCTCGGTGCCGTCGCAACGCATGTCGTGGATGACTCCGCCGGCGGTGATGGTGACCCGGTCGGCGCACTGCTCGATCCGTTGGAAAGTTCCCAGGATCGGGTGCTCGGCGACGGTCTGCCCGTCGACCAGCACCTCGGCCACCTGCCACATCCCGCGCATGTCCGGCGCGCCGGCAACGAGCGGCTCGTCACATGTGGCCAGCACGGGCTCGGGAAAGGCGCCGCTCCATCCGCCGGGCGGGGTGGTGGCGACGGGGATCGAATCGACCGACACGCCCCGAACCTAGTCGGTGTCGGGCGAACCAGGACCCAAGGGGGCGTCAGAGCCCGTCGAGTTCGTAGATCATCCGAGCGGGCTCGTCGGCGGGGTCGATCTCGAGATCGCGGAGCAGGCCGTGGCGGAGGTCGTAGACCCAGCCGTGGACGTGCGCGCCCATGTCGCTGCCCCACCGCCGCTGGATGAACGACGTCGAGCACAACCGGTACACCTGTTCGCGCACGTTCAGCTCGACCAGGCGCTGGTGGCGCAAGGTGGCGTCGTCGATCGCGTCGAGCTCTTCGTGATAGATGCGGTACACGTCCTTGATCGTGCGCAACCACTTGTCGATCAGCCCGTGGTATGACCCGTCCACCGCAGCAGCGACACCACCGCACCCGTAGTGGCCGCACACGATCACGTGCTCGACTGCGAGGACCTCGACGGCGAACTGGAGCACCGACATCAGATTCATGTCGGTGTGCACGACGAGGTTGGCGATGTTGCGGTGGATGAACATCTCGCCGCTGCCCGTGCCGACCATCTCGTTCGCGTTGACGTGGCTGTCCGAGCATCCGATGAACAGGTATTTGGGTTGTTGTCCAGCGGCGAGGCGTTCGAAGTGGTCCGGATCGGCGGCGATCTCGTCGGCAACCCAGCGACGGTTGTTCGCGAACAGTTCCTCGTAGGTCGGCGTCGGCACATCGTGAGCCTGCCACAGACGCCTTCGGCGACCACGATTCGTCAACGGAAGTTGAGTTCCGGTAACTACGTTCCTAGCATGGTGCCATGGCCGCTCGACCCACCGCCGACGTCGAAGATTCCGTCGAACGCGTCGACGAGGGGAGTTGGACGTTCCTCACCAACCACAGTCACGTGCTGATCTGTCTGGCTCGAGACCCGAAGCTGCGGTTGCGCGACCTTGCCGAACAGGTCGGGATCACCGAGCGTGCTGTCCAGGGAATCGTGAAGGACCTCGAGGCCGCCGGCTGTCTCACGCGTCATCGCGAGGGCCGTCGCAATCGCTACGACATCGTCACCGATCGGCCGATGCGTCATCGGGTCGAACGCCAACACGTGGTCGGTGATCTCCTCGGGGTGATGGCGCCGCTGGGCGACTGATTCGTTCAGATGAGGTCGATGCACGACACCGTGTCGTCGACCCATTCGGGGGCATCGACGGCATGGGTCGAGTCGGCGACGATCGCGCAGATCTTCGTGGCGCCGGCCGGAATCGCATCCGGTGAGAACTGATCGAACACCTTGCGGCCCTGATCGTCGAGGTCCCATACGATCCACTCGCCGATCGGGTCCGACGCGGTCCCGACGCTGCCAGGAGCGAACGTGTTCCAATGGAAGTGGACGTGGTAGTCGGCGATCAGCGGCTCGAAGTTGATCGTGTCGTAGGTGATCTCGAACACGCCGTCGACCACGGTGATGCCGGTCAGTTCGGTGCGCCGAGTCTCGGGTGGATACGGAGCTGGGGCCGGGGCCGGGTCGGTCGCCGGTGATGACGTCGGTGCCGGGGCGGGCGCCGACGTCGAGGATGGATCGGTCGGTTGCGGTGCGATGCCGGGCACGGTCGTGACGGTGGCCGGCACCGTGGCAGCAGACGTACCTGGTGCGGCGTCGACCGGATCGTCCCCGCCGCTGGCCAGCGCAAACGCAACGATGCCCCCGATCAGCAGGAACGCCGCCGTGGCGATCGTGATGATCAGCGCCCGGTTGGATCGATCGTCAGCGCCGGCTGGTTCGGGGCTGGGTCCGGTCGTCGTCGGGCTGTCGGTGATCGGCATCGTCGTGGTGGCGCCGAGGTCGCTGCTCCCCGAGACGGCGTCCATCGTGGTGGTCGCCGCGGCTGCCGCCGGGACCGTCGTGGTGGCGTCCGGATCGAAGGCCTCGACCGGGCCCGTGGGGGTCTGCGGAATGATGATCGGCACCGCGGGTGCCGTTGGGGTGTTCGCTGCGGTGGCTGCCAGCGCTGCTGCCCCGGCCTCGAGCGGGACGATCCCGGACGGCGGGGTGACACGAAGTGGTCCCTCCGACACGGTGGCCTCGGTGCCGGCCGCAAGGGCGGCACCCAGTGCGACCACATGTTTCGGATGTGCATCGACCGCAACGGGGCGTCCGAGCTCGGCCGTCAGCATCTCGGCAACGAGTGGGATCCGTGACGAGCCCCCCGCCAGCAGGATGGCGTCGAGCTGCGACGGTTCGAGCCCGGCGGAGGTGATGGCGCGCTGCAGCGCACCGATCGCCTGGGCGATCGCCGGGCGAATGGCGGTCTCGAATTCCGCTCGCGTGATCCGAACGGTCGTCTGGGTGGTCGGCAACAGCACCGGAATGTCGGCCATCTCGTCGACCGACAGTGCCTCTTTGGCGTCGACACACTCGGTGCGCAGCCGCTCGAGTGCCGACCGGTGTGTCGGCTCGTCGAGGTCGAGTCGGTCGATCGCTCCGTCGAGTTGTCCGGCGACGAAGGCGAGGATTGCCGCATCGAAGTCGATACCACCGAGGCGTTCGATGCCGTCTGGTCGACCGAGGAATTCGGTGCCGGACCGGGTCTTGCGGATCACCGCGGCGTCGAAGGTGCCGCCGCCCAGATCGAAGACGGCCACGACTGCCTCGGGCGGGATCCGTTCCAAGCCGGCGTAGTGCAGCACCGCAGCCTCGGGCTCGGTGATCACCGTCGCGCCGCTGAGCCCGGCTGCTCGAATCGTCTGGTCGAGCAACTCGAGCTTGTACCCGCCCCATCCGGCAGGGTGGGTGACGGCGATGTGCTCGGGTGCCCGGCCCTGCCGCTGCGTGACCTGATCGACCACCGATCGCAGCAGGTGCGCTGACAGCTGATCTGCCGACAGCGGCGTCCCCCCGAGCATCAGCGGAGCGGTGTCGCCGAAACGCCGCTTGAACTGGCTGGCGGCGCGGGCTGGATCCATCAGTGTTCGCCTGGTGGCGGCATCGCCGATGTAGTACGTGCCGTCGTCGGCCAGGAAGACCACCGACGGGATCGTCGACGACCGATCGGAGAGTTCGACGATCGACGATCGATCGCTCTCGTGGATGGCGGCGGACGTGAACGTGGTGCCGAGGTCGATGCCGAGGCTGTAGGTCATTGGTCGTCTCCCAACGTCGGTCTGGCGCTCAGGACGGCGGTGGTGGTGGCGGCGGGGTACTCGACGGCGGAGCTGAGGGCGGATGGTTGCCGCCCGGTGGTGGTGGCGGCGGTGGCGATGACGCAGGTGGCGGCGGAGGAGGTGTCGTCGCCGTCATCGCAGGCGACGCCATGGCCGTCGTCGGCGCGACCGGCGCCTCGGGCGACGGCGGCGCGGCTTTCGAGCGCTTGAACAACACGACGGCGATGGCGGCAACCGCAGCGAGTGCGGCGATGATCAACACGATCAGCAGCGTCGACGAACTCCCGCCTCCGTCTCCCGGGGTCCACTCGGCGGTCATCGTGGCGTCGCCGTCGGTGACGAAGTCGGCGTCGGCCTTGACGTCCCACGTGGCGGTGGAACCGCTGGTGGAGCTCGCATTGTTGGAGGCGAGCGAACCCGGCGCCGAGACGACGAAGCGGATCGTGAACAGGTCGTCGAGGTCGAGTCCGAGCAGGTCGACCATGGCGTCGGTCTCGGCGGGGTCGCCGGCGAGTTCGTCGACGCCTTCGAGCACGGCGTTGAAGCGCGTGCCATCAGCATCCTGCTCGATCGAGAACGACGAGGTGTCGTCGCCCAGTGAATTGAGCTCGGCCACCGGAATGCTGCTCACCGTGCAGCCCACGCCGACCTCGCCGTTCTCGTTGACCTCGCGTGTGCTCACCTCGTACTCGGTGAGTTCTGCGGTGAGATCGCTGCAGGGGTCGTCGCCGCCGGTGACTTCTTCGAGGAGCGCGTCGCCCGACAGGTCGCCGAGCGCAGCAGCGTCTTCGCCGAGGAGGCCTGCGAAGTCCTGAAGCTGCTCGGTGTCGATCAGAATCAGATAGTCGAGGTCGGCGGTGGCGTCGTCGTTGATCGTGAAGGTGGCTTCGACGGTGAAGCACCCGGCGAGCAGCACGCTGGTGGCGGCGATCGTCAGCGCTGATGCCACGGATCGGGTCGTTCGACGGCGCATCTCGGACACCGTACTCTGGGGTTGGCAGCCTCTCGGGAATAGGTACCCAGCGGGGTATGTTCAACCAACAGTCCAGCGGTCGGCATCACGACGGTGTCCAGGTGAAAGGCGCAACCATGAAGTTCACGCAGTACTACCTCGACTGTCTGTCGCAGGCCTCGTACCTGATCGGCGACGAAACCACCGGGCGAGCCGTCGTGGTCGACCCGCGTCGGGACATCGACGAGTACGTGCGCGACGCAGCCGCCGACGGATTGACCATCGAGTTGGTGATCGAGACGCACTTCCACGCCGACTTCTTGTCCGGGCACCTCGAACTGGCGGCGGCGACGGGTGCCGAGATCGCGTACTCCTCGGTCGCTGAGACCGAGTTCCCATCACGCCAGCTGGCCGACGGTGAACGAATCTCGCTGGGTGACGTGCAGCTCGAGATCCGCCACACGCCTGGCCACACACCCGAGTCGATCAGCATCGTGGTGTGGGAACACGCCGACGACGAGGTGCCCTATGGCGTCCTCACGGGCGACGCCCTGTTCATCGGCGACGTCGGCCGTCCCGATCTGCTCGCATCGCTCGGGTTCACCCGCGACGAACTCGCCCATCAGCTCTACGACAGCCTGCACGATCAGCTCCTGACGCTGCCCGACGCCACACGGGTGTATCCGGCCCATGGCGCCGGAT
This sequence comes from Ilumatobacteraceae bacterium, assembly GCA_963716095.1. GTDB lineage: Bacteria > Actinomycetota > Acidimicrobiia > Acidimicrobiales > Ilumatobacteraceae > Sva-07. The sequence continues at coordinate 367,415 of CAVQSV010000018.1, read as the reverse complement.
CGGCCTGCGGTAAGAACCTGTCCACCGACACCTGGTCGACGATCGGCGACCAACGGGTCAACAACTATGCCTTGGTCGCTCCGGACAAGGAGACGTTCGTTGCCTTGGTCACCGAAGGCCAGCCGCCGGCTCCGTCCTACTTCGTCTACGACGCCGTGCTCAATCGCAAGGATCGACCGCTGCTCGACGAGACCGCACCGCTCGAAGCACTCGACCTCGATGCCGCGACAGCGCTCGTCGACGCCGGTGCGATCCTTCTCGACGGCCGTTCGCCCGAGGAATTCGCACACGGCCATCTCGTCGGTTCGGTCAACGTCGGGCTCGAAGGGCGCTACGCCGAGTTCGCTGGTTCGGTGGTGCCGAGCGACGTCGACATCGTCCTCGTCACCGACCCAGGATTCGAGATCGAGGCGCGGAATCGGCTTGGTCGGATCGGCTTCGACCGAGTGGTCGGTCATCTCGCCGATCCGCTGGCCGTGATGGCCGCACACCCCGACCGCACCGCGCACGCCTCGCGGTTGACCGTGCCGGAGTTCGAACGGCGTCGAGCCGAGGTCGACGGCCTCCAGCTGATCGACATCCGCAATCCCGGCGAGATCGCCATCGGAACCATCGCCGGAGCTGTCGAGGTGCCGGTCGGCCAGCTTCCCGGCCGCGTCGACGAACTCGACCCGCACGCCCCCACCGTCGTCTTCTGCGCTGGCGGGTACCGGTCGTCGGTGGCCGCCAGCGTGCTGCGACAGGCCGGATTCACCGACGTCTCCGACCTCCTCGGGGGCTACGGCGCCTGGCTCGAGTTTGCCGGCCCGGCGTTGCCTGCCCCCGCATGAGGACGTCGCCTCTAGCATCGCCCGGGTGATCGGCGACCGTGTCCGCGACGGCGCACGCGCGCTCTGGCGCGTCGGCACCACCACCTACGAACAGTGGCGTGACCATCGGACGATCCGTTTGGGTGCGGGTCTCGCCTACTACGGCTTGTTCGCCATCGTGCCGATCCTGGCCGTTGCGCTCTCGCTCGCCGGACTGTTCATCTCACAGAGCGACGTCCAGTCCTACCTTGCCGACCAGCTCGCCGAACTCTTCGGCTTCGACGCCGAGCGCGTCGCTGCTGTCTTTGCCGAGACGCTCGACGATGCGGGATCGCTCACCGGTCTGGGGCTCGTCGGCTTCGCCTCGCTCCTGCTCGCTGCATCGCTGCTCGTGATCGCCCTGCAGGACGCGTTCAACACGATCTGGGAGCGACCGGTTCGGTCGGGCATCCGCCAGACCGTGCTGCGTCGACTCGTCGCATTCGTGGTCGTTTCGGGTGCTGGAGCGGTGATCGTGGTGTCGTTTGCGATCAACGCGGTGACCGGACTGCTCGCACGGCTGGTGCCCGACATCGCCATCCTGGCATCGCTCGAGGAGCTGTTCGGGCTCGCGGCCTCGTGGGCGCTCACCATCGGTGTGATCGCGCTCCTGTTCCGATACCTCACCGACGTCCGCGTGCCGTGGCCGCCGGCGATCGTCGGCGCCATCGTGACCGCAGCGGTACTCGCTGTCGGCACGATGCTCGTGGGTGCCTACCTTCGCCGCTACGCCTCGTCGTCGCTCGCAGGTGCCACCGGCAGTGTGTTCTTCGTGTTGCTGTGGATCTACTACGTGGCCCAGATCGTGCTGGTCGGTGCAGAACTCACCCGGGTGCTCGCCCGTTGGCGTGCCGACGACGATCTCGCGCCGGTGTACTCAGCCGCCGGAGATCGGCAGGCCGGCGTTGGCCCAGGCGACGATGCCGCCGTCGACGTCGACGGCTGATTCGAAGCCCAGCTCGTCCATGATCGCGAGCGTCTGACCGCTTCGATTGCCGGAACGGCAGTAGACGAGGTACGGGACGTCCGGGTCGAGTGCTGTGAGTTGCGCGGCGAAGTCCGCATCGTAGAAGTCGACGAGCACGGCGCCATCGAGGTGCCCTTCGGCGAACTCCTCGGGGGTGCGGACGTCGAGCACCACGAGGTCGGCCGGCGGGTCGTCGGCCAGGGCGGCTGCGTCCTGCGGCGAAATGGTTCCGATCCCCTCGATGGAGTCGCCGGCGACGTCATCGGGAGCGGCTGCTGTTGTCGCAGTGACGGCGTCGGTGGCCGATTCGTCGCTCCCGCAGGAGGCGGCGACCAGCGTGAACCCCACGAGAGCGGCCAGGAGTGGGCGGGCGATCGTCATGGCAAGATGATACCCCTTGGGGTAGAACGAGTGCGGTCGGGTGAGTCCGCACGCCATGATGGGAGGTGCATGGACCCGCTCGTGCTCCCCGAAGTCATCGAACTCGCCGGCGGCGCGCGGATGGAAGTGCACGCCACGACCATCGCCGACGCAGCGCGAATTTGTCGCCTCTACGAGGGCCTGTCGATCGGCGACCGACACCGCCGCTTCTTCAGTGCGTTCACACCGCGTCTCGACTGGTGCCAGCAGTGGGCGTCGGTGGGCTCGCGCGGTGGCTTCGGTGTGATCGCCGTGGTACGCCGTGAAGGCGAGCCGGAGGAGATCGCCGGCGAGGCGGGCTACGCGCTGCGCGAGGACGGCGACGGTGACCTCGCCGTCACCGTCGCTGCCGCCTGGCGCGGTTGGCTCGGGCCCTACCTGCTCGACGTGCTCGTGCGTCACGCCGGCGAGGTGGGCCTCGCCAATCTGCAAGCCGAGATCCTGCTCGAGAATGGCCCCATGCTCTCGCTCCTGCGTCGTCGTGATCCGGTGGCGATGGGCCATGACGACGGTGTCGTCCGGCTGAGCATCGGCACGACGGGGCCGGTCCCCACCTGGCCGCCGGAAGAACGTCGCCCCCGAGTGCTGGTCGAGGTTGCCGGCCGGCGCTGGTCGGGCGAGCGGGTCGCCGAGGATGCGGGGTTGGCGACGGCGATGTGCGCGGGTCCTGCCGCACGCGGCAAGCACGCCTGCCCGGTGCTCGAGGGCGGTCGGTGTCCGCTCGCTGATGGCGCCGACGCGATCGTCGTCTTGCTCGACCGCGACGACGAGCGGAGCGAGCAGCTGGTTCGCGCCCACCGCGAGCAGACTCCTGGCACGCCGGTCCTCGTTCGACATCTCGACAGCGATGGAGGTCCTGACGGCGGCAGCGACAGCCTCGATGCGCTCGCGGGGTGCCTCGAGATCGAATCGAGCGGCCCCGATGCGGTTGCGCAGGTGCTCGCGCTGATCGGACGACGCTCAGACCCCACCGATCAGTCGTAGAGGACCTCCGAGCAGGGATGCGGGTTGATCAGTTGCCCGCGCCGACGATGAGGGCGGCGGTTGCGGCGCCGTACACGAGAAACAGCAGCGTTGCCGACGAACGGCCGTGGGACGGGCGCGAGCCGGCGATGACCGTGGCGGCCATCACCCCCATCGCGGCGATCAGACATGCGGTGGCCGCGCCCGGCGACACGGCGACGCTGCGCATCATCGGTCCGATCCCGAGCGCCAGCGTGGCGTCGAGAAGTGACGACCCGAAGAGGTCACCGAGTGCGAGGGCGACGGCACCTCGACGGATCGCTGTCCAGTCGACGACGAGCTCGGGCAGCGACGTACCGAGCGAGAGCACGACGGCGCTGGCGATGAGCTCGGGGATCCCGATTCGGTCGCTGAGCTCGATGAAACTCTGGACGACCACGGTCGCAGCCACACCGACGACGAGCAGCCAGGCAAGAGTGACCGCAACGTGGCGTCCGGTCGAGCCGTCGGGGTTGCGCTCGGTGCCGCCCGGACGGTCGACGGGTGGCGGGATCGTGGTCGGCTCGGTGTTGCGCAGCTGCATGACGATGATCGCCGACACCCATGCCGCCACCAGGATGGCGCCCTCCCACCGGGACAGGACGCCGTTTTGCGCCATCAGTGCGACGACGAGCAAAGCGGCCGTGGTCATCGTGCCGATCGCGAGCACGGTGTCGCGGTCGGCATGGATCGGTGTCGAGCCGAGACACAGCAGTCCGAGAATCAGGGTGACCTGCGTGAGCGCCGATCCGGCCGCATCGCCGACGAGCAGGTCGCCGTGCTCGCCGAACGCCGCGACGATCGAGTTGGCGATCTCGGGCAGGTCGGTACCGATCGCCATGACGGTCAGCCCGATGATGCCGGGCGAGATGCTCGACGTTCGCGACGCGTCGAGGGCTGCACCCACCGCCCGTCGGCTCCCGAACGCTGCTGCCACGAGTCCGGCGAGCAGTGCGAGGAGCCACAGGACGATCACCTCGTCAGCTGCCCCCAGCGGCGAGGAAGTCGCGAACCGAACCGATCGTGGTCAGGTGTGGGTAGTCGCGTTCGGCGATGTCGATCCCGGACTGTTCCGAGAGCCTGGTCATCACCGCGAGGTGGTCCATCGAGTCGAGTTGCAGCTCGGTCCAGAAGTCGACGTCGTGGTCCAGGTCGGCCAGCTCGGGTTCGAGTTCGGGTGCCACATCGGCGATTGCCGACAGGATCATCGTCGTGAGATCGACGTGTTCGTGGCCTCCCGGCCGGTTGACCGGCTCGGGTGCGGTTCGGGTGTCGTCGGGTGTGGTCACAGGTCCTCCGGATGGTCGGTGAGTGCGGCGAGTGTGGCGAGGAATCGGCTCCCGATCGCCCCGTCGGTGGCGCGGTGATCGGCGGCGAGGGTGGCGGTGGCGATCGGTCGAACGACGATGGTGTCGTCGATCACCCAGGGGCGGGCCAGCGAGCGGCCGAACCCGACCAACGCCACCTGTGGTGGTGAGATCACACCGTGCACGAGGTCCGCCCCGGTGTCGCCGAGGTGAGTGATCGTGATGCTCGCTCCCGTCATCCAGCTCGATCGGAGGTTGCCGGTTCGTGCTGCCGCCACGCGTTCGGTGAGCGCTGCCATGACCTCGTCGAGTGAGCGTTCGTCAGCCCGCTCGATGTGCGGGGTGACGAGCCCACCGCGTCGCAGCGAGATCGCCATGGCCACGTTGACCGAGTCGGCAGGCTCGAATCGGCCATCGATCCACCATCCGTTGAGCTCAGGGTGACTCGCCGCTGCGAGAGCGACAGCTCGAATGAAGCAGGCGGCTGGCAGGATTCGTTCGCCGATCGGCCGATCGCTGTTGTGTTCGGCCAGCCACGAGTCGAGCGGCTCGAGGTCGAGGTCGCGTGCGAGGTGATAGTGCGGGATCTCGCGGTTCGCCGTGGTCATGCGTTCGGCGATCAGCGTGCGCATCGTGTCGGTCGAGCGTTTCGTTGTGTCGACCCGGCTCGACGGGGCCGGAGTCGACGAGGCAGCGACGACGTCCGCCTCGATCACGGCCCCGCCGGGTCCCGTGCCGTGCAGGCCGGCGAGGTCGAGGCCACGATCGGCCGCGAGCCGACGCGCCAGCGGTGACGCTGGCACCCGAGTCCCGGTTGCTGCGATGGGCGGCGCAACAGCAGCGGTGCTGGGCGGCGCGAATGTGGGCACTCGCGGTGCCGGTGCCGGTGCCGGTGCCGATGCCGATGCCGATGCTGGTGACGGTGCCGGCGGCTGCTCGCTGTCGATGGTTCGAAGCCGGGCGATCGGGGTGCCGACATCGACGAGTTGGCCGACGTCGACCAGGAACTCGTCGATGATGCCGTCATGCCAGATCTCGATGTCGATGTCCGACTTCTCGGTCTCGACGACGGCAACCAGATCGCCTCGATGGACGGTGTCGCCCCGGGCGACGCGCCACTCGATGACGCGCCCTTCGTCCATGTCGGCGCCGAGCGACGGCATCGCGTACTCGAACGTCTCGCCGCGTGGTGCAGTCATGGTCCGGCGCCGACCAGTCGACGAGCGCCGGCAACGATGTCGGCCACTTGTGGGATCGCAGCAGTCTCGAGGTGCTTCGCGTAGGGGATCGGCACCTCTGCAGCGGCGAGGCGGGCGACCGGTCCGTCGAGGGTCCAGAAGCACGTCTCGGTGATCGCCGCAGCGATCTCGGCGCTGAGGCCGCCGGTGCGCCAACCTTCGTCGACGACGAGCGCACGATGTGTGCGTTGGACGGATTCGGCGATCGTGGGCAGGTCGATCGGGCGCAACGATCGCAGATCGATGACCTCGGCAGAGACGCCGCTGTCGTCGAGCTGGACTGCGGCGGCGATCGCCTTGGGTGCCATGCCCGCCCAGGCGATGATCGTCAGGTGCTCGCCGCTGCGACGGACCGCGGCGCGGTCGATGTCGACGGGCCCGCCGTCGGGATCGACGGGTCCGCGCTCGTTGTAGAGGCCGGAGTGCTCGAAGATGATCACCGGGTTCGGGTCGGCCAGCGCCGTCGGCAGCATCCACCTCGCATCGGCCGGTGTTGCGGGTGCGATGACCTTCAGGCCCGGGACGTGGGCGAACCAGCCTTCGAGGCTGTGCGAGTGCTGGGCCGCGAGCTGACGGCCGGCGCCGGTGGTGGTGCGGACCACCAGCGGCACGTTGAACTGACCGCCCGACATGTGCAACAGCGTCGCTGCGGTGTTCACCAGTTGGTCGAGCGCCAGCAGGCTGAAGTTGACCGTCATGATCTCGACGATCGGACGCAGGCCGCCGAGCGCTGCGCCGATTCCGGCACCGACGAAGCCCGACTCCGACAGCGGCGTGTTCCGCACTCGGTCGCGACCGAACTCCTCGTGCAGTCCCTTGGTGACTGCGTACGTGCCGCCGTAGTCGGCGACGTCCTCGCCCATGATGAACACCCGCTCGTCGGTGGCGAGTGCCTCGCGCAGCGCATCGTGCATCGCTTCGCGGTAGGTGATCAGCGTCGAGTCGCTCATGGCCACACCTCCTCGAGCGCATCGCGGTTCCCCGTGCCCCGGGCAGTGGGAACCGTGCGGGTGACATGGTCGAGGAGTGTGTCGACCGGTTCGAACGGGGCGGCCTCGGCTGCAGCGACGGCCGCTTCGGTTTCGTCCCGAGCGGCCGTCCACATCGCGTCGAGTTCGTCGCTCGTGAGCGCCTGGCCGGCGCGCAGGTGATCGGCGAACGTCGAGATCGGATCGCGCTGTTTCCAGCGCTCGATCTCGTCGGGATCGCGGTACAGGTCGGGATCGAACATCGAATGGGCCCGGAATCGATAGGTCCGGAATTCGAGGAACATCGGGCCGCCTCCTGCCCGGATCGCCGTCAGCGCCTTCGTGGCCGCGCGGTGCACGTCCATCACGTCCATGCCGTCGACGCTCCAGGCCGGGATCTCGTAGCTCGCCGCCTTGAGCGTGAGTTCGACCTGCGACTCGCTCGACTCCAGCGAGGTCCCCATCGCATAGCGGTTGTTCTCGCAGCAGAACAGCACCGGCACGCTCCACAGCGCAGCCAGGTTCATCGCCTCGTGGAACTCGCCTTCGGCCATCGCCCCCTCGCCGAAGAAGCAGACGGTCACCGCCTCGCTGCGCCCGAGCATCCGGTCGGCGAGCCCGAGGCCGACGGCGACCGGCAGATGGCCGCCGACGATCGCATTGCCACCGTAGAAACGGGTCGCGGCGTCGAAGAGGTGCATCGACCCGCCGCGCCCGCCCGAGCAGCCCGTCGCCTTGCCGAACATCTCCGCCATGATCGACTCGGCCGACACGCCCCGGAGGAGTGCGTGCCCGTGCTCGCGGTACGTGGCGAGCACCGAGTCGTCCGGCTGCAGACAGCTCATCACGCCGGCAGCGACGGCTTCCTCGCCGATGTAGAGGTGCAGGAAGCCCCGGATCTTCGACTCGCCGTAGAGCTCGGCGCACCGCTCTTCGAACACACGGATTCGGATCATGTCGGCGAGAAGGCCTCGCTGTAGTCCGTGGTCGTTCGTCATGGATGTGCCTCCGGCCGTTCGAGCGTCGACGTGTCGCCTTCGTCCTCGCCGAGTTCGCGGGCCTTCAGCACCCGACGCATGATCTTGCCGCTGCGCGTGTGCGGGAGATCGTCGACGAACTCGATCTCGCGAGGGGCCACCGCAGCGCCGAGCCGGGAGCGGGCGTGGCCGAGCAGCTCGCGTCGCAGCTCGTCGGTGGGATCGCGGCCGTTGGCGAGCACCACGAACGCCTTCACGATCGTGCCCGCGGTGGGGTCGGGCTTGCCGATCACACCGGTCTCGGCGACTGCCGGGTGCTCGTTCAGGGCCGACTCGACCTCGAACGGTCCGATCAGATGGCCCGAGGTCTTGATCACGTCGTCGCCACGCCCGACGAACCAGTAGTAGCCGTCGGCGTCGCGGCGAGCCAGATCGCCGGTCAGATACCAGCCGTCGACGAACGCCCGCTGGTATCGCTCCTCCTGATCGAGGTAGGTGCGGAACATCGACGGCCATCCGGCAGCCAACGCCAGCTCGCCCGACCGCTCCGGATCCTCGACCATCACGGGAGTGCCGTCTCGATCTACCACGACGTTGCCGGCAGGGTCACGCTCGATCAGTGCCACCTCGACTCCCGGGAGCGGCCGGCCCATCGAACCGGCTCGTACCGGCTGCGAGCGGTGGTTGGAGATCATGATGCCGCCCGTCTCGGTCTGCCACCAGGTGTCGATCACCGGGACGCCGAACGTCCGCTCGCACCAGTGGACCGCCTCGGCGTCGAGCGGCTCGCCGACGCTGGCCACCAATCGCAGCTGCGAGAGATCGGCGCCGGCTGCGAGCTCGTCACCAGCGCGTTGGAGCATACGGATCGCCGTCGGCGCGGTGTAGAACACGTCGACCGCGTGATGCTCGAGGATCCGATACCAGCGTTCGGCGTCGAACTCTGCTTCGTCGACGATGCTGGTGACACCGTTGGTCAGCGGGGCGATGATGCCGTAGGAGGTCCCGGTGACCCACCCCGGATCGGCGGTGCACCAGAACGTGTCACCCTCGTGCAGATCGAGCACGAGACGGCCGGTGACGTGATGGGTCACGACCGCGCCGTGGACGTGGACGGCGCCCTTGGGTTGCCCCGTCGTGCCGCTCGTGAAGTGGAGCAGCGCCGGGGTCTCCGGGTCGGTCGGCTCGGTGGTGAAGCTGTCGCGTCCCTCGGTGAGGAAGGCGCCGAACGACATCACCAGCACATCGGTGCCATCGGAGCGGTTCGTGCCGATCTCGTCCTCGGTGCTGCCGCAGACCAGCACCAGTTCGAGGTGCACCAACCGGTCGAGGATCGGTGCCACCTTGCGTCGGTAGAGCAGCGGTGTGGTCACCAGGATCTTGATGCGTCCCAGGTTCATCCGCTGAGCGATGGGGTCGGGCCCGAACGCGGAGAACAGCGGCGTGAAGACGCCGTGGGCCTTCATCGTGCCGAGCGCAGCGACGTACAGGTCGGGGATGCGCCCAGCGAGCGTGGCCACCCCGGTGCCGGGCCCGAAGCCTCGGCGTTGCATGGCGTCGGCGAACCGGTTCGTGTGCCGGCCCAGCCGTGCGTAGGTGATGTCGACCGGGTCGTCGATGTCGACACGCTCTCGCCCGATGAACCGCAGAGCGACCCGTTCGCCGTTGCCGTTGCGGACGTGGCGGTCGACTGCGAGGTCGGCGATGTTGACGCTGTCGGGTCGGCCGCCAACGCCGTCGTCTCGCAGATCGGCCCACGCTTCGTTCCAGTCGAACGAAGCCACCGCTGCGTCGTAGTCGACGAGCCAGGGGTCGCGATGTGTGAACCTCACCATTCGAGTAGAACCCCTCTGCCCACCTCAGGACCAGAGACGAAGGTCAACAGCTCGTGCCGCGGGCGGAGGTCAGCGCCGATGGGCCAGCTTGCGGATCTCGTCGACCCAGAGCACCGCGGATGCGAGGCCGGTGCAGATCAGCCACTGGGTCGCGTCGAGTGCTTCGGTGTCGAAGGCGCGCTGGAGCGGTGGGAGGTGCACGACGGCCAGCTGGGACACCAGCGTCAGGACGGCAGCGCCCCACAGCAGGCGATTGTCGAACGGCCGGACGAAGGCGCTCACCGTGTCCGACCGTGCGTTGAACGCGTTGAAGATCTGTGCGAGCACGACCGTGGTGAACACCATCGTGCGGGCCGACTCGATCGTGCCCGCTCCGCCGAGCAGGCCGCCGGGCAGTTCGAGGTCGAGGGCGATCAGTCCGACGATGGCCGTCGTCGCGCCGATCAGAGCGATCGTGGCGACCATCGGGCCGTCGACGATCCGGTCGTCGACCCCGCGTGGAGGGTCGTCCATGACGTCCTCCACTGCCGGATCGACCCCGAGTGCGAGCGCCAGCGCACTGTCGGTCACCAGGTTGATCCACAGGATCTGCGTTGCGAGCAGCGGCACGGTCAACCCGTCGGCGCCGGTCGCGTCGGCAAGTCCGATGGCCCCCGCCGCGAGCACGCCCACGAACATCACGAGCACCTCTCCGGCATTCGAGGCGAGGAGGTAACGAAGGAACTTGCGGATGTCGGAGAAGATCTCGCGCCCCTCGCGCACGGCGCTGAGGATGGTCGCGAAGTTGTCGTCGGCGAGGATCATGTCGGAGGCCTCTTTCGAGACCTCGGTGCCGTTGATCCCCATCGCCACACCGATCTCGGCTTGGCGGAGCGCTGGAGCGTCGTTGACGCCGTCGCCGGTCATCGCGACGATCCGGTCGTCGTGCTGGAGTGCTTCGACGATGCGGAGCTTCTGTTCGGGCGACACCCGTGCGAAGATCGAACGCTGCCGGACGGCATCGGCGAACTGATGGTCGTCGAGTCCGGCGAGCTCAGCGCCCGTCACCCCCGAACGGTGCCGGCTCGGCTCCTCGATGCCGAGCTGCTGTCCGATACGAGCTGCGGTACGCGGATGGTCCCCAGTGATCATGATCACACGGATGCCGGCACGCTGCGCATCGGCGACGGCGTCGATCACCTCGGGCCTCGGCGGGTCGACGATGCCGACGACACCGAGATGGACGAGACCGTGCTCGAGGGACTCATCGACGTCGACGCCGACCTCGTCGAGTCGACGATAGGCGACGGCCAACGTGCGAAGCGCGTCGTCGGCGAGCCGTTCGACGTCGCTCTGAATCGCGTCCCGTCGCTCGTCGGTGAGCTCGATGACGTCGCCGCCGACCCGTTCGTGGCTGCACCGGCCGAGCAGGACATCAGGTGCGCCCTTGGTGACGAGCACGAACTCCCGTCGGTCGTGGTGGTGTGGTTGGTGTTCGGCCTCACTGTCGAGATCGACGGTCGTCATCAACTTGCGCTCGGACGTGAACGGGACCTCGGCAACACGCTCGAAACGAGCCGAACGGGCGGCGGTCAGCCCGAGCTTGCGCTCGGCGACCAGGAACGCTGCTTCGGTCGGATCGCCGAGCACCTCCCAACGATCGCCGTCGGCTCGCAGGGTGGCGTCGTTGGCGAGGCTGCCACCTTCGAGCACCAGCTCGACCTCGCGCCGGAGCGCCTCGTCGTGCAGCGGCCGACCGTGCGCTCGCACCTCGCCGACCGGCTCGTAGCCGATCCCGGTGACGTCGACCTCGATCGAGGGTGTCACCACCTTGACGATCGTCATCTCGTTGCGGGTCAGCGTGCCGGTCTTGTCGGTGCAGATCACGGACGCGGATCCCAGGGTTTCCACGGACGACAGGCGCTTCACGATCGCCCGCTGCGAAGCCATTCGTTGGACGCCCAGCGCCAACACCACCGACAAGATGGCCGGCAAACCCTCTGGCACTGCTGCGACGGCAAGTGACACGCCGACCAACAGCGCGTCGATCACATCGGCTGCCCCGGAGATCGGCGATGCGACGAGAATGGCCGCGACGACCACGGCTGCCAGCACGACGACGGTGATCCCGAGCGCTTTGCCCAACCAGGCGATCTGCTGCTGCAGCGGTGTTCGCTCCTCGCTTGCGCCGCCGAGCAGCGCAGCGATTCGCCCGATCTCGGTGTCCATCGACGTGGCGACGACCACGCCCCGCCCGCGTCCTCGCACCACCGCAGTGCCGTTGTAGGCCATGTTGCTGCGGTCGCCGAGATCGCTGTCTCGTGCGACCAATGCAATCGCCTTGGCGACCGGCATCGACTCTCCGGTCAGCGCAGCTTCGGCGATCTGCAGCGATGCGCTGTCGGTGATGCGGCAGTCGGCGCCGACCATGTCGCCTTCGGCGAACAGCACCACGTCGCCCGGAACGAGCGCAGTGCTGGTGACCGACTCGACTCGGTTGTCTCGGATCACACGCACCTGACTCGCCGTGAGGTCGCGAAGTGCGTCGACTGCACGTTCGGCCTTGCGCTCCTGCCAGAACCCGAGCAGGGCATTGGCAATCACGATCGCCGCGATCACACCGGCTTCGATCGGGGCCTCGTCGGCGCCGTCGAACCACCAGGCGAGCAGCGACACGACGATTGCGGCAAGGAGCAGCCCGACGAGCGGGTCGACGAACTGATCGAGCAGACGTCGCCAGGCGGCTCGCGGCGGCTCCTGAACGAGTTCGTTCGGGCCGATCTCATCGAGTCGTCGAGCGACTTCCGAGGTGCTCAAGCCCGCGTCGAGGTCGGTGCCGAGCGCTTCGGCGACCGCTGCCGTGGTCTGCGCCCACGGGCAGCTCACGGGCTGTTCACGTGTCAACGCTGAACTGCTCGAGGGCTCGAAGGGCGTGGGTTGCGTAGGTCGATGCGGGGCCTCCACCCATCAGAAGTGCCACCCCGATGGTCTCGTGCACCATCTCCGGCGTGGCCCCGGCGCGGAGGGCGTCGTGCATGTGCAACGTGATGCAGTCGTCGCACTGCGTGCAGATGGCGATCGCCACCGCCATCAACTCCTTGGTCGTCTGCGGAAGTGCGCCGTCTGCCACCGCAGCTCGATGCAGGTCACCGAAGCCCTTCATCTGGTCGGGGATCGCCTTCATCAGGTCGCGGTAACCCTGGCGGAGTTCGTTGCGCAGGGCGGGGAAGTCGTCGGTCATGGCTGCTCCAGAGGTCGTGTGCGATTGGCAAGTCCATCGTCGCGACTCCGCGGTGTTTCCGACCAGGGGCCAAGGTCAATGCGGTTCAGTGTCGGGCCAATGTGGGCTCGCAGCATGCTCGCGTGACCTTTGGCCCTGCCATCGGGCCCGACGACGTGGCTTGATCGTGGCAATGGACGTGAGTGCGTCGAACCACGACCCGGGGGACGTCCCGGCGGAAGAGGGTGACCACATGGTGAGGACCGATGATGCAGCGGCGACAGCGACGTCGACCTCGCCATCGTCCGGCCAGTCCGATGGCGGTGTCTGGGTCGTGGGTCTGGACGGGTCCGACTGTGCGGCCAACGTGCTCGAGTGGGCAGTGGAAAACGTGTCGGATCGTGGCTCGGCGATGTCGCTGGTCTCGGCGTGGCAGACGCCGGTGGTCGGGGCGTATCCGATGTCGGCGCCGGCCGCCATGACCTTCGACGAAACCGAACTGCGCGACGCGGCGAAACGCGACGTTGCCGAGGTCGCTCGAACCATCGGCGGACGAACCGACGTCGCTGTCACTGCGTCGGTCGGTCATGGCGGCCCGGCGCAAGTGCTGCTCGAGGCGGCCGAGTCGAGTGCCGTGCTCGTGATCGGCAGTCGTGGGCGCGGCGGGTTCGCCCGGTTGCTCCTCGGGTCGACGAGCACCCAGTGCGCCACCCACGCATCCGTTCCGACGATCGTGATTCCCGGTGATGTCGAACCGAAGCGCGCCGAGACGATCCTCGTCGGGTGCGACGGCTCACCGAACTCGATGGTGGCGCTGCGCTGGGCGATCGACTTCGCAGGGTCTGGTGGCACCGTGGTCGTCGCGTGGGTCTGGGATGCCACGCCGCTCGCGGTCGGCGCCGATGCGTTCTTCTTTCCGGACGCCAGCGACCTTGCTGCTGAGCGCTTCGATCACCTGGTCGACACCGTTGCCGACCAAGCTCGCGCCCGCGGCGTGACGGTACGGCGAGAGTTCATTCGAGGCACGCCGCGTTCGGTGTTGGCAGCGCAGGCGCAAGAGGCCGACCTGGTCGTGGTCGGTGCCCGCGGCCACGGGGCAGTCGGCGCCGCGCTGTTGGGCTCGGTGTCGACCTGGTTGCTGCACCATGTGCATCGGCCGGTCGCGGTGGTGCCCATCGATCACTGACGAGGCACATTCGTCGTCCAGCTCTGCGGTCATCGTCGGGACAGTGCACCCGCTCCGCCCGCGATGAGCGACAATGGCGCCATGATCCGCGTCTTCCTGCTCGATGACCACGAAGTCGTACGCCGCGGGATCGCTGCGGCGCTCGGCGCCGAGGGCGATCTCGAGGTGGTCGGCGAGGCCGGCACCGCCGACGAAGCGATCGAAGGCATCCGGGCGCTGTCGCCCGACGTCGCGGTACTCGACGTACGCCTCGGCGGCGAGCACAACGGCATCGATGTGTGCCGTCAGCTCACCACGGAGTTTCCCGATCTTCATGTGTTGATCCTCACGTCGTTCGACAGCGACCGAGCCCTCGTCGATGCGGGCCTTGCCGGAGCGGCTGGGTTCGTGCTCAAGCAGATCCGCAGCAACGAGTTGGTCGACACGATTCGTGGGGTTGCCGACGGTCGCCGCTACCTCGATGATGCCGAGGTCCGACTGGCGGGTCGACGCCTCCGCGAGAGTGAGGAAGGTCGACTCGAGGACCTGACCGCACAGGAGCGCCGCATCTTCGACTTGATCGGTGAGGGCTACACCAACCGCCAGATCGCCCAGGAGATGTACCTCGCGGAGAAGACGGTCAAGAACTACGTGTCGAATCTCCTGGCCAAGCTCGGTATGTCACGCCGAACGGAAGCCGCAGCGCTCGCCGCGCGGCTGGTCGAACGTCACCGCAACGAGATGTAGGTCGAGTCGAGCGGTCTCAGACCGGAACGTTCCAGATCAATCGAGTCCCCTTGGGTTCGTTGGGACTCACCGTGCACGTCCCTCCGAGCTCGGCGGCCCGCCACATCATGTTCGACAGCCCGCCGGATCGTTTCGGCTCGTTCGGGAGGCCGACGCCGTCGTCGCTGATGCGCAGCGAGACCGTGTTGTCGATGCGCTCGATGTGGATCTCGGCGGCGTTGGCGTTGGCGTGACGCACGACGTTCGACAGCCCCTCGGTGGTGGTCGCCACCAACTGGTCTGCGAGGAAGTCGGGCAGGGTGTCGATGTCGCCGATGAGACGCAGTCTCGGGTCGAATCCGAGATGGCGAGCACGCTCGTGGACCAACTCGGTGATCTGGGCCGACAGCGTTCGACGTTCGTTGTGTTGACCGAGTTGGAAGATCGCCGCTCGGAGCTCGTGGATCGTGTCGTCGAGTTCGTTGATGGTTGCTGCAATCCGGTCGGCGACCATCGGCGGTTGTGCGGTTGCCTGGACGGCTTGGAGATTCATGCCGGCTGCGAACAGCCGTTGGATCACCATGTCGTGGAGGTCGCGGGCGATGCGCTCGCGATCTTGCAGCATCGCCATCTGCGCAGCGGACTCCTGGCGGTCGCTGACATCTCGGATGGTGGCCACCGTGTAGTCCACGTCATCGATGGTGCACGGGCTGAGACTGATCTCGACCGGGAACATCACGCCGGAGGTGTGCTGGGCGAACAACTCGAGCCCGGTTCCCATCGGGCGCGTGGTCGGGTGCGCCGTGTAGTTCGCCCGTCGTTGCGGATGGGCGGGGCGGAACTCGGGTGGAACGAGTTCGTCGATCGACGAATCGACCAAGTGGTCGTCGGTGATGCCGAACATTGCTCCGGCGATGGGGTTGGCAAGACGGATGATGCCGTCGGCGTCGACGAGCAGCACGCCGTCGGGGCAGGAGTCGAACAGTGCTCCTGCGAGCTCGGTGCGGTTCATGTCGCACCCATGCTATTGGTCGAACTCAGCGACAAACTCAGTGATGGACGTGGGGCGGGCGAACCAACAACACTGGGCAGGGGGCGTGGCGCACGATGGCTGCTGCGGTGCTGCCGATCACGAACCGCGACATGCCGGTTCGGCCACGTGTACTCGCCACGATCAGCGAAACGTTGAGCGACCGTGCAAAGTCGGCGACCTCGTCGTGGACGTGTTCGCCGTGGAGCACCTCGAACTGCACTGGATGGCCCGAGTCGCGTGTCAACGTCCGGGCGAGCCGGGCCGGGTAGGCCGACTCGCTGACGTCGGCCGAGCCGTGGGTGCCCGGTTCGGCGACCTCGATGATCCAAGGTTCGATTCCCAACTCGATGCCCCACGCCGCTGCCAGCGGGAGGACGGACTCGGACGCATCGGATCCGTCGACGGTGACGAGGATCGGGCCGTCGAACCCGCTGGTGGTCACGTGCGGGCCGACCACGAGGACCGGCCCGAAGATCCGTTCGAGCAGTTCCTCTGTGACACTGCCCAGCAGCGCCGCCGAGCGGCCTCGTCCATGGGAGGCCAAGACCACGGTGACCTCGGGATGCTGTTCGACTTCGTTGCCGAGCACCTGAGCGACGCTCTCCGCGGCGACACGTACGTGGGTCGTGACCGGCACGTCTGCGGTGTCGTGCTGACCGAGCCGTTCGCTCAGGTGTGCTTCGGTTTCAGGGATGTCGTGTTGGTCGAACACGACCTCGATCACATCGATCGTCGCATCGCTGCGCTGCGCGAGCGCAACGGCGACGTCGACGGCACGCCACGATGCGTCGGATCCGTCGACGGGAACGATCAGGTGCTGAACCATGGTGTCTCCTTGCAGTCGGTGGCGAATGAGCGGTTACGTCGTGGGGCCCAGACGAAATCGTCGTCCCGACACGTCGGTGGGTACGAGTCGGACGAAGTAGGGCTTGTCGGACACGTGCCACGGGCGGACCGACAGTTCGAAACTCTCGAAGAGATCGGTCTGGCGGGTGATCAGCTCCGCCGTGCCATGGATCACGACACTCCACGGGTCGTCGCCCCGGCTGGCCTGCTGGTCGAGGCTGAGTGCCGCGTTGTCGGCCTCGAAGGCGACCTCCGTGGCGTCGACTGCGCTGGCCAGCTTGGTGCCAAGCGCCGTGCGGAACACGATCGAGCCCTGATCGACCACGTGGTTCACGGGAAACACGTCGACGCCGCCGTGTGCGTTCGGCGTGGCGAGCCGACCGACGTCGGCCGTGCGCAGCAGCGCCCAGCACTCCGATTCCGACAACTCCTCGAGCGGTTCGTAGCCCACAGCGGTCCCTCCATGTCGATCGTCGCCCACGCGGTGGTTCGAGGCAAGGGCCCAATGTCACCGCAGCTGTTCGACTGCGCGACGCGTTGGAGGCGTCGGACCCTTGGCGACGTCGGGGTCCCCGGGCGATACTCGAGACATGACAGCTCGTTGGATCGTTGGAATCGATGGATCGCAAGCTGCGCTCGACGCGTTGCGTTGGGCCGCGGGCCATGGCGCCGATCGCGGTGCCGACGTCACCGCCCTCGGCGCGTTCCACGTGCCGGCGCTGATGGCGGCCTTCACCGCCAAGCGCGGGTTCGGCGTCGACGAGATCGGCTTGGCCGCCACCACAGGACACGACGTCGACGTCGCAATCGAATCGGTGGCGGGAGCGGGGGTCGATGTGCGTTCGTTGGTGCTCGAAGGTCAGGCCCAGCACGTGCTGGTCGACGCGTCGGTCGACGCCGACCTGCTGGTGATCGGGCGAACCGGGAGTGGCGAACTCCGTCACCACCTGGTGGGCTCGGTGAGCCAGTACTGCGTCACCCACTCGCATGCACCGGTCGCGGTCGTGCCGAACGACTCGGCCGCCACCACGACCAGCTCGATCGTGGTCGGCTTCGATGGCAGCGACCACGGTGCCGATGCCGTTCGCTGGGCGCTCGACTTCGCTGGTGACCGCGCGTCAGTGCGGGTCGTCGCGGCGATCGAGGTGGCGCCATGGGTCGACGAAGCCGCCACCCGCGAGCACTTCGGCAACGAGATCGACGCCGAGGAACGACGGATCACCGAGGCACTCGATGTCATCGATCCCGACGGGCGAGCCCAGCGGTCGATCGTGATGGCAGGCCCCCGTCAGGCGCTTGCCGAGGCCCAGGAGCACGCCGACCTGGTCGTGGTCGGCACCCGCGGCCGAGGGCTGATCGCAGCGGGATTGCTTGGCTCGGTGAGCACGTGGCTGCTGCACGACTCGGCACTGCCGCTGGTGGTGGTCCCCAGCCGCTGAGCCGTTTCAGTCTGGGTGGAGCTTGGGCTCACCCGGGTGGAAGGGGGCGTCGGGGGCCGGCGTGGCGGCGAGCGAGCCGTCGCCGGCGTCATCGGTGCCGATCCAGCCGATCGAGCTGTCGGGGCGGGCGTCGTCGACGATGTGGTAGCGCCGGCCGGTGACCACCGCCGGTTCGATGCGAACGAAGTTCGGCTTGTCCCACGCCAGCCAGGGGAACAACGGGAGGTCCTCGGCCTCGAACATCTCCTGCATCCGCTCGATCTGTCGCGCTTCGCCCTTGACGACCACGCTCCATGCGGTCCGGTCGGCCGGCTCGTAGCCATCGATCTCGAAGGCGACGATTCGGTTGAGTACCGCTCCGGCCAGTTTGGTGCCTGCTGCGCTGCGGAACACGATGCCGCTCTTGTCGACGACGAAGTTGATCGGGAAGATGTCGGGCTGACCGGCGATGTCGACGGCGAGACGGCCGACGGCGGCATGGTCGAGCAGTTCCCAGCACTCGGACTCGCTGAGGATCTCGGTGGCTTGCTGGCGTTCGTCCATGTGCCTATTCAACACGAACGAGTCGATGTCGTGCAGGGCCCTTCGTCATGGGGCCACCAGCCGAACCAATTCGAACTGGGTGGGCACGACGGCGTTGATGTCGTCGTCGACGAGCTGCGACGCCAGTGCTGCGCTTGCATCGGGTTCGCCGTGGACGACGAACACGGTGTCGGGCTGCTCCGGGAGCGCACTGATCCAGCCGTGCAACTCGTCGGCGTCGGCGTGCACCGACAGCGACTGCAGCATCGAGATCTCGGCGCGTACCGGGACGTATCGACCGAGCATCTTGATGCTGCGGGCACCGTCGGCCAGGGCGCGTCCGCGTGTTCCTGCCGCCTGGAAGCCGCACAGCACCACGCTGTTGCGGTGGTCGGGGAGCAGGCGCGCGAGGTGATGCAACACCCTCCCGCCCGAGGCCATACCGGAGGCTGAGATGATGATCGACGGTGCGGTGAGTTCGTTGAGCGACTTGGAGTCTTCGACGGTGGGGCATTCGTGCAGCCCGCCGCCTGGATCGAAGATGTCGTCGTCGCCGGCGCTGAGCAGGTGCGATCGGTACACGTCGAGCACCCGCAACGCCATCGGGCTGTCGACGTAGACCGAGAGGTCGGGGATGCGACCGCCTGCCATCAGGTCGCGCAGCACCGTGAGCAACACCTCGGTGCGATCGACGGCGAAGGCCGGAATCAACACGATGCCGCCGCGCTTGGCCGTGCGACGAATGACCTGTGCAAAGCCTTCGATCTCCTCGGCATCGTCGGGGTGGATCGAGCCACCGTAGGTCGACTCGATCAGGACGGTCTGGCTGGCCGGTGGTGTGCCGGGCCCGGGAAGGATCGGATGGCTGCCCCGTCCGAGGTCGCCGCTCGCGAGCAGTGTTGTCGTGGTCTCCTCGCCCAGTTCGTCGTCGGTGATCGTGAGGTGGACGCTGGCCGAGCCCAGGATGTGGCCGGCGGGAACGAAGCGGGCGATGATCCCATCAGCAACCTCGACCGGTTCGTCGAACTCCACGCCGTGCAAGAGGGCGAGTGCTGCGTCGGCGTCGTCGGAGGTGTAGAGCGGCAGCGCCGGATGGTGCTTGCTGAACTTGCGTTCGTTGGCGAAACGCGCCTGCTCCTCCTGCAGGTGGGCTGCGTCCGGGAGCAGGATCTCGCACAGCTCGCAGGTGGCGGCGGTGGCGATGATCGGCCCGGTGAACCCGTCGCGTGCGAGGCCGGGCAGCCAGCCGCTGTGATCGATGTGGGCGTGGGTCACGACGACGGCATCGATCGTGGCAGGGTCGACCGGGAAGGGCTCCCAGTTGGCGAGCCGATCGCGTTTTGCTCCCTGGAACAGTCCGGCGTCGATCAGCACCGTCGCCCGGCTCGTGCGCACCAGGAAGCGGCTGCCGGTGACGGTGCCGGTGGCACCCAGGAATTGCAGGGTGGTCACAACCCCGACTCTAGGATCATTGGTGATGGCTGACACCACTACGTCTCCTCGAAGCGTCCTCGGCTCCGGTCCGGTGATCGTCGGCGTCGACGGATCGAGCAACGCACAGCGGGCGCTGTCCACGGCGGCCGAGGTCGCCCGTCGTTTCGATCTCGACCTCGCGGTGTTCCACGCGATCGGACTCATGACGGTGATCGACGGTCAGCACGTGCCATCGGAGGGCCATCGCGACGACCTCGAGCGTCTGCTGCGACTCGAATGGTGTGCGCCGCTGGCCGGCGACCGCGAGCTGCGCTGGCGGGCGGAGCTCGTCTACGGCAGCCCGGCCGACGTGCTGATGAAGATGGGGACGGCGCTCGACGCGTCGTTCGTCGTGGTCGGCTCACGTGGCGTCGGCGACGAGCAGGCGCTCGGCAGCACCAGTCATCATGTCGTGCATCACTGCGACCGGCCGGTGTTGGTCGTGCCGCCGTCGGAACGTTCGGCCTGACGTCGCCACCAGCTGACCGGGTACCGTCCGGTCATGACTGAATTCGCAGGTCGCGTCGCGATCGTCACCGGATCCTCGAGCGGCATCGGCGAAGAGACCGCCCGCCGACTCTCTGCGCTCGGCGCCACCGTGGTCGTCAACTCGTCGTCGTCGGTCGCGGCCGGTGAAGCGGTGTCCGCCTCGCTGCCCGGCGAGTCGTGCTACCTGCGTGCTGACATCAGTGACCAGGACGAAGCGCATGGGCTCATCGACGGCACCGTCGAGCGCTACGGGCAGCTCGACTTCCTGATCAACAACGCCGGCTGGACCACGTCGATCCCTCACGAGAATCTCGACGACCTCACCGACGAGATCTTCCGCAAGACGTTCGACGTGAACGTGTTCGGCACGTGGTGGCTCACCAAGCGGGCGATCCCGCATCTGCGCAACTCCGACGACGCCAACATCGTCAACATCACCTCGATCGCCGGTGTCCGACCGGTCGGGTCGTCGATGGCGTACTCGATGACCAAGGCAGCGCTCAACCAGATGACACTCCTGCTGGCGAAGAGCTACGGACCGATCCGCGTCAACGCTGTCGCGCCCGGCCTGGTCGCCACGCCATGGACCGAGGACTGGGATGCCATGCACGCCGCGGTCGCGCGCATCGCGCCCGTGCCCCGATCGGCCACACCCGACGACTGTGCCGAAGCGGTGCTCGCGCTGCTCCGCAACAAGTACACCACCGGTGAGATCTTCGTCGTCGACGGCGGCTTCACCCTCAAGGCGTGACCGTTCGCGTCAGGCGGCGGACTTCTCCAGGATGTGGACGCCACAGGCCGAACCGAGCCCGATCACGTGGGCGAGACCGACGTTGGCGCCCTCGATCTGGCGGTCGCCGGCCTCACCGCGGAGGTGATGGCAGATCTCCCAGATGTTGGCGATGCCGGTGGCCGAGATCGGGTGGCCCTTCGACTGCAGTCCGCCGGACACGTTCACCGGGAGTGACCCGTCGCGCCACGGCGCACCGGAGTTGAAGAAGTCGACAGCGCCGCCCTCCTCGCACAGGCCGAGGTTGTCGTAGTGGACCAACTCGGCGGTGGCGAAGCAGTCGTGCAACTCGACGAGATCGAGATCCTCCGGACCGACGCCGGCCTGCTCGTAGGCGGTCTTCGCCGCGTTCTTGGTGAGGGTGTTGACGTCGGGGAGCACCTGGCAGGCCTCCTGCCACGGGTCGGACGTGAGCACCGACGCCGACACCTTGACCGCGCGACGCTGCTGCTCGAGCGACAACGTCCTGAGCTTCTCGCCGCTGACGACCACTGCCGCGGCTGCGCCGTCGCAGTTCGCCGAGCACATCGGGCGGGTGTTCGGGTAGGCGATCATCATGTCGCCCATGATCTCCTCGAGCGTGAACCGCTTCGAGTACGCGGCCAACGGGTTGAGGGTCGAGTGGGCGTGGTTCTTCTCGGAGATCTTGGCGAACAATTCGAAGTCGGCGCCGCCGTACTTGTGGCCGTATTCCATGCCGACCTGGGCGAACACACCGGGCATGGTGTCGGTGCCGATACGGCCGTCGGTGGAGGTGACCGCACCGAAGCGGCCCTGCGGCTCCCATTCGTTGCCGTCCTGCTTCGCCCTGCCACCGCCGCCGAGCAGGCCGACGCCGGCCAGCTTCTCGACGCCGACGGCGAGGCCCATGTCACTCTCGCCTGCCTTGATCGACATGATCGCCGTGCGAAGCGCCGTGGCGCCAGTGGCGCAAGCGTTCGACACGTTGTAGACCGGGATGCCGGTCTGGCCGACCTGTTTCTGGATCTGCTGGCCGATGCCACCCGATCCCATCAGGTTGCCGGCCGCGAACACGCCCATGTCGGCCATGGTGACGCCGCCATCGGCGAGCGCGGCCATCACGGCCTCGGACGCGAGGTCGACCACGTCACGGTCGATGTGCTTGCCGAACTTGGTCATGTTGATCCCGAGGATCCAGATGTCGTCGCTCATGGTGTGCTCCGTTCTCAGCTTGCGGGTTCGAAGGCGAAGCCGATGGCTTCGGTGCCGTGGTCGTCGGTGCCGAGCGAGTACGTGGTGAGACGCACCTTCATCCCGGTGTGGACATGGTCGGCGTCGGGTTCGACGTTGCGGAGGTTGCCGCGCACACTCGTGCCGTCGCAGTCGATCACCCCGGACACGAACGGCACCTCGACGCCGGGAGCGGCGAACGCCACGATCGTGAAGGTGCGCAGCTCGCCCTCGGTGGCGATCTGCGCCTGGCGGAAGTCGGTGCCGAAACACGACGCACACGCGTTGCGGCGGTCGAAGAACCGGGCGCCGCAGTTGGTGCACTCGCTGGCGACCAGGTGTGGATCGCCGTCATCGAGCACGAGGTAGTGGACGAGCGGCACGCGGCTCGCTGTTGCGGTGTCTGCCATCTCCGCGAACGTATCCACCGACCGTCGGCGCCGACGACCCCAGCGCGCCGATGAGTGTGCTCGACGACGGGTGTCGCCGAAGCTCATCGCTCACCGGCCGGGGGCGAGGGCGATCAACCAGGCGGGGAGCCGAGTGGGGCGGCCGGCGGTGGTGACGCAGCCGTGCACCGTGACGCCGGTCGCCCGCGGGCGCGCGACATCGTCGTCGTCGGCAACGGTGATCAGGTACGCCATCTGGAACGTTGCTCTGGTCACCTCGGCGAGGCGCAGGTGCACCGTGATCTCGTCGTCGAACTCGAGCGGTTGGCGGTACTGCACGAATGATTCGAGCACCGGCGACTCGAGCCCGGCGTCGCGCCACTCGGTGAACGGATGCCCGATCGCACGCAAGTACTCGACGCGGGTCTCCTCGAAGTACGCGAGATAGTTGCTGTGATGCACGATGCCCATCGCATCGGTCTCGACGAACCGCACCCGTATCCGGTGGGTGAAGTCGTAGTCGTCGGGCGACGTGGACGGATCGACGGACAGGCGCACGATGGCGACCCTACAAGCGCGCTCTACAGTCGGAGTCGTGACACCGGCAGTCGTGGCGCTCGAGCACGCAGGGATCACCTTCACGATCCACGAGTACGACCGCGGCGACGATCTTCGCGACTTCGGGCGAGAGGCTGCCGACGCCCTGGGGCTCGATCACGATCAGGTCTTCAAGACGCTGGTCGTCGTCGCCGACGACGAGATGGTCGTGACGGTCGTGCCGGTGAGCTGTCAACTCTCGATGAAGCGTGTGGCCGCCGCGGTCGGAGCGAAGAAGGCAACGATGTGCGACACCGCAGATGCGGAACGCTCGTCGGGCTACATCGTCGGTGGTATCAGCCCGGTCGGCCAGCGCCGGCAGTTGCGCACGGTGATCGACGAGACTGCGGAGCTGTTCGACGAGATGTTCGTCAGCGGAGGCAGGCGGGGGATGGACATCGGACTCGCACCCACGGATCTGATCGGGTTGCTCGACGCGATCGTCGCCCCGATCACCGCGTGAACGCGACCTGCCGGCTCACAGTGCTGGGCGACGCATCAACGCTTCGATGCGGGCGACGCGGGTTCTCGCCGGCGGGTGCGACGCAGCGAGCCGCGCCCGCCAACCGACCGGCCGCCGACCGGTGCCGTGGGCGAGCAGCTCGCGCAGGGCACTCGCCAGCTCCCGGCCGAACCCCATCCGCACTGCCCGGCGGTCGGCTTCGAACTCTGACGAGTGCCCCACCAGGTTCGACAACGAATCGCTGCCACGAAGTGCCGCGGTGAACACCCACGACAGCGCGTGCATCACGACCGCGGCCACCGATCCGACCGCGGCGATCGCAGCCGACTGCCTGCCGAAGCTTCCCGCTGCCGCATGGCCGACGTTCTCGAGGAAGAAGCCCACACGAGCCAGCAGCACCACCGGCGCCGACAACCAGTGACCGATCGTGATCGCGACGGTGTGGAGCCCCAAGTGGTGGCTCAACTCGTGGGCGAGAACCCCCTGAAGTTGCGCCTCGGTGAGTTCGTGGACCGCGAAACTCGTCACCAACACGAGATGGCCGCCACACGCGAACGCGTTCAGTTCGTCCGTCGGCAGCACGCGAACCACGTAGCGGCCGGCGGGCAGATCGTTGGCCTGGGCGATCTGGGCCCACAGCGGCGTGATGACCTCGGATTCCTCGTTGGTCGGGCGCCGCGCTCGCAGGAGTGGGGTCAGCACCAGCACCTGAATCGGCCGGATGAACAACGCCAGCCCGGCGATGCCGAAGCCCGCGAGCACCCACCAGAACCGGATGCCGAACAGCCAGCCGAACGGCACCCAGATGACGAACAGGGCGAGCAGCGAGAACGGCAGCATGGCCAGTACCGGCATGAACGCCCAGATGGCCCCTCGTTCGACGCTCCGAGCGCCCTGATGTCCTCGCATCGCGGTGGCCACGATACGCACAGTGGTTGTTGCTTCCTGCCGGTGTGGAGTTGTTCAAGATCTCTTCTGAAGCCTTCTCCACCAGCAGGAGGAAGGGTACGTTCGGCTGGCGCCCTCTGACCGGAGTCGGTGGGCGGGGTCGAGAGGACATGCGAGTGAACGACACAGCCAGAGCCGAGACGGCTGCCTTCCAACAGGTGTCTGCGCTGCTCGACGACGCCGCACGCTCGCGTGTCGGCGATGCCGACGCCTCCAGCCGGCTGGCCCGCGAGGCGAGGGTGCTGGCGCGCACCCACGGTCAACTGTCGCTCGAGGCCCAGGCGCTGTACCACCTCGCATCGATCGCCCACCAGCAAGGGCGTCCGGAGGATGCGTTCGCGCTCGCCAGCGAGGCGATCGCCTTGGCGCAACCGAACGAGATCAGCCTCACCGTTGCGTGGTCGCTCCACCTCCTCGGTGTGGTGCACTATCAGGCGAGCAACTCCGCCGAGGCGCTCGAGAACTGCCAGCGCGCGCTCGAGGTGTACCGGTTGACCGATCACGTCGTCGACGAGGGCCGAATCCTGCACACGGTTGCGGCCATCCACCAGTCGATGGGCGACTACGAGCGAGCGATCGAGTGCTACGAGACCGCCCTGGCGGTCAACGAGGCGCTCGGCCGCCCCGACGTCGACGCGATGGTGCTGGGCAACCTCGCCCGGCTCCGCGGTCGCCGCGGCGAGTACGCGGCCGCCATCGAACTCGGAAGCCGGGCGGTGACACTGGCGCTGACCGAGGCGCCGCACTTGGTCGGCAGTCTGATGGCCGACCTCGCCGAAGCACATGCCGGCCTCGGTGATCTGACGGCTGCCGACGGCTGCTTCAAGCAGGCTCGGTCCAGTTGGACCATCCGGGCTCAAGACGGCGACGAGTTGTTGCTCACCGAGCAGCTGGGTGTGATGTTGTCGGAAGGCCGGGTTGCGCTTCGCAGCGGTCGGCTCGACGAGTCGATCGCCTCGCTGCTTGCAGCGCTCGATCTCGCTGACCGCACCGATCAGCGCGAACTCGAGTTGGAACTCCACGATCTGCTGGCCACGGCGTACAAGCAGGCCGGGAGGCTGTCCGAAGCGCTCGAACAGCGCGAGCGGCACTTCGCACTGCACCGTGAAGTGGCCACCGACGCCGCCGATCTGCGGGTGCGAACCATGCGCGTCGCCCACGACAACGAGAACGCCAGGCTGCTCGGGCAGGTCACTCGGCTGACCACGTCCAGCCTGGTCGAGGGGTACGCAGCCGAGCACACCGACGTCGACGCCTACCACCTCGAGGCCTACGAGCGCCTCGCCGCACTCGCCGAGGTGCGCGGCGGCAACACCACCCGTCACACCGACGGCGTGGCCGACCTCGCGGCCGAGATCGGCCATGCGATCGGCCAGCAGCCGGAGTGGTGCGAACGACTGCGTCTGGCCGCCCGGCTGCACGACATCGGCAAGGTTGCCGTCAACGACCGCCTGCTGTTGAAGCCCGGCCCGCTCACGGTGCAGGAGTACGACGAGATCAAGCAACACACGGTGTTCGGTCGTCGGCTGCTGTCCGGTGTGTCGACCGAATTGTTCACATTGGCCGCCGAGGCAGCGTGGTCGCACCACGAGTGGTGGGACGGTTCCGGGTACCCGAACGGACTCGAGGGAACATCGATCCCGTTGTCGGGCCGCATCGTGGCGATCGCCGACGTCTTCGACTCGCTTGCCACTCGGCGGGTGTACAAGCGGGAGTGGACCCGCGGAGAAGCGTTCCGGTTCGTCGTCTCGGGCGCGGGCACGCAGTTCGATCCGGAGCTCGTCGAGGCGTTCTCTCAGGTGCTCGTGGCTCGATATCCCGAGCTCGAGACACATCCCACCTGATCAGCGCAGTGCGTTGACCACCCAGCGCCGCACGAAGACCGCGAGGTCGTCGACGGTGATGTCGTCGCCGAGCCGTCCGTTGCGGTACGAGTTCGAGAACGACGACACGGTTCCGAGCACTCCGACCGCAACGAGGTCGGCAGGGGCGTCGGCAATGGCACCTGCGCGTTGGCCGGCTTCGACCAACCGCCGCACGTCGTCGAGGTAGACGCCGGCGCCTTCGGCGAGCACATCGGCGACTTCGGGATCGGTGCGTTCGACGTCGAGCAGCGCGAAGTAGGCGGCGTGGTCGGCCATGAAGCGAACGCTGGCCTCGGCGCCGTCGGCGATCTGGGTGACCGCGTCGGCGCTCGGCTCCATTGCGGTTCCTTGGGCGCGCCGCAGGTTGAGGCGCATCGTGCGGACCAGTTCGGCGAACAGCTCGCCCTTGGTGGGGAAGTACCAGTAGAAGAGGCCCTTCGCCACGCCCGCTGCCTGGCAGATGTCGGCGATACGGGTTGCCGAGTACCCCCGGGCGGCGAACAGCTCGCCGGCGGCATCGAGCAGTTGCTGCTTGCGTTCGAGGCCGTGTTCGGTGTGCTGGCGCGCCTCGGCGCTGTCGGGCCGCTCGGCCCCGGCGGCGAGGCGATCGGTGGTCACGACCGACAGTCCAACCGAAACTTGACCCGCTGGTCAAGACGGTCCGGTCGACCCGCACCGCCGGTGCCCAACTACCGTGAGCCGCGATGGCCGCCACCCGCGACGATCGCATCGCCTCACGGACCCGCAACGACAAGTGGCAGAACGCGCCGCTGCGCATCGAGATGTCCGAGTGCATCAACTGCGACGCGTGCCTTCGTCACTGCCCGCCGCACTTCGGGGCGATCTTCAATCACGGTGCGGATGTGATCATCGTGCCCGAGCTGTGCAGCGGTTGCGACAAGTGCCTGCCGGCCTGCCCGGTCGACTGCATCTACCCCGATCCCGACTGGCGGGCCACGACGGTCCCCGACGACTGGTGGGATGAGCCCAACGGGCCCGACGACCCGTACCGGTAGCTTTGCGGCATGACCGCCCCAGCCGTCCTGCCCGAAGCCGAGCCGATGTCTCATGTGGGTTCCACCGGCGTCGGGGTGCTCGTGATCCACGGTTTCACTGGAAATCCGTCGTCCATGCGGGGGATCGCCGAAGCGATGGCTGCGCTCGGCCATCACGTCGAGATGCCGCGGCTGCCCGGCCACGGCACCACCATCGACGACATGGTCACGACCGGTTGGAGCGACTGGACCGCCGAGGTCCGAGCCGCACACGGGCGGCTCGCCGATCGCGTCGACGAGATCGTCGTCGTCGGGCTCAGCATGGGGGGAGCGCTCACGCTGTGGTCCGGGTTCGAGCTGCCGAGCGTGATCGGTCTCGTTGCGATCAACCCGGCGACGACGCCGCAGGCTGCTCCGGTGCTCGACATGATCCAGGAAATGGTCGACGACGGCACCGAGATCGCCCCGGCCATCGGTGGCGACATCGCCGATCCTGATGTCCAGGAGAGTTCGTACGACGGTGCACCGCTGCGGCCCCTGCTGTCGTTCATGCGCGACGGCCTTGCGCCGATGACCGATCGATACGGTGAGTTGACCATGCCGCTGCTGCTGATCACGTCGCGCCAGGACCACGTGGTCGAGCCCGCCAACTCCGAGCACCTCGCCGTCAACTACGGCGGAGACGTCGAGCATGTGTGGCTCGAGCGCAGCTACCACGTGGCCACTCAGGACTACGACGCAGCAGACATCGAACGGCGAGTCGGTGAGTTCGTCACTCGGGTCACCGGCGGCTGATGATCGCCTCCATCCCGAGCCCGTCGTTCAACTCGATCGACATCGGGCCGTTCAGTTTGAACCTCTACGGGTTGATGATCGCGCTCGGCGTGGTCGCTGCGGTCTGGCTGTTCGGGCGTCGTCTCGAAGAGCGGGAGATCGGCACCCGCGACGACGCGAGCTCGATCGCGATCTGGGCGGTGCTCGCCGGTGTCATCGGCGCGCGGCTCTATCACGTCGCCACCGACTGGGATCTGTTCGCCGACGACCTCGGCCGGATCCCGCAGATCTGGAAGGGCGGCCTCGGAATCCCCGGTGGCCTCCTGTTCGGCATTCCGGTCGGGTTGTACTTCACGAAGAAGCGAGGGATTCCGCTTGCCGCTGCCGCGACGTGTGCAGCACCGGCGATCCCGCTCGCCCAGGCGATCGGTCGCTGGGGCAACTACTTCAACCAGGAGCTCTACGGCCGCCCGACCGACCTGCCGTGGGCGCTCGAGATCGACAACCCCCCGGCGATCTACGAGATCGGCACCACGTTCCATCCGACGTTCCTGTACGAGTCGCTGTGGAGCCTCGGGTTGTGCCTGCTGCTGCTCTGGATCGACAAGAAGTTCCGGCCGGCGCCGGGCCAGCTGTTCGTGATGTACATCATCGGCTACGGCATCGGACGGTTCTGGGTCGAGGGGCTGCGCATCGACCGCGCCGACGAGTTCGCCGGGCTGCGTCTCAACCAGTGGGTTGCCGCCGTCGCCGTCGTTGGTGGCGTGGTGTTGCTGGCGTGGATGCGCCGCCATCCGATCGCCGAGCCGGTGATCGGTCCGCCCCCGGACGATGACGAACTCGATGGCGTGGCAGATCGAGAGATCGACACGCACGCCGAAGAACTCGACGACGAACTCGACGACGAACTCGACGACGAGCCGGGCCGCGACGTCGGCAGACGCTCGGGCGGCGAGTCGACCACCTGATCGCTCGGCGGCCGCGGCTCAGCAGATCTGGGTGCCGTCGGGTGCGGTGATGTGCCAGTTGCCGTCGTCGTCTCGGGAGATGACGAAGCCGAGTTCTTTGAGGTAGTTGTGGCGGGCGCAGAGTGGTGCGCCGTTGTCGGGGTCGGTGGGTCCCCGCTGGGTCCAACTGGTCGTGTGGTCGGCGTGGCAGGTGCTGTGGGGGTGGTCGCAGCCGGGCCAGATGCAGGTTGCTTCGAGCAGCATCACTGCTTCACGGGCGGCGCCGGTGAACAGCCGTTGGGTACGACCCATCTCGATGACCACGCTCTTGGAGTCGGTGACGACACGTCGGATGAGCGCCCACAGTGAGACACCGATGATGGCGTTCGGATCGACGCGATGCCCGCGGTCGGTGCGAGCGGTGACGTCGCGGTAGTCGGCGGGGTCGAGGGGCTGCCCATCGGCTGCGGCTGCCGCCGTGGTGGCGTCGAGGAGGAAGTTGACGGTGGGGAGTGGTCGAGCTCGGTCGGGTGGGCACGCTGCTGCGGCTCGGGCCATCTCGAGCAGGGCGTCGGATCGTCGCTGTGTCTCGGTGCGGGCCAGGGTGGTGATGTCGGCGTTGTCGGCACCGTGCTCGGCGACGGCCCGGTTCCAGTCGTGGTTGAACTCGCGGTCGACGTAGTGCGAGAAGACCTCGAGGAACTCGGGACCGCCGACGTCGTCGAAGCTGGCGTTCAGCTCCCAACCGCCGTCGGTGTTCTGATGCATCATGGCGTTGCGGCGTGTGCGGGCCCGTTCGGCCTTGTCCGCTGCCCCGATGGGGTCGGCCAACGCTTCCCACGTGAGTGCTCGGCGTTCGAACTCGATGAACGGGAGGTCCATCGCGTCGGCCATCAGGTTCCACACCCCGGCGGTGAGGACATCTGGGTCGATTCGTGGGTTGGCTGCGATGCGCGCCATCAATCGGGTCTGGGCAACACCGACCTGGCCGCCCCCCAGCGCGTTGTTCCACACTCCGACCGCTTGTCGGAGCCGGGCTTCTTGTACCCGTCCGTAGGCCTCGGCACCGGAGAGCTGGAGGTGGTGGGTCATCCACTGCTTTGCGGTGAAGAACCCGAGGTCTTCGAACGGTTTGGCGGTGTCGAGATGGTCGGTGACAGCGATACCGGCCGCGGCGGCCTGTCGGCGGAGTTGCTCGACGCCTTTCGCCCAGGCGGTAGTGGTGGCAGCGTCGAAGCCGGACGGGTCGATGCGTTCGAGCAGTGCAAGACCCTGCGCGCAGTGCTCGACCACCGCAGTCATCCAGTCGGCATCGACGTGGCCGCCGTTGCCGATCCCGACATCGGTCACCGGGTCGAACCCAGCGGCATCGTCGGCCGGAAACCAGAAGAACCCGCCCGCAGCAGATGCGTCAGAGGTCTCCGGCGTCGGCGGATCCTCCACAACGATCATGGTTCCCATCATCGTCGGGGGGTGTCACAGAGTTCGCGAGGTCGGAGCCCTCCCTGGGTGACGACGGTTCCGGACGGTGGAGGGAGCCCCCGCCCGCTCACCCTGCGGTCGGCCGGCGGCGCATCAGCCAGACGTCGGGCCCGCCACCTTCGATGGTGACATGGCCGTCCACCTCGAATCCGAGTCGTCCGTAGAACGCAACGTTCGATTCGGTCGACGTCTCGAGCCAGACGTCGAGGCCGGCCTGGTCGCTCGATCGGAACAGCGGCGCCAACGTCATCGTCCCGAGTCCACGGCCCTGCATGGCTCGGCTGGTGCCGACGGTTCCGAGGTACAGGTGCCGCGTTCTCGGACGCAGCGGATCGACCACTCGGTCGGCTGCCTTCGATGCATCGTGCCGGTGTCCTTCGAGCTCGGCCACCGCTGATGCGACACCGGAATCGATGGTGGCTGCCGAAACCATGGCGCTGTCGGACCACGCCGCCACGGAGTGGACCACGCCGTTCACAGCGGTGACCGAGCCGCGTGGACGTCTCCATGCAGCTCATGATGGCAGCGACCGACGTGTTCCCACTTCCGTACCGCACCGGCGGCAGAGGCCCGAGGCGGTTCGCGGCGGTCGAGCGTGGTCAACTGGATCGGTGTCAGATCTGGTCCACCTCCGCGGAGCAACCTTCGACGCCGTGGTCGACGTCTCCTCTGCCACGCCGGGCATCGTGCACTGGGGCGAACCGCTCGGCGCCGACCCCGATCTCGACGCGCTGGTGGCGGCACTCGGGCGGCCGACGGTGGCGGGCGCGTTGGGTTCGGTCGCGCCCGTCGGCGTCGTGCCGCTGCATGCCGATGGTTTCGCTGGACGGCCAGGACTCGCAGGGCGTCGCGGCGGTGGACGCGATTGGTCGCCACGGTTCGTGCCGTCGGGCCATCGCATCTCAGATGGAGTGCTGACGGTCGATGCCGTCGACGATGCGGCCGGGTTGGCGATCGCGACCGAGATCTCCGTCGGCGACGTCCTCGGCGTTCGGGCGACGCTCACGAACATCGCAGATCGGCGGTACTCGCTCGATGCGTTGACGGTCAGCTTGCCGTTGCCCGAGGAGGCCGACGAGCTGCTCCGCTTCGAAGGTCGTTGGGCCCGAGAGTTCCACCCGATCCGGACCTCGTGGAACGACGGTGCCGTCGTCGCCGAGCACCTGCGCGGCCGGACCTCGCACGAGCACCCGCCGCTGCTGTTCGCCGGTCGGCGCGGCTTCGGCGAGTGGATCGGCGGGGTGCATGGCGTGCATCTCGCATGGAGCGGCAACCACACGATGCTCGCCGAGCGACTTGCGGATGGCCGCCGCTACGTGCAGGCCGGGGAGCTGCTGCATCCCGGCGAAGTCGTGCTGGAACCGGGCGAGTCGTACACCACGCCGCAGGTGCTGGGCGTGCACTCATCCGACGGACTCACGCCGGCGACGTGGGGATTCCACCGGGCGGCGCGACAGAGCCCGGCACATCCGACGTCACCGCGCCCTGTGCTGTTGAACACCTGGGAGGCGGTGTACTTCCGCCACGACGACGACACGCTCCGCGAACTCGCCGACGTCGCAGCATCGGTCGGCATCGAACGCTTCGTGCTCGACGACGGCTGGTTCGGATCACGACGAGACGACACCTCCGGCCTCGGCGACTGGGTCGTTTCCGCCGACGTCTACCCAGATGGCCTCGGGCCGCTGATCGACCATGTCACCGGCCTGGGCATGGAGTTCGGGATCTGGGTCGAACCCGAGATGGTCAACCCCGACAGCGACCTGTACCGGAACCATCCGGACTGGGCGCTGATCACCGAGGGCTACGAACCGGTGCTCGGGCGCAACCAACTCGTCCTCGATCTCGGCCACCCCGATGCGTTCGCCCACATCCTCGGCCAGCTCGACGCGCTGCTGCGAGACCACGACATCGCCTACGTGAAGTGGGACATGAACCGCGACCACGTCCAGGGCTCGGGCTCGAGCGGATCCGCTGGGACACATCGACCAG
Source organism: Ilumatobacteraceae bacterium (assembly GCA_963716095.1). Taxonomy (GTDB): domain Bacteria; phylum Actinomycetota; class Acidimicrobiia; order Acidimicrobiales; family Ilumatobacteraceae; genus Sva-07. The sequence goes on along the minus strand of CAVQSV010000018.1, from coordinate 334,528 downwards.
ACCGTCGCCGTCTACGCACTGCTCGACGAACTGAGGGACCGCCATCCGAACGTCGAGTTCGAGTCGTGTGCGAGCGGTGGCGGCCGCGTCGACCACGAGATCCTGCGGCGCGCCGAGCGTGTGTGGACCAGCGACTGCAACGATGCGCTCGAGCGCCAGACCATCCAACGCGGCGCCTCGATGCTGATCCCGCCGGAGGTGATGGGCGCTCACATCGGTCCTCGGCGGGCGCACACGACGGGCCGTCGGCACACGATCGCGTTCCGAGCGGCGACGGCGCTGTTCGGGCACCTCGGCGTCGAGTGGAACGTGACGCGCCTCTCCGATGCCGAACGAGCCGAGCTGGCCGGACGCGATCGCCATCCACAAGCGTTTCCGGCCGCTGCTGCACAGCGGTGACGTGGTCCGCTTCGACACCGAGGAGGCGTACTGCGCTCACGGGGTCTACGCCGCCGACCGCTCCGAGGCGGTGGTGTCGTTCGCCCAGATGGCGACCGCAGCGAGCTTGACTCCGCCGCCGTTGCGCCTACCGGGCCTCGACCCCGATCGCCGCTACCAGGTCCGCCACGTTGCACTGCCAGGGGAGCGGTGGGGGATGGCGATGTCGCAACCAGCGTGGCTCGCCGACGGCACCGAACTCACCGGACGGCAACTCGCCGTCCACGGCATCCGCCCGCCGGTGATGCACCCCGAATCGGCGGTGCTGATTCACCTCACCGGCATGTGACGCCCCGACTCACCTCGTCACTCGAGAGTTGCCCTTGACACGCGCCCAGCGCACTCTTCCAGGCCGACTTCGGGGCTGTTGTTCCGTTCAATCCGGGAGAAGGTCGCCTTCTTCGCCGGTGATGGAGTCGAGACCGCATCGGGAGTCACTGACAACCGAAGGCGGGACTCCTTCGATGTCGTTCCTCGGGTCTCCGTTGACAGGAGGCGCCGTCACGGAGACGCTCACGCCTCTCCCTCCGCAACGTAGTGTCGCCTCCGCATCGCCGTGGTCCTTCAGGAAGACTCCGTCGCTGACCAGGACGCTCACCTTCATCGTGAACGAATCGATCAGCCTGACTCGCGTTCGCTTCAATGCGCTCACCCACAACAGGTTGCCGTCGCACTGAATCACGATGTCCTGCCAACCGTCGTCGTGGAGCTCACGGCCGTAGTCCAGGGCTATCGAGCGTTGGTCGGCATCATCAGGCAGCCGGTACGAGCGAAGTGCAGAGTTCGGGCGATCGTCGCCGAGTAGCCAGGCGTGCGAGCCGACCCGCTCGTCGGTGGTGACGGCGTCGGCCACAACACCCCAGCAACAACGGCCAAGGAGACCGCAGCTCCCGACACGATGCCGACGATCGTCAGCCACCGACGCCGCGGGCGTGCGGTGCGTGTCGGCACCGAAGACTGCCATGCGTCTCCATCGGCACATGGAGCGGTCCGCTCCACTCCCCGTGATCGCATGTGGAGCTCACCGACGGCGTCGGTCGAGAAACCAGTGATCGATGTCAGCTGCGGAGCGAGGCGATGCGTGCGTCCAGCTTGTCGATCGCCATGGTCCAGCCCTGGGCGCCGGGCGAATCGGCGGGAACGCCGACGTGGGTGAGGATCATCGCGGTGCGGTCGCCGAGTGCTTCGAGTTCGACGATCACCGACGTCTCGGTCGGGGCTCCCTCGGGCATGCCCATCTGTTCGGCGGTCATGACGTTGCCGTCGGCGTCGGCCATGTGCTCGGTGTAGACGAGACGGGTCGTCGGGTCGACCTCGACGTACTCGCCGACGAAGTACATCTGCATCGACCCGCCGGGTGTCTCCATCTCCATCGCGATGTGGCGGGCGCCACCGACCCTGACGTCCATGTCGGCCTTGGGGATGGTGGCGCCCATGGGGCCGTACCAGTTGGCGAAGTGTTCCGGTTCGGTCCACATCGCCCAGATCAGGTCGATCGGTGCGTCGAAGGTGCGTTCGATCCGAACGCTCTTGGTGTCAGTCATGGGTCGCTTCCTTGTCGTTGGCGGTGTCGGTGTCGGTGGGTTGCAGTGTCCGGACGTAGTCGTCCATGCGGTCGAACCGGTCGTCCCAGATGTGGCGGTACTGGTCGGTCCAACCGGCGACATCGGCGAGCGGGGTTGCGTCGATGGTGCAGGGTCGAGACTGGGCTCGCCGCGACCGGCTGACGAGCCCGGCGCGTTCGAGCACCTTGATGTGCTTCGAGATCGCCGGGAGCGTGAGGTCGAACGGGGCGGCGAGCTCGTTGACGGTTGCCTCACCGCTCGCAAGTCGAGCAAGAATCGCCCGGCGGGTCGAGTTGGCGAGCGCGGCGAACGTCTCGTCGAGCCGAGATTCCTCGAGCGTCGTATTCAGTGTCGTCACCCGATCTCCCTCTGTTCCGTCTTTGGTTTCTGTAGTGGTTAAGTAACCGATAAGGAAAGTAACAGGATGGATCGAACCGGTCAACCGACACCGCGCCGGCTGGCGTACGATTGACCAGTCCTGGGGAACCGCCATGCAGGAGTCGTCGTGACCGAACGAAAGCCACCGGGCGTCGAATGGCAGTCGTGGATCGAGCGCCAGCTCGACGAGGGCCGCCGTGAGGGGATGCTCGACAACCTCGAGGGCTCGGGCAAGCCGATTCCCGGCCTCGGCGAGCCACGCGACGACGACTGGTGGGTCAAGGAGAAGCTCCGTCGCGAGGGGGTCAACTGGGTCCCACCGACGCTGGCGATCCGCGCCGAGCGCGATGCTGCCGTTGCCGAAGCGGAGGCCGCCGACTCCGAGGACGAACTCCGTGCGGTCATCGAGCGCATCAACGAACGCATCCGTTACGTCAACAGCCATACCGTGTCGGGACCGCCGACCACCGTCTGGACGGTCGATCCCGAACCGATCGTCGAGCGTTGGCGGGCGAACCAACCAGAGGTGCCCGCGAGCGATGCCTTGGTGCCCGACACCGCCACGCCACCTGCGGCATCGTCATCGCAGGGCCTTCGACGCTTGTTCCGCCGCTCGTAGTCGCCGGTGGTCAGCGTCGCGGCGTGGCGACGCCGCGGAAGCGCACGGGCCGTTCGGCGCACTCCTCGTCGTAGTGGGCGGCCCAACCGGCGATCCGAGCCACCGCGAAGATCGGTGTGTCCGGCTCGAACCCGGCAGCCCGCGTGAGCGCGCCGAGTGCGAGGTCGACGTTCGGTTGGTGCGCCATGATCCGGCCGGCCTCGGTGATGACGCCGTCGACGAGTTCCGCTCCGGCCGGATCGAGCCGACGGACCTGGTCGAGCAGCGGTGCGAATCGGGGATCGACGCCCCGGTAGACCTTGTGCCCGAAGCCCGGAATGGGGCGGCGCTGTGCCCGGAGCTGTTCCATCAGCAGCGACGGCTCGCTGTTGATGCAGTCGTCGAGGAACCGGTGCGCCTCGGCTGACGCACTCCCGTGGAGCGCTCCTTCCAGCGTGGTGAGCCCGGCCGCGAATGCCACCGACGGCGACGTGCGAACCGACGCTGCGATTCGAACCGCCAACGTGCTCGTCGCCAATTCGTGGTCGGCCAGCAGCACGAGGGCCGTGTCGATCGCATCGACGAGCTCGGGCGATGGGCGTCGACGCCATGCGGCCGCCAGGCGCTCCGCGAAGCGGCCGGTTCGCCGGGTCGAGCCGAGCACCAGCGGGGTGGCAATCAGGAGCCGCCGAGCGGCGCCGACGGGGGAGGGCTCGGCGCGGGGGCTCGGCGCACCGTCGTCGTGGAGTTGCGCGAGCACCTGGGCGGCTGTCGCCATTCGACCGATTGGCGAGAGCATCAGGCTGCTGATCGGCCCGAGCGCGCTTCGTTCGGCGGCGTCGAGTGCTGGCCAGGTCGTGGCGGTGTCGATGGCTTCGCCGGACCACAGCAGTTCGGCCACCTGCTCAAAGGAATGTTCCCTGGCGAGGGCCGCCACGTCGTGGCCCCGGTAACTCAGCGAGGTCTCGTCGATCACGGTGACGCCCGAGGAGATCTGGACGTCGATCGTCGCCCGCGGACCGGTCGGCGCACGCCGGCTGCGCTGCGCCAACTGCTCGACCTCGTCGCGGGCGAACAACGAGGTGCGGCCGTCGGCGCCGATCGTGCGGGCGAGTCGCCCGCGGCTCACGTAGGCGTAGAGGGTTGCCTTGGTGACGTCGAGGATCGCTGCAGCTTCGTTCGACCGGATCAGAGTGCTCACTGCATCAGTGTGATCGCCGAGATTGACCGAATCAACATTGATTCAATCAATGTTGATTACCGAGGTTGACGAACGGACACTGAGTCCATGACCCAACTCATCGATGTACCCGCCGGACTCAACGGCGTCATCGCAGCCGAGACCTCGATCGGAGCGGTCGACGGCGACCGCGGCTTCTTCCACTACGGCGCACACGACGCCACCGAGCTCGCCCGCACGCGATCGTTCGAGGAGGTGTGGTTCCTCGTCCGGGAAGGCCGTCTTCCCGACACGACCGAGGCGAGCGACTTCCGACAGCTCGTCGCGTCGCTGCGCCGTTTGCCTGATGGCCTGGCGGAGTTGACCGAGGTCGTTGCCCGCCAGGACGCGTCGATGCTGTCGAAACTGCGTGCCGTGCTGTCGGCCGCTGGTCTGGGTCTGTCGCCGGTGATCGACGTCGATGATGCTGAACGCCGCGCCCAGACACTGCGGTTGGCCGCCCTCGTCCCGATGATCCTCGCGGCACTTCACCGGTCAGCACGTGGGCTCCCGCCGGTGGAGCCGGATCGGTCGCTCGGCCACGCAGCCGCCTACCTCCACGCGGTGATCGGCGAGGTGCCGACGCCGGTGGCTGCACGTGCTGTCGAGCAGTACATGATCCTCACGATCGATCACGGCTTCAATGCCTCGACCTTCACGGCCCGCGTCGTGGCGTCGACCGGCGCCGATCCGGCAGACGCAGTGTGTGCGGCGCTCGGTGCATTGGCAGGTCCATTGCACGGAGGCGCACCCAGCCGAGCCCTCGACGCCCTCGACGAGATCGGGACGGTCGATCGCGCCGCCGACTGGGTGCGCGGCGAGGTGACCGCGGGTCGCCGGATCATGGGATTCGGTCACGCGGTGTACCGGGCGCCGGACCCGCGCTCAGCGCTGTTGCGCGAGGTGGCCGAGCGGCTCGGCGGCGACCTGGTGGAGTTGGCAACCGCAGTGGAGGCCGAAATCCTCGTCACGCTCGCCGAGCTCAAGCCTGGACGCCCCCTGCCCAGCAACGTCGAGTTCTATGCCGGGGTCGTGATGGAGACCGCTGGCCTGCCCCGCTCGATGTTCACGCCGACGTTCGCTGTCAGCCGCACGGTCGGGTGGTGTGCCCACATCGTCGAGCAGGCGGCATCGGCCAAACTCATCCGCCCGTCCAGCCGCTACGTCGGCCCACCCATCACCTGCTGACCGGCGCCACCCCCCCCACCCCCGAAAAATGCGCGGATCGGCCCGTTGGTGACGTTCTCGTGCGCACGTTTCGGATTGGAGACTGGGGGTCGGGCGAACTGTGCGCGAGATCTGCCCGCCCGTGACGGCCCGGCGCGCATTTTTCGGGATGGGGTGGCCGGTAGCGTGAGTCGTCGTGTCCGACCGCATCACCCCAGAGGCCGTCGCCAAGGTGGCCAAGCTCGCTCGGCTGAACCTGAGCGACACCGAACTCGACCAGGCGACCCATCAGCTGAGCGACATGCTCGATCACTTCGCCGACATCGACTCGCTCGATCTCGACGGGGTCGAGCCGATGACGCACCCCACCCCGATCGCCAACGTGATGCGCGAAGACATCGAGATGGACTGCCTCGATCGGGACGAAGTGCTCGCTGCGGCCCCCGCCGCCGAGGACGGGCGCTTTCGCGTCCCGCCGATCCTCGGATTGGAGGATTGACGATGAGCGACTCGACCACCCCCGGCGATCTCCCGTCGAGCGCCGCCGACATCGCCTGGAACGTCCGCAACAACGTCACCAGTGCGTCCGATGTGCTCGAACGTCACCTCGCAGCGATCGACGAGCGCGAGGGCGACATCCATGCCTTCAACCTCGTGCTCGCGGACGAGGCCCGTGCCCGGGCCGCCGAGATCGACGAGGCCGTCGCGGTCGGTCGTGACCCCGGCCCACTCGCCGGCGTGCCGATCGCGCTCAAGGACAACATGTGTACCCGTGGGATCCCGACGACGTGTTCGTCGAAGATCCTGGACGGCTGGCGCCCGCCCTACGACGCCACGGTCGTCACCAAGCTGCGCGAGGCCGGCGCGATCGTGGTCGGCAAGACGAACCTCGACGAGTTCGCCATGGGCTCGAGCACCGAGAACTCGGCGTTCGGCGCCACCCGCAACCCGCACGACACCAGCCGAGTCCCCGGAGGGTCCAGCGGTGGATCCGCCGCCGCCGTCGCCGCCGGATTCGCCGCGGCCAGCCTCGGCTCCGACACCGGCGGCTCGATCCGCCAGCCCGCCGCGCTGTGCGGTGTGGTCGGCGTCAAGCCGACCTACGGAGCGGTCAGCCGCTACGGGCTGGTCGCATTCGCATCGAGCCTCGATCAGATCGGCCCGTTCACGCACGACGTCGCCGACGCCGCGCTGGTGCTCGAAGCGATCTCCGGCCACGACCAGATGGACTCCACGTCGATCCGACAGGGTCCGCTCGAGATCAGCCGCCAGCTCGACATGGGCGTGGCGGGGCTGCGGGTCGGCCGTATCACCGATCTGCCGGAAGGCGCGAGCCCCGACGTGGCTGCGCGGCTCGACGAAGCGTTCGACGCCCTCCGCGAAGCAGGCGCCGAGATCGTCGACGTCGAGGTCCCCGCATTCACCTACGGCCTCACCGCCTACTACCTGATCGCACCCGCGGAGGCGTCGAGCAACCTCGCCCGCTACGACGGCGTCCGGTTCGGACACCGAGTCGAAGCGCCCGACACCAACGCGATGTACATGGCCACACGCACCGATGGCTTCGGTGCCGAGGTGAAGCGTCGCATCATGCTCGGGACCTACGCGCTGTCGGCGGGCTACTACGACGCCTACTACGGCCGGGCGCTCAAGGTTCGCCGCCGGATCGCCGCCGACTTCGCCGCTGCGTACGAACGTGCCGATGTGCTGCTCACCCCGGCATCGCCGACCGTGGCATTCCACCTCGGCGACAAGACGTCCGACCCGATGTCGATGTACCTGTGCGACACGTACACGATCCCCTCCAACCTCACCGGCGACCCCGGCATGAGCGTGCCGTTCGGTACCGGCGACGACGGCCTTCCGGTCGGCGTGCAGGTGCTGGCGCCGGCACTGGAGGAGTCACGGATGTTCCGAACCGCCGCCGAACTCGAACGGAGGGCCCCGAAATGAGCCAGACGTGGACGTTCAACGGCTACGAGATGGTCGTCGGTCTCGAAGTGCACGTCGAGTTGGCGACACGCACCAAGCTGTTCTCGGCGTCGCCGAACCGCTTCGGCGACGAGCCCAACACCAACATCGACCCGGTCACGCTCGGCCTGCCTGGGGCGCTGCCCGTGCTCAACCGCCAGGCGGTCGAATTGGCGATGCGTCTGGGGCTGGCCCTCGATTGCCGGGTGCAGCGTTCGACGTTCGCCCGCAAGAACTACTTCTACCCCGACATGCCGAAGGCGTATCAGATCAGCCAGTACGACGAACCGATCTGCGTCGACGGCTGGCTCGACCTTCCCGGCAGCATCCGGGTCGGCATCGAGCGCGCCCACCTCGAAGAGGACACGGGCAAGTCGACCCACATCGGCGGCAGCGGTGGCCGCATCCACGGCAGCGACTTCTCGCTGATCGACTTCAACCGCGCCGGCGTACCGCTGGTCGAGATCGTCAGTCGCCCCGACATCCGCACGCCCGACCAGGCCAAGGCCTACGTCAGCGAACTGCGTGCGATCCTCGTCGCTGTCGGCGCGTCCGACGCGAAGATGGAGGAAGGCTCGATGCGCGTCGACGCCAATGTCTCCGTGCGGCTCCCCGGTGCCGAATTCGGCACGCGATGCGAGATCAAGAACGTCAACTCGGTGCGCTCGGTCGGCCGGGCGATCGAGTACGAGGCGCAACGCCAGGTGGGCATGCTCGAAGCGGGCGAATCGATTCGCCAGGAGACCCGCCACTGGGACGAGAACGACGGGCGCACGCACACGCTGCGCTCGAAGGAGGACGCCGACGACTACCGGTACTTCCAGGAACCCGACCTCGTCGTTGTCGACCCCGACCCCGAGTGGATCGAGCGGGTGCGGGCGGGGCTGCCGGTGCTGCCGGCGGCGCGCCGAGCTCGGCTGGCCGAGGTGACCGGACAGTCCACCGACGCCGAAGCGATCCTGGTGGTCACCGACCGCGACCAGGACGCCTACGTGCTCGCCGTGGCCGAGGCGGGTGGCGATGCCGGTCGCGCGCTCGTCCACGTGAAGGAAGCCTTCGCCGAGCAGGGTGCGCGCCCCGCTGTCCCTGCCGCCGATCTGGCCAAGCTCACGCGGCTCGAGGTCGACGGCTCGCTCACCGCCACGCAGGCCAAGCAGGTGCTCGCCGAAATCGTCGCGAATGGCGGCGGCGATGCCGAGGCGATCGCAGCAGCCAAGGGATTCGAGGCGATGGACACCAGCGACCTCGAAGCGATGGTCGACGACGCCATCGCCGCCTTGCCCGACGCCTGGACGAAGTACTGCGCCGGCGAGGGCAAAGCGATGGGAGCGCTGGTCGGTGCGGTGATGAAGGCATCGAAGGGGCAGGCCGACGGCAAGGCGGTCACGTCGGTGCTCGAAGCACGCCGTGGTGCCGGCTGAGGCACGCTGACGTCGAAGGTGACCGTCGGCTTGGAGGCCTGAACCGAACGACTGCGATACTTCGGCTGTGGGGGACTTCGATCTGACCGGTCGCGTGGCAGTGGTGACGGGGGCCGGTCGCGGTATCGGTGAGGGCATTGCGCGAGCGCTGGCAGATGCGGGCGCATCAGTGGTCCTCGCAGCTCGCACCGCCGAGGAAGTCGAGTGCGTCACCACGTCGATTCGCGAGCAGGGTGGTCGAGCGATTGCCGTGCCGTCCGATGTCACCGACACGTTCGCCCTCGGTTCGCTGGCCACGGCAGCCGTCGAGGAGTTCGGTCACCTCGACATCTGGGTGAACAACGCCGGTGGTGCCGAAGTCGGCAAGCCGCTTGCGGAACTCAAACGCAGCGAGTGGGACAGCGTGGTCGACCTCAACTTCACCGCTGTCTGGAACGGGGCGATGGCTGCGGTCGAACAGATGCACTGGGGTTCGATCATCAACGTGTCGTCGATGGCGGCGTTCGGGGCGATGCCGGGCAAGGGGCACTACGCCGCCTGCAAGGCCGCAGTGATCTCGCTGACTCAGACGATGGCCGTCGAACTCGCCCCGGACATCCGCGTGAACGCGATCGCTCCCGGCCTGATCCCCACGAAGTTGCTCTTCGACGCAGCCGACGTCGAAGGGCTGGACCTCGACGATCTCGCCACCCGTGCGCCGCTCGGATTGGGCGCCCCATCGGACGTCGGCGCTGCTGCGGTGTACCTCGCTTCGCCGGCAGCGAAGTGGGTCACCGGCCAGACCATCCAGGTCTCCGGTGGCATGACGATCGTCTGATCTGGCACTGCCCGCCTGACTCGTCGTCGATGGCGTCCTGTCGCCACACTCGGGCGATGGACTTCGAGATCCCCACGGACATCCAGGACACCCTCGACCAACTCGATGCGTTCATCGCTGCCGAGATCAAACCGCTGGAGGAGCAGGACGACAACATCCGCTTCTTCGACCACCGTCGAGAGTGGGCGCGCACCGACTTCGACAACGACGGTGTGCCGCGGGCGGACTGGGAGGAGCTGCTGCGCGAGATGCGCCGGCGAGCCGATGCCGCCGGCTGGCTGCGTCTGGCGTTGCCGTCGGAGTTCGGTGGCCAGGACGCCAGCAACTTGAAGATGGCGATCATCCGCGAGCACCTGGCGCACATGGGCCTCGGATTGCACAACGACCTGCAGAACGAGTCGTCGATCGTCGGCAACTTCCCGACGGTGCTGATGATGCGTGACTTCGGCACCGAACAGCAGAAGCTCGCTTGGATGCCGGGGTTTCTCGACGGCACCCGCCGTCTCGCGTTCGGGCTGACCGAACCCAATCACGGCAGCGACGCCACCTACATGGAGACCACGGCGGTGCGCGACGGCGACGAATGGGTGATCAACGGGATGAAGCGGTGGAACTCGGGGCTGCACCACGCCACCCACGACATCATCTTCGCCCGCACGTCGGGCGACCCTGGCAGCCCGAAGGGCATCAGCGCGTTCCTCGTACCGACCGACGCCGAGGGCTTCAACGTCGACTTCTTCTGGTGGACCTTCAACATGCCGACCGATCACGCCGAGGTCAGCCTGACCGACGTGCGCGTCGGCGCCGACGCGCTGTTCGGTGAGGTCGACCGCGGGCTGGAACTCGCCCAGCACTTCGTCCACGAGAACCGGATCCGCCAAGCGGCGTCGTCTCTGGGTGCTGCGCAGTACTGCATCGACGAAGCGGTCGCGTACGCGAACAGTCGCACCACGTGGGGCAAGAAGCTGTCGGTCAACCAGGGCATCCAGTTCCCGCTCGTCGAGTTGCACACCGAAGCCGCGATGCTGCGCCAGCTGGTGCGCTACACCGCGTCGATGCTCGATGCCAAGCACCACATGGAGGTCACCCACCTGGTGGCGATGTGCAACTACCGCGCCAACCGGCTCGCTTGCGACGCCGCTGACCGTGCGATGCAGACCTGCGGTGGGGTCGGCTACTCACGTCACATGCCGTTCGAGCACATCTATCGACATCACCGCCGCTACCGGATCACCGAGGGCTCGGAGGAGATCCAGATGCGCAAGGTCGGCCAGCACCTCTTCGGTTTCGGCCGCAAGTAGCCGTCCCAGCGCGCCTGCGATGAGCGAACCCTCCGCATCTGCGGGTTTGGCTCATCGGAGCGCCCGTCAAGACGCGCGGTTGCGCCAGGTCTCCCAGGCTTCGAGGTTCGACTTCGACATCTCTCGGTGCTCCCGTGCGATCGCACGCGATGCCTTGTCGTCGAGTCGTCCGCCGATGGCGACCGCGCCGAACATGTTGCCGCGGAAGTAGGCGCCGAAATCGACCGGCCGGAAGTAGCCGCGCAGGTCGTCCGGGACGTCCAACTCCGGAACCCAGGGACCTGGGTCGACAGGAGGCAGTGACAGCGAATCGAGCGTGGCCCAGATGTCGTCGTCGTTGGTACGGTCGGCGAAGTCCCGACCCTGATACCGGTACACCTCGGTGCCGTCGGGGTCGACGATCACCATGCCCGGCAGTGCGATCCCGCTGCGTTCGTCCGGGTCGAACAGATCGAGCGGCTGCAGGATCTGCTCGCCGCCGGGGTCGGACACGAAGCGGGTGTGGGTGAAGCCCCAGCGCTCGGCCATGCCGGCTTGGCGCACGTCGTCGTCGACGCTGACGGCAGCGAGTTCAGCGCCGCCCTGATGGATCCGGTCGTACTCTGATGCCAGCTTCACGAGCTGGCCGCAGCAGTACGGTCACCAGTCTCCGCGGTAGGTCATCAGAGATGATCGCACCGGTGGTGCGGCGCAGCGGGAGGATGTCGACTCGTTCCATGTCGGGACCGTAGCTGTCAGGTCGGAAGCGGAGCCCGTCGGCGCATCAGGCGGGTCGGCAGCGGGATGCGGTCGGAGAACTTGCTGACGATGGGGCCGACCATCGCGCTGATCAGCACGTACCCGGCGGCCAGTGCGCCGAGGTCGGGTCCGTCGACCAGGTTCGAGCCCAGCGCGGCGATCACGATCGAGAACTCGCCTCGGGCGATCAACACGGTGCCGGCTCGCATCCGCCCCTTGGGTGCGGCGCCGACCCGGCCGGCGGCGTACCAGCCCGTGGCGACCTTGGTCAGCGCCGTGAACACGAAGAGCCCGAGCGCTGGAATCGTTGCGGCGATCAGATCGGCCGGATCGATCTGGAACGAGAAGAACAGGAAGAACGTTGCAGCGAACAGGTCGCGCAGCGGCGACAGCAGTTCGCTCGCCCGCTCCTCGGCGCGGCCGGACAGCGCCAGACCGACCAGGAAGGCACCGATCGCCCCCGACACCTCGACCTGTTGAGCGACCCCGGCGACGAGCAGTGTGATGCCGAACACCGTGAGCAGAAACGCTTCGTCGCTGCCACCGACGACCCAGCCGCTCATTCGACGGCCATAGCGCAGTGCCGCCAGCAGGATCACGGTGACCGCCGCCAACGCGATCAGCACGCTCGTGATCGTGGCCGACAGGCTGCCGCCCACGATGAGTGCCGCAACGACCGGGAGGTACACCGCCATGGCGAGGTCTTCCATCACCAAGATGTTGAGCACCGCCGGCGTCTCACGGTTGCCGAGCCGCCCGAGGTCGGACAGCACCTTGCTGACCACGCCGGATGAGCTGATCCAGGTGACGCCGCCCAGCAGCACCGCGGCGATCGGATCCCAGCCGAGGAGCAGACCGAGCGCAACGCCAGGCAGCGCGTTGAGCACCATGTCGACCACGCCGGGTCGGAGTCCGGTGCGCAGTCCGCTGCGGAGCTCGGTGTCGGAGTACTCGAGGCCGAGGGCGAACAGCAGCAGAAGCACACCGATCTCGGCGGCAATCTCGAAGAACTCGACCGACACGTCGAGCTGGACGACCCCACCTTCGCCCATGGCGAGCCCGGCGATGAGGTACAGCGGAATGGCCGAGATACCGAACCGGCCGGCGAACCGCGACAGCAATGCGAGCGCGAGGATCAACGCGCCGATCTCGACGAACGCGAGCGCGGCTTCGTCGGTTCCGGCAGCGAACAGCATCGACCGTGGGGTCAGTTGCGGATCAGGTCGCGCATCGCAGCGAGGCCGTCGGTCGTTCCGACAGCGACGATGACGTCACCGGTGAGCAGCGGGAACTCGGGGCCGGGTGCCGGAATCGACTGGCCGTCGCGAATGACGGCAACGATCGACGACCCGGTCTTCGTGCGATACATCCCGTCGCCGATGGTGGCGCCCGATGCCGGCGACGACGCCGTCAGCTCGATCCACTCGATCGCGAGCCCCTCGATCTCCTGCTGCACAGCGGAGACGGCCTCGGTGACCCTGCTCGCCCCGAGCAGCTCGGACACGGTTCTCGTGTCTGCAGCCGACAGCGCGACGAGCGACGAGCACTTGTCCGGGTCGTCCGAGTCGTACACGAGGATCTCGCGGCGACCGTCGTGATGCACGAGCACCCCGATGTCGACGTTGTCCTCGGTGGTGAACTCGTGGCGCACGCCGACGCCCGGCAACTTCGTCTCTCGAACCTCGGCCATCTCCCCATTGTGCCAGCGACTGGTGGGCAGAGCACCAGGCTCGGCTCCAGCGGCCGGCACTACCGTGCACGTGCATGAGCGATGCTGCGAACACCCCCGGCACCCCAGTCGACGTCAAGCCTCGGTCGCGTGACGTCACCGACGGCATGCAGAAGGCCCCATCGCGGGCGATGTTGCGGGCCGTGGGCATGGGTGACGACGACTGGGACAAGCCCCAGGTCGGCATTGCGTCGTCGTGGAACGAAGTGACGCCCTGCAACATGACGCTGCGCAAACTCGCCGAACACGCCAAAGCTGGGGTCCGGGAAGCGGGGGGTTTCCCGATGGAGTTCGGCACGATCACCGTCAGCGACGGCATCTCGATGGGCCACGAAGGGATGCGAGCCTCACTGGTGTCACGCGAGGTGATCGTCGACTCGGTCGAGACCGTGATGCACGCCGAGCGCTTCGACGGGTTCGTCGGATTGGCCGGTTGCGACAAGTCGATCCCCGGCATGTTGATGGCCGCGGCTCGGCTCGATCTGCCGAGCGTGTTCGTCTACAACGGCTCGACCATGCCGGGTGAACACAACGGCACCGCACTCGACATCACGAGCGTGTTCGAAGCGGTCGGCGCTCACGCCGCCGGCACGATCGACGATGCCGAACTCCACGCCATCGAGTCCAAGGCGTGTCCCGGCGAAGGCGCATGCGGGGGCATGTTCACCGCCAACACGATGAGCTCGATCGCGGAAGCGATCGGGATGAGCCTGCCGGGCACGGCGTCGCCACCGGCGATCGACGGTCGCCGTGAGGGCGATGCCGAGCGGGCCGGAGCCGCTGTCGTCAACCTGCTTCGCCTCGGCATCACGCCGCGCCAGATCATGACCAAGCAGGCGTTCGAGAACGCGATTGCGGTCACCTCGGCGCTCGGCGGTTCGACCAACGCCGTGCTCCACCTGTTGGCCCTCGCCAACGAGGCGCGTGTCGATCTCGACCTCGACGACTTCAACCGAATCGCTGACCGGGTTCCACACATCGCCGACATGAAGCCGGGCGGCAAGTTCCACATGAGCGACCTCGACCGCGTCGGCGGCGTGCCGGTCGTGTTGAAGGTGCTGCTCGACGCCGGGATGCTCCACGGTGACGTGATGACCGTGACCGGCAGGACCATGGCCGAGAACCTCGCCGAGATCGATCCGCCCCCGGCAGATGGCGTCGTGGTCCATCCCATCGACGCCCCGATCCACACCGAGGGTGGCATCAACATCCTCACGGGTTCACTCCGCCGAAGGGAGCGGTCGTCAAGGTCGCCGGCCTGTCCGACGACCAGATGCAGTTCGAGGGTCCCGCCCGCGTGTTCGACGACGAGTCGTTCGCGATGGAAGCAATCCTGGCCGGGTCGATCGAACCCGGCACGGTGATCGTGATTCGCTACGAGGGCCCGAAGGGTGGGCCGGGCATGCGCGAGATGCTCGCCATCACCGGCGCGCTCAAGGGTGCGGGCCGTGGCTCGGACTGCGCGCTGATCACCGACGGTCGCTTCTCGGGTGGCACGTGGGGGTTCTGCATCGGCCACGTCGCTCCCGAAGCGGCCGACGGCGGTCCGATCGCGTTCGTGCGCGATGGCGACACGATCCGTATCGACGTGCCCAGCAAGGCGCTCGACCTGCTCGTCGACGACGCCGAGTTGGCCGCCCGCAAGGACGGCTGGACACCGAATCCCCCTCGCTACACGACCGGCGTGCTCGGCAAGTACGCCAAGTTGGTGCAGGGAGCCGAGACCGGCGCCATCACCAACACGCTCTGATGTAGTCAGTTGACGGATCACGTCTGGGGTCAGACCCCCGACGTGAAGGGTCAGACCCCCGACGTGATCAGTCGACGAGGGCTTGTTGGACCAATTGGTTGAGTTCGCTCCGGATGGGATAGGTGCTCGACGGCAGGAGCTGCGTGAGGAACAGCGCCACGATCTCCTGTGCCGGATCGACCCAGAAGATCGTGCTCGCCGCGCCGCCCCAGGAGTACTCGCCCTCGGAACGCATCACCTTGTTCTCGGCCGCGTCGAGCACGACGGAGAACCCGAGCCCGAAGCCGACACCGTCGAAGCTGGTCTCGGCGAACAGTGGACGGCCGAAGTGCTCCAGGTCGGCCCCACCGGGCAGGTGATTGCGCGTCATGTAGTCGACCGTGCGGCTGCCGAGCAGGCGCACGCCGTCGAGTTCGCCCCGGTTCAGGAGCATGTGGGCGAAACGCAAGTAGTCGTGCGCGGTGCCGACGAGCCCGCCGCCACCGCCGAGCATCGCCGGTGGCTTGTTCGAGGCGCGGCCGAGGGCGTCGGGTGCAGCGACGGCCTCCCCGGTCGCCGGATTCCGGACGTAGAGCTTGGCGAACTTGTCCATCGACTCGTCGGGCACGTAGAAATCGGTGTCGGTCATGCCGAGTGGCTCGAAGATCCGCGTGCGGAGAAACTCGTCGAGCGCCATACCCGACACCACTTCGACGAGGCGACCGAGGACATCGGTCGACACGCCGTAGTTCCACTCGCTGCCCGGCTGGAATGCGAGCGGCATCTCGCCCCACATCTCGCAGCACTCGGCCAGGGTGGCACCCGGCGGGTTGCCCCACTCGAAGCCGCCCCGCCGGTAGATGGCGTCGGTGACGTGGGTGTTGTGGAACCCGTAGGTGAGCCCTGAGGTGTGCGTCAGCAGATGCCAGACACGGATCGGTTCGATCTGCGGTTCGGTGACCGGTGCCAGGAACGACCCCGAGCGGTACACCCGCGTGTCCGCGAATTCGGGGAGCCACTTCGAGATCGGGGACTTGAGCTCGAATGCCCCCTCCTCGTACAGCATCATCGCCGCGACCGATGTGATCGGTTTGGTCATCGAGAACATCCGCACGACGGTGTCGTCGGTGAACGGCGCCCCCGACGCGATGTCTCGATGGCCGCTCGTCGACGAATGCACGAGTTGGCCGCGACGACTGACGGCGACATGCCAGCCCGCCAGCTTCTTGTCGTCGACGTAGCCCTGGAAGTGGCGGTCGATGCGGGCGAGACGGTCGGCTGCGAATCCGGCCTCGGCCGGGTCGATCTCGATCTTCAACTGTGACATCGCACGAGCATGGCCGATCGCGAACATCCACGGCGAGCCCGTCCTGTGCGGTCTACCTTGGGCTCATGAGCGATCTCACGCCGCCGCCGCCACCGAACACCGAACCGCCGATGATGCCGCCGCCCGGCGCCACGCCCGGCGAAGCCGGCCCGATCGGCAAGCCTCGGTCGGTGTTCATGGTGCTCGTGCTCACCGTCGTGACCTTCGGGATCTGGACGATCGTGTGGTCGTATCAGAATGGCGGCGAACTGAAGCGGTACACCAACACCGGGCTCGGCGGTGTCGCCTACCTCTTCATCACGTTGTTGATCTCGCCGGTCACGATGTTCCTGATGGCCGGTGAGGTCGAGCAGCTGTACCGCAAGAAGGGGATGGAGCCGCCGATCACCACGATCTGGGGTCTGTGGTTCCTGCTGCCGTTGATCGGCAACCTGATCTGGTACGTCCGCATCCAGCATGCGCTCAACGACTACTGGACCATGTCGGGCTCCACCGTCCAGCCGGGACTCTGACCGGAACCCGCGTCGCTACGTGGTCGGCGTCGCTGGGCGCGCCGCCCGCCGGTCGATCACACCGAACGCCACGCGCCAACCGATGAGGAACAGTGCGAGGAAGAGCGCCGCCACGATCACGAACGACGTTGCCGTACCGTCGCCGAACACGAGACCGCGCACGAGCATTCCGACCACGAGGGTGATCGCCCAGACCCCGATGCCGGTGCGCCAGTCGGTCGGTCGGTTCCAGGCGCGCAGGACCACCCACGCGAGTGCGAGCCCGATCAGGAACGGGGCCGCCGTGTCGATCAGGCCGGCGATCGCCGAGTCGCGTTCGTGCTCTCGGCGCCCGACGGCGACGAACAACACCACGGAGAAGGTGTCGACTCCGAGAGCGAGCGGGAGGCGTCGATCCATGCGCCCAGTCTCGTCGGTCGTCAGCAGAACGACACCTCGCCGGTCGGGGCGACGGTGTCAGCCCTCGGCGGCAAAGCCGCCGATGGTGCCGCGGTAGAACACCAGCGGCTGCGGCGGCAGGCCATCGTGGTCGGCGTCCGCGTCGAGCGAGGTCACGCGGCCGAGCACGAAGTAATGGTCACCCATCTCGTAGACCTCCTCGACACTGCAGTCGATCCACGCGACCGCACGTTCGAGCACCGGTGCACCGGAGGGCGCTGCGTGCCACTCGACGCCGTCGAAGCGGGTTGCCTCGGTGTCGCTCTTCGCGAACTTCCAGCACAGGTCGCTCTGTTTGTCACTGAGCACGTTGACGCAGAAGCTGCCGGCGTCGGCCATCAGCGCCCACGTCTCGGAATCCGTTTGGGGGAGGAACCCCACGAGTGGGGGATCGAGTGACACCGACGTGAACGAGCCGATCGTGAACCCGTGTGGACGGTCGCCCTCGGCCATGCCGGTGACGACGGTGACCCCGGTGGGGAAGTGACCGAGCACGGTGCGGAAGTGCTTCGAGTCGAAGGCAACGGCGTCGTCGTCGGGGAGTGGTGTCGGTTCGCTCATCACCTCCAACTGTACGCTTCGCCCCGATGAGCGACGGCACACCGGCCACCGGAGCCAAGGCCGAGCTTCGCGCCGAGATGCGATCGTTGCGCCGTTCGCTGCCCGACCGCGACGAGCGCTCAGGCGAGTTGTGGCGCCACGTCGCAGCGCTGCCCGCGATGGTGTCGGCCGAGACCGTTCTGGCGTTCACCACGATTCGGGGCGAGCCGGAGACCGGACAGCTGCTGGTGTGGTGCGCTGCAACCGGACGACTCGTCGCCGTGCCCGAGGCCGACGTCGAGCCGAGCTGGCCCGACGTCGTGATCGTGCCGGGACTGGCCTTCACCGCCGCCGGCGACCGGTTGGGCCAAGGCGGTGGTTGGTACGACCGGTTCCTCTCCGAGGTCCGACCCGATTGCACGTCGATCGGTGTCTGCTTCGCCGAGCAGGTCCTCGACACGATCCCGGTTCTCTCGCACGACGTCGCGATGGATCATGTGGTCACCGACGCCGGGACGCTGCGATGAGGTTCGAACGCAGCGAGCTCGACGCCGCAGTGGCGGTCGTTCGTCGACACGTGCCGCCGACGCCGCAGTATTCGTGGCCGCTGTTGAACGAGGTCGCCGGCTCGCACGTGACCGTGAAGCACGAGAACCACACCCCCGTCGGCGCGTTCAAGGTGCGCGGTGGCTTGGTGTACATGGACCGGCTGGTACGCGAACGCCCCGAGATCACAGGTGTCGTCAGCGCCACGCGTGGCAACCACGGGCAGAGCCTGGCGTTCGCCGGGGCGCAGGCTGGCCGGTCGGTCACGATCTTCGTGCCGCATGGAAACAGCATCGAGAAGAACGCAGCGATGCGAGCACTCGGCGCCGACGTCGTCGAATTCGGCAGCGACTTCCAGGAGGCCCGCGAGCGATCGTTGGAGGTTGCCGTCGAGCGGGGTCTCGAACCGGTGCCCCCGTTTCATCGCGACCTGGTGCTCGGTGTGGCCACCTACGCGCTCGAGCTGTTCGAAAGAACCGAGGCCCTCGACACGGTGTACGTGCCGGTCGGCATGGGGTCGGGCATCAATGCGCTGATCGCAGTGCGGGATCTGCTCGGGATCGACACCGAGATCGTCGGCGTCGTGTCGGAGCGAGCGCCGTCGACGCTGCTGTCGTTCGAGCGTGGCGAGGTGGTCACCACCGAGTCGGCAGCGACATTCGTCGACGGTGTCGCCACCCGTTCGCCTGACGCCGAGGCCATCGAGGGGATCGTTGCCGGCGCGGCCCGGATCGTCCCGGTGTCGGACGAGGCAACCGCTGAGGCGATGCGGATCATCTTCCGGACCACCCACAACGTCGCAGAGTCCGCTGGTGCCATCGGGTTGGCAGGGCTGTTGAGTGAGCCCCCTTCCCTGCGCGGCGAGCGCAGTGCGTTCGTCCTCTGCGGTGGCAACGTCGACACAGCACAGTTGCGGGCGGTGCTCGATGGTGCAACGCCAACTGCGTGATCTGCGACGGTCACGCTGTCGATGGTCACGCTGTTGGTGACCTCGACGCCCGCCTGAGCTGTTCGGCGAGCTCGTCGACCGCCGGGTCGCGCACCGAATCGCGGCGGGTTGCCATCACGAGCTGCCGAGTGGTCAGCGGTCGCCCACCGGTGAGCGCGCGGTCGCCCCGTTCGGCTTGGCTGGTGGGCAGGACCGTCCAGCCGGATCCCATGCGGACCATCTCGCGGACCACTTCGGGTTGGTGGCTCTCCGCGGCCACCTCGAGGGGTGCACCCAGTCGGGCCAACGCTGCGGTCACGACATCACGCGTGTGAGATCCGGAGGGGAACAGCACCCAGGGCCCCCACGTGGACGGATCGTCGACGGTCACGCCTGGCGGGCCGTACACCGCCAACTCCTCGGTCAAGAGGGCCTCGATGTCGATGCCCTCGATCGCAGCCGGCGGCTCGACGCAGACGACGAGGTCGAGTTCGCCGGAGATCAACAGCTCGATCAGCGGCGCCGACGGAGCCACCCGGAGTCGGAGATCGACGTCTGGGTGCTCGGACCGGAAGCTGCGCACCACCTCGGAGTGATGGCCGACGGCTGCGGCGTCGATCATCCCGAGTCGGAGGCGACCTGCTCGACCCTGGCGGATTCGGTCGGCCCAGTCGGCGAGGTCGCCGGTCAGCCCGAGGACATGGCGGGCGTGATCGACCGCCGGAGTTGCACTGTCACGGATGCGGCGGCGGCGTCCGTCGCGCTCGAACAGCGGAACGCCGATGCGGCGTTCGAGTTCCGCCAGGCCCTGCGACAGTGCCGACGGGCTGACGCCCACTCGTTCGGCGGCCAGTGCCCACGACGGCTCCTCGGCAACGGCGACCAGGTAGTCGAGCTGGCGGATCGAGAGGTCGGGGAGGGGCGACACCCACGCAAGATACATCGGATTTGCTTCACAATCAGCTTCAGTCGTGAAACATCGCTTATCATCGTTGGGATGACCGCACGACAGATCGCTCCCGCCACCGGCAAGCTCGGTGTCCTCACGCCCGGCATGGGCGCCGTGGCCTCCACCTTCATCGCCGGCGTCATCGCCGCCCGCAAGGGGATCCATCCGCCGATCGGATCGATCAGCCAGATGGCGCACATCCGCCTCGGCACCAAGGACGAGAACCGCAACCCGATGATCAAGGAGTTCGTGCCGCTCGCAGGACTCGACGACATCGTGTTCGGCGGCTGGGACCCGATCTCGCCGAACGCACTCGAAGCAGCACGCACCGCCGGGGTGTTGAACTCCGACGACCTCAATGCGATCTCGAGCGAACTCGAATCGATCGTGCCGATGGAGGCCGTGTTCGACCAGCGCTGGGTGTCTCGTCTCGACGGTGTGCGGGTGAAGCAGATCGCGAACAAGTGGGACCAGGCGCAGGCGCTGATCGACGACATCGCCAACTTCAAGGAGGCCAACGGCTGCGACCGCCTCGTGATGGTGTGGTGCGGTTCGACCGAGGCCTACCAGGAGCCGTCGGCCGTCCACGAGACCGTCGCCGCGTTCGAGCAGGGCCTGCGCGACAACGACGACAACATCTCACCGAGCCAGATCTACGTGTACGCCGCGCTGCAGTCCGACGTGCCCTTCGCGAACGGTGCACCGAACCTGTCGGTCGACCTGCCGTGCATGATCGAGCTGTCACGCACCCGCAACGTGCCGATCGCCGGCAAGGACTTCAAGACCGGGCAGACCTGGATGAAGACGATCCTGGCGCCCGGCCTGAAGGCTCGCATGCTCGGCCTGCGTGGCTGGTACTCCACGAACATCCTCGGCAACCGCGACGGCGAAGTGCTCGACGATCCCGAGAACTTCAAGAGCAAGGAAGTCTCCAAGCTCGGCGTGCTCGACGGCATTCTGCAGCCCGAGGTGTACCCCGACCTCTACGGCAACATCGACCACGTCGTGCGGATCAACTACTACCCGCCTCGCGGCGACAACAAGGAGGGGTGGGACAACCTCGACATCTTCGGTTGGCTCGGCTACCCGATGCAGATCAAGGTCGACTTCCTGTGTCGCGACTCGATCCTCGCGGCGCCGATCGTGCTCGACCTCGCGCTGTTCATGGACCTCGCCCACCGAGCCGGAGAGTCGGACGTCCAGGAATGGCTGAGCTTCTACCTCAAGGCTCCCCAGGCTGCGGGCGAGAGCCCGGCCGAGAGCGACCTGTTCATCCAGCAGACCAAGCTGAAGAACACCTTGCGCGAGTGGATGGGCGAGCAGCCCGTCACCCACTCCGAAGCCGGCTGACCGTTCCCCCCGACGTTCCCCGTGCCCAGGGCAGCGGACGTGGAACCACGATCCCGACCCGGTTCCCCGTGCCCAGGGCAGCGGGAACCAGGGCGAACGCGAACTGTGTGACAGCGGTTCGTCAAGCTCGGTGCATGAGCCGTCGACGAGATCTCGAGAGCAGTGAGTGGTTCCACATCGTCCACAAGGGCGCCGACGATCAGGACATCTTCAGCGCACCGAGCCATCGCACCGTGTACGAAGGGTTCATGGTCGACGCCTTCGAGCGATCGGCAATCGAACTGCATGCCTACGCGTGGATGACCAACCATCTGCACAAACTGGTTCGTGTTCCCAACGGTGGGCTGCCGGAGGCCATGAGACTGCTCGGGATGCGCTACGCCACCGTCTACAACGGGTGGACGGACCGTACCGGTCCGCTGTTCACGGCGCGCTACTTCAGCGAGCCGGTCACGTCGGACGCGCAGTTGGCCCAGACCGCCCGCTACATCCATCGCAATCCGCTCCCGATCGTCGGAACCGCCGGCCTGGTGGAGTACCGGTGGTCGAGTCTCGGCGCGCTGTGCGGCCGCCGGCCCGTGCCGCCGTGGCTGAGCACCGGTCTCGTGACGGACGGATTCGACGTCGGTGGCTACGAGCGGTTCGTCCTGGCGCCCCAACCGAGCGATCGGATCGGACTCGGGGCGCTACCGCCCCTGACGCCGACCGAGTGCGATGACATCGAGCGGGCCGTCGCTGCGGTCACCGGCCGACCGATCGGCGAGCTGCGGGAGCCGAAGGGGAAGCTGAGCGACGCCGCTCGCACCGTGGCGATCATGTTGGCGGTGGAACTGCGCGCTCGGATCGAGCGCCGAGCTGGCTGCTCGGTATGGCTTGAGCGATCTGCGTTCGGTGCGTCGAATCGCGCGGCGTGGCCGGGTCCGGGCTGCCGAGTCGGCGGCATTCGCTCGACTCCGGGATCAGGTGTTGGCATCGCTCGATGAAGCGCCCGTCGTGGTTCCCGCTGCCCTGGGCACGGGGAACTTCGAACGGGACCGTGGTTCCCGCTGCCCTGGGCACGGGGAACTTCGAGCGGGGTGAGGTCAGGTGGGGAAGGCGCCTTGGAGTTGGGCGGCGGTGAGGGTGTTCTCGAGCAGACACGCGATCGTCATCGGGCCGGTGCCGCCGGGCATCGGGGTGATGCGTCCGGCCACCTCGCTCACCGGTTCGAAGTCGACGTCGCCGACGATGCCCGATTCGGTGCGTGAGACGCCGACGTCGATCACCGTGGCACCTGGCTTCACCATCTCGGCGGTGATCATGCGGGCCTGCCCCGCTGCTGCGACCACGATGTCGGCCTCGCGCACCGCCGCGGCCATGTCGCCGGTTCGCGAGTGGGCCAGCGTGACCGTGGCGTCCACCCCCTTGCGCGCCAGCAGCAACGTGAGTGGCAAGCCCACCAGCGTCGACCGGCCGATCACGATCGCCCGCTGACCGCTGGTCGCCACGTCGTAGCGTTCGAGCAGCCGCATCACGCCGAGCGGCGTGCAGCCCACCAATCCGGGTCGGCCGCGCACGAGGCGTCCCATCGACCGCTCGGTCAGCCCGTCGACGTCCTTCTCCGGTGGGATCAGGTCGATCACGGGTTCGGCGTCGAGCCCATCCGGCAACGGCAGCTGCACCAGGATGCCGTGCACGTCGTCGTCGACCGCCAGGCCGCGAACCGCCGACTCGACTTCGGCCTGCGTCGCCGTTGCCGGGAGGTCGACGTGACGCGACGCCAAGCCGGCCTCCGCAGCCTTCTTGTGCTTCATGTTCACGTACCGCTGGCTCGGACCGTCGTCGCCGACCAACACCGTCGCCAGGCAGATGGCCGGCGAGCCGGCGTCCGCGATCCGGGTCCGGAGACCGGCGACGATCTCGTCGCGCAGTGCGTTGCCGTCCATCAACCGTGCAGTCATGTGCCGCACCCTATGCCGCCGTCGGAGATGGCGACGATCAGTCCGGGACGATGCCCGGCTCGAGGTCGATCTGCGGGAACGGCAACCCGACGCGCTCGTTCATGTCGATCACGAACGACGCCCAACCAGCCATGATGCGGTGCTGCATGATCATCGCCACATCGGCGAGTTCGAGTGGTGCAAGCGACGGTGAGTTGGCCAGGCGGGCAACGGCGTGCCAGTCGTCGTGGAGCACCCGGGCGTGCGCCCCCACGGCCGCCTGCTCCTCGTCGTCGAGCGGCGCTTCGTAGCCGAACTCGATGCGCCATCGAGACTCGAGGAGTACCGCGATCAGGTCGCAACCCTCGTCGATGACCTTTCGGATGCCGGTGCCCAGCTGACCGTCGACGAACCGCCAGCGGGCGACGACCTCGAAGGACTGTTGGTTGCGCACGGCCTGATCGATCAGGTCGCGGCAGAGCCGGCTGACGTCGTTGATCTCCTCCCAGTCCAAGTTGGGGTCGAACATCAAGTCGTGGAGCGACTGGTTCAGTTCGGCGACGACGACCTCGGCGGCGAGTGCCGACAGCTCGTCCATGTTGCGGACGTGACGGTAGACCGCAGACTGGGTGACGCCCATGCGCTCGGCGACGGCGACCGACGTCAGACCGGTTGGACCGCCCTCGCGCAGGAGATCCGCCGCATGGGCGATGGCCTGGTCGCGTCG
This sequence comes from Ilumatobacteraceae bacterium, assembly GCA_963716095.1. GTDB lineage: Bacteria > Actinomycetota > Acidimicrobiia > Acidimicrobiales > Ilumatobacteraceae > Sva-07. The sequence goes on along the minus strand of CAVQSV010000018.1, from coordinate 310,221 downwards.
AGGCAGCGTTCGTGGTCGGCTCCGGCTCGCTCATGTGAGCGAGTACTCCGGCGACGAGAGCTTCGGCCCGCCCAGCGCGGGGATCGGGAGGTTCAGTCGCGTGTTCATCTCGAGGACGTATCCGCACCAGCCGGTGAACAGCCGCAAGCCGAGGGTGCGCGCCACCATCTGTCGTTGGTCGGGCCCGGCCTCGTGTACCGAGCGAGCGACAGCGATCACGTCGTCGATCACGAGGCGGGCGTGAACCAGTTGCGCTGCCCGAGTCGACTCGTCGAACGGGGTCGTCGTACTCGAAGTCGACCCGCCAGTGGCTCTCGAGTTCTCCGGCGATCAGCTGGGCGCCGCCGTCGAGCATCGCTCGGATGCCGTCACCGAGTTCGCCCTCCACGTGTTGCCAACGATCGATGGTGCGCATGGCGGATTCGTGCTCGCTGATCAGCGGCACGAGGCGATCGGCGAAGTGCTCGAGGTGAGTGCCGTCACCCCATGTCGTCTCCGGCGCGGCCACCGTGCCGGCCATCACGGTGGTCAAGTCGCTGACGACGGTGTGGCTGGCGACCGTGGTCAGCTCATCCATGTCGCGCACGTGGCGGTAGATCGCCGACTGGGTCACCCCGAGCCGTGCAGCGACGTTGACCGACGTGAGCGCAGTGGGTCCGGACTCGCGCAGCAGCTCCGTCGCGGCCTCGATCACATCGTCTCGCCTGCCCAAGAAGAACCACCGTAGCGCCCATTTCTGTCACGCTGTGTGACGCGAATCGATCGTGGCAGTGGAAGTGATAGATCCATCACGTCGCTCAAGATCTCGTGCCCAGGTGTCGATGTCATAGTGCCATCGCAGCACATCCCCCTTCTTTCGACGCGTCGCTGGCCGACGACGCGGACGCCCCGGAGTCACCATGTCACCCACTCAATCCAGGCCTCGACGACTCGGGACGGTCATCGCTGCCGCATTGATCGCGTTGTCCACGCTCGTGATCACCGTTGCGGCCCCGCAGCCCGTGTCCGCTGCGCCGGACGTCGTGTTGAGCAAGACCACCTCTGGTGAAGTGCTCTACGGCGAGGACATCCCCGTGACGCTGTCGTTGAGCAACCCCACCGCGCTCGACGGATTCAACGCCAGCTTCACCGACGTGTTGCCGTTCGGTGTGTCCTACGTGGCGGGCAGCAGCACGCCGGCGCCCCGCCAGATCGATCCGGGTGACGGCACCACCGTGCTGATCTGGGACAACGTGGCCGACTCGCTTGCCGGTACCACGTTCACGCTCGACTATCGAATCCAGTACGACCCAGCCGAGTTCGACGTCGGCGACACCGTCGTCAGCACGGCCAGCGCCTACGTCAACGAGCTCGTTCGTTTCGTTCCCCAGTTCGACCCGGTCACCGGCGTCGCTGTGCCGGGAACCTTCACCGGGTCGTCCGAGGGCATCGTCGCATCGACGGAGCTGCTCGCGTTCCGATTGACGAAGAACGAGCCCAACGCCGAGTCGGAGCTGCTGCGCGGCGTGCACGATCACCAGACCGTGTTCACGCTGACCGTCGACAACAACCTCGTCAACCCGACCGACGACTTCTCGATCATCGACTTCGTTCCCGCCGGCCTCGAGTTCCTCGGCTGCGGCAACGTCGACAACACCACGTCCGGCGTCGAGGAGTATCCGGGCAGTGGACGCATCGACGACGTCGGCAACGCTCCCGCACTCGCCAACCCGTGCCCGACCCCGAGCAGCGTCACCACGGTGTTCACCGATCCTGATGGTCCTGGCCCGGGCAACCCGCTCCCGGCCGCGCTGTACACCCGCGTCGAGTGGAACACGCTTGCGCTCGGTGCCGATCTGCTCGCCGGCGAGTCGTTCAGCATCGATTACGTCGCCGCGATCCCGTTGTTCGCGAACACGCTCGCCGACCTGAACACCCCGGCGCTGCCGCTGAACACGATCGCCAACCTCGACAACAACACCGGCCCATCGACGATCGAGACGCTCTCCGAGCAGCAGTTCGCCAACTATGCGCATCGCCTCCGGTTTCTACGACGGGCAGGGCACCGTCTCGACCGATGAAGACACCGAGACCGTGTTCGCCGAGGACATCTCCATCCACAAGACCTCGAACATCGCCGACTTCGAGCAGGGAACATCACCGACCTTCACGCTCGTCGTCGAGTCGAGCGAATACGCCAGCTCCACCGGACCGATCACGGTCACCGACACCCTCCCGGCCAGTTTGAACTACGTCGCCGCCAGCGCAGTGCCCGCACCGTCGTCGGTCCCAGCGAACGATGACGTCGACCCGTACGAGCTCGTCTGGACAGCGCCGGCCTTCCCGGCACCGAACGGCGTGGCAACGATCACCTTCGACACCATCGTCCGCGAGGACTTCCGTGGCGGCGGCCCCGTGTCGTCCAGCGACGACTTCGCGAACACCGTCGACCTCGCTGCGACGTCCAACACGATCGTCGACGGGGTCGGCACGATCGTGCCGACCCCGGTCGAGGACGGGTCCGAGGCGGATCTGACTGCGAGGGGTCCGTCGATCAGCAAAGACGTTGCACTCCCCGTCGCCGGTCCGATCAGCGAATGCGGACCGGGCGGCAACGGTGATGGGCTCACCTGGGACCCCGTCGTGGCGGGCACCTTCAGCCCGGGCGACATCGTCTGCTTCCGCCTCCGGGTGCAGTTCCCGACCATGCTCGACACGCTGAACCCGATCGTCACCGACTTCTTGCCCGCCGGATTCGACTACATCGAGACACGACTCGGTGTCGACAACACGATCGACCCGGGTGAGGTGTCGATCGCGTTCGACACCGCAGCCAACAGCATCGAGTTCGATCTGACCGACATCGATGTCGGCGGTGAACTCCTCGAAGGAGTCATCGCCGCCCAGCTGAACGACCCGAATGCCGCACAGCCCGGCGAACTCCTCGGCAACCTGATGAAGTTCCGGTACTCGAACACCGCCGGCGACGTCTTCCAGCTCCGCGATCAGGCCGATGTCGAGTGGAGCGAGCCGATTCTCACGCTCGACAAGTCCGTCGCGACGGTCAACGGTGGCGCACCGGTGGGCAACCCGGTCGCCGTCAATGAAGGCGACACGGTCGTCTACGACGTCGCGGTCGACAACGTCGGGACCGTGGACGCGCTCGACGTCTCGGTTCGCGACGTCCTGCCGGCACAGGTCGGCTGCGGCGACGTGTCGGGCATCTCGAACGGCGGCGTCTGCGTCGCCGCTGACGACTGGATCCAGTGGGACGTCGTCGACGACATCGACATCGCAGCGGGCGCAACCCGCACGTTGAGCTACACCGTCGTGGTGCCGACTGGGATCACACCCGGGATCACGCTCACCAACGAAGCCGGCGTGCGCGACTTCCGGGGCCCGACGAACACCGGCACGCCGTTCACCTACGTCCCCGCCGACAACATCGATCCCACGCTGACGCCGAACACGTCGGAGGCCGATGACACCGCGGCGATTCGCACCCGGCTCCCGGCGATCACCAAGACCCGTTCGACGGCGACCACCCAGCCGGGGAACAGCCTCAACTCTCAGGCGACGATCGGTGAGACGATCAACTACACCGTCACCGCCAACGTGCCTCCCGGTACGACGTTCACCGACGGCTCGATCACCGACGTGATCGACGGTGGCGATCCGACCGCCGGTGAGAAGAACCTGATCGCATCGTCGGTCACCGCCACCGTCAATGGCACGCCGGTCACTGCCGGCCCACCCACGGCCGCGGCATTCGGCCTTCAGGTCGACGACGCCGGCAACCGCTGGACGGTCACGTTCCCGACCACCTACGTCGTTGCGCCCGGTGGCAGCGGCGACACGATCGTCGTGACGTTCGGCGCTGTCGTCAACGACGTGGCCAGCAACACCCGCAACAGCCAGACCGCAAACACGGTCGACCTGGCCTTCACCAACGCAGTCGGACCGCAGAGCCGCAGTGCAGCCATCAACACACGGATCGTCGAACCGAACATCGAGGTCGACAAGCGCAACGACGATGCCGATGGAACCGTCGGCGCCGGCCAGACGATCACCTACACCGTCGATGTTCTGAACCGCAACACGGTCGCCGGCTCCGGCGCAACGATCGCCAGAGTCTCGACGGCGAACGACACCGTCGTGGTCGACACCGTCCCTGACGAGCTCGTCGTGCTCGAGGCGTCAGGCGATCCCGCTGAGGACGGCGACACGATCGCCCCGAACGGTGGTACCTGGGATGCTGGATCACGCACGATCACCTGGACGGTCCCGACGATCTCTCCCGGAGCGACCGCCACCCGCACGTATCAGGTCATCACCACGGATCCGCTCGTGGCCGCCGGCCCGATCGTCAACGACGTCGAAGCGCGAACGACCTCGCTGCCCGGCACCCCGGCGACGCCGACTGGAGAGCCGGCTCCCACGGAGCGCAGTTCCACGTCACCGAACGGTGGCCCGGGGACCGGCTACCAGGACGACGATGACAGCCAGGTCGTCGCACCTCTGCTCACCGCCACCAAGACCGGCGACCCCGGCACGGCCACCGTCGGCGAAGCGGTCGAGTACACCCTCACGGCCACCATCCCCGCCGGTGTCGTCGCCTCCGACATCACCGTGATCGACGACCTGCCGGTCGGGATCACACTCGAGTCGGTCGACCCGGTGACCTGCGTCGAAGGTGCGGGCGTCTGCGCGCTGACCTCGCCGACGATCTCCACCGACGGCGACACGATCTCGTTCTTCTTCGACGACGTCACCACCGGCTCGTCCGCCGACCGCGTGATCACGATCGTCTACACGGCCGTCGTCGCCGACGTGGCCGCCGCCGACGCCGGCGCCACCTTGACCAACGGTGCGGAGGTCTACTGGAACTCGAGCGACGACATCTCCACACCCCCGGGCCCCAACGACCCACTCGACCCGGGCGACTTCACCGGCAATCCCGACCCGCAGCCCGAGACCTTCGACGTCGACACCGTCGAGCCGACCCTCACGATCGACAAGGACGTCTCCGGCCAGGTCGGCGACACCGATCAGCGCCGTGCACAGCCCGGCGACCCGCTCACCTACAACCTGCTGATCACCAACACCGGCTCCGGTGACGCCCACGACATCACCGTCGCCGACGAGATCACTGCGGCTGATCCGACCGACTGGAGCTTCAGCTACACCGACGTTCCTGCCGACGGCGTCGCGCTCACCGACGGTTCCCTGTCGCCCACGGACGGCACGCTCGAGTGGACCGTCGACGGCCCGATCGCTCCTGGCGCCAGCGTCACGATCACCTACCAGCTCACCGCACCGGCGGGCTACGACGAGACCGACGAGGACCCGGTCGGCCCCGAACTCGAGAACACCGTCGACATCCCCTCGTACTGGGGGGTGTCAGAATCCGAGCGCAACGACCCGGGCCTGCCCGATCGTGACTACCGCGAGTACGACGATGTCACGCCTGACACGGTCGAAATCGAACTCGACCTCGCGTCCATCGGTGACACCGTCTGGTTCGACATCGACGGTGACGGCGTCATCGAAACCGGCGAACCACGACTCGCAAACGTCGACGTCGTCGTCACCTACCTCGGCGTCGACGGGGCGCCAGGTGGCGGCGACGACGAGACGTTCACCGTCGCGACCGATGCGAACGGCGTGTACCTCGTCGAGGATCTTCCCGGCGGCAACTACACCGTCGACGTCCTCGAAACGGACCCCGACTTCCTTGCCGGGCTCGCGCCGAGCTATGACCTCGACGACCTCACCGTCGCACCGGACGGTCTGTGGGCCGGATCCCTCGGCGAGGACGAGGCCAAGCGCGACGTCGACTTCGGCTACACGGGCACCGGCTCGATCGGTGACACGATCTGGTTCGACCGCGACGGCGACGGCGTGAAGGACGCCACGCCCGGCGAGACCGAGGCCGGCATCGAAGGTGTCGACGTGGTCGTCACGTGGCACGGCCCCGACGGGAACCTCGCGACGGTTGCCGACAACATCGTCTACAACGCCATGACCGATGCCGACGGGATCTACCTGGTCGGCAACCTGCCGGCCGGCGCCTTCACGGTGGATGTCGACGAATCGAGCCTCCCGCTCGGTTACGACGTCGTCACCGACCCCGACGCAACGATCGACGGCACGTCCACGCTCACACTCGGTGCGGGTGAGGACAACGTCGATCAGGACTTCGGCTATCGCGGCGACGGGTCGATCGGTGACCGGATCTGGCTCGACCAGGACGGCGACGGCAACCAGGATGTCGGCGAGCCCGGCCTCGAAGGCGTCATCGTTCGACTGCTCAGCTTCGGACCGGACGGCGTCATCGGCGGTGACGACGACTCGACCTTCACGACCACGACCGGTCCTGACGGCGTCTACCTCTTCGACAACCTGCCGCCCGGCCGGTACGAAGTGACCGTCGTCGGCGGCCTTCCTGCCACGGTCACCAACACCGGCGACCCACAGGACGACGGCGACTCGACTTCGGTGCTCACGCTCGCAGACGGTGAGGACAACGAGGTCCAGGACTTCGGCTACGACGCCGACAGCATCCTCGGCGACTTCGTCTGGTGGGACCTCGATCGCGACGGCGTGCATCGACCTGGGCGAGCCGGGCATTCCCGGCGTGGAGATCACCGCCACCGGCCCGAACGGGCTCACCCTGACCACGACCACCGACGCCGACGGCTTCTACAGCTTCACCGACATCCCCGACGGCGCCTGGACCGTGACGGTCACCGACGGCGTGCCGAACGACTTCTCGGCGACGTTCGACGACGACGGCGGCCTCGACTCGACGAGCACGACGTCGCTGGTCACCTCCGACCTCGACCAGGACTTCGGCTTCGCCGGCACCTCCTCGATCGGTGACGGTGTCTGGCTCGATCGCAACCGCGACGGCGTCCAGGACGGTGGCGAACCGGGCATCGAGAGCATCACCGTCACGCTCAGCTGGTCGGGCCCCGACGGCATCGCCGGCAACGCCGACGACGTCGAACTCACCACCGAGACCGACGCCACCGGCAACTACCTGTTCCCGGGTCTGCCGACCGGCGACTACGTCGTCACGGTCGACACCGATGACGTCGACTTCCCCGCCGGCGTCACACCCACCTTCGACCTGGACGGCGGCACCGCCGCGCCGAACTCCGAAACACCGGTCCTCGGTCTCGGCGTCGGTGAGGACATCGACCACGTCGACTTCGGCTACGCCGGAGGCGGCACCATCGGTGACCGGATCTGGTTCGACCGCGACGGCGACGGGCGATCAGGACGCCGACGAGCCCGGCATCGGCGGCGTCACCGTCACCCTCGACTGGTACGGCGAGGACGGGGTCCTCGACACCGCCCCGGGCGGCGACGACGAGACGTTCACCACCATCACCGACGACGACGGTGGGTATCTCTTCACCGGGCTGCCAGAAGGAATCTTCGACGTCACCGTCGACACCGCCACCCTGCCCACCGGCCTCGACGCCACCTTCGACGACGACGGTGGTCTCGACTCGACCTCCCAGGTCACGCTGCCGATCGACGGCAGTGACCTCGACCAGGACTTCGGCTACCGCGGGGTCAACTCGATCGGCGACACCGTGTACGTCGATGTCGACGGCGACGGTGCCGAAGGAGCCGCCGAGCCGGGCATCCCTGGCCAGACCGTCGAACTGGTGTGGACCGACGCGCCCGGCGGGCCGAGGACCTTCACGACCACCACCGACGACGATGGCAACTACGTCTTCGACGGCCTGCCCGACGGAGACTTCACCGTCACGGTCACCGGTGCGGTCGCCGGGATCGCCACCAACTCCGGCGACCCCGATGGCGGGAACGACTCTGACGTCGACGGTGAACGGCCTCGGTGTCGGCGACGACGATCCGGTTGCGAACCTCGATCAGGACTTCGGCTACAGCGGCGAGAACTCCATCGGTGATCGCGTCTGGTGGGATCAGAACGCCGACGGCGTCGACGATGTCGGCGAACCCGGTCTGGTCGACGTCGAGGTGACGCTGGTGTGGTTCGGCCCCGACGGCCTCGCCGGCACGCTCGACGACGTCACCCTGCCCACCATCGTGACGGGTGCCGACGGCGCCTACCTGTTCCCCAACCTGCCCGACGGCAGCTACTCGGTCAGCGTCGGCGACGGTCTCCCGAACGGGCTCGACACCAACACCTTCGACGCAGACGCCGACGGCGCCAACCCGCCCGATGGGACGTCGATCGTCACCGACCTCGGTGTCGGCGTCGCCGGTCCGGTCGCCGACCTCGATCAGGACTTCGGCTACGCCGGCACGGGCACGATCGGTGACACGATCTGGCTCGACCTCGACGGCGACGGCATGCAGGACGCGGGCGAACCCGGAATCGCCGAGGCACAGGTCACGCTGACCTGGTTCGGCCCCGACGGGCTCGAGGGCACCGCGGACGACGTGGTGTTCCCGACCCAGATCACTGGGCCGACGGCACCTACCTGTTCGAGCACCTTCCCGCAGGCACCTTCGTCGTTGACGTTGCCAACATCGACGACGACCTGTCACCGACGGCCGATCCCGACGGCGGGGACGATTCGACGTCCGAACTCGTGCTGACGCCCGGCCAGTCCGACCTCGATCAGGACTTCGGCTATGCCGGCACCGCCAGCATCGGTGACACGATCTGGCTCGACCTGAACGGTGACGGCGATCCAGGATCCCGGCGAGCCCGGGCTCGAGGGCATCACGGTCACGGTTCGCTCGGAGGGCCCCGATGGCACGCTCGGGACCGCCGACGACCTCGTCGTCGTCGTCGAAACCGACGCCGACGGTCGATACCTCGTCGAGGGTCTGCCCGCCGACGCCACGACGGTGACCTACGACGCCGGCGACCTCGGTCCGGGTCTCGTCCCGAACTCCGACCTCGACGGCGGTGACCTGGTCACCGCTACGGTCGTGCTCGCCAACGGTGACGACGTCCGTGACGTCGACTTCGGCGTGGTCGGCGACGCCAGCGGTCAACGGCACCGTCTGGATCGATCTCGACAACGACGGCGTCCGCGACCCGGACGAAGCCGGTATCGCCGACGTCACCGTGATCGTCACCTGGGACGGACCCAACGGCCCGATCGAGATCCCCGTCGTCACCGATGCCGACGGGAACTGGCAGCTCGACGACGTGCCGCCCGGCGACTACACCGCCGTCGTCGACGAGTCGACGCTCCCACCCGGCCTGGTACGCACGACGCCGACCTCGGCAGCCACGACGGTGCCACCTGGTGGAAGCGGTTCGGTGCAGCACGGGTTCGTCCCCGCCGGAAGCTATCGGCGATCGGGTCTGGAACGATGTCGATCACGACGGGATCCAGGATGCCGGCGAGACCGGCGTTGCCGGCGTCACGGTGACCCTGCGCGATGGCAGCGGAACCGTCGTGGCCACGGCGACGACCGACGGCGACGGCAACTACGGCTTCGGTGATCTGCCACCCGGCACCTACACCGTCGAGGTCGACACGTCGACGCTGCCGACCGGCGTCACGATCGTGGCCGACCCCGATGGCGCCAACGATGGGCGCAATACGGTCACCCTGAGTGCCGGGCAGCGCATCGACACCGTCGACTTCGGTGTCGCAACGAGCCAGGCCGGGCTTCCCGTCACCGGTGGCCAGGCCGCCGGGCTGTTGCTGCTCGCCGGGCTGCTGCTCGCGCTGGGTGTCGTGACGGTCTCGAGTACGCGCCGCCGCCACCCGCATCAACCGACACGGTGAAGTCACGGCGGTGCCCGCCCGCCCGAATTCGGCGTGGCGGGCACCGATGGCCACTCATGACTTGCCACGAAGCGGCCGATAGGGACTATGATGGCCAACGTGTCTACGACCACCCCCGCATTCCCGAGCCTGCTCGTAGTACTCATCCAGTAGCACGCCCGGCCTTCCGCTGCGCGTGCTCCGACCTCCCAGACGGGAGGTCGTTTGCTTTTTCGGCGCAGTTCCAGCCAACCCGACCAACCTCTCCACCACGAACACCAGCACACAAAGGCATTGACATGACCGAACGACTCACCGGCGCCGAGGCGCTGATCAGAGCACTCGAGCACGAGAACGTCGAATTGATCTTCGGCTATCCCGGCGGCTGCATCCTGCCCGCCTACGACCCGCTGATGGACAGCCAGATCCGTCACGTGCTCGTGCGTCACGAACAGGGCGCCGGCCACATGGCCGAGGGGTACGCCCACGTGTCCGGCAAGCCGGGCGTCGCGATGGTGACCTCCGGTCCGGCCGCGACCAACCTCGTCACCCCGCTGATGGACGCGTACATGGACTCGGTGCCGATGGTGGCGATCACCGGTCAGGTCCCGACCGCAGCGATCGGCTCCGACGCGTTCCAGGAGTGCGACACCGTCGGGATCACCCGCTCGTGTACCAAGCACAACGAGCTCATCATGTCGGCCGACGACATCCCGATGGCGGTTCGCCAGGCGTTCCACATCGCCACCACCGGTCGCCCCGGCCCCACACTGATCGATGTCCCGAAAGACGTGCTGCAGAACGAGATGACCTGGCACTGGCCCAGCGATCAGGACGTGCTCGATTCGCTCCCCGGGTACCGGCCGAACACCAAGGGCCACCCACGGATGATCAAGGAGGCCGCACGTCTCATCCTCGAATCGGAGCGCCCGATCGTCTACGCCGGCGGCGGCATTCTCAAAGCACGCGCGGCCGAGGCGCTGCGCGAGCTGGCGGAACTGCTCGACAGCTACGTCGTGACCACGTTGATGGCTCGCGGCGCATTCCCCGACGACCACCCGCTCTGTCTGGGCATGCCTGGCATGCACGGCAACGCAACGGCGGTCACGGCGATGCAGCAGAGCGATCTGCTGATCACGCTCGGCGCCCGCTTCGACGATCGCATCACCGGCAAGGTCGACGCCTTCGCACAACAGGCCAAGGTGATCCACGTCGACATCGACCCGGCCGAGCAGGGCAAGGTCCGCCGCCCCGACGTGCCGATCGTCGGCGACGCCAAGTACGTCATCGAAGAGATCATCCGTGAGATCAAGGCGCTGCTCGCCGCAGGCAGCACCCAGGCCGACACCTCCGCGTGGAAGAGCAAGGTGTCGGGATGGCGTGAGCAGTTCCCGATGACCTACGAGCAGTCGGAGCCGGGCGCTGCGCTCAAGCCGCAGTACTGCATCGAAGAGCTCAACCGGCTCGCCTCACCGCACACGATCGTGGCGTCCGGCGTCGGCCAGCACCAGATGTACACCTCGCAGTTCTTCGAGTTCAACGAGCCCTACACCTGGGTCAACTCCGGTGGGCTGGGCACGATGGGCTTCTCGATCCCCGCCGCCATCGGAGCCAAGGCCGCCAAGCCCGAGTGCGACGTGTGGGCCGTCGACGGCGACGGCTGTTTCCAGATGACCGCTCAGGAACTCGTGACCGCCACCATCGAGGGCCTCCCGATCAAGGTGGCGTTGCTGAACAACAGCTACCTCGGGATGGTGCGCCAGTGGCAGGAGATGTTCTACGACGAGCGCTACTCCGAGGTGTTCCTCAACTCGACGGTGCCCGACTTCGTGATGTGGGCCGAGTCGATGGGCTGTGTCGGCATTCTCGTCGAGTCGCCCGAAGAGGTCGGCCCGGCCATCGAGAAGGCGAACTCGATCACCGATCGCAGCGTGGTCATCGAGTTCCGCACCGACGCCTCCGAGAAGGTCTTCCCGATGGTGCCGGCCGGCTTCAGCAACGACGACCTGATCCTGCATCCCACCCAGCAGGACCGTGCAGACGGCCTGAAGGAGACGGCATCATGACCACGATCAACCAGTACGGGGGCCACACCCTCAACCACCACATCCTGTCGGTGCTCGTCCAGAACCGACCGGGTGTCCTCGCTCGGGTCGCCGGGCTGTTCGCCCGGCGCGGCTACAACATCTTCTCGTTGGCGGTCGCTCCGGCCGAGGACGAGGGGATGAGTCGCATCACGATCGTCGTCGACGTCGAATCGACACCGCTGGAACAGATCACCAAGCAGCTGTTCAAGCTGATCGACGTCGTCAAGATCTCCGAACTCGACCCGCGTCGGTCGGTCGAGCGCGAACTGCTGATCGCCACGGTCAAGGCCCCCGACGAGCAGCGTGCCAAGGTCGTCGAACTGGTCACCATCTTCGAGGGCAAGATCATCGCCGTCGCCGAAGCGGTCCTCACCGTCAGCCTGGAGGGTCACCCCGACAAGCTCGACGATTTTGAGGATTTGCTCGACGGTTATGGCATCGTTGAGCTCCAGCGCACCGGACGGGTGGCGCTGCCGAAACTCGATCGCGGCGCACGACTGCGCGCCGTGCACCCCACTCCCACAACTGGAAAGGCCGGCTGAGATGGCTGTCACCGTGTACTACGCCGAGGACGCAGATCCTTCGATCATCCGAGGCAAGAAGGTCGCCGTCATCGGCTACGGCTCGCAGGGCCACGCCCACGCGCTGAACCTCAAGGAGTCGGGCGTCGACGTCGCCGTCGGCCTTCGTCCGGAGTCGTCGTCGGCGGCCAAGGCCGAGGCCGCCGGCCTCACCGTGATGACCATCGACGAAGCCTCCGAGTGGGCCGATGTCATCATGCTGCTCGCGCCCGACACCGAGCAGAAGGCGATCTACGACGCCCACATCGCGTCGCACATGACCGACGGCAAGGCGCTCGCCTTCGCCCACGGTTTCAACATCCGCTTCGATCGAATCCAGCCGCCCGCCGGTTGCGACGTGATCATGATCGCCCCGAAGGGTCCCGGCCACCTCGTGCGTCGCACCTACACCGAGGGTGGCGGCGTGCCGGCGTTGATCGCCGTCGCGCAGGACGCCAGCGGTCAGGCACGCGACATCGCGATGTCGTACGCCGATGCGGTCGGCGGTACCCGCGCCGGAGTGATCGAGACCACCTTCGCCGAAGAGACCGAGACCGACCTGTTCGGCGAGCAGGCCGTGCTCTGCGGAGGCGTCACCGCGTTGGTGCGTGCCGGGTTCGAAACGCTGACCGAGGCCGGCTACGCGCCGGAGATGGCGTACTTCGAGTGCCTCCACGAGGTGAAGCTCATCGTCGACCTGATGTACGAAGAGGGCATCGCCGGCATGCGGTACTCGATCTCCGACACCGCCGAGTACGGCGACCTCACCCGCGGACCGCGCGTCGTCACCGACGCCACCAAGGCCGAGATGAAGAAGATCCTCGGCGAGATCCAGAGTGGCCAGTTCGCCGCCGAGTGGATCGCCGAGTCCGAAGCCGGCCGAGCGAACTACAAGCGCATGCAGGACGAAGGCAAGGCGCACCCGATCGAGGAGATCGGTGGAGAGCTGCGCGGCATGATGCCGTTCATCAGCGCCGGCAAGCAGAAGGTCTCCGACATCTCCGGCGGCTGACGGCGGAGCCCAGAGCGAACCCCTCAGCAAGCTGACAAGAGGATGACCCTCGTGTGACGTCATCGGCGTGGCTCTTCGCCTTCGTGTTCGTGCTGGCGGCTGCCGCGAACTGGTGGAGCCGGATCGGTGATGGGCGCCGGCGTGTCGAGCTGTGGAGCAAGCCGCTTGCGCTGATCGCGCTCATCGCCGTTGCCGTGACGCTGGATCCGGCCGACCAGCTCATGCGGGCATGGTTCGTCATCGCGCTGTGCTGTTCGCTCGCCGGCGACGTGTTCCTGCTGTTCGACGACCGCTACTTCGTGCCGGGTCTGGTGTCGTTCCTGCTCGCTCATCTGGCCTACACCTTCGGGCTGGTGGCCGTCGGCGACTGGTCGGCGGCGGGTTTCGTGGTCGGCGCGGCGATGGTGGCAGCCCTGGCTGTTGCGGTCGGGGTTCGAATCGTGCTCGCGGCGCGTCGCCGGGAGCGAGTGCTCGGCCCGGCGGTGACCGCCTACCTGGTGGCGATCTCGGTGATGTTCTGTGCGGCGATGGCAACCGGCAACACCTGGGCGATCCTGGGCGCGGCGCTGTTCGTGGCGTCCGATTCGGTGCTCGGGTGGCGCCAGTTCGTCTCCCAAGCGTCGTGGATGCCCGTGACGATCATGGTCACCTACCACCTCGGCCAGGCCGGCCTCGTGGCCAGCCTGATCTAAACCCGACTTGTGAGGTCGGGAATGGAGGGGTAGCGTGCCGCCCCTATGAGCGACTCCTGGGGTTTCGAGACCAAGCAGATCCACGTCGGCGGCGAGCCCGACCCGACCACCGGTGCCAGGGCGGTGCCGATCTACCAGACGACGTCGTATCAGTTCCGCGACACCGACCACGCCGCCAACCTGTTCGGTCTCGCCGAGATCGGCAACATCTACACACGCATCATGAACCCGACGCAGGCGGCACTCGAAGCGCGGGTCAACGCCCTCGAGGGCGGTTGCACGACGGCCGTCGGGCTTCCCGGCACGCTCGCCGTCGCCTCGGGCCAGGCCGCCGAGACGCTGGCGTTCATGACGCTGTGCGAGTCCGGCGACCACGTCGTGGCCTCGCCGTCGCTGTACGGCGGTACGTACAACCTGCTGCACTACACGCTGCCGAAGTTCGGTGTCGAGGTCACCTTCGTCGACGATCCCGACGACCTCTCGCAGTGGGAAGCGGCGATCAAGCCGAACACGAAGGTGCTGTTCGGTGAGGTCATCCCGAACCCGAAGAACGACGTGCTCGACATCGAAGGCATCGCCGGCGTCGCCCACGCCAATGGCATCCCGCTGATGGTCGACAACACGGTGCCGACGCCGTATCTGATCCGCCCACTGGAGTGGGGCGCCGACATCGTGATCCACAGCCTCACCAAGTTCATGGGTGGCCACGGCACGTCGGTCGCCGGTGCGATCGTCGATGGCGGGACCTTCGACTACGCCGCATCGGGCCGCTTCCCGAACTTCACCGAGCCCGATCCGAGCTACCACGGCCTTGCCTACTTCCCGGCACTCGGACACGGTGCCTTCATCCTCAAGGCCCGTGTGCAGATGCTGCGCGACCTCGGCCTGGCGATCTCGCCGTTCAACGCGTTCTTGATCCTCCAGGGCATCGAGACCCTGAGTCTGCGGATGGAGCGCCACTTCTCGAACGCGCAGAAGGTGGCCGAGTACCTCGAGGCGCACGATCAGGTCGAGTCGGTCAACTACTCGGGCCTTGCATCGAGCCCATGGCACGAGCGGGCCACCAAGCTCGGCGGCGGCCGCGGCTACGGCTCGGTGCTCGCCTTCGAGATCAAGGGCGGCCATGAAGCCGGCAAGAAGTTCGTCGAGGGTGCCGAGCTGCACAGCCACGTGGCCAACATCGGCGACGTGCGCAGCCTGGTGATCCATCCGGCGAGCACGACCCACTCGCAGTTGACGCCGGACGAGCAGGCGGCGTCAGCTGTCACGCCGGGGCTCGTGCGCCTCAGCGTCGGCATCGAGTCGGTCGACGACATCATCGCCGACCTCGACACCGCCTTCGCTGCCGCGGCGAGCTGAGTCCGCTCGAGCCGGCCGGCCGAGACCGTGTCGGAACCGGGTGGATCAGCTCGTCTGGATGATGGCGATCACCATCGTGGTCACGAAGAACCCGATCACCGCGAGCACGTTGACGACGTCGAGGATCGGGTCGACGCGACGCCACCAGCTGGGCCCCGGTGCGACCCGGTCGAGGGCCACCTGGCGGACGTGATGGGTCCAGCGGAGCAGGCGGAACGCCTTGGCGACCTTGTACCGGTCGCTGAAGGTTCCCCAGCGACGGTTCCAGCCCACGCGTGGTTCGAGGACGGCGTCGTGGGCGCGCGCCAGCGGATAGGCGAATCCGAGTGCGACCCATCCGATCATGAGCCGGATCAGGAGGGCGAGCACGACGAGGGCGAACGCCGACAGCAGGCCGGACAGCACCGTGTCCGGTGAGCTCAGACGGACCTGGAACTTGTTGTCGGTCCGCTCGATCGCATGCACGACCGCAGCGAGCGCCGACCCGCCGAAGAACATCCACCAGAAGGACTTCTTGACGAACCACACGATGAGGAGCCGCCGTGCGTCCTTGCGTCCGGGTCCGAGGCAGGCGACGGGGTCGATACGGAGGCCGGCGTCGGGGACCGGCCGGTCGGCGGATGCTCGGATGTCGGCGTCGGGGCGGTGTTCGGTGTTGCTCATCAGGTCGTCGGCCGTTCCCGTCATGCCTCGTCGGGCCGTTGGTCGCGGAGGAACTCCTCGAACGCGCTGCCCAGGTCATCGGCGGTGGGGATCTGCGCCTCGGCACGCCGGTCGAATTCGGCCTCGAGCAACTGCACGTACATCTTGAGCTGTTCGTCGTTGGCGGCGATTTCGTCGTGGACGTCGCGCCAACTGTTGATCTGATCGCTGAGGTCAGTGGTGTTGGGCACGTCGAGCACGTGGCTGAGATGTCTGACCAGGGCCGCCGTGGCCTGCGGGTGCTCGGCGTTCATCAGATAGTGCGGAATTCCGGCTCGCAACGAGACTGCGGGGATCTGGCGGGCCTCCAGCTCGGCCTGGAGCACTCCAGCGACACCGGTGATGCCCTGATAACTCGGCGCGACCAGACCGAGCCGGCGTGCAAGGTCGGCGTTGGCGGTGCTTCCGGTCACGGGAGGTGTGCGGCTGTGCGGGATCGCCTCGGCCCCCGAGCCCACGGTGACGACGGCCTCGCAGCCGAGTGCTTGGGCCACCACCACGATTGCCTCGACGTAGGTCTTCCAGAAGAGGTGTGGTTCGACGCCGATGAGCCCGACGACATCGCGGTGGCCGGGGTTGCGCTGTAGGACGAATTCGTTGCTGGGCCAGACGATCTCGCGGACGTCGTCATCGATCGACACGTGGGGGCGCTGTTGGGTGAAGTCGTAGAACGGGTCGGGATCGATCGACCCGACGATCACCGCACGTTCGTCGCTGATGAAGGTGTTGACCGCTTGCGTCGCGGCACTCGCCACATCGAACCATCCTTCGAGGCCGACGAGCATCACGGGTCGATCGAGCGCGCCGATGCCGCCGGTGCCGAAGTCGAGAACCTCCATCGCATCCATGGTCGATCAGGCGAGGGCGGCGACGACGTGATCGATGCAGGCGGTGAGGGCAGTGACATCGCTCGGCTCGATCGCCGGGAACATGCCGACGCGCAACTGGTTGCGGCCGAGCTTGCGGTAGGAGTCGGTGTCGAGCACACCATTCGCTCGCAGCGCTGCGTTGACGTCGGCTGCGGCGACCGAATCGATCAGGTCGATCGTGCCGACCACGTGCGAGCGCTGCGCCGGGTCGGCGACGAATGGCGTCGCGAAGTCGCTCGCTTCGGCCCACGCGTACAGCGTGGTGGCGGACGCGTCGCTGCGTCCGGCGGCGAAGTCGAGCCCGCCGCCCTCGTTCATCCACCTCAGCTGCGCGTCGAGCATCACCAGGGTGGCGACCGCCGGGGTGTTGTAGGTCTGGTTCTTGGTCGAGTTGTCGAGTGCGATCTGCAGGTCGAGCGACGCCGGCCGCCAGCGGTCGCTGCTGCCGATCTCGTTGATGCGCTCGATCGCTGCCGGCGAGCAGGCGGCGAGCCACAGACCGCCATCGGAGGCGAAGCACTTCTGCGGCGCGAAGTAGTAGACGTCGACCTCGTTGGGATTCCAGCGCAGGCCGCCGGCTGCAGAGGTGGCGTCGACCGCGACCAGCGCGGTGTCCGCCTTGGTGCCCGTCGGGCGGCGGAGATCCATGGCCACACCGGTCGACGTTTCGTTGTGGGTGAGTGCGTAGAGATCGACGCCGTCCTCGGCCGTCGCCTCCGGGTGTGTACCGGTCTGCGACGAGATCACCGTCGGCTCGCCCAGGTGCGGGGCAGCCTTGGCGGCGTCGGCGAACTTCGAGGAGAACTCGCCGAAGACGAGGTGCTGGCTGCGGTCGCGGATCAGCCCGAACGTGGCGACGTCCCAGAACACGGTCGAGCCACCGTTGCCGAGCACGATCTCCCAGCCGTCGGGCAACGAGAACAGCTCGGTGAGACCGGCGCGAACGGAGCCGACGAGGTCCTTCACTGCGGGTTGGCGGTGTGACGTGCCGAGGACAGTGGAACGAGCGGCGACGACGGCGTCGACCTGCTCGGGGCGGACCTTCGACGGGCCACATCCGAAGCGCCCGTCGGACGGCAGGAGATCGGCGGGAACGATGATGGTTGCGGGATCGACGCTCACGGCCACCAGCATGGCGGCTCCGCTCCGCGATCCCACGCAGCGAGTCCTCTACGGGCCCCACCGCGAGCGATGAGTTTCCCTGCCACCTGTGCGCGCGAAGACTCATCGCTCTGGGGCCGGTGGCTGGGCGGACGGCGAATCGTCGTTGGGAAGATCGACCGGCTGTGGCAGGCTGGCGGACGTGAAGCGCACCTCCGAACGACTCGCCGCGATCGCCCCCTCCGCCACGCTCGCCGTCGACGCCAAAGCCAAGGCCCTGCAGGCTGCAGGCGAGAACGTGATCGGCTTCGGAGCGGGCGAACCCGACTTCCCCACCCCGGCCCACATCGTCGATGCGGCTGCCGAGGCATGCCGCGACCCGAAGAACCACCGGTACTCGCCTGCTGGTGGCCTTCCCGAGTTGAAGCAGGCCATCGCCGACAAGACCAAGCGGGACTCGGGGTTCGAGTGCGCACCGTCGCAGATTCTGGTCACCAACGGTGGCAAGCACGCGGTCTACACCGCCTTCGCGGCGCTGTGCGATCCGGGTGACGAAGTGATCTGCCCAGCGCCGTACTGGACCACCTACCCCGAGGCGATCACCCTCGCCGGCGGCGTCCCCGTGATCGTCGACACCGATGCTGCTTCGGGCTTCCAGGTCACGATCGAACAGCTCGACGCTGCGTACACCGAGCGCACGAAGGTGTTGCTGTTCGTCAGCCCCGACAACCCGTCGGGCGCAGTCTGTCCGCCCGACATGGTGAAGGCGATCGGCGAATGGGCGCTCGAGCGAGGCGTCTGGGTGATCACCGACGAGATCTACGAACACCTGACCTACGGCGACAACGAGTTCGTGTCGATGCCGACCGCGGTTCCCGAGTTGGCCAATCAGTGCGTCATCGTCAACGGCGTTGCGAAGACCTACGCAATGACCGGGTGGCGTGTCGGCTGGATGATCGGGCCCGACGACATCATCAAGGCATCGACCAACTTCCAGAGCCACGCCACCTCCAACGTCGCCAACGTCAGCCAGCGCGCCGCACTCGCTGCGGTGTCCGGTTCGCTCGACGACGTGGTGATGATGCGCGAGGCCTTCGCCCGACGTGCCCAGATGATGTACACCAAGCTCAACGCGATCGACGGTGTCACGTGTCTCGAGCCGCAGGGCGCGTTCTACGCGTATCCCGACCTCACCGGGCTCCTCAACCGGCCGATCGGGGGCGCGACGGCGACCAACACCCTCGAGTTGGCCGACCTCGTGCTCGACCAGGCAAAGGTGGCGTTCGTGCCCGGCGAAGCCTTCGGCCTCGGCGGCTACGGCCGGTTCTCGTTCGCGCTCAGCGATGCCAACATCGAAGAGGGCATCGACCGCTTCGCTGCGCTCGTCGGCTGAGCCGACGTCGGCATCGGCCGCACCGTCGAAGGAGTCACGACTGGAGTCGACGGGGGTGTGGTCGTCGAAGTGTGTAGGGAGCGCTCGAACAGAGCGAGTGTTCGGCCCCGATTGGTGGCACCACGGGGTCCTCCCGGGATTCGGCTCTGTTGCACTGCCTGAGCACGCTCACGCCTTCGTGGCGCGCGATCCCGACCAGGGCCACATGACTCTGGCCACGCCGGCAGGTCCTTGCGAGAGTTGCCGGTATGCGGACGCTGCAGGCGTTGGTCACGATCGTGTCGATCCTCGTCACCGTCGCCCTGCTGATTCTCCAGCTCAGGCGGGCGACCAAACGGATTCGTCTGCGACCCCGGCTCGACATCGTGCGGATCGTGGTGCAACTCGCCGCGGTCATCGTCGTCGCCGCCCTGCTCGGCACCGGTGCGCCGATCTTCGCCCTCGTTGCTGTGGGTCTGTTCGCCGTCGGTCCGGGCTACCTGCAAGGCCGCAACCTGGTCATCAGCGACGACGACGGCAAGCTGTACGCCATTCGCAACACGGTCGCTGCCACGGTGTGGGGCGTCGGCCTGGTGATCATGCAGGTCGCAGGGCTGCTGAAGCGAACCGGCATCCTCGGTCTCGGTCAGGCAACAGCCTGGGTCGGCGTCGGGCTGGCTGTCGGGCTGTTCATGGGGCGCAGCGGGCCGCTCGCCGAGTATCGGCAGACAGCCGGACGTGTCGCGGCGCCGGTCTCGGCCGTCGTCATGGGGCTGCTGGCGCTGGCGACGTTCGGGGATGGGCGCCACGCGGAGGCGCAGGACGACGGAGCGTGGGTGCTGGTCGGCGAGCAGGTCAACCCTGGTGGTGACGCCGCGCCGGCGGGGTACGTCGTCTCGCTCAGCGCCACGTCGATGACCGTGGTCGAGAGCTTCGGGCCCGACTACCCGGACGACGGCGAGGCGACCTTCGACGCCAGTTGGGAGGCGCCCCCACGAACGCTCGTGCCGGGAGACCCACTGACGATTCCGGTCACCGTCTCGGGACGCAACACGGGCAACCTCGACACCCAGTACTTCTTCGGGCTCGATGTCATCCTGATCGTCAACGGTGGGTGGAATCGTGAGTCGGTCGGCGCCGGCGCCAGTTGCGCCCAGACCACCGTCATCAGCGGCGAGTACGTCTGCAGCGACCCGGTGACCAACACCGGCGAGATGTCGACCAGCGTGCCGTCCTCCGGCGACGAGTTCTCGGTCGGGGTCGGCGCCCTCAACTGCGGCGGCGCCTGCTACGTGGAGTGGACCTACCGGTTCGAGGACACCTCGGCCGGTGCCACGGGTGCCAGCGACGCCGGGAGCGCAGAAGGTGACACCGATCCACTCGGCGACGTCGTCGAGCAGACGACCGAGGAGACCGGCATCGAATCCGACGAGGCAATGCAGGCCGCGCTGGCCGGTGTGGCGGCGGCGATGGCGACCGGGGCGATCAGCCTGATCGAGGCGAGGGCACAGGTCGACCGCGTCTTCGAGGGAGGATCCACCATCGAGCGTCATCCGCAGTGGCCCGACCCGGTCGCTCCTGTCAATCCGGACGGGCCGGGCACGGACGGGATGTACGACTGGGGTGGCCGTCGTGTGTCAGCGGAGGACTACGAAGATCTGGTGGCCCAGGAGGCCGCGATCGAGGCCGATCGTCAGGCTCGAATCGCCGCGCTGATCTCGATGATGGAGAGCGAAGAGGCGGCGGCTGCTCGTTTCGGTGACCTCGCCGGACGGTCGGCCGACGACGATCGCCGTGCGCGTGACGCGTTGGCAGACGAGTTGGAGACGCTTCGCAACCAGACCCGGACACGCGAACGTGTCGCCGCCATCCTGGAAGAACGGGCGCGGGCAGGCGGTTGGGACTCGATCGCCGATCGGATCGCCGGCGGCGACGAACTGACGCGGGAGGAACTGATCTCGATCCGCACCACACTCGACCGGCTCTCCCAGCGGCAAGGCACCGTCGATCACGACGCTTCCGGATCGTTCTCGACCGATCTTCTCGACGAGTTCGCCGCCGATGCGGCAACCGCGCAGGAAGTGGTCGCCCAGATCGCCGACCACAGCCCCTACGGGCCGCTCGCCGGCTGGGCCGTTCGCAACCCCGTGGCAGCGGGTCGGATCGCCGCGGCGCTCGGCACGGGCGGTTTGAGCGAAGGCATCATCACTCCGTGGGAGATCGCCGCAGCAATGGAACGGGCTGCGGCGCAGGCCCACGCAGAGGGACGTGACCTCACCTACGGCGAGGCGGTCGCGGCCGGGATGTGGCAGGCGGGGCCCGGCATGTTGATCGGCAAGATCGGCCAGATCGGGATCGATCGGGCGGGCCGGGTGATCGCCGATGTGACGGAGGAAGCGCTCGACGCCACCAGCCGCCGGGTCAGCGACTTCTTCGAAGCGGGCTCGCGCGAGGGTCTCGAGACCGGCGTTCGAGAGGGCGCCGAAACAGCGGTCGCTCGTGCCGCGACCCGGATCGCGCGTGCTCCGCGGCTGAGCCCGCAACAGTTGTCCGAGCTGCGCACGCAGGTGGCTGACGCCGTGAAGTCGGGCGACGACGAAGCGCTTCGGGCCGTCTACCAGAACGGCGGTATGTCCCGTCTCGGGCAACTCGAGGCGGCCGGAGCAATGGATCGCCAGACCGCCAATGCGCTCGTCGACTTCCACGACCGGGTGACGGGCAATGCGATCAGACAGGGAACCCACGACACGATCGACGAGTTCGCCCGCTTGAACGGGGGCATTCGACCGACCGAAGTGTTGGTCGGCAACAGTGGGTCGGTCGGCGTCGCCCGATCGGTCGTCACCGACGCCGACCGCACGCTCTCGACGTCATTCTCCGAAACGGACATCGACCGTTGGATCATCTCCAGAGGCGGAGGAATGAACCGCACCGATGCCGCCAAGCAGATGCGGGAGGAGTTCACACGTCTCCACCAGGCCAACGTCGTCAACAACCTCAATCCGACGGGAACGGTGCATCCGGTCAGCGGGGCCGACATGGACGTCTCGAGCTACGGCGGGTTCGCTGGGGGCAGTTCGCACACCGACATGTACCCGACCGGCTACACGCAGTCGAGAATGTCGCTCCAGGGCAGCACCGACGTGTACGCCGTGAGCCCGACAACCGGGCAGGTGAGGATGCACTCGACGTCCGGGCAGGCGATCGTCGACCACAACATGCTGGAAGAGGTCAGGTTCACCGGCAAGGAAATCCCGCGCGTCGACGGCTGGCCGATCGATCCGACGCGGATCCCCGACACCGAGCTCGGACACTTGCTGGAGCAGCAGCGCAAGGCGATTGCCAAATACACCGACGTCAAGTCGGTCGCCAAAGCGCTTGACCGCGCCGACTACATCGCCACCCGCAGCCGTCAGCCGATGGGGGACCAGACGCTCGTGGACGCTGCAGTGCGGATCCGCAGCGATCCACTCCAGACCGCCGCCGTGCTGAAGGAACTGCATATGACCGAGGCCCAGTTCGTCGACGCCTCGCGCAAGATGATGGGCCGGTACGCCCCGAGTCTCCCCTCGTGACCGCAGCCGGCCTCACGGCGACGGCTTGAAATCAGGAGGACTGTTCGGCTTCGAGCGCTCGCTCGTGTTCGTCGAGGGGTTCGACCTCGACGAACTTCGTGGCAACGAGATCGACGATCACGACCACGGTGGCACCCACCACGAAGAGCAGCAGCGGGATGGCCACATCGTCGCTCGGCATGCTGAGCGTGGTGGTGTTCGTCCCGTTCGGCCACGGCCACAACACCCGGGTGGACCCCAGCATCAGGCCGATCATCGCTGCCAGCACCCAGCGGCGGTAGTTGGCGAGCAGCCAGTTGAGCAGCGTCGAGAACAGCGCCAGCCCGACGACGCAGCCGAGCGCGAACATCGCGAGCACGAACAGGTTGCGGTCGTTCACCGCGCCGAGGATCTCGGTGTACATCCCGAGCATGACGAGCAGGAACGAGCCGGAGATGCCCGGCAGGATCATGGCGCAGATCGCAATGGCTCCGGCGATGAAGAACACCCACCAGGCCCTGGTGACGACCTCGGCTGCATCGTCAGCGGCGTGCGTGTCGGAGCGCAAGCCGAGCAGGAGGAAGAACACCGCGCCGATCCCCAGCATGATCGCGATCGAGATGCCGTCGATCTTGTCGAGCATGCGCAAAGCCACCCAGATCGCACCGGCGACCAGCCCGAGGAACAGCGCCGACATCTTCACCGGCTCCTCGTCGAGGAGGCGCTCGAGCACCGACGACAGCGCAAAGACGGCAGCGAGGATGCCGGCCAGCAGCGAGAACAACCAGATCCATTCGATGGTACGAAGGGTCTGGCGAAACCCGGCGACGTCACCCGTGAGGAGCTGCTTGAGACCGTGCGCACCTTGGCTGACGTTGTGGATCAGCTCGCTGTAGATGCCGAGCACGAGGGCGACCGTGCCGCCGGACACGCCCGGCACGATGTCGGCGGTTCCCATCGAGAAACCGCGCATGACCTGGGCAACCGGGGTGGGAATTCGCACGTCGTGAGGCTAGAGCGTTACTCCTGGTGTCTGACACCACGAGTAACGCTCGCAGCGCTGTCAGCCGAACCACTCCTCGTAGGTCGGCACCTTCGTGACCCCGGCGCAGGCCATTGCGATCAGCGGCACCGCCGCCATTGCTCCGGACCCCTCTCCCAGTCGCATGTCGAGGTCGAGCAGCGGTCGTTTGTCGAGCCGCTCCAGGAGCTTGCGATGCCCAGGCTCGGTCGAACAGTGTCCGACCGTGCAGTGGTCGAGTGCCGCCGGATTCATCATTGCCAGCGGGAGCACGGCAGACGTGACCACGTAGCCGTCGAGCACCACGGGAATCGAGCGGTGACGTGCGGCGATCGTGGCTGCGGCGATTGCGACCAGTTCAGCGCCGCCCACCTCTCGAAGGATCTCGAGTGGATCGGTGATGCCGGCGATCCGCCGCACCGACTCCTGCACCGCTGCCCGCTTCCTGGCAAGGCCGTCGTCGTCGACGCCGGTCCCGCGCCCCACCCAGGCAGCGGTCTCGCCGCCTGCGAGTGCCGCAGCGATGGCCGCCGACGGCGTGGTGTTGCCGATGCCGATCTCGCCGAGTACCAGCAGGTCGCAGTCGAGGCGGTCGACGGATGTGAACGCCGTCTCGACGACCTCGTCGAACCGTTCGGGGGTCATTGCGGCCTCGTAGCGGATGTCGCCGGTGGGTCGGCCGATGCCCACATCGACCGCGTCGACCGTCGCTCCCGCAATCTGCGCGAACGCGCTGATCGTCGACCGGCCCTGTTGGAAGGCGCCGAAGAGGGCCTCGGTGATTCCGGTCGGATAGACGCTCACCTTCGTCGCCGCTGCCACCCCGTGGTCGGCAGCGAACACCAACGCCGCTGGACGGTCGACGGTCGGTGCGTCGGTGCGTTGCCAACCGGCCACCCACGCAGCAATCTCGTCGAGCCACGCCAATGCGCCGCTGGGTCGGAGGAGATGCGCAGCTCGTTGGTGGATTGCCTCGATTGCGGCCGCGTCGTGCCCGGGCAGTCCGGCGAGCCGTTCGCTCAAGGTCGATGACATCGCATCGCTCAGTAGTCGATGCCACGCATGGCACGGATTCCCTGTTGGTATGCGTGCTTGACCTCGCGCATCTCGGTGACGGTGTCGGCCAATTCGACCAGCTCCGGCGCGGCATCTCGTCCGGTGATGATCACGTTGACGTGGCCGGGTCGGGCGGCGACCGCCTGGACGATGTCGTTCACGTCGATCCAACCGAACGATGGCAGGTAGGTCAACTCGTCGAAGATCACCAACTGGTGCTCGCCAGCCTGCATGATCTCGGCCGCCTTCGCCCAGCCGGCTGCGGCATGGGCGCGGTCGTTGGTGAGATCGTCGGAGTCCCACGTGAAGCCGTCGCCGAACGCATGCCAGTCGACGCCGAGTTCACGGCCGATCTTCTCCTCGCCGACCTTCCAGTCGCCCGACTTGATGAACTGCACGACGGCGACGTTCCAGCCGCGGGCAACGGCTCGGATCATCATCCCGAACGCCGAGGAGGACTTGCCCTTGCCGTTGCCGGTGTTGACCAGCACGAGTGAGTCGGCGCTCCGCAACCCGTCGGGTCGTGGATCCTGGGTGGGGACAGCATCGTCGGCGGGGTCGGAGAGCGTTTCGTGGTCGGCCATGAGCTTGGGGAGCGTACGCACGCAGCACTACGATGTCGAACTGTCGCAGACGCAGCGAAGTCCGGTGAGAACCCGGCGCTGTCCCGCAACGGTGGATTCCCCTCACGGGGAACGAGCCCGGTCGCCTGCCCTGTGACGCGACCATCACCCTCGAGGCAAGGGACGGCTCGCCGGCCGGGAGTTCCCGGCCTGCACCCAGCTTGTCCTCCATTTCACTTTGGAGGCATTCCATGAACACCCATCTTCGTCGGCCCGGCCGGCGTCTGTTCGGCGCTGTCGTCGGGCTCGCACTGATCGCCGCAGCATGCGGCTCCGACGATTCATCGAGTTCGGACGCACCGCAGGCCACGGCCGCTGTTGCGACCACCGCACCCGAATCGACGACGCCCGACGGCGGCCCGACCGAGGCCGGCGACGGCATCGACCAGCGGGTCGTGTCGCTCAGCCCGACCCACACCGAGATGATGTTCGCCATCGACGCCGGCGATCAGCTCGTCGCCGTCGACCAGTTCTCCGACTACCCGGCCGACGCGCAGGCACTGCCCAACGAGTTGTCGGCATTCGACAACAACATCGAGGCGATCGCCGCCTACGAGCCCGATCTGGTGTTGATCGGCGGTGACTTCAACGGGCTCGGACCGCAGCTCGACGAGCTCGGCATCGCCTGGTGGGACGGTCCAGCAGCGGTCACCCTCGACGACACCTATCGCCAGATCGAGGAGCTCGGAGCAGCGACCGGTCGTGAACCCGAGGCCGACGCACTCGTGGCATCGATGCAGACCCAGATCGACGACATCGTGGCGGCAACGCCGACGCCGGCCGAGCCGTTGACGTTGTTCCACGAGGTCGACGACACCCTGTTCTCACTCGACTCGACCACCCTCTTCGGCGAGCTCTACGGACTCTTGGGCTTGCGCAACATCGCCGACACCGCCGAAGGCAACTCGGGCGGTTATCCGCAGCTGAGCGCCGAGTTCGTCGTGTCGGCGGATCCCGACTTCATCTTCCTCGCCGACACCAAGTGCTGCGGCCAATCACTCGAGACGGTCGCCGCCCGCGATGGCTGGGCCGACATGACGGCGGTGCAGTCGGGCAACGTCATCGAACTCGACGACGACGTCGCCTCTCGCTGGGGTCCGCGGGTCGTCGAGTTCCTGGCCGCGGTGTCCGACGCCGTGATCGCGGCGGGCTGACCGACAGCCATGGCAGTGGCCAGCGTCGGCGGTGAGGTGGCGGGCGTCGACCCGTCGCCCTCGGCCGCGCTGGCCGCCGTCCGGCGCAGCGACCTGCGGTGGTATCTCGGCACCGGTGCAGTACTGCTCGTGTCGATCGTGATCGGCGCATCGATCGGTCCGGCGGGCCCGGCGTCGTGGCGGGTGCCGCTCGCCCTGATCGACCACCTGCCGCTGATCTCGATCGACTCCGGTGTCACCACCGCCGAGTGGAACATCGTGTGGCGCATCCGGATGCCCCGGGTGATCCTCGCTGCACTGGTCGGGGCGATGTTGTCGGTTGCCGGCGCCAGTTACCAGGGCGTGTTCCGCAACCCGCTCGTCGATCCCTACCTGCTCGGTGCAGCTGCCGGCGCCGGGCTCGGCGCCACGATCGCGCTCACCGTCGGGCGAGGTTCCACGGCGGCGTGGCCGGTCGATCCGGTGGTGGGCGCAGCGTTCCTCGCCTCGATCGCAACCGTGGCGGTGACCTACGTGGTGGGTGCGTCGTTCCACGGATCGGGCGCAGGCGCTCGCTCGGGGGTGACCCTGGTGCTGGCGGGTGTCGCTGTGGTGTCGTTCGTGACCGCCGTGCAGACCTTCATCCTGCAACGCAACCAGGACGTGGTGCGCGAGGTCTTCCAGTGGATCCTCGGCCGCCTGTCCGGCGCGACCTGGGCGGACGTCAGGCTGATCGTGCCGTACGTGACGCTCAGTGCCATCGTGCTGATGCTGCACCGTCGACACCTCGACGTGTTCCGCGTCGGTGACGACGAGGCAGCATCGCTCGGCGTGTCGGTCGGACGCACCCGACTGGTGATCGTGGTCGCCGCGACGTTGGGCACCGCGGCGGTCGTGTCGGTGAGCGGTCTGATCGGGTTCGTCGGGCTGGTGGTGCCACACGCCATCCGGTTGATGGCAGGGGCGGGCTATCGACGCTTGATCCCGCTGTCGATGCTGGTCGGCGCGACGTTTCTGATCCTGGCCGACATCCCCGGTCGCATGCTGTCCAGCCCAGCCGAGACACCGATCGGTGTGGTCACCGCGTTCATCGGTGCGCCGTTCTTCATCTTCCTGCTGCGCACGCGGAGGATGACGTGAGCGCGCTCGACTTCGATGCGGTCAGCGTCAGCTACGCCAAGAAGTGCGTCGTGGAGCCGTTCAGCGATCGTGTCGAGTCGGGGGAGTGGCTCGGGCTCGTCGGTCCGAACGGTGCCGGCAAGTCGTCGTTGTTGCGTGCGGCTGCCGGTCTGGTGCGCTTCGACGGCGAGGTGAGCGTCGGCGGACAAGCGCTGTCGCCGATGGCCGACGTCGCGCGAGCGCAGCACGTCGCGTACGTGGCGCAGGATCCGTTGATCCCCGACGACATGTGTGTGTTCGACTACGTCCTGCTCGGTCGGACGCCCTACGTCGGCTACTTCGGCGCCGAGTCGGCCTCCGATCGTGAGGTGGTCGCCGAGTTGATCGATCGCCTACGGCTCGGCGAGTTCGCAATGCGGATGCTCGGGTCGATGAGCGGCGGCGAGCGCCAGCGAGCCGTACTCGCCCGGGCGCTCGCCCAGGAGGCGCCCGTGTTGCTGCTCGACGAGCCGACCTCGGCGCTCGACATCGGCCACCAGCAGCAGGCACTGGAGCTGGTGACCGAACTGCGCGAGCACAGTGGGCTGACCGTCGTGTCAGCGATGCACGACCTCACGCTGGCCGGTACCTATACGGACCGGCTCGTGCTGCTCGACGAGGGCAGGGTCGTCGCCTCCGGGGCGGCTGCCGAGGTGCTGACCGCCGAACGGCTCGGCGCGGTGTTCCACGTGTGCGTCACCGTCGACGTCGATCCGGCCGACGGCACCGTGATCGTCGTCCCCCGCCGCGGCTTTCCCGCCTGACGCACGCTCGCTCACCTGGCACCCACCCACCCACCACCCACCCACCACCCACCCACCCACCCACCCACCCACCACCCGCGACCCACCCGTTCACGTTGCCGTTCGGATGGCCCGCCTCATCCAGACCGCGACGTGAACGACCTGGCATCGGGCGGTTCCCCCTCGTGTTGCACTTCGGATGGCCCGGGCCATCCGAAACGTCACGTGAATGGGGTGGGGGTGGCGCCGGTTTACGCTGGCGGGCATGAGTGCCGCCACGAGCGAGTCGCCGTATCCGACGTTCCCGGGGGCCGAGGCGTTCGATGCCGTGCGGACGCCCGAGGCCGAACGGGCCCACCGCAAACGGATGTGTGCGCTGGGGTACCGGATCTTCGGGGCCCTGCGTTGGGGGCAGCTGGGCGACGGTCATGTCTCGGCACGGGACCCGATCCTCACCGACCACTTCTGGTTGCTCGACTGGGGTGTGCCGTTCGGCGAGGCCACCGTCGATCAACTCGTCCTCGTCGGTCCCGACGGCAGGGTCACCGACACCGCGGGCAACCCGACCGGTGCGGTCAACACCGCCGGCTACAACATCCACGCCCCGGTCCTCGCCGCCCGCCCCGACGCCGTGAGTGCAGCACACACCCACACCCAGTTCGGCACTCCGTGGTCGGCCAACGTGGCGCCCTTCCGTGCGCTCAGCCAGGAGTCGTGTGCGTTCGTGTTCGACCAGGCGCTCTTCGACGACGAAGAGGTCGAGGTGCTCTCCTACGACGGTGGCAAACGGATCGCCGCGGCGCTCGGAGACAACAAGCTCTGCATCCTGCGCAATCACGGCTCGCTCACCGTCGGCGGGTCGGTCGAGGAGGCTGTCGGTTGGTTCGTGATGGCTGAACGCGTCGCCGAGGTCCACGTCAAAGCGCCCAACGGGGTCGCGATCTCCGACGAGGCTGCTGCGGTCGCTGCCGAGACGCTGGCACCTGCCCGAACCGGCTGGCGGCTGTTCCAGTGGCTCCGCCGCAGCCTGATCCCCGACCCCGGCGTCGTCGACTGATCCTGGCTGGTCGCAGGCGTGCGCCGTGTCGAAGAACTCGTCGAGCTCGCGTCGGCGCTGATCGACTCGCCCGTCGTGTTGGTGGCCGACCGGTCGTGGCCGCACGGGGTGTCGACCGTGATCGAAGTGCGTTGCATGGATGGCACCGCCTTCATCGTGAAGTCGCCGGTCGACGTCGCCAAGTTCGACGCCGAGTTGCACGCCTACCAGCACTGGGCGCCGAGCCTCGAGGGGCGGCCCCCGAGCTGGTCGCGCCGAGCGCAACACCGGATGCTGGTGTTGTCGAAGGTGCCCGGCGAGGTCGGCGACCTGTCGACGTCGACGTTCCGCGAGGCCGGTAGCTGCTGCGCCGTTTGCAGGAGGCGGAGGCCGCGACGGTCCTGGCGGGCTTCGCTGACAGCGTCCAGAAGCGCTTCGACACCTGGGTGCAACGGGCCGAACCCGGGGTGCTCGACGATGCCGAGATCGAGTTCGTCGACGATCAGGTGCAGCGGCTGGGCGGGTTTCCCGATCCGACCGGCGTGCCGTGCCATCGCGATTGGCAGCCGAGGAACTGGCTCACCGCCCCCGATGGCTCGGTATCGGTGATCGACTTCGGCAACTCGCGTGTCGGTTACTGGTACCAGGACTTCGAACGGATGTGGTGGGCCGAGTGGCGAGCACGGCCCGAGCTCGGTCGTGCGTTCTTCGAGGGCTACGGCCGAACGCTCGATGACGCCGAACGGGTCCAACTGTGTGCAACGTCGACGCTGGGGCTCTTGACCACGATCGTCTGGGCCGACGAGGTGGGAGACGACGCGTTCCGCGATCACGGACGCACCCAATTGCATCGAGCGATGATCGGCGCGCCCGACCCGATCTGATGCCGGTGACGTCCGATCGTGCAGCTCGGATCGCTGATGGGCGGTCACCGAGCCGACGGAGGCGGTTCGCCCTCCTCGAGGTACGTGTGTCCCGCCAGCATGAATCGGAGTCGACTGGCAAGCACGGGAATCACGTGGCGGTCGAGGTCGCTCACGCCGACGAACTTCCACGCGCTGATCTCGTCGGCCGGGAGCACGATGGCGTCGAGTTGCGCCGTGGTCAGCATCGCCGCGCTGAAGACAAACCGAAGGGCGCTCCCGCGGCCACCAGGCGTCGGCGGGCGGTAGTCGACACCCAGCATCCGACCGACCTCGATGTCGAGGCCGAGTTCCTCTCGAACCTCGCGGACCGCCGCATCAGCGGGCGACTCCCCAGGCTCGACGACCCCGCCGGGCAGGTGCCAGACGTCGTTGTAGGTGGGTTTCACCAGCAGCACGTCACCTGCCGCATCGGTGAACACCACGCCCGTCGCGACCTGCGCGGTCGGGAGCATCCACTCGGGCACCGGGTGCTCGCTGTCGATCATGGCGTTCATCCTTTCGCTGGTCAGGCGGCGGATCTTCGATTCGGTGGTCCGGTGATGTGAATGGTGCCATCGGGCAGGCGGAGGGTGAGTTCGCGACGAGATCCGAGTTCGATGATCCAGTCGTCGTTGTGGATCTTGGTGTGGTGGTTGCTGCAGACCGGAAGCAAGTTGTCGAGATCGGTGGTTCCGCCGTTGCGCCACCAGAAGACGTGGTGGAGTTTGCAGCGGTCGTAGGCGACGGTGCAGCCGGGGATTGCACAGCACCTGTAGAGACCTCGCAGCGCGCGTCGTTGGGCGCGGTTGGCGAGGCGGGTGGTGCGGCCGAGGTTCAGTTCGCCTGGTGCGTGGAGGATGATGCCGTTGCGGACGACGACGGTGTGGATGTCGGCGTCACCTGCGAGATCCGCGAGGATTCGGGCGGGGATCTCGACGGGGATCGAGTACTCGGCGACAGGGCCGGGCTGATTGGGTGCGTCGGCGTCGATCACTGCGACGAACTCCGGTCGACCCGATCGTGGCCGTGCCCGCACGGCCGGGGCGTCGTCGGCGGCCCGTCGAGTGCGTTGTCGAGCAGCAGTCTTGCGATCACCTGGGCGTGGAGGTGGTGCTGCTTCTCGATCGGGTCAGCGGGACATTCTGCTGGCGTGGCTTCGCTGAACAACGCCTGGATGGTGGCGTCGATTCGTGCGGCGATGCGGACGCCGGTGAGTGGGTCGAACTTGGCGGACAGATTCCACATGCCCTCGACGTCGACCCACGACCTCGCCCTCGCGTTGCGACGTTGGCGTTCGAGGCGGTCGACGCCGTCGCCTTCCTGCAGCTTCTTGGCTTCGAGATCGAGGCGTCGGGCGTACTCTGCGGCGGTAGCGGCCTTCGCGACGTTGGCGAGCCGGTCGGCTCGGCTGATCAACTCGTCGCGCTTGGCGCCGTCGAGCCTCCTCGATGCCCGGGTGACCGCATCGACGTGCTCGGCCGTGATCGCGCCATTGTCGAGTGCGTCGGCGAGATCCGGGGTCTTGGCCAGGGTGTTCGAACGATCAGTGGACGTGGCCGCCTTGCCGAGGGATTGCTTGGCGGCGTCGGCGATCGTCTTCTCGGCGAAGGAGTCGACCGACTGCAACGAACGCACCAGGCCGGCCTGCTGGGAGTCGAGCCACGCCCGCGCTTCACGGATCGAGACCAGCCCCGACCTGATCAACTCGGTGTCGGCGGCGGGGTTGGCGCCGACAGCGGCGATGTGCTCGACCCGCTCGACGACCGCTGCGACCTCCATACCGACAACCATAGAGATGGGGTGTCACAGAGTTCGCCGAGGCGGATCTCGTTCACGTGCACCACCGGCGCGCGTCAGCCGAAGACGACGACCCCGACAACACCGACGAGCACCAGACCGCTGGCCGCGTACTCGGCACGGGTGTGGGTCTCGTGCAGCACCCACGCCGAGATCGCGAATGCGATCACCAGCTCGACCTGGCCGAGCGTGCGCACCTTTGCGGCGTTGGTCATTGTCACGGCGACCGCCCAGCCGGCCGACCCGCACAGGCTGAGGATCCCCACAGGGAGCGCGGCGCGCCACGCCACACCGACTCGCACCAGCTCGGGTCGATCCCTCGCAGCCAACCATCCGGCATTGAGCACCGTCTGGATGCCGAGCATGACCGTCAACGTCAGCAGCGTGTGATCCCACGTCGAGCCGCCGTCCAGCGAGGTGGAGGCACCACGGATGCCGACCGCCGCGAGCGCGAAGCAACCACCGGCGATGATCCCCATCAGCGCCGCGGGGTCCCCGGCTCGACCGAGGATGTCCCGCAGCCGATTCGGCGCGGCGAGCCAGGCAACGCCCGCCATGCACACGAACGCCGCGAGCCATCCGAGTGGTTCGAGCGGTTCGCCCAGAACGATCGCCGACACGATCGCCACCTGGATCACCTCGGTCTTCGCGTAGACCGTGCCGATGGCGAAGTCACGCAGGTCGAACGCCCGCAGCAACGCCAGCGTCCCGAGGATCTGCGCAGCGCCCGCCCCAGCGATGATCGGCCAGAACCGCCACGGGATCGCCGGCAGTTCGTCGCCGACGACCACGAAGGTGACCACCGAGGCGATCACCGCCAGTGGGAAGCCGTACGCGTATCGAACGAAGCCCGCCCCGTTGACCGACAGCACCGAGCGCAGTCGATGCTGACGCGACGTGCGCAGGATCTGAAACGTCGCCGCAGCGAGTGTGATGGGAATCCACATGTTGTGCCCGCAGTGTGACATCGCCCGGCCCAGGGGCGACGGTCAGCTCGGCGGTCGACCCGTGCAGTACTCGTCGAACTCGACCAGATACGTGTCGACCCAGGCGGCCACGGCCGTGCGGGTGTCGTCGTCGAGGTGGGGCGACGCCGAGTCGGCGGAGAGGTGGTCGTGGACCGCCGGAATCGACAGATCGGTCGCCGCCACGATCAGGCGCATGTTCTCGAACCACGTGCGAACCATCGCAAGCCCCCTCACCCCGCCGCCACGACCGGGCGAGGCCGCCGCCAGCCCGATGAGGGTGTCGCGCAGGACACCCATGTCGATCCGGGTCACCCAGTCGAGCGAGTTCTTGAGCAGCGGACTGAACGAACCGTTGTACTCCGGTGACACGACCACCAGGCCGCCCGAGTCGCCGAGGATCTCGGCCAGTCGGTGAGCGGTCGCCGGTACGCCGCGGTCCTCCTCGAGATCGCCGTGGTAGATCGGCATGTCGTGATCGTCGAGATCGACGAGGAGGTGGTCGCGACCGCGGCTCGCCAGTTCGTCGGCGATCTCGCGCGCGAGGAGCGAGTTGAACGAGGCGCGTCGGATGCTTCCCGCCACGACCACGATGCGATGGCTCGTCATGACGGGCTCGGCTCGAACCAGTGGTCGCCGTTGAGGAGGATGTCATCGGCGTCAGCCGGCCCCCACGACCCGCGGAAGTACGGGACCACGTCGCCGCCGTGGTCGAGCGCCGGTTGAACGACTCGCCACGTGCCTTCGACGATGTCCTGGCGGGCGAACCGTCGCAGCGATCCGATCAGCGCATCGCCGAGCAGGCGCTCGTAGGCGTCCTGGCGTTCGCCGAGCGCGGCAGCGAAGTCGACGTCGACGTCGACCTCTTGGCTGTCGAGCTCGGGCCCAGGTGTCTTCGCCTGCAGGGCGAACGTCACGCCGTCGTGCTTGCCGAGCCGTAGTCGGATCAGGTTGCGACCCGGAGGCGGGCCACCGGACTCGTCGAAAAGCATCCGCGGTGGCTCGCGCAACTCGATCACCGCTTCGGTGGCGCTCTGCGACATCGCCTTGCCGACACGCACGTACCAGGGCACGCCCGCCCATCGCCACGAGTCGATCTCGAGTCGGGCTGCTGCGAACGTCTCGACGTTCGACTCCGGATCGACGCCCGGTTCGTCGCGGTAGCCCACGTACTGGCCGCGCACCAACGCATCCGGTTCGATCGGACGCATCGCCGCGATCACCTTCGCCTTCTCGTCCTGCAGGAAGCCCGAGTCGGCGCCGGCGGGAGGCTCCATCGCCAGCAGCGACACCACCTGGAGGAGGTGGTTCTGCATGACGTCACGGATGGCGCCGACACCTTCGTAGAACGAACCGCGACCCTCGATGTCGAGCGTCTCCGACATCGTCACCTGCACGCTGCGCACGTAGTTGCGGTTCCACACCGGCTCCAGCAGCGTGTTGGCGAAGCGGAACACCAGCAGGTCCTCCACCGCCTCCTTGCCGAGGTAGTGGTCGATCCGGAAGATGTGGTCTTCGGCGAACACCTCGTGCAAGGTCTTGTTCAACTCGATCGCCGATCGGAGGTCGCGACCGAACGGCTTCTCGACCACGATGCGGCCGCGATGATGCAGGTCGACCGATGCGAGCTTCTGGGCGACCAACGGGAACATGTTCGGCGGGATCGCCATGTAGAACACCGCCACGGTCGAGTTGTGCTTGTCGAGCGTGGCTCGCAGCTCGTTCCACGTGTTCTCGTCGGCGTAGTCACCCTGTACGAGATCGAGCCGCGTGCACAACGAGTCCACGACAGCCTCGTCGGCGTCGTCGATGTGCTCGGCGATCGACTCGCGAGCATGACGGCGGAAGTCGTCGTCGGTCCACTCGCTGCGGGCCACACCGATCACCGGAACCTGCAAGGTGCCCGAGCGTTCGAGGCGATACAGCGCCGGGAAGAGCTTGCGAACAGCGAGGTCGCCGGTGGCGCCGAACAACACGAGCGCATCGGCGTCGGGCTGGTCGGTCTGCATGCGGGCAGTGTCGACATGGCCGGTGATCAGGGTGGGGTCGGTGTGGGCGTCGCTCGCTGGGCTCATCGGGTGGCGTCCTTGCGTTCGATGTGGCCGCCGAAGCCGGCCCGCATCGCCGACAGCACCTGGTCGGCGACATCGGATCGCCCTCGCGACGAGAAGCGCTGGAAGAGGGCGGCGGACAACACCGGCACCGGCACGCCTTCGTCGATGGCGGCGTTGACCGTCCAACGGCCCTCGCCGGAGTCGCTCACCACGCCTTCGTAGGCGCTGAGTTCAGGGTCGGCGTGGAATGCCTCGGCGGTGAGATCGAGCAGCCACGAACTGATCACCGAACCTCGTCGCCACACCTCGGTGACCTTGGCGAGGTCGAGGTCGTATCGGTAGTAGGGGGCGGCGTCGAGCGGGGCGGTCTCGGCGTCGGCGTCGTGGTCGATCGCTCCGATGTTGGCCTTGGCGAGCACGTTGAGACCCTCGGCGTACGCGGCCATCATCCCGTACTCGATGCCGTTGTGGACCATCTTCACGAAGTGCCCGGCACCGCTGGGCCCGCAGTGGAGCCAGCCGTGCTCCTCCGGTGCCTCGGCGTCGACACGGCCCGGTGTGCGATCAGCGTTGCCGATGCCCGGCGCCAGCGACTCGAAGATCGGGGTGAGCCGTCCGACGGCGGCGTCGGGCCCGCCGATCATCAAGCAGTAGCCGCGCTCCAACCCGAACACGCCCCCGCTGGTGCCGACATCGACGTAGTCGACGCCGAGCGGAGCGAGTGCGGCGGAGCGGTCGACGTCGTGGCGGTACCACGAGTTGCCACCATCGATGATCGTGTCGCCCTCGTCGAGCAGTGGTGCCAACGCATCGACCGTCGCGCCGACGAACGCGGCCGGCACCATGATCCAGATCGACCGTGGCGTCTCCATCGCCGCCACCAGGTCACCCAACGATCGGGCACCGGTCACCCCGAGTTCGGACTCCAATTCGGCGATCGGTGCGTCGTCGACGTCGTGAACGACGCAGTCGTGCCCGTCCTGGTTGAGCCGGCGCACCATGTTGGCGCCCATCCGGCCGAGTCCGATCATCGCGAGTTGCATGGTCGACAGACTGCCACGAAGACGGCGTCGGCACTCTTCGAAGATGTCCGACCTCGATCTCTCGGCGCCGTCGCTGCTGCCCGACTGGACCCTCGGACATGTGATCACCCACGTCACGCAGAGCGCCGACGGTCACGTCCGGATGCTCGACGCTGCCGAGTTGGGACGGGCGGGGTGAAACGGTCCGTTTCGAGGTGCAGGTCGTCGACCTCCCGTTCCTTCGTGTCCGTGAGGTCGCGATCCATCATGTCGACCTCGGCCTGGGCTACGGCTTCGACGATCTGCCCGCTGCCTGCCTCGACGAGGAGCTTCGACGGCGTCGCCCACGCCGCGATCTACTGATCGGAAGCGGTCACGAAGGAGGTGATGTCGTCGAGGCTCGGTCGGTAGCCGTCGTCGGTGTCGACTGCGAGGACCGGCACGGGGAAGTCCACGCGGATCTCGCCGGTGACGCCGCGCATACGGGCGACGAGCGCTTCGGTGTGCTGCTCGATCGACGAGAACCCGGCGGCCTCCAGCACCGGCGGACTCGATACCAACCGGTCGGACAGATTGCGTTCGCGAACCCGCACCATCGGATCGGTGCACGACGTGATGATGACGACGCAGTCGCCGAGCGCGGCGATGCGGTCGAAGTCGTCGGGGCGGTGACGACGGATGACGTACTCGACGACGCAGCTGACCCCGTTGACCAGCAGGCTCTCGGCAACGCCGAGGAAGGCCTCGACGGCCTCGTCGCCGGGTGGGATCCGTTCGAGCCGGTCGCTCCAGGCGCCCGCGGTGAACAACAGCCCACCTCTGATGTCGTCACGGGCGATGAACGGCAGCCGCAGTCTCAGGGCCACCTGGCGGCCGAGTGTGCTCTTGCCGCTGCCGGGAGCACCCGTGATCAGGACGATGGTCGGCCTCGACACCCGGTCATCCTCGCACTTGGCGTCACCGGCCCTGCAGCCTGGTCGCGGCGGCGTTGTCCCTGACCGTGTTCAATGCTGCGTCGAGCGGGGTGCCATCGATGTTGGTGAGCAAGCGGTTCGTGTGACGGGCCCGTGCCTCGGGGGTGGGCGCCGTCCGGATGTCGTCGAGTCGTGAGGCCACCGTCCGCCGGTCGGCAACGCCGAGTCGCTCGGCACCGGACTGGCGGGTGTTCGTACCCTCGAACACCTTGGGAGACGTCAGTCCGACGCTGATCGCCGCCACCATCATCTGCCGGCGCACCTCCTCGCCGAGACCGGTTGCTGCCACGTCGTCGGGCCGGTCGTCGTCGACCCACGCGGAGCCGACCCGGATCGCTGTCGAGGTCGCAGACCGCACCTGCGGGCTTGCGCCGCGGGCGCCGATCGCGAGGTCGACACCCCAAGCGATGACTGCAATGTGCGCAGCATCGGATGCTTCGCCTCGTTGGAACTCGGCAACCACCTGTTCCTGCTCGTGGTCGGCTGCATCGAGCAGCATGGTCGTGAACGTCGAGACATCGTGGAGTGCTGCGTCGAAACTGACTCGGCGGTTGGTGGCTGCCACGGTGTCATGCGCCCAGGTTGCCGTGACAGCGCCGAGCTGGACCCGTGCCGACCGGTGACGCATGATCGCTCCGAACAGTCCGTGGAATTCCGCGTAGGTACCGAAGTCTGCCGACACGCCCGATGCATCGCTGGACACCACGACGCGGTCGTCGCTGCCAACGGAGACGATCGACTCTGCCAGGACATCGACGTAGGTCGGCACCGCCGTGGCGAGTCCGAGTGCCATCGCCGGGTTGAACCCGCCGTCGAGCGGACCGTTCGCGGCGCGTGTCATGAACTCGAGTACGTCGTAGCCGTCCTGGAGTCGTGTCGGGTCGTCGACGACGGCGCGAGTGAGCCCGCTGACCACCAGATCGGACAGCGCAGCATCGGCGAGGTCGTCCCAGGCGGCCAGTGCGAACGCCGTCGGCTGGTCGAGGAGCAGATCGAGGCAGGCGGTCGGGTCATCGACGAGACTCGCCACGGCGATACTCAGCGACTGTGCGTACCGGTCGTGGTCGACGTTGGTGTCCGGCCCGTTCGGCACCGCCATCCGTCGAACGACCTCGGATCTGAACGACATGGGAAACAGCGTTGTGGCGAGCAGCTGCCCGACCACCATGTTCGATGTCGAGAGTGCTGCCAGCTCCTCGGCGAAGCTGTCGTCGCGGGCCACCCACCACGCCAGTTGCCGACCGAGCTCCTCCAGCGCAGCGCGCGTCGGAGCGCCGGTGGGATCGAGGCCCGCTTCACGGTCGGCGTCGGCGGCCAGCGCCTTGCGCTCGAGCAGATTCAGGCGGGCGAGCAACCGATGGCGTCGCGTCGCCGGGATGGTGGTGGTGCCGCGGTTGCCGGGTCGGAGATGGTCGGGGAGTGCGTCTGCGAGCGAACTCAGCGAACGCAGCCCGAACGTCGACAGGTGGCTCGCCCGCCAGCGCACCATCGTGTCGCTCGATTCGATGTCGCGCAGTGCGGGCATCCAATGGTCTTCGAGGTTCTGGCGGGTGAGCCGGACCGTGCGGATCGCATCTGCGGCCACCGGGTCGGGCGACGTCAGCGCGCCCAGTGTGTCGATCGCCTCCAACGTGCGTCGGGTCAGCTGATGGACGCGGTTGGGCTCGTACCCGGTGTCCATGTCAGCCCGCCAGACCGATCTGTGTCCGTGCGACCGCTTCGAGCTCGCGTGCTCGCTGTTCGAACCGATAGGCGTGTCCTCGAAGGTCGTCCGCTGCTGCGTGGAGTTGGTGTTGATTGGCCGCCAACGTCAACCGGCAGAGTTCGGGTCGAGCGCCTCTCCACGTGTCGATGTCGGCGTGCTGGTCGAGACGCATCACCGGCGATGCTTCGATCGCCTCTGCGAGTTGGCGCAGATGGTGTGCTCGTCGACGGAGTTCTCGAGCTGGGGCGATCTCGTTCATCACCCAGCAGTGGGTGCTCTGTTCGCGAATTCGGAATCTCAGAGTTCTGCGAGTTGCACGGTGCGGTCGGCGATCGTGGCCGCCTCGTCCGGGTCGTGCGTGACGAGCAACGCCGTTGCCGACGCGTCGTGGAGCAGCGAACCGAGCTCGACGGCGAGCTGATCGTGCAGCTCCCGGTCGAGGCCGGTCAACGGTTCGTCCAGCAACACGACGGCAGGTTCGGTCGCGAGGGTTCGGGCGAGCGCCACCCGCTTCGCCTCGCCTCCCGACAGGTTGGTGACGCGTCGATGCTCGAAGCCGGTCAAGCCGACGCGACGCAGCCAGGTCGAGGCACGCTCACTGCGTTCGGGTCGTCCGACCCCGGCCATCTTCAGACCGAATCCCACGTTGTCGAGCGCGGACATGTGGGGGAACAACTGATTGTCCTGGAACACCATGCCGACGGCTCGCCGGTGCGTGGGCTGGCGGGTGACGTCCACGCCGTGGATGAGGACGCGCCCGCCGTCGGGCTCGATGATTCCGGCGATCACGCGGCAGCAGTGTGCTCTTCCCGCTCCCCGACGGTCCGAGCAGGGCGACCACCTCGCCGGACCGAACCGACAGCGAGAGGTCATCGAGCACCGGAGGCGCTCCCGACCGATCGTGGTTCCCCGTGCCCTGGGCACGGGGAACCGCGAAGGCCACGGTCACGTTCTGGACGTCGAGGCCGGGTTGGTCGGTCATCGTTCGCGCTGTCGGGTGAGTGGAGTCTGGAGTCGTTCGACGAGCACGACGAGGATCACGGTGGTGGCTGCGAGCAGCGTGGCGAGGGCGAACCCTTGGGCCTGGAGCAGTGAGCCGGTGCGGCCGAGGAGTTGCTCGATGGCGATCGGCATCGTTTCGCCGCCGGACCGGGACAGGAAGCTCGTCGCTCCGAACTCGCCGAGGGAGATCGACGCTGCAAGCACGGCGCCGACCGCCAGCGGGCGCCAGAGGTACGGCACCACTGTGGCCCGCCACGCCCGCACCGGCGACGCGCCGAGTGTGGCTGCGGCATCACTCATCGTCGGGTCCACCGAGCGCAGCACACCCACACACGTTCGCACGACGAACGGCACTGCGATCAAGGCGTGACCGACCGGTACCAGCCACCACGACGCTCGCCAGTCGACGGGGGCGGTGTCGAAGGTGATCAACATGCCGAATCCGATCGTGACCGCCGAGGTGGCGAGCGGCAACATCAAGCCACCGTCGAGCGCTCGCCCTGCCCGTCCCGCAGCAGCGATCGCCAGGCTGGCGAGCGCGCCGACCACGACGGCGAACAGCGTCGCCCACGCTGCGTTGCTCAGCGAGTTGCCGATCGCGTCGACCGGGTCGATACCGATGCGGATACCCGGGCGGATCTCGGCGCGTCCGAGGTCGGTCCACGCCGTCGTCGACCATCCCGTCGGCGTCGAGAACGAACGCACGGCGAGCGCCACCAGTGGAGCCGCAGCGACGGCCGCTACCGCAGCGGCGACGAGGGTGACGAACCGTCGCTCGCCGGCAGTCCTCGGCCGTCGCCGCGCCGAGGTCGGCAGCAGACCGATCGCCTGAGCATGTCGCCGTTGGGCGATGGTCGACCAGGAGACGATCGCCACCAGGGCCGCGAGCTGCAACAGCGCGAGCACCGCAGCGCCGCCGACGTCGCCGAGCTGGGTCGCTCGTCGCCACACCTCGACTTCGATCGTGCGCGTGCCCGGCGCGGCGAGGATCCGAATCACGCCGTAGGAGGTGAACGTGAACAGGAACACGATCGTCGCGGCCGCGGTGACCGCCGGTCGAA
The DNA here is from genome assembly GCA_963716095.1 of Ilumatobacteraceae bacterium. Taxonomy (GTDB): domain Bacteria; phylum Actinomycetota; class Acidimicrobiia; order Acidimicrobiales; family Ilumatobacteraceae; genus Sva-07. Next base: position 268,951 of record CAVQSV010000018.1, on the reverse strand, counting down.
CGAGTGGCAGCGAGATCTGCGTGGCGACCTTCCACCGAGACGCCCCGAGCGTGGCCGCGGCGGCTTCCATGTCGGTCGGGAGGTGCTCCCACAGCGAACCCACCACACGCACGACGACCGCGAGATTGAACACCACGTGGGCGGCGATCACGGCCACGACCGTGCGATCGAGCGACTCGGGCAGCAGCGCGAGGAACGCGGCCCCCATCACCACGGTCGGCAGCACGAACATCGCCGTCAACAGCCCGACGAGCACCGTCCGACCGCGGAACTCGTACCGAGCGAGCACGTAGGCGGGCGTGAGCCCGACTGCGATGGTCACCACGGTCGACACGACTGCCTGCCACGCGGTGAACCACACGACCTCCCACGTCGAGCTCCGTCCGAGTGTGTCGCGAATCGACTCTTCGGTCACCGCCTCGACGACGAGAGTGACGAACGGCCACGCGTAGAAGAGCAGCAGGCCCGCCACCGGCCCGGCCGCCAAGGCGACCAGCAGCCAGCGGGGGAGTCGGTTCACCCGAGCACCAGCTCCGTCCACTCGTCGATCCAGGTCGAACGTTCGGCGTCGATCAAGGTCGGGTCGAGCGAACGGGAGACGTCGGGCACCACAGCGAAGTCGACGAACTCCTGGGGCAGCGCGACGGCCTCGTTCGTCGGGTAGACGAAGAGGTTGAGCGCGAGTTCCTGCTGGAATCGCTCGGAGACCAGGAAGTCGACCAGCAGCCGGGCGGCGTCCGGAGCGTCCGTGCCGCGCAGTACGCCGGCGAACTCGATCTGACGGAAGCACGTGTCCTCCACCACGCCGGTCGCAGCGTCGTCACGCGGCGGGTCGGCGAAGATCACTTCGGCCGGCGGGCTCGATCCGTAGCTGACCACCATCGGTGTCGGCCCGCCGCCGGCCCAGGTGAATCGTTCGTAGTACGCCTGGGTCCAGCCCTCGACGACCTCGACGCCGTTCGCTCCGAGTCGGCTCCAGTAGTCCTGCCAGCCCTCGAGGCCGTACTCGTGGATCGTGGCGAGCACGAAGGCGAGGCCGGGCGACGACGTGGCCGGGTTCTGCACCACGAGCATGCCGGCGTAGGCCGGATCGGCCAGGTCGGCGAACGACGACGGCGGCTCCAGGTCGCGTTCGGCGAACCAGCCGATGTCGTAGTTGACGCACACGTCGCCGTAGTCGACCGGCGTTGCTTCGCCGTTCGGAACCAGTTCGAGGAACTCGGGATCGATCTCCACCGAGCCATCGGCGATCGGGGTCGCGACGTAGGGCTCGAAGATCTCGTCGTCGATCGCCCGCGACAGCAACGAGTTGTCGATGCCCCACATCACGTCACCTTCGGGGTTGCCGGCGGTCAGCGATGCCTTCGACAGCATCGTGCCGGTGTCGCCGGCGACGAGGATCTCGACGTCGATGCCGGTCTCGGCCGTGAAGTCGGCGAGTGCATCGTTCAGCGAGGTGTCGGCCTCGGGGAACGAGTCGTAGGTGACCAACGTGACCGAGTCGGCGATCGGCGCCGACGTCGTCGAGGCGGCATCATCGCTGCCGCAGGCTGCCGCGACGAGCCCCACGGCCGTCGCGAGGGCCGCGATGCTCCGAAGCGATGAGTTTCCGTGACGGGGGGTGGCACGCAAGCTCATCGGTCGGACGCTTCCGGCTCGATGCTGGGCTGATCGAAGATGGTGAGGATGCCGCCCGACAGCGTCACCTCGACCTCGACGTGCGTTGCCGAACCGTCGGGTGCGACGGGGACCTCGTTGCTGACCCCCATGCCGACGAGCGGCTCGAGGTCGAACTGATCGAGTTCCCAACGAGCCCCCGACAGCGTCACCCGAACGCAGGGGCCGTGGAGCGCGAGCAGCGACAGCGTCGACTCCGGCACGAGGCGCAGTGTCGCCGATCCTGGGCCGTGCACGACCCGGACGTGCTGGCCGTCCCACCAACCGTCGAGCACCGGCACGCTGGTGAGACCGAGCGCACCCAAGGCTCCGATACCGGCGATCGTGTGGTCGAGTCGGTCGCCGCCGCCGACGAGTGTGATCCGGTCGGGGTCGAACTTCGACGCCAGGGCCAGGGCCAATTCGGTGTCGGTCTGGTCCTTGTCCGTGGGGTGTCGAGAGATGTCGGCATTGCGGGCGGCCCACGCCAACCCTTCCTCGGTGACCGAGTCGAGATCGCCCACGAGGTGGGTGGGTTCGAGACCGGCGGCGAGCGCGTGGTCGAGGCCACCATCGACCGCCATCCAGACGGTGTGCTCGGATCCTTCGGATCGCAGCTGGGCGATCACGTCAGCATCGAGTGGTGATGCTCCGGTGATGATGACGATGCGTTCGTTCACAATTCCTCCGCCGGCATTACCCGGATCAGGTTCTCGGGTCGATGACGGCGGTCACCCTCTCAGCCCGCCGGTCCAGCGAGCTCCCCATGTCGATGTCGTGGGCAAATGGTACTAGAAGAACGTCTGCAGTGTCAGGGCGAGCGCCGAGATCACCAACATCCCGACGATCGCCAGATCGAATCCTCGCACCGACACCGAATTGCGCAGCCTCGTCCCGATCGGGATCGCGGCGAACACCGGGATGCATGCCAGCAGAGTCGCGACCACCCGTCCTGACAGTTCTCCCGAGCCGATCAACACGATCAGCTGGGCCAGCCCGGTGATGAAGAACAGCGAGGTGACCGAGAGGATGTGGGCGCCTCGTGGCAGTCGGTAGCTGTGGATCCACGACCCGACGATCGGCCCGGAGATCCCGACGGCGCCCTGGAACACACCGGCGACCCCGCCGACCGCTGGGGCCAGCTGTCTCGAGCGCGCCGGCCCGATGCGCAGCTCGGGATGGGCGAAGAACAACACGACGTATCCGACGATGGCGACGATCACCGCGATCACCAGCGGTTGCTCGGGAATGTTGACCAGCAGCAGCGTGCCGATGATCGCCCCGACGACCCCGGCGATCGCGAGTACGGGGAGGTCGCGGGTCTCCGAGTAGCTCGTGCGTTCGCGTCCGGCGAGGTAGGCGTTGGCGAGCACGTTCGGAAACGCGATCACGACGATGGCGTCGTCGACGTCGATGAACAGCGAAGCGATCGGGATGGCGATCAGCGGCAGGCCCATCCCGGTGACCGCCTTGGCGATCGCACCGATGACGACAGCGCAGAGAACGACGGCGAGTTCGGTGCCGCTCACCGGTTGGTGCTCACGGCGCGCTCGTCGATCATGGCGTGGGACCGGTCGCCACCGGTCGGTCTGGATCTGCCGTCCACCCCGACCACGACCCGACGTAGACGCGAGGCAAGCCCAGACCGGCGTGCTCCATCGCCAACGCGTTGAGGCATGCAGTGACGCCCGAACCGCAATAGACGATGGGTTCATCGCTGCCCTCGACGACCGAAGCGAATCGAGCGCGGAGATCATCGGCCGAACGAAACCGGCCGTCGGCGTCGAGGTTGTCGTTGAACAGCAGGTTCACAGCGCCCGGTACGTGCCCGGCCACCGAGTCGATCGGTTCGATCTCTCCGGTGTAGCGGGCCGGATCGCGACTGTCGATCACCACGCCGTCGTCGGCGAGATGCTTCGCAACGTCGACGGCGTCGGCGAGCGCGTCGAGCGGCCACTCGTGCACTGCCCGTTCAGCCGGCGTGGCGGTGACGGGACCGTGCTCGACGTCGTCGCTCACGTCGGCGACCCAGGCGCCGATGCCGCCATCGAGCAGCGCAGCACGCTGGCCGAGTATCCGGAGCATCCACACGAGCCGACCGGCGAACGCTCCGCCGCGATCGTCGTAGGCCACCACCGTGGCGTCGTCGGCGACGCCGAGCTCACCCAACGCGCGAGCGAACTCCGCCGGGGACGGCAGCGGGTGGCGTCCGGCGGTGCCCGACGGTGCAGCGGCGAGGGTGTCGTCGAGCGACACGAACCGGGCGCCAGGGAGATGCCGGTGTTCGAAGTCGTGTTCGGGTTCGGGACCAGCCATCGTCGACCCCACGTGACAGATCACCATGGTCGAATCGCTGTTCAGTCGGTCGCGCAGCCAGGCGACGTCCACGATCGGTGGCACGGAACCCGCGGACGTCTGATCGAGTGGTGGCGTGGACATGGGATCACTCTGCCACGCGTGCCACGATGAGGCGATGAGCGACACCTTCACCGCCCTCGTGCTGCGCGAGACCGACGACGGACACGTCGGAGCGCTGGAACAACTCACCGACGCCGACCTGCCCGACGGCGATGTCACCGTGGCGGTCGACTACTCGTCGCTCAACTTCAAGGACGGCCTGGCGCTGGCCGGCAAGAACCGGATCGTGCGGAGCTACCCGATGGTGCCGGGTATCGACCTCACCGGCACGGTGGTCGCCAGCGACTCACCGAACTGGGCGGTCGGTGACGAGGTCATCTCGACGAGCTTCATGGTCGGCGAGCGGTACTGGGGCGGTTTCACCCAACGTCAGCGACTGCAGTCGGAGTGGTTGGTCCGGCGGCCCGACTCGATGAGCGCTCGCACGGCGATGGCGATCGGCACCGCCGGGCTCACGGCGATGCTCTGTGTGATGCAACTCGAGACCGCCGGCGTCCAGCCGGGCGACGGCCCGATCGTGGTGACCGGAGCGGCGGGTGGCGTCGGGTCGGTCTCGGTGGCATTGCTCGCCGGACTCGGTTACGAGGTCACCGCTGTCACCGGTCGACCCGAGACGCAGGAGTACCTGAGCGGTCTCGGGGCGTCGGCGTTTCTCACCCGAGAGGAGATGAGCGAGCCGCCTCGACCATTGGAGTCCGAGACGTGGGCGGGCGCCGTCGACACGGTCGGCTCGACGATGCTCGCCAAGGTGCTGGCGCAGATGAAGTTCCGCTCGACCGTGGCGGCGTGTGGGCTTGCCGGCGGCGCCGATCTGCCCACCACCGTGATGCCGTTCATCATCCGGGCGGTTCGATTGCAGGGCGTCGAGGCCGTGATGGCGCCGATCCCGATGCGCGAAGCGGCCTGGGCCCGCCTCGCCACCGATCTTCCCACCGAGATGGTCGACGCGATCACCGAGGTGGTGCCGCTCAGCGAGCTGCTCGACCGCGGCCCGACGATCCTCGACGGCCAAGTCCGCGGCCGCTGGGTCGTCGACCCCAACGCCTGAGCGTCAGCCAGCTTCGGTCGGAAGCCCCGAGAGGGCCAGCGCTGCGTTCGTGTAGCGGCCGTCGTCGGTGACCTCGCGACCGAACCAGTCGGGTGGTTCGAACGCTTCCAGTTCCTCGGCTGAGGTGAACTCGACCTCGGCCAGGATCAGGCCGTCGAGACTTCCGGCGAACACGTCGAGTTCGATCACATGATCGCCGGCGGGGATCCGGTGGCGTGTCTTCGCGATTCGTCGGTCAGCGGTGTACGGCCACGCGGCATCGAACTCGCGTTGCTCGATCGACCACTCGAGCTCGGTGCGCTCGGCACCCGATCCCGCTTTGAAGGTGAGGGTGCAGCCCTGTACGCCGGCGTCGCGGATCCGTATCGATCGGTGCTCGTCGCCGGCGAGGTAGCCCTGGCGGAATTCGGTACCTCCGCTCGCGAGCACCTGCTGCGGAGGTGTGTCGACCACGTACTTGCGCTCTCGTTCGACCAGCGAACGGCTGGGCGGTTCGACTGGCTCCGCTGGTGGATCGAGGCTTCGTTCGGGTCCGAGGTCGACCGCAAGGTGCCAGTAGCGCGCGACCCGGTGGGCGAACGCGCGGTTTGGTTCGGCATAGATCGTGGCCCCGGAACGGATGGCGCGGTCGCGCAACCCCGCCTGGCGCTGGCGGGCCAGCTCGCAGACGTGACCGACCTCGCTCGCTGTGTAGATGCTGTCGCTCCCGGCCTCGAGGAGTTCGACGAGCACGGTGAGGTCGTGGTCGTCGCCGAGGGCCTCGGCGAGTTGGTCGAGTTCGTCGACCAGCGGACCCAGCACGCTCGGTGCAGCGTCGTGCACCAGCTGCATCTGGTACCACAGGTACTTCGCCGCCTTGCGCCAGTCGTGCAGGCGTTGATCGGTCGGGTGGGACCGAACTCGGCGCAGCGCCGAGCGCCCTTGGCGGTAGGTGGCCGCGATGCCGGACTCGAGGGTGTCGGCACCGTGCGGGAGCTTCCAGCGCTGCGACATCGTGTGTGCCTCGGCCAGCTTCGCCCGCGCCGTCGTCAGCCGGACATCGCCGGTGGTGCGGGCGCTGTTGCTGGCATCGACCGACACGGCTGCGTGGCGATTGCGCATCTCCTGCAGGACGGCGTCGTCGGGTCGTGTCGCCAACAGCGTGTCGAGAGTTCCGAGGAGTGCGTGGGCGTCGCGCAGCGTCGACAGCTCGTTCGCGGCATCGCGGACCGTCCGGTCGAAGGTCCGGAATTCGTCGCCCAGGGCCGGCTTGGTCAGTCGTGCGAGGCCTCGTGATGCTTTGCATCGCTTGCGAACGTCGTGGACGATCGCTTCGAGGTCGACGGGATCAGGGGCGTCGCCGAGAGCGCGATCGAGCTGCTCGATGGCGCCGCCGAGCCGTTCGTCCGCAACCCGGCGGACTTCGCGTTGGAGCCGGCGATCCGGTCGGAGTGCGTAGCCCATCACTGATCAGTGAACCCGCCCGCCGGGCCGGCTCAAACCCGTCCCGGCGTAGTCGTGACGATCGGCCCTGTCCGCGACCTTGGGTGAGTCGTAGCGTCGTCGTGATGGTGAACAATCTGGCTCTCTGCCCGTCGTGTGGCGCGAAGAACCGGCTGCCGGTGTCGGCCACCGGTTCTCCTCGTTGCGCCAAGTGCCAGGCGGCATTGCCGTGGCTCGTCGAGGCCGGTGACGCCGAGTTCGGCGCTGCGGTCGACACCAAGCGTCTGGTGCTCGTCGACCTCTGGGCGCCGTGGTGCGGGCCGTGCCGGATGGTCGCGCCAGTGTTGGAGAAGCTGTCGGTCGAGTTCGCCACCACCCTCAAAGTCGTCAAGGTCAACGTCGACGAGTCGCCGCACACGGCACAGCGCTACCAGGCCAGGAGCATCCCGATGCTGCTGTTCATGCGCGACGGTGAGCTCGTCGACTCCGTCATCGGTGCGCAACCCGAACACGTGTTGCGCGCCCGGATCGAGGGGTTGTCGTGAACGACCAGCGGTTCAGCTACGACGTGGTCGCCTCCTCGCTGCACGACGCTGAAGCGGTGGCGTCGTTGACCGCGCCGGTGCGGGCAGTGCTCGACGATCTCGGTGGCGCCGCCCACCCCGAGCCTGCGGCATCGGGCCCGCATCTCTTCGTCGTCGCAACAGGTGGCACGGAGCGGATGCTCCTCGATGCGATCGCCCAGCGACAGGACGGTCATCCGGCCGAGCCCACGATCCTCGTGGCGCATCGCGCCCACAACTCGCTGCCCGCCGCATTGGAGACGCTGGCGGCGATCCAGCAGGCGGGCGGCCGTGGACGCATCGTGTCACTCACGGATCGGTCCGACGCTGACCATGCAGCGCTGGCCGAAGCGGTGGAAGACCTCGAAGCCATCGTTGCGATGCGCACCGCCCGACTCGGGGTGATCGGCGGTCCGTCGTCGTGGCTCGTGGCGAGCAGCCCCGACGCCGTCACCGTCCGCCGTCGTTGGGGCCCCGAGGTGGTCACCGTCGAGCCGACCCGGATGATCGAGCTGACGCGCACCCCGGTGACGCCGACCGGCGTGTTGGCGGAACGATTCACCAGGGTGGCAGATCCCGTACGTACGACGGTCGATCGGGGAGCGGTCGACAGTGCACTGGGAGTCAGGTCGGCGCTGTTGGACGCGCTCGACACCGAGGAGATCGATGCCGTCACGGTGAGGTGCTTCGATCTGCTCGGTGATCCCGGCACCTCGGGCTGTCTCGCGCTCGCCAGCTTGAACGACGACGGCATCGTCGCCGGGTGTGAAGGCGACGTTCCGTCGGCGCTGGCGATGCTCTGGGTCCGCCACCTGCTCGGCCAGCCGACCTGGATGGCGAATCCGGCGACGCTCGACGTCGAGCGCAACGAGTTGGTGCTCGCTCACTGCACGGTCGCCCCGTCGATGGTGGAGAACTTCGCGCTCGACACCCACTTCGAGTCGGGGATGGGCGTTGGCATCAGTGGGCAGTTCGCCGTGCAACCCGTGACGCTGATCCGCCTCGGTGGCGCCGACCTCGATGCCTGCTGGATCGCCGAGGGTGACATCGTGGCAACCGGCGACGACGCTGACCTGTGTCGCACGCAGGTGACCGTGGCGTTGTCGAGTGGCAACGTCGATGATCTCCTCACCCGCCCGCTCGGCAACCATCTGGTGCTCGCCGCCGGCCATCACGAGGATCGGCTGCGTCGCTGGTGGCAGCTGGCCGTGGCCGACTGACCTCGTGCGAACCTGTCGGTCGTCGGCCCCCTAGGCTCGACGATCATGTCTCGCAGTGCCCTCGCCGTGTTCGATCTCGATCGGACGTTGATCACCTCGTCGTCGGCGACCGTGTTCCGCAAGCATCTCGCCGAGCACGGCATCGGGGGAGCCCACGACATCCCGCTCGTCGATGTGTTCACTCGGTTCTACGAACAGTTCGGTGAGACCTGGCTGCTGATGCAACCGGCGCGGCTGTCGAGCCGAGCTGCCAATGGTTGGAGCGTCGACACCGTTGCCGCCGCCATGGACGGCGCGGCTGCGGAACTGGCCACGATGCTGCTGCCCGGCGCAGCAAAGGCGATCGACGAGCACCGTCAGGCGGGACGTCGCCTCGTGATGGCCACCACGTCGCCGTTGGTGTTCGTCAAACCGTTCGCCGACCTGCTCGGTTTCGACGACGTGGTTGCGACGCAGTGGGAACGCAGTGACGACGGGATGACGTTCACCGGGCGGATGGCCGGCGATTTCGTCTGGGGCCGTTCGAAGGCCGATGCCGTCGCCAGGTGGGCCGACGAGCACAAGGCCAACCTCGCCGAATCGTGGGCGTACAGCGACAGCTACTTCGATGCACCGCTCCTGGCGATGGTCGGCCATCCCGTCGTCGTCAATCCCGACGTGCAACTGCGGATCGCCGCAACGATCCGGGGTTGGCCGGTCACCCACTTCGATCGGTCCGACGGCGTCAGCAAGATCCTCGGACGCGAGTTGCAGGAATGGGGCCGCCCCTTCATGCGTCAGGAGATCGTGACTCCCAACGCTCGCATCGAGTTCGAGGGCATCGAGAACGTCCCGGAGACCGGCCCGGCGATTCTGGTCTTCAACCATCGCTCCTACTTCGACCCCCTCGTGATGGGGTTGGTGATCGCCAAGACCGGACGCAACGTCCGCGGACTCGGCAAGAAGGAGGTGTTCGACGTCCCGCTCGTCGGTCGGCTGATGAAGGCCTCCGGCGGCATCCGGGTCGATCGAGGCACCGGCTCGGACGAACCCCTCGATGCTGCGATCGCCGCAGTCGAGGCCGGCGAACTCCTGATGGTGGCACCCGAAGGCACGATTCCCCGTGGGCCGGCGTTCTTCGATCCGGTGCTGAAGGGCCGGTGGGGTGCGGCGCGTATCGCGGCTGCGACTCGAGCGCCGGTGATCCCGATCGGGCTGTGGGGAACGGAGAAGGTGTGGCCGCGCAACGCTCGGCTCCCCAAGTTCTCGCTCACCGACCGTCCGACGGTCACGGCCAGCGTGGGTCCACCGGTGAAGCTGAACTACCGGAGCCCCGACGCCGACACCAAGCGCATCATGAAGGCGCTCAGCGCACAGCTCCCGCCCGAGGCCCGCAAGCGGCGCACGCCGACGCCCGAGGAGTTGGCGCTCACCTACCCGCCTGGCTATCACGGTGACCCGGAGGCCGAGCTCGCCCGCCGCCCCGGCTCCGACACCTGACGCAGAGAGAGATCATCATGGCCGAGACCCGAGAACGCGAAACCCGCTTCAGCGACCGCATGTCCGATCACGAAGCATTGATGTGGAACGTCGAGAAGGACCCGTGGCTGAACCCGAGCGGCGCGTCGCTGACCCTGCTGCAAGGGTCGATCGACGACGAGCACTTCCGTCGGACGATGCGACGTGCGGTCGCCAAGATTCCCCGTCTGCACGAACGGGTCGTGCCCGGCCTCGGACGCCTCGCCCCGCCAGCGTGGGTGCCCGACCCCGAATTCGACATCGACTTCCACCTGCGGCACGTGCGTCTGGCCAGCCCCGGGACCGAACGACAGCTGTTCGACCTCGCGGCGCAGCTCTATCAGGAGCCACTCGATCGGACGCGGCCGCTGTGGCGGTTCGTGCTCATCGACGGTCTCGAGGGTGACCGATCGGCGATCTGGGCGATCGTGCATCATGCCGTCAGCGACGGCATCGGCCAGTTGCGCATGGCCGAGATGTACCAGCAGCTCGAACCCGATGCGCCGATGCCCGACGACGTCGACCTGGAGTCGATCGTCGCCGATGCGGTCGAGGCGCACCACGCGAAGCAACTCGGCGGTGACCTCACCGATGGCTTTCCCAGCGCAGTCGGGCAGTCGCTTGCTCACTTGGTTCGCCGTCAGCTCGGCGTCGCCCGCCGCATCGCCGGCGAAGTGGTCATCTGGCCGGCCGACCCGCAGCGAGCGAAGGACACCGTCGACTCGGCGGTCGAGATGGTGTCGTCGACGCTCGGCGCGCTCACCGGGTCGGGCAACGAGGTCGAGGGTGGGTCGCCGCTGTGGAAGGAACGCTCGCGGCACCGCCACCTCGAACACGTCTCGGTGCCCCTCGACGAGTTGAAGGCTGCAGCGAAGCGTGTCGGTGTCACGATCAACGACGTGTTCCTCGCCGGCATGGTCGAAGGCTCGGTGCGCTATCACGCCGACCGTGACGTCGAGGTCGATGCGTTCAACACCAGCTTCGTGCTCGAGCACGCGACACGACAGCGCGATCGGCGGCAACTCGTTCACGCCGGTACCGGTGCAGGTGCCGGGGACCCCGATGTCGCTCGCCGACCGCGTGGTCGACATCCACGTCAGGCTCGCCGAGAAGCGCGAGGCGATGGAACACAGCGGTGGTGGCATGAGCGCGCTGTCGGGCGTCGCCAACTGGCTGCCGACGTCGGTGATCACCAGTGCGGCACGGGCGACGGCCGCCAAGATCGACTTTGCCACCTCCAACCTGCGCGGCGCCCCGATGCCGCTGTACGTGTCGGGCGCACGAGTGTTGCGAATCGTCACCATGGGCCCGGTCGCCGGCACGGCATGCAATGCCACCGCGCTGAGCTACGAGAACAGCTTCGACGTGGGGTTGTTCATCGACCCGACGGCCATCGAAGCGCCCGGCGACTTCCGCGATGCGGTCGCCACCGCGTTCGATCACATCCTCATGCTCTGACGATCGCCGGCGCACGTCGGTGGGCCTACTGTGGCCGTCATGCAGGTCTCACAGCTCTGGCGCTATCCGGTGAAGTCGATGGTCGGCGGACGTGTCGACTCGGTCGAACTCGGTGAATTGGGGATCGTCGGCGATCGCACGTGGGCGGCACGCGACCTCGAACGCGGCGGCATCCGTGGCGCCAAGAAGATCGGGTCGCTGATGCGCCTCACGGCAAGCGACGTCGACGGCGGCCACGTCGAGATCACTCTGCCTGACGGCTCGACCGTCAGGACGACCGATGCCGATGTCGACGAACGTGTCAGCGCAGCGCTCGATCATCGAGTTCGGCTCGAACGTCTACGACCCGCCGACGACCTCGAGCACTACCGCCGCGGTGCGCCCGACTCCGACGACGTCGTTGCCGAACTCCGTGGCATCTTCGGCCGCGAGGACGACGAACCCTTCCCCGACTTCTCCGTGTTCCCACCGGAGATCGCCGAGTTCGAGTCTCCTCCCGGCACCTACTACGACGTGTTCCCGTTGATGGTGATGACCGAGGCAGCGCTCTCCGCCCTGCGCGTTGCGCTGCCCGAGTCGAACGTCGACATCAACCGGTTCCGGCCGTCGTTGGTGGTCGACACCGGTACCGACGGCGCCGACGCCTCGACGCCCGGACACCCTGAGTTCGACTGGACCGGTCGCCGGGCGACCATCGGCACCGCGACGATCGAGTTCGGGGCGCCGTGCCCGCGCTGTGTGATGGTCACCCGCGAGATCAACGACGAGATCCCCGCCGACCGGGCGGTGCTGCGCCACATCGTGCGCGACCTCGATCAGAACCTGGGCGTGTACGCCACGATCGTCACCCCGGGCAGCGTTGCGGTCGGCGACGCGCTCACGTTCGACTAACGAGTCGCCGGCGGCTCAACGGGGCACGGCGACGCCCCACGAGTTGTACGAGGCGACCTTGGCGCCGGGGAGGTAGCCGGATTCGACATCGACGAGATCGAAGCCACCGGTCTCGATCAGCTGTGGGATCGGGCGGGTGATGTGGCAACCACCGGCGAGGCGCGTCCAGATCGGGTCGATGCGATGCTGCCACTTGCGAACCGATTCGTCGGGGGCTTCGCCGTGCTCGGAGAACAGCACACGTCCGCCGGGCCGCAGCACACGGTGCATCTGCTCGAGTGCTCGCTCCGGGTCGGCGATCGTGCACAGGGTGTAGGTGAGCACCACCGTGTCGACGCTGTCGTCGTCGAGCGGTATCTCCTCGCCGGGAAGATCCATCCACCGGACATCGAGGTCGGACGCGTCGATCGCCGGGGCCGCCTTGCGGCGCATCCCTTCCGAGGGCTCCAGGGCCCAGACCAACTCGACGTTCGCCCGGTCGTAGAAGGGCAGGTTGAGACCCGGACCCATCCCGACTTCGAGCACGCGCCCGGTGGCGAGCGGCACGATCTTCTGGCGCTGGGCCGAGATGTCGCCGCTGCCGCACGCGAGGTCGATCAGATGGGGCAGCACATAGGTGTCGTAGACGCCCATCGTCACGTCCGATCGCTGTGGGGCTCGACGGCGACGTCGGTGCGTGCGAAATCGTCGCCGACGCACAGAATCGACGCGTCGACGCGTTTGGCGAGGGCATAGGTGAAGCAGTCGCCGAGATTCAGGCCCGCGCGATGTCGTCCCTTGCCGTAGGCGCGCCAGCCGTCGAGGGCATCGAGCGCCGTGTCGGCGGTGACATCGATGGTCTCGATGCCGGCTTCACGGACAACGCGCTGGACGAGTGTCGTCCCCGCTGGTCCGAGGCGGGCCTCGGCGACGATGGTTGCCTCGACGATCGAGACTGCGCTGATGATCGGACGTTCGGCGCCCGCCAACCGCTCGGCAAGACCCTGCGCGGTCGGTTCGTCGAGGATGATCGCCATCACCGCAGAGGTGTCGACGACCAGTGTCATCGGGGGAGTCCGTCTTCGTCGTAACCGATGATGGTGTCGTCGGAGCGGGTGTCGAGCCGCGGGAGGTCACGCGCTGATCGACCGATCGCGAGCAACCGAGCCGACACCTGGCTTCGGTCGGTGCGCTCGCGATCGAGCCGCTCGCGGAGGGCGACGGTGACGGCGTCGGTGATCGACTCACCGGTCACCTCGGCGAGTGTGCGAGCGAGTTCGTCGGCTTCGGGGCTCTTGATGCTCAAGACCATGGGTTTCATGGTACCTCTGAAGGTGGGCAGGTAGAAAGATGGAACTGGGCCCGTACAGATGGCTGCGGGATCGCTGGCCTATGCGGCGAACGGGCGCGAGCGGGTTGCGACCAGCGTGCCGCGGCGCATGACCACGGTGCCCTCGGGGTAGGTGCTGCAGATCTCGTGGATGCAGTCGACGTGTTCATCGATGACCGACTCGATGAGATCGTCGACGTCGTCGTTCGGGTCGATGACGTCGTCGTTCGCGTCGGCGCGTTCGTGCGCCGCACGCTCGAAGAGGTCGATCCAGCCGCCTCGGTCCATCCAGTCGAACACCGCGTCGCGCAGATCGTCTTCGGTCACGCCCGGCCGATCGACGATCATCGCCGTCGTGGTCGCGAAGCCGCTGGCCAACCCAGGGAAGCCTCGATTGCAGCCGCACCGCTCGCCCGATGCGCATTCACTTGCCAACGGGGTCACCAGTTCGCCTTCGACGGTGAAGCTGTAGTCGCCCGGGGCCGACCCCTGCAGTTCGTTGGTGGCGATCAGGACCAACATGTGTACTCCTCTCGTTCGGTGCCCGACGGGCACGCCTGTGACCAGTGTGAACGAGGGGTGTGACACAGTTGGGTCGATGACCTATCGGACCGTTCAGACGGCGTCGCTCATGTACCTGATCTCGGCATCCGGAGCCGTCATCGGGCTCGTCGGGCTGGTCAGCAGCTCCCTCGGCGGAGCGCGTTGGTGGTTCGTGGCGTTGGGGCTGCTGCTGGTCGCGGTCGGGCTCGTCGCTGCACGGCTCACGGTCGTCGTCGACGACAGGTCGGTGACGACGACGTTCGGCTGGGGCTGGCCTCGGCGGCGGATCGACCTCGACCAGATCGAAGAGGTCGCAGCCGTCCACAACAGTTGGTGGCACGGATGGGGCATACGCAAGGTGTCCCGTGGGTGGATGTTCAACAACGCGGGACGCGATGCCGTCGAGTTGAGGCTGCGTTCAGGCAAGGTCTTCCGGGTGGGAACCGATCAGCCCGCAGCGCTGTTGGCGGCGCTCGAACGGGCCCACACGGCATAGAGCGGGTCGCCCCCGACGTCTGGGTTGCGTAGCTGCGCGACGGGTGTGTCGAAGCCGTCGGTGAGCTCGAAGTACGTGGAAACGATGGCGCAGTGGCCTTCGTCGTCGGTCGACAACCAACCGCGGATGGCCTTGGTCGGAAAGCAGCGATTCGAGAACGTGCACACGAAGACGCCCCCCGGGCGGAGCACCCGAGCGACCTCGGCGAACACGTCGAGCGGACGCGTGAGGTAGTCGACCGACACGCAGCACGTGACTGCGTCGAACGACCAGTCGTCGAACGGCAGCGTCGGGTCGATATTGAGATCCCGAACGACGCGCTCGGCGGCCGCGGTGTTCGCGGCGAGTTCCGCCGCGTTCATCCCCATCGCCACCAATCGTCGCGGCGCCTGATGGAAGTGGGAGATCCACGACGAACAGATGTCGAGCACATCGCCCGTCAGACCGAACTCGTCGTACAGGTCTCCAACGGCGACGATCGCAGCGTCGTCGATGTGGGTCACCAGGCGGTCGACGGCGTAGAAGCGATCGTCGGAAGTTTCGTCGGCCCGGTCGAAGAACCCGGGTGGGAACGGATCGCGTGCCATCCGTCGATGATGGTGCAGTCCGGCCCCGAGTGCCGAAGCGTTCTCGCGTTTCGACGTCAGCCGAAGCGGGCCGGGAGGGCGACGTCGATCAGATCGCCGACCGGGCGCATCGCTGCGGTGGGCCCGACACCAGCGGCGTCGAGCAGCCGGTTCATCATCTCGAAGTTGGCTGCGACGGCGATCGCCCGCACGGTGGATGCCGCGCCGAGGCGATCGATGGTTCGAGATCGGGCGATGTCCAACTCGTCGGGGTCGCGAAGGACCACAGCGTCGGTGAGCGCAGTCAGCTCGGCGTCGCCGGGCACGCCGGAGTCGACGGTGACATGGCCGACGCCGGGCATGTCGACCGTCTCGTTGTTCGCATCGGCGCTCGCACGGAGCATCCCGGCATGGGCGAACAGTCAATAGAAGCAGTCGTTGATCAACGACGTACGAGACGCGACGAACTCGATCTGGCTGCGGGTGAGTCCGTCGCGGACGACGTGCTGGTTGCCCATCGTGAACCCGTCGCCTCCGCGTGGAGCCAGGTAGAGCACCTCGCTGATGTCGACCATCGCATCGTGCTCGGCCGGTGCGAGCGAGAGAACCGACATCGGAGACGCTGGGCCGACGGTGGGAATCCAGCCGCGGTCGAGCGTGGCGCCGGGAACCTCGGTGCCGGTGGGCCGACCGTCGACCGGTTCGGGGATCGCTCGCCGCGTCCGCCCGACACCGACTTCGAACGTGTCGAGCGCTCGAACCTGGGCCACCAGGCCGATCACCTCCACGTACTCGGCATCGGTCAGCCCGTCGGAGCGGAGTCCGTCGAGCCAGTCGAGCGTGATGGTGGCGGGCTCGTCGTGGATTCGCCGTGCTGCCTCCGCCACGCTGGACGAGATGATCCGCGCCGTTTCGCCACGAGCCGAATCGACGATGGCGACCCGCTCGGCGCCGGTGAACGAGGAGCCCGGTGAGCGAATGGCATCCCACCGGCGCGCGATCAGTTCGTCGATCTCGGCGGGCACGGCGACCATGTCGCCGACCCTAGAACATCGTGCTGGCGATGTTCGACGAGCGCGAGAATGGCGGGCAGTCGACAATGGCGCTGTAGCCGTCGAGCAGCGCCCGGTAGTCGACAGAACCACCGCGCATCGCGGCGTGCCAGACGGGCACCGGCACCGATCAGTTGGATCGTCATGCGGCCATGATGGCCGCGCGCCGGTCAGTTGGTGGCAGCGGCGTCCTTGACGGCGTCGACGGCGTCGTCGGCCGCCTGCTCGGCGGTGTCGGCTGCGTCGCTGACGGCGTCGGCAGCCGACTCGGCGACCGGGCTGACCTTGGCCTTGGCCTGCTGCGCGGCGCCACTGACGGAATCGGTGGCCTTCTTCGCGCCGGCCTTGACGTCGTCGGGGCGCATCGCTGCCACTGCAGCAGCAGCGGCACCGAGGATGGCGAGGAGGAACAGGATCTTCTTCATGGTGAACTCCGGTGATATCGGCGGATGGGTGCGTGCGGCGAACCGCTCACAACGTCGACCGTACCGGTGATGCCTCGACGCGGCAACTGCTTCGCGGACGACGTCGTGCGGTAGAACGAGCAGATGCAACCGGGGGTGCAGAAGTGGTTGCCGGGACTCGATGTGCTCGCGCACTACGAGCGACGGTGGATTCGCGACGACATCGTCGCCGGCATCGTGCTGACGGCCCTGCTCATCCCGGCCGGCATCGGGTATGCCCAGGTGTCGGGTCTCCCGCCTGTCACGGGGCTCTACGCCACGATCGTGCCGCTGGCGGTGTACGCCCTCGCAGGACCGTCGAGGATCCTGGTCCTCGGCCCCGACTCGTCGCTGGCTCCGATCATCGGGGCATCGATTCTGCCGCTGGCGGCCGGCGACCCCGATCGAGCGGTGGCGCTCGCCGGGTTGCTCGCGATCCTGATGGGCGGATTCCTGCTGATCGGTTCGGTCTTTCGACTCGGCTTCGTCACCGATCTGCTGTCGAAGCCGATCCGAATCGGCTACCTCAACGGCGTCGCGCTGGTGGTGATCGTGGGGCAGCTCCCGGCGCTGTTCGGGTTCTCGGTGTCGGCCGACACCCTGTTCGGAGACGCTCGAGGGTTCGTCGACGGGCTGACCGACGGTCTCGTCGACCCGACGGCCGCTGCGATCGGAGTCGGGTCGGTTTCGCTTGATCCTCGGCTTGCGTCTCGCTCGGAGCAAGATCCCCGGTGTCCTCGTCGCGGTGGTCGGCGCGATGCTGCTGGTCGCTGTGTTCGGGTGGCGCGACGAGATCCCGGTGGTCGGGTCGCTGCCGAGCGGACTGCCGGCGCCGGCGCTCGGGGGGCTGTCGTGGGGCGACGTCGGATCGCTGATCGGACCGGCGTTCGGCATCGCGCTCATCGCGTTCGCCGACACCGGCGTGCTGTCGCGGGCGTTCGCCGCACGCCACGGTGAGCGTGTCGATGGCAGCGACGAGATGAGGGGACTCGGTCTGGCGAACGCCGCCACCGGCGCACTCGGCGGATTCCCGGTGTCGGCATCGACGTCTCGCACTCCGGTCGCCGAACAGGCCGGTGCACACACACAACTCGCCGGGGCCACCGGTGCCGTGCTCCTGGTCGGGTTCGTCGTGCTCACCCCCAACCTGACGAGCTTCCTTCCGGTCTCGGCGTTGGCAGCGGTCGTGATCGTTGCTGCCGGAACGCTGATCGACGTGCCGGAGGTGCTGCGGCTGCTCCGTGTCGAACCGATCGACGGGCTGCTCTCCATTGCCGCATTGCTGGGTGTGATCCTGATCGGCGTCCTCGAAGGCATCGTGATCGCCATCGCGCTCTCGGTGGTCGCCTTCACGAACAACGTGTGGCGGCCCTATCGCGCCGAACTCGGGCGCATCCCGATGGTGCGCGGCTACCACGACCTCAGCCGTCACCCGGAAGGGCGTCGGGTCGACGGCATCGCCATCGTGAGGTTCGATGCCCCGCTGTTCTTCGCGAATGCCGGCATCTTCGGCCACTACGTCCGCACCATCGCAGCGTCGGAGCCCCGTCCGGCGCACCTCGTACTGGCTGCCGAGCCGATCACGTCGATCGACTCGACGGCGATCGACGAGTTGATCGCCGTCGACGACTACCTGTCCCAGGCGGGCATCGACCTGGTGATCGCCGAGCTGAAGGATCCGGTTCGTGACCGCCTGGTCCGGCACGGGCTCGCAGGGCGGTTCGGTCCGGAGCGGTTCGCCCCGACCGTCGGTGCGGCGGTCGACAACATTCTCGGACACGAGCGCGACGACATCGGCAACCCGAGCGATCGCAACTGAAGCTGGACGGGCCGCAACCCGACGATGACGTCGATGCCGATCAGAGCACGAAGCGCATGGCGCCGACGAGCGCACCGGGCAGGCGGGCGCTGTCGGTGGAGCGCTCGCTCGTACGTCGAGGTGTCGAGCAGCACCTCGGCGGTGTCGGTGAGACCTTCGAGTCGGTCGCCGAGCAGGTGGTACGCCGTGTCGTCGAAGCGCAGCACGTTGACCGGTGCGACGATCTCGCCGTCGTCCATCCAGAACGTGGCGAACCGCGTCATGCCGGTGGTGCGACACGCGGCCTGGTCGGAGAAGTTCGTGTACCAGAGGTTGCCGACGAACAGCCCGCTACCGAGCGCTTCGCCGACCGCATCGGCGGGAATCGTGCCGGGCGCGATCGCCACCGACTGCGGGTACTCGTGTCCGACGGCACCGTTGGTGGGCACCCCGTACTCCTGGGCCGAGCGCGGTGACACGAGGGTGTCCGCGTACTGGCCCTCGACGATCAGTGGCACGTGGTCGGGTCGCAGGAAACCGGCGGACTGGAAGTTCGGTGCCACACCGTGGGCGGTGTCCTCGCTGATGTTCACGAGCGGCGACAACGTGGCGCCCTCGACGAGCATCTTCAGCAGCGGTGTCTGTTTGGTCTCGCGGGCCCGCAGCCCGAACGCGCCGTAGTACGACCACAGCTGCACGAGCTCCTCCATCGCCCGAGGAGCGAGGTAGGTGCGGTACTCGCCCGGCGAGAGGCTGATCGGGTCACGTTCGAGCGCCTTGACCTGACGAGCCGACCAGTCGATCTTGGCGGCGAACGCGTCGTCGTCCCAGTCGAAGCCGGCGTACAGGTTCTTCGCTGCCTTGTCGGCGCGCAGGTAGAAGCACCAGTCGAGGTTGAACGTCGACGACTGGAACCAGTTGCGCTGCCCGAGGCTGTTGGCGAACCCTTGGAAGGTGTCGCCGGAGGCGTAGATCCCGACGAGGTCTCGACCGTTGCCGGCCGAGCGGATCTCGCCGAGCGCCGCATCGGGTTCGGGGATCGAGCCTCGTTCGATGCGTTCGGTGGAGGTCGGCTCGGTGTTGTACAGCAGGAACGGATCGTCGGCCACGAACGCACGCTGCTCACGCAGTTGGGCGAGCAGCGTGGCGAGGCGGGCATCGTCGACGCTGCGGTCGCCCGACAGCCGGATGCTGCCGCCGGTGTGGCGCTGGCCCTCGACGAGATCGACCGCGAGTGTGCGCTGATCGACCGTGCCGGCCTGGCGTACGTCGGAGTTGTTGAGGCGGATGAAGTCGGTGCGCTCACCCGAGAAGTTGGCGAGGAGCACCTCGTTGCCGGTCAACGTGGCGGTCGCCGCGGTGACCAACTCATCGAAGTACCCCTGATCGTGGTTCCCCGTGCCCTGGGCACCGGGAACCGGGGCACCGGGAACCGTGCGGGTGGCGTCGCTCATGACTCGCCTCCGAAGACCTCGATGTTCGAGAATCTGCAGGCGGGCGACGCGTGTCCGGTGCCGATCACCTGGTTGAGTTCGCCCTTGCCGCAGTTGGGGGTGCCCATCACGGTGAAGCTGTCGCTGTCGGCGACGCCCGAGAGGCTGCGCCAGAACGTCGACGAGATGCCGCGGTAGCCCGGGTTGCGCACGGCGCCGACGATCTCGCCGTTCTCGATGCGCTGGCCGTACTCGCAGCCGAACTGGAACTTGTTGCGGCTGTCGTCGATCGACCACGAATTGTTCGTGTGGAAGTAGACGCCCTGTTCGATCGACGAGATCAACTCGTCGACGGTGGAATCGCCGGGCTCCACGTTGAGGTTGGCCATCCGATCGATCGGCGGGCGATTCCAGTTCTGCGCCCGAGAATTGGCCACGCCGGGCAGACCGCTGCGTTCCTGCGACACGGTGCCGCCGAGCCCGCGGACCAGGATGCCGTTCTCGATCAGGTGCCGGCGCTCGGCCGGAGTGCCGTCGTCGTCGAAGCCGTACGAAGCCAGCTGGCCCGGCACCGTTGGATCGAACGTGACGTTGAGCAGCTCCGAGCCGTACTGGTAGCTGCCGAACATGTCGGGAGTGACGAAGCTGGTGCCCGCGTAGTTGCGCTCGTCGCCCAGGATCCGATCGAGCTCCAGCGGGTGGCCGATCGACTCGTGGATCTGCAGGATCATCTGATCGGGCGCGAGCAGGGCATCCATCACGCCGGTCGGACAGTTGGGAGCGGTCAGGAGTTCGAGTGCCTGCTCGGCGACGCGACTGGCCGCATCGCCGAAGCCGTAACGGCCGAGCACCTCGGCACCGCCCTGCCCGCAGAACGCGTGGCCACCGAACGTTCGGGTCTGGGTGTTGGTGCCCTCGTTCGCCGTGGCGTTCAGGCTCGGGTACACGAACCGGAAGCGCTGCTCGATGCGTCCCGAGTCGCCGTTGCGTGAGGCGGTGAGCAGCAGCTGGTCGACGTCGCGACGAACGAGCGATGCGCCCCAGTTGACGATGCGGTCGTCGATGCCGAGCAGCCGTGACTGCTGCTGGAGCAGGTCGAGTCGGTCGTTGAGGGGCAGCGTGT
Organism: Ilumatobacteraceae bacterium; assembly: GCA_963716095.1. Taxonomy (GTDB): domain Bacteria; phylum Actinomycetota; class Acidimicrobiia; order Acidimicrobiales; family Ilumatobacteraceae; genus Sva-07. Next base: position 248,015 of record CAVQSV010000018.1, on the reverse strand, counting down.
CCCACGTGACCTCGACGGGGGAGACGTAGGTGCCGACCGCATGGCTGGTCGGCGCCGCGGTGGTGACCATGGCGCCGGCGGTGACACCTGCCCAGTAGCGGGCCCGGTCGACCGCCGCGGCGAGACCGGTGTCGCTGAGGTCGGTCGTGGCCGAGTAGCCGAGGCCGCCGTCGTTCCAGATGGTGATCATCACGCCGGTGTCGTACTGGGTGAAGATCGGCTCGAGCTGGTTGCGGCGCACGTTCAGGTGCTCGGCGCGCTCGTCGACGAAGCGGGCGGAGGCGTAGTCGACGTCGGCCGGCAGGGCGGTGCGCATCCGGTCTTCGAGTGCCGTCGATTCGATCAACAGGTCGGTCATCGCTGCAGGCTACGTGGCCGGACCGTCGGGGCGAATACGGTTGTGGGTATGGATCTCGCAGCCACGACCGCAGAGTTGTTCTCGATCTTCGAGTCGCAGGAGTTCGATGGTCTCGAACGTCTGCTCGCACCCGAGGCGAAGATGAAACAGAACGGAAATCCCGAGCACGGGCTCGACGGCCTGATGGCATTCGTCCAGGGGCTGAAGAACGATGGCGTGAGCGTCGCGTACTCCGATGTTCGTCGGTCGGTCGGTGACGGCTTCGTCGTCGAGCAGCATGTCGTCACGCTCACGAGGCCCGACGGCAAGTCGGCACGCACCGACGTGTGCGTCGTGCTGCGCTTCGACGAACAGGGCCGCATCACTCGTCTCGACGAGTACGCGGACTCTGCCGTCTTCGCAGCACTGTCGACCTGAGGGTCGGGTAGCGGGGCCGCGCCGGGCGAGGGCTGGCCGGTTCGCTACGACTGACGCAGGGCGGGGAGGACGTGTGCTGCCACCAGGTCGCACTCGGCGAGGTGGGGATAGCCCGAGAGGATGAAGGAGTCGATCCCGAGGTCCATGTAGCCGCGAAGTTTGGCGACGACCTGGTCGGGGTCCCCGACGATCGCTGCGCCACAACCGGATCTGGCTCGGGCGATGCCGGTCCAGAGATGGTCTTCGACGAAGCCGTCGTCGTCGGAGGTGTCGCGCAACTCTGCCTGACGCGAAACGCCCGCTGAGGTCGCATCGAGCGAACGGTTGCGAATCGCTTCGCCCTCTGCGGCGTCGAGCTTGGAGAGCAGCCGAGTGGCCGCGGCGCGGGCTTCGGTCTCGGTCTCTCGGACCACGATGTGTGTGCGGTATCCGAACCGGAGTGTGCGGCCATGACCATCGGCGCGGGCGCGCATGTCCGAGATGATCGCCGAGATCTCGGGGGTCGTGTCCGGCCACATCAGGTACACGTCGGCGCCCGCTGCAGCGACCTCGCGGGCTGGTTCGGACAGGCCACCGAAGTAGAACGGCGGCGTCTCGGAGAGGCCGACCTGCCGGCGGGCAGCGGAGCGGTCGACGGCGATGCGGGGGGCGTCGAGGGTGAGTTCGTAGAACTCGCCGCGATGCTCGATCGGGTTGCCTGCGAGCAGCGTCCGCAGGATCGTCATCACCTCGAGTGTGCGGGCGTAGCGCGGCTCGCTCGCCAGCTGCGTGCCCGGCAGATCGGAGCTGATGATGTTGATCGTGAGCCGCCCGTCGAGCATCTCGTCGAGCCCGGCGAGCTGGCGTGCCAGCTGCGGCGGCCACATCTCGCCGCAGCGCACAGCGAGCAGCAGCTTGATCTGCTCGGTGATCGCAGCGATCCCCCCAGCGAACGGGACCCCGTCGATCCCGAGTGCGTATCCCGACGGCAGCAGCACGTTGTCGAACCCATTTCGTTCGGCGGCGGTCACGATGTCACGGCAGTGTGTCCATGAGGACCGAAGGTCAGGGTCGGGCACGCCGAGATACTCGTAGTCGTCGTCGCAGAGCGCCGAGAACCAGGCGACCTCCGGGCCCGGGCGATTCGTGGCTGTCATGGCATCGGCTCGCCGCGACCCGCGACGAGGATCTCGTACCACTGGCTTGGGGTCATCTCGACCTCGGTGGCTCGGGCGATGCCGCGGATTCGGTCCGGTTGCTGCGTTCCGACGATCGGCACCACGCCGGCCGGGTGACGCATCGCCCAGGCGAGCAGGATTGCCGTTCGGCTGACGTCGTGCTCGGCGGCGAGGCGATCGCACACCTGGGCGACTGCTGCGGCCCGATCGTCGAGTGGGTCGATGTCGCCTGCCAGCCGACCGCCGGCGAGTGGGCTCCACGCCAGCGGCACGAGGCCGGTCTCCATCGCGAGATCGAAGCTGCCATCGGTGATCGGGTCGAGGGCGAGTGGCGAGAACTCGGGTTGCGTGGTCGCGAGCTGCGTGTCGAGGTGCGCCTGGAGCGCTCGGGTCTGGGCGACGGTGCAGTTCGACACCCCGACTGCTCGGACCTTGCCTGACGCAACGAGTTCGTCGAGCGCGACGGCGACGTCGGCAGGGTGGGCGAGCAGATCGGGGCGGTGGATCTGGTAGAGGTCGATGACGTCGGTCTGCAGCCTCCGAAGCGACGCCTCACAGGCGTCGCGCAGGTAGGCGGGCGACGAGTCGTACGGAACCGGGGGAGTGATTCCACCCTTGGTCGCCAGCACCATCTGGTCACGCAGGCCGGGCGTGTCGGCGAGCACCCGGCCGAGCAGGTCCTCGGCCTCGCCGAACCCGCCACCCGGCGCAGGTGCCGAGCCGTCGTAGCCGTAGATGTCGGCGGTGTCGATCAGCGTCATGCCGACCTCGAGCGCCGTCTCGATCTTCGTGCGGGCAGTTGCGACGTCGCTGCCGGCGAACCGCCAACACCCGTACCCGATCGGCCCGATCTCACCCAACTCGCCCCTGGTCGTCACGGCGGCCACCGTACCGCTCCCGCCCCCCAACGATCAGTGCGCGACCCGTCTCACCCTCCGCCCCGCACGATCAGTGCGCCGAGATCCGCGTTCCGGCTACCGGGACGCTTCGCGCACTGATCCCGCAGGGTTGGGTCGTGGCCGATTCAACTCCAGCGGGCGATCGCTGCCGCGATCCGGTCGGCGGTCGCCTTCGGACGCATCGTGATCGCGCGGTAGGTGAAGCGCACGACGATCCACCCGGCGGCGATGAGGTCGGCATCTCGATCGCGGTCGCGCTCGAACGTCGCGCGCTGGAGCCCGTGGTACGTCCAGCCGTCGCACTCGAGGATGATCGGTGCGGTGGAGACACGGAAATCGACCTCGTATCCGCAGATCGTCGGGTGGAACTCCACAGCGTGGGAGGCCGTATCGGGCGATCAGGTGATGCATCGCCTGCTCGAGTACAGAATCGGACGGCTTGCGGTCGATCGACCAGTCGGCAACGGCCTCTCGGAGGGCCACGATCCCGGCACGGCCGTGCTCGGAGTGTTGTATCACGGTGCGCTCGAACGCTCCGAGACTGCACAGGCCAGTGGCCAGTGCATGGCCGATGGCATCGCTGACTGCTGCTGGATCGACGGCGCCGAGATCGAGCACCGTGCGCAGGATGTTGGTACATCGAATGCCTGACCGGCGTTGGGGGATCAGTCGTTGGAGGTCCTTCGGCCGATGGACGATCACCCCGGCCAGTCTGGGAAGGCGGCGTCGTCCGGTGATGATCACGTCGATCGGATCGTCGTCGGGGCGAGCGATCCCCCACAGGTACGCCGCCGAGCGGTGCGATGCCACGCTGCCGGTGCCGACAGCGAGGACGGCGGCGATGATGGCTTGCTCGGGCGTGGGTGCGGTGCCTCGCAGTCGGGCGACTCCGGGGTGGAGCTGATCGAGCTGGCCAGCCGCGATGGCTCGGTACCAACTGGAGTGCGACAGCCCGCAGGTCTCCCGGCTGATGACGCCGTGCTGAGCGGTGGCGAGCGCGTCGAGTGCGGCCAGTTGCATGTTCCGTCAGTGGGTGTCGACCGCGCTCGAAGCGGAAGGCGACTCACGATCCTGCACGATCGGTGCGCGGTGCGTCCCGGCAAGCGGAACTGTTCGCGCACTGATCGAGCGGGCCGGGGGTGGGACGGCTCGCGCACTGATCGTGCTGGGTGGCGCCGGGGTACGGTTCGGCGGGTGAGCGACACCATCGGATACGGCGTGATCGGGAGCGGGATGATGGGGTGCGAACACATCCTCGTGCTCGACCACGTCGAGGGAGCCGAGGTGGTGGCGCTCGCCGACCCGGTCGACAAGAGCATCGGGTGGGGGCTCGGTTGCATCGCTCGCGGTGCAGGTGGCGAGGCGGCCAAGGAGCGCACGGCCACCTACGCCGATCATCGCGAGCTGCTCGCCGACCCGAACGTCGACGTGGTGATCGTCACGAGCCCCAATCACACCCACGCCGCCGTGCTCGACGATGTACTGGCGACCGACAAGCACGTGCTGATCGAGAAGCCGCTGTGCACCACCGTCGACGACGCCAAGCGCGTGGTCGACGCAGCGGCGCAGCGTGACGCGATCACCTGGATGGGCCTGCAGTACCGGTTCATGCCGACGCCGGCGACGATGCTCGACCAACTGGCAACCGGTGTGTGCGGCGCCACCCGCATGGTGTCGATCCGCGAACACCGCTTCCCGTTCCTGCGCAAGGTCGGCGACTGGAACCGGTTCAGCCGCAACACCGGCGGCACGCTCGTGGAGAAGTGCTGCCACTTCTTCGACCTGATGCATCTCGCGTCGGGGTCTCATCCGGTGCGGGTCATGGCGAGCGGTGGTCAGGACGTCAACCATCTCGACGAGACCTACGAGATCGACGGTCGTGTCGAGCGGCCGGACATCCTCGACAACGCCTTCGTGATCGTCGAGTTCGCGAACGGGGTGCGTGGCGCCCTCGACCTCTGCATGTTCGCCGAGGGCGGACGGTTCGAGCAGGAGCTGACGATCGTGGGCGACGCAGCGAAGATGGAAGCGACCGTGCCGGGCGACGTCGTGTGGTTGGGCGAACGGGCCGCGGCCGGTGCGCCGGGCACGAACCCCGGTGGTGGTGTGCGAGAGGTCCCGGCGCCGATGGATCCCCGCGTGCCGTACCCCGACTTCCACCAGGGGGCCAGCTTCATGGAGCACCTCGCCCTGGTCGATGCGATCAGAGACGGCCAGCCGGCAGCGGTCACCGTCACCGAGGGCCTGTGGGCCGTGGCGACCGGTGCGGCCGCACACCGTTCGATCGACGAGCGTCGACCCGTCGAGCTGGCTGAGTTCGGCCTCGGCTGAGCGTCGCGGAGGGGCTTGACCTTCTGCTCTGGTGGCCAGGTCCACAGCGTGGTGACGATGAGTTCATGGGAGCGCGAACGCGCCCGAAGGGCCCGGCCTGGGCGGCGCTGGCCGCAGGGTCACTGCTGATCATCGCCGCGTGCGGTGGTGGTGACTCGGCCAGCGAGACGACCGAGACCACGTCGACGACGGGTGTACCGGCGACTGCGGAGCCTGCGATCACGACGACCACCACCACCACGTCGATGAGCCCCACGACCGAATCGGTGACGACCACCGAACCGGACTACCCGACCACGACGGTCCATCGGGAGCCGGCCACCTGTGACTCCGAGGTCGCAGACATGCTCGAGGTGGTCGACGAGTCGATCGCTGCTGCGCAGTTGGACACCAACGGCGATTGGACCGACGACACCACTGGTGCAACGTTCGACGACCGCACGCACGACGCAGCGGAGTTCCGGTACCGGCTGGGCCTCGATTGCGCGATCCGCCTCGTGCAGTCCACCCCCGACGGAGCTGAGCGCCTGGTGGTCGCGGCGTGGACCGGAGACCGCCGAGCATGGGTCGTGCAGGCGACCGACGGCCCCGAGATGCCGTATCGGGCCGACCAGCGTGTGCAGTTGTTCATCGACCAACCACTCGGCGAATGGCTGGTCGATCAGTTCGTGTGGGCAGGGTCGCTCACCACCGGCGACACCGTGATCGTCGGAACCGTCGACACCACGTTCGGACTCACCGCCAAGTCCTGGTGGAACGAGGTGCCGCGCTTCGACGACCTCGAGGTCACGAACGCTGCCGAGCGCTCTGCGATCGATGCGCTGATCCACGCCGGCAATCGCAACGTCTCGGTCGCCGAGCCGGCGAACTTCGGGACGGAGATCGCAGCGGTTCAGTTCGTCACCCCGCTCGGTCTGCATCTGATCGGCACGATCGCACCACCCGACTGGTTCGACCCGGCTGCCCCGATCGTCGAGGGTGAGATGGCTGTCGAGCAGATCGCCGGCGTGGACGTGTACGTGACCAACGCGGTCCCCGAGTCGTATGCGATCGGATCGGTGGGATGGGCATGTGATGACTACGTCTGGTTCATCGATGCGGCCTACGGCACGCTGGAGGAGTTGACCGACTGGACGGCGCAGCTGATCGCCTCGAGCGGCTGCTGACGGGTCGACTTGACCGGCATTTGACCGACCAGCGGCATTCTTGAGTCAAGGGCGACGGCGGAGACGCCGAAACTTTGAACATGTCACTCGTAGTCATCGACACCCCCACCGACGACTTCTCATCGATCGTTCAGGTCCCCGACCGGAGGTCGTCGATCGACAGCATCGTGGAGTTCTCGCACACCTACGACGCGTACGGCGTCCACGGGAGCCTCGAGCGGATCTCGATCGTCGCCAGCCGCGTCTGGGATGCCCATGCGTCCGGAACGCTGGCCGACTGTGAGCTCGACGATCTGCGCACCGCGCTGTTCATGACACAGCGCGGTTGGCACAGCGACGCCGCGGCGACCGAACCCGATTTCGGTGTCGAGTGGGAACTGGTCGAGGCGATCAACGAGGCGTCAGGCGGCCTCGTCCGCGACGACCGCCCGATCCTGCTCTGAGGGCTCGATCGCCCCGGCGGTCAGATCAGTGGGGCCAGGTCGCGGGTCACGTCGAGCACGATCTCGCCGTCGCCGGTGACCACGAGGAACGACATCGCCGAGCCGTCGACACGAACGAGCACCGTCTGGGTGAAGTTGCTGTCGACCGTGTCGAGCTCGACGCCGAAAGTGCCGTCGGGCAGCCCGGTGACCGGGCGCTGCTCGGCATCGGAGTCGGAGCAGTCCATCGCTTCCCATGTCTCGAGCACTGCGAGGGCGGCGCCGGCGTCGCCGTTCAGCTCGACGACGGTGTGGTTGATGCCGAGCTGACGCGCCTCGTCGCCGAACTCGATGCTCTCGGCAGCGGCGACTTCGATGTCGGGGATCTCGCCATCGAACGGGCACGGCGGCGCCACCGAACCTGGCAGCAACGCCACCTCGCCCGGGTCGCTTGGCACCCAACCGGTGCCGAGCTGCGCCTCGGTCAACAGCGGCGGGAGCAGCTCGGCGCTGGACGTGTCGTCGCCGCCGCAGGATGCGAGGGCTACCGCTGCCGCGACGGCCACCAGGGCAGTGGCCCATCTGGGCGCGAACCGTCCCGGGAAACGGAACGATTCGCGCTCTGATCGTGCAGGGTTCGTCACCAGGCGCTCCGTCGGACACGTTCCTGCGCCCAACCGTCGGCAGCGATCCCCGCGAAGACCACCCCTGCGCCAATCACCGCGCCGGCGCCGGCCAGGAGCAGCATCGACGGGACAGCGTCGTTCCACACGGTCTGCAGCATCTCGCCGAACAGCGTGTTGGCGACCAGTCCGATGATCCAACCGGTCACCAGGAGACCCGCCAACCAGGCTCCGCACACGACGAGTGCAGCGATGCCCAGCCGCCGCAGGCCGCGGCCCGGGCGCGGGTGGACGATCACTGCTGCGAAGCCGAACACGAACAGTGCGATCGCAGCGATGATCCGGGTGGTCTTGGCGACCTGCTCGAGTCCGAGCGTCGGGACGCTCGTCGGCACCACCGATGGAAGTCCCGCCTGCTCGGCGGCAGCTTCGAAGTCGAGCGCGTCGAGGGCGGTCACGTCGATGCCGACCGCTGCGGGATCGAGCCCGGCGGCCGTGGCGGTGTCGAGCACGGACTGCGCGATCGCCGTGCGCACGGCCACGTTGCCGTCGGGTGCGGAGCCGGCGTCGGGGTCGACGATCGTGCGGTGGGCGGTCATCAGCGACGAGCTGATCACGTCGGTGACGTTCGGGTCGGTGCTGGTGGCGGTCGCCAGCTGCGAGGCGATCTCGGGCCCAGCGATCGGTGCGACCGCCCGCTCCACCGTCTGGTCGATCACGTCGGCGGTGAAACGTGAGGTGGCGATCTGGTCAGCTGCTGCTTCGGCCCGGATCGGGTCGAGCACCGACATCAGCGAGAGCTGCGAGCTGACGAGCGCGGCGAGGGCAATCGTGAACAGCGCCACGCAGAAACCGGCGATCGCCAACTGCGCACCAGAGCCCCGACGGTCGGCCATGTCCCCATCCTCGCCGATCGCCCGCCACCGACAGGATCAGTGCGCGAACCGTTCCGTTCGCCGGGAGGGATCGCGCACGGATCGCGCGGTGGCTCAGAGCAGGCGGTCGCGGAGTGCGGCAGCGGCGGCGACCGGGTCGGCAACGTGCATCGTCTGCAGGCCGACCCGCTCGGCGCCGTCGATGTTCCACGGGAAGTCGTCGAGGAACAGCGTGCGCTCGATCGGTGTGCCGAGTTGCTCGACGGTGAACTCGAAGATGTCGGCGTTCGGCTTGCGCATGTCGACCTCGCACGAGTCGACGACGACGTCGACGAGGTTGTCGGCGTCCCAGAGCTGTCGCCAGGCGCCCCACTCCTTGATGTTGTTCGTGAGGATCGCGGTCCGATAGCCGGCGGCGCGAACGGCCGCGGCGGCGTCGATCATCTCGGGGATCTTCGACATCCCGGTGACGACGGCGTCGCCCCTCGGTGGCGTCGGGAACGACTCGAACCCGGCGGCCCGCCACAGCGGTTCGATGCCGGCGACGTACTCGTCGAAGTCGATCCGTCCGCGTTCGAGACGATGCCAGGGGTGATCGCCCTCGGCGTCGAGCGGGCCCATGATGATCTGGACGAACGAGGCGATGTCGACCTCGATGTCGATCCCGCTCTCGTCGATCTGGCGGCGCATCATCTCGCCCGGACTGGTGCTGAGCACGCCGGCGAAGTCGAAGATCACCGCATCGACGTCGGGATTCGGGGTCGTCATCGCATCGACGCTACCGGTCAGGTCGCGACGGTGATCATGGCGATCGCGGCGGCACCGCGGAGTGTCCATGCCGCAGTTCGGATCCAGTTCGTGCGCACCAACCGGCGATGCACGATCGGGTCGAACCCGTCGGACAGCCGCATGTGGAGCGGCGCATAGAACAGCAGCGTCGACAGCCAGATGGCGAACAGCAGTGCCGCCGAACCGACCGCCAGCCAACCCGGCACGTCATCGACGAACACCACGACGCCCGCGGCGGCGATGATCTCGGTCGGGGCGAGCACGGCGAGTAGGGCGGTCACCCGGTTGCGATGCGCCAGCTCGTAGGCGACGAAGCCCTCGGCGGGGACGGCTTGCATCATCGGATAGGTCAGCATCTGGATCGTCCAGATGAAGCCGACCATCACGGCGGTGCCGGCGAGGTTGGCGACGAGCCAACCGCTCATGCGAGCAGCCGGACGGTGCCGCTCCGCCCGTCGACCACGATCTGGTCGCCGGTGCTGATGTTTGCGGTGAGCCCTCGAGCGTTGGTGACCGCCGCCAGGCCGAGTTCGCGGAGCACGATCGAGCCGTGCGACAGGTCTCCGCCGATCTCGATCGCCACGCCCGACACCAGGCCGAACGTCGACAGCCAGCCCGGGTCGACGCTCGGTGCGACGAGGATGGTGGTCGATCGGTCGAAGCCGTCGGGGAGTTCGTGCGCCGGCTCGTTCAGCACCCACGCCTGACCCTTCGGCGCTCGCCGCAACCAGCCCGATCCCGTGGAACTCCGTTTGCGGTTCCCCGTGCCCTGGGCACGGGGAACCGCGATCGGGTGGGTCGAAGCGGCGGATCACGTCGGGGATCGGGGCGGCCCGGCGGCGGTCGGTGTCGGCGCGTCGCTCGGTGAGCAGCGTGTCGTCGGGGAGCCAGCCGTCGTCGAGCTGTCGCACCTCGTCGGTGGTCAACAACCACAGGGTCTCCGGCGCGATGCCTGCCTGCTCGGCGTGACGCAGGAGCTCGTGGCGCACGGCCAGGAACGACCGCATCGACTCGCTGCGGAACCGTTCGCGGGCAGCCATGGGTCGACGTGCCGCCACCCAGATCGGCAAGGTGAGCACGCCGAGCACGGACCGTGGTGGCGGGGTGCGGGCGTCGAGCGTCGAACGCAACGCCGACAACACGGGCGCCGGCTCCTCGACGTAGCGGGGGCGGGACAGGTCGGACTCGTAGATGCCGCGGTGTCCGTTCGCGTCGAGCCAGCGTGTCCAGGCAGCAGCGGTTGTCGGACCGAACGATGTCGGATCGATCGGACCCTCGGCATCGAGCGCGCCGTGGGGCAAGCGTGCGGCGCACGGTGTCGAGTTCTCGGAACATCTGCGTGGCCGCCGTCTCGCTGCGGGCGGCGTGTTGCTCGAGCACGCCGAGCGATCGCAGCAGGGACGTCGGCAGGCTCGCCGCGGTGTTGAGTGCGGTCATCGCATGCACGGTGGCGACGTAGTTGCGGGTGGCCCGATCGACGGCGTCGGCGAACGTGGCGGTCGGGCTGGCGTTGTCGAGTGCCATCGTCGCGGCGACGTCGTCGGCGAACTTCAGTGCGCCGGCCTGGGCGAGCCCGAGCCGTGCGAGCACCGGGAGGCGACGCACCATCCGGCTCGGTCGGAGCCCGGTCCCGTCGTCGTCGCTGCCGCCGATCGAGTCGGTCACGAGCCGGGTCGGCAGTCCCAGCGAGCGCATGAAGTCGATCATCAGCGACAGGTTGATCAACGGCCGCCCGTCGAACACCTCGATGAAGTCGCGTTCGGTCGACAGCGACGGGTCGAATCGCCGGTAGTAGTCGAACAGCTCCGGCGAGCCGTCGGCGATCAGCGAGGTCATGAACAGCGAGGGCGGGTCGGGGAGGATCTCGCGATGGTTGGCGATCGTGAACGTCTCGTTGCGCAAGCGGCGATGCGGTCACCGGCCGGATCTGGACCAACCAGCACGTGGTGCCGTCGTCGGCCCACTCGATGTCCCAGCGTTCGTCGCCGAACACACTGCGCACCTCGCGCAGGAGCGCGGCGAGTCGACCCTGCCAGGCCGGGCGCTGCGCGTCGAGGTGCTCGCGGCCGACCAGCCGCGGGAGTTGGACGAGTTCGCCCTGGCGTGATCCACCGACGAGCCCATCGGCGAGGCCCGTCGATCCACTCGACGAGGTCGTCCTGCCAACCGGCCTCGCTGAAGGCCACACCGGCCACGACCGCCGGCACCATCTGCATGATCAACACATCAGCGCGGGCAACGCTGTCGTCGGCTGATGCTCGGACGTCGCGCACCGCGGCGCTGAACCCGTTCGGGTCGCTGGCGTCGACGTCGAGCACCGTGGTGTACCGGCCGGCGTTCGACGTGGTCACGCCGTCTTCCGACGAGAATGCGGAACGCACTGCGACGTTGCCGCGAAGTGCCGTCGGGGGCCTCGGCGGCGGAATCGGGTGGGAGCACCCACGACTCCGGCACGGGAAGGCCACCGGTGATGGCTCGATCGAGCAGCGCAGCCTTCGGTCCGATCCCCTCGGCCGACAGCAGACCCGAGCCGACCCGGAGCGGTGCCGGACGACCGGCGATCAATCGCTCGGCCCAGTCGGTGATCGTGTCCGCGTAGTCAGCGGGCCCCTCGACCATCGGGAAGTGGCCCCAGCCCGGCACCACGTCGGTCCACGCCTGGGGCAGCAACGCCCGGTAGTCGGCGACCTGATCGGCACCCAACACCCGGTCGTCTGAGCCCCACAGCATGAGCGACGGCACGTCGACCGGCTCCAAGTCCGTTCCACCACTCGGGGGTGATGATGTCGAACATCTGCGAGAACGAATCGGCGCGGCCGTACTCGTCGAGGAACTGATTGCGGTAGTCGGTGGGCACGTTGCGAGAGAAGAAGCGGCGCCCGATCAGCGGCCGCGTCACCCGCGAGCTGATGCCCCACTTGATCAGTGTGCGCACCGGCTCGGGCTTCATCAGGCGTGGGAACCAACGCTTCTCCAGACGGGTGCCGACCGGAGCGTGCAGAATCAGACCGTCGATGTCGTGGCGCTGCACCATGTCGAGCGCGATCGACCCGCCGATGCCGTGGCCGAGCACCACGATCGGACGTGGCAGCTGCTCGATCTCCTGCCAGAGTGCTTCGGCGTAGTCGGGCAGTGTGCGCAGGCCGGATCGCCAGGGCGACCGCCGAAGCCCGGCAGCGTGATCGCTTCGAACCGGATGGCGTCGGGTACGTGGTCGAGGACCCGTGCGAACCGGAAGCCTCCACCTCCGTTGCCGTGAACAGCGACGAGCGTGATCATGCCGCGCCTCGCTCGACCCGGGGGATCTCGGTCAGGTCGGGGCGATCGCCGGCGTGCGTCCCGGCCCACCGCCAGAGCACCTGGTCGCCATCGATCACGGTCCACACCGGGAGCGTCCAGCCGTCGCCGACCTTCGCGCCGATGAAGTTGCCGCGCATCGTCGCCCGTGCGCCCGCCACCCACGATCGCAGTCCGAACATCTCACGCCATCCGCCTCGGGGCACCTCGAACGCTCGGTGGAGGACCTGGTCGGGGTCGGCGATGCCGAGCGCGGTGCCCTTCGCTTCGGGGGTGCTGTGCTGATCGAGGAAGGTCTGGCCGGCGTTGTTCACTGCCATGAATACGAAGACGATGCGGGGTACGGATGGGTCGCGCACGGCGAGCCGGGTGAGGTCGGTGACGACCTCCTTCGGGAACAGTCAACCGAAGTGGCGGAGAAAGACCAGGAGGACGGGCCCGTCGCCCGTGAGTTCTCGCAGGGTCGATGCGTCGAGGCGAACTCCATCGATGGGGAGATCGAGCACCGAATCGGCCAGGTGGGCAACGGGAGACATCCCCCGAGCATGCGCCGCCGCGCGGGCAACTGCCCAACTGTGCGGTGCGCCGTCGGTCGCGATGTGACAGGTGACCGTTGCGGGCGTTTCGTCGCGTCGGGCAGTGTTCGCCCGACGGCAGCGGGGGCTGCCCGAGCGGACCCAGGGGAGAACATGACCGACACGATGATCGAGCAGACGTCCGACGAGCGTGTGCACGAGTGGTATCGAGCAGCGAGGGCCAACGGGCCGTCCGCCCTCTCCGCCGAGACCGGCGCCGTGGTGGTGTTGCGCTACGACGACGTCGAGCGGCTGTCGCACGACCCACGGTTGGCGGGTGTCGGGCTGTCGATCTTCGACCTGATGGGGATCGGCGAGGGCCCGCTTGCGGACCTGGTACTCGAGTCTGATGTTCACCAACGAAGGCGACGCCCACCACCGCCTCCGGCGACTGGTCGCACGAGTGTTCACGCCGAGGTCGGTCGAACGGCACCGGGAACTCGCCGCCCGCCTCACCGCCGAGCGGATGGAACGGTTGGTCGCCGACGGCGGCGGCGACCTCGTCGAGGCGCTGGTCGACGTGCCGATCACCGTGATCTGCACGCTGATCGGTGTGCCCGAGGAGCAGATCCCCGCCTTCCTCGCCTATGGCGACGCGTTGAGCCCGGTGTTCGGGTTGATGGACGCCGACCAGATCGCCACCGCCGACGACGCGGTCGTCGGGTTGATGGCCGATGTCGAGGCGATGATCGCCACCCGCCTCGAACAGCGCAGCGACGACCTGATCAGCGCGCTGCTCGCCGCCGAGGAGTCCGGTGATCGCCTGACCCACGACGAGGTGGTCACGATGGTCGGCAACCTGATCGTCGGCGGACACGACACCACATCGGGTCAGGTGAGCTGCACGCTGCTGACCCTGCTGCGCCACCCCGATGCGCTCGATGCGCTGCGAGCCGATCCGTCGTTGGCTCCCGCCGTCGTCGACGAGGGGATCCGTTTCGAACCGAGCATCACGATCGTGCCGCGCACGGTGCTCGAGCCGATCGACATCGGTGGAGTCGAGCGTCCGGTCGGTTCGATGGTGTTCCTGGCATCGGCGTCGGCGAGCCGTGACGAGGACGTGTGGGGCGACCCCGACGTGTTCCGTCCTGGCCGATTCAACGAGCCAGGTTCGCCCAAGCTGCTGTCGTTCGGGTCGGGTGCCCACTACTGCCTCGGTGCGGCGCTTGCTCGCATGACGATGCAGGAGGTGATGCTCGGAGTCGCGAGGGCCGGCCTCGGAGACACGCTCGTCGCAGATCGGCTCCCTCGATGCCGGCGACATCGAGTGGCGCCAGGTGCTCGGTCGCAGCCCCGCTCACCTTCCGGTCGTGACGACCGGCGATCTGACATCTGCGGTCGATCGGCTGACATCAGGGGTCAGACCCGCGATGTGACGTCAGACGGGAGGGCGGCGCTCGGCCCAGGGGGCGGCGGCCTCGAGCTGGCTGGCCACCTGGATCAGGAGGTCCTCGCGGCCGTAGGCGGCCACCAGCTGCACACCGATCGGGAGGCCGTCGTCGTTCCAGTGCAGCGGCAGGCTGATCGCCGGTTGCCCGGAGGCGTTGAACTGCGGTGTGAACGACACGAACCGCCCAGCCCGGATCGACGGCGCCATCGGGTTGGCCGGATCGACCCCGTCGCCCTGATCGCCGTACAGCCCGCCGATCGGCAGCGGGGGAGCCGACAGCGTCGGCGTGAGCAGCAGGTCCCAGCCGTCGGCCCACCACCCCTGGACGTGGCGCCGGTACTGCCCGACGGCCGCCAGCGACATCGCATACTGCGACGCCGACAACTGTGACGCGTACTCGCGCTGGGCCCAGTTGACCTGTTCGACGTCGTCGGCGGTGAGGGTGCGTCCGATCGCCTGACCGAGCGAGTCGATGCCGACCGCCATCAGCGCGGCCCACATCGCAGCGAATCGCCGTGGGAACTCACCGTCTTCGAGGATCGGCGGATGCCCCAGCGACACGTCGTGGCCGAGACCGTCGAGCAGCGAAGCAGCCGATCGGACGGCGGTGACGCAGTCGGCATGGAGGTCGCCGTCGATCGGGTGGCGGTCGAGCATGCCGATCCGCAACCTGCCCGGGTCGGCGCCCAGCTCGTCGACGTACGGTCGCTTCGGCGCCGGTGCGATCACGCTGTCGCCGACGCCTGGGCCGTGAACGGCGTCGAGCATCCGTGCGGTGTCGCGGACCGAACGGCTGACGCAGAGTTGCGTCGAGAGTCCGGACTCGTCGCGTTCGGGGCCCATCGACACCCGACCCTGAGACGGCTTCAATCCCACGAGCCCACAACACGATGCGGGAATCCGAATCGAGCCGCCACCGTCGCTTGCGTGGGCGACCGGCACCATGCCAGCGGCCACCGCGGCAGCGGCACCGCCGCTGGAGCCACCTGGAGTGTGGCCCGTGTTCCACGGGTTGCGGGTCGGACCGTACGCCTCCGGTTCGGTCACCGGGAGGCTTCCGAACTCGGGGCTGTTCGTGCGCCCGAGGGTGATCAGGCCGGCCTCGCGGAATCGTGCGGTGAGGTTCGAATCGCCCGTCGCCAGCGGCGGCTCGTCGCGTGCGGCCCGGTTGCCCGAGGTGACCGGCAAGCCGGCGACGTTGCAGCCCAGATCTTTCAGCAGGAACGGCACCCCGGCGAACGGGGCGGAACGGTGCTCGTCGGCGAGCGGCAACTCGTCGAATGCCTCTGCCTGGTGGCGGGCTCGGTCGAACCAGCGCATCACGACGGCGTTGAGGCCACCGTCGATGCGCTCGATCCGCTCGATCGACGCGTCGACCAGCTCGGTCGAGGTCGCCTCGCGAGTTGCGATCAGTGCTGCGTGCGCGGTGGCGTCGAGCCACCGGGTGTCGTCGGCGTTGGTCCCCATGACGAGGTGATAGCACGCCCCGGCCGACTCAGGCGAGCTTGCCGGCAGCGACCTTCTTGATGGCCCACGAACCGATCGCGACCACGAGGATCGCCCCGATCACTGCGCCGATGATGCCGCCCCAGTCGAACTTGTCGGTGTCGCCGATGCCGAACAGCCCGGTGAAGATCCAGTAGCCGACGAGCGCACCCAGCAGACCGAGCACGGTCGAAGCCAGCCACGACCTCCACCCGCTCAACGTTCGGAAGGCGTCGTTCGGCACGAGTGCCCGGCCGATGACGCCGGCGACGAAGCCCAGCAGCACGATTGCGATCAGACTCGAGATGTCCATGTTCTGTCCTCGTTTCTCCGAGATCGGGTTGAGCGCCCGGTGGGCGGGCTTGGTCAGCCGCTTCGACGTTACGTCGCCTCGATGGCGGAGCACGCTCCGTAGCCGGTCAGCCCGGTGCGTCTCGTCGAGCTCGATCACCGCTCATCGAAGCGCAACGCCGAGGAAACCTCGAGGACACATGCCCTCCGTACTGTCATCTCTGCAACGTCCGGTGGGTGCCGCCTGTGACCCCCCTCCACACGGCACCCACCCGGACGGCAGATCGGAGCTACCGAGGTTTCTCCGCAGCGATCACCCGCTCGAACACCCCGGCATAGCCAACGTCTTCATCAGGCGCGGCACCAGTCCCGGGGCGATGTTGGCGATCACCACGAGCGGTCGAATCGGCGGGGTGTTCACGATCACCTCGGCTCGGTTCTTCAGGATGCAACTGACGGTCACCGATGCGACCTTTTCGGGCTTCGACGACCCTGCCACGCTGGGAGCCTTGATTCCCTGCTGCTCCCAGCGGTCGTACATGCCTGCGTCGGTGACGAAGCCGGGGCACACCACCGAGAAACCGACCGGCGACGTGTGGTACTCCGCTCGCAGAGCGTTGGTGAACCCGACGAGGCCGTGCTTGCTGGCGCAGTACGACGAGCCGTACGGGACGCCGACCTTGCCCGCACCGGATGCGATGTTGACCACGTGGCCGCGCTTGCGTTCGAGCATGCCGGGCACGACGGCTCGCGTGAGCAGAATCGGTGCCTCCAGATTGATCGCCAGGGTGTCGGTGAAGTCGGCCTCGGTTGCTTCTTCGAAGCGTCGGACCCGCTCGATTCCGGCGTTGTTGACCAAGATGTCGATCGGGCCGAGTTCGGTTTCGGTGCGTTCGATGAGCCGGGCTCGGTCGGCCGGATCGACCACGTCGCACACCGTGGCGATCGCTTTGACGCCCAATGCCTCCATCTCGGAGCGGACCTGGTCGAGTTCGCCCTGCGGACCGCGCCGCCAACGACAGATTGACGCCCTCTTCGGCCAGCGCCCGTGCGATGTACACACCGATTCCCCGTGATGCGCCCGTGACGATGGCGTTGCGTCCCCGTATGTCCTTCATGGCCCCCCGATGCTCGTTGTTCGACGGAGACTACTCATCGGGTCCGTGCCGCCCGGTCGACGTCTCCGTCAGTCGATGAGCGACACGCTGAGACCACGTCGAGCGGCTGGGTTTGCGGTTGATCAGGTGTCGATGCGGGCGAAGAAGTCGGCGAGCATGTCGGCGTCGAATCGCGCGATGAGGTGCCCGTCGGCGTCGTGGCCGAGGTCGAGTGCAGGGCAGAAGAAGTCGTCGGATGCCACGAAGAAGTGCGGTGACCCCTTCACGCCTCGGGCGAGACCGCCGTCGTAGTCGGCCTGGACCGCGGGGCTTGTCTCGATCTCGGGCGCGGGCAGATCGTGCGCTTCGGCGATGTGGGCCAGCACGTCGGCATCGCCGACGTTCGCGCCACGCTCGAACAGGGCGGCGCGCAGGTCGAGGCTCACCGCCAGCCCGGTCGCAGCGTCACGTTCGTACGCGCTCGCGGCGAGGTTGAGCGCCGGGATCGTGGACGTCGGCCATGCGTCGGCTCGCAGGCCCGAGAAGTCGTCGATGCCGAGCTGCTCGCCGAGCGCGGCGGCCTTCACGAGTACGGCGTCGACGTCGAGCGGCGAGCCATTGACCCACTCCAGCGGCCACGCCCGAACGATCACCTCGGCCGGCTCCGACATGTCGTCGACGTGCTGCACCACCCGCTTGAGTCCCACGTGGGTGAACGGGCAAGTGATGTCGGCATACACCTCGACGGTCTGCATGCCTCCAGTATCGCCCGCGGTGTCGGCCGAAGCGACGAAGGCCACGCTCCTGACCGGTTTCGTCAAGCCGGTCAGGAGGTGGGATCAGGCGATCTTCTCGATCAGGCTGGTGTGGCCGCTGTTCTCCACGAACAGGTCGCCGGCATCGACCATGATCTCGTGGTAGCCGCTGTCCGACATCTGCCAATCGTCGAAGGCATCCACGTCGGCCTCGCTGTCGAAACCCACGAGCCAGGTGACGTCGTTGAACCCTCCGTAGCCCGACTTGGTGAACGCCGACTGCGTGCCGAGGGACTTGCCGATGTACTCAGCGGTCTTGATCCCGAACGCGATCGCATCGGCCTGCTTGCCGTTGAGCATGGCCGCTCGGGTGACGCCGTAGTACTTCGAGGAGGGCGCGTCGGTCGGTCCGGTGAGGACCCGGCCGAGTCGGTCTTCGGCCGGTGTCATGAAGAGTCCGTTCATCGACTCGAGCATCTCGAGGTAGCCGGCATCAGCCATCAGCTTGTCGGTGACCTGCTGGAGCTCGACCATCGACTCGGTCCGAGTGCTCCACATCACGCTGCCCTGGGGTGCACCGAAGCGACCGACGAAGACGTTGACGTCCTTGCCGGTCAGTTTCGTCACCATCTCGGCGACGCCGACGGCGGCGGGCACCGCATCGAACTGGCGACCGAGCGCGGCGATGATGGAGCGGCTGAAGATGTACATGGTGATCTCCCGTTGTGACTGTTGAGTTGACCGTTCCACCATGCGCCGGATCTGCGGTACCGTCTATGACCTGGATCACACAAGCCCGATCATCCAGATGTGATCGATCGGCCGTGCGGTCAGGAGGGGCCATGAACGCTGTCGAGCACGCGACCATTGCGGACGCGATCACCGAGCTCGGCACGCGGCGCGCCTACGCCGCCGGCGACCTCCTGTTCGTCGAAGGAGAGCGCTCACACAGCGCGTACGTCTGCGTCGAGGGGCGTATCCGAATCTTCCTCACGACTCCCTCGGGTCGTGAACTGCTCGTCGGCATCAAGGCGCCGGGAGACGAATTCGGCGAGCTGTCGGCCCTCGATGGGCGGCCGCGTTCGGCGAGCGCGGCGGCGATCGACCGCACCGTCGTCGCAACGCTCCCGGCCGACCGCTACCTGGACCTGCTGCTCGGTGCACCGCACCTCTCCGTTGCGGTGTGCCAGAGCCTGAGCGCCGAGTTGCGGCGAGCGAACGATCGGCTGGTCATTCGGGACTCCTGCAGCGCAACGGTCCGCACGGGCCGGATGCTGGTCGAGCTCGCCTCGCTGATGATGCGCCACAGCGGCGAAGCCGACACCTATGAGCTCCCGCTCACCCAGACCGATCTCGCCGGTTGGATCGGGGCCACGCGCGAGTCGACGGCGCGAGCACTCGCACGGTTTCGGCGGGCAGGCTTCGTGCGCACCGGTCGCGGACAGATCGTCGTGCTCGACGTGCTCGGGCTGAACGACCTCGTCTCGGTCGGGCGGACCACCGGGGCCGCTACGACCGGGTTCTGATCCCTGGTGTGATCCGCTGGCACACTGGGGCGATGCCGACCCGGAAGATCCACGACATCGAGTTCTCCGAGCTCCTGCAGTTGGAGCCGCACGGACCCGACACCTACGTCGGCATCGCTGCCCGCTACCCATGGGGCGGTCGGCTCTTCGGTGGCCAGGTCGTTGCCCAGGCACTCCGGGCTGCTGCACGCACCGTCGACGCCGACCGGGCGGCCCACTCGCTGCACTCGTACTTCATTCGGCCCGGCGCGACGGAGGAACCGATCCGCTACGAGGTCGAACGCCTTCGCGACGGCCGTTCGTTCAGCACTCGCCAAGTGGTCGCACGCCAATCGGCTGGAGCGATCCTCAACCTGTCGGTGTCGTTCCACGTGCTCGAGAGACCAGGCCGACGTGCCCGTCGCTGTCCTGCCGCCCGATCTGCCCAGCCCGGACGATCCCACCCTGCCCGACCATTCGTGGGCCGGGCTGTTGATGCGCAAGGCGACGTTCCTCGACGACGGCACGATGGGCTACTGGATCCGCCTCGATGCCGAGATGGGTGAGGATCCCGCCGACCACCAGTGCGCGTTGGCGTTCATGTCCGACGCTGCGCCGTCGCGTGCCGCCCGGTCCGCACATCCCGACTTCGCCGGTGACACCGGTGATCGCAAGCTGTTCCAGGGGGCCAGCCTCGACCACTCGGTGTGGTTCGAGCGGCCGACCGACCCGTCGCAGTGGCATTGGTTCGCCACCCGATCGCACGGGGTCAACCGGGGACGTGGGTTGGTGACCGGCGACGTCATCCGCCACGACGGGCTCCAGGTGGCAACGATCGCTCAGGAAGTGCTGGTGCGCCGCCGTCGAGATGGCTGAGGCCCCATCGACGAGTCGAGGTGACGTCGGTCGGGCGCGTCATCCTGTGCTGCGGCAGCTCGTAACCTCGAGTGCCGTGCGTCGTACCTGGATCACCCTGCTTGCTGCTGCGACAGCGACGATCGGCGTGGTCGCTGTCGGCAACTCGGTGTCGGCTCGCCCCGAGGCGACACCTGCAGCAGCGCTCAGCCGCATCGAGCGAGTCGTCACGCTCGGCGATTCGTACAGCTCGGGCAGCGGCATCCACCGTGACGCCTCGTCCTACGACGACCATGGCCCTGAGGCGCATTCGTTCGATCGTTCGACGCGGCTCGGCTCGAGCGCCTGCCAACGTGAGCTCGACGAGACGCCGGGTCCTCGCCTGGCCGAACGACTGGGCGCCGAGTCGGTGTTCATCGCATGCGCAGGAGCCGTGATCCGCGAGATCCCCGCCCAGGTGCGCGCCGCCGACATTCCCGGCGATGGCGTCGGAACGCTGGTGTCGATCACGATCGGTGGCAACGACCTCCGTACCGTCCGCGACGAGAACTGGCCCGACGCGTTGGTTCGTTGCATCACCTCGGCGCGTTGCCACCAGTCGTCGAAGAACCAGATGGCGAACCTCGACGACCTCCGTGACGACCTGATCGAGACGTATGCGGCGATCGGCGAGGAGTTTCCCGGCATCTCGGTGCGCGTCCTCGCCTACCCCCGGCTGATGCAGGGCAACGGCCGCTGCGACGGCGTCACCGGCATCAGCGGCGACGAGGCCGACTGGATCGACGAGCAGGTCGATCTGCTCAACCGCCAGGTCTTCCTGGCGACGACCCGTGCTCGCAACTCGACTCGAGCCGACATCAGCTACGTCAACGTCGTCGACGAGTTCGACAACCACGGCGCGTGCCGTTTCTGGCAACGCGACCGGTACGTGAACGACGCCGTGTTCGGCGACTCGCTCCGGCGCAGCCAACTCGCCGACGGCACCGTGCGTGAGCACTGGACCGACGGCCCGCTCAACGTCTCGACCGCCTCCTTCCATCCGAGCAGCAAGGGCTACGACGCGTACCTCGAGGCCCTCGACTCGTCCATCCCGTCGTCGCTTCGCCCCACCCGCTGACCCCGCCCTCGCTTCCATCGCACAGCGATGAGCGAAGTGGCCGTATCCGGTCCGCTCGCTCATCGCTCGCGCTGTCGACCAGGAGGCGATGAGCGAAGTGGCCGTATCCGGTGCGTTCGCTCATCGCCCGACGGATCGGTCGCGCCCGATGCATGTGAGTGAGCGCTCACTCAGTTAGGGTCTGCGGCCATGCCGACTGCCGCCACGACGCCTGTGCCCGCCAAGCGGGCCTCGGCGATGCCACCTGAGCAGCGGCGTGCGGCGATCATCGAAGCGGTCCGCCCGCTGCTGGCCGAGTTCGGCGAATCGCTCACCTCCAAGCAGATCGCGGCGGCTGCCGGGATCGCCGAGGGCACGATCTTCCGGGTCTTCGCCGACAAGGACGAACTGCTCGACGCCACCCTCGACGCGGCGCTCGACCAGGAGCAGTTCGAGGCAGCACTTCGCGCGATCGACGCCGAGCAGCCGTTCGAAGCGCAGCTGATCGAGGCAACACTGCTGATCCAACGCCGCGTCGTCGACGTGTGGACGCTGCTGTCGCACGTGAGCGCGAAGCGTCACGACCAGGTCCGGCGGCCGATGACCGACAGCCCAGCGCTCGCCGAGCTGTTCGCCGCCCATCGCGATCGCATCCGCACCGAGCCGGTCGAGGCCGCTCGATCTGCTCCGAGCGCTCACCATGTCACTGACCCATCCGATGATCGCTGCGGAGGCCTCCACGGCCGCAGAGATCGTCGACCTCGTCCTCCACGGAATCGGAAGCGAGCAGACCCCCTCATGAAGGCACCCGCATGAAACTCTGGCAACTCCTCAAGAGCCACCTCGGCCCCTATCGCCGGCTGCTCACCCTCGTGGTCGTGCTGCAGGCGATCCAGACCTTCGCTGCGCTCACGCTGCCGACGATCAACGCGCTGCTGATCGACAACGGCGTCTTGCAGGGCGACAACGACTACATCCTCACCATGGGTGGGGTGATGATGGTGTTCACGATCATCCAGATCGTGTTCGCTGCCGCAGCAGTCTGGTACGCATCACAAGCTGCGATGGGCTTCGGCCGTGACATCCGGCGCGACCTGTTCCACTCGGTCACGGGTTTCTCGGCGCGCGAAGTCGGCCAGTTCGGCGCACCGTCGCTGATCACCCGGACGACCAACGACGTGCAGCAGATCCAGATGCTCGTCGTGATGGCGGTGACGATGATGATCACCGCGCCGCTCAACCTGATCATCGGCATCTTCTTCGCCGTGCGTGAAGACGTCGGACTGTCGGTGATCATCCTGGTCGCGATTCCGGCTGCGGTGATCTCGCTCGGTTCGATCGTCTACCGGATGGTGCCGTCGTTCCAGGCGATGCAGTTGCGCATCGACCGGGTCAACCTGGTGTTGCGCGAGCAGATCACCGGCATGCGGGTGGTGCGAGCGTTCGTGCGCGAACCACAGGAGGTCGCACGTTTCTCGCAGGCCAACGATGAACTCACCCAGACCGCGCTTCGCGCCGGTCGGCTGATGGCGGCGACGTTCCCGACGGTGATGTTGATCATCAACATCTCGAGCGTGTCGGTGATCTGGATCGGCGGCAACCAGATCGGCGCCGGCGAGATGGAGATCGGCGCGATGGTCGCGTACCTCACCTACCTCATCCAGATCCTGTTCGCCGTGGTGATGGTGACGTTCATGGTGTCGATGATCCCCCGTGCCGCCGTTGCGGCCGAACGTGTGGTCGAGGTGCTCGACACCGAGTCGACCGTTCGCCAGCCCGACAACCCGGTCACCGAGGTCGCCGAGCGGGGCACACTCGAGTTCCGCGACGTCGGGTTCGCCTATCCCGGCGCCGAGCGACCGGTGTTGTCCGACTTGTCGTTCCGGGTCGAGGCGGGCACCACCACCGCCATCATCGGCAGTACCGGTTCCGGCAAGACCACGCTGGTCAACCTCGTGTCGCGCCTCGCCGACGCCACCGAGGGCACGGTCCTCGTCGACGGCGTCGACGTCCGCGAACTCGATCTCGACCTGCTGTGGAGCAAGGTCGGCTACGTCCCGCAGAAGCCGTTCCTGTTCTCGGGCACCGTGGCGTCGAATCTCAAATACGGTCGGCCCGATGCCAGCGACGGTGAGCTGTGGGAGGCGCTCGAGGTGGCGCAGGCGAGCAGCTTCGTGCAGGCGATGCCCGACGGCGTCGAGAGCCCGATCACCCAGGGCGGCACCAACGTGTCCGGCGGGCAGCGACAACGGTTGTGCATCGCCCGAGCCCTGGTGGTCAAGCCGGAGATCTACGTGTTCGACGACTCGTTCTCGGCGCTCGACCTGGCCACCGACGCCCGACTCCGAGCGGCGTTGAAGCCGCACACCGCTGACGCCGCCGTGCTGATCGTGGCTCAGCGGGTGTCGACCATCGTCGACGCCGACCAGATCCTGGTGCTGGAAGACGGTGAGATCATCGGCCGCGGCACACATGCCGCAACTCCTCGAGACGTGCCCGACCTACATCGAGATCGTCGAATCGCAGATCGGCCAAGGAGCGGTGGCATGAGCACGAACGGAAGCGACGACTCCAACGCCACCAACGGCGACACCGGTTCCCCGAGCCCTACCGGTTCCCCGAGCCCAGGGCAGGGGGAACCGGCGGCGAAGGGCGACACCGACGACGACCGCAAGCTCCTTGCGACCGCCGGGACCGAGGCGCGGCGCGCCAGCTTCGGGCCGGGCGGCGGCGTCGGCATGCCGGCCGAACGCAGCGAGAACTTCGGCGAGACGATGAAGCGGCTCGGCCAGATCCTCGGCAAGGAGCGTCCGCTGCTGCTGATCGTGCTCGTCGCCACGTTCATCAGCGTGGTGCT
Organism: Ilumatobacteraceae bacterium; assembly: GCA_963716095.1. Lineage (GTDB taxonomy): Bacteria > Actinomycetota > Acidimicrobiia > Acidimicrobiales > Ilumatobacteraceae > Sva-07. The sequence goes on along the minus strand of CAVQSV010000018.1, from coordinate 223,775 downwards.
CGTGGTGATCGGTCCCCGGCTGCTCGGCGAGGCCACCAACATCATCGTCGAGGGTTTCCAACGCCCCGACGGCATCGACTTCGACGCGCTGCACCGCCAGCTGATCATCGTCGGCCTCGTCTATGTGGCGTCGTGGATCTTCTCCTACACCCAGGCCTATGTGCTCGCCGGTGTGGTGCAACGCTCGATGTTCGCGCTGCGCGAAGCGGTCGAGCGCAAGCTCAACCACCTTCCGCTCAGCTACATCGACCGCCAGCCGCGCGGCGACCTGCTCAGCCGGGTCACCAACGACATCGACAACCTCAGCCAGAGCCTCCAGCAGACGATCAGCCAGATCCTCACCTCGTTGCTCACCCTGCTCGGCGTGGCGATCATGATGTTCACGATTTCGCCGCTGCTCGCCGCCGTCGCCTTGGTGACGGTGCCGGTGTCGGTGTTCCTGATGAAGCTGATCGGCGGCAAGGCTCGCCCGCGGTTCATGGCGCAGTGGCGCCACACCGGTGACCTCAATGCACAGGCCGAAGAGGTGTTCACCGGACACACCATCGTGAAGAGCTTCGGTCGCCAACGAGAGGCCGAAGAACGGTTCCGCACCGACAACGATCAGCTCTACGAGGCGAGCTTCAGCGCCCAGTTCATGGCCAACCTGATCCAGCCGGCGATCCTGTTCATGGGCAACGTCCAGTACATCCTGATCGCCGTGGTCGGCGGCCTGCAGATCTCGTCGGGCTCGCTGAGCATCGGCGGGATGCAGGCGATGATCCAGTACGCCCGCCAGTTCTCCCAGCCGCTGACGCACCTGGCGTCGATGGCCGCAACGTTCCAGTCGGGCATCGCCTCGCTCGAACGGGTGCTCGAGTTGCTCGACGCCGAGGAGCAGTCGGCCGAGCAGGCGCCCACCGAGAATCCGGCCGAAGCTCCGGGGTCGTGTCGCGTTCGAGGACGTCCATTTCTCCTACGACCCCGACAAGCCGCTGATCACCGGACTCGACGTGGTGGCCGAACCCGGCCAGACCGTGGCGATCGTCGGCCCGACCGGTGCCGGCAAGACCACGCTCGTCAACTTGATCATGCGCTTCTACGACCTCGACTCGGGGCGCATCACGATCGACGGTCGCGACATCGCCAGCTATCCGCGCAACGAGTTGCGCTCGGAGATCGGCATGGTGTTGCAGGACACCTGGCTGTTCGGCGGCACGATCCGCGACAACCTGCGCTACGGCAACCCCGACGCCACCGACGAGCAGATCGTCGAGGCGGCCCGGGTGACCTACGTCGACCGGTTCGTGCACTCGTTGCCCGACGGCTACGACACGATGATCAACGACGAGGGCGACAACATCTCCACCGGCGAGAAGCAGCTGATGACGATCGCCCGGGCGTTCCTCGACGACCCGTCGATCCTGATCCTCGACGAGGCGACCAGTTCGGTCGACACCCGAACCGAGGTGCTGATCCAGGAGGCGATGAACGCGCTGCGCCAGAACCGGACCAGCTTCGTGATCGCCCACCGGCTGTCGACGATCCGTGGCGCCGACGTGATCCTCGTGATGGAGGACGGGCAGATCGCGAGCAGGGCAACCACGACTCGCTGCTCGAAGCCCGCGGCGCGTACTGGCGCCTCTACAACGCCCAGTTCGCCGGCCAGACCACCTGATCACGCCAGGGGTCATCACGCCAGGGTCATCACGCCAGGGGTCAGACCCCAGGCGTGATCGATCGAGCTGTTGGTATCGGATCAGAGACCGATCCTGGTACCATGTGGTCGTGGACGCAGGGCGCCTGATCCGTTCGGCCCGACACCAGGCCGGGTTGACACTGCGGGAACTCGCGGCGCGGGCCGGCACGTCGCACTCGACGCTCGCGGCGTACGAATCCGGACGGGTCGCGCCGAACAGCGACACGCTCGATCGCGTGCTGCGTGCCGCCGGATTCGCCGCGGACGTCCAGCTGTGTCGGCGAGTCGACGGGCCCGACGGCGACCGCGCCGCCCGAGGACGTGAGCTGATCGAAGTACTCGAGCTGGCGGCGCATGTTCCCCGCTCGGCACGAGCCGACGCTTCAGGCGCCGGTCTTCGGGCGGAATCCGGTGGGTGTTCGATGAGCTTGCCGGCGAAGATCGTGGCCGTCCATGAGGCCCTCGCCACCGCCGGCCTGCCCCACGCCTTCGGGGGCGCGCTCGCCCTCGCCTGGTGCACCCAGCGTGCCCGGGGCACGATCGACATCGACGTCAACGTGTTCGTCCCCGCCGACCGCGTCGACGACGTGCTCGGTGCGATGCCCGGCGACGTCGTCGCCACGGTCGAGCAGCGCGAGCAGTTGGCGACCGATGGGCAGACCCGGCTGTGGTGGGACACGACGCCGGTCGACCTGTTCCTCGACACGACGCCGTTCCACCATGCCGTCGGTGAACGGGTTCGGTGGGAGCCGTTCGGCGATTCGGTGCTGCCATTTCTCGCATGCCGCGACCTTGCAGTGTTCAAGGCGTTCTTCGACCGGACGAAGGACTGGGCCGATCTCGAGGAGATGGCAGTCGCCGGCACCCTCGACGTCGAGGCGGTCACCGGTGTGCTCGTGCGCTACCTCGGCGCCGACGACGCCCGGGTCGCCCGACTCGTCGACCTGGCTCCCGGCTGATCGCTACGAGCCAGACGGCTCGAGGGTGACTGACGCTCACGTGTCGAGGAGCCTCGGTAGGTGGGCGAACGAGTCGATGACGACATCGGGCTGCTCGTCGCTCGCCGCGAGCACCTGTTCGCGGAACTTGCCCGTCCGCACCAGCACTCCACAGAGCCCGGCGTGTTGTGCGCCGAGCACGTCGTTGTGCAGGTCGTCGCCGACCATCGCCACCCGATCGGTGTCGACTCCGAGCTCGGCGACGCCGGCGGCGAAGAAGTCGGGCGACGGCTTGCCCAGCACCGTCGGCTCGACACCGGTCGCCTCTTCGAGCGCCCGGACGTAGGCGCCCGTGTCGAGCTCGAGCCCGGCGGCAGTCCGCCAGTAGACGTTGCGGTGCATCGCCACGAACGCAGCCCCGTCGAGGATCAGTCGGAACGCCTCGTTGAGCTGCTGATGGGTGAAGTCCACGCCGGCCCCGCCGATCACGACCACGTCGGCCGGGCCCGACTCGACGAGGTCGATGCCCTCGAGATCTGCTGACAGGTCGCCGGTGTTGAGCAGGAACACGCGAGCGTCAGGATGCTGGCGACGCAGGTGCGCTGCGGTCGCAGCCGGTGCGGTGAGGATCTCGTCGGCGTCGACCGGCATACCGGCGTCGCCGAGCAGAGTCGCCACCTCGGCGCGGGTACGGGTGGTGGTGTTGGTGGCGAAGCGAAGCGGGATTCCCGACGTCCGCACTGCGGCAAGCGCCTCGGGAACACCGTCGATCGGCTCCCACGACACCGTGAGCACACCGTCGATGTCGATCAGCAGTCCGTCGATGTCGAGTCGGTCGCCCATTCGTTCGCCCCTCCAACGCCCAGGCTAGACCGCTCCGATCCCCGCAGTGAAGCCGCTACAGACCGCGCCAGTTGGGTGGGCGCTTCTCGACGAAGGCAGCCCGGGCCTCGGCGATGTCGCCGGTGCCGCTGCACATGATCTGCGTGCGATTCTCGATGTCGAGCGCGTGACGCAGCGACGGCGCATCGATCGTCTGCCACATCGTCTCCTTGGTCATCCACGTGCCGAACGGCGCGTTCGCCCGGATCAGCCGAGCGGTCTCCAACGCACGGTCGACCACCGTGCCGTCGTCGACGACGTCGAGCACCAGCCCCATGTCCAGCGCTTCCGGCGCGTCGAAGATCCGGGCGGTGAGCATCAACTCTGCCGCCCGTGACGCGCCGACCAGCCGGGGGAGGAAGTAGCTCGTGCCCATGTCGCAGTTCGACACACCGATCTTGAGGAACACCGCCCCGAACGATGCGCTGGCCGCAGCGAATCGGATGTCGCAGGCCAACGCCAGTGCGAATCCGCCACCCACCGCGACTCCGTTGACAGCAGCGATCCACGGTTTGCGCGATCGGTGGATCTTCTCGTGCAAGGTCGCCAGATGGTCCTGCCACATGAACGACGCCACGGTCGGTCGCACGCCGTTGGCGCCCGGCGCCCGACCCTGCGACTGCAGGTCGAGTCCGGCGCTGAACCCCCGGCCCGCACCCGTGACGATCACCACCCGCACCTTCGGGTCGAGGTCGACGGCGGCGACCACCGCCTCCAATTCGGTGATCATCGTCGAGGTGATCGCGTTCAATCGGTCGGGCCGATCGAGCGTGACGAGGACGATGTCGTCGTCGGCTTCCGCAACGGTGATGGTCTCGAAGTCGGGGAGTTCCAGCGTCATCACCCCAGGTTGTCGTACGGCCGCGTTACTCGTGGTGTCAGACACCACGAGTAACGCATTCAGCGTTTGCGTGCGAGGGTGCTTGAACTCGCGCTCGATCGACGCCGCCACGTCGCCGAGGTCGGCCATGACGTCGCGATCGGCGGTGATCCCGAAGTGCAGCTGGTCGTCGTACGACACCACGGCGATCGTGAGGCCCTCGTTGTCGATCACCTCGACGTACGGGAACACCCGCTCGAACCGGGCGCCGCACAGATACAGCGGCACCGGCGGACCGGGAATGTTGGTGATCACCAGATTCATCGGGATCGTCCGGCTCACGTAGCGGGTCAGCGGGCCCGCGAGTGGGGTGATCACATCGGCGATGTCGAGGATCCGCTGCGCCCCGTCGATGAGTCCGGAACCCTTGAGTTCGGACGTGGTCGCGTGGATGCGCTCGAGGCGCGCCACCGGGTCGGGCTCGTCGACCGGAAGCTCGACGATGATCAGCGACACGAGGTTGCCGAGCGTGTCGCCGTGCTGCTCCTTGCCGCGCAACGACACCGGCACCATCGCCTTGATCACCCGATGCTCGATGTCGGTGTCGCCGTGGTCGAGCAGGAACGTGCGCAGTGCACCGCTGCACGCGGCGAGCACGACGTCGTTGATGCTCACGTCGTGGCGTTTGCGAACCGTGCGCACGCCCTTCAGCGGCACGGATGCGCTCACCCAGCGGCGATGCGAACTGACCGGCACGTTCCAGGGCGCCGGCGGCGGTTTCGCCTGGAAGTTGATGACGGTGCGACCCACGTTGGTGGCGGCGTCGATGGCGGGGCGTGGGTTGCGAACGGTGTCGACGAGCGCCTTCGCGACCCTCGCCGGCCGACCGAGTTGCTCACGCACTGCATCGCCGAGCAGATCGTTGGGGCTCGGGGCCGGTCGCGGCAGCCAGTCGGCCACCGGTTCGTCAGGCGGCGGAGTGGGCTCGAGGTCGACCAGAGCCAGCGCCAAGTCGACGTTGGCGATGCCGTCGCCCAGCGCATGGTGGGTCTTGATGATCATGCCCACGTGATCGTCGGCCAGACCGTCGACGAACCACATCTCCCACAGCGGCCGCGCGCGGTCGAGCGGCAGCGCCTGGAGTCGACTCATCAGCGCGGCGAGCTGGTCGTCGTCGCCTGGGCGGGGAAGCGCGGTGAGGCGCACGTGGTAGTCGATGTCGAAGTGGTCGTCGTCGACCCACACCGGGCGCCCCTGGTTGTACGGCACCTCCATCACCTTCTGGCGAAGCCGAGGGACGGCGTGCACCCGGCGAGCGACGTGGGCCTGAAGATCGGCGAATCGGAGCCGCCCGTCGTCGCCGCGCAGAGGCCGACCCTCGATCACCGACAGCGAGCCGACGTGTTGGGGTTCATGCGCTGTCTCGATCCGCAGAAACACGGCGTCGGCTGCCGTGAGACGTTCGGACCAGACGCCGTCGAGTGTCGCGTTCATGTACTTCCCCTTCTCCAATCCTGCCGTCCAGTGTCGCCCGTCAGGGACGTCCGCACCAGGGCCAAAGGACGGTGTGGCCGTGGTGCCAGGCGTGATGTGGTCGGGTCAGGTCGTGAAGCGGGGCAGGCCGGCGGCGCGGATGGCGAGGTCGTCGGGTCCGTCGACGACACCGCCGGTCCACGCGCGCTCGGCGACCGCGTCGAGGCGCGGGAACACGAGATGGTCGAGGACGTCGAGGTCGGCGATGTGCTCGCCCCAGATGCAGGCCTGGACGCCATGGGGCCCGGCCTGGCGGTCACCTTCGAGGTCGTCCCAACCGGCGAATGGGTCGTACGTGCAGGTGTCGCTGAGCGTGACGTTGCCGGCCCACGAGCCCCCCGGCCGCTCCCACGCTCGGCCTGCTGCCATGTCGAGGTAGTACGCCTGGCCAGGCGCCATCACCACACGGTGGCGGGCGTCACGAAGGCGGCGACCGGCCTCGGGTGAGGTCCACGCCACGGCGTAGGCAGACGGCTCGACGCCGCCCAGCGCGGCCTCCTCCCACATCGCAACTGTGCGGCCGGTGGTGGTGCTGATCATCTCGATCACGTCTCGATGGAACGCGGTTTCGATCTGGCTCGTCCTCGACAGACCCCGCTCGGCGGCGTAGGCCTGTGCGGCCGGTGAGCCGGCCCATGCGCCGGTCGGCACCTCATCGCCGCCGGTGTGCAGTATCGGCGAGGTCGGAAACAGCCGAGCCAACGTGGCGAACACCGCTTCGAGGAACGGCATCGTCGTCGCAAGACCGGGAACGAGCACGTTGTTCGGATAGCCCTGCACGCTGATGGCCGTCGACGTGTCGTTCGGGTCGCGCAACTCGGGCACGGCGACGAGTACGGCGTGGCAGTGGGCGGGAACGTCGACCTCGGGAACCAGGGTGATTCCGAGTCGGTCGGCACGCTCGACCCAGCGGGCGATCTCGTCGTCGGTGTACGCACGGCCGTAAGGGGCGGGGCCTGAGCCGCACATCGGCGGCAAGGGCAGGCCATGGCCGCGCGTGCCGCCGCCGGCCGCGAGGGTCGGGTAGGCGTCTACGTGGAAGCGCCAGGCTTCGTCGTCGGTGAGGTGCAGATGGACGTGGTTGAGCTTGCGCCAGGCAGCCACGTCGATCAGTCGCTCGACGACGTCGGGCTCGTACCAGCGCCGAGCGAGATCGAGATGCACGGCCCGGAACGGAACCCGAGGCTCGTCGGCGATGTGAAGATTGCCCACGCCCTCACCGATCAGCAGCTGGGTGAGTGTGATCAGTCCGTGGCGAAGCGCGTGCTCGGTTCCGCCGACCAGCACTGCGGCATCGTCGGCGATGGCCAGCCGGTACGCCTCGTCGCCGAGCGCCGGATCCAGGTCGAGTGTGACGACCAGCGCGTCGTCGGTGCCTGCGAGCACGTCATGGCCGGCATCGCGAGCGAGGTCGTCGATCGCTGCCCACACCTCGTCGTGCCCGCCAGATGCGAGGCGAGCACGCTGGAAGCCGCGATCGCAGTCGCCGAGCTCCACCTGTCTCGGGTGGGGAACGACCGCCACGAGCGCCATTTCGCCGACCTCGGCGTCGCCTGCCGGCCGCGGTGCCCGGTCGGTCGGCGGGTCGACGGCGATGCACGGCTCGACCTCGAGTTCGACGGTGCCGCCGTCGGGAAGGACGAGCCAGCTTGCCTCGGGTCCGTCGTTCGCATGACGGGCGGGGAACCGTGAGCGGAGCCCATCGATCCTCCAGGGCAGCTCGACCGGCGTGGTCGTGTCGTCTGGTTCGAGCACGAGGTGGCCGGCCAGGCGCTCGACAACTTCCACGCCGCTGTCGTCGGAAGGCTCGAGCAGCATCGCGCTCCACAACCCCAGCCGGGTGCCTGCTGGGAGCTGCGCGTCGCTCTCGCTCGATGTGATCTCGATGTCGAACGTGCCGAACCAGGTGCTGTCCGATGGGGCCCCCGGACGACGGTGGTAGGTCGATCGCAGGATCACAGCTGCTGCCACGACGGCTTGTGACGGTACGTCTCGCGGTAGTAGCCGGCGTGGACGAGTTCGCCGGCGGCAGCCTCGTCGATCAGCACAGTGACGTGCGGGTGGAACTGCAACACCGAGGCGGGACAGCTCGCGCTGACCGGGCCTTCGACCATCTCGGCGATCGGCCGGGCCTTCGACTTGCCGGTGGCCACCATCACCAGGTGGCGGGCGTCACCGATCGTGCCGAGCCCCTGGGTGACCACATGGCGAGGTACCGTCGCGAGCGAGTCGAAGAAGCGGGCGTTGTCGGTGCGGGTCTGGTCGGTGAGCGTCTTGATGCGGGTTCGAGACGACAGCGACGAGCCGGGTTCGTTGAATCCGATGTGCCCGTCACCACCGATACCGAGGAGCTGCACGTCGACACCCAGATCGACAACGGTGCGGTCGTAGGCGCCGCAGGCGGCTGTGAGGTCGGCAGCGTGTACCTCGGGGCTGTGCAGTCGCTCGACGGGCAGGTCGATGTGATCGACGAGTTCGCGACGGATGACGGCCCGGTACGACTCGGGGTGCCCGTCGGCGAGGCCGACGTACTCGTCGAGGGTGACGGCGCTGGCGTGGGCGAACGACAGCCCCGCTCGATGCAGATCGATCAGGCGCTCGTACGTGGCGAGGGGAGAGCTGCCGGTGGCGAGCCCGATCACCGGCGCGTCGAGGCTTCCGACGGCGCGGGCGACGATGCCCGCCGCCAGTTCGGCGATGGCGTCGGGCGACGGTGCGATCACGACTTCCATGCGGTCTCCCCGGCGATGACCGTTCGGTGCAGGCGCCCGGCCCGGTCGACGATGGTGAAGTCGGCTCTGGCGCCGACCGCGATGCGACCGCGATCGGCGAGGCCGAGGAGGTCGGCCGGCGTGGTGGTGACGGTGGCGAGAGCGTCGGCCAGCGAGCAGCCGGTGAACTCGACCAGATTGCGCACCGCTCGGTCGAGGGCCAAGGCGCTGCCGGCGAGCACACCGTCGACAGTGCGAACACCACGCTCGTCGTGGATCACCTCGAAACCGCCCAGCTGGAAGCGCCCGTACGAGGCACCGAGAGCGGGCGAGGCATCGGAGACGAGCGACGTCCGCTGTGGGCCGAGCGTCCGCCAGGCCATCTCGATGGCAACCGGATCGACGTGGATGCCGTCGCAGATGATCCCGACGGTCACCGTCGGATCGGCGAGAACGGCACCGATCGGGCCGGGTGAGCGGTGGCCGAACGGGGCCATCGCGTTGAACAAGTGCGTCACATACGTGACTCCGGCCGACCTGGCCGCGGCGAACTCGGGCGGGGTCATCCCGGTGTGGCCGGCCGAGACCACGATGCCCGCGGCTCGGAGGCGCTCGATGACCTCGGTTGCCCGAGGAAGTTCGGGAGCCAGGGTGGCCATCGTCACTGCGCCCGACGATGCCCACGTGTCGATCTCGTCGAGCAGATCGGCTGGGTCGGCGGTAAAACGCCCGACATGAGCGCCGAGGTGATCGCGCGAGATCATCGGCCCCTCGAAGTGCAATCCGAGTGGAGCGGCGATCACGCCTGGGGTCTGACCCCTGGCGTGATCGATCGCAGCGGTGCGGGTGGTGGCGGGTGAGGTGACCACGGTCGGAAGGAACGCAGTGACGCCGAATCGGGCAAGCTCGGCTGCCACGTCGCCGATGCGGTGCGGTTCGCTGGTGATGTCCACGCCGTTTGCGCCATTGCACTGGAGGTCGATGAAGCCCGGGGCGATGACCAGGTCGGCGCAGTCGACCACCCGTGCGCCATCGGTCGCCGTCGCCTGGGCGGCAGTGTCGACGATCAACCCGTCGGCGACGGCGATGTCCAGCGCGAACGAGGCCGCCGTCGATCAGCGCGTGACCGCCCGTGAACCACGTTGCTTCCATGTCCCGATCATCGCGGACCACGGCGAACGACGGGCAACCGCGCAGCAGCCGAGCGACGATAGGAAGGAGGTATGGAAGGTTTCGTCCACCCCGACTTCGCCCCGGTCACCGAGAAGGTGCAGAAGATCATGGCCGGTCGGCGTGCCACCGGCGGCATGGCGGTTGCGGTCTACCACCACGGAGAACTGGTGGTCGACGTATGGACCGGCGTGCGCAGTACCGCGGGCGACCCGTGGGAACGCGACACGATGGCGACGAGCTTCTCGACCACCAAGGGCGTCGTGGCGACCATCGTGCATCGCCTCGTCGATCAGGGACTGCTCGACTACGACGCCACCGTCGCGTCGTACTGGCCGGAGTTCGCAGCGGCGGGCAAGGAGCAGATCACGCTGCGACACCTGCTCACCCACCAGTCGGCGATGCACGACGTCCGTCGGCTCGCGCACTCGACCGAGCAGCTCCTCGACTGGAACTACATGGTCGAGCAGCTCGAAGCGGCTCCGCCGGTGTGGGACGTCGGTGTCCGGTCGGGCTATCACGCGCTGACCTACGGCTGGTTGGTGGGTGAAGTGATCCGACGTGTCACCGGCCTCACGATCGACGAGGCCTTCCAGCGTGAGATCGTCGAGCCGCTCGGCCTCGAAGGCGGCATGCACGTCGGCGCTCCGGAGTCGGTCCGTGACCGGATCGCACCGCCCGCAACCGACGTGAAGAAGCTCGACCGGCTGTTCCGCTTCAGTTCGTGGCTGTCCCGCTTCGATGCCTTCAAGCCGCTGTACGACGCGATGGTCGTCGAGGACTACATCGACTACTCGCTCACCCCCCGCATCCACGACGGTGAGATCCCGGCCGCGAACGGGGTCTTCACCGCTCGTTCGCTGGCGAAGATGTACTCGGCGATGGCATCGCCCGACGCCTTCGACGGCGACCCTTTGGTGTCGCAGCCGACACTCGCCGAAGCGACTCGCGCGCAGGGCCAGCTCGGCGCCGACGGTCACCGCACCGATCGCAAGCCGCTCGGCCGCGATGCCGTGATCGGCTTCGAGATGCGCTGGCGCCTCGGCTACCACGGCGCGTTCACGTCCGCAGGAATCCTGCCGAACGGATTCGGCCACTTCGGCTTCGGCGGCTCGGGTGCCTGGGCCGACCCCGACAGCGGTCTCGCCGTGGCCATGGTGCTCAACCAGATCGGCGGCTCGCCGTTCGGCGACACCAAGATGCTGCGCATCGGCGGCGCTGCCGTCCGTGCCGCCAAACGCCGCGCCTGAACCGGGCGCAGCCCCCTGCGGGATCAGTGCGCGAGGTGTCGCGCTTTCCGGGACGACTCGCGCTCTGATCGTGCGGCGAGGCGATCGTGGTGCAGGCCTGGTCAGGTGCGGGCGGGCTGGGTGGTTGCCGAGCCACGGGCAGGGAGGCCGCGGGTCTCGGCGACGTCGTCGTCGTCGATGAACCACGACACGACGATCGCCGGCACCATGATCAGCCCGACGGCGAGGAAGCCGCCCTGGTAGGCGCTCAGTCGGTCGACGGCCGGTGCGGCGTCGCCCGCTGCGGGCAGGATCGCAGCGATCACGGTGGCTGCCAGCGCCACGCCGGCCGCGTAGGACACCTGGCGCTGGGTGTTGAACAGGCTGGTGGCGCGTCCGGTGTCGGCCATCGAGGTGGTGGCGTACGCGGCGGTCTGGATCGACACGAACACCATGCCGACCGACAGCCCACGAATGAACGAGAAGGCGGCGATCGTCGACAGTGGGGTGGTCAGGTCGGCGGTGGCGAACAAGCAGGTCGCCGCGGCGGTCGCCGCCGTGCCGACGACCATCAGGCGGCGGGGGCCGATCAGCCGGTAGAGCCGCTTGCCGAGCAGGTTCGACACCAGGAACACGCCGACCGCCTGCGGCGACTGCGCGAGACCGCTCTCGAAGGCGCTGTAGCCGCGCAGGCTCTGCAGGTACAGCGGCAGCACGAAGATCATCCCGAAGAACCCGGCGTAGACCATCGACGCGGAGATGTTGATCGTGCGGAACAGCCGATCGGTGAACAGCCGCAGGGTGAGGATCGGTTCGGGGATGCGCAACTCGATGACGATCAGGGCTGTCGCTGCTGCGATGCCGACCGCGGCGAAGCCGAGCGTGTACGCCGAGAACCAGCCTCGCTCCGGCCCGATCGAGAGCGTGTAGAGAAAGATGCCGACAGCTGCGCCCGACAGCACGAATCCGGCGATGTCGAACCGGCCGGGCGCGGCCTGCTTGGTCTCGTCGAGCCACGCGACCGACAGGAAGATCGCGACGGCGCCGATCGGGCCGTTGATCAGGAAGATCCAGTGCCACGACGCGGCGTCGACCAGGATCCCGCCGAGCATCGGACCGATCGCCGGGGCGATCACCGCCACGCTGAGCACGCCGATCGCCGCCTTTGCTCGCTCGGCCATCGGGAACGCCCGATAGAGCATGGCGCCGCCGACCGGTGTGACGAGGCCGGCGCCGAGGCCCTGCAGGAGTCGGAACACGATCAGCTGATCCAGGGTCTGGGCAATGCCGCACAGCAGTGAGGTGGCAACGAACGCGATCAGCGCCGTGACGAACACCCGCTTGGTACCGAAACGGTCGCCGAGCCACCCAGCGGCCGGGATCACTGCGGCGTACGTGAGGAGGTAGCCGACCGAGACCCACTCGATGTCGGTGGTCGGGACGTCGAAGTCCTCCGCCATCTTCGGCAGGCGACGTTGACCATCGTGCCGTCGATGATCGTCATGAACAGCCCGAGGATGTAGACGGTCATCACCTTCGACGGATAGGTCATCGCCCGCTGACGCTACGCGGACCTGCGCCAGCGCCCCCACCCGGGCGTGCGATGAGCGAACCACGCAGATCTGGTGTGCTCGCTCATCGCTGGCCAACATCTGGTGTGAGGCGAGGATCGCCGTGCCAGGCTGATCGGCCGAAGCCGCCATGTCTGCCACCACCACCGACCCCCGACGCGCCGCTGCGGACGCGATCGTCGCCGGCGGCCGGTTGACGTATCCGGACACGTTGCCGATCAGCGAGCGCCGCGACGAACTGGTGGCCGCCATCCGCGAGCACCAAGTGGTGATCGTCGCCGGTGAGACCGGTTCGGGCAAGAGCACGCAGCTGCCCAAGCTCTGCCTCGAGGCCGGGCGAGGCGTCGACGGCATGATCGGACACACCCAGCCTCGGCGCGTCGCGGCCCGCACGATCGCCGAGCGCGTCGCCGACGAACTCGGATCGAAGCTCGGCGACGACGTCGGCTACACGGTGCGTTTCACCGATCAGGTCAGCGACGGAACGCTCGTCAAGGTGATGACCGACGGCATCCTGCTCGCCGAGATCCAGCGCGATCGAATGCTGCGCCGCTACGACACGTTGATCATCGACGAGGCCCACGAGCGCAGCCTCAACATCGACTTCATCCTCGGCTACCTCAAGCAGCTCCTCCCACAGCGCCCCGACCTCAAGGTGATCGTCACCAGCGCCACCATCGACACCGAACGATTCGCTGGTCACTTCACCATCGACGGCGAGCCGGCGCCGGTGATCGAAGTGACGGGACGGACGTTCCCGGTGGAGATGCGCTACCGGCCATTGGTCGACGACGATCCCGAGGTCGAAGCGCGCGATCAGGTGCAGGGGATCATCGATGCGGTCGAGGAGTTGCGCTCGGAGGGCCCAGGCGACGTGTTGGTGTTCCTGTCGGGCGAGCGGGAGATCCACGACACCGCCGACGCCCTGCGTCGCCTCGACCTGGCCAGCACCGAGGTACTGCCGCTCTACGCCAGACTGTCCGCACCCGAGCAGCACCGCATCTTCGAACGCGCCCCGATGGGCGGACCCGGCCGGCGGATCGTGCTGGCCACCAACGTGGCGGAGACGTCGCTCACCGTGCCCGGCGTTCGCTACGTCGTCGACACCGGCTCCGCTCGCATCTCGCGCTACAGCCGGCGGCTCAAGGTGCAGCGCCTGCCGATCGAGGCGGTGTCGCAGGCATCGGCCAACCAGCGCGCCGGGCGCTGCGGCCGTGTCGCTCCCGGCATCTGCATCCGCCTCTACTCCGAGGAGGACTTCGACGCGCGACCCGAGTTCACCGACCCCGAGATCCTGCGCACGAACCTGGCATCGGTCATCCTGCAGATGACGGCGATCGGGCTCGGCGACGTCGCGCGCTTCCCGTTCGTCGAGCCACCGGATCGTCACGCGATCCGCGATGGGTACGGGTTGCTCGACGAACTCGCCGCGCTCCAGCCGCCGATCGACGGCGTGAAGGACGGCCCGCGCAAGCTCACCAAGGTCGGGCGATCGCTCGCGCGCCTTCCCGTCGACCCGCGGCTCGGCCGGATGGTGCTCGAGGCCGACCGGCTCGGCTGCGTGCGCGAGGTGCTGGTGATCGCATCGGCGCTGTCGATCCAGGATCCCCGCGAGCGACCGCAGGACAAGCGAGAGCAGGCCAACGAGTTTCACAACCGCTTCAAGGTCGACGGCTCCGACCTGCTCTCGATCGTGGCGCTCTGGGACCACCTGCGGTCCAAGCAACGGGAGCTGTCGGGCAACCAGTTCCGGCGGATGTGCCGCAAGGAATACCTCAACTACCTGCGAGTTCGCGAGTGGATGGATCTCTTCAGCCAACTCCGTCGCATCGCCGGTCAGCTCAAGATCCGCCCGACCACGCACGAGTCCCACCCCGACCACATTCACCAGGCGGTGCTCGCTGGTCTGCTGTCGCACATCGGGATGCGCGACCGCGAGACCCGCGAGTTCATCGGTGCTCGCCAATCCCGGTTCGTGATCGCTCCCGGCTCGGCGCTCACTCGGCGCCCGGCGCCGTGGGTGATGGCGGCCGAGCTGGTCGAGACCAACCAGCTGTACGCCCGCCGGGTCGCGAAGATCGACCCCAAGTGGGCCGAGCGTGCCGGAGCTCACCTGGTCAAGCGGGCCTACGAGAACGTCCGGTGGGACCCGAAGGGCGGCCGAGCGGTCGCCACCGAACAGGTCACGCTGTACGGGCTGCCGGTCGTGAGCGACCGGACGATCGGCTACGACCGCGTCGATGCAGCCGAGGCGCGGGCGTGGTTCATCACCAAAGCACTCGTCGAGCGTGACGTCGCCGACGAGGCGTGGATCGGCCGCCAGAAGTTCCTCGGTCGCAACGCCGAGTTCCTCGAACGCATCCGACGCATGGCGGCGAGAGTCCGGCGACTCGAGGTGGTCGATGACGAGACGCTGTTCGAGTTCTACGACGATCGTGTCGGTGCCGACGTCACGTCGGTTCGACACTTCGACAAGTGGTGGAAGGCCACGCGTCGCAACCGGGCCGACCTGCTCGACCTCACCGACGCTGTCCTCGTTGGTCGCGGCCACGGTGTCCGGCTCGCCGACTACCCCGACACGTGGCAGCAGCGAAGCGGTGATGCGGTGATCGAGCTTCCGCTCACCTACAAGTACGGCCCCGGTGAACCGCTCGACGGCGTGACGGCGCACGTGCCGCTGTCGGCGCTGAACCAGGTGACGCCGGAGGGCTTCGACTGGCAGATTCCGGGACATCGCCCGGAGGTGGTGGCGTCGCTGATCCGTTCGGTCCCGAAGGACGTGCGCCGGCGGCTGAACCCGATCGGCGACACCATCGGGGCGGTCATCGAGCGGCTGCCGGGCGTCGTTCCCGAGACGCCGCTCGTCGAGTGGCTCGCCGGCGCGCTCGACGCCGTGGCGGAGGTCCGGATCGATCCATCTGCCTTCGATGTCGGCGTGCTCGCCGACCACCTGCGCATGCACTTCGTGGTCTCCGACGACGAAGGTGAGGTGCACGCCGTCGGCGACGACCTCGCCGCGATCCGCCAATCGCTCGCCGGCGTCGCACGGAAGTCGATCGCTGCAGCGGCGCCGATCGACGAGCGTCGGGGGATCGTCGAGTGGGACCTCGGCGACCTGCCGCGAGTGGTCGAGTCGGGCGACCGGGCCCTCGACGTGCAGGCCTACCCGGCGCTGCTCGACGTCGGCGACAGCGTGGCCTTGCGCGTGGTGACGTCGCCGGAGCTTCAGGCACGCGTGATGCGCGGAGGGGTGCGGCGGTTGCTGATCCTCAACGTGGCGCCGACGCGATCGTCGATCGTGCGCAAGGTATCGAACGACGATCGGCTTGCCATCGCAGCCGGCGACATCGAGTTGGGCGAGTTGAGCGGCGACTGTGTGGCCGCAGCAGTCGACGAGGTGATGGCCGATCACGGAGCGCTGCCGTGGACCGAGGCCGAATTCGCCGCGCTGCACCGGGCAGTTCGCGACGCCGCGCCGGGGCGTGCTGCGAACGCACTGCACAAGGCGGCGCGAGTGGTGGCTGCGTCGACCGCGGCGTCCGGCCGGCTGGCGACGCTGCGAGCCGAGTCACTGCGTCCGTCGGTCGACGACGCCAACCGGCATCTCGGCCGACTCGTCCATCGAGGCTTCGTGCTGGGCGCCGGTGTCGAGCGTCTCGACGACATCGAACGCTACGTCCGGGCGATCAGCTATCGGCTCGATCACCTGGCGGGCGCGCAGGTCGCCGATCAGCGGCGGATGGCCGAGGTGGTGCCGCTCGAACAACGCTTCGAAGCGATCGTCGACGCCGCTGGAACTGCGCAGCTGTCGCCGGCGCTGGTCGAGCTCCGTTGGCAGCTCGAGGAGCTCCGCGTGGCCACGTTCGCCCAGCCGTTGACCGTCAAGCGCCCCGGCCAGAAACCGGTCAGCGCGAAGCGCATCGCCGCCGCGATCGACGCCCTGCGCTGACTGCACCGTTCGTGTTGCGGTCCGGATGCACCGGTGCGTCCAGACTGCAACGCGAACGGGAGGTGCGTGGGAAGCTGGCGGCGTGACGACGCCTCCGACGATCGACAATCGGCAACTCGACCATCTGACCGACGAGACGGTCGAACTGCTGCAGACGCTCATTCGCAACCGGTGCGTCAACGACGGCACCGCCGAGTCCGGCGGCGAGGTCCGCAATGCCGACGTGCTGCAGCAGGTGATCGAAGGCGCCGGGGTCGATGTCGAACGCTACGAGGCGGCGCCGGGCCGCACCTCGATCGTCGCCCGGATCCCGGGCTCCGATCCGAACGCCCCGAGTCTGTGCCTGATGGGCCACACCGATGTGGTGCCGGTCAACGAGTCGGGTTGGCGCGAAGACCCGTTCGGCGGCGAGATCATCGACAGCGGCGACGGCCCCGAGGTGTGGGGGAGGGGTGCGGTCGACATGCTCAACCTCACCGCGTCGATGGCGGTTGCCTTCCGTCACCTCGCAACGAGCGGCTTCCGACCGACCGGCGATCTCATCTACTTCGGCGTTGCCGACGAAGAGGCGGGCAGCGCCTACGGCGCTCGCTGGATGGCCGACAACCACCCCGATGCGATCCGTGCCGACTATGTGGTCACCGAGAGCGGCGGCCTGCACTCGGGATCGCCCGAGGCGCCGGCGATCGGGATCAACGTGGCCGAGAAGGGTGTTGCGTGGCGGCGGCTGCGCGTGCGTGGCGTACCGGGTCACGGCTCGGCCCCGTTCCGCAGCGACAATGCGCTCGTGAAGGCGGCGGGTGTGATCCAGCGGCTCGCCGACTATCGCCCGGCGCCGCGCTTCCACGAGTTGTGGCCGGCCCGGGTCGAGTCGCTCGGCCTGCCCGACGAACTCCGTGACGCACTGCTCGACCCGAACAAGATCGAGGGTGCGCTCGATGCGCTCCCGAAGGGTGCGGCGGCGCACTTCCACGCATGTACGCACACGACGTTCTCGCCGAACCTGGTGGACGGCAGCGAGTCGGGTGGCGGACGGATGAAGGTCAACACGATCCCCGACGCCGTGATCGTCGACGTCGACGTGCGGACGTTGCCCGGGGAAGGGCCCGATGAGGTCGACGCACACCTGCGCGCGGCGCTCGGCGACCTCGCCGAGCACGTCGAGGTCGAGGCGTTGATCAACGATGCCGCCACGATCAGCCGTATCGACACCCCGTTGTGGGACTCGCTGCAGCGGTCGATCAACGTGCCGTTCCCGACGGCGCGGCTCAACGCGCAGTTCGTCGTCGGCTTCACCGACGCGCGGATCTACCGCGAGATGGGGGCGGTTGCCTATGGCGCCGGGTTGTTCAGCCCGTCGCTCGACGTCGGTGAATACGGCTCACGCTTCCACGGGAACAACGAGCGCATCGACATCGAATCGCTCGCCCTCACCACGCGCCTCTGGCATCACCTCGCCACCGACCTCCTCGGCTGACCGCTCGTGCCCCGGACACCCAACCCGTTCGCGTGACGTTTCGGATGGCCCGGCCCATCCGAAGTGCAACGTTGGCGGGTTCGGCGGCCGACCGTCCCGTTCGCGTGACGTTCTCGATGGCCCGGGTCGTCCGAAGTGCAACACGAACGAGGGTGGGCGTCGTCGGGGGACTCAGCGTTTGCGGGAGGCGAGGTAGGCGCGGGCGGCGGCGCGAGCCTCAGGGTCACGCATCGCGGCGCCGAGCTGATCGGCGTCGGCCCATGAGCCCGCAGTGGACGCCACGTCTTCGAGTGCCTCGTTGACCTGTCGCTTCGTCGCCCGCACGACGCTCGGGGCCTTCTTGGCGAGCTGCTCGGCCAGCTCGTCGACGGCCGACTCGAGCTCGGAGCGGGGAACGATGCGGTTGATGAAACCGATCCGCAGCGCCTCGTCGGGCGAGAACGGCCGGCACGTGAGTACCAGCTCGCGGGTGAGCGCCGGGCCGATCTCGCGCACCAGGCGCGGGATGCCGCCCCATGCGAGCGGAATCCCGAGGTCGACCTCCGGGATCGAGAACACGGTGTCGTCGGCTGCGATCCGGAGATCGCACACCCCCGCCAAGACCACACCGCCGCCGACGCAGGGGCCCTTGATCGCGGCGATCGTCAGCGCCGACATCCGATCCATCGCCTCGGCCATCAGGCGTCCGAGGTCGGCCTGATCGCGGCTCGACGTCGCGGATCGTCCGAGTCGCCGCCGGCGAACTCGCGGAGATCGAACCCCGACGAGAAGCCTCGGCCCTCGCCGGTGACGATCACGACGTGGGCATCGGTGGTGTCGAACCACTGCGCAGCCAGCGCGATCTCACGCAGCGGCACGGTGCCGAGCGGATTGAGCTTGTCGCCCTGGGTGAGCGTCATCCGTCCGATCGGTCCGTCGACCTCGACCCGCAACGTGGAGAACTCAGGTGCATCTGCCATCACCCGATCCTGCCACGCGGTTCCCGTTGCCCTGGGCACGGGGAACCACCGGCGCGGTTCCCGCTGCCCTGGGCACGGGGAACTGGGCACGGGGAACCGGGTCAGGTGGTCTGGAAGCGGCCGGGGGCGACTTCGGCGGCTTCGCCGCGGCGGAGCATGCGTTGCACGTGTAGTTCGGCACTTCGGCGTTCGACCGACTCGACGAACGCCATCTCGACGTGCGGGCGATAGATGAAACGGTGCTGGCGCATCTCGTCGAGTGTGTGAGGTTCGCGCAGGAACTCGAGCATCGCGTCGTGGCGCCGTCCGATCACCGACGTGAACGCGTCGACCATCTGAACGAACGCATCGCGCCCTTCGATCACGCCCTTGTGGTGGAACGTCACATAGAACTCGGCGTCCTCGCCGCGGACCTTGGCGAGGCTCGCCTCGAAGTCCTCGAGATCGCTCCACACGTCGCCGTAGTAGGGGCCGAAGCCAGTGAGGTCGATGTCGGACAAGAAGAAGACGCCATCCATCCTGAACCCGCTGTGTCCTCGGGTGTGGCCCGGCAGGTGCACCGCTTCGACGTTGACGCCGCCGCCGAGATCGAAGACGTGCCCGTCGGTGAATCCGTGGGCGTCGGGGCGCGGCACGTAGTGGAACTCGTCGAGGATCACCTGCTCGAATGCATCTCGCGCTTCGCCGGTGAGGCCGTACACCGCCATCAGACCTTCCATCGACTGCGCCCCGGGAAGGTCGTCGTCGTGGATGTGCAAGCGAGCATCGGGGAACGTGCCATTGCCCGCCATGTGGTCCTCGTGGCTGTGGCTGTTGATGACGGCGTCGACCGCGACCGGCGCACCGCCGCGGGCAACGACGCTGACCGACGGGTCGATCAGCACCGACTCCCCGGCGCCGCGCACCAGCAGCGTGTTGCCCGACGGGTACGCGCCGTTCGCGTCGCCGACGAGCACACTCACCGAGTCGGTCAGCCGTCGCTCGTCAGTACCCCAGTCGCGGATCATCCGGGCGACGCTAGCGATTACATCGCGGGTCTGACCCCTGATGTAATCAGTCGCTGGGCTTGAGGTCGAGGCTGGCGGAGTTCATGCAGAACCGGTCGCCGGTCGGGCCGGGGCCGTCCGGGAAGACGTGGCCCAGGTGGGCGCCACAGCGGGCGCAGACCGTTTCGACGCGGAGCATGCCGTGCGATCGGTCTTCCTTCCGGGTGATCTTCTCGTCGTCGAGGGCATCGGTGAAGCTGGGCCAGCCGCACCCTGCGTCGTATTTTGTTTCCGACGAGAACAGCGCTTCCTCGCACACCACGCAGTGGTACGTGCCGGGATCGGTGACGTCCCAGTACTTGCCGCTGAAGGCTCGTTCCGTGCCGGCGCGCTGGGTGACCTCGTACTGGATCGTGGTGAGCTTCTGCTTCAACTCGTCGTCGGTGGGGATCGCTCGTTCAGCCATGTCACCAGGATGCCGGAACGGGATGCGCCGGCTCGTACCGTCCGCGGAGTTTCGAACGTGTTCTTCATGCCGTTCGAACGCGGCAAGATGGCCGTCCGTACCCTCCTCACATGCCCTCGCAGCGACGCTGGACCCGTCGGACCGCACCCCTCCTGCTCGTGGGGTCGATTGGGCTGGCCGCGTGCGGGGCGAGCACCGACAACTCCGACAGCAACGCCACGTCGTATGGCAGCACCTCTGGTGCAGCTGACCGGGCCCCGGTCTTCCGATACCCGCCGGCCCCGGCGGCGCCAGCAGTCGACGTCGAGGACGCCCCTGAAGTTCGCGACGCGATGGACGCCATGGCCCTGCGCCTCCGAGCCGGCGCGATCGACGACGACGCGCTCGACGACATCGTCGAGTTCGGCGACGCCCGACACGCCTGGTACGTCGCCGACCTCATGCGATTCTTCGGCGCCGGCGATGGCGACGACCGACTCGTCGAGGCGTTCGAAGCCCTCACCGGCGTCTCGCTCGCCGACGATCCCGACAGCGAGCGGAGCGCGTGGTTGAGCACCACGAATCACCTGATCGCGTGGGACACGCCCGGCTACCCCGACTACCGCACCGACAAAGCCGATCTCTTCCTGCTCGTCGAGCAGGGCTGGGAGCCGTTCTTCGCCGACGCCGACGCCGACATCGACTGGCGGTGGCTCAGCTGGGGCGGCGTGCTGATCGACGATCGCGAACTCGGCGATCCCGACGGCTGCCCGCAAGGTTGCATCCCCTCCCTCGACGATCCGGCGGTCACCGACGCGGCCGGTGGCGACTGGTATCCGGACGACGCGATCGTGTTCGGCATCGTCGAAGGCGACGAGGCGCTCGCGATCCCGAAGAACATCGCCGAGATCCACGAGATGTTCAACCTCACGCTCGGCGAGCGCCGCTTCGGCATCCCGTACTGCACGCTGTGCGGCGCGGCCCAGGCATACCGCACCGACGACGCCGTCACGGTCGGTGGCGCCGACGAGGTGCCGGTGCTGCGCACCTCCGGCCTGCTGTCACGATCGAACAAGGTGATGTACGACCTGCGCACGCAGTCGGTGTTCGACACGTTCACCGGCGCGGCGGTGTCCGGCCCGCTCCAGGACCAGGGCATCGTGCTCGAGGAGACCACTGTGCTCCGCACGACCTGGGGCGAGTGGAAGGCCGAACACCCGGACACCACGATCATCGCCGAGGACGGTGGCATCGGCCGCAGCTATCCCCTCGATCCGCTGCAGGGGCGAGACGACAACGGTCCGATCTTCCCGATCGGTCCGGCCGACGATCGCCTTCCCGAGCAGGAACTCGTGGTCGGCGTGATCACCGCCGACGGCACGCCGGTCGCGTTCCCAGCCGCCGAGGCCCGAGCGATCCTGTCGGTCGGCGATGAGGTTGTCGCCGCCGGTGTTGAGCTCGTCGCCGACGGAGGCGGTCTGCGTGCTGTCGACGAGGTGACCGGCGAGCCGATCGCCTCACACGAAGCGTTCTGGTTCGCCTGGAGCCAGTTCCACCCGGACACCGAACTCTGGCAGGTGTGACGTTTGGTGTCTGACACCAAACGTCACAGCTGGGTGGTCGGGCGAGCGTCAGTGTTCGGCGAGCCAGAGCAGCACCGACCGGACCCGGCGGTTGCTCTCGGGCTCGTCGGTGAGGTGGAGTTTGGTGAAGATCGAATTGATGTGCTTCTCGACCGACTTCTCGCTCAGGTGCAGGCGGTCCGCGATCGCGCTGTTGCGAAGACCTTCGGCGATGAGAGACAGCACCTCTCGCTCGCGCTCGGTGAGATCGTCGAACGGTGACGGCCGACGCGAGCGCGCTTGGACGAACACTTCGATCGCTGCCGCATCGATCGACGAACTCGACGAGCACACCGCGTCGATCGCGTGTGCCAACTGTCGTCGGTCGGCGACATTCTCCTTGAGCAGGTAGCCGAAGCCCTCGGTGCCGTCCTGGAGCAGTTCGATGATGTAGTCGGCGTCGAGGTACTGACTCAGCACGATCACCCCGGTGTCGGGATGGAGCGACCGGATCTCGCGTGCGGCGGCGATGCCTTCGTTGGTGAACGTCGGTGGCATGCGCACGTCGGTGATGACGAGGTCGGGACGGTGCCGGTCGACCTCAGCCATCAGGCCGGGGCGGTCCTCGGCCTCGGCGACGACCTCGACGTCGTCCAGCGTTGCCAACACTGCGGACACGCCCTGACGGAGCAGGAGCGAGTCGTCGGCGATCACGACCCGTCTCATCCGCTCGACGCTCCGATCGCGGTCGGGCGCTGCGGCAAGCGGGCGGAGACAGCGGTGCCGGATCCCGGCGCCGAGTCGATCGACAACTCACCGCCGAGGGCGCCGACACGGTCGGCCATGTTGAGCAGCCCCCGCGAGTTGGCATGTTCGTCGATGTTGAACCCCGGCCCGCTGTCGGTGATGCTCACCACCAGATCATCGTCGGCCGTGTCGAGCGAGATGCGGACCACGGTGCCCGGCCCGCCATGTTTCGAAGCGTTCTGGATCGCCTCGAGGCATACGAAGTAGAGCGCCACCTCGGTGCCGTCGTCGATGGCGCCGACCGTGGTGTCGTCGATTTCGATCTGCAACGGCGAGCGGCGAGCGACTGCGTGCAGTGCCCGAGCCAAACCGAGCTCGGTCAACCGTGCGGGATAGACGCCCTGGGCGAGGTCGCGCAGTTCCTCGACCGCGTCGGTGACGGCATGATGCATCGCGAAGAGCGACTCGCTCGTCGGCGGCGTCCCCTCGTCGGCCAGGTCGGCAGCGAGCCGCAACTGAATCGCCAGCGACAGCAACCGCTGCTGGGCGCCGTCGTGCAGATTTCGTTCGAGACTGACCCGCTCCTGATCGGCGGCCATCACGAGGCGGCGCCGCGAGTTGCGTAGGGCCTGGTCTGTTGCGGCGAGCTCCCGGTTGTTGTTGATCGCTCGTTGCATGATCCGCAACCGCACGACGTTCGACTGCCGGAGGTCGGTGGTCACGAGATACAGGTTCGCCCCGGTGTAGGTCAGCAGAACCGTGACGTAGAGCCACTCCGGGGTCACCTCGTCGAGCCCGACGCCGTCAGTGGTGTAGGCGATGAACGTGATCGTCACCGCGATCATGATCGTGACGGGCACCAGTCGCCTGACCACCCGACGTTCGAGGTACGCCGCAGCGAGGATCATCGGCCCGATCACGTTCTGGATCGCTATCGGCAACGAGTCGGGAACGATGATCACCAATGGGAACAGCAGGTACCACGAGCCGAGGTTGGCCCACATGATCCCGCGTTGGATGTTCCCGTCGCGGAATTGTGGGCCCGCCATCCAACGAAACGGCAGCACCAGCAGGATGCAGACCGCGAGCAGCGCCGCCCACCACGACTGCAACAACACGGCGCACACGGCGATGCCGAACGCGAAGATCGTGATCGCGCGCTGATCGTCGGCGTTGTTCGCCACCAGCCATGTCTGTGCCTCGTGCTGGATCTCGGGGATCTCCGAGTCGGCAATCGCCTGCAGATCGATGTCGTCGTCGACCAAGCCGTCGGAGTCGATCACATCGCTCGTCAGGCGGCTGGTGGTGTCGGCCATCGTCGGAGGCTAGATCGTGGTCGGTGGCCACTGGCTGGTCGTCCGCCGCCGGCGCGACACTTCGCCGGCGGCGCACTCAACCCTGCACACCTCTCGACGTCGACAGGATCCGCTGGTTGCCGTCGTCGTCGACCATCACGTAGGCGACCCACCAGCGGTTCGGGTCGCTGCCGACCCTGATCTGGGTGCGCTCGCCCGGGTTGGAGTCCGCCTTGGCCTCCACGCGGCCAACGATGCTGCGGTAGTACCCGTCGACGCCAGCCACCCGGGGGTCGCGGTCGTACAGCACGATGAGGTCGTGGTCGCCCGGATCGCTCACCGACCAGTCGAAGTCGATCGTGTCGCCGCCGATGAAGTTCTCGTTGCGCTCGAGCGACACGGTCGGTGTCGTCGGGAAGTATTCGCGCGCCGCCACGAGGTCGCCGAACATGTTGATGTACCCCACCCAGAAGTTGTCGCCCTTGCCGGTCGACGTGGTGTGTATGTCGTCGCCGTCGACGTCGACGTTGCGGGTGGTGATCGGGTTGGCGGCGCTGGTGAGGGTGCCCCCGGTGCGGAACAACCCGACCTCATCGCAGGGCCCTTCGATCGGCGAGTCCCAGTTCAGCCGGTTCTCGCCGTTGGAGATGGTGATCCACACGCGAGGGTCGCCGAAGAACGACGTCGACTCGAGCCGGCGGTTGTACTCCGAGCGAATGTGATCAGTAACCCGCCCGATCGGCATCGCCAGGCAACCTCGGTATCGGCGTCCGTCGCCGCGCTCGACCCTGACCGTCGACGTCGCCGGGGATCCGTGGACCACCGTCACGTTGCGAATGTGCGAGAACGGATTCGAGCTGCCGATCGCAGCGGGCACATGAGGCACCGGGTCGCGGGGGTTGACCACAGCGAACGACACCGGAACGAGGCTGGCGTGATGGTTCGACATCGTCTGCGACATTGATCGAGGGGCGCCGAAGGTATAGGTGACCACTTCGGTACGGGAGTAGCCGGCGCGCATCAGGTCGTCGACCAGGTCGATCGATGCCAGCGACGCGAGCGCCCCGCCGAGGCTGTGACCGGTGAAGTACACGCGTGCGTCGGGGTTGGTCGGTGCGGGCTGCGCTCCGAGGAGTTCGGCGAGCTGATCGCGAACTGCGAGGTACGCCCCAGCGAAGCCGGCGTGCACGGCGCTGGGAACAACCTGCCCGTCCGGGAGCCTCCAGGATGCCCGGGTTGCGTTGAGATCGGTGAAGATGTCGAGGGCATCGATCTCCGTGCCGCGGAACGACACGACCACGTCCTGGGTCTGGGGGTTGCGGGCCACGATCAGTTCGGTGTCGGTCAGCAGCCCGAGGATCCCCTGCTGGCCGCGAAGCGCATCGATCAGCGTCCAGCACGTCATGCGCTCCTCGAAGTCGGAGGCGCCCAGTTCGCTGAGCGTCTTGTTGAATTGCGCCCCGCGGTCGATCTCGTACGAGGCCGAGGCGAGCCCGAACATCGTCCGCGCGGGTCTCGGTGTCGTAGCTGGTGCTCGTCGATCCGACGCACTCTGGCCTGATCGGTTCGGGCTCGTCGCCGGTGTCATCGGTGCGGGTGTCGACGCGGCGGGTGGGTGCGCCGTTGGGGGTGGCGGGGGTGTAGGCGTTGGCGTTGATGGTGCCGAGGTGGTCGGCGATGAGGTCGACGCTGGAGCGGGGGGAGTTCTGGTAGCAGACTTGTCCGTCGTTGCCGATGGGGGTGATGGCGACGTTGGGGTCGACGGAGCCGATGGTGAAGTTGGTGTTGGAGGCGTTGGGTGGGTTGTTCTTGACGTTGGAGGAGATGAGTTGGCCGAAGCCGTCGCCGTCGGCGAGTACGGGGGTGAGGTTGACGATGGCGGCGTCGCCGGGTGTGGCGTTGATGGTGAAGCAGAGCTGACCGCCTGGTGCGATTCGTTGGCCGCCTTGGCCGGTGCGGGTGTCGACGCGGCGGGTGGGTGCGCCGTTGGGGGTGGCGGGGGTGTAGGCGTTGGCGTTGATGGTGCCGAGGTGGTCGGCGATGAGGTCGACGCTGGAGCGGGGGGAGTTCTGGTAGCAGACTTGTCCGTCGTTGCCGATGGGGGTGATGGCGACGTTGGGGTCGACGGAGCCGATGGTGAAGTTGGTGTTGGAGGCGTTGGGTGGGTTGTTCTTGACGTTGGAGGAGATGAGTTGGCCGAAGCCGTCGCCGTCGGCGAGTACGGGGGTGAGGTTGACGATGGCGGCGTCGCCGGGTGTGGCGTTGATGGTGAAGCAGAGCTGACCGCCTGGTGCGATTCGTTGGCCGCCTTGGCCGGTGCGGGTGTCGACGCGGCGGGTGGGTGCGCCGTTGGGGGTGGCGGGGGTGTAGGCGTTGGCGTTGATGGTGCCGAGGTGGTCGGCGATGAGGTCGACGCTGGAGCGGGGGGAGTTCTGGTAGCAGACTTGTCCGTCGTTGCCGATGGGGGTGATGGCGACGTTGGGGTCGACGGAGCCGATGGTGAAGTTGGTGTTGGAGGCGTTGGGTGGGTTGTTCTTGACGTTGGAGGAGATGAGTTGGCCGAAGCCGTCGCCGTCGGCGAGTACGGGGGTGAGGTTGACGATGGCGGCGTCGCCGGGTGTGGCGTTGATGGTGAAGCAGAGCTGACCGCCTGGTGCGACGTCGGCCGACACCGGCGATGCAACCGCGACGGCGGCGACCGATGTCATCACCACGGCTGCGGCGGCGGTCCAGGCCCCGGTGAGGCGTCGATCGGCACTGAACAGGTGTCGGATGCTCATCAGCCCAGTGTCTGCCACGTCGGCGCTCGGGGGAACTGTGGTGCCCCGAAACGCCTTGCGGGACAACCCGAACCCGTAGGAGGGTTTTCCCTACCTCGGTGCCGACACCGCGATGTGACGTTTGGTGTCTGACACCAAACGTCACACCTGGTCGGTCTGGCGGAGGAACGTGAGCGAGTCCCACAGATCGGTGCGACGAGCGACCAGGCCGTCGCGCACGTCGAACCACATCACGCCGGGGATGTCGATCGGCGTGTCTTCGTAGGCCGCCTCGAACCGATAGCGCACCACCACGTCACCGGCGCCGGGTGTCGAGATCTCCGCCAGCGTCACGATCTCGTAGCGGGCACCAGCGAACGTCGACAGGAAGCCCGGCAGCCGTCGTCGGTACTCGTCGCGCCCGGTGCAGCCCGATCCGAGTTCGCTGAGGTGCTCGTTGACGAAGTCGTCGGTCACGCATGCGGCCACCGCGTCGGCATCGCCGGTGGCGAACGACGCCAGATATCCCTGCACGATCTCGCCACGAGTCTTCACCTGCGCGACGGTATCGGTGCTGCGATGTGGTCCAATGACGCCGTGGCCGACGACCCCGATGACGTCTCTCCCTGGACGCGCGACGACTGGGTCCCCGACAGCTCGGTTCCCGACAGCGCGGTGTTCGGCGGCGGTGCGCCACGATCGGGTGGGTCGTCGGGTGCCCGCCCGCCGGCGGGCATCTTCGGCGAACCACCACCAGAGGACTTCGACGACCACACGGCCTCGTCGAGGTCGAGGCTCGGCCGCAAGGTGGTCGCCGGCGCGATCGTCCTCGCACTGCTGATCGGTTCGGCCGGTGCGCTGTTGCGCGGCGGCGGGACGTCGGACGATCCGTCTCCCCCCACGACCCCGTCGACCGAGCCGGCAACGCTCGAGGCACTCCGACCCGTCGGGGCATCGACCACCACCGGGCCGGCCACGACGCTGCCTGCGGTGCCGGCACCGACGGGCGACGCCGAGATCGAGACCGAGGCGGTGGTCCCGCCGGTGGTGATCGGTGAGCCACCTGCGTGGGCGGAACGCGTCGTGTCGGTTCCCGAGAGCCTGGCCGCGATCGCGCCGACCGAAGTGATCACCCTGTCGCAGACCGGGATCCTCGCCGTGACCGAATTCCCGAGCGGCCGAACTCGCAGTCTCGATGCTGCAGGCAGCGGGTCGCAGCTGGCATTCGACGATCAGACGATCGTGTTGTTCAACTCGAGCAAGCTGCTGATGATCCGAGACGGCGAGCCGATCGTCGAGGCGAGCCAGCCCGACGGCATCATCTTCGTGCAGCCGTGGCCGGGCACCGGCAGCTTCATCGTCACCACCCCGGCGACCGGCCCGGGCACGCCGGAACAGGAGTGGGTGCTTCGGCCCGACGGGAGCCTCGAACGCCTCGACAATCGTTTCGTCGACGAGTCGCAGTTCTGGTCACGTGCCTTCTCGCCCAACGGCGATGCACTCATCGGCGGCCCCGGCGGTGTCTACGCGATCGCTCCCGATGGCGACACGAGACGTATCAGCACCGGAGACCTCCTGGCAGCCGGCGACGGACACTGGGCGATCGAGGAGTGCGACGACACGTTGCGGTGCGCGTACTCGGTCGTCTCGTGGGACACCGGGGCGGTCTCCGATGGGATGCTCGAATCGATCGACTCACTCGGGTTCATCGACCCCGCGACCCGGATCTCGCCGGACGGACGTTCGATCGTCTACCGAGCCGACACCGACGGCACCGGACGACGTCGCATCCTCGACGTCTCGTCGGGCACCTCGATCGAAGCGGGTCGCATCAACCAGCTGGTGTACCCCGACTCGTGGGCGACGGACTCCTCAGGCTTGTTCGTCGCCGACCGAGAGCTTCAGTTCGTCGATCGCGCGACGGGCACGGTCACGCTGCTCGACGGCTTCGAACGCATCCGGACGGTGGCGACCGGACCGTTCTCGCAGTAGGGCTGTCGGCAACACCGGACGCTCGACCGAGGCCGACGCGGCACTCGGTCAGGACAGCAGTTCGTCGAGCGACTTCGAGATCGATCCGAGGTCGGGACGGTCGTGGTGGACGAGACGGGTGAGATAGGTGATGGCGACGTCGCCGCGCTCGATGATGCCGCCGTCGGTGTCAGGTGCCAGTTCGACGGCATCACCCCATGCCATCTCGACGGTGAAGGCCCCTTCGTGGCCGGGGATCGTCTTCAACGTGGCGTCGGACATCGACCGCGGTGGCGCCTGGCCGACCGAGGCGAAGTGCCAGGTGCCGAACTCGTCGAGCGGGAGGTCCGGTGTGTTGATGTTGACCACGACCGGCTCGACCGGCATGTCGTCGACCAGCGACTGGGCGATCACCTTGGCGACCGTGGCGGCGCTGTCCCAATGCTGGGTGGCGATCGACTCGTCCCATCCCTGACCCTCGACGCCGAACCCGGTGACCGCTTGGCTGACCGCGATGCCGGAGATCCCACCATTGCGCCCGGTGAGCGCGGCGCCCACCGTGCCCGAGTGGTACACGGATCGACCGACGTTGGCCCCGGGGTTGATGCCGCTCACGATCAGGTCGAACGGCGGGCCGAAGGCCCCCAGGCGGGCGAACATCACGCACAGCGCCGGCGGGCCGCTCACCTTCCAGATCGCAGCGGCCGGGCAATCGTCGATCCGTCCGCGCCGGACTTCTGGCTGGATCAGGTGCAACGCACCGAGCGCAGCGCCTGCGCCCGAGAACTCCTGGTCGGGAGCGACGACGTGGACCTCGTGGTCGCCCTCGAGCTGGCAGATGGCCCGCGCCAGCACGTGCAGACCGATCGAATCGATGCCGTCGTCGTTCGTCACCAGGATGCGCATGCGCCCATCCTCGCAGCCATCGCCGACATTCATCTGAACGGAGAGTGAACCCTTGGCACGCCTCCCCACCCCGCCCCGCTCTCCCCAACCCGAAACCTGCGCGGGTCGACGTCGTGGGCGGCACGACCTGCGCACATTTCGGGTTGGGGGAGGTCGGTACGCTCGCCGAGTGGATCTGCGCACCGACTCGTTCTGCTCGAACCCGGCACTGCGCGGTCAGTGGTACGTGGTCGCCGACGCAGCCGATGTCGGCGACGCCCCCGTCGAGGCGACCCTCCTCGGTGATCGGTTCGTGTTGTGGCGAGCTGCTGACGGAGCGGTGCGTGCCGCTGCCGACCGGTGTCCGCACCGCGAGGCGCCCTTGTCGGGCGGGACCGTCTCAGACGGATGTCTCGTGTGTCCGTATCACGCCTGGGCGTTCGACGCTGCCGGAGCGTGCGTCGACGTGCCCTCCTCCGGTCCCGGCGCAGCGATCCCGTCGGCGGCCGACCTGACCCTGCTGGCGGTCCGTGAACGGTACGGCCTGGTCTGGTTGTGCCCTGGCACCCCGATGGGCGAACCACCGGAGATACCCCAGGATCGCGATCCGTCGTTCCGGCGAGTCACCGCCGGCACGGAGATCTGGCAGGCATCCGCCACCCGAATGGCCGACAACTTCTGCGATGTCGCCCACTTCCCGTATGTGCACGCCGGCACGATCGGACCCGACACCGACCCGATCGTCGCGCCGATCCACGTCGAAGCGCTCGACGCCGACTTCACCGGCTACCAGTACGCCGTCGACGTCCTCGACGAACGCGGCCAGGACGTGCGCCAACGCATGTCGACCGGTTTCCACCTGCCGTTCGTGGTGCGCTCGAACACGTTCTACGAGTCCGGGACCCGCGCCGGTCACGATCGCGTGCTGTTGTTGTGCACCTCGCCGATCGACGACGTCACCTCGCTGTTCACGTTCGTGTCGTGGCGCAATCACGACCACGACCTGTCGACCGAGGAGTTCCTGGCATTCGACCGTGCGATCGGTGCAGAGGACAAAGCGATGCTCGAGCGCATCGGTGGCGCATTGCCCCTCGAACAGTCGGCCACCGTCAGCGTCCGTTCCGATCGGTTGTCGGTCGAGTGGCGCCGTCGCCTGGCAGCGCTCCTCGACGACTGAACTCGATCAGACGGCTTCGACCGGGGTGGCCGGCGTGGACGCCGTCGCCGTGCGAGAGCTCGCAAGTGTGAAGAGCGCCAAGCCGGTGATCACCAGGACCATGCCGACGATCTGCAGCGGTCGCACCTCTTCGCCGAGGATCAAGAACGCAAACACGACCGCCAATGCAGGTTGCGCGGTCTGCATGATGCCGATCGTGGCCACCGGCAGGTGCTGTTGGGCGAACACGATGCAACCATGGCTGAGCATCCCGGTCAGGAACACGAGGATCACCACGACGAGCCAGCCCCGGGCGGTCAGACCGAACACGTCGGACCCGGCGATGATCGCTGCGATCGGTCCGGCGGTGAGTACACCGATCGGCATCATGCACGCCATGAAATCGAGCGTGCCGACACCGGCGGCGCGCGCTCGCTTCGACGTCAGGAGGTACGTCGTCCAGAGCGTGATCACCCCGATCATCATCAGGTCGCCGGACACCGAGGCCGCCCCTTGATCGGGACCGAAGAACAGCACGAGCGACACGCCGACGATCGAGATCAGCCCCCAACGCAGCGCGTTCCAGTTCGGTCGTTCCCCGAAGAAGAACGCGCCGGCCGGCAACAGCACGAGTGGGGTCAGCGCAGTGATGAACTCGGCGTGGGCGATGCTCGTCTTGGTGATCGCCGTGAAGAACAGGGCGATGTTCGCTCCGAACGCGAGCCCGGGTGCCAGCGCCAATCGCCATGTCGCACGCGTCGGCACGGGGCGATGCGTCCGCACCCGCGTGAACGCGATGACCGTCCACCAGCCGATCACGGCACCGATCATGCGCCAGAACGCAACGACGGAGCCGGTCGACTCCGACCACTTGATCATCGCCGAGCTCGTCGAGAAGCTCACGACGGCCACGGTCATGGCGACCAGTGCGAGCCCTCGCCCGCTGAGACGGTCGGGCATCAGGGCGCGCCGAGCGGATCCGGCTGGGTCGAGACGATCGAACCACGGCTGCCATCGGTCACTCGGCGAGAGTAGGTCACTGCAACCGGTCGCCGACGAGGTGTCCGCGGTTGCGGAGTCGGTCGATCGAGGGTCCCCTGTGCTGGACCCGCCGGTAGCCTCCCGGTCATGAGTCCCCTCGAAGCCGCGGCTGCGGAGACCGACGAAGCGACCACCAGCGAACCGATCATCTCGGTGACGCCTGAAGCGCTCGAGCATCTGCGCGAGCTCCGCGACGACGAAGTCGACGGCGAGAAGCTGGGTTTGCGTCTTGCGATTGCGTCCGATGCCGGCGAGGAGTTTCGCTACGACCTCTCGTTCGAGGAGTTCCTCACGGCGGCCTTCACCGATGAGGTGCGCACCCACGAGGGGATGAAGGTGATCATCCCGGGCCCCGACGTCGACCTCCTCACCGGTGCCACGCTCGACTACACGACCACGCAGGGTCTCGTCATCCGCAACCCCAACCGCCCGGCCGCCCCCTCGATCGAGGGTCTGACCGCCGACGACCAACTGTCGGCCGAGATCGAAGCGCTCGTCGGCACCGAGGTCAACCCGGCGTTGGCCGCCCACGGCGGGTTCGTCACCTACGTCGGCCACGATGGTGAAGGCACCGCCTACCTCACCATGGGTGGAGGCTGCCACGGCTGCTCGATGAGCAAGCAGACCATGCTCGACGGGGTGCAGACGATGCTCGTCGACGCCATCGAAGCAGTCGAGCGGGTCAAGGACCTCACCGATCACTCAACCGGCGAGAACCCCTTCTACTCCTGACCCGGCGGGCGCTGAGCGCCCCTCGCACGGTGCCGGTCAGCGGTGCCCGGGCCACGGCAACGCTTCAGCGGGTGCTGAGTCGGCGGAGGGGTGGCTCCGTTCTGGGCGGAGCCTTCCTCGGCGGGAGCTCGTGCAGCACGCGGGTGGTGATGGCGGCGATCTCGGCCACGGCTCGCTCGAACGGCTCTTCGGTCGCCGCCGAGGTCTGCTGCACCCCGCTGATCTTGCGCACGTACTGACGTGCGCCGGCCTCGATCTCCTCCGAGGTCGCCGCAGGCTCGAGCCCCCGCAACGTGGTGATGTTGCGACACACGGTCAGTGCACCAGCAGTTCGGCGGCATGTTCGGCAACATGGGCCCGAGCCACGGAACACGTGGCCCGCACTCGCATCCCGCGGGCGCGGAGGTCGTCGACGACGCCGTTCATCAACACCGCCGAGTAGCCGTTGCCGCGATGGCTGACGTCGGTCTCGATGTAGGGGATCGTGATCATGTCCGCGGCGGGGGAGAAGTCGGCGAACGCCACGACGTCGCCGCCGACGGTGAGGTCATATCGGCCCCGGTCGTCGTGACGGGTGACAACAGGGGCGCTGTTCGCATCGGAATCCATCGTGAGAGTGTCGCGCACGATGCTGCTGCGATCATGTGCCAGCATCGGAGCATGTCGAACCCACCTGGCATCGCCGACCAGTACCGTCTTGCCGCTGGCTCGTTCATCGAGTTCGCCCGAACTCTCGACGACGACGCATGGACGGCCGTCGTTCCCTGCACCCCTGACTGGACCGTGCGGGACGTGCTCTCGCACGTGTCGGGCATTCCGGACGATGCAGCAGCCGGGCGGATGGACGGTGCACCTGGCGAGGCCTGGACAGCTGCGCAGGTCGAACGAAACCGATCGTTCGGCGTCGACGAACTCCTCGAACGATGGGCCGCGCAGGCTCCGATGTTCGCCGAGATCATCGAGCAGGGCGGTGAGCATCGTCCACCGATCGACTGTCACAGTCACGAGCACGACGTCCGCCACGCCCTCGGCCTGCCCGGCGCGCGGTCGAACTCCATCATCGACTTGGCGCTGTTCGCGCTGGTCGACGCCCCGGTCCGACTGGAGATCGCCTTCGCTGATGGTCGGTCGGTGGAGACCGGGGACCAGACCGCGGCGTCGAACGTGACGCTGCGCGGTGCGACCACGTTCGAGCTGTTCCGGTCGCGTCTCGGGCGCCGCAGCCGATCGCAGGTCCGTGCCTACGACTGGCAGGGCGACGACGCCGACATCGAGGCGGTGATCGACGGCTGGTTCAGCTTCGGTCCGTCGCCGCTTCCGATCGTGGAGTGACGTTCAGGACGGTGTCTCGAGCGCCTGCTCGAAGTCGGCCACGACGTCGGCGGGATCCTCGAGACCGATCGACACGCGAAGCAGGCCATCGCTGACACCGGCCGCCAGCTTCTCGTCGGCGGTCAAGCTCGCATGCGTCGACGTCGCCGGATGGCACACGATGGTCTCCGGCCCGCCGAGCGATGTTGCGATTCGAGCGGTGCGCAGCCGACCGAGCAGTGCGGCCGCAGCGTCACGGTCGGCGACCTCGAACGACAACACGGTTCCGTACTGACGGAGTTGCTTCGTGGCCAACGCGTGCTGAGGGTGCTCGCTCAGGCCGGGGTAGTGCACCGCACGCACCTCGGGATGATCGGCCAGGGTGACCGCCAGCGAGCGAGCGGTGTCGTTCTGCTGACGAGTCCGCACGCCGAGCGTGCGCAGACCCCGAAGGGCGTTCAGCGCGTCGAACGGCGACGGCGTTGCGCCGTGGAGCACCGAGTACGACCAGATCTCACCGAGCACGTCGTCGTCGCCGGAGATCACACCGAGCGTGGCGTCGTTGTGGCCGGCGATTCCCTTTGTTGCCGAGTGCAGCGAGATGTCGACCCCGTGTGCCAACGGCTGCTGACCGAGCGGCGTGGCGAACGTGGAGTCGACCACCGTGAACGGGCCCTTGATCGACCCCAGCTCGTCGAGATCGGCCAACTCCAGGAGCGGATTGGACGGAGTCTCGGCCAGGACGAGCATCGTGCGGCCGGGCTCGACGGCATCGGCGAATGCGCCTGGTGTGGCGACATCGACGTAGGTGACATCGATGCCCAGCCGTCGACACGGTCCCTGCAGGAACGCGAGTGTGCCGGCGTAGAGCTGACGTTGCGCAACGATGTGGCCGCCCGAGGAGCACAGTGCGAACACGGTGGAGGCGACAGCCCCCATCCCGGAGGCGAACGCCAGCGACGTCTCGGCGCCCTCGAGCTCGGCGATCGCCTCCTCGAACGATCGCACGGTGGGATTCGAGTAGCGCGAGTAGAACCCTTCGTGGCGTTGCGCGGTGGCGCGGCGGTGCGCATCGTCGAGGCTTTCCGACTCCCACGTGCTCGATGCCCAGAGCGCGGGCGCCAGCGAAGCGCCGCTTGCGCCTCGACCTGCGGTGATCGCCGTCGTCTCCAACGCGACATCGGAGCGCACGGCCTGCTCGGCTGGCGTTGGTGCGTCGCTCGACATGAGGCGCAACGGTACCCGCTTGCCGACGCTCACGGTCTCGGCGTTGTGTGTGAGCGACGACGACGGGCCGCAGCGCGTGCGCTCACGCAGACCGGGCTCAGTCGCCCAGTTCTGCGAGGACCACCTCGTGCAGCAACCGGTTGGTGCTGATCGCGGTCTCGTGCTCGTGGGTCCGGTTCCCGAAGCGATCGGTGAGGCTGCCGCCGGCCGCCTCGACGATCGGCTTGACCGCGGCGATGTCGTAGGGCGCCACGCCGACGGCGTCGACTGCGACATCCATCGCGCCCTCGGCCACCAGCATGTGCTGCCAGAAGTCGCCGACGCCACGCGATCGACGGGCACGTTGCTGCAACCTCACCAGCGCATCGGTGAGCCCGAGCGCATCCCAACCGTTGCTGTGGGTGATGCTCACCTGCGCTTCGGCGAGGTCGTCGACGGTCGACACCACGATCGGTCGCTCGTCACCGAACACGGTCATCGACGCGCCGAGGCCGAGGCCGCCCCACCAGCGTCGACCCAGTGCCGGCGCCGACACCACGCCCATCACCGCGCCATGCTCGACGTGGGTGAGCGCGATGAGCGTCGCCCAGATCGGGATGCCGCGCACGAACCCCGAGGTGCCGTCGATCGGATCGACCACCCACTGCCACGGGGACCCTTGATCGCCGGTGATCCCGTGTTCCTCGCCGAAGGCTCCGTGCTGTGGGCGCTCTCTGACCAACTGGTCGACGATCATCGTCTCGGCGCGCCGGTCGACCTCGGTGACCTCGGTCTGGTTCCGTTTCCAGTCGATGGTGAAGTCGGCCTCGCGGAAGTGCGGCAGTGTGAACGCATCGACGGCATCGGCCACGTCGAGCGCGAGCGCAAGATCGTGCGACAGGTCGAGATCGTCCAGTGCATTCACGATGTCACGTCTCCTTCGTTGGTGCCGGCCCCGCCCCGGAAGTCGGGGCGGCGCTTCTCCTGCAGCGCCGCCAACCCCTCCGCGGCGTCGGGGCCGAGAAAGTTGAGCATTTCGTAGGCGAGCGACGCCTCGAAGTTGGGGAGCGCCTGGCGCAGCCAATGATTGAGCGCTCGCTTGGTCATCCGGGTGGCATCGACCGGCCCGGCAGCCAGTTTCTGGGCGACCCCCATCGCCGTGGACAGGACCTCGTCGGCAGGCACCGCCTTCGACACGAGCCCGATCCGTTCGGCTTCGCGCCCGTCGAGGAAGTCGGCGGTCAGCAGGTAGTACTTGGCCTTCGCCATGCCGCACAGCAGTGGCCAGATGGCGACTGCATGATCGCCGCCGGCGACGCCCAGGCGGATGTGGCCGTCGGTGAGGCGGGCGTCTTCGTCGATGATGCTCACGTCGGCCATCAGGGCGACCGCCAGACCGGCACCGACCGCCACGCCGTTGATGGCGGACACGATCGGCGTGTCGCAGTCGATCATCGTGCGAACGATGTCGCCGGCTTCGCGCATCACCCGGATGGTCTGGGCATAGTCGCCGACCTGCTCGGCGATCCAGTCGAGGTCGCCGCCCGCCGAGAACGCCGATCCGGCGCCGGTGACGACGACGGCTCGCACGCTCAGGTCGTCATCGACCGTGCGGAACACTTTCGACAGCTGCAGGTGCATGTCGGCGCCGGTCGCATTGAGGCGCTCGGGGTCGTCGAGGGTGATCAGCAGCACCCCGTCACTCGGCCGCTCGAAGCGCAGGTGGGTGAAGGCGGCGTACGGGTCGTCGGTCGAGGAAACCACGCTGCGAGCCTACGGCGCCGGGCCCACCCGGACCCGGAGTCAGATCGAGCGGAGCAGTTCGACGACGCTGTCGACGTCGAGGCCGAACCTCGTCAGGATCGCGTCGGACTTCGGGTCGTGCGGAATGAACTTGGTCGGCAGGCCCAGCACCTCGACGTGGGTCGACTGGTCGAGCGCACACACAGCATCGGCAATCGACATGCCGATCCCGCCGTCGCGAATCCCGTCCTCGATGGTGATCACCTGGTTGTGCGCGGCCACGTCGGCGATCATCGCCGGATCGAGCGGAGCACAACAACGAGCGTCCCACACCGTCACCTGGTCGCCGTCTGCGGCCAGCGCCGCAGCGGCCTTCTCGGCGGTCTCGAGCATCTTGCCGATCGCCACGATGCACGTGGACCCCGAACCGACGACCGCCTTGCGGGCGGTGAGGCCCGAGCCGACTTCCTGTTCGGGCACCTGTCGAGCCGCGCCGCGGGGATAGCGGATGGCGATCGGGCCGGCCTCGACGAGCGTGGCGGCATCGTGCAGCATCTGCGCGAGCTCTTGCGCGCTCGACGGAGCGAGCACCCGCATCCCGGGGACCTTCGACAACAACGCCATGTCGTACACGCCGTGGTGGCTCGCCCCGTCGGGTCCGGTGATACCGGCGCGGTCGAGGCAGAAGATCACCGGCAGGCGGTGGAGGGCGACGTCGTAGACGACCTGATCCCACGCCCGGTTGAGGAACGTCGAGTAGATGGCCACCACGGGGCGAAGGCCACCCATCGCCATGCCCGCGGCGCCGGTGACGGCATGTTGCTCGGCGATGCCCACGTCGAAGAACCGGTCGGGGAACCGCTCTTGGAACGGCAACAGCCCGGTCGGGCCGGGCATCGCCGCCGTGAGTGCCACGATGCGATCGTCGGCTTCGGCCTCTTTCAGGAGCGCGTCGGCGAAGGCCTGGGTGTAGCCGGTGGAGACCGCCTTCGGGGGGCCGACCAGCGGATCGAAGACCGGCGCGTCATGAAGGTGCTTCTCGTCGTCGTCCTCCGCCGGCGAGTAGCCACGACCCTTCTGTGTGAGTACGTGTACGAGGATCGGTCCGTCCTCGGAGAGCTCGATCGCATTGCGGAACGCGTGCTCCATCTCCTCGACGTTGTGGCCGTCGAACGGTCCGACGTAGCGCACGCCGAGCGCCTCGAAGAACGACGGCGGCTGGAGGAACTCGCGGACCCCGGCCTTGAACGCATCCATCGCTGACTCGGCCTGATGGCCGACGACCGGGAGGTGGCCGAGGAACTCCTCGAGGCGACGCTGGCGACGCACGTACACCGGGTTGGTGCGAATGTCGGTGAGCGCGTGCGACAGCTTGTCGGTGACCCGATCGGTGACGCTCGGATGGTTGGCCTGCTCGTCGCGGCCCTGCGCGCTGGCGGACAGCATCGACACCGTGGGGGCATAGGAGCGACCGTTGTCGTTGAGGACGATGATGACCTGCTTGTCGCTGTGACCGATGTTGTTGATCGCCTCGTAGGCCATGCCGCCGGTGAGCGAGCCGTCGCCGATCACCGCAACGATGTGGCGATGCGGGTCGGTTCCGAGGTCGCGGGCGACCGCCATGCCGTACGCGTACGACAGCACCGTCGATGCGTGGCTGTTCTCGATGTAGTCGTGCTCGGACTCCTCGCGGCTCGGATAGCCCGAGAGCCCGCCCTGTTGGCGAAGCTGCTCGAACTGTGGCTGTCGTCCGGTGACGATCTTGTGGATGTAGGCCTGGTGGCCCGTGTCCCAGAGGATCGCGTCGGTCGGCGAATCGAAGACCCGGTGCATGGCGAGCGTGAGCTCGACGGCGCCGAGGTTCGAGCCGAGATGGCCTCCTGTGTCCGACACCGCCGAGACGACGAAGTCGCGGATCTCGCCGGCGAGATCGTTCAGTTCGTCGTACGACAGGTCTCGCAGGTCGGAGGGTTGGCGGACTCGCTCCAGATACATGCAGCACCGACGCTATCTCCACTGCTGCGACAGTGCGTGACGCGCCCTACCGTCGGCCCCATGCCGCTTCCCGCTGGATCACCGTTCGACCTCACCGGCCATGTTGCCCTCGTCACCGGCGGCAACGGCGGAATCGGCCTCGGAATGGCCGATTCGCTCGCCGCGCACGGTGCCGACGTGGCGATCTGGGGAACCAACCCTGACAAGAACGACGTCGCGATCGAACAACTCGGTCGCTACGACGTCGAGTTGTTGTCGATCGTGTGCGACGTGGGCGACGAGGCGGCGGTCGAACAGGCGATGGCCGACACGATCGGCGAACTCGGTCGAGTCGATTCGTGCTTCGTGAACGCCGGCGTGGGAGGCCAGGCGTCGAGCTTCGTGGGGATGACCTCGGACGAGTGGCGACGCGTGATGCGAATCAACCTCGACGGCGCGTTCTTCACCTCCCGCGAAGCTGCCAAACACATGGTGTCGCGCCATGGCGACGGCGACGAGGCGGGCGGCTCGATCGTGTTCACCACGTCGGGATCAGCGTTCTTCGGTCAGCAGTCGGGCCAGCACTACGGCGCCTCGAAGGCGGGCGTCAATTCGATGATGAAGGCGATCGCCGTTCAGCACGCGCGCCACGGCATCCGCTGCAACTCGGTGTTGCCGGGATGGATCGAGACCGACATGACCGCCGGCGCATTCGGGTGGGACAAGTTCGTCGACAACGTCCTGCCACGGGTGCCGATGCGTCGCTGGGGCACCGCCGATGACTTCGGCGGTCTGGCGGTGTACCTCGCCAGCCGAGCATCGAGCTATCACACCGGCGACGTGATCACGATCGATGGCGGCTACCACTCGTTCTGACCCGCCGTCGACCGACCCCGGTCGGCGCCCCCCGATTTCCCCATCTCCGAAAAATGTGCGCCAGCACCGCACCGGCGGGCCGATCCGCGCACGTTTCGGCGCCGGTGGATCGTTGAGCCCGAAATGTGCGCGGAATTGCCCGCCCGTGGCGCTGCCCTGCGCATTTTTCGGTTGAGGGGGTTCAGCGGGGAGGGCCGGCTTGGACGCGAGCGCGGTGGTCCTCGAAGGGGATGCTCGGGTCGTCGAGGGAATCGATCCACCAGGTCATCCCGCCGTCGGCCAGGCGGCCCAGCTTGTCGGAGGTCTCGGCGTCACCACCGGCCGGGCTGCGGTCGATGAAGCAGGCGTCGAACGGGGTGTCGCCGAGCCGCTGGTTCCGAACCGCTGCGACGCACTCGACGAAGTCATCGACCGCCAGATAGCCGCCGGCCTTCGCAACCGGCCACACGCCGTCGAAGCGCGCCGCTCGCCGGAACGGGGCGCCGCCCGGCCAGCCGCCCGCCACCCAGATCGGGATGCGGCCGTGCACCGGTGTCGGCGTGAACTCGACCTCGTCGAGCACGACATGGTCGCCTCGATACGACACGGTCTCGCCTGACCAGAGCAGTTGCAGCGCATCGAGTGACTCGTCGAGGATCCGCGCTCGTCGTTTCGGTTCGGCGTCCTCGCCGAATCTCGTGAATTCGTCGTCGGGGGCGCCGAGGCCCACCCCCAGCCGGAGCCGCCCTGCGGCCAGCCGGTCGAGGGTCACCGTCTGACGCGCGATCACCGACACCCGCCGCCGGGCGAGCGGTGTGACCATCGGACCGATGATGATCTGCTCGGTGGCCACCGCAACCGCCGCGAGCGTGACCCAGGGGTCGACCATCGGCTGCCATGGCGGACGTCGGATCATGTGATCCCACAGGAAGAAGCCATCCCACCCAGCGGTCTCGGCGTCGCGAGCGAGCA
Source organism: Ilumatobacteraceae bacterium (assembly GCA_963716095.1). Classification (GTDB taxonomy): domain Bacteria; phylum Actinomycetota; class Acidimicrobiia; order Acidimicrobiales; family Ilumatobacteraceae; genus Sva-07. The sequence goes on along the minus strand of CAVQSV010000018.1, from coordinate 183,218 downwards.
CTGCCAGACAGGTGGGGTCGGCGAAGTCGCCTCCGTTCGGCACACCGAGTCCGTACTTCGTCATCGTGTCGCTGCCCGTCGGTAGACCGAGACGTGCTGCGTGCTGTCGTCGGTGAACGGGGCCCCCGCCATGTCGGCCCACCGATCGGCGAGCCGAAGCCCCGCGGCGGTCGCCATCGCGTCGAGTTGCTCAGGTGTGGCCCATCGGATCGACCAGGGGCGGAGCCGAACACCATCGGACTCCGAGAGATGGATGAACTGTCCCTCGGCGCGCTGGTCGTCGTGACGATTGCTCGACACCGAGAGCACGACGTGATCGACCGCCATCGAACGCACGTCGACCATCGACGAACTCCCGTCCGGATGCTGGCTGGGCACGAACGCCTCGACGACGAAGACTCCGTCGGGCTCGAGCCGACCGGCGACGTCTTGGAAGAGTCGCTGCTGGTCTCCCTCGGCAACGAGATTGAAGATCGTGTTGTACGCAACGAGCACTGCGTCGAACGCTTCGTCGGGGAGATCGTCGACCATGTCGCCGAGGATCGCCTGGACACGCCGGTCGCTGTCACGTTCGGTCAGTCTGGCCAGCATCGCCTCGCTGCTGTCGATGCCGGTGACGGTCAGCCCGGCCGCTGCCATCGGCACGGCGAGGCGCCCCGTGCCGACGCCGAGTTCCAGTATCCGTGCGCCGGCGTGGGTGAGTTCGACCATCCGGTCCACAGTCGCTTCCACATCGGTGACGTCGGCGTACCACTCGTCGTACACGTCCGCGAATCCGTCGCCGTATGAACGTTCGTCGTATCCCCGCATCGCGTCGAGGCTACGGCACGGTCGCAGCTGGGCTCCGGCCCTGACCTGTGGCGTGTTCGATAGCGTGGGATGGGTGACGGAATCCGGCCTCACCTACCTCGATCATGCTGCCTCGACGCCGATGCGCGCCGAGGCGGTCGAGGCGATGATGCCGTACCTGTCCGAGCTGTACGCCAACCCGTCGGGTTCGCACCGCTTCGCCCGGCGTGCCCGTCGGGCCGTCGACGAGGCCCGAGACACCGTCGCCCGTGTTGTCGGCTGTCACCCGAACGAAGTCGTCTTCACGGGCTGCGGTACCGAGAGCGACAACATGGCGGTGACCGGTGCCATCGCCCGCCGCGGCGGCGTCGCCGTGTGCCCGGCGGTCGAGCATCACGCCGTCCTTCACGTCGTCGAGCAGCTCGGCGACCGAGGCCGGATCGTCGGCGTCGATCGGTACGGACGCGTCGACCTCGACGAGCTCGCCACGGTGCTCGATGCCACTCCGGACGTCTCGATCGTCAGTGTCATGGCGGTCAACAACGAAGTCGGCACGATCACCGAGCTCGCCGAGGTCGCCCGCGTCGTGCGCCGGCACGCTCCCGACGCGTTGCTGCACACCGATGCCGTGCAGTCGGCCTGCTGGGTCGATCTGCGTGACATCACCCCGCTCGTCGACCTGCTGTCGTTGAGCGCCCACAAGTTCGGTGGGCCCAAGGGGGTCGGCGTCCTCGTCGAGCGCGGCGGTCCGCAGGTCGAGCCGCTGATCATCGGTGGGGGCCAGGAACGAGAGCGTCGTAGCGGTACCCACAACACCGCCGGAATCGTGGCCGCTGCGGTCGCCCTCGATCTCACCGACCGCGACCGGGCCGAGGAGAACGAGCGGTTGACGGTGCTTCGCGACCGACTGGTCGCGGGCCTTTGCGACCGACTCGACGGCGTCACCGAGACGGTGCCTGCCGAGCACAAGGTCGCCGGCTCTGCTCATGTGTGTGTCGCCGGAATCGAGTCCGAAGCGCTGCTCTTCCTGCTCGACGAAGCAGACGTGTGCGCCTCGGCCGCCTCGGCGTGCGCGAGCGGCGCCATGGAGCCGTCACACGTGCTCGCTGCGATGGGAGTCGACCGATCGAGCGCGCTCGGCGCACTGCGGCTCACGCTCGGCCACACGACCACGGCGGCCGACGTCGAACGGGCGATCGACGTGATCGGTGTGTCGGTCGACCGACTTCGTCGGCAGACCACCGCAGCCGTTGCGCGGACCACCGCGGACGCTGTGCGGAGCACCTCATGAAGGTGATGTGCGCGATGTCCGGCGGCGTCGACTCGTCGGTGGCCGCGTTGCTGCTGCAGCGGGCCGGCCACGAGGTCGTCGGCGTCACCATGAAGCTGTGGGGCGGCGACAGCGACACCGGCTGCTGCTCGGTGTCCGATGTCGACGATGCCCGCCGCGTTGCGCAACAGCTCGGCATCGATCACCTGGTGTTCAACTTCGGCGACGACTTCGACGAGCACGTCGTTGCGCCGTACATCGACGCGCACACCCGCGGGGTCACGCCGAATCCGTGCATCGAGTGCAACCGGTCGGTCAAGTTCGCCCGCCTCGCCGAGCGTGCCGATCTGCTCGGCTTCGACGCCGTCGCCACCGGCCACCATGCGAACATCGGTCGCACCGCCGATGGCCGCTACACGCTCGAACGTGGCTCCGACGACGCCAAGGATCAGAGCTACGTGGTGCACATGCTCGACCAGGCGCAGCTCGCCCGCACGATCTTTCCGGTGGGGGGCATGCAGAAGTCCGACCTGCGCGCACTCGCCGCCTCGATCGATCTGCGCACCGCCACGAAGCCCGACAGCCAGGACGTGTGTTTCATCACCTCCACCGGTGGCCGCACGTCGTTCCTCGGCGACCGCATCCCGTTTCGTGCGGGCACGGTCGTCGACACCGACGGCAACGAGCTCGGTCGAGTCGAGTCGGTCGAGCTGGTCACGGTCGGCCAGCGCAAAGGGATCGGCCTGCCCGGCGGCGGTCCGAAGCGGTACGTGCTCGACGTCGACACCGAGGCAGCCACCGTCACCGTCGGGAGCGACGTCGACCTGTTGCGCAGCGACCTCGTCGTCGATCAGATGAGCTGGATCGATCGGGTGGTCGACGGCGAGGTGCTGGTTCAGTGCAGCGCGCACGGCCGAGCGGTGTCCGCAACGGTCAGCGCCGACGGTGAAGCCATCCGTGTGCGCTGGGCCGAGTCGCAGCGGCGGGTTGCGCCTGGCCAGAGCGTCGTCCTCTACGACACCTCCAACACTCGAGTCCTCGGCGGCGGTATCTGCCGCTGACTGTTACCTCTGGTGTCTGACACCAGAGGTAACGGTCATGCGACGGGGAGGCCGCGAGCCTTCGCTGACCGCAGGGCGCGGCCGGGTCTGCTGGGCGCGATCAGGAACGACCGGAGGTGGATCGCTCGGCCGTTGGGCTCGGCCGGCGTGAAGGCGAACACCGCCGTGACCGATTCGGTCGTGGCGACCTCGACGGCATACCCGCTCGCCGGGCCGGTCAGGTCGGCTGCTTCGGTGTCGGCGGACGCCAGCCCGATCGAGTCGATCTGAGCGGTGCGCAGAGGGAACGTGTCGGCCAGCACCACCGGGTCGTGAACCACGACACCCGCCGGAACGAGCACGAACCACCGCAACGACAGCCGGTGCCACCGGGGCCCGAGCAACACCACGCCTCCAACTGCCAGCGCACACAGCACGACGCCCGCAATCCACGACCGCGCAGCGATCAGCAGCGGGCCGGCGACGAGCGCAGGCGCCCACAGCGCCCATGTCACGATGGCTGCGAGTCCGGCGCCCACCGGGAACCGCAGCGGGAATCGATCCTCTTCGCCGTAGGCGGAAGCTTGCACCCATTGGCGTCCGAATTCTGCGGTCATCGCTGCGGCCGTGGCCGCGATCGCCGGGCCACCGAGGAGGAGGAGTTCGACCGCTGTGGCACCCCCGACACCGGCTGCCACCGTGGCCACCACTGCCAGCGGCACGACCAGGCGGACCACCGTGAGCGACCACACCGATGCGATCGCCAACCCCAGTGCGGCGACCGCCCACAGCGCCCACCCGCCGACCGCTGCAGTCCACGCCACCGCAGCGCTGCGGCCGTCGACGGCCGACTCGACCGCACTGCCACCGACCACCGCCACCAGGACCCATCCGAGTCGTGCGACCCACGGCGCAAACCGTGCGATCCGATCGATCGGGTCGTCGTGTTCTGTCGACATCCCCACAGGTTGCCGTGCTGCCGGCGGATTGCGGCGCCTGCGGTGAGGTTTGGCCGCGGCGCTGGGCGGTGACGATTGCCACGTCGGTTCCGTTCAAACGGATTCGGTCGTGCCGCCCGCAGCGTGGAACGATGCAGAGATCCCGGTTCGGCGCCCGTCGAGCTGGCACAGTTGAGGGGGTCACCGATGGGAGGTGTGACGTGAACGATTCCGCAGACGACGTTCGTGCACGTACTGCCGCCCGCTCGGCCTTCGCCGACGGGGCAACCGCCGGCGTGGGGAGCCTGCCACACCGCGATTCGGTCGCAGCTGCGGCGTTTGCGATCGACGAGTTCGACATCGCCACGATCCCGACGATGCCGCACCGTTCCCCAGCCGAGTTGATGCTCGGCCAGGCGCTCGTCGGCGTGCCCGGCGTCAGCCTCGATGCCGACAGCGTGGTCGTCGACCCCGCGCTCGTCGAGCCGTACTCCACGGTGTCCACCGACATCGACCACCCCGCCTTCGACGGGTTCCGAGCGTTCATCGACCGGGCGCACGCGGTTCGCCTCGACGGTGCCGCCGTCAAGTGGCAGTTCGTCGGGCCGGTCACGCTCGGCGTTGCACTCCACCGTGCCGGTCTCGACCGGGCGACCGCGTTCGATCTCGCCCTGTCGGTCGTGCGTGCCCGGCTCGGTTCGCTCTCACAGGTCGTCACCGACGCGCTTCCGAACTCGCGCCAGATGGTGGTGCTCGACGAACCTTGGTTCGCAGAACTGATGCAGCCCGGATTCCCGCTGCCGCCCGACGAGGCGATCGATCGGATGTCCAGCGCCATGGCCGCCCTGCCGAGCAGCACCCTCACCGGTGTGCACTGCTGTGCTCCCTGTGATGTCGCCACGTTGCTGGCCGTCGGGCCGAATGTGGTGTCGTTGCCGGTGTCGAGCGAGCTGGTCGACTGGGTCGGCTATCTGACCCGCTTCCTCGCTGAGGGAGGGATCATCGCGTGGGGTGTGATCCCCACCGACGGACCGTTGCCGACGACGTCCGAACGGCAGTGGAGAGCGCTGAGCGATCTCTGGTGCAGCCTGGTGCGGCTCGGCTGCGATCCCGTGCTGCTGCGTCGTCAGAGCATCGTGACTCCGCAGTGCGGACTGGCGACGCATTCCGTTGCGGTGGCGCAACGAATCGCACGGCTCACCGCCGACGTGGGCAAGCGGGTGCAGGATCAGTCGTCTGCCACCCGCTTCGCTCTCGGTGCGTGACGCGTCACGCCGGTCGGCGGGGCGCAACTCCACGTCGTAGCCTCGGGCGACGATGACCGCACACGGTGACGACCCGGCGACCCCTGCACATCGGGTCGGCGAACTCCGGGCCCTGATCGCCCACCACAACGAGCGCTATCACACCTTCGACGATCCCGAGATCAGCGACGGTGACTACGACGCACTCGTACGCGAGCTGCGCCAGCTCGAGGTCGACCATCCCGACCTCGCCGCCGACGACTCTCCGACGGGCCAGGTCGGCGGAGCGATCAGCGCCACCTTCTCGCCGGTCACCCATCGGGTGCCGATGATGAGCCTGGACAACGCCATGGACGCCGACGAGCTGCGCGCGTGGGCCGACCGGGTCGCCAAGGGCCTCGAGGGCGCCGAGCCCACCTTCGTGTGCGAGCTGAAGTTCGATGGTCTCGCCATCAGCCTCCGGTACGAGAACGGTCGCTTCGTGCAGGCCGCGACTCGCGGCGACGGCCGGATCGGCGAGGACGTGACCGCCAACGTCGCCACGATCGATGACGTGCCCGCCGAGCTTCCGGCCGGGGCTCCCGAGGTCGTCGAGGTGCGTGGGGAGGTCTACATGACCCGTTCCAGCTTCGAGCAGCTCAACGAACGAGCGCTTGCAGCCGGCGAGAAGGCGTTCGTCAACCCCCGCAACTCGGCCGCTGGCAGCCTGCGCCAGAAGGACGCTGCGGTCACGGCGAGCCGCAACCTGTCCTTCTTCAGCTATCAGCTGGGTGAGGTGGTCGGCGGGCCGGAGTTCTCCAGCCATGTCGCAATGCTCGACTTCGCGGCAGGACTCGGTTTCTCGGTCAACGAGCACGTCCGGACGTTCTCGACGATCGACGAGGTGGCTGCCCACTGCCTGCACTGGCAGGAGCATCGCCATGACCTCGACTACGAGATCGATGGCGTCGTCATCAAACTCGACGACACCGTCCAACGAGAGCGGTTGGGAGTCACCTCGCGGGCCCCGCGCTGGGCGATCGCCTACAAGTTTCCGCCCGAGGAACGCACCACGCTGCTGCGCGACATCATGGTGTCGGTCGGTCGCACCGGCCGTGCCACGCCGTTCGCCGTCCTCGAACCCGTCTTCGTGGGTGGCTCCACCGTCGGCATGGCAACCCTGCACAACCAGGATCAGGTCGCCGTCAAAGATGTTCGCCCCGGCGACACGGTGGTGGTTCGCAAGGCAGGCGACGTGATCCCCGAAGTGGTCGGCCCGGTCCTCTCGCTGCGCCCGAGTGACAGCGCTCCCTGGGTCTTCCCCACCGACTGCCCCCGTTGTGGCAATCCACTCGTGCGGCCCGAGGGCGAATCCGACACCCGCTGCGTTGCCCCCGACTGCCCCGCCCAGCGCGACCAGAAGATCGCGTACTTCGCGTCACGAGGCGGCATGGACATCGAAGGACTGGGGGAGCAGATGGTCACGAAGCTGACCGCGGCCGGTCTCGTTCGAGACCCTGCAGATCTCTACTCGCTCACGGTCGACCAACTCGTGGAACTCGATCGGGTGGGCCCGACGAGCGCACAGAATCTCGTGGACGAGATCGCCAAGTCGAAGCAACGACCGCTGCCGAAGCTGCTGACCGCCCTCGGTGTGCGCCACCTCGGACCAGCGGCATCGCTCGCGTTGACCAACGAGTTCCACACCCTCGATGCGATCGTGTCGAAGTCGGTCGAGGAGCTTGCTGCGGTCGAAGGCGTCGGTGAGGTGATCGCCGGCACGATCGTCAGCTGGTTCGGCCAGGAGACCAACCGGGGCTACGTCGACCGGCTTCGTGATGCCGGCGTCAACTTCGGTGACCCGGCTGCAGCCGAGGAGGCAGCAGCGGCGCGGGCGGCGACACCGCAGACATTGGAGGGCAAGGCCGTGGTGGTCACCGGGACCCTGGCGGGCTACAACCGCGAGCAGGCTGCCGATGCGATCACGTCGCGTGGCGGCAAGAGCCCGGGCAGTGTGAGCAAGAAGACGATGGCATTGGTGGTCGGCGAGTCGGCGGGGGCGAGCAAGCTCACCAAGGCCGAGTCGCTCGGTGTGCCGATCCTCGACGAAGCCGGCTTCCAGCACCTGCTCGACACCGGCGAACTGCCGCCCGCATGACCGTCAGATGACGTTGAACTCCCAGCGGTAGCTGAGTGCCTGCTCGGGGCCGTCCTCGATGCGCCAGTAGATGACGCGCGCCTCGTGGAGTCCCTCGCTGAACGACTCGATCAGGGCCCCCTCGACCGGTTGGAACGAGATGATGGCGTTACCCGGGTCGAACACCGCCGTGGTGGGCAGGTCGACTTGTTGGCCCGGTTCGGCCTGATCCGACGGATCCACATCGGACTGGCCGATGACCGTGGTCGGCAACTCGATGCCGTCGATCACCAGGCGCGCCTCGTAGCCGGGTTGGAGGTCGACCACCACGCGCTCCTGCTGGAGCACCTGTACTGCATTCTCGACCGGCTGCAGCGACTCGATCGCCTCCGGCCTGTCGACACCGTCGTTGCCGGTGAGGGCGGTGGTCACCCCGAAGATCACGAGCACCATCCCGCACGCGATCGCCAAGCTGGCGATCAGCAGCCCACGGTCGAAACGGCGTTTCGGCGCATCGTTCCGGACACTGTCCGGAGCGTCGGTGGTGGCCGGCGAAAGGTCGTCGGTGACGGCGTCGGATTCGGTCGCACTGTCGGTCACAGGCTCCATGATGCCCGCCCTCCGCCTGACTTGCTCAGGCGGTAGCGTTTCGGCCGCTGTGGATCTTGACACACCCGACCCGACCCCCACCGGAATGACCACGCTGGTCGGCCGCGTTCTGAGCGACCGGTACCGCATCGAGAACGTGGTCAGCTCTGGGGCGAACACGGTGATCAGCGAAGCGATCGACACCGACGCGAACCGGCCGGTGACCGTGAAGATCGTTCGGCCGGAACTGGCGGTGACGTCAGAGTTCCGCCGAGCATTCCGACGCCAGGTCGAAGTGGCGATGTCGATCACCCATCCCAACATCGCCTCGGTGCTCGGGTGGGGCGAGACCGAGATCGACGGCGAGTCCACGGTGTTCTGGGTGGTGGAGTATCTGGGCGGTGGCAGTCTGCGTGACCTGCTCGATCGGGGCCGCCATCTCGCACCGTCACAGGCCCTCGTCGTCGGCCTCGAAGCCTGTCGAGCGCTCGAAGCCGCCCACGACCGCGGTGTCGTCCACACCGAGGTCACGCCATCGAAGCTGGTCTTCGGCGAAGACGGCCGCCTCCGGATCGTCGACGTCGCAATGGCGCAACTGCTCGGCGTCGAGGCGTGGGCCGAACCGGCGACGGTTGCGACCCACGTTGCTCGCTACGCATCGCCCGAGCAAGCGCTGGGGCTGAAGGTCGACCAGAAAACCGACGTCTATGCGCTGTCGTTGTGTCTGATCGAGGCGATCACGGGCAATGTGCCGTTCGCCGGCGACTCCACGGTGTCGACCCTTGCGGCGCGGGTCGGCAAGCTGATGCCGGTCACCGCCGACATGGGCTCGCTGGCCTCCGTGCTCGAACGGGGTGGCCGCCCGGATGCCGAGGATCGATGGACCGCGAACGAGTTCGCGAAGGCCCTCGTGGCTGCAGCGGAAGCACTTCCCCGCCCGGAGCCGATCCCCGTGATGGCGAGCAGTCTGTTCGCAACCTCGCTCGCGAGTCGCGTCGAGCCCCCCGAGCCACTCACCGTCGACGAGCCGGTCGAGGCACCCGACTTGCCGACCGTGGATGACGCTGCGGTGGATGCGATCGAGATCGACGCGATCGAGTCCGATGTCGCCGATGCCGATGCCGATGCCGATGCCGATGCCGATGCCGCGGCCGTGGCCGTGGCGGCGGCGGCCGTGGCGGCGGCGGCCGTGGCGGTGGCCGATGTCGATGTCGATGTCGCCGAGCCCGAAGCCGTCGAGCCGGAGTCCGATGTCGCCGAGTCCGAGGCCATCGATCCCGATCCTGACGTCGAGTCGGCTGCTGCTTCCGCTGACACCGAGTCAGCGGAGTCGGAGCCCGAGGCCGCGATCGATGCGGTCGACGCCGCACCGCTGCTGCTGCTGACCGATCTCGCCGACCCGCCGACAGGTGCGGTCCAGGTTGCCGACGGCGACTCCCACGACGTTTCGGGCACGGTCGAGATGCCGTCGGTGGTCGCTGCTGCTGCTGCCACGACCGCTGCGACCACCTCGACGATCGACCCGTCGGTGCCCGACCCGACCGCGTCGGGGATCCTCTACGACGATGAGCAACCCAAGCGTCCGTGGGGCAAGTATCTGATCTTCGGGCTGATCGCGCTCGCCGGGGTGGGTCTGCTCAGCTACGCCGGCTTCCTGTTGCTGCGAACGCAGTCGTTCGAAGTGCCCGACCTCGTCGGTGTCGACGAGGCGGTCGCCCGCAACGAGATCGCCGGGAACGGCTGGGTCGTCGAAACCGAACGGGAACGCAGCGACGAGGTTCCTGAAATCGACCACGTCGTGCGTACGACGCCGTCTGCCGGCGCGATCCTCGACGAAGGTGAGACGTTCGTCATCGTCGTGAGTGACGGCTTCGAGCTCCGCACGCTTCCCGAGCTCAGCGGCATGACGGTCGCGGAGGCCACCGACACGCTGACCGAGCTCCGACTGGTACCGCTCGAAGCGCCCGCCGAGTTCTCCGAAGACGTCCCTGCCGGCGTCGTGATCCGCTGGCAGGTCCAGAGCGACGCGGCCCTCGTGGCCGGTGCCCAGGTGCTCCCCGACACGACCGTGGTGTTCACGGCGTCGCTCGGCCCGGAGCCACGTCCCGCCCCAGACCTCACGAATCTCACCGCAGCCGAGGCCACAGCGGCACTCGACGCACTCCAGCTCGTCACCGCGCAGGGCGACGACGTGTTCAGCGACGACATCGAGGCCGGTCGCGTCGTCACGCAGGTGCCGCCGCCCACCACGCCGGTCGAGCGTGGTGGCACCGTCACCTTCCAGCTCTCGAAGGGACCCGACCTCGTCGCGTTCCCCGATCTCGATGGTCTCACCTACCCCGAGGCCGAGGCATCGCTGGTCGAGGCGGGCTTCACCGTTGGCAGCCTGCTCGGCACCACCGAGGGGACCTTCGTGTCGGCCTCGGTCGACGGCGACGAGATCAGCGCCGGCGACACCTTCCGGCGCGGCACGGCCGTCGACCTGATCTTCCTCTGACGCTGCCGGCACGGTCTCGCACGTCGTTCGTGGGCGATCTCACCCAGCGATGAGCGACGTGGCCGCATGTGGTTCGTTCGCTCATCGTTCCCGGTTGCACACCGACGCGCTGGCGGATGCTGCCCGAACGGGAATCGACGGGGCCGGCATCTGATCGCTACGGTTCCGTGACCGTGCCCGGCGTCCGCCGGCCACAGAGTCGGCAAGGAGCCTCCATGACCTCACTCGACGGGCGAGTAGCGATCATCACCGGTGCCGGACGTGGCATCGGCCGGGAACACGCGCTGCTGTTCGCCGACGAGGGTGCTCGGGTGGTCATCAACGACCTCGGGGGAGCAAACGACGGCGAGGGCAGCGATCAGACGCCCGCCGAAGAGGTCGCCGCCGAGATCCGTGCCCGTGGTGGATCCGCGATCGCCAATGCGGACGACGTCGCCGATTGGGAAGGATCGCAGCGGTTGATCAACGCCGCCATCGCCGAATTCGGTGACCTCGACATCCTGGTGAACAACGCTGGCATCCTGCGCGACCGGGTGATCGTCAACATGACCGAAGCCGAGTGGGACGCGGTGATCGCCGTGCACCTGAAGGGTCACTTCGCCCCGACGAGGTGGGCTGCTGCGTACTGGCGGGAGGAACACAAGGCCGGTCGCGGCAAGCGCCGCAACCTGGTCCACACCTCGAGCACGTCGGGGCTGTTCTCCAATCCTGGTCAAGCGAACTACGGGGCAGCGAAGTCAGGGATCGCCACCTTCAGCCAGATCGCCGCCAAGGAGCTCGTCCGCTACGACGTCCAGAGCAACTGTGTTGCGCCTGGCGCCCGGACGCGCCTGACGCTGGCAACGCCCGGCCTCGAAGAGATCATGACGCCGAGAGACGGGGCGTTCGACGAGTGGGATCCTGCCAACATCTCACCACTCGTCGCGTACCTCAGCAGTACGGCCTGCCAATTCACGGGCGAGGTGTTCTTCGCGCAGGGCGGCGTGGTGAAACGAGTTCGTTCGTGGGAGATGGGCGAGACCGTCGAGCAGAACGCCAAGTGGCGTGTCGACGATCTCGCCGCCGCCCTCGCCCCACTCGCGGAATGATGTGATGTGACGATTGGTGTCAGACACCAAGCGTCACACCAATGCCCACATCAGTGGCGGGACTGGGCGTAGGCGATGACTCGCTCGACGACCTCGGAGCTGGCCTTGGCGGTCGAGCCGCTGTCGAAGGGCGGCTGCGGGTCGTACTCGATCATCAGCTGGGCAGCTTCGGCGGCGGTGCGGTCGACGACGAGCTCGACCAGGCGGAGCGCCATGTCGATGCCACTCGACACGCCCGCAGCGGTGATGATCCGTCGGTCGAGATGCTCGACGACCCGGTCGCCGGTCGGTATGGCGCCATGCTCGGTCAACACGTCGAGTGCACTCCAGTGCGTCGTTGCGGTGAGCCCTTCGAGCAACCCTGCGGCGGCGAGCACGAGCGACCCGGTGCAGACCGAGGTGGTGTAGGTGGTGGTGGCGTGTGCGGTGCGCACCCAGTCGAGCACCCGTTCGTCGGTCATCAACGCGCGCGTCCCGTACCCGCCGGGGAAGACGACGATGTCGGGGGTGGGCGCCTCGTCGAACGTTGCGTCGATCTCGATGCCGAGCATTCCGTTGTCCGAACGAACCACGCCGCGCTCGTGGCCGACGAACGTGACGTCGAAGTGTGGGATGCGTTGCAGCACCTCGTACGGGCCGATGCCGTCGAGCGCGGTGAAATGGGCGAACAGCGGGATGGCGATGGAGGTCACGGCGTCACCGTAGTGACCGGTGGGGCGGGGGGCGGGGGAGCGCCGGTAGCGTGGCAACGTGGACGTACGCATCGGAGTGACCCAAGCCCCCCGCGAGATCAATGTCGAGCTCGCCGAAGACGCTGATCGCGACGAACTCAAGTCTCGCATCGAGGCCGCCCTGTCCGGGGCGACCGACGTGCTGTGGATCGTCGACAAGCGCGGCAAGGACGTCGCAGTGCCGTCGGCGAAGATCGCCTACATCGAGCTCGGCTCGGCCGACGGCGACCGCAAGATCGGCTTCGGGGGCTGAACCTGGGCCCCGCTGGTCGGCCAGGTCTTCTCGACCTCGACCTGCTCTGGGTCACGGGCAAAGGCGGCGTCGGCAAGACCACGGTCGCCGCAGCACTTGCTGAGGTCGCAGCCCGCCACGGGCGGCGCACGTTGGTGTGTGAGATGGACGCCAAGGGTGCGCTCGCCAACGCGTTCGATGTCGGCGAGCTGTCGTTCGAGCCCACCGAGGTGGCACCGAACCTGCATGCGATGGCGATGAACACCGAGGACTCTCTGCGCGAGTACCTCCGGTTGTTCGTACGGATTCCACTCCTCGGCCGGATCGGACCACTGGCCTCGACGTTCGACTTCGTGGCCGACGCTGCGCCGGGCGTCAAGGAGATCCTCGGGGTCGGCAAGCTGTGCTGGGAGGTCCGCGAGCAGCACTACGACCTGGTGGTCGTCGATGCCGAGGCGAGCGGACACATCGTGAGTCAGATCGGGGCGCCGAGGGTGATCGCCGACCTCGTCCAGGTCGGACTGGTTCGCGACCAGACGCAGTGGATGCTCGACATCCTCGACGATCCCGTCCGAACCGGTGTCGCCGTCGTCACGACACCCGAGGAGATGCCGGTCACCGAAACCATCGAGCTGCTCGCCCGGTTGCGTTCCGAGACCGGTGCCCATGCCAGCGCCGTCATCGCAAATCGTGTGCTGCCGGCGATGTTCACCCGCCGCGAGCAATCGATCGTCGACCGCCTCGACGACGCGTTGCCGGTGCTCGTCGACGCAGTGGGCGACGGTGTCCGCACGGTGATCGACGCGGCGCGCCTGACCGAGTCGCGCCGAGCAACCGGTGCCAGCCACCTCGACCGCCTGCGGTCCTGGATCGCCGACTCTGGAGACGTGCCGGCCGACCTGCCGATCGTCACCGTGCCCGAGCTCTTCGCCAGGGCATCGGGTCCGCGGGTCGTGTCGTTGGTGGCTGATGCCTTGACCGACGAGCTCGACCCCGACACCGTGTCGAGTCCGCGAGGTGCGCGTCGTGAGTGACCTCGACAACCTGCTCGCAAGTCGCGAGATGATTCTGGTGGCCGGCTCGGGTGGTGTCGGAAAGACCACCATCGCCGCCGCGCTCGGGATCGCGGCAACGACCCGGCAGAAGGGCCGGGTGCTCGTGCTGACGGTCGATCCGGCTCGACGGCTCGCCACCGCGCTGGGCCTCGACGAGTTCGGGAACACCCCGACCCGCATCGATCCCGCCGCATTCAGTGAGGCCGGCGTCAAGGTGCGCGGCGAGATGTGGGTGGCCATGCTCGACACCAAGGCCGGTTGGGACGAGCTGATCAAGCGCCACGCTCCCGACGCCGAGATTCGCGACGCCGTGCTCGCGAACCCGTTGTACGAGAACATCACCAGCCGATTCGTCCACAGCCACGAGTACCTGGCGATGGAGCAACTGCACGACCTGCACGCCAGCGGCGACTTCGATCTCGTGATCGTCGACACCCCACCGTCGCGCAACGCGCTGTCGATCCTGGATGCGCCCAGCCGGATGGTCGAGTTCTTCGGGAGTCGCCTGCTGCGCTGGCTGACCGTGCCCTACCGGTCTCGGCTGTTCACGGTGGCGTCCAAGCCGTTCTATCAGGTGGCCGATCGCGTGCTCGGCTCACGGTTCCTGCAGGACATCGCCGACTTCTTCGTGCTCTTCCAGGCAATGGAGAGCGGGTTCGTCCGACGCGCCCGCGAAGTCGAAGCGCTGCTGGTCGACCCCCGTACTGCGTTCGTCGTGGTGACGACACTCGAGACGGCGCCGAGCTACGAAGCCCGGTTCCTCGCTCGTTCGCTCCTCGAACGACGCATGGCGCTCGGCGCGATCGTCGCCAATCGGGTGTTGCCCGCCGAGCTTGCCGAGACAGCGGCGGCCGACAGCGCAGCGGCGCTGCTCGACCAGGCATCCGGGCCGTTGGCGGAGCGGGTGGCAGAGCGCCTCGATGCGCCGATCAAACAGGTGCGGTCGGTGCTCACCCAGATCGCCACACGATTCGACGACGTTGCGCTGGTGGCCGCCCGCGAGTCCGATCGCCACGCCGAACTGGCTGCGATGGCGCCGACGATGGCCTCGGTGCCGTGGCTCGACGGCGACATCCATGACCTCGCCGGGCTCGGGCAGTTGGCTGGTTACCTGCGCGAGACCTGATCATCGGGCAGACTCAGAGGTGATGACCTCTCTTGCCGAACTGGCCCGCGAGCACTCAACGCTCGAACGCGACGACATCGAACACCTCCACCGGCTCACTGCCGAGTGGGCGTTCCTCGCCGACCTCTGCTTTGCCGATTTGCTGCTGTACGTGCGGTCCGGCCCCGGCAAGTGGCTGATCGTCGACCAGGTTCGCCCCGCGACCAACCAGACGATGTACGTCACCGATTACGTCGGCACCTGGGCAGACGGTGACGATGCCGATCTGATCGAGCAAGCCGCGGCGACGGCCCAGCGCGTCGAAGGTGCGGTCGAGGTCGGCGGTGGTGGCGACGAGGTCAATCACGCCCGCAAGCTGGCGATCCCGGTTCGCCACAACGACCGTGTGATCGCCGTGCTCTCCAAGGAGTGGCAGGTCCGCGCCGGTCGACCACTCGGCGAGCTCGAACGCAACTACTCCTACATCTTCGAAGAGTTCGTGCAGATGATCGAGGCTGGATCGTTCCCGTTCGCCGGCCGAGTCGCCGACTCGAGTGCTGCGCCGCGCGTCGGTGACGGCGTCCTCACTCTCGATGCAGCCGGCACGGTCACCTACGTGTCGCCGAACGCCAACTCGGCGCTGCACCGTGTCGGCATCCAGGCCAACCCGGTCGGCATGCGGCTCGCAGAACTCGGATTCCATGACGGTCCGGTTCGACAGGCCTTCGAACGTTTCGAGCCGGTCGTCGAGGAATTCGAACAGGGCGCCGACGTCACACTGCTGTGCCGATGCGTGCCGATCGTCGCCAAGACCGACACCGGCCCCGACATCGCCGGCGGGCTGCTGCTCGTTCGTGATGTCACCGAACTCCGAAAGCGCGATCGCCTGCTGTTGAGCAAGGACGCCACGATCCGCGAGATCCACCATCGCGTCAAGAACAACCTGCAGACGATCTCGTCGCTGCTGCGTTTGCAGGCTCGCCGTCTCACGAACCCCGAGGCCAAGGCTGCCGTGCAGGAATCGGTGCGCCGGATCCGAACCATCGCGCTCGTGCACGAGTCGCTGTCGCGCGAGCCGGGTGAGGACATCGCGTTCCTCGAGATCGTGCGGCCGCTGCTCCGGCTCGCTGAGGAGGGTCTCCAGTCACCCGATCGCCCGGTTCGATTCACTGTCAGCGGTGACGGCGGCCGGATCCCGGCCAACACTGCCACGCCACTCTCGGTCGTGCTCACCGAACTGCTGCAGAACGCCGTCGATCATGGCTTCCCCGAAGGCAGTGACGGCGGCGAAGTCAAGGTCGGCCTCGCTCAACGCGATCGCAAGCTCACGATCCGTGTCGTCGACAACGGGCGAGGTGTCGATCCTTCGTTCGACATCGATCACGCCAAGGGGCTCGGACTCTCGATTGTGCGGACGCTGGTGACGACCGAACTCAACGGGACCATCGAGATCCATCCGGCATCCAGCGAGGATCTCGCTGGTGCGGGTCTGGACGTCGGCGCCGGCCGTCAACACGGCACGGTGATCGAACTGTGCGTGCCCACCGACGACTGACGCGTCGGTCACCGGGTCGGCGCTGAGCCGCGGGTGATCAGGAGACGCGGGCGGCGCGTGCGGCGGCAACGCGGCGCCGGCGGATGACGCGGCGCTCTTCTTCGGTGAGCCCGCCCCAGATGCCCGAATCCTGGTTGGTGTCGAGTGCGAAGTCGAGGCACTGGGAAGCCACCGTGCACTCGTCACAGACCTCTTTGGCACGATCGATCTGGACCAGCGCATGTCCTGTGGTGCCGACCGGGAAGAAGAGCTCCGGATCGGTGTCGCGGCAGATGGCGTCGTCGCGCCACTCGTAGTCTGCTGCTCCAAGGGTGAGGCTGGACGCAAGGATCGACACGTTGGTGCTCCTCGAAGGTGACTGAGGCGGGTGTTCCGCCGAGGGATGGGGGCGCCGCTTGGAGGCGACGGGCCGTTCTGGCCGGGACGAACTGTAGGCGTGTCTCTCTGTCGCCGCAAGGGCCCATTCGTCCTTTATTCATCACAGGGCCGATTCATCCGACCACGGTTTCGACCATGATGTGATGATGCTCGTGCTCGGACATCGAGGCGCCTCCGGCCATGCGCCCGAAAACACCCCTGAGGCGTTTGCCCTCGCGGACGAGATGGGCGCTGACGGCGTCGAGCTCGATGTGCGTCGGGTGACCGACGGGCGGCTGTTCGTCGCACATGATCCGTTGCCGGAGGGACTCGACGAGGTCGATGCGATGGCGCTGCCCACGTTGGCCGACGTACTCGATGCATGTGGAGATCGAATGCTCGTGAACGTCGAGATCAAGAACTGGAAGGGCGACACCGGCTACGACCCCACGATGGCGATGGTGGCTCCGATCATCGACGAACTGCGGCGCCGGGGGCCCCGAGCTCGTACTCGTTGGCTGATCTCGTCGTTCTCGTGGAGCACTGTGGCTGCGTGTCGCGAGCTCGCTCCGGACATCGCCACGGCCTGCCTGACTGCGAGCCCGCTCGACGCTGCGACGATCGATCAGGTTGCAGCAGCCGGCCACAGCGCACTGCATCCGTGGGAACGCGACGTCGACGAGGCGCTCGTTGCGGGCTGTCACCAGCGAGGCCTCAGCGTGAACACGTGGACGTGCAACGACGCCGGGCGCCTGGTCGAGTTGGCCCGCCTCGGCGTCGACGGCGTGTGCACCGACGTGCCCGACGTCGCGCTGGCAGCACTCGAACGAGACGGCGCCGTCGTAGTGCCGGCCTGGCCGACGATCAGCCCCTGATGTTCAGCCGGCGAGCGTCAACGCGGGAACACCAACTGCACGGCGTCGGGAACGTGGGTGAACTCGAGCCGCCTGGTGCTGCCGAGCGCGTCGCCATCGACCTGATACGGGAACGGATCCTCGTGCTCGATCACCAGGTGTTCGACATCGACACGGATGTCGAGGTGCGCAGCCGGCTTGACACCCCCGCCCCGCAGCGCACCGGCGAGTGAGGTCAAGATGTTCGCGGCGTTCATCGTGGTGAACGTGATCGCCACCAGGCCCCGGTCGAGCGTGGCGGCGGGAGACAGATCGAGCGGCCGGTTGCCGAGGTACGTGTACGGATTCGTGTTGAGCAGGATCGTGAAGTAGCCGTCGTCGACGTCGGGGCCCCCGTCGCCGTGCAACCGGAAGTGTGGAGTGCGATGGTCGTAGCCGGTCAGCCACGTCGAGACTCCCGCCCAGATGAACAGTGGGTGGCCGAGCCAGCGCTTGAGCGAGCCGCGCCGCTCGACGCGTTCCACCACAGCGGCGTCGAAACCGACCCCGGTGTGGAAACAGAAGTAGCGGCCGTTCACCTGTCCCAGACCGATCGGTCGCAGATCGGCTGCATCGATGCCGTTCGCGAGGTTGTCGGCTGCTGCGACCGGATCGTTCGGCATGCCGAGCGTGCGGGCGAACACGTTCGTCGACCCGCCGGGGAGCACGCCGAGCGCGGTGTCGGTGCCAGCGATGCCGGTGGCGACCTCGTTCAGCGTGCCGTCTCCGCCGAATCCGATCACCACGTCGACGCCACGGCGTGCGGCGTCGTGCGCGAACCGGGTGGCGTGTCCACGCCGGTTGGTCTCGACGATCTCGACCTCGTGGCCTTGGCTCAGGCGGCGATGCACGATCACCGTGTTGCGCGCCGTCACCGACGAGGCGAACGAGTTGACCACGAGCAAGATCCGCAAGGAACCGACGGTAGCAACGCTGGGCGGCGACCGCTTGCCGACGCAGTTCGGCGGCGACAGCTTGGTGACGACTTGGTCGCACGGGTTTGGGCGGTGGTTGACCCACCGGTAACTTGGGCACCCTTATGAACGTCATCGTCTGTGTGAAACAGATCCCCGACCCGGCGTTGCCCGGCGAGTTGGATCCCTCCACCAACACGCTCAAGCGTGATGGCAAGCTCATCCTCGACGAGTCCGACAGCTACGGCGTCGAAATGGCTCTCCAGCTCGTCACGGCAGCCGGCGGCGGCGAGGTCAGCCTCGTGTCGATGGCTCCCAACGACGAAACCTCCGGCCTGCGCACGGCGCTCGCGATGGGTGCGGCCAAGGCCGTGCTCGTGAGCGACCCCTCGCTCGCTGGTGCGGATGCGCTGACCACCGCCAAGGTGCTCGCCGGCGCCACGAAGCAGCTCGGCGACGCCGACCTGATCATCGCCGGCACCGAGTCGTCCGACGGCTACACCGGCACCGTGCCCGAGCAGCTCGCCGAAGTGCTCGGCCTGCCGTCGATCACGTTCGCCAAGAGCATCGAGATCGCCGACGGGACCCTCAAGGTCGACCGGCAGACCGAAGCCGGCTACGACGAGGTCACCTGCCCGCTGCCTGCCGTGGTCTCCGTGACCGCCGGCGTGGTCGAGCCCCGGTACCCGAGCTTCAAGGGCATCATGGCCGCGAAGTCCAAGCCGGTCGAGACCGTGACCGCTGCCGCACTCGGTATCGAGTCGGTGTCGTGGGCACAGCAGATCGCCTCCGTCGAAGATGCCCCCGAGCGCGAAGCCGGCGAGGTCATCGAAGACGACGGCGAAACGTTCAACAAGATCGTCGAGTTCCTCGACAACCTGAAAGTCATCTGAGGAGACACTGATGGGTATCGACAACATCTGGGTGTTCGCACAGGCTGCGGACGGCGCTCCGACGAGCGGCACACTCGAACTGCTCACCGAGGCCCGCGGGCTCGGCGGGAATGTCTCGGCGTTCATCGCCGGTGACGCCACCAGCGTCGCTGGCGCCCTCGGCGACCACGGCGCTGCCAAGGTCTTCGCAACCGGTGATCTCTCCGGTGCGCTGCCCGGCGTTGCCGTCGCTGCGGCGATGCAGGCCGTGATCGACGGTGGCGAGAGCCCTGATCTGATCATGTTCCCGCAGAGCTACGAAGGCCGCGACGTGATGTCGCGTCTGTCGGTCAAGCTCGACCGCACCGTGCTCACGAACTCGACCTCGGTCACCGTCGACGGCGACGCGGTCACCGTGCAGACACCGATCTTCGGTGGCACCAAGCTGGTCAACTCGACCTTCACCGGCGAGCGCCCGTTCCTCGCCGCCTTCCGCCCGAAGAGCTTCGTCGCCGAAGGTGGCGCCGGCGCTGCTGGCGAAGTCGTTTCGGCGCCGGTGCCCGATCTGGGCACCACCGGCGGTGCAACGGTCACCGCCGTGCACGTCGAGGAGACCTCCGGTCCCAAGCTCGACGAGGCGGCCGTCGTGGTCGCTGGCGGTCGCGGTCTCGGCGAGTCCGAGAAGTTCGACATGATCGAGTCGCTCGCCAAGGCGCTCAAGGGCGCTCCGGGAGCGTCGCGTGCGATCGTCGACGCCGGTTGGGTGCCCTACAGCTACCAGGTCGGCCAGACCGGCAAGGTCGTCAAGCCGACCGTGTACATCGCTGCGGGCATCTCCGGTGCCACGCAGCACATGGTGGGCATGAAGGGCTCGAAGAACATCATCGCGATCAACAAGGACAAGGAGGCGCCGATCTTCGGCGTCGCCGACCTCGGCATCGTCGGTGACGTCCACAAGGTGCTCCCGCAGCTCCTTGCGGCCCTCGAAGCCCGCTGAGTCGGTCGCAGCGATCGCTGCGTCGCAGTGTTGAATTCGGAACGCCCGCGCCGGAATGGTGCGGGCGTTTCGCATTGATGCGATGAGTTTCCGCGACGCCGGTCGTCGCGAAGACTCATCGCTCGCGGTGGGGTACGGCTCAGGTGGCGTCGCGAGCGAGGATCGCCCAGGCGACCTGCTCGGCGGGATCCTCGACGGCGAGCTGCAGGTTCCAGCCCATCTCGGGTTCGTGGGCGTCCCAGCGGTACCAGCGCAGCGCAGCTGCGAGCCGCCCGAGCTCGTCGGACGGCACGGGCCAGTCATCGATCACGTCGCCGAGCGCAGCGAGCGTCCACCAGGCACCGAACCGCCCTGATGCGGCACCGCGTCGGCGGCCGTGGGCACCGCCGCTGGCGCCCGCCCAGGCGAGCCAGGCCAGCGCAGTGGCGGCATCGAGTTCGGCCAGTCTGGCGCGCCGGAGCCCGAGCGCACCGAGCGCTTCGGCGACGCCGCCTTCGACGCAGACGACGTCGGCGTGGCCATTCGAACCGGTGAGCCACGGCTCGACGAGTTGCCGTACGGCCAGGTCGACATCGTCGTCCAGGATCTCGGAGGGTGTGGGAGTCACCTCGACCCAGTCGTCCGCGAGCACCGGCATCGGGAACTCGGCACCCGAATCGGTGTACGTCGCAAGCGGGTAGTCGGGTTCCCAATCCTGCAGTTCGAGCGGCAAGTCGAGCACCGGTGGCAGGTCGGGTGCATCGATGCCGTCGCCTCGGAGGACGCGCTCGTGAGCGACGAACGAGGCCCGCGGGCCGAGGTCGAGGAGCGGCTGCAGCTCGTCCCAGGTGTGGTGTTGCGCGGCGACCTCGGTGAGCGGCCCGATCGTGAATCGGCCCGACAGCCCGTCGGTCTCGTCGAGCACGGCAGCGGCGTACGCCGGGGTCGCCAGCAGCGCCAGCCGATACTCGGCGAGTGTCGCTGCGGGCCAGAGCTGGCGGCCGGTCGCAACGGCATGTCGCGATCGGTCACGCACCCGAAGCAGACCCGCCCAGTCGCGGTGCTGCACCGGTCGTCGATCATCCGCACCAGTTCGTCGAGGTCGGCGCGATGGATCAGCTCGTCGAGTTGATCGTCCGACGCCTCGCGGTCGGTGTCGAGGTCGTCAGACACGTTCAGACCAGCGGCCAGGGGTAGCGACGACCGGAGGGATCGGTGGGGAACCGGCGATGGGTGACGCACCAGTCCGCGCGTCGCCGGAGGGCGTCGACTTCGTCGTCGGCCAACAGCGTCGCCACCTCGAGTGGCACGCGGTCGCACAGCGTTCCGACCCGCTGAAGCCAGGCGTCGGGGATCTCTTCGTCGCCGAACTCCCAGATCACCGTGCGCAGCTTGCTCTCGGCAGCGAAGCACAACCCGTTGTCGATGCCCCAGACCGAGGCCGGCTCGCCGTCGCGTTCAGGGATCAGCAACACATGCCCACTCTTGCGATCGGTGTTGTTGGCCAGTACATCGAGCAGCGCCATCGCTCGCAGCCGGTCGTGCAGGTCGGGGTGCGTCTCGTGGATGGTGAAGTAGTGCTGGCTGTGGTCGGCGACGACGAACCACTGGACGGAACCCTCGCCCAACGGGCCATCACGCAGCACGGTCGGGGGGATCACTCCGAGACCCAGGTATTCGCTCAGCAGATAGGTCGCGACCTCGCGGCGGTGCAGGCCTGGCTCGAAGTCCCACAGGGGGCGCTCGCCGCGCGTCGGCTTGTAGATCGCCGGATGTGACGCCCCATCGGCCGAGACGTGTACGAGGAACGTGGCGTTGCTGCTGTAGGGCATCCGCCCCTCGATCTCGATGTCGCCTCGCAGCAGGTGCTCGATCGGATCGTCGACCTGGTCGACGCGCAGTTCGACGCCGCGTTGCTCGTCATCATCATCATCGTCATCATCGAAGTCGTCGTCATCGAACTCACCGTCGATCTCGTCGTCGATGAACTCGTCGATGTCTTCGCTGCTCGACGGTTCCGACACGGTCAGTTCATCCGCGGGCAGTCGTGGCCATCAGGATCCATCGGGAACGCGCACCACTGGCACGCAGGACGCCCTGCCTCGACGACGCCGTCGGCGTGGTCGCAGAACGCTGCTGCCTGCCCTCGGCTGACATAGAGGCGGACGTGGCCTCGGTCGTCGTCGATCGGCTCGCCCTCGTCGTCGACCTCGCCGACCTCTTCGAGTTGGATCAGTACCCGATCGTTCGAGCGGTCGTAGCCGAGCCCGATCGGGCCGAGCACGAACACGGGGTCAGCGGGCTCTCGCAATTCGAGCGTGCCGCTCATCGGGCGGTCCTCGGCGGGCGGGAGATCGGCGAGGACACGGCGAAGGTATTGCACGATGGCAGCGGTCTGCTGCTTCTCGCACTTCACCGTCACGCGCTGGCCGTCCGATCGTGCCTGGAGCAGAAAGGTGCGTTCGCCCGGTCGGCCAACGGTGCCCACGGTGAACGCGGACACCTCGTCGAATTCGTAGAACACGCTCATGATGCGGCCCCGATCACCTTCGAGATCACGAGGGCTGCAGGTCGGTCAGGGGACGTCCGGTCGAGTTGACCGCCAGCACGACGGGGCCTCCCGCTCCGTAGCCGATTGCGGTGACCGATGCTGGGCTGATCACGATCCGCTGGAACAGGTCGATGTGGGTGCCCATCGCATGGGCGACCGCCGCCTTGATCGTGTCGGCGTGCGAGACGCACACGATGGTGCCGCCAGGATGTGCTGCGCGGAGACGGTCGAGGGCGCCGACCATCCGGGTCTGCATCTCGGTGAAGCTCTCGCCGTTCGGGAACCGGAACGTCGAGGGGGCCCGCTGGACGGTCTGCCACTCGGGAAGCTTCATCAGCTTCTTGAGTTCGGCGCCGGTCCAGTCGCCGAAATCGCACTCGAACAGCCCGCGATCGATCTTCGTCTTGAGTCCGCGGGCCTTGGCGATCGGCGCTGCGGTCTCCTTGGCGCGTTCCAACGGTGAGGAGTAGATGGCGTCGACACGCTTGAGCTCACCGATTCGTTCGGCCGCGATGTCGGCCTGACGGCGTCCTTCGTCGGCGAGATGGAGACCCTTGGCCCGCCCCGGCAAGACCTTGCCGGTGGTCGGTGTCTGGCCGTGGCGGACGAGCAGGACGGTGGTGAACGGGGGAGGGGAGGACTTCTTTGCTGTGGCCATGGAGTGCTTCCAACCTACTGTCGAGGGCCGTGACTCCGCTCGCCAGGCTCGAACGTGACGTGATCTCCTGTCGGAACTGTCCGCGTCTCGTCGAGTGGCGTGAGCAGGTGGCGGTCGAGAAGCGGGCGGCGTATCGAGACGAGGAGTACTGGGGTCGCCCGATCCCCGGCTTCGGCGACCCTGGTGCCGGCATCGTGGTGCTGGGTCTTGCCCCTGCTGCGCATGGCGCCAACCGGACGGGACGAGTGTTCACCGGCGACCGCAGTGGTGACTGGTTGTTCCGTGCGATGCACCGCGCCGGTCTTGCGAATCAGCCCGAGTCGGTGTCGGTCGACGATGGCCTGGAGCTCACGGGCGCCTGGGTGACCGCGGCGGTGAAGTGCGCACCTCCGGCGAACAAGCCCACCCCCGACGAGCGTGATGCCTGCGCTCCGTTCCTCCAGCGCGAGTTCGCAGCGCTCGATCGGGCGCAGGTCGTCGTCTGCCTCGGCCAGTTCGGCTATCAGGCTGCGTGCGCTCATTTCGGGGTTCGCCCACGCCCGAAATTCGGCCACGGCGTCGAGATTGCCGTGCCGGGTGGCCCGACGCTGATCTGCTCGTTTCACCCGAGCCAGCAGAACACCTTCACGAAACGACTGACCGAGCCGATGCTCGACGCCGTGTTCTCCCGAGCCGCTGCGCTCGCTGACCGGTAGCCTCGCAGTGCTGTGATGTCATCTCGTCCGATCGCCCGAACCCTCGCCATCGCCGCGGTCGCCGTGTTCGGCGTGGCCGCCTGCACGTCCGATCCCAGTGCGGAACGGGTCGCCCAGGACCTCGTCAAGACGCAGGCACAGGACTTCCCTGAGATCGAGGAGTGCATGCTCGGCGTCATCGACGACTACGACCTCAACGATCTCGGCAGCGATGCGAACAGCGACAACCCCGAGATCAGCGGCCCGGCGATCGCCGAACTCGATGAGTTCGAGGCCGACCTCGTCGACTGCGACCCCGAAGGCGTCACCCGCACCTCGACCCCCTGACCGTTACGTTTGGTGTCAGACACCAAACGTAACGTCGCGCGCTCAGTCGGTCTTGGGGGCAGCGTCGGCTGATGGAGCTGCGGCCTTCTTCTTCTTCGGCGGCGGCACGCCGATCGCCGGGGCAGCGTCGGCTTCCTTCGGCCAGCGGCGACGGCTGACGATCGACAACAGGCGCAGCAGGCGCATCGCCGTTTCGTCGGTCTGGGCCGGCTTGGCCTCGATCGATCCGTCGGCGATCATCCGCTCGATGACCTGCTCGCCGAGTTCGGTGCGCACGATCGTGAGGGTCCAGTCGTTGTCCTCGCCGATACCGCCCGTCGACACGTCGGCGTGTTCGGCAGCGAAATCGGGGCAGCTCTTGCAGCCCTCGCGGGTCCAGGCGTGGCACTCCTTCAGGTCGATCTCGTGGTACGAGCCGTCCTTCATCCAGATCTGGAATGCGCCCTTGATGTTCATCTTCACCATGTCCTGCTTCTTGAGGCCGTACTTCGCCTCGAAGAGCTCGGTGAAGATGGCGTCGTCGAACGTCTTCGAGCAGAGCAGGCCGATGTTGAACAGGAACGGCTTCGACACCTTGCCGGCCTTGCGGTCCCACATCGTCGGCGGCGATGAGGTCTGGCACCCCATGCCGACGAGAGCAAGCCGATCGAAGCCCTTTTCCTTCGCCTCGGGGAGCGCCAGCGGGTTGGCGCAGTAGGTGTAGCGCGAGCCAGCGGTGGCGAGGATCTCTTCCTTGGTGACCACCACGGCGGGCTTCGCCTTCCACGCGTCGTCGTCTTCCACACCGGACACGAGTGCCGCATCGATGTAGTCGTGGTTGCGCAGCCAGATGAGCATCGCCGAGACGAGGCCGCCGTCCTGGCCCATCTCGTGGACCATCTTGTCGCTCGCCCGGGTGAGGTAGAGCTGACGCCAGATGCCGGCCATCTCGTCGGGCTCGCGGACCCGACCGAACAGGTGCATGTCTGCAGCCGGCTCCCACGCTCGAAAGCGCGGGCACGCTCGCGTGCAGGTGGTGCAGCCGCCGCCTTCGCCGAAGCCGTGGACGCAGTTGTCGAGGCCGAGTTCTTCTTCGAGGTGGAAGGGGATGTACTTGCCCTCCTCGTGCTCGTAGCCGATCACGTCATGCGGGCAGGTGACCACGCAGCCGGCGCATCCCGTGCACAGCCCGGTGGTGATGACTTCGGCGTACAGCTCTTTCCACTGCGCGGTCCACCGACCGGCGGTTGCAGGTGGGGTGGCGGGGCTGTCCGACTCGACCGTTGTCATCTCGTCGACTGTACGCGACCGCCGACGTGCGGCTCTCAACCAACCGACGAATTCAGCTCGAGATGAGGTCACCCGGCTTTGGCGGGCAATCGCACGACAGGTCGAGAACGCGTCGGTCCCCGAGCCCAACCCCTCTGAGGACGCAAAGGGAGGCTCGGGGACCGACAGGCGGAACGCGACGATGCGTCCCGATCGGGTTGGGTGGTGTGGTCGACTAGATGGCGTCGGCCCCTTCTTCACCGGTGCGGATACGCACGATGCGATCCACGTCGGTGACCCAGATCTTGCCGTCGCCGATCTTGTCGGTGGCGGCTGCCGCCACGATGGCGTCGACGACGGCATCCACCGTTTCGTCAGCGATGACCACGCTGAGGCTCACCTTGGGGACGAAGTCGATCTTGTACTCCGCTCCTCGGTAGGTCTCGGTGTGGCCGCCCTGACGACCGAAGCCACGGACTTCGGTCACGGTGATCCCGGCGACGCCTGCTGCCTTGAGGGCATCTTTGACGTCGTCCAGCTTGAACGGCTTGATGACTGCTGTCACGAGTTTCATGTGATTGGTTCCTTTGCGAATCGAGAGCTTGAAGGGTGTTGGATCGTTGGCATCAGGTCACGGTGTCGGGGGCGTACCCCTGGAGGCCGTGCTCGAGCACGTCGAGGCCCTGCATCTCCTCCTCCGGGCTGACCCGCAGACCGATGGTTGCCTTGATGGCTGCGAAGAGGGCACCGGAGGTTGCACCGACCCACACCAGGATGATCAGCACCATGAGCGCCTGAACTGCGAGCTGGTCGAAGCCACCGCCGTAGAACAGGCCGGCGTCCTCACGTCCGAGGAAGGCGTCGTCGTAGGTAGCGAACAGTCCGATCGACAGTACACCCCAGGCTCCGACGACACCGTGGACGCTGATCGCGCCCACCGGGTCGTCGACCCGGACCTTGTCGAAGAAGAGCACGGAGAACACGACGATCACGCCGCCGACAGCGCCGATGAGCACGGACATCAACGGCGTGACGGCGCCACAGGGGCCGGTGATGGCCACCAGGCCGGCGAGTGCGCCGTTGCCGATCATCGCGACGTCCGGCTTGCCGGCCTTGATCCAGATCGTGATCGTGGTGAGCAGCGCGCCCGCCGCAGCGGCGAGCATCGTGTTGACGGCGATCGTCGAGACGAACTCGTCGGCGAGCAGCTCCGAGCCGGGGTTGAATCCGAACCAGCCCACCCAGAGGATGAACACACCGAGGATGGCGAACGGGATGTTGTGGCCGGGGATGGCCCGCATGTTGCCGTCCTTGCCGTACTTGCCGAGACGGGGTCCGAGGAACAGAGCGCCCATGAAGGCAGCGACGCCGCCGGTCATGTGCACGATGCCGGAACCGGCGAAGTCGGAGAACACGGCGTCACCGATCTGGATGTCGGCGATGAGCCCGCCGCCCCAGGTCCAGTGGACGACGACCGGATAGATGAACGCACACATCACCACCGAGAAGATCAGGTACGACGTGAACTTCGTCCGTTCGGCCATGGCGCCGGAGGTGATCGTGACCGCAGTGGCGGCGAACACCGCCTGGAAGAAGAACGTCGTCGCTGGGCTGAGACCACCTTCGGGGATCGCAGCCAGATCGAGACCGTCGAGGAAGAAGTTGTCGGTGCCGATGAACCAGCCGCCGCTCTCGCCGAAGGCGAAGGCGAAGCCGGTGGCGAAGAACGCCAGGATGCCGACGGTGGCATCTGCGATGTTCTTGGCGAAGATGTTCACCACGTTCTTCGCTCGGGTCAGGCCAGCCTCGACGAGCGCGAAGCCCGCCTGCATGAAGAAGACCAGGATGCCGGCGATGAACACCCAGATGTTGTTCAGGTAGTCCTGTGCCGTTGGGACGTAGTCCTGGGCAAAACCGACGGATGGGCTGATGGCCAAGATGGCGATGACGCCGCCCAGGCCGGAAACGATTCGAAGCGCTCTGTTGCGCACGGGTCCTCCAGAGGGATAGGGAAAAGGGGATTGCGGAGTCCAGTGGCGCCGTTGCCGCCCGGATTGCGTGGGCAACCTAAAGGTGGTGGATTTCTTGTTTGTCGCCGAAGTGTTTCCTGCGTGTGAATGGTCTCGTGGCTCCCCGGCACGACGAGCGTCCGTCTGGACTTGACCCGTGGGTCAAGTGGCAGGGCAGAATGGGGGGATGGATCTCTCCTATCCCCCAGAAGCCGAGGAATTCCGCGCCGAGATCAAGGGGTGGTTGCACGACAACCTGCCCGACGGATGGTTCGACGACGGGTTCGAGATGACCGACGACGAGCGCAAGGCGTTCAACGAGGAGTGGCCGCAGAAGCTGTTCGAAGGCGGCTGGATCTGCGCCACCTGGCCGGCCGAGTACGGCGGCAAGGGGCTCACGACGATGCAGGGCGTGGTGCTGTCGGAGGAGTTCGCGAACGCGAAGGCGCCGATGCGCGGCGACTTCTTCGGCGACACCCTCGTCGGGCCGACCATCCTGCAGTGGGGCACCGAAGAGCAGAAGAAGGAGTTCCTTCCCGGCATCCTCTCCGGCACCACGCGTTGGTGCCAGGGCTTCTCCGAGCCGAACTCCGGCTCCGACCTCGCGTCGTTGAAGACCACCGCCGTGCTCGACGGCGACGAATGGGTCATCAACGGCCAGAAGGTGTGGACCACCCAGGGCCACCACGCCGACTACTGCTTCCTGCTGACCCGCACCGACCAGGAGGCCAAGCACGCCGGCATCTCCTACATGCTCGTGCCGATGCGTCAAGAGGGTGTCGAGGTGCGCGGGATCACCCAGCCCGACGGCACCGCCGAGTTCTGTGAGGTGTTCTTCGACAACGCTCGATGCGCGAAGGACGCCGTCGTCGGCGGTGTCAACAACGGGTGGAAGGTCGCCAACTCGACGCTCGCGTTCGAGCGTGGCCAGTCGGCCACCACCGGCTACCGGCGCTTCGCCGAGGAGTATCGCCTGCTCGTCGATGCCGCGACCGAGAAGGGTCTCATCGACGATGAGCTCATCCGTCAGCGCTTGATGGAGTACTACACCAAGATCCAGATCCTGAAGATCAACGGGCTCCGCAACCTGTCGGCGACGCTGTCAGCGGCGGCGGCGACATGGGCACGATCGCGCTCGGTGCGACCAACAAGATGTTCTGGTCGGAGATGCACAAGGCGGCGATGGAACTCGCCGTCGACATCTATGGCGCCGAGGGCATGTTGATCGATGCGGGCCCCGAGTCGGGTGGCTGGCCCGGCGCCGCTCGCGACAAGCGCCGCGACGGCTACCCGGTGAGCCCGATGATGTCGTCGTTCTTCTTCTCGCGCTCGGAGACGATCTGGGGTGGCACCAGCCAGATCCAGCGCAACATCGTCGGCGAACGCGTGCTCGGTCTCCCCAAGGAGCCCAAGCCCCCCGCCCAGTGATCGAACTCGTGAACAACTTCACCTCTCAGAGGTGAAGTTGTTCACGAGAACCGGATCAGCCGGCCGGCGGAGCAGGCGGAGCAGGCGGTGCGGGTGGAGGCGGTGGCGGAGGCGGAGGCGGAGGCGCATCGTCGTCGCCGCCGTTGCTCGAGAAGCTCGACTTGAGTTTGTCGACGTCGGTGAGGTCCTTGAGGTTGCCGCCCGATGCCTGGAAGTTCAGGAAACCACCCGCCGCTGCGGCGACGCCGGAGACGACCGAGAGGATCATGCCGACGCCTCGCCCGACGTCGCCGCCAGCCGATTCGATGACGTCCTTGCCGTCGATCGGGTTGAAGACGAGCCGGATCAACAGCAGCAGTGCGGCGAGACTGGTGACAGCGAGCAGGATCAGCGGCCACGGTGCCTGCTCTTGGGTGAGCGTGCCCTGTACGAGGAGGAACGTGATCACGCCGGCGGCGATCACGAGAATCCACGGGATCGTCCCGGTCCAGAAGAAGTCGAAGACGTTGCCGCCCGAACTCGAGAATCCGAACCCGGACACCGTCACCCAGTTGAAGAACCCGAAGACGAAGATGCCGATGCCACCCCCGATGATGAGCCAGTCGGGTGTCTTGAAGCTGCTGAAGTCCATGTCTGATCCCCTCCGGAATGCCAGGTGGTGCGTTCCCCGAATCGCACCGTAGTGCCGGCGTCGAGACCCAGCGCGCACTTCGGCCGCAGTGGCGTCTCCGCTGTCATGTCCGCTCTCGGGAGTGGGTTGACTACGGTCGGGTCGTGCCCACCGCCCTGCTCTCCGTCTACGACAAGTCCGGCATCGTCGAGTTCGCCGAGTCGCTCCATCAACTCGGGTGGTCGCTCGTCTCGAGCGGCGGAACCGCCCGAGCGATCGCCGACGCGGACATCCCCGTCACCGATGTCGCCGAACTGACCGGCCTCCCGGCGATCCTCGGCCACCGTGTCGTCACGCTCCACCCGAAGATTCACGGTGGGATACTGGCCGACCCCACCGATGCCGAACACATTGCCGACATGGCCCACCACGACATCGAGCCGATCGACCTCGTGGTGGTGAACCTGTATCCCTTCTCCTCCGACCCGAGTATCGAGCTGATCGACATCGGCGGTCCCGCAATGGTGCGCGCGGCGGCGAAGAACCATGCCCACGTGGGCGTGCTCGTCGACCCGGCCGACTATGCCTCCGTGCTCGACGACCTGCGCGCCGGCGGTGTGCTCACCGACGCCACGAGGCGCCGACTCGCCCGCACCGCGTTCGCGCACACGGCCGCGTACGACGCGGCGATCGTCACCTGGTTCGACGAGTCGGACGACAACGATGACGCGCTGCCGTCGTCGATCCACCTGGCCCTCGACCTCGCGCAGCCGTTGCGCTACGGCGAGAACCCGCATCAGGAGGGTGCTCGCTACCGCCAGGCCGGCGCAACGAGCTGGTGGGACTCGATGACCCAGCACGGCGGCAAGGAACTCAGCTACCTGAACGTGTTCGACACCGAGGCAGCGTGGCGCCTGGTCCAACGCTTCGACGCGCCCGCCGTGGTCGTGGTGAAGCACGCCAACCCGTGCGGGGTCGCTGTCGCCGACGACATCACCGAGGCCTACGTCCGCGCCAACGCCTGCGATCCTGTCAGTGCGTTCGGCGGCATCATCGCAGCGAACCGCACCGTCACTGCCGAGATGGCGACGGCGATCGGCGACGTGTTCACCGAAGTGGTGATCGCCCCCGGCTTCGAGCCCGAGGCGCTCGAGATCCTGGCGGTGAAGAAGAATCTTCGGGTGATGTCGGCGAACGCTGCGTCGCCGCTGCCGTTCGACGTGCGCCCGGTCGACGGCGGCCTGCTCGTACAGCAGCCCGATCCCGTCGCCGGCCGTACGGGCGACTGGCGTGTCGTCACCGCAACGCAGCCGACCGATGCGCAGTGGGCCGACCTGGAGTTCTCGTGGCAGGTGTGTGCTGCGGTCAGCAGCAACGCCATCGTCTACGCCAAGGACCTGCAGGCGTTCGGGATCGGCGCAGGCCAACAGAATCGTCTCGACTCGGCCCGCATCGCTGCAGAGCGTTCCGCTGGCCGTGCCGAGGGCGGCGCCTGCGCCAGCGACGCGTTCTTCCCGTTCCGAGATGGCCTCGATGCGGCCGCCGCAGCGGGCATCTCCTCGGTGATCCAGCCGGGCGGTTCAGTGCGAGACGAAGAAGTGATCGCTGCGGCGGACGAACACGGCATCGCCATGGTCTTCACCGGCCAGCGTCACTTCCGCCACTGACCTCGTTCCGAGATCGCTGGACCTCCGAATCGGTTCCCCGTGCCCAGGGCACGGGGAACCGGGGTCAGCCGGCGGCTGGCTCCGCGGCGGCGCCGTGGTCGTTCGGGCCGGCGGTGCCTTCGAGGATGTAGAAGACGAGCAGGACGAGGCCACCGAACGGGATGATCCCGATCAGGAGCCACCAACCCGACTTGTTGGTGTCGTGTAAACGACGAATCGCTACGGCGATGCTGGGCACGATCAGGGCGAGGGCGTACCCGATGTAGAGAATCCAGAAGATGTTCGACACCGCGACCAGGATTGCGAGTGCGATGATGATCAAGAAGTTGGCGAGCGCGAACCACCAGAATTCGGCTCGGCCGGCGCGCCCGTCGAATTTGGTGTACCGCTCCAGTACGACCAGTTTCCAGTTCTCGATGATTGGCATTCCCCATCCCCTTCGTTGGTGTTCGACGGGCGGAAGGTAACACAACCTGCAGGACGCCGGTTGTGACCCTCCGGGCGATCGAGAGGGAGCCGGGTCAGCGATGTGACGGTCGGTAGCCTTGGGCGGATGGCCCGGATTCCGGAACTCCTCGCGAGCAAGCGCACGCTGTCGTTCGAGTTCTTCCCCCCCAAGACCCCCGCTGCCAACATGACGCTCGGGCGCACCGTCGCCGCCATCGAATCGCTCAACCCTGACTTCGTGTCGATCACGTACGGCGCGGGCGGGTCCGACCGGCATCGCACCGGCGACGTCGTGGCGTGGATGCTCGGCGAGACTTCGTGGACCCCGATGCCCCACCTCACCTGTCGCGGGCACCGTCGCGACGACGTTGCCTCCTTGCTCGACAAGTACAGCGAACTCGGGATCGAGAACATTCTGGCCCTGGGTGGCGACCCGCCGGCCGGCGGCGTGGAGGAGGCCGGCGACTACCTCTATGCGCTCGACCTGCTCGAGGACGTGGTTGCGGCAGACCGGTTCGCCACCGGCGTCGCAGCGCATCCCCAGGTGCACCCCCGGTCGCCCGATCGAGCCACCGATCGCCGATTTCTCGCCGACAAGCTCCGCATCGCCGACTTCGCACTCACTCAGTTCTTCTTCGACGTCGAACACTGGGTGCGCCTCGTCGACGAGCTCGGTGAACTCGGTGTCGACAAGCCGGTGCTGCCCGGGATCATGCCGATCAACAACAAGGCCATGGTCAAGCGGATGGCGGAGATGAGTGGAGCTGCGCTGCCCGGCTGGCTCGCCGATCGACTCGACGCCACCGACGACCCCGACGAGGTGCGTCGCATCGGCGTCGACGTCGCCACGCAATTGTGTTCCGACCTGATCGACGCCGGAACGCCGGGCCTCCACCTCTATGCCCTCAACCGTCCCGAGTCGGTCGTCGAGATCTGCCTGAACCTCGGACTGACCACGGGTTGAGCGATACTGGTCGCTACATGACTGCAACCCCCGACGCCGCGGGCACGCCGACGCGAGCCGAGCCGCGACCCACCGCTGGTCTCGGGCGGCGGCCACCCAGCGACATCAGCCGGGTGCCGTACCTCCCCGGCCTGGACGGGATGCGGGCACTCGCCGTGGTCGCCGTGATGGTGTATCACGCCAACTCCGACTGGTTGCCGGGCGGCTACCTCGGCGTCGAGGTCTTCTTCGTGATCTCGGGGTACCTGATCACACTGCTGCTGATCTCCGAGAAGGAACGCACCTCGACCGTCGACATGAAGCACTTCTGGGCCCGCCGCGCCCGGCGGCTCCTGCCGGCGCTGTTCACGATGCTGCTCGCGCTCACGATCTGGGTGTCGCTGTTCGAACGCGATGTGCTCGGCAAGCTGCGCGGCGACGTGATCGCGTCGTTGCTCTACGTGGCGAACTGGTACCAGATCTGGACCGGTGCCGGGTACACCGCCGCCAACGACTTCGCGCCGCTGCGGCACCTCTGGAGCCTCGCGGTCGAAGAGCAGTTCTACATCGTGTGGCCACTCGTGATGTTCGCATTGCTCAAGGGTGGGAGTCGACGCATCGCCGACATCAGCCGTTGGCTCGTGCTCGTGGCGCTCGTCCTCACGGCGATCACGGCGGTGCTGTTCTACAGCGGTCCGATCGGCACCCCCGAGGTGACGCCGGATGCCTACTGGTCGATCTTCGGGCGGGAGATCTCGATCTTCGACTGGGCATATCTCGGCACGTTCAGTCGAGCGAGCGGATTGCTGCTCGGCGCAGCGTTCGCCATGGTGTGGCGCCCTGTCGCCGTGATGCGTGGTCCGCTCCGCAACAAGGGGTCGCTGCTCGACGTGTTCGCACTCGCAGGGTTCGCGATCTTGGCGGCACTCACCTGGTGGATGTGGCTGGTGAGCCCCGAGGGCGGCAACCCGTGGCTGTTCCGCGGAGGTTTCGTGCTCTGCGCCGTCGCGACGCTGATGATGATCTCCGCGGTGACCCACGAGCGGGCGATGACCTCTCGGGTGCTCAGCCTCCCGGTCCTGCTCTGGATCGGCACCCGTTCGTACGGGCTGTACCTCTACCACTGGCCGATCTACCAACTGATTCGCAACATCGCCGGCAACAAGATGACCGTCATGGAGTTCGCCTTCGCGATGGTCCTGACGGTGGTCGTCACCGAGGCGTCGTACCGCTTCATCGAAACCCCGATTCGCAAGGGAACCTTCGTCTCCTCGCTGGCCAGGATCCTCCGATCGCCCGTCGCAGGTCCGCGCAACGCCTTGATCGTCGCCGGCGCCGTGCTGGCGGGTCTGTCGTTGTTCGCCGGCATCAGCTTGGCGACAGCGCCCGTTCAGGAGAACGAGGTGCGCCAGTTCCTCGACGAAGGGGCCGAGGCCACCTGCGACGTGGTCAACGACCCGACGTGCTCCGGCGCGGAGGCCACCGATTCACCCGTCGTGTCCGACGACACGACGACTCCTGAAGGCACCGCCGATCCGGCGAGCCCGGTCGCGCCGCCGGCTTCCGACGTCGCCACCACGACGACCACAACGGCCCCGGCCGCTCCGATTCCGATGCTGGCGCTCGGCGACTCGGTCATGCTGGGGGCTGCAGGGCAGCTTCGTGACAACGGGTTCGTCGTCGATGCGATCGAGAGTCGGCAGTTCTCCAACGGTGCCGACACGATCGCGACGCTGAACGAGCAGGGTCGCCTCGGTGAGGTCGTGGTGGTGCACCTCGGCACGAACGGCAACATCAACTCCGATGACATGACGCGGCATGATGGAGGCGCTGGCCGGCGTTCCACAGGTGTTGCTCCTGACGCTCGAAGCGCCGGTGGAGTGGATCGGGGCCAACAACGCGCTGATCTACGACACCATCGCGAACTACGCGAATGTCTCGCTGCTCGACTGGGCCGGCCTCAGCGCTGCGTGCCCCGGTGATTGCTACGCCTCCGACGGCTACCACCTGCGCCCCGACGGTCAGGTGTACTACACCGCACTGATCGATGGCGCCCTCCGGGGCGCCGGCTGAACCGCCCGACCGTCTCCGGGCTGCGGTGACCGCTCGGGCGAGGTGACATTGCAGGCATGACGTTGCCGGCGCAATGGACTCAGCGATACTGGAAGGTCCATGTCCACGCTCGCCCCTCCCCGGGTGGCGCCGGTCCCTGACGACCGCGCCCACATCAGTCGGGTCCCGTATCTGCCGGGGCTCGACGGCATGCGGGCGCTCGCTGTCGTGGCGGTGATGGTGTATCACGCCAATTCCGATTGGCTGCCGGGCGGCTTTCTCGGTGTCGAGATGTTCTTCGTGATCTCCGGTTACCTGATCACGCTGTTGCTGATCTCCGAGCGCGAACGCACCTATCGGATCTCACTGCGCCACTTCTGGTTGCGACGCGCCAGACGCCTCCTCCCGGCGCTGTTCACCATGATGCTGCTCGTCACCGTGTGGACGGCGATCTTCAAGTACGAGGCGCTCGGCGCGCTGCGCGGCGACGTGCTCGCCGGGATCTTCTACGTGTCGAACTGGTACCAGATCTGGGAGGGACTCGGCTACACCGCGGCCGGCGACTTCGCGCCCCTGCGGCACCTCTGGAGCCTGGCCGTCGAGGAGCAGTTCTACATCGTCTGGCCGGTCGTGATGATCTTTCTGCTGGGGCGCAACGGCACCCGCCAGGTCGCCGCCGTCAGTCGATGGTTGTTCATCGCCGCGGTGGCGATCACCATCGCTGTTGCCGTGCTGTTCTACTCGGGTCCGATCGCCGAGCCGAACGTCACCCCCGATGCCTACTGGTGGATCGGCGACCGCCCCATCGCGAAGATCGACACGCTCTATCTCGGCACGATCAGCCGGC
The DNA here is from genome assembly GCA_963716095.1 of Ilumatobacteraceae bacterium. Taxonomy (GTDB): domain Bacteria; phylum Actinomycetota; class Acidimicrobiia; order Acidimicrobiales; family Ilumatobacteraceae; genus Sva-07. The sequence continues at coordinate 147,476 of CAVQSV010000018.1, read as the reverse complement.
TCAGCGGGATCTTGCTCGGGGCGGCGTTTGCGATGGTCTGGCGTCCACTGGCGATCGTGCGAGGACCGCTGCGCTCCAAGGGTCGGTTGTTCGACGGTCTGGCACTCGTGGCGATCGCGGTGTTCGCGTGGCTCTGCTGGAACACCTATCTGGCGACACCAGCGGGGGCCGACCCGTTCCTGTTCCGTGGAGGAATGTTCATCGCCGGACTGACGACGTTGGCGATCATCGCCGCAGTCACCCACCGCGGTGCATACGCGAACCGCCTCCTCGGCAATGCGCTCTTCTTGTGGATCGGTACGCGCTCGTACGGCCTGTACCTCTACCACTGGCCGATCTACCAGATGATTCGAGGGGTGGCCGGCAACAAGCTGACCGTTCGCGAATTCGTGGTGGCGCTGATGCTCACGGCGATCATCACCGAAGCGTCGTACCGGCTGATCGAGACGCCGATTCGCCAGGGGCGCTTCTCGGCGAGCTGGCGCAAGATCTTCGCCGGTGCGAGGCCGGGACCGAAGTTCGTTGCCAGTGGAGCCGTCGCCGTCGGCGTCGTCGGTGGGTTGTTCATCGGTGCCGTGTTGCTGACCGCTCCGGTCGAGCAGAACGAAATCGCCCAGGCGCTCGACGCCGGCGAGGAGTTCACGACCGACCTGCTCGCCGTCGAGGACATCCCCGTTGCGTCGACGACGACGGCACCGACCACGACGGCACCGACCACCACGGTGCCGGCGACCACTGCTCCGGATGTCATCGTGGTCGACCCCGACGCAGACCCGACGGTGTCGGCGCCGACCAACTCCGTACCAGCCACGGCTGCGCCCACCACCGCACCTGCCACGGTCCCGACCACGACGGTGCCCCCGACCACCGCGCCGCCGCTCGCTGCGGTCGGGCAACTCGGCGTCGTGTCGACACTCGATGGTCTGGCTCCACTCGACATCCCGCCGACCGAGTTCGGTTTCCCGCTCGTGGCACTCGGCGACTCGGTGATGTTGGGCGCCGCCGAGGAACTCCAGGCACGCGGCTTCCAGGTCGATGCGCAGCAGAGTCGGCAGATGAACACGTTCGTGCCGACCATGCAGGCCCTGAAGGACAACGGGACGTTCGGGTCGGTCGTCGTGGTGCACCTCGGCACGAATGGACCCTTCAGCCAGGAAACGCTCGACGCGATGTTGGCCACCGTCGCCGACGTGCCGGTGGTGCTGTTGCTGACCGGCAAGGCCGACCGCGCTTGGATCGCAGCCAACAACGAGCGACTCCGGGCCGTCCCGGCGGTATACCCCAACGTCACCGTCGTCGATTGGGAGGTGCTCTCGGCCACGTGCGAGGGGCGCTGTTTCTATGACGACGGCATCCATCTGACCCAATCGGGTCAGAACTTCTACGCCGACGTCATCGGTCGCGTCCTCGCTCAGCCCTGAGTCTCCACCGTCGAACGGCGCCGGGTCCGTGGTGACAGTTCGGTGTAGTTGGGTGCCCGTTGGCGGTGGGCGTACGCTCGTGGCATGACTACTCCCGTTCGTGTCGCCGTCACCGGTGCTGCAGGCCAGATCGGCTACAGCATCCTCTTCCGTATCGCCTCGGGCTCGATGCTCGGCCCGGACACCCCGGTCTCGCTGCAGCTCCTCGAGATCAGCCCCGCTCTCGGGGCACTCGAGGGCGTCCGCATGGAACTCGACGACTGCGCGTTCCCGCTGCTCTCCGACGTCGTCTGCACCGACGACGCCGACACCGCGTTCGGCGACGCCGACATCGCCATCCTCGTCGGCTCGATGCCGCGCAAGGCCGGCATGGAGCGCGCCGACCTGCTGTCGGCCAACGGTGGCATCTTCAAGCCGCAGGGCGAGGCCCTGTCCCGCTCGGCCACCCCCGACGTGAAGGTCCTCGTGGTCGGCAACCCGGCCAACACCAACGCGCTGATCGCGCAGCGCAACGCCGCCGATCTCGATCCGCGCCGCTTCACCGCGATGACCCGGCTCGACCACAACCGCGCCAAGGCGCAGCTCGCGCAGCGCCTCGATGCCTCGGTGAACGACATCACCAAGATGACGATCTGGGGCAACCACTCGACGACGCAGTACCCCGACCTGTTCCACGCCGAGGTGAACGGCAAGCGAGCCTACGATGCCGTCGGCGATCACGACTGGTACGAGAACACCTACATCCCCACCGTCGCCAAGCGGGGCGCGGCGATCATCGAAGCACGCGGATCGTCGTCGGCGGCATCGGCAGCGTCAGCAGCGGTCGATCACATCCGCGACTGGACGTTGGGCACGCCCGAAGGCGACTGGGTGTCGATGTCGATCGTCAGCGACGGCAGCTACGGCGTGCCGGAAGGCATCATCTCGTCGTTCCCGTGCGTCTGCAAGGACGGCGACTACGAGATCGTCCAGGGGCTCGACATCGACGACTTCAGCCGCGCCAAGATCGACGCCAGCGCAAACGAGCTCGTCGGCGAGCGCGACGCCGTCGCCGAACTCGGTCTGATCTGACCCGCAGCCCCGCCCGAAGCGATGAGTCTTCGCGGAACGTGTCGCGCTGAACTCATCGCGTGCGGGGTGGCGCGTGCGGGGTCAGCTCTGGGCGGTGAGTTCGAGGCCGATTCGGTCGGCTCCATCGCCGGTGCGCAGCGACAGCGTGTCGCCGCTGATCTCGTAGGCGACCTCGCCCTGCAGCACGGCGAGCACGCTCGCTTCGAGCTCGGCGACCTCGTCGACACAGGCACGCAGCGTGGTGGCGATCGGCCCGAACGTCAGCGTGTCGTCGCCGACCTCGACGTCACCCGAACCGGTGTTGCACCCGGTGTCGACGGCAACGGTGCCGTCGTCGGCGATGCTGATCGACGCGGTTGCATCCGCCGGGATGCTGCTGACCGCTTCGTTGGCGACCGTCCCGGTGACCACCCAGGTGGTGCCGACGAGTGCTGCGGGCTCGATCTCCTCGAGCGTGATCGAGGCGTCGTCGCCGGTGAAGGTGAGTGTCGACCCGTCGAGTGCGATGGTCGGAGACGACGCCAGGAACTCACTCAGCCAGGTGTCCTGGGCCATCAGCGGGTCCGGGCACGCCATCATCGTCATGGCGAACTGTTCTGCTGTGAACGTGTCGCCGGCGATCTCGAAGCGGCCGTTCATCGTGTTGCAGCCGGCGTTGACGCTGACAGTGTCGTCGAGGAAGTTCATCGTGATCTCGGATCCGTCGACGAGCTCGTGACCGGTCACGTCGGTCGACTCGAACCCCCGGTTCGAGAGGTCGGCTGCGCTGACCGAATCGGATGTCGAGGTGTCGTCGTCACTGCCGCATGCGGCAATCGTGAGACCGGCGATCGCCAGCAGGGCAATGGCAGTGCGGGTAGTCATGTTGATTCGACGCTCCTGGGGCGAAGTGGGTTCCCTCGGCGGGCGCCGAGTCAGCGAATCATGACACGGCGACAGCGCAAGAGATCTGCATCATCTGATCGACGCCGGCCTTGAGTTCTTCGTCGCTGATCCGGACGGTGTCGCCACTCTCGCCGAGGAGGTCGCTGACGGTCATGATCGCCAGCGATTCGATGCCTTTGACGGCTGCGATCGCGTACATCATCGCTGCTTCCATCTCGACGCCGAGATGGCCCAGACGCTTCCAACGCGCAAACGTGGTCGGGTCGGGGTCGTAGAAGATGCCCGAGGTGACGATCGGTCCGACGTGCACGGTGCCGGACGACGACTCGCGAGCCAGCCGAGCCGCCGTTTCGACCAACGAGAAGGTGGCGCTCGGGGCGTAGCCCTCCATCGCGGCGTAGCGGAACGGCGTCTGATCGTCGCTGGACGCGGCGAGGCCGACGACGGTGTCACCCATCGCCATGTTCTCACCGAGACCACCGCAGGTACCCACGCGAATCAGCCGAGTGGCACCGAGCATGATCAGCTCCTCGAACACGATGCCGGCGCTCGGGCACCCCATGCCGGTGGACTGCACGCTGATCGGTTTGCCCTCGAAGGTGCCGGTGTAGCCGAGCATTCCTCGTTCGGCGTTCACCTGGCGGAAGCCGTCGTCGAAGAACGTCTCGGCGATGTACTTCGCTCGAACCGGATCACCGGGACAGAGGACGTTGGGGGCGTAGTCGCCGGACTCGGCTCGCAGATGGATCGGCATGGGCCCGATGGTATTCGTTTGCCCGGACGGGGCCGCGGTCGCTACTTGAGGAACTTGCTGGTCGTGTTGTCGGCCAGCACTCTGCCGCCGGTCTGGCACGTGGCGCAGTAGTTCACGGTGTAGCCCGAATACTCGACGGCCCGGACGGCATCACCGCAGTCCGGGCACGGCTCGCCGGTGCGGCTGTGCATTGCGCTCTGTCGGTCTTTCGACGAGCTCATGTCGTCGCGGCGGCGTTCGTACTCGAGACTGTCCGCGATGCACGACCGGATTGCCTCACCGACCTTGGAGGCCCCATCGGCACCGAGCTTGCGGGTGTTCGCGAACGGTGAGACGCGAGCGCGGTGGCAGACCTCGTTGGCGAGTCGCCGCCCGATGCCGGCGATCATGCGCTGGTCGCGCAGGAAGCCGTGCACCCGCATCGAGTTGGCGGCGAAGCGCGCCGTCAACTCGTCGTCGGTGATCGAAGCGGCCTCTGGCCCGAGGTGCTCGAGCGGAGGTGATGACAACGCATCGGCTGTCGACACGCACCACACGCCGGCGCGTCGTTCCTTGCCCTGTTCCGTGAGCAGCAATGCTGCCCCGTCGAGTGTTCCATCCGGTCGCTCCGCGGGCTCGAACACGAATCGAGCCTGCCCGCCTCGGGGTTTGGCGCTGAGCTTGTCGTCGGCGAGCAGCCGGCCGCCCTGCATCAGGTGCACGACGAACGTGGTCGGCTCGAACTGCACCAGCAGGTACTTGCCGCGCCGGCCCACCTCGATGAGCTGCAGGCCGTAGGCCGTGTCGGGTGCCGGGACTGCCGTCTTCAACGCCGTGAAGTTGAACGGCACGAACTTCTCGAGCGTCCGTCCGGCGAATCGCTCGGTGAGTCGCTCGGCGTGCGCCTGGATCTCGGGCATCTCGGGCATCGCAGATGGCCGTTCACTCGTAGCTGGTCCGGTCGCGAACGGACGCGAACGCAGCGTCGAGCGCACCGAACACCGGCTGCGATTCGAGGAGGAGTTGCTGGTCGCCGTACAACCGGATCCGGCCACCGATGAAGGCCTCTTGGGCGTTGAGCTCGCCCGTCGCGACCGCGACAGCGGTCTCCCAGTCCTGCTCCATCTTGACGTCTTCGGGATCGGCGGGTCCGGCTCCGAACGTGGCCTCACCGTCGCCGACCGACAGGTGATACGTGACGTCGCCTTCCGGCCCGTCGCTCACCACCTGGGTGACGCCGATGCGATGGGACCCGGCGACCGTACGCATCTGGTCGCTGGCGGCGACCTCGGCGGTCAGCGCACTGATCCAGTCGAGGCTGAGGTATCGGATCATGGTCCGTAGTCTGCCTGATCGTGGAGCCCATCGCCGATGCACGCACCGCCGAGGGGCGCCACTCTCGCTCCGCGGTGGAGGAGTGGGTGTTCGCGGCGTGGACGCCGGACGCCGCACTCGGCGTGATCTCGGGGCACCGGATCGTCGACCGAATCGCCTGGTACTGGGCGGCCCTCGCCCGCGATGGTCGACCGTTGCTGCACGTTGCAGACTTCGAGGTACCCGTTCGTGCCGACCCGTTCATCGTGAAGGGCGAGGCGCTGTGGGCCGAACACACGTGTGACGACCCGATGGCGCAGTGGTCGATCGGCAACGAGACCTATGCGTCGGCCATCGATGACCCGGACGAAGCACTCGGTCGCGCCTACGGCGACCCCACCCCGATCGCCTTCGACCTCGAGTGGTACGCCACGGGTCCGTCCACGCGTCTCGAGCCGGCCGGTGAGCGCTCGGCGATCGACGTCGGCTACGAGCAGGTCGGCGTCGTCCACGGCGCCATCGAGATCCTCGGCGAGCCCCGACTCGAGCTCGTCGAGGTGCCCGCTCACCGTTGGCACCGCTGGACGACGCATCACACCGGCTTCGGACCGCTGACGCTGCCCGAGGTCCGAGCGCACTCCGGCGTGCGTGCGCCCTTTGCGTTCCCCGATGGCAGCGTCAGCGATCTGGTGCTCACCCCCGAGGGCTGGGCCCGGCGAGCTGCTCGTCCCTGACGACCGTTTGATCGACCGTGTCGTCGGCGGTCTCGGTGGGCGGTGTGAGGTCGGTCGGGAGCTGGCCATCGTTGCGTGCGCCACGCAGGCGGCGGCGCGTGGCCAGCCAGATCACGCCGAGGACCAGCGCCGCTGTCGCCAGGAACGGCGCAGCGACGGCGAGCACGAAGCCGACGGCGAACAGCGCTCCGAGGAAGACGTCCCATCCCGCTCGCCAGGCGTCGCCGATGCCCTCGATCGAGTCGTCGTCGACGGCAACGACTTCGGCTGTGGGTGTCTCGTAGCGCAGCTGAATGGTCAGCGTCGAGCGATCGACTCGGCTGTCGAGGTTGCGCTGGCTGGCCAACAGCTGTTCGAGGGCAATCGTGCGTTCGCTGATGACCCGTTCGATCTCGACGATGTCCTGGAACTCGGTGGCGTCCGCGAGCAGATTCTGGAATCGGGCGATCACGTCGCGTTCGACACCGATGCGGATGTCGAGATCGACGAGTTGGTCGGTGACGTCGGTGGTGTCCTGTGTCCGACCGGACAGCCGACCGACGGTGGCGCCGAGGTCGGTGATCAGCGGCTCGAGGTCGGCGGGCGGCACCTTGACGACGAAGAAGCCGGATCCGTCGACGCTGCCGTCTTCGCGCTCGCTGCCGATGTTGACATCAGCGGTGAAGACGCTGGCTCCGTTGCGCTGCACGGCGGCCAGCGTGTCGGCGACCGCTGTGCGGATGTCGGGGGTGGCGACGGAGACCCCGGCGGTCGTTGCGAGCGCCTGTCCGGTGGGTAGTGGTGTCCCGAGCGGTTGTTCGGCCCGCGACTCGACGATCGCCTCACCGGGCTCGTTGGCCACGCTGCGGTCGCTGCTCTCCACCTGCGGTGCGACCGCGTCGCCCGCCGGTGCGTCGAACTCGACGGTCGATGCCGAGTCCGAGTCGTCAGCGCTGCTGCATGCCGAGACCCCCAACCCGACGAGAACGAAGAAGGCGACCCCTGCTGTTGCTGTGTTGTATCTCCCCATGTGGCTTGGACGCCGACCGACACGCAATCGGTTCCGCCGGTGTGACGATTGGTGTCAGACACCGAACGTCACATCAGTCGTCGGGGGAGAAGGGGGTGCCGGCGACGCCGGAGGTGAGGTCGCCGAGGGTGAGCGACTCGTAGGCGACCTCGGGATTGGCCCGCACCGCCTGGTCGAGCTTGCGGGCGTCGTCGCCGACGAGGATTCGCCACCGGTCGTTGCGGACCGCGTCGAGGATCTCGGCACTCGCCTCGGCGGCGGTCATCGGAGCCTGGTCGCGGAACATGTCCGACATCAGCTTGACCATCTCGGCGGCTTCCATGTCGACTTCGTGATTGCCGTGGCGCAGCGAGTTCTCGACGATCGACGTGCCGATGTGGCCGGGCATCACCACCGACACCTTCACGTGTGGTGCGTTGACCCGCAGGTCGGTGATCAGCGCCTCGCTGAACCCCTTCACCGCGAACTTCGCAGCCGAGTACGCCGTGTGTGGACGGTCGGGACCGATGCTGGCCCAGAACCCGTTGACGCTCGAGGTGTTGATGATGTGTCCCTCGTCGGCGGCGATCAGCAGCGGCAGGAACGTGCGGACGCCGAGATACACGCCGCCCCAGCACACATTGAAGGTGCGCTCCCACGTGCTGCGCTCGTCGGTGACCATCGAGCCGCCGCCGCCGATGCCGGCATTGTTGAACAGCAGATTGATGTGATCGGTCTCGTGTTCGGCGAGCACAGCGTCGCGGAATGCGAGCAGCGACTCCTCGTCGGACACGTCGCACACGTGCGTCGACACGATCGTCCCGGACGGAGCAACCTCGAGTGCCAACCGACGGGATTCGGCCATCTCCTCCACCGACATGTCGCACATCGCCACGTTGCACCCCTCGGAGGCGAGCTGGATCACGAGTTCGCGCCCCATCCCGCTGGCGCCTCCCGTGACGACGGCGGTCTTGGCTTCGAAACTCTGCATCGGGGAATGCTGGCACAGCGCGCTCGCCGACTGCTTCACTGGGGCGGTGGCGTACTCCGGCGACATCCTCGACGACTTCGCAGCTTCGAAGCGCGGCCCGACGTATCCCGACGTGGTCGTCGAGACGAACCTGCTCGTCGCTGACCGTGCGAGTGGATTCGACGGTGCCGTCGTCCGCTGGAGTGCCGAGGGTGTCACGATTCAGAACCGCAACGACTACGTCCGCCACTTCTCGTGGAAGCCCGGCGGCTTCCTGATCGGCGGCAAGCCGGTCACGCTCGTCCGCCCGGCCAAGGTCGCGTCGGCAGCGCAGCGGGTCACGGCCTCGGGATCGATCGCCGGTGACGGCCGTGCTCGTGTCGCGGCGGCGAGCCGGATCTGGGTCGAGGGCAAGCACGACGCCGAACTCCTCGAACACGTGTGGGGCGACGATCTCCGCGAGCTCGGCATCGTCGTCGAACCGCTCCACGGGGCCGACGACCTGGCGGCTGCCGTCGCCGACTTCGGGCCGTCGACCGACCGCCGTCTCGGCGTGCTCCTCGATCACTTGGTCCCCGGCTCGAAGGAGACCCGGATCGCGCAGACGGTACGGGACCCGAACGTGCTCATCACCGGTCATCCGTTCGTCGACGTGTGGGCCGGCATCCGCCCCAAGGTGCTCGACCTCGACGAGTGGCCCGACGTTCCGCGGCGCGACGCGAGCGGGCGCGACGTTGTGTGGAAGGAGGGACTCTGCGCCGCACTCGGTGTTCCCTTCGAGGGCTTCTGGCCGCGGCTCCGCAATCAGGTGAACACGTTCGCCGACCTGCGTCCCGAACTGGTCGGCGCCGTCGAGCAACTCATCGACTTCGTCGCCGAGGGCGCATGACCACGCCGTGGATCGGGCAGAGGTGACCATCTCGTCGGTGCTCGTCACCGGCGGCGGCTCGGGGATCGGAGCTGCGTTGGCGTTGGAGTTGGCCGGACGGGGTTGCCGCGTCGTCGTGTCCGGCCGTCGGGCCGAGGCGCTCGACGCCGTCACCACCACGTCGGCACTCGTGTCGGCATGCGACGGCGATGTCACCGACGCCGAGCACCGATCGGCTCTCGTCGCTGCGCTCGGGGTGCTCCCGGCACCGCGGGCGATCGTCCACGCCGCCGGCTACTTCCAGCTCGGCCTGCTCGACACCTTGACGGTCGCCGACTGGCGACGCTCGTTCGAGGTGAACGTCGAGGCCCGTTGGTTGCTGTCCCGTGAGGCGTCGGGGATCCTCGACGGTGGGCGGGTGCTCTTCATCGGTAGTGATGCCGGAGCGAGCCCACGAGCGGGGGCCGCTGCCTACTCGGTCGCGCAGTCTGCGTCGGAGACGTTGCGTCGGGCGCTGCAGATCGAGTGGGCCGACACCACGACCTCCGTTGCCGGCTTCAAGCCAGGTCTGGTCGACACCGACATGGTGCGCGGCTTCCTGCGGCTGTCGCCCGAGGAGTTCCCGGCCCGCGCTGCGTACGAGGAGTACATCGCGGCCGGTCAGCTGTCCGAACCCGAGACGATCGCCCGGTTCGCCGCATGGCTCCTCCTCGACGTGGATGCCGACCGGTTCTCAGCGACGGAGTGGGACGTCCGCAACGACGCGTACCGGCCCGACTGGTCGGGCTGAGCACGATTCGTCACCCGAGCCGGTCGACGGCGTCGAGTGCCCGTTGCGTGGCGTCGACGTAGCCGCCACCGAACTTGACGGCGTGCACGATCAGGGGAGCGAGCTGGTGCACCGGCACTCGCCGCTCCCAGCCGTCGGCGAGCGGCCACTCGGCGCCGTAACCGTCGAAACAGCCAGCCCCGAAGCCGCCGAACAGCCGCATCATCGCGAGGTCGAACTCGCGGTGGCCGCCGTGGAACGCCGGGTCGATCAGCCACGACCGGCCGGTGCGGTCGATCACCCGGTTGCCGGCCCAGAGGTCGCCGTGCAGGCGCGCCGGCGGCTCGACGGGCACACAGAGTTCCCCGAGCCGGCCGAGCGTCCGCTCCAACCTGTTGATCGTGGCCGTGGGAAGTGATCCGCGGTCGTGGGCGATTCGCGTCAGCGGTCCGAGGCGTCGCTCGGCGTAGAAGTCGGCCCAGTTCTCGCACGGATCGTTGGGAAGGCCCAGCGATCCGGTGGTGCGGCCGTCCTCACGGCCGAAACAGTGCGTTCCGGCGCGATGTAACCGGGCGAGGTGGGCGCCGAATTCGCGCTCGTGATCCGGGGACGAGCGCCCGCCATCGTCGATCCATTCGAGCACGAGCCGGGGCGGCGAGTCGTCGTCACCGTCGGACGCCGCGAGCACCTCGGGAACCGGGATCACGCCGGGAGCTCGGAGCTGTTCCAGCCCGGCGGCTTCGGTGGTGAAGAACCCGGCGGGCGGCGACCGGTGGGTCTTGGCGAACACGGTCCGCCCGTCGGTGAGTTCCATCCGGTGCGCCTCGGCGACGTCGCCGCCACCGAGGCGAGCAGCGCCGACGACCGCTGCACCGAGGTCGTGCGCAACGGCGTCGGCAAGGGTGTCCATGTCGTCAGTGTGTCAGCAGTTCGGTCGACCGCCGCCGCAGTTCAGGCGGCGCGGATGGTGGGTGGGCCGGTGGTCATGATGTGTCCGTCGGGGAGGGTGAGAGTGAGTTCGCGGTTGGGGCCGAGGGTGATGGTCCAGGCGTCGTGGTGCACCTTGGTGTGGTGTTTGGTGCAGAGTGGGATGAGGTTGACGAGGTCGGTTCGGCCTCCGTGTCGCCACCAGTTGATGTGGTGGATGTGGCAGCGGTCGAATCCGACTGTGCAGCCGGGGATGCTGCAGGTGGGGTACATGGCTCGGAGGGCTCGGCGTTGGGCTCGGTTGGCGATGCGGTTGGTGCGGCCTTGGTCGATGGTGCCGGGGGCGTGGAGGACGACACCGTTGCAGACCACGACGCCGGCGACGTCACTGTCGGGTGCGCCCATGAGTTCGGCGAGCACTCGGGTGGGGATCTCGACCGGGATCGGCCATGTCACTTGCGACGGCGACAGTTCGCCGGAATCCAGGTCGGTGTCGAGGTCGGTTGCGGCGCTGGTGGGGGTGCCGGCATCGATGACGACGAGGAACTCGGCTCGACCCGGCTTGCTCGTGCCGGTCGCACCGTCGATGAGTCGGGCCAAGGCTTCGGCGGTGAGGAAGCGTTGTTTCTCGATCGGGTCGCTGGGCGCGTGGTCGGGTGTGGTCTCGGAGAAGAGGGTTTCGACGGTGTGGTCGAGTCGGGTGGCGATGCGGGTGCCGGTGAGCGGGTCGAATCGGCCGCGCAGATTCCACATGCCGTCGTCGTCGGTCCATGTCGACAACCGGGTGTTGCGGCGCTGGCGGTGGTAGCGGTCCATGCCGTCGGTGGCTTCGATGCGTTGCGCTTCGAGCTTCACCCGTTTCGTGAACTCGTCGACCGTGCCCGCTCGGGCGATGTCGACCAGGGACTCGATGCGGTCGAACAGTGCGGTGCGCTGTTGTGCGTCGAGCTGTTTGCCGGCGCGGGTGACGGCATCGATGTGCCCGGCGGTCACTGCGCCGTCGTCGAGTGCTTTGGCCAGCGTCGGGGTGGCGGTGAGCGTGTGGGCGCGGTCGGTGGTCGTGGCTGCTTTGCCGATCGAGGTCTTCGACGCTGCGGCGATCGTCGACTCCGGGAAGCTGTCGACGGAGGTGAGCTGCGTGACGATGGCGGAGCGGCGGGCCTCGATCCAGGCATCCAACTCGCGGGCCGCGACGAGCCCGGCCTGCAGGTCGGACTTCGACGCCGGTCGCGACGCAGCGGCCTGGGCGCCGAGGCCGGCGAGTCGCTCGACCCGCTCGATCACCGCAACCAATTCCATACCCCCATCATGACGAAGGGGTGTCACAGAGATGGATGAGATCACCGTTCCGGCCGATGCTTGCGGCTCTCAGCTACGGTCGCCGAATGGAACAGCTTGCTGGCAGAACCGCCGTCGTCACCGGTGCAGGTTCGGGCATGGGCCGCGCCTTCGCCGAGCGGTTCGCCCGAGCCGGCATGAACGTGGTGCTCGCCGACGTCGAGGAGCCGAAGCTCGACGACGCGGTCGGCGCCATCACGTCGAGCGGGGCCCAGGCGCTCGGCGTGCCCACCGACGTCACCGACGGTGACGCGGTCGACCGGCTGCGAGACGCCGCCATCGATGCGTTCGGGCAGGTCCACGTCGTGTGCAACAACGCAGGGGTCGCAGGTGGGCCTGCGTCCGGTGGCGAGTGGGTGCTCGAGAACGAGTGGCGGTGGGTGTTGGAGGTCAACCTGTGGGGCGTCATCCACGGCCACCGCGCATTCCTGCCCCACCTGGTCGAGGCCGGCGAGGGTCACATCGTCAACACGGCGTCGATGGCTGGCCTCTTCCCGGGCCATTCCGCCTACAGCGCCAGCAAGTGGGCCGTCGTCGGCATCACCGAAGGCCTGTACCAGACGATGCGGATGCGTGGAACTGGCGTGGGGGTCTCGTGTCTGTGCCCCGGCTGGGTCGACACCGGGATCGACCGGTCCGAACGCAACCGTCCCGAGTGGGCGGCGCCAGGTCTCGGTGTCGAGGCGAGCGCCGAGGAGGCCGCCGTCCGGGCGTTCGTGTCCGAGCAGCTCCGTTCGGGAATGCAGCCCGATGCCGTGGCCGACCTGGTCCACGACGCGATCGTCGCTGACCAGTTCTGGATCTTCACCGACGACCAGATGGTGCAGTCGCTCGCCGGCGACTACGAGGCGATCCTGTCAGGCATCAACCCGCCCGTTCGAGCCCTCGGCGGCTGAGCGGGCTCGCTGGCCGCCGACGCGCGTGTGACGATGACGGGAGCGAAGGAGTAACGTCGCCGCCGAGCACTGGACAGTCCGCGACATGAGCGGCGTGCCAGGTGACCGCTCGACGAACGACTCCCCGATGACGCCACCACCACCTTGATCGTCCTCCTGCTCCTCCATCTCGTCGCGGCGACGATCTGCCTGGCTCCGGGCACACGCTCGGCGCGCTGGGCGCTCCCGGTCGCGGCGATCGCACCTGCGGCCACGTTCGCCTGGTTGATCTCGCAGTCAGCAGCGGTGCTCGACGGCGACGCGGCGACGGTCGACATCGAGTGGATCCCCCAGATCTCGCTGTCGATCACGCTGCGGCTCGACGGGTTCGGCCTGCTGATGGGCCTGCTCGTGTCGGGCATCGGCGTGCTGGTGCTGCTGTACTCGATCTCCTACTTCGGTCGGCGCAGCGATCTCGGCCGACTGGCCGGACTCCTCGTCGGATTCGCCGGCGCCATGCTCGGCATCGTGTGGGCCGACGGGCTGCTCACCCTGTTCGTCTTCTGGGAGCTGACGTCCATCACGTCGTTCCTCCTGATCGGCTTCGACGACACGAACCCACGCGCCCGTGCCGCCGCGACGCGGGCGTTCCTCGTCACCGGCGCCGGCGGCCTCGCCATGCTGGCCGGCTTCATCATCCTCACGATCACCGGTGACACCACCACGATCTCGGGCCTGGTGGCCGACCCTCCGACCGGGACGCTCACCAACGTTGCGCTGCTGCTCGTCCTGCTCGGGGCGTTCACGAAGTCGGCGCAGTTCCCGTTCCATTTCTGGCTCCCGGGCGCGATGGCAGCGCCGACGCCCGTGAGCGCCTACCTCCACTCGGCGACGATGGTGAAGGCCGGCCTCGTCGTCGTCGCCCGCTTCGCACCCACCTTCGCCGCCGACGGGCTGTGGCGCGAGTTCGTCGTCGCCGCCGGGCTGGCGTCGCTGATCATCGGCGGCGTCAATGCCATGCGTCAGCAGGACGCGAAGCTTGCGCTCGCCCACGGCACCGTCAGCCAACTCGGCTTCCTGATGGTGCTGCTCGGGCTCGGCACCCCGGCCACCACCTACGCCGGTGTGGCCATGCTCGTCGCCCACGCGCTGTTCAAGGCCTCGCTGTTCCTGTCGATCGGCGTCGTCGACCACGAGGCCGGTACCCGCGACATGCGCCGCCTACGCGGCCTGCTGCGCGCGCTGCCGGTCGTGGCTGCGACGATGATCGTCGCTGGGGCGTCGATGGCGGCGATCCCGCCGACGTTCGGGTTCGTCGCCAAGGAGAAGGCACTCGACGGGCTCCTGCACGCCGAGATCGGGGCGATCGGCACGATCGCGCTCGTCGGGATCGTGCTCGGCTCGGTCCTCACCGTCGCCTACACGATCCGGATCGTCGTCGGCCTGCTCGGCGACGACGCACCTGGCGTTGACGCCGGCGAGGGCTCCGACCGCATCGAGGCGATCGACGTGACCTCGGTGCACCGTCCGCCGCTGGCGTTCGTCGCTGCGCCGGCCCTGCTCGCTCTGCTCTCGATCGGCTTCGGGCTCGCCGCCGGTACGGTCGGCGACTGGATCGCCGACGCGACCACATCGCTCGACGCGGAGACGGCATCGAAACATCTGGTGCTGTGGCCCGGTATCAACGAGGCCCTCGTGATCTCCGCCGGGATCATCGCCGCCGGCACGGCGCTCTGGTGGTTCAGCCGGGCAGCGACGCGCACCGTCGACGCCACCCGCAGCCCAGCGACTGCCGTCTACGACCGCATCTACGACGGGCTGCTCGAGGGGGCGCGCCGCGTCACGGTGGCCACCCAGAGCGGCTCGCTCCCGCTGTACCTCGCGATCGTGGTGACCACCGTCGCCGTGTCGCTCGGGGTGGCGCTCGTCGCCGGGGCGACCGACTCGATCTCGAGTCCGCGGTTCAGCAACTCGCCGGTCGAGTTCATCGCCGTGGTCGTCACCGGCCTGTTGGCGGTCGCCACCGTGTTCGCCCGCAAACGCTTCATGGCGGTCGTGCTCCTGGGTGGCAGCGGCTACGCGCTCGCCATCGTGTACCTGATCCAGGGTGCGCCGGATCTCGCGATCACCCAGTTCCTCGTCGAGACCTTGACGATCGTCGTGTTCCTCCTGGTGTTGGCACGGCTACCGGTCGACTTCGAGCCGGCACCTGCCTGGGCGCCGCGGATCGCCCGGATCGTCGTCGCCAGCGCCGTCGGTGTCACCGTGGCCGTGTTCGCGCTCAGCGCGTCCGGTGCCCGGACCGAACCGTCGGTCGGTGAGGACTACGTCGCCCTGTCCGAGCCGGAGGCCGGTGGCCGCAACGTCGTCAACGTGATCCTCGTCGACTTCCGCGGCTTCGACACGCTCGGCGAGATCACCGTGCTCGCCGTGGCGGGTGCCGGTGTGGTCAACCTCGTGCGCGCCGCCCGCCGCCACCAGCGTCGAAAGCACCTCGGCGAGGAGATCGACGAACTCGATGACGTCGACGCCGCGGCCGACGAACTCGACGGGTCGGGGTTCGATGCCGGGCGTCAGATCGGTGTGTGGCGATGACGGTGCCACCGCGCTCGCGACGCTCGGTCGTGCTGACCGAGACGGTCAACGGCATCACCCCGGTGCTGCTGCTGTTCTCGATCTTCCTGACGCTGCGCGGCCACAACGCGCCCGGTGGCGGATTCGCCGGCGGACTGGTGATGGGGTCCGCGGTCGTGCTGCGATACCTCGCCTCGGGGCCGCGTGGTGTCCGCTCGTTGCGCGTCGACCCGATCGTGCTCATCGGGACCGGCCTGGTGCTCGCCCTCGGCGTCGGGCTGACGTCGCTGGTCGTCGACGGCTCGTTCCTCGAGTCGGCGATCTGGAAGTTCCACGTCCCGGTCATCGGCGACGTCAAGGTCGTCTCCTCGTCGCTGTTCGACATCGGCGTACACGTCCTCGTCGTCGGCGTCGTGATGGCGATCATCGTCGCCTTCGCCGAGGCCGACGACGAGATGCGAGGTCGCTCGTGAGCTGGGAACAGGCGCTGTTGATCGGCGTGCTCGCCGGCATCGGTACGTACCTGGTGATGCACCGCACGCTCACGCGGATCATCCTCGGACTGGGCCTGCTCGGCAACGCAGTGAATCTGTTGATCCTGGCATCGGGGGACGGGCCCGGCGTCACCCCGATCATCGGTCGCGACGGCGACTTCACCGATCCGGTCCCGCAGGCACTCGTGCTGACCGCGATCGTGATCGGGTTCGGCGTGATCTCGTTCCTGCTGGCGATGGCCTACCGCGCCTGGACGATCGACGGCAACGACGAGGTCGAGGACGACATCGCCGACCGGCGCCTCGCCCGACACGAGGCCCGCAATGCCGCGCTCGCCGACGACGAGCAGGAGGACTCGGCGTGAGCACGCTGCTGCCTCTCGTGATCGTCGTGCCGCTCGATCGGTGCCGCACTCTCGCTGCTCGCCATCCGGTCGCGAGCGGCGCAGCGAGTGATCAGCGTCGACGTGCGCGGTGGCCACTGCAGCGATCGTCGCTGACGATCCTGATCGGCGTCGACCGCAACGGCACCGAGGTCGCCGCAATCGGCGACTGGCCGGCCGAGATCGCGATCAACCTGGTCGCCGACCGCTTCGCCGCTCTGATGCTGACGATCAGCTCGACGATGCTGCTCGCCGTCCTGCTCTACGCCCTCGGTCAACGCACCGACGACGAACGGTCGCGCTGGTACCACCCGGCCTACCTGGTCCTGATGGCCGGCGTGTCGCGGCGCCTTCCTGGCCGGCGACCTGTTCAACCTGTTCGTCTGGTTCGAGGTGCTGCTGATCGCCAGCTACGTGCTGCTGACGCTGGAGGGCAACGACGGCCAGATCCGCTCCGGCACCACCTACGTGGTGCTCAACGTGATCGAGTCGTTCGTCCTGGTCACCGGCGTGGCCCTGATCTTCGCGGCGACCGGCACGCTCAACATGGCGGTGCTGCCCGAGCGGCTCGCGGCACTGCCCGACGGGATCCGCCTCGGGCTCAACCTGCTGCTGCTGATCGCGTTCGGTCTCAAGGCGGCCGTGTTCCCGCTGTTCTCGTGGCTGCCCGACAGCTATCCGGCGGCGCCGAGCCCGGTCAGCGCCGTGTTCGCCGGCCTGCTCACCAAGGTCGGCGTGTACGCGATCGTCCGCACGCAGACGTTGCTGTTCCCGGACACCAACCGCGAGCTGCTGCTGATCATCGCCGGGCTGACCATGGTGATCGGGGTGCTCGGCGCCATCGCCCAGTCGGACATGAAGCGGATCCTGAGCTTCCACATCATCAGCCAGATCGGCTACATGATCATGGGCGTCGCCCTCGGCGGGGTGGCGGCCATCACGGCGACCATCTTCTACATGCTCCACCACATCCCGGTGAAGACGTCGCTGTTCCTGGTCGAGGGCATCGTCGAACGCGAGACGGGATCGTCGACGCTCGGTAGCGTGTCCGGGTCTGGCTCGCCGGTCGGGGCCGCTGGCGGTGCTGTTCCTGATCCCGGCGTTCAGCCTCGCCGGGCTGCCGCCGTTCTCCGGGTTCCTCGGCAAGACCGCCGTGGTCACCGAAGGACTCGAGCAGCGGTCGTGGTGGATCGTGGGTGCGGCCCTGGCGGTGTCGCTGATGACCCTCGTGTCGATGCTCAAGATCTGGATTGGCGCGTTCTGGGGCGCACCGGACCCGATGCCCGCCGACGGCGGTCACGCCGGGATCCTGCGCAAGCATCCGCTGATGTCGGCCGTGACGACGTCGGTCGTGACACTCACGCTGCTGATCGCCCTGTTCGCCGGGCCGCTCTACCGGTTCTGCGAGCGTGCCGCGATGGACGTCACCGACGTCGATGCCTACCCGTCGGCGGTCCTGCCGTGAATCGCCTGCTGCCCACCGCGTTCGTGTTGATCGTGTGGCTCGCGCTGTGGGGCGAGGTGTCGGTGGTCAACGTCGCCAGCGGCATGCTGGTCGTCGCGATCCTGGCGCTCCTGTTCCGGCCCACCCCACGTGAGCACACCCTGCACCCACTGGCGCTGGTGCGCCTCCTCGCGGTCTTCGTGTGGCGGTTGCTCTCGTCGTCGGCGACGGTCGTGCTGACGGTGCTGGCGCCGACGCCGGCCCGACTCCGCTCCGGGGTGGTCGGCGTGGCGCTGTCGCATCCGTCGCGACTCGTCGCCACGATCGTCGCCGACGCGATCAGCCTCACGCCCGGAACGTTGACACTCGAAGCCCGCTACGCCGGCGACGAGGACGGCGGCGGCGACGCCACGGAGGGGACGCCACCGGTGCTCTACATCCACGTGCTCGGCCTCGCCGACGCCGACGGCGATCCGCGATGACGTTCGTCGGCTCGAACGACTCGTCGTCGCTGCGGTGACCCCGAACGAACCGACCACGGTCCTCGACGATCACCGGACGGTCGCGGGCGGCGACGCAGCGGAGGGTCAGTCGTGAGCATCGTCGGCTGGGTGAGCGGCGTCATGCTCGGCATCGCCGGGCTCCTGACCACGATCCACGTCATCCGGGCCCGCAACCTCGTCGACCGGGCGGTCGGGGTCGACATGCTCATCGCGGTCATCCTCAACGGGCTGGCCGTGTCGATAGCGATCACCCGCGACGACCTCGTCGCGGCGCTGCTGTTGATCATCGGTCTGCTCGCCTTCCTCGGCAGCGTCACGATCGCCCGCTACATCGAGCAGAGGGGCCCGTGAACACCGTCGTCGACGTCCTCTCAGCAGTGCTGCTCGTGGCCGGCTCGGCCCTCGCGCTGATTGCTGCGATCGGGCTGTTCCGGATGCCGGACGCCTACTCGCGCATTCACGTGGCGACGAAGCCGGCGACGCTTGCCGTGGTGTTCACCGTCGGTGCCGCAGTGTTGCGGGTGCCGGGGCTGGCGCCGACGACGAAGCTCCTGCTCGCCGTGCTGCTGCAGTTCTGGACGGCGCCGGTGGCGAGCCACATGCTCGGCCGGGCCGCCCATGCCGCCGGCCTGCGCCCGGCCGAACCCTGGGTGGTCGACGACCTGCAGGCCGCCGAGGAAGCCGCCGGCGAGGTCGGGCCGGTCACTCGGGATCCCGACGACGCCTGACGATCCCGTCGGGCGCCGGCCCGCAGTTGCGCAGCGATGGACACCGTGACGTCCAACCACTTCCTCCACGACGAACGGAAGTTGAAGGAGCTGTGACCGGAGTGCGATTCGTGGTGTGACCGATGAGCGAAGCGACCGGACTGTGGCCGTTCGCTCACCGCCGCCGATCAGACGAAGGCGCTGGCGAACACCAGGCTCACGATCGTCATGACCTTGATCAGGATGTTCATCGACGGGCCGGAGGTGTCCTTGAACGGATCGCCCACGGTGTCGCCGACGACGGCAGCCTTGTGCGGGTCACTGCCCTTGCCGCCGTGGTTGCCGGCTTCGATGTACTTCTTGGCGTTGTCCCAGGCACCGCCCGAGTTGGCCATGAAGATGGCCAGGGCGAAGCCGGTGACGAGCGCTCCGGCGAGCAGGCCGCCGAGTGCGTCGACGCTGATGAAACCGACGACCAACGGTACGACCACGGCGAGGGCGCCGGGCACGATCATCTCGCGCAGCGACGCTTCGGTGGAGATCGCCACGCAGCGAGCGGAGTCGGGAACGACGCCAGGTGCGCCTTCACGCAGGCCCGGGATCTCGCGGAACTGGCGACGCACTTCTTCGATCATCTTCTGTGCGGCACGCCCGACGGCGTCGATCGTGAGCGCAGCGAAGAGGAACGGGAGTGCAGCACCGATGAACAGCCCGATGAACACCTCGACCTCACCGATGTTCAGGTTCAGGGCTGCGGTGGGGTCGGCGTCGAAGACAGCGAACTCGAAGCTCTTGAACAAGGCCAGCGCGGTGAGCGCTGCGGAGCCGACTGCGAAGCCCTTTGCGACTGCTGCGGTGGTGTTGCCGAGTGAGTCGAGTGCGTCGGTCACCTCACGCACGGATGGGTCGAGTTCGGCCATCTCGGCGATGCCGCCGGCGTTGTCGGCGATCGGCCCGTAGGCGTCGACGGAGACCACGACGCCGGTGGTGGCGAGCATGCCGATGGCGGCCACGGCGATGCCGTAGATGCCGCCGAAGTCCTCGCCGAGACCGCCGAAGGCGTCGTCGGAGAAGGCGAGCGTGCCGCCCCAGTAGGCAATGCCGACGCCAGCGAGAATCAGGCCAACCGATGCGGCGACCGACTGCATGCCGGCGCTGATGCCCGACAGGATCGTGGTGGCGGGGCCGGTCTCGGCCTGCTCGGCGATCTTCTTGACCGGGCCGAAGCCGTCGGAGGTGTAGTACTCGGCGGTCTTGCCGAGCGCCCAACCGACGAGCAGACCGCCGATGACCGCAATGGCGAGGCCGATCGGGTTCTCGAACTCGTCGCCGGAGAAGAGCCAGTACGCCACGCCGACGGTGCCGAGGGCGGTGATGGCCATGGCGACGTTGGTGCCCATGTGGAGGGCTCGAGCCAGGTGGTGGCTGTCGGTTGACTCGCCGCCCTTGACGAAGAACGATCCGATGATCGAGGCGATCATGCCGACGAAGGCGATCGCCATTGGGAACACCAGCAGGCTGATGACGCCGGAGTCACCGGCCTGCTCGGCGGTCAGGGCCAACGCGAAGGCGGTCAGCGAGATCGGAGCGATCATCGAGCCGGCATACGACTCGAAGAGGTCGGCACCCATGCCGGCGACGTCGCCGACGTTGTCGCCCACGTTGTCGGCAATCGTTGCCGGGTTGCGGGGGTCGTCCTCGGGGATGCCGGCTTCGACCTTGCCGACCAGGTCGGCGCCGACGTCAGCGGCCTTGGTGTAGATGCCGCCACCGACACGAGAGAACAGGGCGATCGTCGATGCGCCCAAGCCATAGGCGGTGACGATCTCGAACGCTTCGTCGACCTGGATCCAGACGACGAAGACGAGGTAGGTGAGCATCAGGCCGAGCAGGGCGAGACCAGCAACGCTGAAGCCCATGACGGCGCCGCCGCGGAAGGCGACAGGCAGCGCCTTGGCGGGGCCGTCCTTTGCTGCTTCGGTGGTGCGGGCATTGGCCATCGTGGCCACCGTCATGCCGGCGTAGCCCGCAGCGGCGGACAAGACGGCGCCGAGCAGGTAGGTCACCGACGCCAGTGGGTTGATCACCACGGCGAGCAGGATGATCATCGCCAACACGAAGACGGAGACCCATTGGTATTCCTTCCTGAGGAATGCCTTGGCTCCCTTCTGGATCTCCTCCATCAAGAAGACCATCCGCTCGTTGCCGGGCGACTCCTTCTCGACGGCTTTGTAGTAATAGAACGCGAGCGCAAGCGCCGCGAGTGCAGACGCAGCAGCGAGATAGGGAACGAGATCCACGGGATGTGCCTCCTG
Source organism: Ilumatobacteraceae bacterium (assembly GCA_963716095.1). GTDB lineage: Bacteria > Actinomycetota > Acidimicrobiia > Acidimicrobiales > Ilumatobacteraceae > Sva-07. Next base: position 126,163 of record CAVQSV010000018.1, on the reverse strand, counting down.
AGGGGCGGTTCGGAATAGTCGTGCCCGGTTCCGATCCGAGCAACTGGACCATGATGGTCGGGCGGCAGGCTAGGAACCAAGCCGACGAAACGCACCCCGCGTTGTGACCGATGCGACATTGACATGTCCCCGGGACGATTGCGTGTCGGTCGACCCAGGCGGAGTAGCTTCGCGGGAATGGCACAAACGATGAAGCGAGAACCCGTCTCGGGAACCGCTGTCACCCCGCCGTCGAAGAAGAAGAAGCCCTTCCTGGTCGACTTCTACTCCACGGCTGTCGGCAAGAAGTACGTGATGGCGATCACCGGCATCATCGGGATCGGTTTCGTGATCGGCCACATGATCGGCAACCTGAAGATGTACCTCGGTGTCGTCTCAGAGGGTGACGAGCGGTTGTACGACATCGACATCTACGGCGAGTTCCTCCGAGAGCTGCTGGTGCCGATCCTGCCCCACGGCATCTTCTTGTGGATCATGCGCATCGTGCTGTTGGGTGCGGTGCTCCTCCACATCCACGCTGCGTACACCCTCACGGTGCTGAACCGCACCGCCCGGCCGGTCAAGTACCAGTCGGCTCGCGACTATCAGGTCGCCAGCTTCGCCAGCCGCACGATGCGCTGGACGGGCATCATCGTGTTGCTGTTCATCATCTGGCACCTCGCCGATCTCACGTGGGGCTGGGCCAACCCGGATTTCGTGAAGGGTGCCGTCTACTACAACATCGACCAGTCGCTGTCGCGTCTTCCCGTGGCGGTGCTGTACATCGTTGCCAACATCGCCTTGGGCATCCACCTGTTCCACGGCACCTGGTCGCTGTTCCAGTCGATGGGCTGGAGCAATCCCCGCTTCAACAACTGGCGCCGGTACCTGGCCACCGGAGTCGCCACGATCGTCGTGGTCGGCAACGTGTCGTTCCCCGTCGCTGTCATGGCAGGCGTCATCGAGTACGACCCGGACGCAGTGACCGTTTCCCTCGAGGAGGAAGCCGAATGAGTCTCGCAATCGACAGCAAGATCCCCGAAGGGCCGATGGCGGACAAGTGGCAGAACTACATCGCCAACCAGAAGTTGGTGAACCCGTCGAACAAACGAAAGTTCAAGATCATCGTCATCGGCACCGGCCTTGCCGGCGCTTCTGCGGCGGCGACGTTCGGTGAACTCGGCTACCAGGTCGAGGCGTTCACGTTCCACGACTCGCCTCGGCGGGCACACTCGATCGCCGCCCAGGGCGGCATCAATGCAGCGAAGAACTATCAGGGCGACGGCGACTCGATCCACCGTCTGTTCTACGACACGGTGAAGGGCGGCGACTTCCGCGCCCGGGAAGCGAACGTCCACCGTCTGGCCGAAGTGTCGGTCGACATCATCGACCAGATGGTTGCCCAGGGCGTTCCGTTCGCTCGTGAATACGGCGGTCTGCTCGACAACCGCAGCTTCGGTGGCGCCCAGGTGAGCCGCACGTTCTACGCCCGTGGTCAGACCGGTCAGCAGCTCCTGATCGGCGCCTATCAGCAGCTGTCCCGTCAGATCGGGCTCGGCAACGTCAAGCTCTGGAACCGCATGGAGATGGTCGATGTCGTCAACATCGACGGTCGCTGCGCCGGCATCGTCACTCGTGACCTCATGAGCGGTGAGTTCTCGTCGCACTCCGCTCATGCCGTCGTGCTCGCCACCGGTGGCTACGGCAACGTCTTCTATCTGTCGACGAACGCGATGGCCTGCAACGTCACGGGTGCCTGGCGCGCCCACCGTCGCGGCGCGGCGTTCGCCAATCCGTCGTACACGCAGATCCACCCGACCTGTATCCCACAGGCCGACGACTTCCAGTCGAAGCTCACGCTGATGTCGGAGTCGTTGCGCAACGACGGCCGGATCTGGGTGCCGAAGAGTGCTGACGAAACGAGAGCACCCGGTGACATTCCCGAAGCGGAACGCGACTACTACCTGGAGCGCATCTATCCGAGCTTCGGCAACCTCGCCCCTCGCGATGTCTCCTCTCGCGCCGCGAAGCGGATGGTCGATGCCGGCCAAGGTGTCGGGCCGCTCAAGAACGGCGTCTACCTGGACTTTGCCGAGTCGATCGAACGTCTCGGTGAGGACACGATCCGGGAGCGCTACGGGAACCTGTTCGACATGTACGAGCGGATCACCGGCGAGAACCCGTACCAGGTGCCGATGCGCATCTACCCGGCGAGCCACTACACGATGGGTGGTCTGTGGGTCGACTACGAACTGCAGACCACGATCCCCGGCTTGTTCTGCGCTGGCGAAGCGAACTTCTCCGACCACGGCGCGAACCGTCTCGGCGCCTCCGCACTGATGCAAGGTCTGTCCGACGGCTACTTCGTGTTGCCCTACACGATCGCTCCGTACCTGGCCGACCTGCTCAACAAGCCCGTGCCCGACACCAGCCACCCCGAGTTCGCCAGGATCCAGGCCGAGGCGACCGATCGCTTCAAGCAGTACATGGCGATCGGCGGCACGAAGACCCCAGATCACTTCCACCGCGAGTTGGGCCAGATCATCTGGGACTACTGCGGCATGGATCGCAACGCCACTGGTCTCGAGAAGGCGCTGTCGGAGATCCCGGCGCTCCACGAGGAGTTCAAGAAGGACCTCCGCGTGACCGGTACGGACACCAGCGTCAACCAGACGCTCGAGAAGGCCGGCCGCGTCGACGACTTCTTCGAGCTCGGCATGCTGATGTGCAAGGACGCGCTCAACCGCGAGGAGAGCTGCGGCGGTCACTTCCGCTCCGAGTACCAGACCGAGGAGGGCGAGGCGGTCCGCAACGACGACGACTTCGCCTACGTCAGCGCCTGGGAGTGGTCCGGTGACATGGCCAACCCCGTCGAGCACAAGGAACAGCTCGAATACGAAGTCGTCAAGTTCGCAGACCCGGAGCTACAAGTGAGCACACTGACCAACATCACCCTCAAGATCTGGCGCCAGGACGGACCCGACGGACAGGGCCGGTTCGAGATCTCACCAGATCCCCGAGATCAGCGACGAGGCGTCGTTCCTCGAGATGCTCGACATTCTCAACGAGCGGCTCATCGAGGAGGGCAAGGAGGCCATCGTCTTCGACCACGACTGCCGCGAGGGCATCTGCGGTACGTGTTCGCTGATGATCGACGGTCAGGCGCACGGGCCCTCCAAGGGTGCGGCGACGTGTCAGATCCACATGCGCGTGTTCAACAGCGGTGACGAGATCGTGATCGAACCGTGGCGAGCTGCCGCCTTCCCGATCATCAAGGACCTGATGGTCGACCGCGCTGCGTTCGACCGCATCGTCGAGGTCGGTGGCTACATCACCGCCCCGACCGGCGGTGCACCCGACGCCAACCTGATCCCGATCCCCAAGCCGGTCGCCGACGCGTCGATGGACGCAGCTGCCTGCATCGGCTGCGGCGCCTGTGTCGCCGCCTGCCCGAACGGCGCGGCGAGCCTGTTCACCTCGGCGAAGCTCGCCCACCTCAACCTGCTCCCGCAGGGTCAGGCCGAGCGCTACAAGCGTGCCGAGGCGATGGTCGAGAAGATGGACGAGTACTTCGGATCGTGCACCAACCACGGCGAATGCCAGGCGGCGTGCCCGAAGGAGATCTCGATCGACAACATCGCGACGATGAACATCGACTTCCTGAAGTCGAAGTTCAAGAACCGCAAGTCGCTCGCTCGATAGCGCTCGCAACCGCTCATCGCCTCAGTGATTGGCGATGGTGGTGGTGTACTGGTTGTGGCTGGTGACGTCGCCGCTCGTGAGTTGCAGGTCGAGGGTGAGCGGGCCGCTCGCGACCGGCACGTCGAGGCGGATCCGGCCGACCTTGACGACGTCGTCGGCAGGAATCGCCCCCCCGAAGCGCCAACGTTGCTCGCCGCCGGTCCACGCAACCACAGCGTCGACCACGGCGAAGTCGAGCCCGTGCCGGAGATCGCTCACCACGTGCACATCGATGTCGAGCTGTTCGTCGAGTTCGAGGTCGTTCGGCAACGGGTCGGCGACGACCAGCACGGGCGCGCACGCTGCGGCAACTGTTGCGTAGGCCGCTTTCCGGCGTCGCTCGTGGTCGAGGATGCTCGACGAGATCGCTGGGGCCGAGTCGTTCAGCGACGAGAAGGTGAACCCGCCGGTCGGGCGATACTTGAGTCGGCGCAACGTCTCGATCTGCACCTTGAGCACGTGGGATTGGTAGTACTGCAGCGTTTCGCTCCACTCGGCGTAGCTGTCGAACTCGGTGGGCGGAAAGCTGCGTTCGGTCACGGCCCGCTGGTAGCCGGTCTCGAGTTGGATGCGATCCCAATCGAGGCTCGGCCAGGCGAACTCGGCGAGTTGTTCATCGATGAACGGCGCATCGACCGGTGGTGAATCCGAACCGAACTCGCTGACGAATCGCACCATCCTCGGCAGCCGGGCAGCGAAGTCGCCGACATCCTCGGCTTCACCGTGGCGCCAACCGAACCACAGGTGGCTGTCGGTGCCGTCGAGTTGAGGAAGGTGCGGCACGACGCCGGAGTGGGCAACGACCTGACGGCTGCTGTCGGCACGCTCGAAGGCCCGCTTCACCCATCGATCGAGCACCGACTTGTTCCACGACGGCAGCTGCTTCGCTGCAACGGATCGCACCGTGCCGCGCCATCCGTTGGCGACCACTCCGGCGTCGCTGGCGCCCGGGTCGTCGTGCGCAGTCCACATGGCAATCGACGGGTGGTGGCCGAGCGAATCGACAGCGGCCCGAGCCTGTTCGGTGGCCTGCTGGCGCACCGACCGGGCGTGGCCCCACTGCAGCGGGAAGTCCTGCAGCAACAAGATGCCCGCCTCGTCGGCCGCGTCGTAGAGCGGTCGATCGGCGATGTGACCATGCACTCGCAGCGCATCGAGCCCGAGTTCGACCGCAGCGTCGAGATCCCGGCGGACCATGTCGCTCGATGCGTTGGCAGGCCCCAGCGCGGTGGGCAGCAGGTTGGCCCCCTTGAGAAACAGTCGTTCTCCGTTGACCGAACAGATCCAGTCGTCCCACACGAGCTGTCGGAGCCCGGTTCGGCGCTCGCGGCGGTCGCTGACCTCGTCGTCGACGACGACTTCGACGGCGACGTCGATCAACGGCTGATCACCGAGTGCACGAGGCCACCACAGCGCCGGATCGCTGATGTCGATCGTCCACTCGAAGTCGTTTCGACCGGCAGCGATCGACTGGTGCTGGTCGTCGACCTGTTCACCGTCGATGAACGTGCGCATCGTCACGGCTGTCAACCGGTCGCTGTCGAGACGGGTGGCGATGCGCAGATGTGCTCGCCGCGCATCGGCGTCCCTGCACAGCACGCGCAGCCGGTCGATCTGCACCGGTCCGGTGTCGTACATGTGCACCGGCCGCCAGAGGCCGCCAGGGTTGCGGTTCGAGCCGATCCCGTCGGGGGCCTGGAAGATGCCGGTGATGTTGCGGCGCCCCGTCGTGCCGGTCTGTGGCGAGCAGGTGACCTCGACCGCGAGCACGTGCTCGTCGTCGATGCGCGACAGTGACGTGACGTCGAAGCTGTGGCTGGTGAAGTACCCCTCCGGGTCGCCCAGGTAGGCGCCGTCGAGCCACACGTCGGCCTGGTAGAAGATCCCGTCGAGGGTGATCCACCGTCGCCGTCCGTCGGCCGGTGGGTCGGCGGCAAACGTGTGGCGGTACATGACCGGACCGTCGCTGGAGCGGAAGTCGGGGTGGTCCTGCCAGTGCCCGGGGACGTCGATCGGAGCCCAGTCGGAGTCGTCGCTGTCGGGGCCGATGCCGTTGCGCCGGACGTCGTCGTCGGCCTCGGCTGCCAACCACGGGCCGGACAGGTGCATGGGGCCCGAGCGTACGCCGTGGGTGGTGTCACCGGCGCCCACCGCAGGACTGTCGCGCTCGCATCCTCACGCTGGCCTCGGTCGGGGTAGGTTCCTCGCCATGGCTGACACGGACCGACCGCAGGCGACGACGTTGGGGGAGCTTCGTGCTTCGGGATGGGTCTCGCGCCCGGTGAAGCAGGAGGTGCGCGAGCACGCCATCGAGAAGGTGGCGGCCGGCGAACCGCTGTTCGAAGGAGTCTCCGGCTACGAGGACACGGTGATGCCGCAACTGGAGAATGCTCTCCTCGCCGGCCACGACGTGATCTTCCTCGGCGAGCGTGGCCAGGCCAAGACACGCATGATCCGCTCGCTGACCGGCTTGCTCGACGAGTGGATGCCGATCATCGCCGGCAGCGAGATCAACGACGACCCGTACGAACCGGTGTCGAAGCATGCTCGCGACCTCGTGGAGGAGCTGGGCGACGACACCCCGATCCACTGGGTGCACCGCAGCGAGCGTTTCGGTGAGAAGCTCGCCACGCCCGACACCTCGATCGCCGACCTGATCGGTGAGGTCGACCCGATCAAGGTCGCCGAGGGCCGGTACCTCTCCGACGAGCTGACGCTCCACTACGGCCTGGTGCCGCGCACCAACCGTGGCATCTTCGCCATCAACGAGTTGCCCGACCTCGCCGAACGAATCCAGGTCGGCATGCTCAACGTGCTCGAAGAACGCGACGTGCAGATCCGCGGCTACAAGATCCGCCTGCCGCTCGACGTGATGCTGCTCGCATCGGCGAACCCGGAGGACTACACCAACCGGGGCCGGATCATCACGCCGCTGAAGGATCGATTCGGCAGCCAGATCCGCACGCACTACCCGCTCGAGGTCGACACCGAAGTGGCGATCATGCGCCAGGAGGCCGTTGCGCTCGACATCTCCACCGCCGATGGTCCGGTCAGCGTCGACGTGCCCGAGTACCTCGCCGACGTCGTCGCCACCTTCAGCCATCTGGCTCGTTCGAGCAATCACGTCAATCAGCGCTCCGGTGTGAGCGTTCGTCTCAGCGTGGCGAACTACGAAGCGCTCGCAGCGAACGCCCTGCGTCGGGGACTGCGTGCGGGCGAACGTCGCATCGTTGCCCGGGTCGACGATCTCGACGCACTGGCGGCGAGCTCGATGGGCAAGATCGAGATCGAGTCGATCGAGGAGGGTCGCGAGGGAGCGATCATGGAGAACCTGATCAAGGGTGCAGTCCTCACCGTCTTCAAAGATGTCGTGCCGCCCGAGCAGACCCGTGCGGTCGTCGATGCGTTCGAGGCAGGCGCTGTCGCACACACCGGCGAAGGGGTCACCAGCGAAGAGCTGGCCCGTTTGGTCGACGAGGTGGAGGAGCTTCGAGCTCCGGTCGCCGTGCTGACCGGTGGCGACGAGTCGCCGGCAGCCGTGGGCGGCGCCGTCGAGTTCGTGCTCGAAGGTCTGCATCTCAGCAAGCGTCTGAACAAAGACGCCAGCGGTGCAAGCTCCACGTACCGCGGTCGTACCTGATCGTCGATCAGTCGGCGAGGAAGGCGTTGCTCGACGGGGTCGGGGCCCGGTCCGAGTCGAGGAGGCCCGCGAGCGAGTCGGGCCCGGCGATTGCCGGTTCGACGAACGCCACATCGATCGGCACACCATCAGCGACGGCGGCATCGAGCATCGAGCGCCACGCCTGGACGATCTCGCCGGCAGCCTCAGGGTCTGAGTGACCGGAGCTGAAGCTCGTGATCGCCAAGTGGTTGTCGATGCCGTCTGCGGTGTCGCGGAGCTCGTTGCCCCACCGTTCGGTGGCGTTCGGCGATCGTGGCACCGTCGACAGAGTCGTCCCAGTCGGTGCTCAGCACGGCGCCGAGCAGGTCGGTGCGCTCGGCGAACTGGGCGACGGCGGTGGCATCGGATCGAAGATCGACCGATGCCACCACCGGAGCGCCCCCGGACAGGATGCCCCAGGTGTCGATCCACGGCTGTTCGGCTGCGCCCGACGGAATACGGGCGAACGGCACCCACCCGCTGACGATGTCACCGAAACGATCGGCAGCACGTTCGACCCACCTCGGCCACCACAGTGTGAGTGCTTCGTCGTCGTCGAGTCCGCCGTCGTTGTCGAACCATCGTGGGATCGAGCCATCGTGCAGGCACGCCCACGGGCGGACATCGATGGCGGCAGCGGCTCGCAGGACCTGCTCGAACCAGTCGGCCCAGTCAGCATCGATCTCGTTCGGTTTGGGCTGGAGTCGTGCCCAGTCGAGTGTGATCTGCACGTCGGTGATTCCGACGTCCTGCAGGGCTGCGAGGTCGTCGGGCCACCGGGTCCGGAAGCCGTTGCCGGCGGTGGGTCCGAGATCGGCGGTGTCGGCGTAGCCGAGGGTGGCGGAGGTCGTGAGCGAGGCGCCGCGGAGGAAGGTCATGGTGGTGCGGGAGCGAGTGGGTCGGACTGCGTGGTGGTGAGCCGCTCAGATGAACGGCGACCGCGTCCAGAGTTCGGATGCGTCGAGGCTCGGCGAGTGCGGAGTCCCGGACAACGAAACCACCTCGATCGGTCCCGGAAATCCGCGGAGTTCGACCTCGCCGTACGGTTCGGCCAGCACGCCTTCGGGCAGTCGCTGCAGCTGCATCGTCGGCATGAGGACCTGCACGCCGCGGGCATAGTCGCACAGGCGGGCGGCCATGTTGACCGCTGACCCGATGTAGTCGTCGCCCTCGAACAGCAGCGCATGGCCGGTCGCGAGACCGGCGCGAATCGTGAGGGGCGCACAGACGTCGGTGGCGCGTTGCTCGAGATCGAGGACGAACTCGATCGCATCGCGCTGGTCGACTGCCACGATCATGCAACCGTCGCCGAGCCACTTGGCGATGCGTACGCCGCGATCGGACGCCACGGTGCGAACGATGCCGCGAAAGGTGCTCAGGATGCGGCCGGCGGCGTCGTCGCCGAAGGCTGCGGTGTAGTTCGTGAATCCGGACAGGTCGACGAATACGAACGTGCGGGGGACACGCATGGATTCAGGATACGGGCTCGGAGCAGCGAAGCGGGGGAGGACCCGTTACATTCCACACATGGCGAAGCGGTTCGAGTACTCCCGCTGGGACGGCACCCAGACCGGTTTCGAGTTCGACGCTGACGCGGCGTTCGACGAACTCACCGACGAACTGCTGTACCACGGCGATGTCAATGCTGCCCTGCGCAGGATGATGCAAGAGGGCCTCACCGACCGCAACGGCGAGCAGATGCAGGGCCTTCGCGAGCTGCTCGAACAACTCCGGGCCGAGCGTCAACAGCGCCTGGAGAACTCCGATCTCGGTGGCGTCTACGACGAGATCAAAGCTCAGCTCGACGACATCATCGACGAGGAACGCCACGCCATCGACAACGCCCGACGTGACGCCGAGAACTCCGGCGACGAGCGTCGAGCCCAGAACGCGCAGGCCGCTGCCGACGAGCGCAACATGCGCCTCGACCTGATGCCCGACGATCTCGCCGGCAAGGTCCGCGAACTCGACTCGTACAACTTCGAGTCGAAGGAGGCCAAGCAGCGCTTCGATCAGCTGATGGAGCAGCTCAAAGAACAGCTGATGCAGCAGATGGTCGATCAGATGTCCGGCGCACTGGAGAACATGACCCCCGAGGACATGGCGCGCATGAAGGACATGATGGCCGCGCTCAACGAGATGCTCGAGAAGCATCAGCGGGGTGAGGATCCGGGCTTCGAGCAGTTCATGGAGGACTACGGCGACTTCTTCCCCGAGAACCCCGAGACGGTCGAAGAACTCCTCGAGCAGATGGCCAAGCGAATGGCCGCGATGCAGGCGATGATGAACTCGATGTCGCCGGAGCAACGGGCGCAGCTCCAGCAGCTCTCGGATCAGTTGATGGACGACATGGATCTGCAGTGGCAGATGCAACAGCTCTCAGGGAACCTGCAGCAGATGTTCCCTCAGCTCAACTGGGACCAGAGCTACGACTTCGAGGGCCAGGATCCGATGGGATTCCAGCAGGCGATGCAGGCCATGCAGGACATGGGCGATCTCGATCAGCTCGAGAACCTGTTGCGCAACGCCTCCAGCCCGGGAGCGCTGGCGGAGGCCGACATGGACCGCGTGCGTGATCTGATGGGTGACGACGCCGCCAAGTCGCTCGAACGTCTCGCCGAGCTCACCAAGATGCTCGAGGAGGCCGGCCTGATCGAGCAGAAGGAGGGGCGTCTCGAGATGACGCCGAAGGGACTCCGCCGGATCGGTTCCAACGCGCTGCGCGACCTCTTCTCGAAGCTGGCCAAGGACACACTGGGCCAGCACGACACCAGCAACCTCGGCCAGGGCCACGAACGCACCTACGACACCAAGGCCTATGAATACGGTGACCCGTTCCAGCTCGACCTGAATCGAACGATCCGCAATGCGCTGCGCCGCACCGGTGGGGGGACTCCGATCCAACTCGACCCCGCCGACTTCGAAATCGAACGCACCGAGCATCTCACGAGATCCTCGACGGTGTTGATGCTCGACCTGTCGTTGTCGATGCCGATGCGCGACAACTTCCTGCCGGCGAAGAAGGTGGCGATGGCGTTGCACAGCCTGATCACCTCGCAGTTTCCGCGTGACTACATCGGCATCGTCGGCTTCTCCGAGACCGCCCGCATCCTCACCGCAGAGCAACTGCCCGAAGTGTCGTGGGACTTCGTGTACGGCACCAACATGCACCACGGGTTCACGCTGGCACGCAAGTTGCTCGCCCGTGAGTCCGGGACCAAGCAGATCATCATGATCACCGACGGCGAGCCGACCGCGCACATCATGGACAACGGGATGCCGTTCTTCAACTACCCGCCGGTGCGCGAGACCGTCGAAGCCACGCTGCGTGAGGTCGTCCGGTGCACCAAGGAACAAATCCGTATCAACACCTTCGGTCTCGGCGCTGACGGTTCGCTGCGGCACTTCATCGAGCAGATGACGCAGATCAACCGAGGACGGGCGTTCTTCACGACGCCGGAGAATCTCGGCGACTACGTGCTCGTCGACTTCATGCAAGGCAAGCGAGAGCTTGCCCGTCGCGGCCGCCGCGCCGGCTGAATCGCGCGTACCGCGCGAATCGTTTGAAATCCGCCCTTGCCAAATTCGTCTGTGCTATGGCAGAATGACGCCACTGTAATTACGTCGCTGTCGATCGTTCGTTGGGGGCGGGTGATTGCGCACACATTCGACGCCTCCGGGCCCGCAGGGAGATTCTCCACATGCAGTTCATCACCACATCCAGCATCACGGTCAGCGCCATCCCGGTCGAACCCGACCCGGACTGGCACGACTACGCGAACTGCCTCGGTGTCGACCCCGATCTGTTCTTCCCCGAGCGAGGCGCGTCCACCCGTGAAGCCAAAGAGGTGTGCCGCGGCTGCGAGGTTCGTCACGACTGTCTCGAGTTCGCGTTGCAGAACGGTGAGAAGTTCGGGATCTGGGGCGGGTTGTCCGAGCGTGAACGTCGCCGGATCCGTCGTCAGCGTGCCCAAGCGGCGCGCAGCACGATCACGGCCTGAGACGGGACACCGCGCAGCGGTCGAGCGGTTCCCGGTCAAGAACCTGCACAGCCGCGCAGCGCACCCCGATGCCGATGGGGTAGCGTGTCGCCATGCCAGGTGGACCCGAATGGATCATTATCTTGGTCGTGGTACTCGTGCTCTTCGGTGGTTCGCAGCTGCCCAAGCTCGCCAAGAACCTCGGCAAAGCGCAGAAGGAGTTCAAGGACGGCATGGCTGACGCCGACAAGTCCGACGACTCCGGCTCGACCACGTCGAGCGCCACCGACGACTCGAAGTAGGACGTTCGGCGTCGTTCGGATTCGCGTTCGAAGTCGACGCCTGCGTCAGACCGTGACGTCGGCGCGACGACGCTTGAGGATCCGGCGCCGTTCTCGCTCACTGCAGCCACCCCAGACGCCGTGGTCGATGCGCTCGTCGAGCGCGAACTCGAGGCACGTCGACATCACCGGGCAGTCCTTGCAGATCTTGCGGGCCCGGTCGACACCGACGCCGTCGCTCGGGAAGAAGGTCGCTGGTGGATGCAGCCGGCAGTTGCCGTCGGCCATCCATGCGGTTGGCGAATCGGGGTCGTGCGGGATGTGTTCGGTCTCGAGGGGGATCGGTTGTGACCGGGTGGTGAGCTTGGCCATGTTGGACCTTTCGTGCGGAAGACGTTCGTGTGGAGTGAGTACTTGGACGTTCGCCACGCCCGGTGGGTTCCGTTGGAGTACTGCGAAGTTGGCTCGAGTATGAATCGCCCAGGTAAGAGGAGTACGGGGACGCAACGTAGCGCTCTCGACTGCAAACCGTAACACTTCCGTAATGTAAATGCGAGGGGTCGTCCACCGACCGCGCCGAGCCGGGCCCGATAGAGTCGGCGTCCATGACCGACCTCGCCGAGACCCAGGAGCCGCGGGCCCACGCCCGCATCGTGTACCACGGCCCGGTGGCACCGCACTGGGAGGTCTACGGCGACTGGGGCGACCGTCAGGTGCTCGACGAGTTCCGAGCCCGCGTGTTGGCCCGCCTGGTCCTGCTTCCTCGCGACGACCCGCAGTTCCGTCGCAACCGTGAGCGCATCGTGCGTGATGCCGAGCGCGAGCTGATCACCATCGAATGGGACCTCGGCTATGCCGAGGCCGACGCCTGAGGGCGACGACCGGCAACGACGACCACGGGATCGACTCCGAGGAGTCCACGACAACAAGGGGGAGTGATCGGGCGGCGATGACGGATGAACGGTTCACCAACCGGGAACTGAGCTGGCTGCAGTTCAACGATCGCGTGCTCCAGCTGGCATCCGAGCCCGGGATCCCCTTGCTCGAACGGGCGAAATTCTGCGCCATTGCCTCCACGAACCTCGACGAGTTCTTCCAGGTGCGCGTGGCTGCGCTGAAGGACCAAGTCGTCGCCGGCATCGATCGTCCATCGCCAGATGGGCGAACCCCGGCACAGACCCTCGGCGAGATCGGGCACCACGTGCTCGAATTCGTCGATCGTGTCGATGCTGCCTTCGTCGACCAACTCGTGCCGGAGCTGAGCGCCGCCGGGATCAGCATCATCTCGTGGGCCGACGTCACCGACGACGAACGTGTCGAACTCGACGGCTGGTTCGACGAGCGGGTGTTTCCGGTGCTGACGCCGCTGGCGGTCGATCCCGGCCATCCGTTCCCGTACATCTCCGACCTCGCGCTGTCGCTGGCGGTCAACGTCGCCGATCCCGAGACCGGTGACCGGCGTTTCGCTCGCCTCAAGGTGCCGCAGCTGTTCCCGCGGCTCGTGCCGGTTGCGCCGGGTCGGTACCTTCCCGTCGAGCAGCTGATCGCGGCCAAGCTCGACCGGCTCTTCGTCGGCATGATCGTCGAGGACTGGGCTCCGTTCCGAGTGAGCCGCAACGCCGACCTCACGCTCGAGGAGGACGAAGCCGACGATCTTCTCGAAGCTGTCGAGATGGAGCTCCGGCGTCGCCGGTTCAACAAGGCGGTCCGCCTCGAGGTGTCGCACGACATCGGCGCCGAAGTGCTCGAGTTGCTCGTGCGGGAACTCGAACTGACGATGGACGACGTCACGTTCCATCGAGCCCCGCTCGACTTGAGCTTCCTCTGGCAGCTGCTCGAACTCGACCGACCCGATCTCAAGGACGAGCCGTGGCCCGCTGTCACCTCGGGCCGAATCATCGCCGCGGACGAGACCGATCGGCCGATCTTCGACGTGATGCGACACCGCGCCGTGATGGTGCATCACCCGTACGAGAGCTTCGGGGCCAGCGTCGAGGAGTTCATCTCGCAGGCCGCCGACGACCCCACGGTGCAGTCGATCAAGATGACGCTGTACCGCGCCGGCGGCGACAGTTCGATCATCCGGAGTCTCATCCGCGCCGCCGAACGTGGGGTGCAGGTCGCCGTGCTCGTCGAGCTCAAGGCCCGCTTCGACGAGGCGAACAACGTCCAGTGGGCCCGCCAGCTCGAGCGGGCAGGTGTGCACGTCGTGTACGGCATGGTCGGGCTGAAGACCCACAGCAAGGTCGTACTCATCGTGCGCGACGACGGCGACCAGCTGCGTCGCTACGTGCACATCGGCACCGGCAACTACAACGCCAAGACCGCCAAGATCTACGAGGATCTCGGCGTGCTCACGTGTGCGCCCGACATCGGCGAAGACGCCACGCAGCTGTTCAACCACCTCACCGGCTACAGCCGCTCGGAGGACTACCGCAACCTCCTGGTCGCCCCGCGTGACCTGCGCCGCCAACTCGTCGACCTGATCGAGCACGAAGCATCGTTCGGCCCAGACGGCCACATCGTGCTCAAGTGCAATTCGATCGCCGACGACGAGTTGATCGAAACGCTCTATGCGGCGAGCGCCGAGGGCACCCGCATCGACATGATCGTGCGCGGGATCTGCTGTCTTCGCGCTGGTGTGCCGGGTCTGTCCGAGACCATCCGTGTGCGCAGCATCCTCGGTCGGTACCTCGAACACAGCCGCATCTACCGGTTCGACCACGGCAACGTGGTCCACGGGGAACGGTTGGCGTCGGCGACGTCCGATGCCGTCTACCTGATCGGGTCAGCCGACCTGATGCCGCGCAACCTCAATCGTCGTGTCGAGGTGATGGTGCCGATCGAACACCCGCGCCACACCGCCGCGCTCGATCAGACGCTCGACTTCGCCCTCGCCGACGACGTGGTCGCCTGGGAACTGCAGCCCGATCACGTCTGGCAGCGCATCGGGCCGTCCAATTCGTTCGAGCCGCACAGTCAGGAACGGATGTACCGCTGGATGGTGCAGCAGCAGACCGCCGGCCGTTCCTGAGCCGTTCGGGCCACAGTTGGCCCTCGATGTCGGGAGTTGTTCACCTCGGGTTCACCTGACCACGGGTCGGGGTTCACCTGGTCGGTTTAGGTTGCCCGCCGGAGACCGACGCCGTCGGTGTCCGACGACCACCACATGGCCAATCAACCACCCCGAACGGAGTTGGAAGCGTGAACACTCCCAAGCGCCGCATCATTGCCGGTGCCCTTGCACTCACCCTCGTCGCCGCCGCCTGCGGCAGTGACGACGACAACAGCACTGCCGACGACACGTCGGCTTCTGAGTCGAACGACGATACGACCACCGACGGCGGCTCCGGTGGCTCCGAGCTGTCGGGCACGCTCGTCGGTGCCGGCGCCTCGTCCCAGGCCGCAGCGATGCAGGGCTGGCAGGCGGGCTTCCAGGGCCTCAATCCCGACACCACGGTCGAGTACGACCCGATCGGCTCGGGCGGCGGACGCGAGACGTTCCTCTCTGGCGGCTCCGACTTCGCCGGTTCCGACGCAGCGCTGAAGGACGACGAGTTCGAGCAGTCGATCGACCGGTGCGCCGGCGACCAGGGAGCGATCAACCTTCCGCACTACATCTCGCCGATCGCGATTCCCTACAACCTGCCGTCGCTCGACGGCGAGACGCTCAACCTGAGTGCCGAGGTGATCGCCGGCATCTTCGCCAACACGATCACCGAGTGGAACGACCCGGCGATCGCCGCCGACAACCCCGACCTCGACCTGCCGGACACCACGATCAACCCGGTGCACCGCTCCGACGAGTCGGGCACCACCGAGAACTTCACCGACTACATGGCCCAGGCCGCTCCCGACGTGTGGACCTTCGGTGCACTCGAGATCTGGGACGAAGGCCCGGGTAGGGGCGAAGGTGCCCCGCAGACCAGCGGCGTCGTCGCTGCGGTCAACGCCGGTGAAGGATCGATCGGCTACGCCGACGCCAGCCAGATCGGCGACCTCCCTGCGGCGGCCGTCGGCGTCGCCGGTGAGTTCGTCGAGTTCTCGCCCGAGGCGGCCGGTCGTATCGTCGACTCGTCGGAGCGCACCGGTGGCCAGAGCGAGTTCGACTTCGCCATCGAGGTCAACCGCACGCCGGATTCGGCTGACACCTACCCGATCGCGCTGGTCTCGTATCACATCGTCTGCCTGCAGTACGACAACCAGGAGACCGTCGATCTGGTGAAGGCATTCATGACCTACGTCGGCTCCGACGAAGGCCAGGCAGCGTCGGCCGAGTCGGCAGGTTCCGCTCCGATCTCCCCGGAGGTCCAGGCAGAGATCCAGAAGTCGATCGATCAGATCAGCGTCGCCGGCTGACCGTCGAACGCACGGTCCGGACCACGACGGTTCGCTCGACCCGGTCTCCCTCGACTCGCTCGCTCGTTCAAGCCGCCCTTCGATGGGCGGCGGAGGCCCACTACGTGACCATCACCGACAACCCACCAGGCGCCGCGCCGTCGTCGCCCACCAAGCAGACGAGCAGGCTCGGCGATCGGGTCTTCGGCGGCCTCTCGCTCGGTGCCGGCATCCTCATCCTCGTCACCCTCGCCGCCGTGGCGTTGTTCCTGATCACCGAGGCGTGGCCCGCACTCGGCGCCGACACGTCGGAATTCGACGGCGACGACACGTTCCTGCAGTACGTCGGGCCCCTGTTGTTCGGCACGATCTGGGCGGCGTTCCTTGCGCTGCTGATCGCGTTGCCGATGGCCGTCGGCGTTGCACTGTTCATCAGCCACTACGCACCGAAGCGGCTTGCGGTGACCTTCGGCTACTTCATCGACCTGCTCGCCGCGATCCCCTCGGTGGTCTATGGCATCTGGGGCATCGCCGTGCTGGCCCCGATCCTGTCCCGAAGCGTCTTCCCCTGGCTCGAGGACAATCTCGGGTTCCTGCCGTTCTTTGCCGGACCCGCCTCCACCAGCGGCCGCACGATGATGACCGCCGCAGTCGTGCTGGCGGTGATGATCCTGCCGATCATCACGGCGATCTCACGGGAAGTGTTCCTGCAGACCCCTCGGCTCCACGAAGAAGCATCGCTGGCGCTCGGCGCCACCAAGTGGGAGATGATCCGCCAGGCCGTGATCCCCTACGGCCGCTCTGGCATCATCTCCGGCGCCATGCTCGGCCTCGGTCGAGCGCTCGGCGAGACGATGGCCGTGGCGATCATCCTGTCGCCCGCCGATCTGTACACGTTCAACATCATCAGCAATCAGAACCCGAACACGATTGCGTCGAACATCGCGCTGAAGTTCCCCGAGTCGTCCGGGCTCGAAGTCAATCGGCTGATCGCCACCGGGCTCGTGCTGTTCGCGATCACCTTCCTCGTCAACGCGCTCGCCCGACGGGTCGCCGGCGCCGGATTCTCGGGAGCAGCGGGATGACCCTCACCGAGCAGCGCCCAGCACCGAGCGAGCAACCGTCGACGATCACCGCACGTCGTCTCGGGACACCACGCCACATCGCCGTCGTCGTCGGCGCCGTCGTCCTCGGGGCCCTCACCTGGCTGCCCTCCGGCTCGATCAACTGGGCGCGCTGGGTCGTCGTGACGTTGTTGGCCTACTGCGCCGGCATCTACCTCGTGTCGCGAATCGTCGAGGGGCGTCGGCAGGCGGTCGACCGGCTGATGTCCGCGGTGGTCACCAGCTGCTTCTCGATCGTCATGCTTCCGCTCATTTCGCTGGTGTGGACGGTGGTCGAGCGCGGCTCCAACCGGTTCGACGCGACGTTCTTCACCGAGACGATGCGTGGCGTCGTCGGCGAAGGAGGCGGCGCCTACCACGCCATCGTCGGCACCTTCATCGTGACCGGCCTCGCCACGCTGATGTCGGTGCCCTTCGGGCTGTTCACAGCGATCTATCTCGCCGAGTACGGGCACGGGACTCGGCTCGCCAAGGCGATCCAGTCGATGGTCGACGTGATGACCGGCATCCCATCGATCGTCGCCGGCCTGTTCGCCTATGCGCTGTTCGAGTTGCTCTTCGGTCCGGGCACGCGTTCCGGGTTCGCCGGTGCGGTTGCCTTGACCGTCTTGATGACGCCGGTGGTCGTCCGCACCACTGAGGAGATGCTTCGTCTCGTGCCCGACGAGTTGCGCGAGGCCTCGTACGCACTGGGCGTGCCCAAGTGGAAGACGATCGTCAAGGTCGTGCTGCCCACTGCCATCGCCGGCATCATCACCGGCGTCGTGCTGGCGATCGCCCGAGTGATCGGCGAGACGGCACCGCTGCTCGTGACCGCCGGGCTCGCCCAGGGAGTCAACTGGAACCCGTTCGACGGCCGGATGACGACCCTGCCCGTGTTCACCTACTATCAGTATGTGCAGCCCGGGCTTCCTCCAGAGGCCGGCCAGGACCGCAGTTGGACTGCAGCGCTCACCCTGATGATCATCGTCGGGGTGCTGTTCTCCCTCGCCCGTGTGTTGTCGTCCGCACTCAAGCCGAAGGGTCTGAAGTGACCACCTCCAACCAGCAGACCACCACCCCATCCACCGGTGAGGAACCCATGACCGACCGCATCGACACCACCGCAGACACCTCCGTCGCTCCGGCAGCGAACGATCTGCCGACCGGGCCGGACAACCGCATCGTGGTCGAGAACCTGAACATCTACTACGGCGCGTTCCTTGCGGTGGAGGACGTGAACATGGTGATCGAGCCTCGATCGGTCACCGCGCTGATCGGTGCGTCCGGCTGCGGCAAGTCGACGTTCATCCGCTCGCTGAACCGGATGCACGAGGTGATCGACGGCGCCCATGTGAAGGGGTCGGTCTACGTCGACGGCGAAGACCTGTACGGCCCAGGCGTCGACCCGGTGGCGGTGCGCCGCAAGGTCGGCATGGTGTTCCAGCGCCCGAACCCCTTCCCCACGATGTCGATCGCCGACAACGTCCTCGCCGGCAAGCGGTTGAACAGCAGACGGTTCGCCAAGGGCGAGGCGGACGACCTCGTCGAGAAGTCGTTGCGCGGCGCCAACTTGTGGGATGAGGTGAAGGACCGTCTCGACAAGCCCGGTTCCGGTCTCTCCGGTGGTCAGCAGCAGCGGCTGTGCATCGCTCGTGCGATCGCTGTCGAACCCGAGATCCTGCTGATGGACGAGCCCTGTTCAGCGCTCGATCCGATCTCGACGCTCGCCATCGAGCAGCTGATGAACGAGCTGAAGTCGACCTACACGATCGTGATCGTGACGCACAACATGCAGCAGGCCGCACGGGTCTCGGACCGCACCGCCTTCTTCTCGATCGACGGCACGGGCATGCCGGGTCACGTCGTCGAGATGGACGACACCGAGGTGATGTTCTCGAACCCGAAGCAACAGGCAACCATCGACTACGTCACGGGGCGGTTCGGCTGATGAACGAGCTGAGATCGGAATTCCACCAGGAACTCGTGGAGATTCAGGCATCGATCGCATCACTGTCGGCCGGGGTCACGGAACTGATCCCGCGAGCCACCGATGTGCTGTTGTCGATGGATCTCGAAGCAGCGGAGTACATCATTCTCGGCGACGACGAGTACGACCAGCGCAGCATCGATCTCGAGGAACGGTGCTTCAGGGTGATCGCGTTGCAGTCGCCGGTTGCGACCGACCTGCGCTCGGTGATCTCGGCGATCAAGATCATCGCCGACATCGAGCGGTCAGCGGATCTGTGCGTCAACATCTGCAAGGCGGCGCGGCGCATCTACGGACACGACCTCGATCCTGGTCTCCGCAACGTGATCCAGAAGATCGGTGACCAGGCGACGGTGGTCTTCAAGGAGGCGACCGAGGCGTACCTGCACCTCGACGGGATGCGCGCTGCGGCGCTGCACGACATGGACGCGTACCTCGACGACCTGCATCGCCAGTTCATCCAAGTGATCTTCGAGAGTCATGCCGCCGGCCACATCGACCTCCAAGTGGCGGTGCAGTTGGCGGTGGTCGCTCGCTTCTACGAACGAATCGGCGATCATGCTGTCAACGTGGGCGACCGTACGCGCTACATCGTCAACGGCTGGTTGCCCGAACGTCCCTATCCCGAAAGCGACAACGAGCCGCCGGCGGTGAAGGTGCCGGAGACAGACAACGGCTGAGACCGTGGTGGCCGCCGTTGCTCTCGTTGTCGGGGCGTTGTTGGGCGTGGTGGTGGGCCTCGGCATTGCCCGTCTCGCAGCCCGGCGACACGTCGCACCTGATGTGGCTCCGAGCCGCAACGAGCCGGTCGAGGACGCTCGCACCGAGGTGCTCACATCGCTACGCGAAGCGGTCGAGCAACTCGAGATCGGCGTCCTCGTCGCCAGCGAGACCGGACAGGTGGAGTACCGCAATGATGCGGCGGCATCGTTCAGCGGCACGCACATCGGCTTGCTGCTCGACGATCACATCGACCGAGCTGTTCGGCAGGCGCTCGGCGGCGATCTCCAACGGGAAGACCGTCGAGCTGCAGGGTCCCCCGAAACGATGGCTGGAGATCTCAGCCGCACCCGTGCCGGCGGGTGGTGCCGTCGTCACGATTCGCGACGTCGGCGAGCGGGTGCGCACCGACGCGATGCGTTCCGACTTCGTCACGAACATCTCCCACGAGCTCAAGACGCCGGTCGGCGCTGTCGCCGTGCTCGCCGAGGCGCTGATCGACGAGACCGACCCGGAGGTGGTCAACCGGTTGTCCGACCATCTCGTCGACGAGGCCCATCGTGCAGTGCGGACGATCGACGATCTCCTGAAGCTCTCCGAGATCGAGTCGACTCGCCCCGGCGACGACGTCGTCGATCTGACCTCGGTCGTGCGCTCGGCGATCGCGCGCGGTCGGGTCGTCGATGGCGGACGAGGTGTGGAGATCTCGGCGCTGGACATCGCAGACGGTCTGTTGGTGCGCGGCGACGAGCGCCAGTTGGTCTCGGCGGTCGGCAACCTGGTCGAGAACGCGGTGAAGTACAGCCACGAGGGCGACGTCGTCCAGGTGCGAGTGCGCGTCGACGATGCGGCCGTCGAGGTGATGGTGGCAGACCAAGGGGTCGGCATTCCGAGGCGCGACCTCGATCGGGTCTTCGAGCGCTTCTATCGGGTCGACCGTGCACGCAGCCGCGACACCGGTGGCACCGGGCTCGGGCTCGCGATCGTTCGTCACGTGGCGACGAACCATGGTGGCGATGTGCTGGTCTCGTCGGAGGAAGGCGAGGGGTCGACCTTCGTGCTGCGGTTGCCGGCTTCGCTCGTCGTCACCGATGCCATACACAGCGGACTCGTCCAGGAGCAGGAGCATCATGAGTGAGGCAACCGTCCTCGTCGTCGAAGACGAAGCGAGCTTCGTCGAAGCCTTGACCATCGGCCTGCGACGGGAGGGATTCGATGTCGTCGTCGCCACCGACGGCGCCGAGGCGCTCGAGATGTTCGAAGCGACGCAGCCCGACCTCGTGTTGCTCGACGTGATGCTGCCGAAGATCAGTGGGATCGACGTGTGCCGAGAGTTGCGCAAGAAGACGAAGATCCCGATCATCATGGTGACGGCGAAGGGCGCCGAGATCGACACCGTCGTGGGCCTCGAGGTCGGTGCCGACGACTACGTCACCAAGCCGTACCGTTTGCGTGAACTGGTGGCTCGGATGCGTGCGGTGCTTCGTCGCGCCGAACTGAGCGCAGCGGGCGACGATGCAGGGTCGTTCGCTCCCGGGGTCGTGCAGGTCGGCGACGTGTCGCTCGACCCCGACGAGCACCGGGTCGTCGTCGGTGATCAGGACGTGGCGTTGCCGCTCAAGGAGTTCGAGCTGCTCCACCTGCTGCTGGTCAACGCCGGCCGGGTGCTGCCGCGCGAGACGTTGATCGACCGCGTGTGGGGCAGCGACTACGTCGGCGACACCAAGACGCTCGACGTCCACGTCAAACGGTTGCGGAGCAAGATCGAAGTCGATCCGGCAACGCCGACGAGGATCGTGACGATTCGGGGCCTCGGCTACAAGTACGAACGCGCCTGAGCGTCAAGCGCGTTCGGCGTAGGATCGGCGCGGTGGAACGAGGTCAGGCTGCACAGCGCCCGCCGGCCTCGAAGTTCCGCCGATTGGCGATCACCCACGCCCTCATGATGGGTGGCGACGCCGCCATGGTCGTGGCGCTCGCCGACTCGCTGTTCTTCGACATCGATCTCGATGCCGCCCGCTCGCGGGTGTTGCTGTTCCTCGTGGTGGGTTTTGCCCCGTTCCTGGTGGTCGCACCGCTGATCGGTCCGCTGATCGACCGTGTCGCCGGTGGGCGAAAGTTCGTCATCCAGGTCGTGGCCCTCGCACGAATCGTGCTCACGCTGCTGATGGCACAGAACATCGACAACTTCGCGCTCTTCCCGCTCGTGTTCGCATCGCTGGTACTCCAGAAGACCTATGCGGTCTCGAAATCGGCGATCGTTCCGTCGACGGTGCGATCCGAGGCAGAACTCGTCGAGGCGAACTCGAAGCTGGGCCTCATCGCCGGGATCACCGGCGCCGTGGCGGTGATCCCCGCCGGGCTGCTGCTCCAGGTCTCCGGTGCGCCCGCAACGCTGGTCTACGGCGCGTTGCTGTTCGGCGGTGCGCTGGCTGCAGCGACCCGTCTGTCGCCCGACGTGGTGGCGACCGATGCCGCCGACGCGACCGAGGTGCGAGAGTTGCACACATCGAACATCCAGCTGGCGGCGATCGCCATGACGGTGCTGCGCGGCTTGGTCGGTTTCACCTTCTTCCACCTGGCCTTCTGGCTGCGATCGCAGGATCAGGGCACGCTGTGGTTCGCCGCAGTGGTCGGTGTGTCGGCCCTCGCAGCGATGGTCGGCAACGCGCTCGCATCGATGCTGCGCGAGCGGATCCGCGAAGAGACGATGCTGACGCTGGCCCTGCTCGTGTGCGCCGGTGCCGGCCTCGGTGTGGCGGTGCTCGGCGGGCCGGTCGGAGCAGTCGTGCTCGCAGCGGTGCTGAACCTGATGGCCGCGCTCGGACGGCTGAACTTCGAGAGCATCGTGCAGCGTGACGCGCCGGGCGCCAACCAGGGGAGGGCGTTCGCGGTCTTCGAAACCCGATTCCAGCTCGCGTGGGCCGGCGGTGCGTTCGTGGCCGTTGCGCTCCAGGTGTCAGGAACGATCGGGTTCCTGATCGTCGGAGCAGTCGCTGTCGCAGCCAGCGTTCACCTGTTCGGGCGTCGCCGCGCCGACGGTTCGGTCAGTCGCCGGCGACCCGGGCGAGCCAGAGGCCAGGCGCCTCGATCTCGTTCGGCGTCGGCACCGCGTCGGGATCGTTGAACAGGGGCGCCAGGCCGTTCTCGCCGGCGCGATCGACGACGCCCTGCACGAACGCCTTGCCCCGTGCGGTCTGTTCGGCACCGAGACGGATTCCGAGCAGACGCTCGACGAAGATCTCGTCGGGCGAGGCCTCGGCGCGACGTCGACGGGCGGCTTCGGCGATCTGCAAGGCGCTGCCTCCGATGATCCGGACCGCCACGGCGTCGACCACCCAGTCGATCACGCCGATGGTGACCGCAACTGCGGTGTCGAGCTCGGGCTCGAGTGCGAGCTGGTCGGCCGAGCGCACGGCGCCGAGCAGCACTTCGGGGTCACTGAAGGCCTGCTGCATCGCTGCCATCGGATCGCTCTGGTCGACATCGAGCGAGGTGAGCTTGTCGGACAGTGCCGATGGGTCGGGGCGGAACCCGCCCACGTGGCGCTGTACCAACGACCTGAGATGGTCGGCGATGTGGTCGATCGACAGCAGTGTCAGTCCGGCGAGTTCGTGGGCGAGGACCCACAGGCGCATTTCGTCGAGCTCGATCGACCAGTCGGCCGCGAAGGCATCGATGTTGGCCGGTACCAGCACCATCGCCGGGGTGGCCCGTGGGATCGGGAGGTCGTAGACGCCGAACGCCCGACGGGCGAGGTTGCCGACCATCGAGCCGACGCTCATGCCCATCATCGCCGGCGCCATCATCTTGCCGAGCCCGGCCATCATCTGGGCCATTGGGTCGTCGGCCATCTCTGCGGGGAGGTCGTCGGTACCGCCGAGTGACGTGGCGAGGTCGGTGAACAGCGGGCGATAGGCCTCGAGGGTCTGCTGAGCCCACTGTTCGGGTGTGGCCACGTCGGGTTCGGTTGCGGGCACCTCGAGCTGCATCACGTCGCCGACGTGGAGGCGGGCGATGTCGGCGAGTTCGCGGTACTTGATCCGGACCGTCGGGTCGACATTGGCCGACGTCGAGACCCCGGTCCCGGACAGCAGTCCTCCGCCGTTCGCGGCAAGCACGGCGAACTGTCGAGCCGCGTCCCAGTTGAGCGGGCCCTGCCCCGAGAGTGCTCGGGAGAGGTCGCCGAACAAGGGCATGTTGGAGAAGGGGTCGATCGATTCGCCGGGATCGTCCTGGTCGGCCATGCCTCGATGCTACGGGTTTGCGTTGGCGACGATGCGGCGGGGCCGACGAAGCCTCGTGCTGGTGGATGGGTCGTGGCGGAGATGGCGGTGGAGGATGGCGTGGTCGGAGGATGGCGGTGGGGATCGTGGTGGCAGTGGTCGGTATGGTTCGTTCGATGAGTGTCCTCGGCGAGCGACCGGTTGGAGCGGTCGTGCTCACCGGAGCGGCGGGTCAGGTGGGCCGTCGTCTCACCGATCTCCTCGAAGGTCATGACGTGGTCGCTGTGGACGAGGTCGACGACCTCGGACGCGAGGATGTCTGCCGCGTGCTCGATCGTGGTGCAGACGTCACCGTGGTCGACCTCGGCAGCAGCGACTACGACACGAGGGCAGCTCGACGGGAGAGCGCCACCGAGTCGGCGGCGTCGACGTTGGCGATCGCCGATCGTGTCGGTGCCTCCGCTGTGGTGTTCGTCTCCTCCGCGCTCGTCTACGGGGCGGCCGCCAACAACCCGGTGCCCCTGACCGAGGAGGCCGCGCTCCGTCCGGATGTCGAGTTCGTCTTCGCCCGACAGCTCGCTTCGGCAGAGGAGCTCGTCGAACAGTGGCGCCTGACCCGACCCGGCCGAACCACGTGCGTCTTGCGCCCGGCGGTCGCCTTGGCCGCCGGAGGAGGCTCGCGCCTGGCATCTGCGCTGGTCTACGGCTTCGGTCGTCGCCTTGCTCAGGCCGACCCACCATCGCAGTTCCTGCACCTCGACGACCTCGCTGCAGCGGTGGTGGTCGGTGTGACTCAACGTCTCGACGGGGTGTTCAACGTCGCACCCGATGGGTGGGTGCCGGGTGAACGCGTCCGTGCATTGTCGGGTGAGCGTCCCCGTCTGCCGTTGCCCGAACGGTTCAGCGAACCGGTCGCAGGGCTGCGATGGCGATTCCTGCGCGGTCCGATCCCGCCGGGGCTGCTTCCCTACACCCTCGAGCCCTGGGTGGTGTCGAACGGGCGGCTTCGAGCAGCCGGCTGGACGCCGACCGTCACCAACGAGCAGACGTATGTCGAAAGCACCGATGCACCGTGGTGGGCCATGGTGTCGCCGAAGCGACGTCAAGAGCTTGCGCTCGGAGGCGGGGTACTCGTCGTGGCGATCACCGCCCTCGTCGGGGTCGCGATCGGTCGACGGCGGTTCAATCGCAGGCCGCGACCGTGACGGAGCCGAGCAATGAGTTTCGGCGACACCCGTTGTCACGGAAACTCATCGGCACGGGGAGCCGGACTCAGTCGCCGATGAGTTCGGTAGGCAGGTGAGCTGAGATGGGTGCAACGCATTGCCGCGTCGCCGTTGACGGGTGATCCGAAACGCCCGACTCGGTTCTTGGCTACTGCGAAAGTGTGGCGGCACGAGTTGGGCCGATGTGGAGCGGTTCGAACGGTCGTCGGTCACGTGCGTTGACGCGAACTGTTCTGCGACCGAGTAGGTCCAGGTATCTAGCAGTCATTGGTGATGCCGGCTGCTTCAAGTGCCCCGCATTCGAGTTCCCACCACCACTGACCGGCGCTGAGTCGGACAACGCTCGCGCTCGGCGCAGGTGAGCTGAGCCCGAGCATGACGAAGACCTCGGCCCAGTCGTCCACCTGATGTGTCTGCCGAAACTCTTCGAGCGCAGCACGAGTCAGTGGGCCCGCCACCCCGTCGACAGCGAGGTTCGCTCCGGCCGCGTTGAGTGCGGCCTGGATGTCTGTGACCGACGGCCTGTCCAGGTCGCCGTCGAGTTGTGGCTGGCCGAGATGATTGTCGGGGATGTAGAAGCCGTTCGGAACGAAGGTCGAGTTGTTCCATGCGAGAAAGACTGCCGATGGGTACGCCACACTCAAGTCGCTCATCGCCGACCCCAGCCCGATCCCCTCGGCGGTCGACAGCCGAATTGGTGGCTGCGACAACGGAGCGATCGGGCCGGTCACGACACTGACCCTGCCGGGCCACCAATCACCGGTTGAGACGGTCCATGCAGCCAGCACGGCCTCGTCCGTGGCGGCACCGGGTTCGGTGGAGTCGGTGAAGCCGACGCGCAACCCCGCCTCGGGCCAGAACATCACAACGCCCTGCGTGCAACCCCATTGCACGCAGGCGGCGAGCTGATGGTGTGAGTCTTGGTCGATGTCTGGTGGCCCGAGCTCAGCCGTGAGCCATGGTTCGACGACGCTGCGCGCGGCACCGAATTGATGAGTCGCGATCCCGCTGGATGACAGCACGACCGTCCCGGCTGGATCGGGTTCGACTATGTCCCCGAGTGTTGTGCCAATCGTCGAGCTGGTTGGACCCGACGTCGTCACGGGCGCAGCCGTGGATTCCGCACTCGTTGAACTGGTGGTTACGGGGGCGGCGCCAGGCGGCGTCGTGGCGCCATCGGAGCCGCAGGCGGCGGCAAAGAGGCCGACTGCGCTGAGTGCGATCACCCAGGTCCGCATCGTTCACACCTCCGGGTTCAGCCTCGCGCTGGGCTGTCCCGTGATCCAGGGACCATTGACCCGCCACCCGCGATCACCCGATATCCGGCGTACTCGGTCGGGTCACGACGTCGTCCACCCCGCCCATAATGCCTGCCGTTGGATGCGACTGAGCGTCGCCGAGAGTGCAGAGGAGAGCGACATCCGAGCCTGCTGCCTCGGGTCGGTGTTCTGGCTCCGCGGTGCGCAAGCCTACGGCGGAGCTGTTGGCAGCGGCCGGCACGGGTCGTACCGTTGAAACGCACCCTCGTGCCGAACTCAGTCGTCGACGAGGTTGACCATCTCGCCGGCGCTCATGTGCGCCACCAGGTCGCCGTCGGCGTCGAACACGACCGACCCGTCGGGAACGTTCAGCTGCTGTGCGTCGTCCCAGTGGAGGTGGTAGGTGACGGCGTCGGTGCGGAGGAACACCAGGTCGTCGTCGGCTGGTGGCTCGGCGGCGACGTCGGTGCCGTCGAGCACGAACTGCGGGCCCGAGGTGACGGCATGGGGGAAGGCTGCGAACGATGTGAGCAGCGCTGTCCGGGGTGCGAGCGATCGCGTAGCGGCCGGTGCCACGGTGGTCGACGGCGCCTCGATGATCGCACGCGCCGTGATCGGAGTAGTCGTCGCGCTCAGCGCAACAGGCCCGTTCGAGGTGCGCGGTGTCATCGCCACGACCATCGCCGCAACTGCGAGCACGGCCGCCGCCCCGCCGCCCAGCGCCAGAAGACCGGCGTGCGAGCGTCGGCTGGAATCGTCGATCTCGACGCGCGTCGGCCCGAGTTCGGACGGGTGCCGCCACGACCGTTCGTGGGGTGGAAGGGGACCTGGCTCCACGAAGGAGACATCGTACAACTCGTTTGCGTGCTGCTGGTCGCGGGCGTCGCCGTTGGGGCCCGCATCGCTACGCTGGATACGTGGATCAACCCCCAGATGGTGACGACTGGCTCGCGCTTGCCGATTCCGAGTTGCCCGTCGATGTCGCATACGACTGGGCGATCCAGCCCCAGTGCGGTGCGGTCGTACTGTTCAGTGGCACGATCCGCAATCACGCCGAGGGGCGATCGGGCGTGGAACACCTGACCTACGAGGCCTACGACGAGCAGGTCGTCCCGCGATTCGGTGAGATCGTGACCGAACTGCGCCGCCGCTGGCCCGACACGGGCCGAGTTGCGCTGCTGCACCGATTGGGTCGCATCGACGTCGGCGAGTCGTCGGTGATCGCTGTCGTGTCGGCTCCTCATCGGGCACAGGCGTTCGAAGCCGCCCGTTTCGCGATCGACGCGCTCAAGGAGTCGGCACCGATCTGGAAACACGAGGTGTGGGCGGACGGCGCCGACTGGGGCACCGGAGCCCACGACGTCCGACACCCTCGATCGGTCGGGTCATCCGAGTGATCGTCGGGGTCATCATCGGTGTCGTCCTGCTCGCCGTCATCGTCGCTGTGATGGCCACAGCTGCGGGTCGGAATCGGCGCCCACCGGACGACATCGCGTCGTTCCGGCGCCAGATCGATGCGCTGTCTCCCGAGGCGCGTCGTCAGACGTCCGACC
The DNA here is from genome assembly GCA_963716095.1 of Ilumatobacteraceae bacterium. GTDB lineage: Bacteria > Actinomycetota > Acidimicrobiia > Acidimicrobiales > Ilumatobacteraceae > Sva-07. The sequence continues at coordinate 98,106 of CAVQSV010000018.1, read as the reverse complement.
GGATGAAACCCGCTGAGCCTGCTCCGAGCGGCGATGATGGTGCCGATGACTCATGACGCCGCTGCGCGCGGTCCGGCTGTGGAGGTGAGCGCCCATGGCTCGTGACCTCGCGATCGACCTGGGCACCGCCAACACCCTCGTGTACATGAAAGGTCGCGGCATCGTGCTCAACGAGCCGTCCGTGATCGCCCTCAACCGCCAGACCGGTGAGGTGCTCGCCACGGGACGTGAGGCCTGGCAGATGATCGGCCGCACCCCGGGCTACATCGTGGCGGTGCGACCGTTGCGCGGCGGCGCGATCACCGACTTCGAGATCACCGAGCGAATGATCCGACTGTTGTTGCAGCGTGTCGGCGTGAGCCGTTTCACGCGGCCCAAGGTGGTCATCTGCGTGCCGTCGGCGATCACCGAGGTGGAGCGCCGAGCGGTGACCGACGCCGCCCGCCGAGCCGGCGCCGCCGACGCCAACCTGATCGAACAACCGATGGCTGCCGCCATCGGAGCCGATCTGCCGATCGACGAACCCGTCGGCAACATGGTGATCGACATCGGCGGCGGCACCAGCGAGACCGCAGTGATCAGCCTGGGTGGAATCGTCGCGCTGGAAGCCGTCCGAGTGGGGTCGTTCGACATCGACGCTGCCATCCAGAACTACGTGCGTCGAGAACACGGCATCGCCATCGGCGAACGCACCGCCGAGGAGATCAAGGTGGCGATCGGCTCGGCCGACCCGACCCCCGACGAGAACCAGGCCGAGGTGCGCGGACGCGACCTGATGACCGGGCTGCCGAAGACGGTGCTCCTCACGCCCGAAGAAGTGCGGTACGCCACCGAGGACGTGGTGTCGTCGATCGTTGCCTCGGTGATCCGCTGCCTGTCGAAGGCGCCACCGGAGTTGTCGCAGGACTTCCTGGTGCGGGGCATGTACCTGGTCGGCGGCGGCGGGCTGCTGCGGGGTCTCGCCGAACGGATCGAACGCGAGACCGAGGTGCCTGTGAAGATGTCGAACGTTCCGCTCGAAGCGGTCGTCCTGGGTGCCGGCCACGTGATCGAACACTACGAAGCCCTCAAGGGCATGTTCATGGGCGCCCGCCGCTGACCGCATGGTCCGCCTCGTCGACCACGACGGGAGCTTGAGTCGAGGTCTCGATGAACTTCGTCGAAGCTTCGACGTTCCCGGTGAGTTCTCCTCAGCGGTGATCGCCGAAGCCGAGAAGGTCACCTCGTCCGGATCGTGGGCCGAGCTCGTCGATCGTGTCGACCGCCGAGATGTCGACTTCGTCACGCTGGATCCGGTTGGGAGTACCGACCTCGACCAGGCGTTCGCACTCGAGTCGTCGGGATCCGATCTGATCCTCCGCTACGCGATCGCCGACGTGGGTGCGTTTGTTCGGCCCGGCGGAGCCATCGACGCCGAGGCGTGGCGCAGGGGTGTGACGGTGTATCTGCCCGACGGCCGTGCAGGTCTGCACCCGCCGCAGTTGGCCGAGGGCGAGGCCAGTCTGCTCGCCGGTGTCGACCGTCCCGCCGTGGTCTTCGTGGTTCGGGTGGGCTCGGAGGGTGCTGTTCACCTCGATGGGGCCGAGCGAGCGGTGGTCCGAAGCCGTGCTCAGCTCGCCTATTCGACGGTCGACGCCGGTGAGCTGCCTGCCGGGTTCGGCGAACTCGCTCGCCGTATCGAGGCCGCCGAGGCTGAGCGCGGGGCGGACCGCATCGACATGCCTGAACAGGAGGTCGTGCGACGCGACGGTGCCTTCATGCTTCGGTTCCGGCCGCGTCGAGCGGTCGAGCGCCATGGCGCAGCGATGTCGTTGGCCACGAACATGGCCGTCGCCGACGCATTGTTCGCAGCCGGAACCGGGTTGTTCCGCACGATGCCGGCTGTCGATGATCGTGGTGTGCGTCGGCTTCGGCACACGGCTCGGGCGTTCGGACTCGACTGGCCGGGCGACGTTCCACTCGATCGTTTCGAGCCAACCCTCGACCCTGATGATCCTCGAACGGCCGCGTTCCAACTCGCCGTGCGGCGCGCCAGCGGGAAGGCCTCGTACGAACCGTTTCGAGCCGGCGTGGTGCCCTGGCACGCGGCTGTTGCGGCCACCTACACCCACGCCACTGCGCCCCTGCGGCGCCTGGCCGATCGATTCGTCGTCGAGGCTGCGGTGTCGGTGGCCGCCGGTCGTCCGGTCGAGCCGTGGGTCGCCGAGGGGTTCGAGTCGCTGCCAGCCGTGATGGACTCGGCCACCGGTCGGGCCTCGCAGATCGACCGAGCCGCACTCGACCTGGCCGAAGCGGTCGTGTTGTCGGGCCGCGAAGGTGAGCTCTTCGACGCCGTCGTCACCGACGAGGACGATCGTGGCGTTCGAATCCAGGTGTGTGAGCCAGCGATCGTGGCCCGTGTCGACGCACGGCGGGTCGACCCTGGCGACGAAGTGCGGGTGCGGCTGGTGCGCGTCGACGTGGGTGAACGCCGCGTCGAGTTCGAACGGGTCGCCTGACCATCGCGCCGCCCATCGCGCGCCATCGTGCGCGGCGAGTGTGAGCGCTGCATCGTCGCAGGCCATGATGGAGTTCGTGGATGCGGTTGGCCGTGTCCGGCGACACGACGAAAGGCTCACCGTGCACGATTCGAACGATTCGCCGCCAGCGCCTGTGGCCCCTGCACGGCAACAGGTGACCGACATCGACAGCCTGATCGAGGCGTTCCGTTCGATGAGCGCCGAGGAGATCGCTGCACGAGGCTTCACGGTCGAAGGCACGTTCGACCAGGTCGACGACCCGATCCTGCTGGGGCCGGACGGCTTGCCGGTCAACACGTGGAAGGAGAGGTATCCCTACGACGAGCGGATGTCGCGCTCGGAGTACGAAGCGCTCAAGCGTGACCTCCAAGTCGAGTTGCTCAAGGCGCAGGACTGGATCAGGTCGACCGGGCACAAACTGGTGCTGGTCTTCGAGGGTCGTGATGCGGCTGGCAAGGGCGGCACGATCAAACGGTTCCTCGAGCACCTCGACCCCCGCGGTGCCGAGGTCGTCGCGCTCGGGGTGCCGTCGGAACGTGAGAAGGGCGAGTGGTTCTTCCAGCGCTACGTGCGCCATCTCCCGACTCGAGGCGAGATGCGGTTCTTCGACCGGTCGTGGTACAACCGCGCCGGCGTCGAGCGGGTGATGGGATACTGCACGCCCGAGGAGTACGAGGAGTTCCTGCGGTCGGTCCCACAGTTCGAAGAGATGCTGATGAACGCAGACACGACCCTGATCAAGCTGTGGTTCTCGGTGTCGCGACGAGAACAGATCGCCCGGTTCACGATCCGGCGGATCGACCCGGTGCGTCAGTGGAAGCTGAGCCCGACCGACGTTGCCTCCCTCGACCGATGGGACGAGTACACCGAGGCCAAGCTCACGATGTTCGAGCGCACCTCGACCGAGCGTGCCCCGTGGAACATCGTTCGCAGCAACGACAAGAAACGTGGGCGGATCAACGCGATTCGACACGTGCTCAACGTGCTGCCCTACGACAACAAGAACCTCGACGTCGTGGTGCCCCCAGACCCGCTGATCGTCGGCACACCCGACACCCTTCCCGACCACGGCGAAGCCTGGTGAACGTTACGTTTGGTGTCAGACACCAAACGTAACGAGGCGCGCTGAAACCTCTGCGCCTGGGCGCGGCCGTTCGGGCTACGTTGACCCCGTCCGTCGATCGAGAGGAGGAGCTGCACATGTCTGTCATTGCTGTGTTCCCATCCGATCGCGCCACCCTCGCCCGCTGAACCGGCTGGGGCCTGCACCGGTTGCACGGCGCGATCGAACACCGTCCGTCGTTCGTTCTCGCGCCCGAGGTGCACCCACATGTCCGATCTACCGTCCTGGCTCGTCGATGAGCCCTACACCGACACCGACCACGGTGTCGTCAAGAGCGGGAAGGAGGCCCAGGTCAACCTCGTCGAGCGCGTCGGCGACGACAACCGAACCTGCCTCATCGCCCGCAAGCGCTACCTGCCCCGCCACGTCACCCAGAAGGGCCAACTCGAAGCGATGGGTGTCCAACGCTCGTCGGCGTTCCGCCACGACGTCCAGTACCGAGAGGGCCGCCAGTTCCGCAAGTCGCGAGACCGGCGGGCCATCGATCGGATGTCGACCTACGGCAAGAAGCTCCTGCAGGACCGGTGGACCGGCACCGAGCACGAAGTGATGTCGAGGCTGTGGCACGCCGGGGTGTCGGTGCCGTATCCGATCGCCTTCGCCGACGACGTCTTCGACCTCGAGTACGTCGGCGACTGGGAGGTGGCAGCGCCGCAGCTCTCAGCTGCACGTCTGCAACGTTCGCAGCTGGTCGACGCATTCGAGCAACTGCTGGTGGGGTTGCGAGCGATCACTGCGGCCGGGATCGCCCATGGTGACCTGTCGGCCTACAACCTGCTGTGGTGGCAGGAACGGTTGTGGTTCATCGACTTCCCGCAGTCGATCGACATCGCTGCCAACCTTCAGGGCGTCGACTTCCTCCACCGTGACGTCCTCAACGTGTGCGAGTGGTTCAGACGTCGTGGGCTCGATGTCGACGGCGAGGAAGTGTTCGCCGACCTGCTCAGCTTCCTCTGACGTCGGTGTTACAACTGGTGTCTGACACCAATCGTAACGTCGGGTCAGCCGGGGGTGAGCTGGGCGACCGTGCCGCCGTTCGACACGGCGTACAGCTCGCCATCTGGTCCCTCAGCGATGGCGACGAGTGTCGAGAGTTGGGCGATCTCGACCACCCGGGGCTCGTTGGGCGGCGCTGTTGGGTCGAGCGCCCAGATCTGGCCGCTGCAGTAGTCGCCGAACACGTACCAGCCTGCCAGGTCGCCGGCGTTCGCCCCTCGAGCGACGCTGCCACCGGTGACCGAGCAGCGTCCGCCGCCGTGGTCGTACACGAACAGCGGTGGCACTGCGTCGTCGGCAGGTTGGTCGGCGTTGAAGCGTTCGAAGCCCTCGAACGCGCTCCAGCCGAAGTTGGCGCCCCTGCCGGCGTCTCGTCGGTCGGTCGCGACCGACCGGTTGATCTCCTCGAACTCGCTCTGGCCGACGTCGGCGATCCACAGATCGCCGTTCGTCGTCGTCGAACGAGAACTTCCAGGGGTTGCGCAGGCCGAACGACCAGATCGTCGGATCGGCGCCGGCGACGTCGACGAACGGATTGTCCGCCGGAACCGTGAACGGCTGTCCATCGGCCTCGACCGGGTCGATCCGCAGGATCTTGCCGAGGCGGCTCGCCAGGTCCAGCGAGTTCCTCTCGGGATCGCCACCGGACCCACCGTCGCCGAGACCGATGTAGAGGTACCCGTCCGGGCCGAACACGATCCGTCCACCGTTGTGGTTGGTGAACGGCTGGTCGACCGTCAGCACCTCGCGCAGCGAGTTGCGGTCGAACTGACCGGTGGTCGGATCGACGGCGAGTTCTGCGACGACGGTGTCGCCGGACAGATCGGTGAAGTGGATGTAGGCGAGCGCATCGGTGGGGTGGAACGCCAGTCCCAGTAGGCCGCGTTCGCCTTCTGCGTCGGTGAGGTCGGTGATGTCGAGTACTGGTTCGTTCGACTGGGCGGTGGCGGCGACCACGCGGCCAGGTTGTTCCACGACGTAGGCCGTGGCATCACCAGCCCGTGCGACCACGTCGACGGGTTGGTCGAACGATCCGACGTCGACCAGCGACACCACCGGCTCGGGGAGGGGGCCGGGCGTCGTGCTCGATGTGGGAGACGGTGTGGCTACGGGTGGGGGCGTCGCGGTCGAGCCGACCGGTGTCGATGGTTCGGTCGCTCCCCTTGTCGAGGTGGGAGTGCTCGCTGCGGGTGCGTCGGCGGTGGTCGGCTGTCCGATGCCGAACGAGTCACCAGAGCCTTCGGAGCCGCATGCCGCCGTGGCCACGAGCAGCGCGCCGATCGTCAACAGAACAACGGTGTGCCTCATGGCCCTCATCCTGACGCCGCCGGGGCGGCGATGCATGTCGGCCGCTCAGTTCGTCACTCGGGTCAGCCCCTCCTGCACCACGCTGACGGCCAGCTTCCCATCGCTGGTGAAGATCGCGCCCTGTGCCATGCCGCGCGCGGACGACGTCGACACCGCCGACTGGGCGTACAGCAACCAGTCGTCGGCGCGGAACGGTCGGTGGAACCACATGGCGTGGTCGACGCTGGCCATCTGCATGCCCGGCGTGTCCCAGTCGAGCCCGAACGGCAACAGCGTCGTGTCGAGCAGCGTCATGTCGCTCGCGTAGGTGACGACGCAGGCGTGCAGCACCGGGTCGTCGGGCAGGACGCCGTCGGCGCGCAGCCACACATGCTGCTTGGTGGTCGACTGGCCGCGTCGGCTCGTCGGGTCGCCGTCGACGTAGCGCAGGTCGATCGGGCGCGGTCGGTGGTACCAGTCGCCGATCTGCTCGGCGTAGGGCGCCATCCGGGTGTGGAAGTCGGCGCAGGTCGAGCGGGTTGCCCATGCCCTCGGGCATCGGGGTCTGATGGTCGGGTCCGGGCTCGTCGTCGTGGAAGCTCGCCTGCAGGTTGAAGATCGCCGCGACCGTGCTGGATGGCCACGACACGGCGGGTCGAGAAGCTGCGACCGTCGCGGATCCGGTCGACCTCGTACAGGATCGGCACCGTCGGGTCGCCCGGGCGCAGGAAGTAGGCGTGCAGCGAGTGCACCAGCCGGTCGCGCTCGTCGATCGTTCGCGCAGCAGCCACGAGCGCCTGCCCGGCGACCTGCCCGCCGAACACCCGCTGGCGGTTCTCGTCGGGTGAGCGGCCGCGGAAGATGTTGACCTCGATCGCTTCGAGATCGAGCAGCGTCACGAGGTCGTCGAGCGCAGCCTGGTTGTCGCGGGCGGAGGGTGGATCGGGGGTCGCAGCGTTCTCCATGACGATCGTCATGTTGGCACGTCGTACAGTCGTCGCATGACGTTGCTCGACATCTCTGCTGACGAAGTGCTCAACACCACCCGCGCCGTGCGCAAACGGCTCGACTTCTCCCGTCCTGTCGAGGACGACGTGATCCGTGAATGTGTGGCCACGGCGATGCAGGCACCGTCCGGATCGAACCTGATGACCATGCAGTTCGTGGTGGTCAAGGACCCGGACAAGCGCAAGGCGATCGGCGAGATCTACAAGCAGTGCTGGGCGATCTACACGTCGATGCCGTTCTACGCCGGTGCGATCCAGAAGGAGGGCGACGCCGAGCAGGCTCAGCAGAGCCGGGTCGTCGATTCGGCCACGTACCTGTCCGAACACATGGCCGAGGCGCCGGCCCTGGTCCTCGGCTGCACCGCTGGACGCATCGACGAAGCGCCCGCGATGATGTCGGCGTCGTCGATGGGCAACATCCTGCCCGGCATGTGGAGCTTCATGCTCGCCGCCCGCGCCCGCGGGCTCGGCACGGCGTGGACCACGATCTCGCTGATGATGGAGAAGGAAGTCGCCGATGTCGTCGGCATCCCGTTCGACGACGTACAGCAGGCCTGCCTGTCGCCGCTGGCCTACACGGTCGGCACCGACTTCAAGCGGGCGCTGCGCCCCGAGCCCGACTCGATCATCCACTGGGACACCTGGTGACACCCGAGCGTCGCGAACTGGCGCTCGCAACGAAGGGCTTCATGCCCGCCGACGAAGGTGACGCGCTGTGGGCGCGGCGGTCGATGCCGGTACCGGCGGTGCCGAACGCCCCGATGCTCGAGGTCGGGTCGTACTGCGGCCGGTCGACGATCTGGCTCGGCGATGCTGCTGAGCGTTCCGGAACGGTGCTGTTCGCGGTCGACCACCATCGTGGTTCCGAGGAGAACCAGGCGGGATGGGATCACCACGACGTGGACGTCGTCGATGCCCGGACCGGCAAGATGGACACGCTGCCGTTCTTCCGGTCGGCGATCCACGACGCCGGACTCGAGGACTCGGTGGTCGGCGTCGTCGGCAAGTCGCCGTTGGTTGCCGCAACCTGGACCACACCGCTGTCGTTGCTCTTCATCGACGGTGGCCACGGCGAGGAACCGGCTCGACTCGACTACGAGGGCTGGACGCCCCATGTCGCCGTCGGCGGCACGCTGGCGATCCACGACGTGTTCCCCGACCCCGCCGACGGTGGCCGCCCGCCCTACGAGCAGATCTTCCGTCCGGCGCTGGAATCCGGGCGATTCCAGATGGTGTCGGCGACGGGTTCGCTACGCGTGCTGCGCCGCGTCGACTGACGCCCGCGACGCCGCCCAGGCGCCGTACTGGCGAACCGCGACGAATCGCTGCCTGTCGACGTAGAGCAGGAGGAGCCCGCCCATCGACATCACCGACGCCGAGACGACGCCGAGGGTCATCTCGGACCCTGCGGCCAGCAAGGTGCCGCCCAGGATCGGTCCGAAGACACGCCCGAGCGCCATCATTGCCTGGGCGTCACCGGCGCGTTCCTCCGGGAAGCTCGACCGCTCGGCCAGCAGGTTGAAGGCGGCGGGAATCCCCATGAAGAACACGAACCCCCAGCCGACGATGGCGGCACCGAAGACCACACCGCTGCGCGACGCGGCGATCGCGAGCGCGCACATCGCGGTGGCGAGGAACCACACGCCGGCGGGTCCGCGTCGTCCGGACCAGCGCGCTGCCGGGATGGCGGCCAGGGCATTGCCGCTGAACAGCAACGACACCGTCAACGGCGACAGCCCATCGAGGTCCTTGCCGATCGCCGCGGCGTAGACGAACACCGACGACCCGCCGAGCGTGATCGCGCCCAATGCGAACAGGATCGCCCGTGCCGCCCGCGTCGGCGCATGGCGTGTGCGGTGAGGTCGGAGACGATCGGTCCGTTCCACCTGTCGTGCCCAGATCAGCGGTGTGGCGGTGATCGCAGCGAGGATGACGAACAGCCAGCGCAGTCCGATCGATTCGAGCAGCACGACGATCAGCGGCGACATCACCATGCCGACCAGCGGACCGACGACGGCGACGTCACCGGTCTTCTCGCTGTTGCCGAACGCGGCCTGCCAGGCGATCCACGCAGCGAATCCGAGCGACAGGCCACTGCCGAAGCGCATGATGGCCAACACCTCGAACGTCGGAGCGGCAGCCGACGCCAGGTTGGCGACGACGCCGATCAGCGTGCCGATCACGAACACCGAGCGAACCGGCCGGAGGAATCGTCCACCGATCCACGAGGCCAACACGAAGCCGGCGAGTTGAGCGGTCGACATCCACCCAGCGGAGCTGATTGCGACGTCGTATTCGTCGGACACCGCCGGCAGCAGGAACGGAGTCGCTGCGAAGACGGCGGTGCTCGACGCGATGGCGACCAACAGCGCGGTCGGCACCGATGGCTTCGCCGCGGCGAGGAGGCGGACCGGTGCCTGGAACGCCATGTCGGCGGCCGCTCGCTAGTCGCCGAACTCGCGACGCAGGTCGTCGCGAGCAGCGCTGATGATGTCGCGCACCTGGGTGCGCAGAGCTGGCATGTCGTCCATCGTCAGCCCTTCGGTGGGCACCGGATCGAGTACCCGCACCTCGGCTTCGGCGTAGCCGAGACGCCAGTCGTGCTTGCGGAGCGCATCGCGGGTGCCGTGGACGGCCAGCGGGAGGATCGGCACCTGATGCTCGATCGCCAACCGGAAGGCGCCGGACTTGAAGTCACGCAGGTCGCCGGTCTTCGAACGCGTCCCCTCGGGGAAGATCATCACCGACACCTTCGAATTCAGGCGCTCGCTCGACGCTTCGAGCGCCTTGGCGGACGAGGTGGCATCGCCACGTTCGAGCGGGATGTCACGAGCGAGGCGCATCATCCAACCGACGAGCGGGATGCGCAGGATCTCGATCTTCGACATCCACTTCATCTCGGTCGGCAGGTGCGAGATCAGCAAGATGTCGACGAAGCTCTCGTGGTTCGACACGACGACGTACGGGCGGCGCATGTCGTCGGGGAGGGTGCCCGACGTACGGAACTTCCACAGCGGGGTCAGCCGCTCGTGGACGACCGTGAGCTTGCGGAACAGGTAGCCGGCGGCGTAGGCGCCCTTGTCGAACGGCATGGTGACCAGGCGGACGATGGCCACCATCGGAGTCCAGACGATCACGATCACGCCGAGCGCGAACCAGCTCCAGATCGAGAACACGGTGCGCGCCATCGTCGACTCCATCGCAGAGAAACGTAACAGCCGTCACCCGAGCGATGAGTTTCGGGGACCACGGGTGGCGCCGAAACTCATCGCTCGGGCCGTCAGCGGGGTTGCCCCGACTAGAACGGGACGAAGACGTCGCTGGCGGGCGTGGCTCGGGTGATCGCGTCGACGGCGAGCACGACAGCCGCAGCGGTGTAGGAGGTGTGCTCGTCGAAGGGGAACAGCACCGGTTCGGGATAGACGATGCCGGTCCAGTAGGAACCATCGTCTCGCCGGTGGGTGCGGGTCCACTCGAGCAGGTCGGTCGCAGTGGACATGTCACCGATCGATGCGTAGGCGAGTGCACACTCGGCGGTCTCCGACGCGGTGATCCATGGTTCGTCGCTCACGCATCGAATCCCGAGACCCTCCATGGCGAAGGTCTCCCACCCCTCGGCAAGACGGGCCTTGGCTGCTTCGCCGGTGAGCACCCCGGTGAGCACCGGGTAGTACCAGTCCATCGCCCAACGAGTCTTCGGCTCGAACGCGTCCGGTCGGGTTCGGACCGCGTCGGCCATGGTGTCTGCTGCCTCGATCCACCTCGGTCGGTCTTCGCCGACGCGCTCGCCGAGTCGTGCGCCGCAGCGCAGTGCGTGCTGGATGCTGGAGGTGCCGGTGACGAGGGCGTAGTCCCACGGTTGGGCATCGGCTTCGACCGCCCACAGTGGCAGGCCGTCGGCACGACGGTGACCGAGCACGAACTCGAGCGCCCGCTCGACCGTGGGCCACATCCGCTCGGCGAACGTGGCGTCCCAGGTCATCCGGAGGTGATGGGTGACCCCGGTGGCGATGTAGGCGCACACGTTGGTGTCGAGCTTCGCGTCCTCGACCGATCCGTCGGCGTGGTAGTAGGCGTGCCAGGACCCATCGGGTCGCTGCGTGTCGACCAGCCACTGATATGCGTGCTCGGCTCGGTCGTGGAAGCCGGCGACGTCGAGGGCCATGGCCGACTCGACGTGGTTCCAGGGGTCGCAATGGCCACCCGGGAACCATGGGATCATCCCGGTGTCGAGCTGCAGGGACGCGAGGTGTTCGCCGGTGGTCTGCAGTTCGTCGGCGCTGAGCACGCCCGGGAGGTGCGCGACGTGTTTCACCGAACGGCTTGCTCCCGGCCGACCGGTTCGATGGCGGCCTTGACCCCGTAGAACACGATGCTCTTGCCGAGCACCGGTGACAGCACCTTGTCGGCCACCTTCGTCACGGTCGGCTGCTCGGTGATGTCCCACTCGAGGAATTCGCGATAGCGCTTCACCGCAGCGTTGTCGTCGTTGCGTGGGCCGACGGCGCACTTCAGCCACCAGTACGGCGAATGGAGAGCGTGGGCGCGGTGGTGGCCCTGCAGGTCGAGGCCGGCGGTGCGAAGCTTCGCCGACAGCTCGGTGGCGCTGTAGATGCGCACGTGGCCGCCCTCGCTCTTGGGGGCGTGGTACTCGTCGGAGAGCATCCAGTTGATCTTCTCGGGAAACCATGCCGGCACAGTGGCGGCGAAGTGGCCGCCCGGCTTGAGTACGCGGACCATCTCGGCGATGGCGGCGACATCGTCCTGGATGTGTTCGAGCACTTCGGAGGTGATCACGACGTCGAACGAATCGTCGGCGAAGGGCAGCCTGGTGGCATCGCCGCGCAGGACCCCTTTGAAGCGCTCGATGTCGATCTCACCTGCGTCGACCATGCCCCCGAGTGTGGCGCGGGTCTCGATGACCTCGTCTTCGGCGTAGTCGAGCGCGACGACGTCAGCGCCGCGCCGAGCGCATTCGAACACGTGGCGACCGAACCCGGCGCCGACGTCGAGCACCCGGTCGCCCGGCGCGAGACCGAGTTGATCGAACTTGATCGTGAGCATCTCAGATCCGGCCGTTCGCTCGGAGCTTCTCGACGTTCTGCGGCATCGCCAGTACCTCGCGATACTGCTCGACCGTCTGTTTCGCGCACAGCTTCCATGTCCAACGGTCGAGCACCCGCTGGCGACCGGCCGCTCCGATCCGTGCCCGGAGTTCGGGGTCGTCGAGCCCCCGAGCGATCGTGGCAGCGAGAGCGTCCTTGTCGCCGGCCGGGCACTGCAGCACGGTGTCGCCGTCGGCGCCGGTGACCTCGGGCAGCGCCCCACCGTCGGTGGCCACCAGCGGGGTGCCGGTACACATCGCTTCGATCGCCGGGAGGCTGAACCCCTCGTACAGGCTCGGCACGACCGCCATCTCGGCCTCGGCGTACAGCTCGACGATGCGCTCGTCGCTGACGCCTGACACGAATTCGATGTGCGGAGCCAGACCGTAGGAATCGATCAGGTCCATCGAGTGGCCCGGACGGGGCTTGCCGATGATCGTGAGCGTGACGTCGCGTTCGGTGCGCAGCTTGGCCATCGCTTCGAGCAGGTACGACAGCCCCTTGAGAGCGACGTCCGCCGAGGCGGTGGTGATCAGGCGGCCCGGGCGGCGGGTGACATGATCGAGCGGTTTGAAGAGGTCGGGGTCGACGCCGACGGGCACGAGCCGCATCCGATCCTTGCTGACGCCCATGTCGGTGTGGATGTCGTCGATCGAGTTCTGGCTCACCACGACGATGCGCGGCAGTTTCGAGGCGACCTTTCCCTGCATCTTCACGAACGAGTACCACCGACCGACCGACAGGCGTCGGGGGAGGGTCTTCGCATGGCTCATCTCGAGCTCGCGGTCCTTCGTGATCGGGTGGTGCAGGGTGACGATCGTCGGGATCTTCTCCTCGATCTTCAAGATGCCGTAGCCGAGGCACTGGTTGTCGTGCACGAGGTCGAACTCGCTGGAGCGTGGCTTCAATTCGCGAGCGGCGCGGGCGCTGAAGGCGAGCGGCTCGGGAAAGACGCCGGTCACGAACGCCGCCATCTCGAGCAGGTCCTCCCGGGTCTTCAGCTCCCAGAATCCGGGAAACCGCCCGGGGAAGTAGTCGTTGAACGTGTCGAGGCTCGGCAGCTTCGTGAGGGTGATCCGTTCGTCGAGGATCGGGTACGGCTGGCCGCCGAACACTTCGACGCTGTGGCCCAGGTCGACGAGGGCCTTGGTGAGGTGCCGGGTGTACACGCCCTGGCCGCCGACATGGGGCTTGCCGCGGTAGGTGAGGTAGGCGATCTTGAGCGGAGCGTCAGGATCGAGACCGGCTTTCGACATCCGAGCGAGGCTATCGGCGCACCGTTACCACCCGGTAACGCGAACCTCCCGCAGCGCTGTGCCGCCGGTGGTTCCCGGTGCCCTGGGCACGGGGAACCGCTGGGTCACCAGCGGATGGTCATCGTGCGTCCGAGGTCGGGCGCTGCGACGTGTGGGTGCAGGTTGAACGCGTCGGGTGGGCCGGATTGCGGCTCGACACAGGTGGCGTCGTTCGGCTGGTCGTAGACGACCACGTGATCGCAGTCCGACGTCACGGTGACGGCGGGGGCGGTGGGTCGGTCGTAGTGCAACACGATGGGTCCGGTCGCGATGAAGCAGTCGTCCCAGGGGCCCTCGGACGGTTCGACGAGTTCGCCGGTCGGAAGGCCGAACTCGTCGCGTTCGTACATGGAACTGGGCGAGAACTCGAGTCGGTCGGGCTTGCGGAACCAGGGGTGCCAGCCGATCTCGACGGGAAACCGGCCGAGTGTTGCCTCGACGTGCAGCGCCGACACGACCCGATCGTCGAACAGGGTGACGGTCTGGGTGACCGTCCCGCCGAACTCCCACTCCAGGGCGACCGTCCCGCTCCAGGAATGAGCCGTGCTCGACTCGTCGACCGACCCGCTGATGACCGGGCGGTCGAAGACCAGGCCATGGATCGCGTGCGCTCGGTCCGACCCAGCGCCGTCGTGGTGGTTGATCGGCAACTGGTGATCTCGCCCATCGAAGTCGAAGCGTCCGTTCCGGATGCGACCCACCCACGGTGCCATGGGGAATGCGCCCCACAGCATGGGGTGCGCTTCGCCGCTGACCAGGTCGGGCACATCGACGAGCAACGGCTGTCCGCCGACATCGATCTGGCCGATCCGGCCGCCTGCTGACGGATACAGCGTCACGGTCGCCTCGCCGGATCGGAGGAGCACAGGAACGTCAGATGGCGGGGCCGTATCGGTCACGTCGGCGATACTGCCTGACATGCGTGCACTGGTGCAACGGGTGACTCAGGCCGAGGTGACGTTCCGGGCGTCGGCGGCAGCCGACTGGGCGGTTGCCGGATCGATCGGGCCCGGGCTCTGCGTGCTCGTCGGCGTCACGCACAGCGATTCGGTCGCCGAGGCCGACAAGCTCGCCGACAAGCTGTGGGGGCTGCGGATCTTCGACGACGACGATGGTGTGATGAACCGTTCGGTCGCCGACGCCGGAGGGCAGATGCTCGTCGTCAGCCAGTTCACCCTGTACGGCGACACCGCAAAGGGCCGCCGGCCCAGTTGGATCGCTGCGGCCCGTCCCGAAGCGGCTGAACCGCTCGTCGACCGGGTGGCGGAGCAGCTGCGGTCGCTCGGGGCGGAGGTGGCGACCGGCCGGTTCCGCACCGAGATGCGCGTCGAGTTGACCAACGACGGGCCCGTCACGCTCATGCTCGAGGTGTGAGCGCCCGCCTCGGCAAGCGAGGGCGGGGTCGGGAGAACCAGCGGGAGACGGCCAGCAGTGCGATCAGTGCGATGATGACCGGACCGTCGCCGAGGTTCGTGTACCAGGTGCGGCCGTCGCGCAACTCCACGACGTCGTAGAGCACGCGCTGTTCGCTCACGGCGGTGCGTTGGCGCACGTTGCCGTCGGCGTCGACGATCGCAGTGAAGCCGGTGGGTGCCGCCTGCACCACCCAGCGGCCGTTCTCGATCGCTCGGAGACGGCTCGATGCGACCTGCTGGGACTGCACGATCGTGCCGGTGTAGCTCGCTCCGTTCGTGGGATTGATGATCGCCTCGCCGCCGAGTTTCACGCCCTCGCGGGCGCGGCCGGCGAAGAAGACCTCCCACGAGATCACGACACTCAACGGCGTCCCGTCGGGGAGCTCGAGCACGGCCGGTTCGGTGCCGGCCTCGGCATCTCGACCGACGCGGTCGATCGGGGCGCCGACGGCCTCGAGGATGCCGCGAAGTGGCACGTACTCGCCGAACGGAACCCGGCGTACCTTCACGTACTGGTCGACGATCTCGCCGTCGGCGGCGACCATGATCTGCGAGTTGACACGGGGATCCTCGGTGACGCCCACCGCGAACGGGGTGCCGAGTCGGGCGGCTTCGGCTGCGATGGCCTCGTACTCGTCCGATCCCTCGAACAACTGATCACCGGGGATGCTCCTGCGGCGCACGTCGACGGTGTTCTCGGGCCACAACACCAGGTCGAGGTCGGCGTCGTCGGGAATCGTCCTGGTGGCGTCGAGGTGCCGTTCGGTCACCAGCGTCGACGGGACCTCGAGCGCGCTGGTTCCCTGTTCGCCACCGCCTTGCACGGCAGCGATCCGCAGTTGTTCTCCGGTGTCGGCACCGCGTGGTGCGACGACGCTGAGTGCGAGGATCACCGCCACCGCGAGGAACGCGATCGCTCCGTGTGGTTCGCGGTCGGCCACTGGGCGTACCCGACGTGCCAACGCCTGGGCGGGGCCGGCGACCGCGCAGCCGATCTGGAACACGAGCCATGTCAGCAGGATCACGCCACCCACCCGGACGACCCCGACCAGGGGCCCGCCGACCTGGGACATGCCCATCGTGGCCAATGGAATCCCCCCGAACGGGAACGAGAACCGCACCGCTTCGGCGAGGGCGTGGGCCGCTGGTCGGCCGATGACCCGCCAGGCGCCGACGGGGGCTGCGACCGCAGCCACCGCGTGGAACAGCGAGAACACGAATCCTGCGACGAGATAGCCGGGCGCCGTCAACTGCACCATCCAACCCATGCCGAGGTACATCCAGCCGGCGCCGAACAGCAGTCCGAGTCGCAGCCGCTCGCGCCGGGTCGGGGAATCGCCGAGCGTCAGGTCGAAGAGGACGACTCCGAGGATGGCCAGCGGCCAGAAGCCCCATGGGGGCATCGACAGCGCAACGAGCACGCCGGCGCCGAGGGCGAGGGCGGGTCGAGCGAGGCGCTGGTGGAGCGCCGGTCGTTCGGGAGAGTCGATGCTCAATTCGCGAGTGCCAGGTTGACCACGATGCGCTTCGCGGTCGATCCGAGGGGGTGGCAGGCGAACAGTGTCGCAGTTGGTGTGTCGGTGGGATTGGTGATCCACAACGCATCAGGCGTCACGATCTGGGTGCCGGTCACGTTGTAGGTGAACGTGCCGTCAGCGGTGGAGAAGATCACTTCGTCGCCCGGCGACAACGCATCGATGTGCCGGAACTCTGCTCCGTGGCTGGTGCGGTGGGCGGCAACGACGACGTTGCCGATCTGGCCAGGCATCGCAGTTCCCGGCCAGTGTCCGGGGCCACGGTCGAGCGTCGTGAGGCGAATGCCTTGCTGCAGCCCGGTGGTGAGGCCGATCTTGGGAATCGAGATGCTGCCGAGCTGGGGGTTGTTCTCGGCGCCCCGGGTGTCGCGTGGCGGAGCGATCGGCTGGCTCGTCTGCTTCGACAGTGTGGTGGTGGTCGTCGAGGTGGTCGTGGTGGTGGTGGTCGTCGGTGCGGTGGTGGTGGTCGTCGTCGGTGCGGTCGTCGTCGTTGTCGGTGGCGTGGTCGTGGTGGTCGTTGTGGCCGAATCGGAGTTGATCGACGCCACCGTGTCGGGTGCGCGGTCGAGGTCGATGGTGATGAACGCGCCGACGACGAGCGCCAGCAGCGCTGCGGCGATCAGCGTGACGAGCAGACGCGGGCGACCCCGGCGTTCGCCGCTGTTCGTCGTCGGAGTCTCCATCACGCTGATTGTGTCAGAACGTTGGCGGTCGTGCGAGCCGCAACGGTCGAGGCCGAGCGAACACAGGCGGGGAGGCCGATCCCGCGGAACCCGGCGCCGGTGACGGAGATCCCGGCGGGAAGTGCTGCCTCGATGCTGTCGACCCAGGTCGCATGGTGGGGTCGATACTGGGCGAACGCCGCCGGCCACCGGGTGATGCGGACCTCGATGGGCTCGAAGGCGACGCCGACGTGGTGGTCGAGGTCGTCGAGCACGCGGCTGAGCACCTCGTCGTCGTCGAGCTGCATCACCGGCCGGCCATCTCGGCCGAGGGAGACACGCAGGATCTCGCCGCCTGCCGGCGGCCGCCAATGCGCCCACTTCTGTGAGGCAAAGGACGCAGCGGTCACCGAGCGCTGATCTGGCTTCGGCACCAGGTAGCCGCTCAATCCACGAAGGCGCTGCGGCCACTGTTCGGCCGGGACGTGCATCGTCACCATGATCACGTCGGCCGT
This sequence comes from Ilumatobacteraceae bacterium, assembly GCA_963716095.1. Taxonomy (GTDB): domain Bacteria; phylum Actinomycetota; class Acidimicrobiia; order Acidimicrobiales; family Ilumatobacteraceae; genus Sva-07. The sequence goes on along the minus strand of CAVQSV010000018.1, from coordinate 80,647 downwards.
CTCGGCCTGGTTGAGCAACACCGCAGCGTCGGGAGCGTGGTCGTCGAGCAGGCTCGCCGCAGCAGCGGCGGGCGTCGCCAATACGACTGCGTCGAACGTCCGGCTCTCTCCCGTCCCGTCGCCGGGGGGACCAAGCGTCCAACGGGCGTGCCCGCTGGGAGCGATCGAGGTGATCGGTGTGGACGTGCGGATCCTGCCGCCGGCTTCCACGACTGCATCCGCAATTGCCTGGACGAAGGCGCCGATGCCGCCGCGAGGTGATGCGAAGATCGGGCTCGACGCAGCCGTTGCGGTGCCGGCCTGCGAACGCCGCTGACGACGCGCGGCGAGCAGCACGCTCCGGTTTCCGTTGGCCAACGCTGCCAGCTGGGGAACCTCGGCGAGACTGAACCGGTCGGTGTCCGCCGCGTAGATGCTGCCGACCAGGGAATCGACGAGGCGTTCGTGCACCTCGTCGCCGAAGCGGGCCCGGACGAATGCGCCGATGGAGTCGCTGTCGGTGGAGGTGCGGGGAAGGAAGGGCTCGAGCGCTGCTCGGGCCTTCCCTCGCCACGACAGCAGGCCGGTGGTCGCCAGCGGACGCACCCGTCCTGGGAGGCCGAGCATCAGGCCGTCGGGGATCGGATGCAACCCGTCGTGCCACACCGCTGCACCGACGGGTTCCGGTGAGACGAGATCGTCACCCAGTCCCACCCGACGTGCGAGGGCCACCGCCTCGGGTACCCACGCGAGGAAGGCGTCGGCACCTTCGTCGACGCCGTCGACACCGGCGAACGGCGACGCATCGACCTTCCCGCCGATCCGATCGGTCGCCTCGAACACCTCGACGTCGACGCCGCCGTGGTCGGCTACGGCGAGTGCGGTCGCCAATCCGCTGATGCCGGCGCCGACGATGGCAACACGGGGCGGGGGAGAGGTCACGGCACCAGCGAGCGGACGCGCTCGGCGAGCGCTGCCATGATCGCCGGATCGTCGTTCACGCAGGCGGTCCGATCGAATGCGAGACCGCAGGCCCGGGCACGATCGGCTGCTTCGATGTCGAGGTCGTAGAGCACCTCCAGGTGGTCGGCGACGAACCCGCAGGCCGACACGATCACCCCAGCGACGTCATCGTCGCTGCCGAGTGAGTCGATCACCTCGAGGATGTCGGGGCCGATCCACGGTTCGGGTGTGCGTCCCGCGGACTGCCAAGCGATCTGCCAGTCGTCGCCCTCGACGAGGCCGGTGCGAGCGGCGACGGCTTCGGCGGTGGCGCGCAACTCGTCGGGGTAGGGATCTCCGCCGTCGATGATCCGCTGCGGGAGTGAGTGCGCCGTGAAGAGCACGCGCACGTTGCCGCCGGTCTGTTCGCGCATCGCGCTGACGCGCTGGGCGAGGTCGTCGGCGAGGAACTCGACGAACGCCGGCTCGACTGCCCAACTGTCGACTCCGGCAACGGGGATGTCGATGCCGGAGTCGGCGACGCCCTGTCGGGTCCGGTCGAGGTACTGCCCGATCGAGTACGACGAGTAGTGCGGTGCCAACACCAGACCGACGACTGCGTCGGCGCCGGCCTGGGCGACGCGTTGGGCGGTGACCTCGACCTTCGGATCGGCGTGCTTGAGCCCGAGCGACACTTCGAATCGACCGGGTTCGGCTGCATCGAGCGCCGATTGCAGGGCCGCTGCCTGGGCCTCGGTGAGCTGTGCGAGCGGCGACACGCCACCGATGGCTGCGTACCGGGCGACGAGGTCGGCGAGGGCCTCGGGCGTCGGCGGGCGACCCCGGCGGATGTCGGTGTAGTACGGCTCGATCTCCTCGGGAGTTCGTGGGGTTCCGTAGGCCATCAGTACGACGGCAACTCGGTCGGACGTCATGAGGTGGGGGCCCCTTCGGTGACGGTGGTGTGTTCGTGGACGAGTTCGACCACGGCGTGCAGGACGGCCGGATCGGTGTCGGGCTGGACGCCGTGGCCGAGGTTGAAGATGTGACCGGGGTGTTGGGTGCCGTCGGGCCGTTCGTTGTCGCGCAGCACCTGGCGGGTGCCGTCGACCGCGGGGCCCGTGCCGGCGAGCACGAGCGCAGGGTCGAGGTTGCCCTGGACGACGAGGTCGTCGCCGAGGCGTGTGCGAGCGTCACCGATTCGGGTGCGCCAGTCGAGGCCCATCACCGTGGATCCGGCCTGCTGCATCGACTCGAGCAGGTGATCGCAGCCGATGCCGAAGTGGATCGCCGGTGCGTCGGGATGTCGCCGGCGCAGCTCACGGAAGACGTGGCGCGAGTGAGGCAGGACATACCGGTCGTAGTCGCGACGACTGAGCGATCCGGCCCACGAGTCGAAGAGCTGGAACGCAGCCGCACCATGGTCGAGTTGGGCATCGATGAACGTGATCGCCGACTCGGCGAGACGTTCCATCACGTCGTGCCACAGCGGTTCGTCGGTGTGGATCAGGGCCTTGGTGTGGCGATAGTCCTTGCTGGGACGGCCCTCGATCAGATAGCTGGCAACGGTGAACGGGGCGCCGGCGAACGCGAGGAGTGGGACCTCGAGTTCCCGTACCAGGAGATCGACGGTGTCGGTGACGTAGGCGATGTCGTCGACTTCCAACGGCCGCAACCGCTCGACATCGTTGCGCGAGCGCAGCGGGTGTTCGGCGACAGGACCCGTACCCGGAGCGACATCCATCCCGAATCCGACAGCATGAGGTGGCACCACGATGTCGCTGTAGAGCACCGCAGCGTCGACGCCGTAGCGGCGCACGGGCTGCATCGTGATCTCTGCTGCGAGTTCCGGTTGTTTGATCGCATCGAGGATGGAACCGGGGCCGCGCACCGCCCGGTATTCGGGCAGCGATCGCCCGGCCTGGCGCATGAACCACACCGGCGTGTGGTGGCCGGGACGTCCAGCAGCGGCGTCGACGAACGCGCGACCGGCCTGCGGCTCGCCGACTGGATCCTGTGGTGGGTCGTCGTGGGCGGCGGGGAAATTCATCGATGACGGACGCTATCGCCGGGTCAGGACCGGGGGTCTGGCCGATAGCATTTCGTGACCCGATATGACCCAGCAGCACCCCGATCTCGCTGACGAACAGGCCTACATAGATCACGCCTACGAGTGTCTCGACACCAGTCGCGAGGCCGCGTGGCGCATGCGCGCCATGACCGAGGCGGATCTCGGTGGGACCTTCCAGGCTCGCTTCGAACGCAACGCGTTCGACGAAGCACTGCTCAAGCGCCTCGCCGACCTCGATCTCGGTGGAGCATCGCTCGTGTTCGGTCGCATCGATCGGTCGGCCGAGTCGCCCGAGGCGGTCGAGAGCTTCCACATCGGCCGCCTGGCCGTCGCCGACGAGGACCGTGAACCCGTGGTGGTCGACTGGCGCGCCCCCGTCGCCGAGCCGTTCTACCGCGCCACCGGTCGCAGCCCGATGGGATTGCTGCGGCGGCGTCACTTCGTCGTCGAAGGCCACACGCTGCTCGGCATCGAGGACGAGTTGTTCGGCGAGGGTCACCTCGGCGTCGGCCACGACGAAGGTCTCGACGGTTCGACGGGGGTGGTCGCGAGCGACGACGGGACAGAGTTGCGTGGCTACTCCACCCTGCTCGCGGCCCTCGAGCGGGGCCGTACCGGAACGCTCGGCGACATCGTCGCCACGATCCAGGGCGAGCAGGACGAGATCATCCGCTCGCCACAGCACGGGGTGCTGGTGGTGCAGGGTGGCCCGGGCACGGGCAAGACCGTGGTTGCGCTGCACCGTGCGGCCTATCTGCTCTACACCCACCGTTTCCCGCTCGAGGACCAAGGCGTGCTGGTGATCGGCCCGAACCGGGTGTTCCTGCGCTACATCGAGCGGGTGCTCCCGTCGCTGGGCGAGGCCGGTGTCGAGCAGGTCGTGCTGTCGGATCTCGTTCCCGGCGTGCAGTTCTTGCGTCCAGGCGAGCGTGAGGGCGCCGACAGTCCGACCGCAGCGCGGCTCAAGGGTGACGTGCGCATGTCCGACGTGATCGACCAGGCCATCAACGACCGTGAGCGGCCGCTGCCGGATGCCCTGGTGATTCCGTTCCGCACGGGTTACGTGCGGCTGCGCGTCGAGGAGTCGGCTCGGATCGTGAAGAACGCCCGGCGCCGATTCCGTCGTCACAACAGCGGCCGCAAGTTCGTCGAGAACGAGGTGTGGTCGGCGCTGGCCGCGACGTATCGCGACCCCGAGATCGGCCCTCGCGATGTCAAGGACACCCTGCGTGGCACCCCCGAGATTCGGGAGGCGCTCGATCGGATGTGGCCGCTGCTCACCCCGGCGCAGTTGCTGCACGACCTGTTCGGTTCGAAGGCCCTGCTCAAACTGGCCGCCCGCGGGGTGCTCGACGAGACCGAGGCGTTGGCGCTGTTTCGCCCCCGTGCCGAATCGGTCGACGACGTTCGTTGGACGGCCGCTGACGTGGCGCTCCTCGACGACGCTCGCGACGTGCTGGGTCCGAAGCCGGGCCGCAACGGCAAGATCGACGACTCGGACGAGATCCGCACCTACGGCCACATCGTGATCGACGAGGTGCAGGACCTCACGCCGATGCAGTTGAAGATGGCGACGCGTCGCTCGCTGAACGGTGCGATGACGATCGTCGGCGACCTCGCCCAGGCAACCGGGCCATTGGCGCCGAGCGACTGGGAGGAGGTGCTCGACCATCTGCCCGACCGCAAGCCGTCACGGGTGACCGGCCTCTCCGTCGGCTACCGCATCCCTGGTCAGATCATGGAGCTCGCCAACAAGGTGATGGCGGTTGCCACCCCCTCGCTGCGGGCGCCGCAGTCGGTGCGCATCGGTGATGCCGCGCCCGTGATCCGACGTGCCGATGGTGTGCTCGGCGCTGCCGTTGCCGATGAGGTGAGGTCGATCACCGAGATGTTGCCGAACGCCAGTCTCGGTGTCATCGCGCCCGACTCGATGATCGACGAGCTGTCGGAACACCTCACCGCGGCGGGCGTCAACCACGGCACCGCCACGCGTACCGGTCTCGATGAAGGCGTCACGTTGGTGCCGGTCAGCGTGGTGAAGGGGCTCGAACTCGACGCCGTGCTGGTGGTCGAGCCGGCGCGGATCGTCGCCGACGGCGAGCACGGCATGCGCTCGCTGTACGTGGCGTTGACCCGCCCCACCCAGCACCTCAGCATCGTCCACGCCGACGACCTCCCCGACCCTCTCCGCTGACGTTACGTTTGGTGTCAGACACCACCCGTAACACCGATCGGGTGACAGCGCGTCGGGTTGGTCGATTCGGTTGAGTCCGCTCCCGGCGCCGAACCGTACGCTGGCCGGGTGACTGTCGCGACGTTCACGGAGATCCCCGAGTTCGACCTCGCCGCGTGGAGAACGGACCCTGGTGCCTTTGCCGACCAGGTCCGCCAGACGTGCCACGAGATCGGGTTCTTCCAACTGATCGGTCACGGCGTCGACGACGACTTCATTGCACGGCACATCGAGCAGCAACGACGGTTCTTCGCCCTGCCGGAGACGGCGAAGGCCACGATCGACAAGGCGCTGTCGCCGCACTTCCGCGGCTGGGAGCGGGTCGGGGCCGAGCTGACCGGAGGGCTGCCCGACCTACGCGAACAACTCGACCTCTCGACCGAGCACCCTGTTCGTGGCCTCGACGTCGAACCTGCATACCTGCGCCTCGACGGCCCCAACCAGTGGCTGGCAGACGACATCCTCCCCGGATTCCGCTCGCACATGGCCGAGTACTTCCAACGGATGGGAGCGGTGGCCGACACGCTGCTGGAGGTGTTCGCCGTCGGGCTCGGACTCGCCCCCGACCACCTCCGAAGGGTCTTCGGTGAGCGTCCGCTGTCGTTCGTCAAGTTGATCAGCTACCCCCCGACGCCACCCGATGGTGCCGGCGTGAACCCCCACCACGACGCCGGATTCCTCACGCTGCTGCTGCAACACGATGCCGGCGGACTCCAGGTCCGCAATCCGGTGGGCGATTGGATCGACGTGCCGCCCCGCCGCGACGCCTTCGTCGTCAACATCGGCGAGATGCTCCAGGAGATGACCGGCAACTACTTCGTTGCCACCACCCATCGCGTCATCGCCGATCAGGCACGGCAGTCGTCGGCTTGGTTCCACGGACCCGACCTGACGACCCAGCTCGAACCGCTGCTCCTCGCAGCGGGCTTCGCGGAGGCGGTTGCTGTGAGCCCCCGGCACGCCGAGGCCGGATTCATGGCCCGTCGCACCGAGATCGAGTCGGGCGTCGACGGGATCGACAGTCGAGCGGGTGCTGGGGTCTACGGCCAGCAACTCTGGAACTACTACTGCCGGAGCTATCCGGACAACGTCGCCCGCCATCACCCCGACGCCTGCGGGTCGGACTACGACTGAATCGTCAGGCGGGCGGGTTCTCGACGATATCGGTCCAGCGGGGGTCGCTCTCGATCGGGAGGGTGCCACCGCGACGTTTGATTACGACCACGGTGACGACGATGCCGACCAGGAACGCCAGGAGCATCACCGCCCACTTGCGGTTCGACCGACCGCGGAGTTCGTCAGCGGCTTCCGACAGGATCGCGCCGGCGACCTCTTTGCTTGCGTTCGTGGCGATCGGTCCCATGACCTCACTCTAGACCTCGACCGACCGTGCGGGCGCACGTCCACAGCCGGACGCGTCCGGCTTCACAGCCGGAATCGGACCCACCGGCAAGGAGCTCAGCTGGCGTTGTTGAAGCGATCGACCAGGTCGGTGAAGATCTGCAGCGCCTTGTCGCCGTCGGCAGGTCGTACTCGGGTCACTGCGATGCGTGCCATGTCGACCGAGGTGTCGATGCCGACGACCAGTTCGGGCCGGGTCGACTCGACGTCGGGCCGGGCGACCACCCAGACCCGTTCGATGCGGTCGAGGGTTGCTCGCTCGTCGCCGGGCGCCGAGATCTCCGAGCTCAGACGGCTCATCTCGGCCGACATCTCAGCGAGGAGTTCTGCGGTCGTGCCCGTGATCGGCAACGTCGTGGTCGGCACGGTCTCGAACGATCCATCGACGTTGATCTCGCCGGCGTCAGACTGCTCGTCGACCACGGTGTCGGCGCAGGAGGAGACGAGGAGGCCCGAGAGTGCGAGGGCGGCGATGCGGGAGACGAGGCGGCGGTCGGTCACGAGGGGGACGTGATGGCGGGGGTCACTGGGTGACAAGGATACGTTCGCTCGCAAACGAACCCACACCGATGTGACGACCGTCGATCTCGACGGTCAACGTGCCGTCCGGGGAGGCCGCAGTGATCGTGCCGTGGTTGCCCGGCTGGATCGCGGAGTCCTCGAGGAACTCGAGGAGACCCGGCTCGAATTCGAGTTCCTCGGTGATGCGGCGAACGGTGAACGGTGAACCCACGGCGAGCGCGGCGAGTGGTCCGGAGTCGGGCGCCTCGTAGCCGGAACCCGGGATCGGGTTGCCGTGCGGACAGGTCGTCGGCGAGCCGAGCAGGTCGTTGAGAGCACGCTCGACCGAGTCGCTCATGATGTGCTCCCACTTGCCGGCCTCGTGGTGAGCTTCGGCCCAGCTGAGCTTGAGCACGTCGGTGAGGAACACCTCGGCCAGCCGGTGGCGGCGCACGACGCGCTCGCCCAGTCGACGCCCTTCGTCGGTGAGACGGATCCCTCCGTCGGAGGTGATGAGCCCTTCGGCTTCGAGACGCTTCATCATCTCGCTGACTGCAGGACGGGACACCTGGAGCCGTTCAGCGATGCGTGCCTGGATCACCTCGACGTCGTCCTCGTGCAGCTCGAAGATGCACTCGCAGTACTCCTCGAACGCGGGATGGTGTTCACCGCTCGCAGGCATTCCCCGATCCTACCGCTGAGCCGATCTGACAGGCCCGTCGAGCGCGGCTCCTGCTCGTCGCATCAGCGCTGGAGTCGGCGCAGCCAGCTCTCCGAGTACCGCAACCGGCGTTCGAGCTGCTCGGTGGTGGCGGTCGCCACCCGCGTGACCCCAGCCAGCCGGTTCATCTCGCCCTGCACCTTGGCGTGGCCCCATCCGGTGATGTCGACCAAGCGCTTGGCGACGTGGGCGTTTCGAGTCCGCAGGTCGTCTTTGCGTTCCGCGACGCTCAGCGACCCCGACGGGACCAGGCCGGCGGCTGTGGGAATCTCTGGCAGGTCGAGGCTGAGGAGTGGGTCGGCGACGAACTGCGGCTCGGCGATCTCGACCTCGTCGTCGTAGCGGGCCGCTCCGAGTTCGTCGGGCGTGAACAACGGCTCGTACCTCACCCCCTCCTCGGTGACGGTGTGCACGGTGATGTCGGTCGCTGTGGCGGACACCACGGCGAACAGCGCGAGCTGTTCGGCATCGTCGTCGGGGTGGGTCTGGTTCTCGAGGCCACCGTCGGGCTGGAACTCGTCGCCGTCGCCGTCGTCGGGCGGGCGGAGCACATGGCGTCGCGCCTCGGCGATCTCGAACGCATGGGTTCGCAGACGCGGGTCGTCGGGGATGTAGACGTAGGCCTTCTGACTCGGCCGGCCGGACTGCCAGCGGACGAAACGGCCGACCGCCTGGCGGAAGAACAGTTCGGTGGAGGTGGTCGTGGCGAACACGCCGACGCGCAGCCGCGGGATGTCGACGCCTTCGGACACCATTCGCACCGCCACCAGCCACGGGCGGTCGTTGTGGGCGAACTCGGCGATCTTCTTCGATGCTGTCGGGTCGTCGCTGATCACCACATCGGCGGGTGTGCCGAACCGGTCGCGCAGCAGACGGGCGATCCCCTGGGCGTGGTCCTGGTCGATGGCGATCACCAACCCGCCGGCGTCGCGGTGGTCCTGGCGGATCGATCGCAGCTGCTCGTTCGCGCGGGCGAGCACGCTCGGCATCCACTCGCCTTCGAGGCTGAGTGCGGTGCGCAAGCGCATCGACATCTGATCCTTGGTGAGCTCGTCCTGGAAGCTCGCGTTGATCACGTCACCCGCAGCGGTGGTCCACTCCATCTCACCGTCGACCCGCGGGAAATACACCGGCCGCACGACACCACCGTCGCGCAGCGCATCCGCATAGCCGTAGATGTAGTCGGCGTGGGCCATGTCGCCCTCGTCGCCGGACGCGTCGTAGCGCACGAACGGGATCTGTATGGCGTCGCTGCGGAACGGCGTACCCGACAACGACAGGCGGCGAGCTGCGTGGCCGAATGCAGTGCGGATGCCGTCACCCCAGGCCTTCTCGTGGCCGGCGTGGTGGATCTCGTCGAGGATCACGAACCCGTCTGCGGACAGCCCGGCCAGCTTCGCTGCGGTGTTGCCCGTGGCGATCTGCTGGTAGGTCGTGACCAGGCCGTGGACGTCGCGGGCGAGGCCCTCGCCGGGACTCCAGTCGGGGTCGAGCTGCAATCCGAGGCGGTGGGCGGCGAGCGACCACTGGACCTTCAGGTGGCTGGTCGGCGCCACGACCACGAGCGTGCGTGGTTCGTCGGCCAGGCTGGCCCGGGCACAGGTGAGCGCAAAGGTCGTCTTACCGGCACCGGGGGTGGCGACCGCAAGGTAGTCAGGGTCGGGGCTCGCCCGGAACGCTTCGTACGCGGCACGCTGCCAGGGGCGGAGGATCACGGTCGGCATCGGCAGGTCGAGTGTGGCGCCTCCACCCGTCGCCGACAACTCCACCCGCCCCGACCCAGAGTCCAACCCGAAAAATGTGCGTCGGGCGTTCGCCGGCGGGCCGATCTGCGCACGTTTCGGGCCGTGGGCCGTGCTCAGCGGCGAAATCGAGAGCGAACGCCGTCGATCACCCGGCTACGGTGTTCGCCGATGTCCGATCGCTGAGCTGTCCCCACGTCCGTGTGACCGCGCGCTGCGCGGCCCGACTCCTGGAGTGCCTCATGCCCGCCTCGCTCATCGCTCGTTCACTCACCGTCGTCCGTGGCCCCCTCGTGGTGCTCGACGACGTCGAACTCACAGTCGGTCCTGGCCATCGGGTCGGTCTCGTCGGCCCCAATGGAGTCGGCAAGTCGACGTTGCTGGCTGCACTCGCAGGCCGGGTCGATCTCGAACGCGGATCGGTGGAGGTGGCGCCCCGCACCGCGAACGTCGGCCTGCTGCCCCAAGAACCCGAGCGGTCGGCCACGGAGACGGTGCGTGAGTTCCTCGGCCGTCGCAGTGGGGTCGCGCCCGCCCAGGACGAGCTCGATGCTGCCACGGCAGCACTCGCCGTGGGCGAGGCCGGTGCGGACGATCGCTACTCCGATGCGCTCGACCGGTGGCTCGCGCTCGGTGCCGCCGACTTCGACGCTCGCGTCGGCGAGGTCTGGTACGAACTCGGCCTCGGCGCCCGATTGCTCGACCAGCCGACGCGCACGTTGTCGGGCGGCGAAGCGGCCCGGTCGTCGCTGGCCTCACTGCTGCTGTCGCGATTCGACGTCTTCCTGCTCGACGAGCCGACCAACGATCTCGACCTCGACGGCCTCGACCGCCTCGAACGATGGGTGCTCGGACTCGATGCTCCGGTGCTCCTCGTCAGCCACGACCGGTCGTTTCTCCGGCGCACGATCACCGATGTCGTCGAGATCGACCACCATTCGCATCGTGCAACTTGGTTTGCCGGTGGATGGGAATCGTTCCTCGCCGAGCGCGAGTTGGCCCGCCAGCACGCTCGTGAACGATTCGAGGAGTACGACGCGAAGCGTTCGGCACTCGAACAGCGGGCGCAGCGCGAACGGGAGTGGGCCAGCCAGGGACAGGCGAAGGTCAGGAAGTCGGGCGAGACCGACAAGCACATTCGCCACTTCAAGATCAACCAGACCGAGCAACTCGCGGGCAAGGCGGCTCGCACGCAGAAGGCAGCGGAACGCCTCGAGGCGGTGGAGGAGCCGCGCGACCCGTGGGAGCTCCGGTTGTCGATCCCCGGCGCGGGTCGCAGTGGCGACGTGGTGGCGATGGTCCGCGGTGCGGTGGTCGAGCGGGGGACGTTTCAGTTGGGGCCGATCGACCTCGACATCCGTCTCGGAGATCGAGTTGCCCTGATCGGACCGAACGGGAGCGGCAAGACCACGTTGATCTCGTTGCTGCTCGGACGCGTGTCGCCCGAGGTCGGAACAGCGACGCTGGGCTCGAGCGTCGTTGTCGGCGAGATCGAACAGGCGCGGTCGGCGCTGTTGGGCGATGAATCGCTCGTCGACGCGTTCACGACGGCGACCGGACTGCGGATCGGTGAGGCCCGCACGCTGCTCGCCAAGTTCGGACTCGGCGCCGAGCACGTGCATCGCGGCGCCGCAACGTTGTCGCCGGGTGAACGGACCCGGGCATCGCTGGCGCTGCTGATGGCGAACGGGGCGAACCTGCTCGTGCTCGACGAGCCGACGAACCATCTCGACCTCCCTGCGATCGAACAGTTGGAGCAGGCGCTCGACACCTTCGAGGGAACGGTGATCCTCGTGACCCACGACCGAGACCTGCGCAGTCGGGTTCGCCTGACACGGACCCTCGACTTCGACGCCGGAACGGTGTCGGAACGTCGCTGACCGGCTCAAACCCCCGAAACGTGCGCAGATCGGCCCGCCGGTGGGCCGACCCCGCACATCTTTCGGGTTCCGGAGGGAACCAGGTGGGTGGGGGCGACGACCTCTGGTGCTGTGAACAGCATCCGAACCAAATCCCTCCTTGCACCCCTGGCCGCGTCGGCGCTGATCTTCTCGCTCGCCGCGTGCGGTAGCGACGACGACAGCTCCTCTGACGCTGCGGTCGAGACGACCATGGACGACATGGCCACCGACGACACGATGGCCGACGACATGGCGTCCGACGACACGATGGCCGACGACATGGACAGCGACATGGACGACGACATGATGGAGATGCCCGGTGGCGAGGCCACCGTCGGTGACATCGCCGTCACCGACGCCTGGGTCCGTCAGCCCGCCGAGGGCCAGACGGCGTCTGCTGCCTACGGCACGATCGACAACTCCGGCGACACCGACATCACGCTGATCGGCGGCTCGGTGCCGTTCGACGCCACCGTCGAGATCCATGAGACCCTGATGGACGACGAGGGCACGATGCAGATGCAGGAGCGCGAGGACGGCTTCGTCATCGCCGCCGGCGCCTCGTTCAAGCTCGAGCCGGGCGGCCCGCACGTGATGATGCTCGACATCGACCCGGCCGACTTCGTCGACGAGGTCGAGGTCACGCTGATCTTCGACGACGGCACCGAGCTGACCGTCACGGCCCCCGTCCGCTCGATCGACGGGATGGACATGGACACGGACCACTCCGGCGACGACATGGACGACGACATGACGGAGACCACCGACGGCTGACCTCGGCTGGCACGACACGGCCATGAGTCTCCGCGACGGCGGGTGTCGCGAAGACTCATGGCTTCGTGTCCGGGGGTTGGGCGCCTCGGGCGCTGGGTAGCGTGGGGCGATCGCTGAACATCCGGTTCTCGAGGCGTTCTCGCCGGCAGTTCGGGAGTGGTTCGCGGCGTCGTTCCCCGAGCCGACGCCGCCGCAGGTGCAGGGCTGGCCGCAGATCATCGCCGGCGAGCACACGCTGATCTGCGCGCCGACCGGATCGGGCAAGACGCTCACGGCGTTCCTCGCTTCGATCGACCGGCTCACCACCACACCACGCCCCGAGGAGCGATCGCACCGCACCCGGGTGCTCTACATCTCTCCGCTGCGGGCGTTGGCGTTCGACATCGAGAAGAACTTGCGCGCACCGATGAAGGGCATCGAGCTCGCCGCCGAGCGCCTCGGCGAGGGATTCGTGGCGCCGGACGTCGGGATGCGCACCGGTGACACGCCGGCCAACGACCGCCAGAAGCTGATACGGCGGCCACCGGATCTGCTGATCACCACGCCCGAGTCGCTCTATCTGATGCTCACCTCGTCGGCGAGAGAGACGCTTGCCGGCGTCGAGACCGTGATCATCGACGAGATCCACGCAATGGCCACCACCAAGCGGGGCGCCCACCTCATGATGACCCTGGAGCGGCTCGAAGAGGTCACCGATCGGCCGCCCCAGCGCATTGCGCTCTCGGCAACCCAGCGGCCGCTCGAAGAGGTCGCCGAATTCCTCGGCGGCTTCGATGAGCCGGGTCGCAAACGGCCGGTGCGCATCGTCGATGCGGGCATTCGCAAGCCGCTCGAGGTCGAGGTGGTCATCCCGATCGAGGACATGTCGACGCTGGGCCAGGTGAAGGTCGAGCTCACGCCCGGTCCGGCCACGGCAGCGCTCACCGAACGCCGCACGTCGATCTGGCCGAGCATCTACCCGGAGATCCTCACCCGGATCCTGGCGAACCGATCGACGATCATCTTCTGCAACGCCCGCCGCGCTGCTGAACGATTGGCCGCCAAGCTCAACGAGCTCTACGAGGAGTCGCACGTCGACACGTCCCTCGACTCCTCCCTCGGCACCCGTGCGCACGGCGATCAGGATCTTCCCCTCGTGATGGCGCACCACGGGTCGTTGGCCCGAGAGCAGCGAGTGGTGATCGAGGACCGGCTCAAGCGCGGCGAGCTGCGCGCCATCGTGGCGACGTCGTCGTTGGAGCTGGGCATCGACATGGGTGCGGTCGATCTGGTCATCCAGGTGGAGTCGCCGGGTGCGGTCAGCCGTGGGCTGCAACGCATCGGACGCGCCGGGCACTCGGTCGGGGAGCCGTCGCGTGGGTCGATCTTCCCCAAACACCGTGGCGATCTGCTCGAAGCCGCGATCGTCACGCGGCGGATGGTCGACGGCGAGATCGAGTCGACCAGGTTCTTGCGCAATCCGCTCGACGTGCTCGCCCAGCAGATCGTGGCGCACGTCGCGATCGTCGAGGAGTGCTCGGTGGCCGAGGTCGCGGCGATGGTGCGGCGATGCGCCAGCTTCGCCGAGATCTCCGACGACCTGCTGGGCAATGTGCTCGATCTGTTGTCGGGGCGGTATCCGAGTGAAGAGTTCTCCGAACTCAGGCCTCGCATCGTGTGGGACCGCATCAACGACCGGCTGCGCGGACGGGACGGCTCGAAGCGTCTCGCAGTGACCTCTGGCGGCACGATCCCCGACCGTGGGTTGTTCGGGGTGTTCCTGCCCGATGGCACCCGTGTCGGCGAGCTCGACGAAGAGATGGTGTACGAGAGCCGACCGGGGGAGACGTTCGTGCTCGGTGCATCGACGTGGCGGATCGAGGACATCACGTTCGAGCGGGTCACCGTGTCACCTGCGCCGGGCCAGCCGGGCAAGATGCCGTTCTGGCACGGCGACCGCCCGGGCCGGCCGTTGGAGCTGGGCCGAGCGCTGGGGGCGTTCGTGCGTGAAGTGCGCGAACTCGACGAGCCTGCCGCAATCGAGCGGCTGATGGGCCACTACGCGCTCGACGCGTTCGCTGCCGGCAATCTGCGCCAGTACCTCGACGAACAGCTCGAGGCGACCGGCGCGGTGCCCGACGACCGAACGCTGGTGGTCGAGCGATTCCAGGACGAGATCGGCGACTGGCGGGTGTGCATCTTGAGCCCGTTCGGCACGCCGGTGCACGCGCCGTGGGCGATGGCGATCGAACGTCGACTGATGGACCAGTTCGACATCCCGGTCGAGACGATGTGGGGTGACGACGGCATCGTGATCCGCCTGCCCGAGTCAGCAGTGGAACTCCCGATCGATGCGCTGCTGATCGACCCGGAGGACATCGACGAGCTGGTGGTTGCGACGTTGCCGCAGACGTCGCTGTTCTCCGCGCGCTTCCGAGAATGTGCCGGCCGTGCCCTGCTGCTGCCTCGTCGACGCCCGGACCGTCGCACCCCGCTGTGGCAGCAACGTCAACGTGCTGCCGACCTGCTGGCGGTGGCGTCGAAGTACCCGACGTTCCCGATCCTGCTGGAGACGTCGCGAGAATGTCTGCAGGACGTGTTCGACGTACCGGCACTGCGTGAGGTGCTCGGCCAGCTGCGCTCGCGGGCGGTCAGAGTGGTCAGCGTCGACACGGGCAAGGCGAGCCCGATGGCGTCGAGCCTGCTGTTCAACTGGATCGCTGCCTACATGTACGAAGGCGATGCCCCGCTCGCCGAACGGCGCGCCGCTGCGTTGGCGCTCGATCGCGACCTCCTGCGTGACCTGCTCGGCGCCGAGGAACTCCGAGAGCTGCTCGACCCGGAGGTGCTCGCTGACGTCGAACTCGAGTTGCAGTGCCTCACCGACGGGCGTCGGGCGCGCTCTCGCCGACGAACTGCACGACGTGTTCCGCCGCGTCGGCGACCTCACCGTCGACGAGATCGAACTGCGCTGCGACACGCCGAGTGCCGACGACGCCGGCGGCTCGGGGGCCGACGGCGCGAGCTGGCTGGCGACGCTGCTCGGTGAGAAGCGAGTCATCGAGATCGCACTCGGCGGCGAGGCGCGGTACGCGGCGGCCGAGGACGCAGCGAAGTACCGCGACGCGTTCGGGTGCTCGCTGCCGCTCGGCCTGCCGATGGCGTTCACCGATCCGGTCGCCCGTCCGCTCGAGGAGATCGTCGGTCGCTACGCCCGAACTCACGGGCCGTTCCTCACTGCCGAGGTGGCCGCTCGTCTCGGTGCGCCACCCGAGCGGATCGCCGGCGCGCTCGCAGCGTTGGAGGGTGAGGAGCGACTGGTCGTCGGCGAGTTCCGCCCGGGCGGCGTGTCTCGCGAGTACTGCGATGTCGATGTGCTGCGACAGTTGCGCCGCCGGTCGCTGGCAGCGTTGCGCAAGGAGGTCGAACCGGTCGAGCAGGAGGCGTTTGCCCGGTTCCTGACGGCCTGGCACGACGTTCCCGCCCAGCGACGTGGGGTGGAGGCGCTGGTCGAGACCCTCGGTGTCCTGTCGGGCACGGCACTCGTGGCATCCACGATCGAGACCGACGTGCTGCCGGTTCGCGTCGGGTCGTATCGCTCGTCGATGCTCGACGAGCTCTGCACCGCCGGCGAGCTGATCTGGGTGGGCGCCGGTGCGCTCGGCGCTCGCGACGGGCGGGTGCGGTTGTGTTTCGCCGATCAACTTCCGCTGCTCGCACCGGGATGGGAGCAACGAGAACCCGTCGAGGGTGGGTTGCACGATGCGATCCGCGCCCAGCTCGCCGAGCAGGGCGCGAGCTTCTGGGGCCAGATCCGCGCGGCTGATGCAACCGCCTCCGATCAGGAGCTGCTCGCGGCGCTGTGGGACCTCGTGTGGGCCGGCGAGGTCACCAACGACTCGCTCGCCCCGCTGCGAGCGGTGCTCGCCGGGGCGAAGGTCAAGGCGGGCGGTTCCGGCCGAACGAAGGCTCGCGGTCGACCCCGACCCGGGCGTCTCACCCGGATTGGCCCCCCAGCGGGTCAGGGCCGCTGGAGTCTCGTTGCGCCGCTGCTCCGCCCGGTGCCCGCGCCGACCGAAGCAGCCCATGCCCAGGCGCTGCAGCTCGTCGAGCGGTACGGCGTGGTGACCCGCGAGGCGGTGATGGCCGAAGGGCTCGTCGGCGGGTTCAGTGCCGTCTACGGCGTACTCAAGGTGCTCGAAGAACGTGGCCAGGTGCGACGCGGGTACTTCGTCGACGGCCTCGGCGCCGCCCAGTTCGCCGTGCCGGGCGCGGTCGATCGGCTTCGTGCGGCACGGGACACGCCCGACCCGGTGATCTCTCCCGACGACGTGCCGGACCCGATCGTGCTCGCTTCCACCGATCCCGCTCAGCCCTACGGTGCCGCGCTCGGCGTGGCCGGAGACCACCGGCCGTCCTGCGAGGAGTGCATCGTCGCTCGTGGTGTTGCGAGCCGGCCGCCCGCTGGTGTGGTTCGACCGGCGCGGACATCATCTCGTCACGTTTCCCGAGGCGACGGTGGATCCGTCGTGGACCGAGGCGCTGGTGTCGCTGGTGAAGCACGACCGGCTGCGCTCTGTCGAGGTCCGCAAGATCGACGGCGAGGGCCTCACCGACGCGCTCGGCGGGACTGCTGGAGATGTTGCGCACCGCCGGCTTCGTCGACGGCTACCGAGGCCTCACGTTCCGCAGCTGAGATCCGCCCTCACCCTCACCCACACCCACACCCACACCCACATCGTTTGCGTTGCAGTTCTGACGGGGCGGTCCGTCCGTAGCGTCACGCGAACGTGGGGAGTTGCCACCCACATCGTTTGCGTTGCAGTTCTGACGGGGCGGTCCGTCCGAAGCGTCACGCGAACGTGCGGGAGTGGGGGTGGGGTGGGGGCGTCAGGTCGGCGGCGGCACCGACGAATCCGGCACCCAGTTGCCGTGGAAACCGAACGGCACCCGCTGGGGGAGCGAGATGGTCGCAACTGCGTCGCCGGTGATGTCGCCGGCGTCGAGGATGTGGAGCTCGCTCGCATCGGTGGCGGCGTCGTAGACGACGGTGAGAATCCAGGCGTCGTCCTCAGCTGTGCCGTCGGCCTTCGGTACCACCACCGGCTCGGCGCCGCCGCGGCCGGGCCCGAACTCGTGGGCCTCGGTCGTGCCGGCGTCGACATCGAGCTTGATGATCGCGCCGTGCAGGTTCGGCTCACCTGGTGTGACCTCGGAGGTGTAGCCGTACCGGTGGCGCTGCAGTCCGACGGTCGGGTTGTGTCTCGGGAACTCCTGGGGTCGGTCGTCGATCCGGCGCTCGTGCACGCTGCGGGCCGCCGGGTCGATCACCCAGCGGTCGAACGTCGGCAGACAGTCGGTGAACGGGCCGCGGCGATCGCTGTCCATCATGCGGTCGTAGCGGCACAGGTCGACCACCACGGTGCCGTCATCGGCGTCGTAGGCGTTGAGTGGATGGAACACGTAGCAGGGGTCGACGTCGCACCACACGATGTCGTCAGCGGTGCCCGTTCGGGGAAGCAGGCCGACGCGTGCAGCGCGGTCGGGAGCCCACGCGAAGGGCCACGGGTAGCCGCCGCCCATCACGTCGAAGTTGACGGTGACCGGCAGGTCGTACACGACGGCGTAGGTCGACGTCAGCGACATGTCGTGGATCATCGGCATGTCGGGAACCGGCACGTCGACGACCTTCGACACCCGACCGTCACCACCGACCACGACGTACTGGACGTGGTCGATCAGGTCCGGCCACTGATACGCCATGGCGTGCAGCTCGCCGGTCGCCGGGTCGTACTTCGGATGCGCGCTGAACCCGTTCGGCAGGGTGCCACCGAAGGCGTTGACACCCAGCGAGTCGAGCTCGTAGCCCAGCTCCACCGGGGGTGTGCCCGCTTCGACCATCGCCCACGTCGTGCCGGCGAAGCCCCCGACGTTCGTGTTCGGGCTCGGCCCGTCGGTCGCTGCGACGTACCGGTTGCGATACCACTCGGCACGACCGCCGCGCAGTCGAACGCCATGGACCATGCCTGCGCCCAGAAACCAGTGGTGCGTCGCAACCTCGGCGTCCTCGCCGGGGTTGGGTCCGTTGCGCAACCACCGACCCTCGAGGTCAGGGGGGATCGTCCCCGTCACCGGGAGATCGAACGCCGTCAGTTCTTCGGCAACCGGCGCGTAGTTGCCACTGAGGTACAGGTTCTCGCTCGGACGAAGCAACGGCGCGGTGTCGGGCATCACCCCAGCGTGGTGCACCGGAGCCGTCTGGTCAATGCAACCGGGCCGTATACCCACGTTTGCGTTGCAGTTCCGGTGGGACGTCCCGCCCGGAATGCAACGCAAACGGTCAGTCCTTGGGTTGGACGGTCAGTCCTTGGGTTGGACGGCGCGCAGGCCGGCCCAGGCGAGGTCGGACACCACCTGAGCGATCTCGTCGGGGTCGAACTCGTCGCCTCGCTCGACCAGCAGGCGGCTCGCACCCTCGGCCATGCCCACGAGCGAATGCGCAATGGTGGTCCGGTGGCGCTCGTCGATGTCGACGGCGATCAGCGGTGCAACCGCCCGTGCTGCCTCGGCCGTGATCCGGGTCACGGCGGCGTTGAACTCGTCGTCTCGGCGCGTGCCAGAGCCGAACAGGAATCGAAATGCATCGTGGTCGTCGGCGACCCAACGGAAGTAGGCACGGAACCCGAGATCGGTCTGGCTCTTGCCATCGGTGGCCTCGGCGGCTGCCTTGGCGATGTTGGCGAGCAGTCGATTGCCGACCTCGTCGATCAGCGCCTGGTACAGATCGCGCTTGGAATCGAAGTGTTGGTAGAGCACCGGCTTGGTGACACCGACGGCTTCGGCGACATCGTTCATCGACGCGCCGTGGAATCCGTGCGTGGCGAACACCTCGAGGGCGACGTCGAGGATCTGCTCCCGGCGGGCGGTTGCGGTGAGGCGAGGGGACATCAGTTACCCAATGGTAACGGGGAGGAGCCGATCAGAGAATTCACCGGGGGGTCGTTCAGAATCCGCGCTCGCGGTCGTCGCGTTCGGCCGCCTTGACGGCGTAGCCGACGATGATCGACGGTGCCAGGAGCACGCACCCGATCACGAACGTGATGATCACCAGATTGGCCATCGTCGAGGAGAAGCCAACCGCAAATGCGATGACGAACAGCGCCATCGCCAACGCCACGAAGAGGTAGCCGACGCGGTTGGCGAGCAGAGTCCACTTGGCGACCTGTGCCCGCTTGGCGCGCACCGGATCGATCTCTTCGGGGGTGGCAGCGGGGGTTCGACATACAGTCGGGTCATGCTACGAGCGGAACGCTGCCGGTCATGACGGTCGATCTCACCCACGACGGGTTGGTCGCGGTCGTCACGCTCGATCGTCCGTCGAGGCGCAACGCCGTCGACCACGCCACGTTGCTCGAGCTGCTCGACGTTCAGGCGGCGATCTCGGCTCGTTCGCCCGATGCGATTCGTGCGGTCGTGTTGACGGGCAAGCCGCCGGCGTTCAGCGCCGGCGCCGACCTCAATGGTGTCGAGGAGGGCCAGTTCGCCACCGATCTCGCCGCGGTGCTGCGAGGTTTCGGTCGGCTGCCCGTACCGGTGATCGCCGCGATCGACGGCCCCGCGCTCGGCGCCGGCGCCCAGTTGGCGATCGCCACCGATCTGCGCGTTGCCACGGCGACGAGCGTGGTCGGAGTTCCAGCGGCCAAGCTGGGCTTGGTGGTCGATCACTGGACGATTCGGCGACTGGCATCGGAGTTCTCGCCCCCGATCGCTCGAGCGATGTTGATGGCGGCGCAGACCTACACCGCCGAGCAGTTGCACGTCACCGGTGGCATCCATCGGCTGGGCGGCCTGGACGACGCGGTTGCGTGGGCGCACGAGTTGTCACGCCTGGCACCGCTCACCATTGCCGGTCACAAGATCGGGCTCGAGCACGCACACATCGAACCTGATGAGGATGCTGCATTCGAAGCGGCTCGCAGCGCGGCATGGGCGAGCACCGACGCCGAGGAGGGCCGCACCGCCTTCCTCGACAAACGCCGCCCCGACTTCACCGGTCACTGACCGCGACCGACGCTGGAGTCGGACGATCGGTCCGCTGTCGCGAACCTTGCGGAGCGGACCCTGTGGGCACGCTCGAACTGCTCGTCGAAACGGTGGATCAGCAGTTGTCCGTGGATGGTGAGGCGATGACTGTGGGTCGCGAATCACGAGCTGAGCGAAACGCCGTCGCAGCCCCATCCGAAATCGTGTCATCATTCAGGCGTGGACTCGCCTCCGCAGAGAATGCTGTGCTTCGCCTTCACCGACGTCGAGGGCAGCACCGCGCTGTGGGGCGAGCAACCCCACGCGATGATTCGGGCGACCGAGCGTCTCGATGAAATGGTCGAGAAGATCGTCACCGGGCGCGGTGGAACCGTGGTCAAGGATCGAGGGGAAGGCGACAGTCACTTCATCGTCTTTCCGAGTGCGACGCCCGCAGTGCACGCATGCGCAGAACTTGTCGGCGCCGTCGACTCCGAACCGTGGCCTGACGAACTCGACCTGAAGGTACGCATCGGCATTCATGTCGGAGAAGCCATCACGCAGGGTGACGACTACTACGGGCTCGCCGTGAACCAGACCACGAGAATTCGAAGTCTGGGTCACGGCGGGCAGGTCCTCGCAAGTCAGGCCGTTGTCGAGATCGCTGAACACCTGCTCGACGGGGATCTCCAGTTCCGGAGCCAAGGCACGCATCGAGTGCGTGACTTCAACCGACGCCAGGAGATCTTCCAGCTCGTCGGGCGAACGCTTCCGTCAGAGTTTCCGCGACTGAGGGCGGCCGATCTGGACGTCGCGCCGCTTGCGGCCGTCACCATGATCGACATCGTTGGTTCGTCTCAGTTCGCCAGGGCCTCGGACGACGAGCTCGTCCGTGCGGTGGAGCACTGGCAGCGAGTCCTGACTGACGGATTCGATCAGTTCAGTGGGGCGACGCTGCGGTCCGCCGGCGATGCGTGCGCCGCGACGTTCCGCGATCCGCGAGATGCAGTCGGTTTTGCACGTGCGATTCGTGAGCGTCTTGCGGCGAACGGCACCCAGATTCGAGCGGGCATCCACTTCGGGTCGATCGACGTGGTGGGCGACGACATCACCGGTCGCAGTGTGTTCCTGACCTCGGAGCTCGTCCGCCTCGCCGGGCCGGGCCAGATCTTGGTCTCACCTGCTGTTCGCGATCTGCTCGAAGCAGTCGGGTACGCCACCACCCCCGCAGGCACGTACACGATCTCCAAGCACGGACTCACGTGGGAAGCTTCGGAGGCGTAGGTGGGACCAGGTTGAGACCGGCCTTGCCAGGGGTCAGAGGTTCGGAGGGAGCAGCCGGTTGACGTTCTGGAAGAAGAAGTAGAGCGTCACGACGAACGGGCCGATGCCGACCAGCAGACCGACCCAGTCGCGTTTCACTCGCCGGCTCAGCAGATACGACAAGATGCCGATCGCTGCGAGTACCAGGCCCCACAGCAACACTTGGCTGTTGGCTCCCGGATCGCTGAACCACCCCTCGGAGAAGGCATCGGCGATTCCGGCGTTGACCTGTTGCTCGTCGACCTCGATCGGGTCGTCGTTGATCGTGGGATCGTCGATCGACCCGCTGCCAGCACGGTTCGTGTCACCGTCACCGTCGGTGTCGCCGTCCGCCGCCGGGTCGACCACCGTGTTCGTCGGGTCGGGATCACTGGAGTCGACCTCGTCGAGTGGTCGGCCGTAGTTGATCGTCGCTTCGCTGACCAGGCCGTCGGTCGCCTCGCTGTCGAGCTCGGAGTAGATGATGATGCGCTCGCGTGCGGTGTACTTCGGGTGACACGACGTCAGGGTCAGCGTTGCGACGGACGGGTCGGTGGTGGCGATCACCTGGTAGTCGTTCGGCGACACGATCTCCTGACCCGTCACTCGGTAGACGAAGCGCCCGGCCAGCGTCGTGACGACGATCTGGTCGCCGACTTCGAGCTTGTCGACATCGAAGAACGGCTGCCCGAAGGTGGTGCGGTGGCCTGCGATCGCCGAGTTGCCGAGCTGTCCCGGAAGCGGCGTGTCGGGATAGTGGCCCGGCCCCTTCTTCAGGTCGCCCTTCTCGACGCCGGCGACCACCCATTTCCCGACCCCGATGCGCGGAATCTCGATCCGGGCGATCGGGTCACCTTCCGTGATCGGGGGGAGTTCGATGACTGGCGTCGGCGGTGCGGTGACCGGTGCCGTGTCGACCGGCACTGTTCCATCGGGCACGGTGTCATCCGGATTCGTGTCGCCCGGAGTCGCGGGCTGGTGCCGGGTGGAGCGGTCGTCGGTGCCGGAGTGATCGGCGGCGTGCTGGCCAGGAGTTCTTCGAACTCCTTTTCCAGTGAGCTCTGCGCCCGAGCGGTCTCGATGCCGGTTCCCCAGAGCTGGTAGGCGACGAAACCGAACATCAACAGCCCGGTGGCGATCAGTGTCTTGCCGACGCCGCCGACCCACCATCGCCAGTCGTGAGGTGGTGGCGGGCGGTCGAACTTGCGCACTCGCTGCGGGCGCGAGGCTGGCGATGGAGCGTCCGACACGGCCCAGAAACTACCTGCGCATGATCGTTGGGGGATCGCGGTGCCACGAGTTGTCGAGGACTTGACGACCTAGCGTGTCGCGCATGTCGGTGGTGGAACTCGATGAGGCGGTTGCCGTGCTCGGGCAGTTCCCGGCACTCGCCGGTGCCTCGCTTCGGGTCGAGCAGGGCGAGATCGTGTTGCTGCGGGGCCCGAACGGGGCCGGAAAGACCACGCTGCTGCGGTTGTGTGCCGGGCTGTTGCCGCTGGTGCGTGGCACGGGTTCGGTACTCGGCCTCGATTTGTCGACGCACCGGGAGTCGGTTCGTCGAACGGTCGGGCTGCTGGGTCATCAGAACGGGCTCTATCTCGACCTGACCGTTGCCGAGAACGTTCGATTCTGGGGCTCGACGGTCGGCGCATCCGACAACGAGATGCTGGTCGCGATGCAGCGCCTCGACATCGAAGATCGTCTGGCGGACGTCGCCGTCAGCAAGCTGTCGGCGGGCCAGAAGCGTCGCACGGCGATCGCGTGCCTGATCGCCCGCCGAGCACAGCTCTGGCTGCTCGACGAACCGCACGCCGGGCTCGATGCGTCGGCCCGCGACCATCTCGACGACACCCTGCGCCAAGCGTCGGCTGCCGGTGCCACGATCCTCGTCGCCAGTCACGAGCTCGAACGCGCCGGCAATCTGGCCACGCGTAGTGTCGAGGTGGTCGCTGGCCGCGTTCACGAGTTGCCGAGCAGGACCGATCCAGCGCGGACCGGTTCCCGATGCCCAGGGCACGGGGAACCAGGCGGGCCAGGCGGGACCGGTTCCCGATGCCCAGGGCACGGGGGACCAGGCGGGGTCGGGCGAATGAGTGTGTGGCGCATCGGGTGGCAGGTCGCGCTGAAGGACCTGCGGATCGAGTGGAACAGCCGGGTGTTCGTCAACCAGGTGTTGCCGTTCGCCGGCGTCACGATGGTGATCTTCGCGTTCGCGCTCGACGCCGACTCGGTGCTTCAGCGCGTCGCTCCCGGCCTGGTGTGGCTGGCGACGATGTTCTCGATGCTGGTGCTCGTGCAACGCTCGTTCGCTGTCGAGACCGCCGACGGCGCGCTCGACGCGCTGCGCGTCGCCGGCATCGATCCCCGGGCGATCTACCTGGGCAAAGCGGTTGCGCTGGGTGTACAACTCCTGGTGCTCGAAGTCGTGCTGTTGTTCGCTGCCGTGGTCCTCTACGGCCAGACGATCCCGTCAGACGGCGTGGTGCTCCTCGTCACAACTCTGATCTCCGCAACGTGCGGGCTCGCCGCAGTCGGTACCCTGTACGGAGGCCTTGCCGCAGGGTTCACGGGTCGCGAGACGTTGCTCCCGCTGCTCACGTTCCCGGCGGTGGCGCCCGTCCTGATCGGAGCAACACGAGCGGTTGAAGCAGCGCTCGGCACGGCAGGTGCGGTGGTGTCGGACGGCTGGCCCTGGGTGGGCCTGCTGGCTGTCTTCGCCGTGGCCTTCGGTGTCGGTGGGGCCTTGGCGTTCGGTCCGCTGATCGACGAATGAGACGACGAACGCGAGCACCATCCCCCCAACCCCGCAGGAATCGGACATGACGACCACGGATCCCACGTTCACCAGTGACCAGGCTGGCGCCGACGGCGACCGAACCGACGAGAGAACAGGCACCGGCACCCGTGCCACGCGGATCATCGGGATCGCCACCATCGTCGCGATGGGCTGGCTGGTGGCGTTCGGACTCGGCTTCTCGCCCGAAGACCGAGATCAACGCGAGAGCGTCAGGTTGCTGTACGTCCACGTCCCCACGATCTGGATCGCCTATCTCGCGTTCACCGTCACCGCCGTCGCCTCCGGGCTCTACTTCTTCGGGAAGAAGAAGTCACTCGGCTGGGACCGCCTCGCGGGGGCCAGCGCCGAGGTCGGAACGGTCTTCGTGGCCGTCACCCTGGTGATCGGTGCGATGTGGGGTCGCCTCACCTGGGGCGTGTTCTGGCAGTGGGACGCTCGTCTCACCACCACCGCACTGCTGTTCGTCACCTACATCGGCTACCTCGCGGTACGTCGCCTCGGCGGCACACACGAGCAGCGGGCCCGACGCAGTGCGGTGATCGGGATGCTCGCCGTGCTCGAGATCCCACTGGTGCACTGGAGCGTGCGGCTCTGGCGCAGCTTGCACCAGGACGCCACGGTGCTCGACGCCGATGGCGACGTCTCCATGGACGGGTTGATGCTGTTCAGCTTGTTCGTCGGTGTGATCGCGTTCTCGCTGCTCTACGTCTGGCTCGTCATGCACCGCACCCGGGTCATGGCGATGGAAGACCTGCTCGAAGATCGCGGCCTCGACGACGCCGTCGCTGCTCGTCGAGCCGAGGCGGTCGCCCCGACGAGTGGTGCCACGCCGGCTGCGACAACGCAGAGCGCCGCCCACGAGGAAGGAACCGTCTGATGGAAGACGCCGGATTCATCATCGGTGGCTATGTGCTCACGTTCGCAACGGTGTCGTTCATGGCATGGCGTGTGCTGCGCGCCGGGAAACGACTCGGAAAACAGGTGCCTGACGCGGACAAGTACTGGCGTTGAGCGAGCAGAATGAACCCTGACATGAACGACCGAACCGACGACAACCCGAGTGACATGGACCTCTCACCTCGCACCCCGGTCGGCCCCGCTGCACCGGTGCGGCGAAAGCGCAACTGGATGCCGATGCTGGTGCTCGCGATGGTGGTCGTCGCCGGTGGCGTGATCGTCACACAGTTCCTCACCCAGGCGGTCGACTACTACTGCAACGTCGACGAGGTCGGCGTTCGCGACGGCTGCGACGAAGACCGTCGCATCCGCCTGCAGGGCACCGTCGACGAAGGCACGGTCGACCGGGTCGCGAACACCACGGTGTTCACGATCACGTTCAACGACGAGACGATTCCGGTCAGCTACGACGGCGAACCCGGGGGCATCTTCAAAGAGTGCATCCCCGTCGTCGTGCACGGTGTGATCGAAGAGGGCACCCTGCTGGGTGATCGTGTCGAGGTGAAGCACTCCGACGAGTACGTTGCCGTCAACGACGAGCGGGTCGCCGATGCCGAGTCGGCCGGCTGCCCCGACGCCTCCGACGCCTGATGCTGTTCGCTGCAAGCATCAACTCGGCGCTCGGCCGAGCCGGTCTGCTCGTGGTGTTGGCAGCGTCGGTGTTCGGCGCCCTCGCAGTGCTCTACGGCATCCGCAAGGGCGACCGCAAGATGCTCAAGCAGGGTCCGCTCTACGCCTGGATCGCATTCGGCGGCATCGTGCTGGCCGTGGTGATGATGCAGCGAGCGCTGATCACCCGCGACTTCTCGCTCGCCTACGTCCAACAGGTCGGATCGGCCGACACCCCGGCGCTCTACAACGTCGCTGCGATGTGGTCGGCGCTCGAGGGCTCGATCCTGCTGTGGGTGCTGACCCTCGCCGGTTTCACCGCAGCGGTCGCCTGGCGGTTCCGCAAGCGCACCGACGATGTGCTCGTCGGGTGGGCGCTGATCGTGATGTTCGTGGTCTTGGCGTTCTTCGCGTTGCTGAGCTTCGGCCCGGCCGACCCGTTCGCCCCCGGTGCCCCGGGCATCACCAGCGGCCCGGGCCCCAACCCACTGCTGCAGAACCACATCCTGGTGCTGTTCCATCCGCCGATCCTGTACCTCGGCTACGTCGGCTTC
This sequence comes from Ilumatobacteraceae bacterium, assembly GCA_963716095.1. Classification (GTDB taxonomy): domain Bacteria; phylum Actinomycetota; class Acidimicrobiia; order Acidimicrobiales; family Ilumatobacteraceae; genus Sva-07. Next base: position 54,162 of record CAVQSV010000018.1, on the reverse strand, counting down.
ACCGTGCCGTTCGCCTTCGCGATTGCGGCGCTCGTCACCGGCCGCCTCGGCGAGGGTTGGCTGATGGAGACCCGACGATGGGCGCTGTTCTCGTGGGCGTTTCTGACGATCGGCATCCTGCTCGGCGGATGGTGGAGCTACGAGGTGCTCGGCTGGTCCGGCGTGTGGGCCTGGGACCCCGTCGAGAACGCATCGTTGCTGCCATGGCTCACCGGTACCGCCTACATCCACTCGGTGCTGGTCCAGGAACGACGGGGCATGTTGCGGGTCTGGAACCTCAGCCTGCTGGTTGCCACGTTCGCCCTCACCATTCTCGGCACGTTCCTCACCCGCTCGGGCATCCTCAGCTCGGTGCACGCCTTCGGCGACGGCCCGGTCGGCAACTGGCTGCTCGGCTTCTTCGGGGTGATCGTCGTCGTGTCGCTCGGGTTGATCGCCTGGCGTGGTGATCGCCTGCGCTCACCCGGCTCGATCGACTCGCCGCTGTCGCGCGAAGGCTCGTTCCTCGCCAACAATGTGCTGTTCACCGTGTGGGCGTTCGTCATCCTGCTCGGCACGCTGTTCCCACTGCTCGTCGAGGCGCTGCAGGACCGTCAGACCCTCGTCGGCGCTCCGTACTTCGATCGGCTCTCTCAGCCGATCGGGTTGATGCTGCTGTTCCTGATGGGCGTCGCTCCCGTGCTGCCCTGGCGCAAGGCGTCGGGCGAACTCCTCCGTACGCGGTTGTTCTGGCCGGCCTGGGCCGGAGCTCTCGGCCTGGCGATCGCCGTGTTCGTCGGCGCCGACGGGTGGGCTCCGCTCGTGGCGTTCGGTTTCGCCGGCTTCGCAATGGGGTCGGCAGTTCGTCAGCTGGCGCTGGCGACCCGCCGTCAAGGGTGGAGGGGGTTCGTCGGCCGTGCCAACGGAGGCATGGTCGTGCACATCGGCGTGATCATCATCGCCGTGGCGCTGGCGTCGTCGAACAGCTTCACCCACTCCGCCACGCTCGATCTCCGAGTCGGCGAATCGACGGAATGGGGCGGGCACACCTTCGAACTGCTGTCGGTCGACGAGCGCACCAACGACGCCGGCAGCGAACGCCGCATCGCCGCCAATGTCCTCCTCGACAACGAGCAGGTCTACCGGCCGGCCACCACGCGCTATCTCAACATCGGCGCCGACATCGGCACCCCCTCGGTGCGTACCGGTTGGAACGAAGACATCTACCTGACGCTCGGCCAGGGCGTGTCTCCTGGCGACACCGAGGCCACCATCCGGGTCTTCATCAAGCCGATGATCCTGTGGCTCTGGATCGGCGGCGGCATCATGGCACTCGGCACGCTGCTGGCTGCGTTCCCGGGTCACCGGCGCCGCATCGCTGTCGATCCGGTTTCGGCGCCGATCGCGACCGGCGGGCCCGATCCCGATGCGACCGCCGACACCGCGGTCGACACGGACCGCTCGGTGGGGGCGTCACCCGGCGCGGCACCGTTCGCTGACGACTCCCAGGACGAGGACACCGAAGCGGGGGTGCCGGTGTGAGCGACGTGCTCGACGACCCCACCACTGCGGGACCCCCCGATGGTGGCCACAACGCCGACGACGCGGCCGGAGGCGGCCGACGCCTGGCGCCGTTGATCGTCGGGGCGATCGCCGTGCTGATGGCGGGGCTGATCGTCGTCTTCATCGGTGCGGTCAGCGGCGACAGCGACGGCGGCGCCAGCGCCGACTCGCCACTGATCGGCCGGCCGGCACCCGAGGCCACCGGCACACTCTCCGACGGCACCGCATTCGACCTGTCCCGACGCAAGGGCAGCTGGGTGGTCCTCAACTTCTTCGACCCCACTTGCGTGCCCTGTATCCGTGAACACCCCGAACTGATCGCGTTCGACGAGGACCAATCCACGCTCGGTACCGATGGCGCCGAGCTGTATTCCGTGATCACCCGAGGCGAGCAGGACGAGATCGAGGCGTTCTTTGCCGACAACGGCGGCGACTGGCCGGCGATCTACTCCGAGGCCGACGAGTTCCCGGTGGCGTTCGGTGTGGCACAGGTCCCCGAGACCTGGATCGTCGACCCGAGCGGCGTGGTGCAGCTGCGCCTGATCTCCGAGGTGACCGCCGATCAGCTGAATTCGATCCTGCGTCAGTTCCGCGAGCAGTACCGCTGATGCCGAGCCAGTTGAACCGTCGGGTCAAGCGCTGGCCGGGGTGGTTGGCGCTGGTCTTCGTCGTCGCCGGTTTCCTCGCGGTCGGAGCGACGCGCGACACCGGGCCCGAGAGCCAGGGCGACCGAATCGACGAGATCTCCAAGCGGGTCGCCTGTCCGATCTGCGACGGCGAGAGCGTCTTCGAGTCGCAGAACAACGCGTCGATCGCGCTGCGCAACCAGATCGCCGACCTCGTCGCCGACAACGACCTGAACGACACCGAGATCATCGCGTTCATCGAGACCCGTTACGGCGGCGAGGTGCTCCTCGTGCCCAAGTCGAGCGGTTTCGACGCTCTGATCTGGGTGCTGCCGGCCGTGGCGTTCGCCTGCGGACTCGGAGCGCTGGTCGTGGTCTTCCGGAGATGGAAACGCGAGGCGGGCGACGTGTCCGACCCGACCGACGACGACCGTGCACTGGTCGAGGCGGCACTCGCCGCTGACGACGACAGCAGCGAGGCGGGGCGATGACGGCGAGCGGCGCTCAGCTCGACCGGTTGGCGTCGCTGGAAGAAGAACGCCGGTTCCTGCTTCGTTCGCTGACCGACCTCGAGCGCGAGCACGAAGCGGGCGACGTCGATGATCTCGACTATCAGACTCTCAAGGACGGCTACACGGTCCGTGCGGCCAACGTCCTGCGCCAGATCGAACAGGGCCGCGACTCGCTCCCAGCAGCGAAGCCGCGCCGGTGGAGCCGCACCATTGCGGTGACCGCAGCGGTGCTCGTCGGGTCGATCGGTGTCGGTTTCGTGCTGGCCGGGGCCTGGGGCGAACGGTCGTCCGGCCAGGAGATCACCGGACTGACGCCTGGCGACGAGTCGCGCATCGTGCTCACCAATGCTCGCGACGCGATGGGGGCCGGCGACTTCGCCACGGCCAACGCCTTGTTCGCCGAAGTGATCGAGATGGAGCGTGCCCGCGGCCGCGACAACGCCGAGGCCGTTGCCTACTTCGGGTGGACGCTTGCGCTGCTCACCCGGCAGAACCCCGACGAGACCAACGCCGGTGAACGCTACGCAGCGGCGGTGTTGGCACTCGGACAGGCGACCGAGATCGAGCCCGACTACGCGGATCCGTACTGTTTCCTGGCGATCGTCGAGTACCAGTTCCGCGACGACGCCGAGGCTGCACTGCCGAACATCGAGCGGTGTGAGGCGAGCAACCCGCCCGGCGACGTCGCCTCGCTGGTGGCGAGCTTCGCCGACGAGATCCGCTCCGCCAACTGATCGGCGCCCAACCTCGTCGTCAGCGATGAGTTTCACCGCCACCTGTCGGCGCGGAGACTCATCGCTGTTCGATCAGGTCGGGGGCGGCCAGACCTTGCCCTTGGTGATGCGGTCACCCTTGCGCTTGAGCACCCAGATGCTGCCCTTGCGCCAATCGGGTGGCGACTGGACCTCCATGCCGCGTCGGGCGAGCGCCTGGATGACGTCGGGCACGATGTCGCCATGGCTGCACAACACCGCTCCCGTGGGGACCTCGGTCAACAACTCCAGGACCGGCTCGAACGGTTCGCCCTCGTAGAGGCGGTGATCCGCCTGCACCTCGACGCCGAGCCGTTTGCCGAGCGGTTCGAGCGTCTGCATGCAGCGCACGTACGGGCTCGAGTACAACGACGTCGCGCCCTTGGCGGCGAGACGTTTCGCGATCGCCTCGGACTGCTTCCACCCGTGCTTGCTCAAGGGTCGGGCCTCGTCGTCGCCCTCCCAGACCCGGCGTTCGCCAGCCTTGGCATGGCGGACCAGGTAGATGACGTCGGCGTTGCTCATGCGAACGGCACAGGTTGGCCGCTCAGGACTCGTTCGTCAACCGCTTGTGCCGTTGTGTCAGCTGGCGAACGATGCGCACCCAGACGATGGCGGCGGCCACGTTGAGCACGGCGGTGAGCCAGCCGACGGCGCCGAACTCGTCGAGGCTCTCGGCCACCGATTCGAGGTCGCCGGTCGGCATGCCACCTGCTGCGAACGAGCTGACCTGGACCGCGAACAAGCATGGCGGGAAGCAGCCCGAAGAGCACCAACCAGACCCACAGCAGCGGGTTGTCCGGTGAGCGTTTCCAGCTGTCGGTTCCGTCGACGACGGTCGGCTCTGACGCCTTCCAGAGCTCGCGCAGCACGAGGAACGGGATGATGTACAGGATCAGTGGTGGCAGGAACCAGCCGAAGATCGCGAACAGCGGGCTCCACGTGGTCGCCCGCCCGAACGCCCGGACGTTGTTGGCGATGCGGAACATCCACACGATGGTGAGCACACCGGTGGCGAGGGTGGCGACGCTCACCAGCAGCTGTATCGAATTGAGCGGCACCAGTGCAGTCCTCGAACTCGCTCTCGTCGAGACTGCCTGCCAGGAAGTCGGCCGCGTCGGTGGCGATTCCCGCCGAGAGGAACGCTGCGATCAGCGTGCCGATGCGCAACGATCGACGTCGACACGACGATCGGGATCGCGAGACCGCCGATCCGTCGGGTGGGAGCGGCCGGCGTGGGATGCCCCTCGTACGCCGCGTAGCCGGGAGGTGGTGTCAATCCACTCGGCGGTGGCGGTGGAGGAGGGGACGAGGGCGGGGGCGGAGTGGGTGGTCTCGAGATGGGATCGTTGTTCGGCGGGGGAGGGACATCGCTCACCCATGCCACGGTAGTGGGAACCGGGCGAAGGCAGAGCGAGCGGGCTGGGACGGGTTGGTCACTTCGCGTCGGACCACCGGTCGATGACGCTGGTGTCGGCAGCGAAGCGCACGTCGACCCGAATCTCGGGCTGCAGCCAACGCGCCGCGGTTTCCTGGAGCGCATCGTCGATGATCGCAGCGACATCGTCGGCGCTGGTCGCTGGTGCGTGCACCAGCAGCTCGTCGTGGAGGCAGAGCACGATGCGCGAGGGTGCTGGCAGGCGAGCGCGCACGATCACCGCCCAGGTCTTGAAGAACTCGGCGGCCGCGCCCTGCACCAGCGCGTTGCGTCCGTAGCGCCCCCTGGCCGCGGCTCGCGATCGCTGGTCTCGTTCGTCCACCGACGGGTCGACGGTGCCGGACATGCGGACGCGCCGCCCGCCGCGCGTCCGCAGGTCATGGCCGGCCTCAGCGGCCCGAGCGGCGTCGGTCAGGTAGTGCATTGCGACCGGGTAGGCCGCGTCGAGGCCGCGGAGCGCAGCTGCGCCGTGACCGGTCGTCTGGCCGTACATCGCGCCGAGCACGGCGACCTTGGCGATGTCCCGGCTCACCCCGAGCCGTTGCGCGACCGGCGCGTACATGTCGGCCTCATGCGTGGCTGCGGCGAGCGCCGAGTCGCCCGAGACGGCGGCCAGGATCCGCGGTTCGATCTGACCGAGGTCGGCCCGCACGAACCGGTGACCCGGTTCCGCAACGACCGCGGGTCGGAGGTCGGCTGGCAAGTTGTGGAGACCCGCGGTTGCGGTCATGCGGCCCGCTGCACCATCCGACGACGACCACGAGCCGCGTAGGCGGTGTTGTGCCACGTGCTCGTCGAGCCAGCGGTAGCCGAAGGTCGTGGCGACCCGCTCCGCCTTGCGCCACACCAGCAACGCATCGACCACAGGGTGTTCGCCACGGAGACGTTCCAGGCGCCAGGCGCGGGTGTCGTCGACTTCGATGCCGGCGCGTCGCAGCAGCGACTTGACGTTTGCCGGGTTGCGGAGGTCGACGCCGTCGCGCAGGTCGCGGGGGAGGTGTCGCAGCACGAGGTCGTCCCGGTCGGTGGCCAGGCGCCGCTCGTCCGCGGCGTCGTCGGGTCGCGGTCCGATGAACGTCGCAATGATCCGTTCGGCCTCCGCGACGTCGACCGGGAGCCCGTCGATGCCGAGCTCGACGGCGAGGAGTGCCGCCGCCGACTCCGACCGTGCCGTTGCGGGCGCCGCCGGCCGGTCGTCGACGGCGTCCAGTTGTTCGCGCTGCAGGCCGCAGACCTCGAGCGCCAGCGTCGCCCAAGTGACGAGGCGACCGATGTCGTCGCTCCAGGCACCGTCGACCCACGCCGGGTCGAGGTGGCCGTCGGGTCTGATCGGTTGCTCCGGATCACCTTGATCGGAGGTGTTCGCTGCGCTGAACAGATCGACCGGAGCGACGGTGGGCACGTCCTCGGTGTCGAGACCGTGCGACGCGGCCCAGCTCCTTGCGGGTCCGGCCCGCCATCCGCCGTTGACGAGCCGGTGGACGGCGTCGAGATCCCAGCACCGCATCGGGCGGACACCTGCAGCGACCAGCAACTCCGAGGTGGCAGACGTCCACCACACCCAGCGCGGCCCGACCGAGCGCTCGATCTCCTCGATCTCGGCGAAGGCGACTTCAGGTCCCCACCTCGACGTGGCGCCGCGCTCACCGACCGCAACTGCGCCGAGGCCGGGGTCGATCACCAGCGCCACCGCTTCGTTTGGTGCGAACGGCCCGGATTCCACGGCTCGGTGTCTACCATCACCCTCGATCTGCGCCCCCAGCGTCCAACCGTGCGATCCGTGCTCCTCGGGTCCCGGAATGCGGGACGCAGCTGGCACAGATCGTGCACATCGAACTTCGAGGAGGTCGAATGGAGTGGGGGAGCGACCCGAACAGACGGCGCTTCGCGAACTCCACGAGGAGACGGGCTTCACCGCCGCACTGGGACCGTTGCTCGGCGTCTACTCCGAGTGGATGGAGGAGGGCAAGACCGCACGTCGCGGAGCCGGCCACGTGATCGGGGCGCTGTACTCGGGGTCGATCATCGCGGGTGAGTTGCGCACTGAGTTCGATCCTGCAGACACGTGAGCTCCGAGCGATGAGCCAACCCCGCAGATCCGGGGTGTTCGCTCATCGGTGCCGGCCGAGAGAACCGCAGCCGTCAGGCCCAGCCGAGTTCGTGGAGGCGGTCATCGTCGATCCCGGCAGCGTGGGCGACCTCGTGGATGACCGTCACGTAGACCTCGTCGGCGAGTTCGTCGATGTCCTGACACATCTCGCACAGCGGCATCCGGAAGATCGACACGATGTCCGGACCTTCCTGGCCCGTTCGTTCGGTGTGGGGCACACCCTCGTAGAGGCCGAGCAGGTCGGGCTCGTCGTGATGCCGGTCGACGACCTGCACCACGACGTTGTCGAGCACGTGGAGGAGTTCGTCGGGCAGGTCGTCGAGCGCATCGGCCACCATCGCCTCGAACTTGTAGCGAGCAACGATCTCCATCGGCGCCAGTGTTACATCTGGTGTCTGACACCAGATGTAACAGTGCGATCAGAGGACCTTGAGCTTGTCGGAGAAGACCTTCTTGGGCTTCATGTCGACGGCGATCTGCTGGGCGATCGCCTGGAACATGCGTGCCGACTCGGACTCGGGGTCGACCGCGGTGATCGGGCGGCCGTTGTCGCCGCCCTCGCGCAGCTCGGGCACCAACGGCAGTTTGCCGAGCAACGGCACCTCGAGCTCCTCGGCGAGCAGCGCGCCGCCACCCGATCCGAAGATCTCGTATCGCTTGCCGTCGTCGCCGGTGAACCATGACATGTTCTCGATCACACCGCGAACCGGCAGGTTGACCTTGGCTGCCATGGCCGCCGACAGCGACGCCACCTTCTGTGCGGCAGGCTGCGGCGTGGTGACGACGAAGACCTCACCGCGCGGCAGGTACTGCGCCAGCGACAGACGCGATGTCGCCGGTGCCGGGCGGCATGTCGACGAGGAGGAAGTCGGGCTCGTCCCAGAACACGTCGGTGAGGAACTGCTCGAGCGCCTTGTGCAGCATCGGGCCGCGCCAGATGACGGCTTGGCCCTGAGGAACGAAGTAGCCGATGGAGATGCAACGCACACCCCACATCTCCGGTGGAACCAGCATCTCGTCGATCACGACCGGTTCGCGGTCGGTGCCGAGCATCCGGGGAATGGAGTAGCCGTAGATGTCGGCGTCGACCACACCGACCTTGTAGCCCTGCGAGGCGAGCGCGACGGCGAGGTTGGTGGTGACGCTCGACTTGCCGACACCGCCCTTGCCCGAGGAGATCAGCAGCGGACGGGTCTTGGAGGTGTTCTTCGCGAACGGGATCTCGCGGCCTTCGGCGTGCCCGTGCGCCTGGCTCGACCCAGCGCTGGCCCCGGCGTCGCCGTGGAGCGTGCGGCGCAGGTTCTCGCGGTCCTCGTCGCTCATCACGGTGAACTCGAGGTCGATCGACTCGACGCCGTCGAGCTCGGTGGCGGCGTCGGACACGCGGCGGGTGATCTCGCCCTTGAGGGGGCAACCGGGCACAGTGAGTGCGATCAGCACGCCGACGACACCATTGTCACGGATGGCGACACCGCGCAGCATGCCGAGATCGACGATCGACCGGTGCAGCTCGGGATCCTCCACCGGACGGAGGGCTTCGATGATCTGTTCTTCGGTCACGACGGCCATGGCCCTCATTGTGGCGAGCCGTCACGGAATTTGCACGGCGTAGACGGGTGAAATCCCGTGCCGCAGTTCCTCAGGGGTGGATGCCCCTCAGGGGTTGGTGATCGCCTTGATCTCTTCAGCGATGGTGTCGGTGAACTCATTCGAAGGGATGGCGGTCTGCATCGCCATCATCTTCATCATGTCGCCCTGCACCTTGATCTTGCCCGCCATGAAGGCCTGCATCGCGATCGCCTGGTCCTGATCGACGAACATCGCCTTGGCGGTGTCGTAGTCGGTGGTGACGGTCGCATCGGCGTCGTCGAGTTCGCCCAGTTCCATCTCGAGGTGGCCCGACGAGGTGTCGAGGTAGCTCTTGACCTCACCGTCGCCGAACGGCACGTCGACGATCACCTGGTTGATCTTGATCACGGTGGTGACCGGCGGGACCTGGTCGGCGTACTTCTCGCGAATCTCGTGAGCTGCGGCCATCCACTCGTCTGACAGGAACGGATACGTCATAGTTCGGTGACTGTACCGCGCTGGTCGATCTGCAGTCGGCTCGTCGTGACCGAGTCGAGGAAGTCGCGGTCGAGATCGAACCCGAGGCCCGGTGTGGTCGGCACGGTGACGTGGCCATCGGCGATGGTGATCGGGTCGGTCACGATGTCGCGAGCGTAGAACCGCGTCGACGCGCTGATGTCGCCGGGCAGCGTGAAACCGGGCAGCGCGGCCAGCGCAGCGTTGGCCGCGCGACCGATGCCGGTCTCGAGCATCCCGCCGCACCACACGGGCACACCCTTGGCCACGCAGAGGTCGTGGATGCGGACCGCCTCGAGGTAGCCGCCGACGCGGCCGGGCTTGATGTTGGCGATCTCGCATGCACCCAACTCGATCGCATCAGCGGTGCCGGCAGCGGACACGAGTGATTCGTCGAGGCAGATCGGCGTGTCGACCTCGTCGGCGAGGCGGGCGTGGCCGATGATGTCCTCTTCGGGGAGTGGCTGCTCGATCAGCAACAGGTCGAACTCGTCGAGGCGGGCGAGATGGGCGCCGTCGGTGCGACGATATGCCGTGTTGGCGTCGACCTGGAACGGCATGTCGGGGCCGATCAGGTTGCGCACGGCCGCGACCTGATCGATGTCGGAGCCGGGTTCGATCTTCAGCTTGATGCGGACGTAGCCGTCGTCGACGTAGCCCTGCACGGCAGCGAGCAGCTCGTCGGTCGAGTCGTGGATGCCGACGCTGACGCCACTCGGGATCTGGGTCCGGTCGGCCCCGAGGAACGAGGCGAACGACTTCCCGGTCGCTCGGAGCTGCGCGTCGAGCACGGCCATCTCGATTGCGGCTTTGGCCATCGGATGACCGTGCAACTTGGCCAGCGACGGAGCGACGTCGGCGGCCTCGATCGGCCCGGCGGCCATGAGCCGGGGGAGCAGGTGATGAATGATCACGTGCTGCGCGCCGTCGACGTACTCGGGCGAGTAGCTCGGCTCCGACAGCGCCACGCACTCGCCCCACCCCTCGATCGTGTCGCCGCTTCCACCGTCGGCGTCGGTGAGGTCGACGCGCACGAGCAGGATGTCGCGTTCGGTCTGGCTGCCGAAACTGGTGCGGAACGGCGACACGAGTGGCATCGCGATCCGACGCAGTTCGACACGGTCGATGGTCCAGGTCATGGCGGTGATCCGATCACGTAGGCGCCGTCGCGCGTGAATCCGAGCACTCGTTGCCCTCCGTCGAGTGCTGCCGTGAGCGCCTTGCGGGTCTCGAAGCGCCACGTCGCGACTGCTGTCGGGTCGTCGCGACGCAGGGCCACGATGTCCGTCGGCGTCGGCACGAGGAGGACGTCGGCAAGGTCGCTGCCGTCTCGTGGGCGATCGGGCGGCGCGGCCTGCACGTCCCAGGCGATGAGCAGCCGGTCGGACTCGTCGCCCGCGTTGATGGCATCGGTCATCGCTCCATAGAACGACGGGAGGTACGCCTCGACGTCTGCACCCAGGAGTGCGATGTTGAACCACGCATTCCGCCGCACGAGCGGATCGAACGTCCAGGTGATCCAGCGCAGTCCGCGCTCCGCAGCCCATTGCCGTTGGTGCAGTTTGATCGCCCGTCCGATCCCGGCGTGGCGCATCGTGCCGACCACGCCCGTGATGTGGCTGTGCAAGGCCCGCTCGCCGTGGTGGTCGGCCAGGAAGCCGACCGAGGCCCCGACCATCTGCTCGTGTGCAAACGCGGCCGAGACGTAGCCGCCCGAGTGGGAGATCGCGGAGAGCATTTCGACGGTGACGAGCGACGCCGGTACCCCCCAGACGCCCTGCATCAGCGCATCGTGGGCCAGGAACTCGTCGCGCTCGGAGATCGTGCGGATCGTGATCGTCGAGTCGGTCATGACGTGCCCATCCCCGTGCCGTTGCCAAGACCGAGGTCCGATGTTGCAGGGGTCCAGCGCGCGACGAGGTACGCGGTCCGCACGCCGAGGACCTGGCGGATCTCGGCGCCGATGTCGCTCCCGACGGGGTGCGGGACGCCGCGGCGCACGAACCACCGTTCGATCTCGTTCACACGCTCGTCGCTGACCACCGCCCCGAACGTACCGGTTTGCCCTGGAGGGTCGTGAACGGTTCGTCAAACCTCGTGGAACTGATGGGTCGAACCAGATAGGCAAGAGGGCCTATGGCTCGCATCCTGGTCACCGAAGAAATCGCAGAGGGGGGCCTCGACCGCCTCCGCGCCGAAGGGCACGATGTCGACGTGCGGCTCGGGCTGTCTGCCGACGAGCTGCTGGCGGCCGTTCCGGGAGCGCACGCACTGATCATCCGCTCGGCAACCGACGTGACCGACGCCGTGCTCGCCGCCGGATCCGAACTCATGGTGGTCGGTCGTGCAGGCATCGGCCTCGACAACGTCGACGTCGATTCCGCCACCAAGCGCGGTGTGATGGTGGTCAACGCGCCGCAGAGCAACATCGTGTCGGCCGCGGAGCACACGATGGCGCTCCTGATGGCCTCGGCGCGCAACGTTCCTCAGGCGCATGCTGCCCTGGTCGACGGTCGCTGGGAACGCAGCCGCTGGGAAGGCGTCGAACTGTGCGACAAGACGCTCGGGATCGTCGGTCTCGGCCGGATCGGCAAGTTGGTCGCCGACCGGGCCAAGGGGTTCGGCATGCGCCTGGTTGCCTACGACCCGTTCGTGTCCGAGGACCGGGCGAAGAAGATGGGCGTCGAACTGCTCGCGCTCGACCAGGTCGTCGCCGAGTCCGACTTCCTCACCGTGCACCTCCCCAAGACCCCCGAGACGCTCGGGCTGATCAACCGCGATCTGCTCCTCAAGGCGAAGCCGAGCGTGCGGGTGATCAACGTCGCCCGCGGTGGCATCGTCGACGAGGGCGATCTGGCTGACTGTGTGCGCGAGGGCATCATCGCTGGTGCCGCTCTCGACGTGTTCTCCACCGAGCCGATGACCGAGTCGCCGTTGTTCGAGATCGACTCGATCATCGTGACCCCGCACCTCGGCGCGAGCACCCGTGAAGCACAGGACAAGGCCGGCGACACGATCGCATCGATGGTGCAGCTCGCCCTCGCCGGCGAGTTCGTTCCCTTCGCCGTGAACGTGAACGCCGCCGAGGCGAGCGAGACCATTCGCCCGTACCTCCCGCTGGCCGAGCGGCTCGGCGGACTGTTCGTGTCGCTCGTCGGCGAGCTGCCGCCCGAGTTGGAGATCTGCACCGAGGGCGAGATCGCCGGCTACGACACGCGCATCCTGGAACTGGCGGTGCTGAAGGGCTTCTTCGGTGCGATCTCCGACGAAGCGGTCACCTACGTCAACGCGCCGCAGTTGGCGGAGCAGCACGGCGTCACGGTGCGTGACGTCAGCTCGTCGAGCTCGACCGACTTCGTGAACCTGCTGACGCTGCGCGGTGGCGGGCACACCATCGCCGGCACGCTTGCGGGCCCGAAGGCGGCGCAGCGCATCGTCAACATCGACGACACGCCGTTCGACGTGCCTCCGGTCGACAACATGGTGGTCATCCAGAACGACGACCGCCCCGGCGTGATCGGCACGGTCGGCACGTTGCTCGGCGATGCCGGTGTCAACATCTCCGACATGGACGTCAGCCGGGTCACGGGCTCCGACACCGCAACGATGTTGATCGCCCCGAGCGCCCCGGTTCCCGCCGACGTGCTCGACGCGCTGCGCGCCGCTCCCGGCATCGTCAAGGTCACCAGCCTCACCATCTGAGCGCCCCGCCTCGCTCCACCACCGCGCCGACCTCCACCCCACTCCGAAAAATGTGCACGGGGCCGTCACCGCCGGGATCATCTGCGCACAATTCGGGCTGCCGCCGCGCTCGACGCCAAACGTGCGCGGATCTGCCCGCCCACGACGCCCCGGCGCACATTTTTCGGAGTGGGGCGCGGGCTGGGTCAGGGGAGGTAGAGAGCGGCGGAGGTGCGTTCGGCCTCGGCGCGAGCGGCGTCGGCGAAGTCGGCGCCGCTGCTGGCGTAGAGCACCGCTCGTGACGAGCTGACGATCAGGCCGCGGCCATCGGCGCGCGATCCGTTCTGGACCACTGCAGCCGTGTCGCCGCCCTGCGCCCCGACGCCCGGTACGAGGATCGGCACGTTCGGTGCGATCGCTCGGACCTCGGCGAGTTCGGCCGGGTAGGTGGCTCCGACCACCAAGCCGCAGTCGCCTCGCTTCGACCAATCGTCAGCGACGAGGCGGGCGACGTGGGCATAGATCGGGCTGCCGTCGGCGACGAGCGACTGGATGTCGTCGCCGCCGGGGTTGCTGGTGCGACACAGCGCGATGACCCCGCCGCCGTACTCGAAGTACGGCGCCACCGAGTCGGTCCCCAGGTACGGATTGACCGTGACGGCGTGGGCGCCGTACCGGCCAAACGCTTCCTCGGCGTAGTGCGCAGCGGTCGAGCCGATGTCGCCACGCTTCGCATCGAGGATCAACGTCACGTTCGGGTAGGTCTCGCGGACATAGCGGCAGATGCGTTCGAGCGCGTCCTCGGCTCCCTGGCTGGAGAAGAACGCGATCTGTGGCTTGAACGCACACACGAGGTCGGCGGTGGCGTCGATGATCGCCCGGCAGAACGCTTCGATCGCGCCGTGGGTGCCGTCGAGCGGCAGCGGCATCCGGGTCGGGTCGGGGTCGAGTCCGACGCACAGCATCGAGCCCGACGCGCTCCACGACGCTTCGAGTTGGCGGAGGAACGTCAAGTTGGGGTCAGTCCTCGATCGTGATCGCCGCGGTGGGGCAGAGATCGGCGGCCTCGCGCACCTTGTCGGCCACCTCGGGGCCGGGGTTCTCCTGGAGGATGTAGAGATAGCCGTCGCTGCGGACCTCGAACACCTCTGGACTCACCTGCATGCACGCTCCTGTGGATGCGCAGACGTCGAAGTCGACGATCACCTTCATGTCGTTCCCCTTTGCTCGATGGGCTTGCTCGATGGGTTTGCTCGATGGGCTGTCGTTCTCGACGGTTGGTCGTTCACGACTTCGACCGACGGTAGCCGTCGGCTTCGGCAGCGGCGGCAGTCGGGTAGCAGCGGTCGGGTTTCGTGCGGTCGTAGAAGCGCCCACCGGGCATGTGAAAGATGCCCGACGACTCCTTCGCCTTGACCGGGTGGGTCGTCGGTGCGGTGCCGTCGGCGTTCGCCGGCACCCAGACCGACGCCGACTCAGCGGCCGACTCCGGCTCGGGCTCGGAGCTCGTGGCGCGATGTCGGTCGCCGGCGGAGGTTGTGGCAGCGGTGGCCACACCGGCGCTGCCGTCGGCGTCGGCGTCGTTGCTCGCCCTTGCCTCCATGCCAGGGCGGCGCCGATGCCCACGGCCAGCATCAACAGCACGATGGTCCGGCGAAGTGCTGTGCCGATCGACTCCATCGGTGCGACTGTAGTTGGAGTCAGCGCTGGTGGCGCTCAAATGCGCACAGCACCGCACGCAGCGATGCCGTGGTGATGTTGGGATCGACGCCGATGCCCCACCGCACCATGCCGCCGTCGCTGACCGTCTCGACGTAGGCAGCCGCTTGCGCGTCTGCCCCCTTGCCGATCGCGTGCTCGGCGTAGTCGAGCACGTCGAAGTGCCCATCGACCCGATCGCCGAACTCGGCGATCAGTGCCGCAACGAAGGCTTCGACCGGGCCGTCGCCGTCGCCGTAGATCGAGTGCGCAACGCCATCGATCTCGAGCTGTGCCTGGATGGAGGTGTTGGCGCCGTCATCGCCGGTGCGGGTGTGCAGCTCGTGGCTGCGCAGCCGGAATCCGGGCTCGTCGGGGAGGTACTCGCGCTGGAACGCATCCCACATCACGCCTGGTCCGATCTCGGTGCCGGAGTCCTCGGTGATGTGCTGGATCGTCTTGGAGAACTCGATCTGCAGTCGACGGGGCAGGTCGAAGCCGTGCTCGGCCTTCATCACGTAGGCCACGCCGCCCTTGCCGGACTGGCTGTTCACCCGGATCACGGCCTCGTAGGAGCGGCCGACGTGGGCCGGGTCGATCGGCAGGTACGGCACCCCCCACTCGGGGTACTCGCCGGAGTCGTCACGCTTGGCGTCGAGCGCGGTGAACCCCTTCTTGATCGCGTCCTGGTGGCTGCCGGAGAACGCCGTGTACACCAGGTCGCCTGCGTACGGGTGTCGAGGGTGCACGGGGAGACGGTTGCAGTACTCGGCGGTGCGGCGCAGTTTGTCGATGTCGGTGATGTCGAGTTGTGGGTCGACGCCGTTCATGAACAGATTCATTGCCAGGGTGATGATGTCGACGTTGCCGGTGCGCTCGCCGTTGCCGAAGAGCGTGCCCTCCACCCGGTCGGCGCCGGCCATCACGCCGAACTCGGCAGCGGCTACGGCGCACCCCCGGTCGTTGTGCGGGTGCAACGAGACGATCACCGAGTCACGCTGCTTGATCGTGCGGCCGAACCACTCGATCACGTCGCCGTACACGTTGGGCGAGTAGCACTCGACGGTGGCGGGGAGGTTGAGCACGATCGGATTGTCGGGCGTGGGCTCCACCACATCCATCACGGCTTCGCACACCGCGATCGCGAACTCGGGTTCGGTGAGCGTGAAGCTCTCCGGTGAGTACTCGTAGCGGATCTTCGTGTCGCCGGCGGCGTGCTCGAGCTTGCGGCACAGCTTGGCGCCGTTGACGGCGACATCGATGATGCCGTCCTTGTCGAGGCCGAACACGACCTCGCGCTGCAGCGGGTTGGTCGAGTTGTAGAAGTGCACGATCGCTCGTGGTGCGCCCTGGATGCACTCGTAGGTGCGTTCGATCAGCTCCTGGCGGCACTGCACCAACACCTGGATGGTGACGTCGTCGGGGATGCGGTCCTCGTCGATCAACTGCCGTACGAAGTCGAAGTCGGGCTGGCTGGCCGACGGGAACCCGACCTCGATCTCCTTGAACCCCATCGCCACGAGCTCTTCGAACATGCGCAGTTTGCGCGTCGGGTCCATCGGGTCGATGAGGGCCTGGTTGCCGTCGCGCAGGTCGACCGAGCACCACTGGGGTGCAGTGTCGATCGTGACGTTCGGCCACGTCCGATCGGTGAGCACGATCGGCACGAACGGCGTGTACTTCTCGAAGGGCATCGGTGTGGGGGTGACATTCTCGGGAGGCATCGGATTCTCCTGGGTGTTCGGTGCGGTGATCGGTTTGGACAGGGGCTGAAAAAGCAAGAACCCCCCGGCCGGAGGGCGGGGGGTGCGGGCGAACGCGGATATGTGGCGCTCGCCCTACGTAAGCAGAAGGAGGCTGCGGCACAACATCGCACACAATGATAGCACCTGTGCCGGGCATCTCGCGCTCGTCGCGCGCCTGCCCGGTACGCTTGGCGGCAACATGACTGAATCAACAGCGCGACGAGGAGCGCCTCGTCGTCGGCGTTCTCGCCCGCACACGTCGGACCAGCCGTACGACGGTGGCCACGTCAACACCTCGAATCTCACATCCATCAACGCACTTCCACCGGTCGAGGCCCCCACAGGGTTCTTCGATCTGGGGGTGCCCGAGCGGATCGACGACGGGCTCGCTGCGTGCGGGTTCGCGCAACCGTTCGCCATCCAGACCGAAGCCATTCCCGTGGCGGTCACCGGCAAGGACGTCTGCGGCCGTGCCAAGACCGGCTCCGGCAAGACCTTGGCCTTCGGCGTGCCGATGCTCGCCCGGATCACCGACAAGGCAGCCCCATCGCGCCCCCTCGGGCTGGTGCTGGTGCCCACCCGTGAACTCGCGGTGCAGGTCGCCGAGGTGCTCGAGCCGGTCGCACATCATGCCGGCATGCGAGTGCTTCCCGTCTACGGCGGGGCCTCGCGGCACCACCAGGTCGACGAGCTTGCCAAGGGCGTCGAGATCGTCATCGCCACGCCGTTGCGGCTGATCGATCTCATCAAGTCGAACGAGGTGTCGCTCGACGACATGCAGATCGTCACGCTCGACGAAGCCGACCGGATGGCCGACGACGGGTTCACCCCGCAGGTCGAGTGGATCCTCCGCCACTGCGGCAGTCGCAACCAGACCATGCTGTTCTCGGCCACGCTCGACGGCGACGTCGGCCACTTGATCAAGCACTACCAGACCAATCCGGTCACAGTGGCGATCGACGAGGCCACCGACACCGTCGGCACGATGCACCATCTGTTTCTCGCCGTGCACCACATGGACAAGGACAAGGTGATCGGTTCGATCGGCAAGTCGATCCCGAAGGTGTTGGTGTTCTGTCAGACCAAACGGAACTGCGACCGTGTTGCTCGAAACCTCGATGACCTCGGAGTCGACGCCTCGCCGCTACACGGCGACATGCAGCAGAGCGCGCGCGAGCGTGTGCTGCGCAAGTTCGCCGAAGGCAAGCTGTCGATCCTGGTCGCCACCGATGTTGCCGCCCGTGGCATCGACATCGACGACATCGGTGCGGTCATCCACTACGAGCCGGCCAAGGACGTCAAGGACTACCTGCACCGTTCGGGTCGCACCGCACGCGCCGGACGCGACGGTTGGGCGGTCACGCTCGTCGAGTACAACCAGCACACTCAGATGCGGATCCTGCAACGCGGAATGCGCCTGCCGACCGAGAAGCCGATCGAGGTCTTCTCGAACGACTCACGTCTGCTGCACCTCCCCGAATTCGAATCCGACTGAGCCGTCGCACGTTGCCGGGCCTGCTGTGACCGTCGCTGTCCGTGATGGTCGTTCACGGTGGCGATGAAGGTTCCAGCCGCCGAGATCGACGTCACCGAGGACCTGGTCCGCGGTCTGCTGGACGATCAGTGTCCCGACCTCGCGGATCGGCCGCTGACGCTCGTGGCGAACGGGTGGGACAACGTGATCTTCCGGCTCGGCGACGACCTCGTCGCACGTGTACCGCGTCGGCAACTGGGTGCCGACCTCGTCCAACACGAACACCGGTGGCTGCCCGACCTGGCGCAGCGACTGCCGATCCCCATCGCCGCTCCGCTGCGCACCGGTGCGCCCTCCGATGCCTATCCCTGGGCGTGGAGCATCTGCCCGTGGTTCGACGGCGAGGTGGCGGCTGACACCGAACTGGGCGATCCGCCGACGGAGGCGCAGCGACTCGGCGACTTCGTCGCGGCGTTTCACACACCGGCGCCTCCCGAAGCGCCGGACAACCAGTTCCGCGGTCAGCCGGTGGCGTACCTGCGGCCGCGCATCCGCGACAACATCGAACTCCTCGGATCGACCATCGATGCCGGTTCGGTCGCTGCGCAGGCGAACCACCTGCTCGACGTCGACGACTGGGGCGGGCCTCCTCTGTGGCTGCACGGCGACCTGCACACGGCCAATCTGATCGTGCGCAACGGCGAGATCGTTGCCGTGCTCGATCTGGGTGACATCACCTCGGGCGACCCGGCGGTCGATCTGGCCGTTGCGTGGATGCTGTTCGGTGAGGACGACCGAACCACCTTTCGAGCCGCCGCTGGGTCGGTGCTCGCCGTCGACGATGCCACGTGGCAGCGCGGTCAGGCATGGGCACTGCACTTCGCGCTGCTGTACCTCCTGCACTCGGCTGACAGTGAACGGTTTGCTCGGATGGGGCGCTCGCTGCTCTCCGCTGTCGTCACTGCTGGGTGAGGGCAGCATCGACCACCAGCCTGGAGGTCGGTGGTTACTGTGATGTCGAACGATCGACCGGTCTCGACGGAGGAAGAACAACATGATCAACGCCGACTCATCCGCCCTTGGTGAACGCAAGGTGGTGCTCATGATCGCCCGCGTGATCAGCTACCTGGTGTACGCCTATCTCGTCATCGTCGAGATCATCTTGCTGATGGGGTTCATCCTGCTCCTGTTCGGTGCCAACCCGTCCTCCGGTTTCACGGAGTGGGTGTACCGGAACCTCGATCGGGTGATGTCGCCGTTCCGCGGGATCTTCACACCGATCGAGTTGGGCGTCACCAGCGGTGACGTGCCGGCGATCTTCGAGACCTCCGTCGTGTTCGCCATGATCATCTACGGAATCGTGGCGTTGCTGTTGAGTGCCCTGATCGGATGGATCTCGGGTCGGCTCCACCAGGTCGAGGATGCGGAGACCGAACTCGAGCGACGAGCCGAGTACCAGGCCCGGCTCGATGCGGTCGCAGCCCAGCAGGCTGCTGCAGGCGCTGGGCAGGCCGTCGCAGGGCAGCCCGGGGCGGCCGGTACAACGGCCCCGCCCGCCGGTGCGGTGCCGCCGGCTCCGCCGGTGCCCGGTCCTGCGCAGCGGCCAGGTGCCTAGCGTCGCCGAGGCCGCTCAGCCGACGCGGCTGGCGACGAAGACCGGGATGACCCGGTCGGTCTTGGCCTCGTACTCCGAGTAGGTCGGGAACACCTCGACGGCGCGTGCCCACCACGTGGCGCGTTCGTCGCCGTCGACGATGCGCGTGAGGTAGTCGTGCGGTTCGGGGCCGTCCTGGATCATCACCAAGGGCTCGGCGACGAGATTGTGGTACCAGCCAGGGTTGGACGGTGCACCGCCCATCGAGGCGACGAGTGCGTACTCGCCGTCGTGTTCGACCCGCATGAGCGCGAACTTGCGAATCTTGCCGGAGCTGGCCCCGAGCGAGGTCACGATGATCACCGGGATGCCGGTCTCGCGCAGCGTGTTCGCCTCACGCCCATTGGTCGCCTCGTAGGTGGCGACCTGGTCGCGTACCCATTCGAGGGCGCTCGGTTCGTACTCTCCGGTCAATGGCATGAGGTGCAGCGTAGACGTCGCAACTCGTCAGTCGTGGTGGGTCGGACGCTGCTGCCTTCGCGGGACCTCAGGAGGAATCGATGAGCCAGAACCTGCGTCACTACACGAAGGCAGTCGGATGACCTCCTCGGATCGTGGAACGCATCGCGTGACGGCCTCCTCGAGGCGCTCGATCAACCCGACGTGCTGCGTCGTGCCGGAAGCTACTGGTTCGGGGCGACCACGATCGACGACCTGCTTGCGATCGTGGTGTACGACCCCTTGGCCCACTCCTGGGACCTCGCATCTGCGGTCGGCGTCGATCATCACTGCAGCCCGGAAGTCGCGCGGGCAGTGCTCGCAACGATCGAAGAGTTGGCGCCGACGTTGCGCGAGTACGGCCTGATCGGCCCACCGGTCGACGTCGCCTCCGACGACGACCCGCTCACGGAGTTCCTCGCACTCGTCGGCCGAACTCCGTGATCACGTCGGGGTCGAGGCCCCAGGCGTGATCAGCTGAGCCAGACGGGGCGGTTGGATTCGTAGGTGTCGATTGCCGCGGCGTGGGTGAGGGTGATGCCGACGTCGTCGAGACCGTTGAGGAACCGGTACTGCGTCTGAGGGTCCATCGGGAAGCTCTCGTCGATGCCCGCCGCCGGCACTTCGACCTTGAGTTGCTGCATGTCGACAACGATCTCCGTGTCGGCGTCGGCCTCGATGGCCGCCCAGATCGCCTCGACCGTCGACTCCGGCACCACGACCGGCACGAGACCGTTCTTCGTGCAGTTGTTCCGGAAGATGTCGGAGAAGCTCGGCGCGATCACTGCGTCGAAGCCGTACTGCTGGATCGCCCACACCGCGTGCTCGCGCGACGAGCCGACCCCGAACGCCGGGCCGGCCACGAGCACGTTCGCCTGCGCGTAGCGTTCGTCGTTGAGTACGAACTCGCGGTCGTCGCGCCACGTGGAGAACAGGCCCTTCTCGAACCCGGTGCGCTCGACCCGCTTGAGCCAGTCGGCGGGAATGATCTGGTCGGTGTCGACGTCGGAGCGCTTCAGGGGAACGCCGGTGCCGGTGATCACGGTGACCGCCTTCATGACGTCACTCCTTCCAGATCGGCAGGTGTACAGAAGGTGCCCTTCACGGCGGTCGCGGCAGCGACGCCGGGAGAGACGAGATGAGTTCGACCTCCGCGACCCTGCCGACCCTCGAAGTTGCGGTTGCTGGTGCTGGCTGCGCGCTCGCCGGGCGCGAGCTTGTCGGGATTCATCGCGAGGCACATCGAACAGCCCGGCTCGCGCCAGTCGGCGCCAGCGGCGACGAACACCTGGTCGAGGCCCTCGGCGATCGCCTGGGCTTTGACGGCGTGGCTGCCCGGCACGACCATCACGCGCGGCACGGTGACCGTTCGTCCCTCCATCACGGCGGCCGCGGCCCGCAGGTCCTCGATGCGGCTGTTGGTGCACGACCCGATGAAGACGGTGTCGACAGCGACATCGCGCAGTGGTGTGCCGGCTTCGAGACCCATGTATTCGAGTGCGCGGGCAACCGTCTCCTTGGTGGTCGGGTTGTCGTAGTCGTCGGGCGATGGCACCGCAGCGTCGATCGGCGCCACCTGGCCGGGGTTGGTGCCCCAGGTGACGTGCGGGCGGATGGCTCCGGCGTCGAGGACGACCTCCTTGTCCCAGACAGCGTCGTCGTCGGAATGCAGCGTCGACCAGTCGGCGACGGCGGCATTCCATTCGGGGCCGCTCGGGGCATGCGCCCGGCCCTGCAGGTAGTCGAACGTCGTCTCGTCCGGAGCGATCATGCCCGCCTTCGCGCCGGCCTCGATCGACATGTTGCAGACCGTCATCCGGCCTTCCATCGAGAGCGCCTGGATGGCCGAGCCCCGGTACTCGATCACGTGGCCGATCCCGCCGCCCGTGCCGATCTCGCCCAGGATCGCGAGGATCACGTCCTTGGCGGTCACACCGGGCTGGAGGTCGCCTTCGACGGTGACCGACATCCACTTGGGCCGTTGTTGGGGGAGCGTCTGGGTCGCCAGCACGTGCTCGACCTCGCTCGTGCCGATGCCGAATGCGAGCGCACCGAACGCCCCGTGGGTGGCCGTGTGCGAATCGCCGCACACGATGGTCATGCCCGGCAGCGTTCGACCCTGCTCGGGACCGATCACGTGGACGATGCCCTGGTTGGGGTCACCCATCGGAAAATTGGTGATGCCGAACTCTGCCGTGTTCGCTCGAAGTGTGTCGATCTGTTTGGCCGAGATCGGGTCGGCGATCGGCTGGTCGATGTTCTCGGTGGGGACGTTGTGGTCCTCGGTGGCAATCGTCAGCTCTGGTCGACGCACGGTCCGGCCGCTGAGGCGCAGACCGTCGAACGCTTGCGGGCTCGTCACTTCGTGCACCAGGTGCAGGTCGATGTACAGCAGGTCGGGTTCGTTCGGTGCAGCGTGCACCAGGTGCCGCTCCCACACCTTCTCCGGCAGTGTCTTGCCCATGTCGACGCTCCTTGTCGTGATGTGACGGTTCGTGGCGGGCACGCAACGTCACGTTCCCACATAATGGGATATAGTTCTTGAGATATGGACAGCGTATCCGGCGTCGGCGTGCTCGACAAGGCGATGCTCGTACTTCGCGCCGTGGCCGACAGGCCGAGCACGCTCGGCGAGTTGCAGACGACCACCGGGCTGCCGCGAGCGACGGCGCACCGATTGGCGGGCGCGCTCGAGGAGCACGGCATGCTGCGCCGAAGTGTCGACGGCCGATACGAACTCGGCCTCGGGCTGGTGCCGCTCGGCCACGCCGCCGCCGAGCGGTTCCCGCTCGGTGACCTCGCCCGACCCGCGCTCGAGGATCTTCGTGGCGGCACCGGTGAGAGTGTCCAGCTGTTCGTGCGTGAAGGGTCGCAACGCCGTTGCGTGGTCTCGCTCGAATCACCCCACGGGCTGCGCTGGATCGTGCCGCAGGGATCGCTCCTGCCGCTCGGCGTCGGCTCCGCCGGACGTGTCCTCACCGGTGAGGCATCCAAGGCGGGCTGGATTCAGAGCGTCGGCGAGCGCGAGCCGGGCGTCGCGTCGGTGAGCGCACCGGTCACGGCACCCGACGGTTCCATCGTTGGGGCCGTCTCGGTGAGCGGACCGATCGAGCGACTCACCCGTCAACCCGGCCGACGCTTCGGCGGTGCGGTCGTGGCCGCCGCCGGCCAGATCTCGACCGCACTGTGACGAGCTGTTCGACATCGGTCACGCGTCGAGCGCGACCGATGGCGTCACCGCAGTGGGAACGTGGCCCGCGACTGCTCGGCCAGCGCATCGCCGGGGGCGCCCCACGACCACACGTACGCCAGCGTGTCGCCGTCGAGTGCGATCTCGATCTGGAGTTCGAACCCGTCGGTTCCGCGGCCGTTGTTGAACGTCGACTGACTGGTCTGGACGAGCTGGTCGATCCCGTTCAGTTCAGCGCAGAGCACGAACAACGTCGGCTGGCCCGACCAGCTGTCGAATGCCAGCACCGTGTGCTCGGAGTGCAGTTCGCGGCCATCCGGCGCGGTTGCGACGTAGTCGATCGATGCGCCCATCGTGCCGAGGATCGGTGCGACCTCGAGCGTCGCGGTGAACGGGCCGCTCTCGGCTCCGTCGCCGGTGCCGTCGTGGCGGCCCACCGCCGACAACACGCGATCGATGATCGTGTCCATCGCTCCACCGTAGGCCGACAGGGCGACCGAGTGCGGGCGCGAACGCGGCGGCCGTTGGCGACCGCAGGATCGGTCTCAGGCGCCGAACATCGGGCGCTCGTAGACCATCGCCGCGAACTCGTTGCCCTCGGTGTCGAGGAATCCGATGTGTGTGCCGACCGTCGGAATCGCCATCTCCGGATGCTGTACCGAGCCACCGTTCGCCGTCACACGGGCGCTGATCTCAGCGAGGTCGTCGACGGCCACGGTGCAGCTGAAGCCGCGCATGCCGGTTCCCTGGAGCGGTTCGCTTCGTTCGTGCAGCGCGCCGTGAATGCCCGGACGGTCGTCGCTGCCGGTGTCGATGTTGTAGAAGCCGGGCGGGCCCCACGCTTCGAAGCGCCAGTCGAACACAGCTTCGTAGAAGCGCCGGGCGCGCTCGACGTCGTCGGCGTGAATTGCGAAGTGGACGACGTTGCTCGCCATCTGGAAACCGTACGTCATGGCCAACGCTCAGATGGTCGGATGGTCCTTGTGCTACAACGAGCGAGGTGCCCACCATCAGATCCGCACAGATGGCCGAGGTCGACGCGCTGGCCGCCACTCTGGCGAACGCGTTCGGCGACGACCCGATGTTTCGCTGGGTCACCGGCGCCGAGCCAGCCGAGTCGATCGAATCGAAGCTGCAGGTGCTGTTCGGCGCGCTCGCCAAACAGCAACTCCGGCGCGACGACCATCTGGTGTTCACGAGCGAGGACGGTTTCGGAGTTGCAGTCTGGATGCATCCCAACCAGTGGAAGATGCCGCCGCTGACGACCCTCAGGGTGCTCCCGGCGATGGTCCGTTCCCTCGGCACGAGGTTCCCCAGGATGCTGGGAGCGTTCAGCGCCATCGAGAAGGTGCACCCGGAGGCGGAGCACTACTTCCTGGAGGCGCTCGGCACGGCCCGGCAGATGCAGGGCAAGGGACTCGGCTCTGCGTTGATCCGCCCGATGCTCGAACGGTGCGACGCCGAAGGCATGCCCGCCTACCTCGAGAGCTCCAATCCGCAGAACATCCCGTTCTACGCTCGGCACGGCTTCCAGCCGACCGGAGAGATCGTGGTCGGCAAGAATGCTCCCACCGTCACCGCAATGTGGCGCGACCCTCGCTGACCGAGGGCCGTACGTGCATGCGTTGACCCGAGGCGATCAGGTGGCGGCGTTCGCTTCGCGCCACAGCCACCACATCACCGGCGCCTGCATCGGCAGGCGGATCCAGTTCTGAGGCCCGGTCGCCGCCCCGACCTTCCTCGTCATCCGCCCATCGGTCGGTGTGACCTCGACACGATTGACCGCCATGTCGACGTTTGCGGGGAACACGATCGCAGTGAGTGCGATCAATCCGAGTGCTGATGCTCGTCGAGTTCGAGGCGAGAGCATCCCGAGTCCGAGTGCGATCTCGGCAGCCCCGCTGACCTGGTTGGTGAGCTTGGCGTTCGGGAACCAGTCGGGAACGATGGACTCGAAGAAGTCGGGCTTGGCGAAGTGCATCACCCCGGCCCCGGTGAACAGTGCTCCAGCGACGTAGGGCGACCATTTCGACATCACTCCAGTCAAGCCTCCGGGCAACCGCTCGCTGCAGCCGGGGCGCGCTCACGTACGCTGTGCGCCGTGACCGATACGGCCGTCAACGTCGAGGTGCTGCCGAGCGACTGGCAGGAGCAGGTGCTGTCGCTCGCGAAGGAACGCGACGCAGTCATCCTCGCCCACAACTACCAGGTGCCCGAGATCCAGGACATCGCCCATCACGTCGGCGACTCGCTCGGTCTGTCGCGGGTGGCGGCCGAGGTCGACGCGTCGACCATCGTCTTCTGCGGTGTGCACTTCATGGCCGAGTCGGCGAAGATCCTCGCCTACGACAAGACGGTGCTGATCCCCGATGCGGCCGCCGGTTGCAGCCTGGCCGAGACGATCAACGGTGAGCAGCTGCGTGCCTGGAAGGCCGAGCATCCGGGCGCCGTCGTCGTCAGCTACGTCAACACCACCGCCGAGGTGAAAGCGGAGACCGACATCTGCTGCACGTCGTCGAACGCGGTCGAGGTCGTCGAGTCGATCCCGCTCGACACCGAGATCCTGTTCGGCCCCGACCAGTTCCTCGGCGCTCACGTGCAGCGGATGACCGGCCGCGACAACATGCACATCTGGTTGGGTGAGTGCCACGTGCACGCCGGCATCAACGGCGCCGACCTGAAGGCCATCGTGGCGGCCGAGCCCGACGCCGAGCTGTACGTGCACCCCGAGTGCGGTTGCGCCACGAGTGCGATGTACCTCGTCGAGTCGGGCGTCGTGCCCGAGACCAGCACGAAGATCCTGTCGACCGGTGGCATGGTCGATGCTGCGCGTGAGACGACGGCGGCGAAGGTGCTGGTCGCCACGGAAACCGGGATGATCCACCAGCTCAACAAGGTCAACCCGACGACCGAGTTCGTGCCGGTCAACCGGGCAGCGGTGTGCAAGTACATGAAGATGATCACGCCGGCGAAGCTGCTGCGCTCGCTGCGCGACGGCACCGACGAGGTGTTCGTCGACGCCGACATCGCCGACCGGGCCCGCCGCTCGGTCGAGCGCATGATCGCCATCGGCACCCCCTCGTCCACGGGCGAGTGACCATGGTTCCCCGCGTCGAGGCTTGGCCCACTCATCGTGGTTCCCCCTGCCCAGGGCACGGGGAACCACGATGAGTCTGCCGAGGAGATTGGCAGCACCGGCGGCGACGTGGGAGCGCGATGTCGACGTCGTCGTGCTGGGATCTGGCGCGGCAGGGTTGTCGGCAGCACTGGCGGCTCGTCCGGTGCGCAGCGTGCTGGTGGTCACCAAGGACGTGCTCTCGGCCGGGTCGACCCAGTGGGCGCAGGGTGGATTGGCCGGCGTCCTCCACCCGACCGACTCGATCGAGGACCATGTTCGAGACACGCTCGAGGCAGGCGCCGGGCTGTGTGACGAGGCGGTCGTCCGAGAACTGGTCGAGGAAGCCCCGAAGTCGATTCGCTACCTGATGCGTCTCGGCGCCGCGTTCGATCCCGAGCAGGGCGGCACCGACATCGCCCTCACCCGTGAGGGCGGGCACAGCCACAACCGCATCGTCCACTCCGGCGGTGACCGATCCGGCGCCGAGGTCCAGCGCACGCTCGATGAGAACGCGCTCGGCGCGGGCGTCGAGGTGATGGGCCACGCCTTCGCGCTCGACCTCGTGATGGGAACCGCACCAAACGGTGAGCAACAGGTGGCGGGTGTGCGCATCGGCAAGACCGACGAGAACGGGATCCTGGTCTCTGTCGGCATCGTCACTGCGCGGGCGGTTGTCATCGCATCCGGCGGATACGGCCAGGTGTTCGCGTCGACGTCGAACCCGCCGGCGGTCACCGGCGACGGTGTGGCCATGGCATTGCGGGCCGGGCTCCCGGTCACCGATGTCGAATTCGTGCAGTTCCATCCGACCGTGATGTGGCGCGGGCCCGATGCGCGGGGCCAGCA
Source organism: Ilumatobacteraceae bacterium (assembly GCA_963716095.1). Classification (GTDB taxonomy): domain Bacteria; phylum Actinomycetota; class Acidimicrobiia; order Acidimicrobiales; family Ilumatobacteraceae; genus Sva-07. The sequence goes on along the minus strand of CAVQSV010000018.1, from coordinate 27,253 downwards.
GGCACTCGTGTCCGAGGCGGTGCGCGGCGAAGGGGCCATCCTCTTCGACGGTGCCGGTCAGCGGGTGATGGCCGGCGCGCATCCATTGGAGGACCTGGCACCGCGTGACGTCGTGGCCGCTGCGATCAGTCGTCGTATGGCCGAAGCGCCCGGGGGCATCGACGACCACGTCTACCTCGACGCGACACACCTCGGCGAGCGCTTCTACGAGCGGTTCCCTTCGATCACCGATGCGTGTCGCGAGATCGGACTCGACCCGGCCGTCGACCGGATCCCGGTGGCGCCCGCCGCGCACTATGCCTGTGGTGGCATCCGCGCCGGCCTCGATGGCCGCACCGCAGTGTTCGGGCTCTTCGCCGTCGGCGAGGTGTCGGCAACCGGTGTACACGGAGCGAATCGGTTGGCATCGAACAGCCTGACCGAGTCGATCGTGTCGGGGACATGGGTGGGACGTGACCTGGCCTGGGAGGTACCCGACCGCGTGCCCATGGACGTCGACGTCGACGATCCACTCGACCACCCACTGCTCGACCCGGCTCGCCTGCGCGAGGTGCGAGCGGTGATGTCACGACATGTCGGGGTGGTGCGCGACGCGCTCTCGTTGTCGTCCGCGGCCGGGGCGCTCGGTGCAATCGGCCGCGGTCTGGAGACAGCGACGCGCTCTGATGAATGGGCCGCCGGCGATGACGGCGCCACCGCGATGCCCGTCGAAGCGTCACGGCGGAGCTGGGAAGCGACCAACATGCTCACCGTCGCCACCGCAATGGTGGCTGCAGCCGGCGCCCGCACCGAGAGTCGCGGCTGTCACCGCCGGTCCGATCACCCCACATCCAGACCGGAGTGGCTTCGTCACCTCGACGTCAGCCTCGACGCCATCGGCACGATCTCCGTGGAGGAGCGACCATGACCGCCTTGACCTGTGACGAATGCGGCTTCGACGGCGCCCGCTGGAGCGACGGCGATCTGGAGCGAACACTGGCACACACCGCCGACCTCGTCGGCTACGTCCTCGAAGGTGCCGACGACGACTTCGTCAGCCGGGCGATGGCCGAACCGATCCCTGTCGACGATGACCCGGTCGCGTCGACGCATTCGGTGATGCACCGTCTCCACGATCTCGCTGCGGCTCGCCGCCGCGCTCACGGTCACGAGGTGATGGTCGGTCGAATCGACTCGCTGCAAGCGTCGGGAGGCGGCGTCCCCAAGTCGCCGATCCCGCAGGCCGAGATCGGCCCGGCCGGGATCACCATCGATGTGCAGGGCAACCGCAAACACCACGGTCGGCCATGGCAAGCGATCTGCCTGTACAGCACCGAACGTCTCGTCGAACTCCGATCGGAAGGTCACCCGGTCGGAGCAGGGACCACCGGCGAGAACCTCACGATCTCGGGCGTCGACTGGTCGCGCATGCGTGGGGGCCTGACGATCACCATCGGGGAAGTCGTCCTGGTGACGAGCAGTCCTGCGGCACCGTGTCAGAAGATCGGCGACTCGTTCGTCGACCGCAACTGGAACCGCATCGACCACGCCGAACACCCGGGCTGGGCCCGCTGGTACGCCTCTGTCCTGCGCGGCGGCATCGTGCACCCGGGCGACGAGCTCACCGTCGCCATGTGACGATTGGTGTCAGACACCAATCGTCACACGTACGCTCGCCTCCATGTTCGTGTTCCATCCGTTGTCGGAGCCGACTCGACGCTCGTTGATCGACGGGGGCCTCGACCCCGATGCGATCGCCGGCATCGTTCGTACCGCAGTCGCCGAGGACCTCATGGGCGGCATCGACGTGACCTCGACGGCCACGATTCCGGCCAACCACCGCAGCACCGCAACGTTCGGGGCGCGTCAGGACGGCGTGATCGCGGGTCTCCCAGTGGTGGCCGCCGTCATCGAGACCGTCTGCGGCGACGCCGCCAGCGAGTTCACGTCGAACGTGCCCGACGGCGCCCGGGTCGCAGCGGGCACGAAGATCGCCGAGGTCACGGCCCCGACGCGTCTGCTGCTCACCGCTGAACGCACGGCGCTCAACCTGCTGGGTCACCTGTCGGGCGTCGCGTCGGCGACCCGGCGCTGGGCCGATGTGCTCGACGGCACGTCGGCGGTCGTGCGTGACACCCGCAAGACCAGCCCCGGGCTCCGAGCGCTCGAGAAGTACGCCGTGCGCTGCGGAGGTGGCACCAACCACCGGATGGGGCTGTCCGACATGGCGCTGGTGAAGGACAACCACGTCGCCGCTGCGGGCGGGGTCACCGAGGCCTTCCGGCGTGTACGCGAGCTCGTTGCGGGCATCGCTGTGGAGATCGAGGTCGACACCCTCGATGGGCTTCGCGAAGCGATTGCGGCCGGAGCCGACGAGGTGCTGATCGACAACTTCACCCCCGACGAGATGCGTCGAGCCGTTGAGGTTCGCAACGAACTGAATCCGGCGGTGAGGCTCGAGGCCAGCGGCGGGCTCACCCTCGAGTCGGCACGACTCGTCGCCGAGACCGGCGTCGACTACATCGCGGTCGGTGAACTCACACACTCCGCACGCGTGCTCGACATCGGTCTCGACCTCGATACGGTCTGACCGGCCCGAGGGCGGTGTTCGCCTGGGTGGCGGGGCGATGCACGCAGCGGCGGAGTGGCAACTAGGTTGCCGGGCGGGCGGAGTCAGGAGCTCCACATGTCAACCGTCGGCCCAGCGTTTCGCGGAACGCCGACCATCGAGTCCGTCCGTTCTCGGCACCGTGCGAGGTGCCGACCGGGCATCGCCGTGCGGTCGATGCTCGTCGGTGCGATCGGCGTTGCATCGCTCGTCGTCGCCACTTCGTCGGCGAACGCAGCACCACTCGGGCAGTCGACATCGACCTGCGACGGGCAGGGCCTTGCGAGCCATTTCGTAGCGGCCGGCGATACGTGGTTCGGCATCGCCGATGCGTCGCAGGTGAGCCCGCGATCACTCCTCGCAGTCAACGATGCGACCGAGGACCACATGTTGCATCCCGGTGATGTGGTCTGCCTTCCAGCCGGAGCGAAGCCGGCATCGTCGTGCTCGCCGTCGAACGCGCCGACGTATGCCGTCGATTCGGGCGACACCTGGTGGGACATCGCCCACCGCGCGGGCATCTCGATGTCGACGCTGTTGTCGACGAACAACGCCTCACCGGATCGGGTGATCCACCCGGGTGACAACGTGTGCCTCCCACCCGGGTCCTCGGTGGCGTCGAACGGCCCGTCGACGGAGTCGTCGTCGAGTTCGTCCGGGACGACCGCAACGATCGGCCGGGTTGCCGGAATCGAGGCGCTCCCGATGCGCGGGCCGTGCTGGTTCAGCGACGACTGGGGCGACCCCCGAGGGGTGGGGCGTCGACACGAAGGCACGGATCTCTTCGCTCGACCGGGAAGTTACGTGTACGCCGTCGTCGACGGCACGCTCAGCCGTCGCGCCTGGGACCAACCGGGGCAGCGTTCCGGCAACGCGTGGTGGCTGACCGCAGCCGACGGCAGCGGGACGTACTACTTCTATGCCCACCTCGCCGACTTCGCGCCGGATCTGTCGGTGGGCTCTCGTGTGCAGGCGGGCCAGATCATCGGGTTCATGGGCAACACCGGCAATTCGGCGTACCCCCACCTGCACTTCGAGATCCACCCGAGCGGCGGAGGCGCAGTCGACGCGTATCCGTTGCTGCGAGCAGCGGGCGGCTGCAAGACCGGCGACCAGTATCGCCAACCGGGCGGCTGGGTCCCCGAGTGATGGGACCGCCCTGCTCGAGGACGCTGGCCGTCAGCTGTCGGGCTGGCCGTACACGCCGAGGAGGTCGACGACGATGATCATGTCGGCCCCGGCGGGAAGTCCCAGCTGGGGGTTTCCATCAGGTCCAAATGCGTCCTCGGGCGGGATCACGATGGCACGACGTCCGCCGACCTTCATGCCGGGCAGTCCTTTGACGAACCCGGGGAACCCACCTTCGGCGGTCGGCACGGGCACGGGAGCCGCCTCCCAGCTGCTCTCCAGCGCGACCTGGTTGTCGCCGCGGAACAGCACGTAGTTGATCACCGCGGTCTGGCCGGCCTCGAGTTCTTCGCCCTCGCCCTCGACGAGGTCCTCGAACGACGTCTCGGTGGCGCCCTCCGATGGCGGCACACCCGGCTCGGTCGGGACGTCGGCGGGGTCGGGCTGCTGGATGACCGCCCTCACGTCGATCAGGAACGTGAGTGCTTCGTTCTCGCCGATGATGTCACCGCGTGCATCGGGTCCGTATGCGAGATCGCTCGGAATGTCGAGCTGCAGCCGGGCGCCGGTCTGTGCGGCGTCGAGACCCTGGTCCCAACCGACGATGACGTCGCCCTGTCCCAGCGTGACCGAGAAGGGCTCACCACGGTCGTAGCTGTTGTCGAACTCGACGCCGTCGCGACTACGAACCCCGACGTAGTCGACCAGTACCGTGTCGCCCGCCTCGGCAGCGGGGCCCGTGCCCTCTTCGAGCACGGTGACGACGAGTTCGGTGGGGAGCTCGGCCGGGATCTCGACCTCGGGCTTGTCGGGGTTGGCCGGCGATGTCACCGGCGAGCTGTCGTCGGTGATCTCGGGGTCGGTGGCCGCCGTGTCGTCGGTCGACTCCGCCGTGGTCTCGGTGGTGTCGTTGCTGGCAGTGTCGTCGTCGCTCGCGCACGCTGCGAACAACAACGTGGCGGTCACGAGCAGGGGAAGGGTCCGGCGCATTGCGACGACGCTACTTGCGAAGCCCGACCGCCCCACGTCAACCCGCAAGGCTCTCACCCAACTCTGACGTCGGGATCAGGAGTGGCCGGCTCGCCACTCCGCCTCGGCACTCCCGAGTTCTGTGGAGGGTGGCCCGTCGACGAACGGCCACAACTCGGATGCGATGCGACGGTAGTTGCCGGTCGCGCCGAGCTCGCCGAGCAGGGCGTACAAGCCCAGGTTGATCCGCTGGATGAAGACGAACGCACGAGGCACCGTGGCGTACTGGCTGATGGGGCTCGTTCGGTCGAATGTGTGGCGAACGATCGAGTTCGCGTACTCGCGGGTCCACGTCATCTCTGCATCGGTGCGCACCGTGTCGTAGAAGTGCGAGAAGTAGTCGCCGACCGCCTCGGTCGACACCGGCGCATCCGGCCGGAGCATGCCGGCGCCTTCCACGATCCGGCGAAACTCGGCGTGGTCGTGGTCGACGGCGGCTGCTTTGACCATCGACCCGAACGTGAGCATCTCGTCGGTGGTGAAGTGTTTGACCAACCCGAAGTCGAGGAAGGTGACCGTGCCATCGTCGTGGAACAGGTAGTTGCCGGGATGTGGGTCGCCGTTGAACGCGCCCATCCGATACAGGCTGCGGAACACGAACCTGAAGATCACCTCTCCGGCCCGGTCGCGGTCGGCTTGGGGCCGCTGCATCAGTTCGCTCCAACCGAATCCCTCGGCGAGTTCCGTGGTGAGCACGTGCATCGTCGACAGCTGTGGAACGACCTCCGGGATCCGGATGAAGGGATGGTCTCGGTAGTAGTCGGCGAACGCTTGCTGGTTTCGGGCCTCGCGTTCGTAATCGACTTCCTCGGCAATCCGCAGCTTGATCTCGTCGACCATCTCGGCCGGGTCCAGCCCACCGAAACCCTGACGGAGCAACGCTCCGAGCAGATCCGCATTCTTCAAGTCGGCCACGATCGCGTCGCCGACGCCCGGGTACTGCACCTTCACGGCCACTGCACGTTCGACCCCTGTGACCGGATCCCGCCACAGGGCCCGATGCACCTGACCGATCGAGGCCGCAGCGATCGGGTTCGGGTCGAACTCGACGAAGACCTCGTCGACCGGACGCCCGAGTTCGCGTTCGATGGTCTGCAGGGCGAGCTCGACGGACATCGGCGGGGCGTCCGACTGCAGCTGCGACAGGGCGAGTCGCAACGGTTCGGGCAACCCATCGTCGAGGTAGCTGGCCATCTGGCCGAGCTTCATCAACGCACCCTTCATCTGCCCGAGCTCGTCGGCGACCTGTTCGGCAGAGCGAAGCTCACGATGCCGGTCGAGTTCCTCACGGCGTTCGGCCGATGCGAACGTCTTGCGCGCCGCGGTGGTCGCATAGGTCGTGCCGACCCGTGCCCCCATGCGGGCGAGCTGCCCATTGCGTCGCAACCTCGAGCGGTGCACGTGACGCGAACCGGCGACGACCCGGCCGCGTCGACGTACGACGGCGACGGTCAGGACGCCGGCTGCCGCAGCTGCCGCTCCGACGGTGATCGTCCGCCGGTTCATGTGCGTCGAACCACCGATTCGATCGCGCGGATCAAGGTCGGAGCGAACCGATCCGCGTTGGCGACGACAGCGTCGTGCATCCCGTCGACACGGAACGCCTCGGAATCGGGGATCTGTTCGAACAGCTTCACCTGGCGGCGCAGCGGCACCACCTGGTCGCGCATCGTCAGCACCGACGACGTCGGCACGTCGACCTCGCCGATCCAGTCGCTCGATGAGAACTTGCCGATTGCCTTGCCGGCCTCGAGCACCGCCCGCCAGTCGTGGTCGGCGGTCTCGCGCATCGCCCAGGGCCCCCACCGCTCGGTGCGGCGCTGGAGGTAGAGCTGCTCGACGACCCACGTCTTGGCCTGCTCGGGGGCAACTCGCTCCATGGCGGCCAGCCCGGTGAAACCGACCCAGCCGAGACGCTTCTCGCGGCGCCCCGCGAAGTAGGGGGCGGTCGCACACAGCACGAGGCCCGTCACGTGCTCGGGGTGGCGTCGCCACACCAACTGTGCGATCGGGCCACCCATCGAATAGCCGATCGGGATGAAGCGGTCGACGCCCAACGCCGCGGCAACATCGGCGGCGTCGTCGGCGCAATCCTCGAGCCGGAACGGCTTCTTCGAGCGCAACCCCGTGCCGTGCCCGCGATGGTCGAACGCGATCACCCGGTACCGCTCGCCGAGTGCGGCGTAGCAGCGGAACCAGTTGAGATCGGCGGTGGCCGTCCAACCGTGCAGGAGGACGATCGCCGGCGCATCGGGCGCGGCGCCGAAGTCGCGCACCATGACGGTGCCCCGATCAGGAAGCTCGACGAAACGCGCCGGCGGAAGGACGGGAGCGACGATGTCGAGTTCGTGATGGCCGGTCTCGGCGGGCGAGACGACCTCAGAGCTGTTCGACACCGAGCACCGTCACGGTGAGCGCGCCGTTGGGCGCCTCGTAGGTGATGGTCGCGCCCGCCTCGGCGCCGTCGAGTGCCTGGCCGAGCGGTGATGAAGCGCTGATGACGTCCGCGCCGTCGACCTGCTCCTCCATGTTGCCGATCAGGTAGCGCTCGGCGTCGTCGTCGTCATCACCTTCGTACACCACGGTGTACACCATCGAACCGTCGACGATCTCGGCGTTCTCGAGCAGGTGCTCCAACTGACGGATTCGGCCCTCCATGTGGCCCTGTTCGTCCTTGGCGGCGTGATAGCCGGCGTTCTCCTTGAGGTCGCCCTCTTCTCGGGCGCGCTCGATCTTGTTGGCGACGTCGATACGACCTCGCGTGGTCAGATCCTCGAATTCGGCCTTCAGACGCTCGTACGCCGATGCCGACAACTGCACTACTGCCATGGTGATCGAAGGATACCGGCGTGCACGGACCCCTGTCCGGTTACGGCGGTGTCAGGCACCGCGTCGCCGGGGGGACGGCGCAGTGGGTGCACAGACCGGCGCACACCTAGGCTCGGGCGCCATATGACGCACAACATCGCAGTGATCGGTGGCGACGGAATCGGCCCGGACGTCACCGCCGAGGCCATCAAGGTCGTTCGAGCCGCCGGGGTCGACATCGCCACCACCGAGTTCGATCTCGGGGGCCAACGGTTCCTGCGAGACGGCGAGATCCTCTCGGATGCGACACTCGACGCACTCCGCGCCTTCGACTGCATCCTGCTCGGTGCCGTCGGCACGCCCGACGTGCCGCCCGGTGTCATCGAGCGTGGGCTGTTGCTCAAGATGCGCTTCGACCTCGATCTGTACATCAATCAGCGCCCGTTCCTCGGTACGGCCCCCGGGGGTGACACACCGCACGACTTCGTCGTGATCCGTGAGAACACCGAGGGTCCGTACGTCGGCGAAGGCGGAGCGTTGCGGGTCGGCACCCCCAACGAGGTCGCCACGCAAGGCTCGGTGAACACGCGCCTGGGCGTCGAGCGGTGCATTCGCTACGCGTTCGAGCTCGCTGCCAGTCGGCCGCGCAAGCACCTCACGCTCGTGCACAAGACGAACGTGCTGATGTTTGCCGGTGGGCTGTGGGAGCGCACCTTCAACGAGGTCGCCGCCGAGTACCCGGACATCACCACCGCCTACAACCACGTCGACGCCGCCTGCATCTTCTTCGTGCAGGACCCGCATCGCTACGACGTGATCGTCACCGACAACTTGTTCGGCGACATCCTCACCGACCTCGGCGGCGCGGTGTCCGGCGGCATCGGTCTGGCCTCGTCGGCCAACCTCAATCCGGCTCGGACCGGGCCGTCGATGTTCGAACCGGTGCACGGATCGGCGCCCGACATCGCCGGCACAGAACAAGGCCAACCCCACAGCGGCCATTCTGAGTGCGGCACTGATGCTCGACTTCCTCGGCGAGGACACCGCAGCCGATCGGATCCGTGCGGCCTGCGCCGATCCTGTCACTGGCAGCACCACCGACGTCGGTGACACCATCGCCGCCCGTGTGCGAAGCTGACGCCCATGCCCATCACCTCGACCCCGAAGATCTGGATGAACGGCGAGCTCGTCGACTGGGACAAGGCCCAGGTGCACGTGCTCACCCACACGCTCCACTACGGCACCGGCGTGTTCGAGGGCATTCGTGCCTACGAGACCGCCGACGGCCCGGCGGTGTTCCGCCTCACCGAGCACATCGAGCGGCTGTTCAGCTCGGCGCAGATCATGGGGATGGAGATCCCGTACACGGTCGACGAGCTGGTCGCGGCAACGAAGGAGACGGTGGCCTCCACCGGCCTCGACTCGTGCTACATCCGCCCGATCGCCGTACTTCGGCTATGGCGAGATGGGGCTCAACACGCTCCCGTGCACGGTCGACGTGTCGATCGCCTGCTGGCCGTGGGGTGCGTACCTCGGCGACGACGCCGTCGAGAAGGGTGTGCGGATGAAGATCTCGTCGTGGACGCGCCACGATCACAACACGATGCCACCGGCGTCGAAGACCACCGGCAACTACGTCAACTCGTCGCTGGCCAAGGTCGAAGCGCTGAAGGCCGGCTACGACGAGGCGATCATGCTCGCGCCGAACGGTCTGGTCGCCGAGTGCACCGGCGAGAACATCTTCGTGGCCCGCCACGGCAAGCTGCTCACCCCGCCACTGTCGGCCGGGGCGCTCGAAGGCATCACGCAGAATTCGGTGGCAACGATCGCGGCCGACCTCGGCTACGAAGTCGTCGTCGACAACCTCGCCCGCAGTGACCTGTACATCGCCGAGGAGGCGTTCGTGTGTGGCACCGCAGCCGAGGTCAGCTCGATCAACTCGGTCGACGATCGAGAGATTCCCTGCCCCGGCCCGATGACCTCGGCGATCGCGGACGTGTATCACGAAGCGATCCGTGGCAAGGATCCTCGCTACGCCCACTGGTGCGAACACGTCGGCTGACCTCGCCGGCGTCTTCCCGAAACTGCGCAGGTCGGCCCGCTCGCCGGATGATCCGCGCGACAGAGTCGGTCAGGCCGGCACTTCGTTCGTCCGATCAGCCACGAGCGTCGGCGGCAGAGTCGTCGAGTTGGCGCACACCACTCGGAGGTCGACGTGCATCCGTTCGCTGATCTGCTTCGCCAGTGCGGTCGCCTCTGCGGCTTGGTCGGGATCGGCGCCGGGCAGCCGAGCCAACTCGACCAGCGAGAGCAGCCGATCGAAGTCGGCCCCCTGGGCGACCGCCTCGTCGTGACTCTGTCGTACGAGATCGAGGGCTTCTGCGTGCTGTCCGATGGAGGAGAGGGCGCAGCCGCGGACGCGGTAGTTCGAGTGCCTCGATTCCCGCAGCTCCGAATGCCTCGTCGCCGTAGCGTCGGGCCGCGTCGAGTGCGTCGAGCGCCTCGTCCGGTGCCTTCGCGAACAGGTGGGCTTCTGCAGCGAGCACCCACGTCTCGACCGCCCACGATGCGGCTCCGATGTCCTCGAACCCCTGGCGCGCGCGGCTCAGCAGGTCGAGGGCATCGTCAGACCGTCGGGCGCGGGTGGCGACCCGGCCCAGGCTGCACATCGTGATCCAGATCATCATCGAGTACTGCGCAGCCGTTGCGGCTCGGCGCGGATCGCGAAGCAGTGCTTCGGCCTCCGAGAGGCGGCCTTGGTCGGAGCGGATTTCGGCGAGGTTCTGTGACACGTGGGCAAGCCCGAGCGCGTAGCCGGCTCGGAGCAATGCCTGTCGGCTCTGCTGGTACAGGTCGGCGGCATCGTCGAAGTCGCCTTGCTCGTCGGCGCTGACGCCTCGGTTCATCAAGGCCCGACCCAAGCCGAGATGGTCGCCGAGTTCCCGATACATCTCCACCGCACGGCTTTCGTAATCGGCTGCCCGCTTGTCGTTGAGGCCCGCGAGCGCGGCCCCCATCACATAGTTGGCGTGGGCCGCTGTCTTCGGATCGTCGGCTGCTGCGCTGTCATCGAGGGCACGCTGACACCAACGAACGCAGTTGCGCAGCTTCCCTTGACGGAATCGCACGCCGGCGTACGCGATCTCGAGCTCTGCACGATGGACGGTTGCGAGCGGGTCCTGCCGAGCCGCTACCTCGCGGAGTCCGCGACGGAACCAGCCGAGCGCTGCGTCGTAGCGGCCGAGCCGTTCGCGTACGAGACCTTCCTTGCGGAGCAGTCCGATCTGGGTGTCGTCGTGCGGTGGGCGATGGCGGCGGGCGGTGCGGTAGCCGACGACCGCTGCATCGAAGCGTCCTGCAAGCTCGGCCGCGTCGCCCAACTGCTCGGCCAGTCGGGCGAGCTCGATCGAATCCACCCCGACCTTCTCGCCGTTGTCGACCGCCCGTTGGAGCAGGATCGATGCCTCGTGGTGGGCGAACTTCCGTTGTGCTCGCTCGGCGGCGCGTCGTTGCGCGGCGAACGCCTCGGCGTGATCGCCAGCGCGGTGCCAGTGCTCGGCCAGCATCGCCAACCGGTCGTCGTCGGGGCGTCCGGGCCGCTCGGCGAGCAGCGATGCGGCGCTGCGGTGCAGCGAACGCCGCCTTGCGAACGGAAGGCTCTCGTATGCCACCTGACGCACGAGATCGTGTTCGAAGACGAGGTCGTGTCGATCGATCGACAGGAACTCGCCCAACCGGGTGCGCAACGCGCCGGCGTCGTCCAAGTCGAGTTGTCGACAGAGTTCGTCCAGTAGCGCCACGTCGAAGCGGTCGCCCAGCACCGCTGCGACCCTCAGGGCTCGGCGATCACGCCGGGGGAGCCGGTCGATGCGCGACGCGATGATGTCTTCGAGCGTGTCGGGGAGGTCTTCGAGTGAGCCGGCGTCGAGCACGGCACGCAACAGTTCGACGAGATACAGCGGGTTGCCGGCCGCCCGGGCACACAGTCGTTCGACGTCCTGTGTCGAGAGGCCGAACTCGTTGGTCACCTCATGGACGAGTTCCTGTGCGACGTCGCCCGGCAGCGGCTCCAATCGAACGGTGGTCGCGTCGAACCCGAGACCCTGGTGGAGTCCGTCGTCACCGTCGCGCCGGGTGGTGCACACGAACCATGGGCGCATGTCGATGTCTGCGAGCACACGCGCGAACAGGCGCGCCGAGGCGCCGTCCATCCACATCGCGTCTTCGAACACGAACACCTGGGGATGCGGAGCAAGCGCACTGAGGAACGTATTGGCCACCTCGGCGGTCGCTGTGCCGTGGTGGGCTGGATCGAGACCGTCGACCTCGGGGGTGGATTCGCAGTCTGCCTCGATCACGGCCGCCAGTAGCGGCAGCCAGGGCAGCTGTCCGGGGGAGATGCGGCGCACGAGTTCGTCGAGGCGTCGACCGGCTGCCGCTCGGTCGGCGTGGCCTTCCAGGTTCATCAGTCGCCGGAAGACGAGTCGGGCCACGAAGTACGGCAGTGAGGTCTGGAACGGCTCACAGGTGACCCGAATCGGCTCTGCCGTTCGGGATCTCCGGAGCAGTTCATCGACCAGGCGCGACTTACCGATGCCGGGGATGCCGACGAGGTCGACACACGACCCCCGACCGCCGGCAGCATCGGCAAGTGCCCTGCTGAGGACGGCCATCTCCTGTTTGCGGCCGACGAACGGGGAGTGGAGCTGTTCCCTGCGCCCTCGACCCTCCAGCCGATCACCCACGATCGATGCCCGTTGCGGTTGACGTTTCCCCTTCACCATGAACGGTTCGAGTTCGGTGGTCTCGAAGGGGGTGGCGGTCCGCTCGAGCAGGGCCGCGCTGGCGACGATCTGCCCCGGCTCGGCCTTTCCCATCAGACGCGCGCGGAGAGGTTCACGGCATCGCCGATCACGGTGTACACGTGTCGCCAGGGGGCGCCCACCTCGCTCGCGTACACGTGGCCGACGTGGGCGCCGACACGCACCGGCAACGGGAGGTCGCGGTCGAGTGCTTCGCGGGCGGCGACGAGCAGTCGCCCCTCTGCGTCCTCGACGGCTTCGGGTGCCCCGGCGGTCAGGATCAGCTTCGCGCCGTCGGGTGCGAGGTCGGATGCGAGAAGGCAGACGCCGGCGGCGTCTGCGGCCGCGGCGAACGCTTCGGTCACCTCGCTGAGTGCTTCTGCCGTGCGCTCGGGGCCGTGTTCAGCGAGATGCTCGTCGACGCCCAGCACGTGGACGAAACCGACCGCGACCCTGCGGTGCTCGGCGTCCCTCTCGCCGCTCTCTGCGCGTCGGCGCACTGCTGCCGGTACCAGGGTGCTTCTGTCGAGTTCGGTCGCCGCCAGCGAATCGAACGTGCCGACGGCGTCGGGGAGACGCCGGACCAGCAGTCCCGGCCCGATGTCACCACCGATGACCGCGTCGGGGAGGTGGGCCGCCGTCGCGTGGCTCACGACCACCTGCCCGGCGGTGGCGGCCCCTTCGATGTCGGTGACGAGGGTCGCGTCCGGCCCGATCACGAGCAGTTCGCGCTGGTGCTCGCCGGCGAGCACCAGGTGGAAGGTGCCCGTGTGGGCGCCCTGGGAGATCTTCAGCGTCACCCTTCCCTTGCCGGTTTGAACAGGCCCCCGTGCCTTGAGCGCGGCCCGCATCTTCACTGCCGCTCGGGTCGCTCGGGTCGCGTGTCCGTCACCCACGAACGCGAGGAGGAGGGCGTCGCCACCGAAGCTGAGCAGATCACCGCCCTCGTCGCGGGCCTCGCTCAGGAGATCGGTGAACGTGCCGAGGAGGATCTGGGTCAGTTCCTCCGCACCTGCCTTGCCCTGCTCGGCGAGCTTCTCCGAGAGCTTCGTGAAGCCGGAAACGTCGGAGAAGACGAGCGTCCCATCGAGTGACCGCACGCGTCGATCGGGGTCGTCGACCAACATCGGGACGTACGACACCAGCGGATCTTCGACAGATCGCCCCGATTTGTCACGCGGAGTCACAACGGTTCCACGGAGCGTCGAACTGGTGTGACATACATTGACAAGATCCTATTTCCACCACCTGTGTCACTACGCAAGAATAAAGACTTCGTCAACTTGCGAGTGGGTAGATCATGAAGTCACGGATTGCACGCATCACCGGGGTCGGTCTTGCCGCCGCACTCCTGCCGATCGCCGGAGCCGACCGGGTCGTCGCGGTCGACGAGCCGCCGCAGCCCGACCGCCTCGCCGTCTGCTACGAGTACGACGGACCCGCCGACAACACCCCGGATGCCTTCCGGTTCGGTGTGGTTCCGGGAGAGGGTGGAACCGCCGGCTCGCGTGGCCAGGTGCGGCCCCTTCGGGAGGACGAGCCGTTCAACGTCGAGGTGACGGGCTCCGACGGGAGTGCCGGCTACGTCGACTACTCCGCTGATGCCGAGCTCGCTGAGAGCTCGGGACCGGACACCATCTACTGGTCGTCGGTGTACACCGGCACGCGCGGCAAGGTCACCTGGAAGGTCAACGGCGACGAGGTCACCGCCAACCTGTCCTACGATCCGGTCTCGTCGGGCGACCGACTGGAGTGCCCGTCCTTGCTCGACGACGTCACGGCCGACCTGTCGCTCCCGGAGGTCGAGGGCGCTGGCGGCGTCAACATCAACGACGTGCCGCCGAGCGTGCTGCCGGCTGGCGTGCTGTTCGCCAGCGGTGTGGGCGGCGACGACGTGCAGGACATCGGCCGGTCGCGCTTCATCGGCCGGTCGCGCTTCATCGACGACCCCGATCTCGTCGGCCGCTCGCGGTTCATCGCGTCGTTGATCGGCCGGTCGCGCTTCATCGACGATCCCGATCTCGTCGGCCGCTCGCGCTTCATCGACGCCGCCACGATCGGCCGCTCGCGCTTCATCGCGGTCCAGACGCTCGGACGGAGTCGATTCATCGCCGAGGCGATCGGTCGCTCGCGGTTCATCGACGCGTCGGTCGTGGGCCGCAGTCGTTTCATTTCGGCAATCCCGCTCTCGTCGCTGCAGCCGCCCCCCGGATCGACGTGGGACGACATCCTCGCCGACACTGACTTCGCCGGGAGCACCACCAACGACGTCCTCCTCAGCGACGTCGCGGCGCTGTGTGGCACCGAGACCACCGGTGAGGAGTCGTGGGTTCCGTTCTGCGAGTCGTCGATCTTCGACATCGACCTCGACAACCAGCTCCTCTCGGAGATCTCGCTGATCTCGCTGATGTTCGGCGAGACCACGCTGGCGAACATCCCTGCGCCGAACGGTGCGCCGTCGTGGTGCGGTAGCGGTGGGCCGGCTGCCGGCAGCTGCGGTTCGTACGGTGACGCCGAATTGACGTTGCTCGACCTCGACCTCGTGGGCATCGACGTCGGCAGCCTGGCGTGGGGCAACGTCGAGGCCGCCGCAGTGACGTTCGCCCCCGAGTCGTTCCTCGGGGCGTTGCAGGCGCCCGGTGAGCCCGAATCGTTCCTGCCGATCGGCGGGGAGTCCGTGGAGGACTACATCCTGTCGCTGCTCAATCCGGAGGCGTTCCCGTGGTCGGAGATCGACGTGCGGGAACTCGACCTGCTCCGATTCGCGCGCGGTGAAGCCACCGTCGTGTCCACGTCGTGGACGTCGAACGGGGCGTCGGCAGCGACGACCGTCGCAGTGGCCCTTCCCGCCGGCTTCGAGTACGTCGCGGCGTCCTCGGTGCTCACCGTCGGCGGAACCGAGGCATCGATCCTGGAACCCACCGTCAGCGGGGGCGAGTTGGTGTACAGCGGCGACCTGAGCTCGCCCGGCCAGACGTCGACATTGTCGTTCGCCATCCGCCCGACAGGCCTGTACAGCTCCGGCCAGGGTGGAACGGGGTCGACCACGGTGACGACCAACGGCAAGTCGGCCTCCGCGGACTACACCGTCACCGTGCGCGACCCGTTCGCAGCCTCCGGCTCCGACGGTGTCGTGCTCGACTTCGACACCCTCTACGTGCAGGAGATCACGGACTTCGACATCGACGCCGACAGCGGACGGCCGATCGCAACGTTCCGGTTCGATCTCAGCACCGGCTACGCGCCTGGCAGCCTGCTCTCGGTGACGCTGTCCAACATCGACGCGAACGCCGACCTCGATCTCAGCCTGTTCGCCGACGTCCCGGCGCCCTCCCCGAGACGGATGACCTCTCCTTCGACGACCAGGCCGAGGCAACCGGACGGTCGCGGTTCATCGGACACGCCCGCAACGTCGGCCAGGTCCAACCGCTCGACGTCAACACCATCGGGCGCAGTCGGTTCATCGGTGAGAGTGCAGACGGCTCCGCGGTGGTGCAGACCGAGGCGCCGGCCGAGTCCCGTGAAGACGTGGTGACCGAATCCGAGTTCGGTCCGCTCGCAGCGGTCTCCAGCAACCGCGACGACCAGGCGGAATCAGTGGCCGCCATCGTCGGCCCGGCCGAGCAATTCCAGGTGAAGGTCTCGCCCTACAACGGACAGGAATCGGGTGCCGTGCTGCTCGCACGCGCCGAGGCGGCACCCGAGGCGGACGAGTGTGGCGTCGATTCAGCCGGCTCCAATGCCAGTGTGTCGTTCGGCTCTTCCGTGGCCGACAAGAACACCGTCATCCTCACGGCGCCTGGCGGGCCGTCGCCGACGAACCTCACCGAGTTCGCATCGCATCCCAAGGTGAACGGCGTGATCGCCACCGTCACCCCGAACGTCGACTGGCGAATCGGGTCCTCGTGCTCGGCAGTTATCGCCAACGCCGTGGTCGCCGACGTCGCCGCCGCTGTCCGGTCGGCGTTTGCCACGACCCCGACGTTGCAGAACGTGGTGATCGTCGGTGACCACTCGGTGATCCCGCACGCTGCCATCCCCGAGACCGTCGAGGTCGGCAAGGAGTACACCTACGCCAGCGACGTGGGCGGCGACAACGCCACCGTCGCCGCATTGACCGCCGGCAACTTCTTCTCCGATGCGCCGTACGGCGACCTCGACCCCGTGTTGTACGCCGGTCGACCCGTGTACATCGAAGACCTCGGTGTCTCGAGGCTCGTCGAGACGACGGCGCAGATCGAGGCGCAGCTGGCCCGATTCCTCGATCCGAACGGCGATGGCAATCAAGCCGACGCCGGCATTCTCGACCCCGAGACGGCGTTGGTCGCCGGCTACGACTTCCTCAAGGACAATGCGTCGGCCGTCGAGGCCGGGCTCAGCCCGACGGCCATCGTCGAATCGCTCATCAGCGACACCTGGACCTCTGCCGGGCTGTCCTCCGCCCTCGAGGCACAGCCCGACCTCGTCTCGGTGAACGGCCATGCCGACCATTCGCGCATTCTGAGTGCGGAAGGCGATCGGTTGTACCGGACCGGCCAAGCGCCCGACCCGGCAGAGTCGCTCGACTCCGCTACCGGAGAGGTCCCGTTGCCCAAGCCCGGGTCGTTCCACTTCGCCGTCGGCTGTCACGCCGGACTGAGCGTTCCGGATTGGACCGGCGATTCCGCGTCGTCGGCTCGCCCGGGCGACTGGCCCGAGTTCCTTGGCGCCAATCAAGTCGTCTACCTCGCCAACACCGGCTACGGCTACGGCGACGACGACGCGGTCGCCTACTCCGAGGCCCTCTTCACCTTCGTCGCCGAGCAGGTCGGCGCCGGTGGCGTCACGATCGGCGAGGCCGTGATCCGCGCGAAGTCCGAGTTCGCCAGTCGACTCAACAATGCGATCTCCTACGACTTCAAGGTGGTCCAGCAGCCGGTGCTGTACGGCCTGCCGATGTGGGAGATTCCGGCATCGACTTCCGCAGCGCTCGCGACCGAGGTGGCGCCCGCGTCGCTCGACCTCGAGCCGACCCCCGACATCGACGGCGTCCTTCCCGCCAGCGCTTCGATCCCGACGGTCAGCTACGACTGGACCGGGGTGACGGCACCGACGGTCGACGACTTCCTCCGGGTCGTCGGCGAGGTCGAGACCAAGGACGGCCTGCCGATCGTCCCACGCGACACCGTCGACGTGACGGCGCCCGACCCCGAGGCGTTGGTGGCCCGTGGTGCGATCGTCGAGCGTCTGTCGGCAACCGAAGTCTCTGGCTCGGCGGTCCAGTACGGCGCGGTCGACATCGGCGACAGCGCGCCCGACCCAGCGCTCATCGCCGAGAACGTCTTCTACCCGACCGCGTTCCAGGCCATGACCTCGGTGGCGGGGTCGGCGCCGCTCGACATCGCGCCCGAGGACCGACTCGTCCTGTACCCGGGACAGTTCGCGAAGCGCGAGAACAGCCAGACGTTCACCCTGATCGACGAGATCGATGCGACCGTCTACTACGCGGACACGACGTCGACGGGCAGCATTCCCGACGTCACCGCGCCGGGAATCGTCGAGAGCTCGGCGCAGGTGATTCCAGGCGCCGTGCTGTTCCGCGTGATCGCGGATGCCGACGATGTCGTTCGCGGCGTCATCCAGTACCTCGATGACGGCACCTGGAGGAAGGTCGAACTGGAGCGGTCGGGGCTGGTGGACCGTGAGTGGATCGGCCAGCTGCCGAATCCGTCGTCGACCAGCGGTGGTCGGTACGACATCCAATTGCTCGACAGCGGCGCCAACGTGGGCACCGGTCGCTTCAAGGGCGACGGCTATCTCGCCGACGACACCGGCCTTCCGCCGTCGGCCACGGTCGTCGTCCAGACCGCCGAGACGCGACTGACGGTGCTCGAGAAAATGATATTAAAGTTTTTGTTAGCACCGAATCTGGAGCTGAAGGACTAAATCTTCAATTTTGTAATCTCATTATAAATTATGATCTTCCTTGGAATCCGCAGCGCATTGAACAAAGAATTGGGCGATGCCATCGTTATGGCCAAAAATATGAAGTATTCGTTGTTAATTTTATCAATAAGAAAAACAAAGCAGAAGTTAAAGTTTATGACATACTTAAAAACAAATTTAGGCTATTTGAGGGAGTATTTGGGGCGAGTGATCAAGTAATTTCAGCGTTAAGTTCAAATTCAAATTTCGAACTTAGTATTTTGGAACTTTATAGAAAAGCAAAAGATCCGGAAGCTTTAGAACAACAGTATCAGCAAATTGTAGAAGGTTTGAAAGATGAAATAGACGAGAAGATGAAAACGGCTTTTGAAAACTTGGTCTACCATTTCGACCAGGATGTTGTGCAAAAAGTAAATCTTGAAAATATAAAAACCGAAGTTGAAGGAAAACTTGCAATAAAGAGCGAATCTGGTTCGTGATTTAATCCTTTCGTATGTTGGAAAAGATGGGTTTGATGTAGTTGGTAATGGCTGCGTTAAATTTAATACTAAAGGTCTTCCTAATTTCCCTATTAGCTTTGAACGAAATCGAAACCATCCATTTTTTCCGGTAAATGATCCAGATGTACAGCAAGTATTCAAAACGTTGGCGAGTAAATCTTCTGAAGAAAGCGGCTTGGTATTTCAGTTACCAAGTGTCATGAAAATATCAGCGCTCGAACCGTTGCGCGGCAAGAAAGGTCGTCTTGAAGTATATTTATTAAAGATAAGCGCATTGGAAAAACAAGATTTTATGTATTATGCGGTTATTACAGAAGACGGATCAATATTTGAAGACCAAGAAGCACTTCATCATTTGCTAAGCGTACCGGCTACACAAGCTATAGACGAAAATTTGATTGTATCGAATAGATCAGCTCCGCTCTTATTTCGATTCTTTTAAGCAAAGTTCTTGAAGAATTTAATGATCGAAATACTGATCTTTGGATGTATGAATCTGAGCGAATTGAGGGATATAAAGATGATCTGCTTGTTGAGCTTGATGTTAAACTTGATCAAATTCGCAAAAAGCAAATTGAAACTAGGAAGTGTTGATGAGATAGGGCTTTAAGTGCTGCCGAAAGAACTGAATTAAATCGTCAGTTATCACGTCTTGAGACCGATGAAACTAATATTGCTGAAAGGGCGGAAATTATTAAATCTTGCAACGAAGAGCGTTCAAAAGCACGCAAAGATATCGAAAAACAATCTCGCATAGCCCATGAAGATGAGTTGGTGATGAATATTTCGGTCATCTTCCAATAAATTTGTCGGTAATAACAGTATATTATAAACTCCTTCCTTAATAATTGGAACTTTTAATCCGATGCCAAAAGAAAATCTTATCCATCTCAGGATCAAGGAGGGATCTTTATGGCTACTCAGGGAAAAGGAAGCGCTTTACTTTGATGAAATCAAAGGGGTCGGTTTCGTTCTAACAGAAGATAATGCTGCCGCATATTTTCATTATTCCGCAATTAGGTCGAAAAAGAAGTTTAAAACAGTAAAAGCAGATCAGAGAGTAAAGTATGTTTTGTATCCAAAGTGTCGAAATGATTCTGATTTGTTGGTTAAACAAATTACGGAGATCTAAGATGAATAGTCCATATGTAAAAAAAGAGCGTCTGCTTGAGAAGAAAAAAACGACTGGAACACGGCTCAAAGAAGCGGAGAAACAAAGAGCCTTTATAAGGCGTGATCCATATAAATTCAACAAAGGCGTATTTGATGATTACCTACTTTACAATGCCTTGTCTGATATTGCCCCCGATCTCTGGGAGAGCATTTATGACATTAATTCCCAACACTATCAGCTTGTTGTAAAAGCAAACGGATGTATACCAGAGATCTATAAAGATTGTGCTAAGGAATTTCCAAATTGGAAAGAAGCCACCACTGACAACAACTGGATTATGCCTGTTCTTGATTTTGATCGGGTGGCCAAGAAACGCGTCGCCCACAAGTAAACATCAAGACAGAATCCAATAAGGCTTTAATACCGGATTACTTACTTTTCAATGAAGAAAGTAAGTGTTCTTATTTTGGGAGAAAATTGAAAAGCAGGGAATTGAAAACTCTCATCGATGATTACAGTTCCCCTCGAAATAAAATATTGGGGACGAATTCTATCTGAGCAAATCGACATCACTAGGGAAGATAGAGACGATGACGCTTTCAAGCATAATATGGATTTTCGAGACCAAATTTATACGTATATGAAACGCATTAATAAGAATTGGGGGATTTTGACGGACGGAAAAATATGGAGGCTCTATCACATCTTTAATGAAAACATATCCGACGATAGGTATTTTGAAGTCGACTTAGAAGAGCTTTGTGTCGGGATGAATAAGCTGACATCAGGAAACATAACAGACCAATACAGCCTGAACGTATATGAACAGTTTAGATATTTCTATTTCTTTTTTACTCCAAAAGCCTTTGAACCCTATGGGGGTGAGGATACTTTCTTGGATTTTCTATTTGAGGAATCTAAAAAGAGCGGCCTACACAGAAAAAAAACTTGGCTTACGCTTTTACGACACGGTGAATTTAGTTGCTAATTGTATTGAGGGAATTGCCAAGTCTAGTGACGATGACATTGATACATTACGGTCCATAGCTGAAACACACGTGTTTTCAAAATACATTTTTTATTTTGTACTGTGAATCACGTAGCACTCTTCCGTTGCATATTCCAGCTTATAGAATGGAACATTCTCTTTCTGTTTTTTCTGAGATTATTCCAGATTATTTCGATCCTCTTCAATCCGAATGCGACTTCTGGGATGATAACCATTTCAAAATCAAAATGGATATGAAGTATATGATCGCCTTGTCAAACTATACGACATGATCACTGAGGGTACAGAACGAAAGAATAAGGGATTTCAAATTCTCGGTTTCAAAGAGACTTTATTCAATAGTGACGAGACAAAGCTTGTAAAGCAACACAAAATAAACAATTTCAACATGTACCGAATTCTTTTTAACCTTCTGTTTATCGAAGATGGAAACGGACATAGCAATACTCCGATTTCCTACTCCCAGTTAACTCCGGAGCAGATTGGCACAATTTACGAAGGAATGCTTGAGTATAAGATGAAAAGAGCGAAACACGACATGATTTATTATAAGAAAGGCAATAAAGTATGAATGGAAAAGTGTTCCTCGCAGCGAAATGAATCCCAGTATGCCAATTCGTGTATATGAGGGAGAATTGTACTTATGTGAAGATAAGAAACAAAAAAGAACACAGGAAGTTATTATACTCCAGAATACATTGTGCAATATATCGTCAAGAACACGTTAGAACCACTTTGCAAGGGAAAGTCCGCAGAGGAAATACTTCAATTAAAAATATGCGATCCTGCTATGGGTTCGGCTCATTTTCTAAACGGTGTGATCAATTATTTATATCCCGTATACTCGCGCGCTTTGATGAAAGAGCCAAGAATCCGATCTTATCGAAGTGAAGAAATCAAACAAATTATTCTAGATCATTGTGTCTATGGAGTTGATATAAATAAAAACGCCGTAAGACTTTCGAAGTTTGCCTTATGGCTCAATACTGCGTCTAAAGGTAAACAACTAGCAAGTCTCAAGAACAAATTGGTTACAAAAGACTCTTTAAAAATGCGTTGGGCCGATGAATTTAATAGCGTTTACAATGAAACCGATGGGTTTTCTGCGTTTGTAGGAAACCCTCCATATTATAACGTTGATTCAACGTTTGAAACAATTCGCCTTACCTAAAGCATCTAAAGGAAGCTTTTCCTGAAGTGCACACGGACAAAACTGACATTTACTATTATTTTCTTGCGCTTGGAATCAAAGAAAAAGCTGCTCGTTATGGCTTCATTGTTTCGAGGGCTTTCATAGAAGCTGCGAAGGCTTCGAAATTGCGAGATATAATTAGCAGGTTTTCAAATGTTGAGTTGCTTTGCGATTTCCGTGGCTTTTATGTTTTTGATGTCGGTATAACAACGGCAATCATTATTGGCATTCTTAGGAAAAAAGAAAAGAAATGCAAGAATAATGCGAATAAAAGATGACGCGGTAAGCCAGGAAGAAGTCGAAAAAGCACTGTTGTTAGCACAAGAGCAAGACACGTTTGAAATTAACGACATCTACAGTTCATGCTTTGAAACAAGCCAATGGAATCTCGTTTATAGCGGCGGCGAGGAAGAATTCCTTAACGCATTCGACGAAACACCCGCCCACTTAGGGACTTTTCGAACTTCTTTATCGGGAAGGGCATGGAAACAGGGCTAAAAAGAAGTGTTTCCAGATTGATGATGATGTCTATGACTCGTTGAGCAATGAGGCAAAAGCATGCGTCAAAGATTGGCTGAAAAATTCAAACATCGGTAAATACTCGATTAATAACGCGAACAAGAAAATTGTTTATATCGACCATATACACGAGCTAAATAAAGTGCCTTCGGATCTTAGAGATCATATTTTACAATTTAAGGATCAGCTGCAAGAAGAGCGGCATTCAAGCGTGGGAACTGTGAATGGTACAGATATACGTGGCCGCTGCATAAAGAAAAATATATACATCCTCGTCTAATATGTCCTTTTTACGCAGACTCAAATAAATTTGCGTTGGACACCCAGTTTAAATATTTAGGACTGACTGACACATATTTGCATCTTCGAATTCAACGGTAATATAGAAGAACTTCTATATTTACAGGCGATACTAAATTCTAGAGTAGTGGAATATCGGTACAAAAAAATTGCGAAATTGAAGAGTAAAGGCATGTTTGAGTATGTAGAACACAGTTTGGAACGGAAGAGTTTTTCCGAGGTTGTGAATGCCAAAAATAAGGCTGAAATTATTAAATATGCTAGAGAATTGAATAAGAGATTCGACCAAAATACTTACGATGCTCTGGAAAAGCTCATCCGCTCTGCTTATGAAGTTGATCACATTAAAGTAAGTGATAGAACATGCGCCTGTGGCTGAGGTTCGTGTTGCTTGTTAGTCGGTGGAAATCTTAAAACCATTCATATGACAATGTTTTTGGTATATTTTATGCCTCTTCTTTTTTTTATTGGCTTAGGCTGCGGTAGGGCATATACAGATAAAATAGGCCATCCATATTTCTTTCCACCGGGAGTCCATTTCCATATTGAATCGGGAGTAACACAATGTTTATCCAATCTGGCATAAAAATCCTTGCTATTTTTATATTCAAACGACTCACCGAATATTACAAATCCGACCATGCGAGCCTTAAATTTTCCGGTTTTTCCCGGTGTTTCAATAATTACCATTTTTTTTCCGATATATTGTGGAGGAATCGGGTATTTCCGAGTTTCTATGGTCTTTTCTCCACTTAATATCATCTGAGAGATGGGGTATTGAATGTTTATTCCTGTGTATGATTGCTTCTTATTAGCCATAAAGAGCCTACTTGGTTAAAAACGGGTTATCTTCGGCTTTATCGATCAGCGAAATAATATTTATACTGTCTCTCTGCGGTCTGCTCTGCTTTCCACATGTTGAAGTGCTGAATTTGTTTCTATATTGAAAAGGAACCGATTGAGCATCTGTTTTAAAAGCAGAAATTCTATTTTTAGCATTACAACAATCATGTTTGTTGTCCCAAAGATCTTGGTCTTTCCAGAAATGACTTTCGCCGTTACCGATATAGCAAGTTGTGAATTCAAGACCATAACGTTTACAAAGTGCTTTTATCCGTTCATAATAATATCTAATTTCAGCGTCTGAATAGTGAAAATCTCTTGAATCTGAAAATTTTCGACCATCGTAAAATTGTCTAAGATCAGTACGAAGAGCTTCATCCATCTGATTAATAGCATAAGATGAAAACCGACCAAACCCCGCAATAATCGATGGTAACTAGATACTCACATCTGTTCAATCATATCCCAGTCAAACACATTAAGTTTCAGCTCCTTCTTACTCGCAGTAAGCGCCTCCGAATTTGTAAAATATCCATCGGCATGGATTGGAAACACTGGGTTCAATCTTACTGATGTCCAAAACCCATGGTCATTAAGTTTTTCAAGAGCTAATAACCTGCGATGGGCCGAGGGTGCGCCTCGTTCAAGTTTTTTATTTACATCTTCGTTTAATGATATGATCGACATCTGTATGGTACACAAGTCTTTATCCATCAGATTGATATATGTATCATGCGCAACAAGATCACTTCGCGTTGCGATTATATAAGGATATTTATAGAAATTAAGAAGTTTAATCAGTTCTTGAGTAATCTTGTATTTCAAATCCATCCACATAAACGAATCGCTAGCATAACCAATGCGGACTGGAATACGTTTCTCTAAAATTTCACGCCATTTTGATTGACGATCAGTTTCAAAGACAGTGTAAAATATTTTCCATATATCGTTAAAGTTTACAGGCATCGGAAATGGCTTGTTCCAATATCCATGTACAACCAATTCAGATCTAGCGTAGCAGTAAGCGCAATTATGAACACATCCTCGTCCATACGTATCGACCATGAATGCATACAAACATTCCTGGCAGGAGTAGTGATGGTTTATAAGTTTCAGAGGGCCTTTAAATACAATTCCGCCTCTTGGTGGCTTTTCTTTAAAACGCTGCTCAAGTTTTTGGTAAACTGAATAATCAAACGAAACCGGGTAGCGTGATTGCTGGGATAATTTATCAGCTTGCTTCTTTATTTCATCATAAATGGGTGTGCTGTTGCCATTGTCGTACTCTTCTGTCCGCTTTATGGCGTCTCTTGGTTTTTGTGATTGCAGTCGTAGTCAGACGTGCCGGAAATTTATAAATATTTTCACCATTTTGCCCAGATCGTGCTTCAATGTGCTTTTCGTCAAAATCCATAAAAATCTCACTTCGCATTATAAATTTTAGAATTCGCATAAACAAAAACACAATATATAATAATCATAAAATCAACTATAATAATTATAAAATCAATTTTTTCTTTGTGGCAAAACTTACTATAATTACAGTGTTTTTTTAAAAATTTATTTCGTGCGCTTTATGTCCCAAAAATATCAGGTGTTTATACACAAGTCCGTAGTGATGTGGATTTGGAAATGTATTGGTAGCACCTTGACAATAACAAAATGCGCCTTAGATTTTTCTTAGAGATCCGATTAGGCTTTACCTTATATTAGACGATCGCGTCTGAACAATAATTCCTAATGCTGATCTATATTTTTTTTGACATTAATTAATTGATAGGTAATTTTATGACAAGAAAGAAAATACATGTAACTCACAGGAAAGACGGAAGTGGCAAAAAAGCCGGAATGCGATCGAGCCAGCTATGTTGGTGATACTAAACAAGACGTTTTAAACGTTGCTCGTGATATTGCACGAAAAGATGGACGGGAACTTATACCACACAACCAAGACGGAAAAATTTCTAATCCAAACAGTTATGGCAAAGATCCTGTTCGCCAAAGGATAAAAGGAAATAATGAGCGCGGATATTGATTACATCTATCTTTTATCTATTTCTTTTGACAGAGTTAGATTTAATGCTGCATCTATCTGATATTTCCGGCTTAATTTTTTGTTATCGGTTGCTAAAGGTAAAAGTTTTGTATTTGTAATTTCGTTAAATTTGCAATTCGGCTTATAATTTTTACCAATGGAGATTTTATGGTTTTATATGATTTTGTTAAACAGTGTGCACGTCGATTGGCTGAATGCCGTAGCAAGGCTGAGTTTTATAAAGAAATCGATCGAATCGACGGTCAATTGGCTAATTCACCATACCCAAAAGGAAAGAAACAATTTTGGGAGGATACTCTTCGAGAGTATCGTGAAGAACCTAAACTTATGCTGAAAGAAGCCGCTGCGGCTCAAGCTTTAAATAATTTATTAGCCGCTGAAGAATACTTAACGGGAAAGCCGAGGAGTAGATAGTGTTACTTTCAGATAGATATTGCCATTGCTCAAACAGCTATAGCATTGTTTGGGCTGAGTTTTGTTATCCTTCAATTAAGATCAATGGCAAAATCCATCGCTAACGGAATAAAGTCAAACGAAATTTCTAATTTTATGGCTGTTGTTACGGGAGACAAAATCTTGCAAAAGCCCGCTCTGATTTAGCAACCGTTGCTGGTGACATCTTAAAGTTATCAGATGCAGAAAAATCAGAAAGCAGTTCTATTTTGAAAAGTCTTAATATGATTTATGAAAGAAGAAGAGAACATTACCTTAATGCTGCTGACAGATTATGTGCTTGTATTATTCGCTAATTGTGGATGAAGAGACCTATAGAAAAGACTATCGAGATGGTATCGCTGATATAGTAAAACAACATAAAAATAAGTTGGGTGTCGATACTAGACATCGTAATATTATTAAGGTGCATGAAGCCTGGTCACAAGATAAGTCCGCCAGAGAATAAATGGCAACTATCAAGCAGCCACTGATTATGATTTTTACTTTCTGCCGGAAATGGATTTCTATCAAGGGTCATAAGTTTACGTTATTTTCGAAGACGATTACAGCGTCTAGGTCATTTATTGATAGGTAGCTTTTCCTGACTTTGACAGTTGAAGGGTTAGTTTTGATTTTTCAATTCTTTAACTTATTGATACAAAGATAAAAATATTTTTTTTCTAAAACCCGCCAAATGTGGTGTCACGCGTATTGACCTTTTCTTTAAAAATTCATTACACTTACTTTTATGTTTGTCAGAATAAAAAAAGTACCAAGCGGCAGAACACAGATTCAAATTGTGGAGACAGTTCGTTTTGGCGAGAAAACGAAGCAAAAGGTTATTAGGAGCCTAGGAAATGGCAAACGGTCTTTCTGAAATAGAAGAAATGAAAAAAATAGGCGAAGTAATTATTGTCGATATGAAAAATGCCATTAAACCTGTTCTTGCTTTCGAAGATCCCGCCAACTTACACGCTCCAAGAAAAAGAAAAAAAGAAACGACAAA
>CAVQSV010000017.1:0-114936 GCA_963716095.1 Ilumatobacteraceae bacterium | reverse complement strand
CTTCGGTGCCCAGCCGATAGCTGTGGTATCTGCCGGGCTCCTTGGGCGGGCCACCCGGCGGGTTTCCGTCACCGAGCGGTTCGACGCCGTCGACGAGCAGCTCCGTCGGCTCCTCCAGTGGCGGTGCGGGTGCGCGTGGTATCGCTTCATCGGGCTCGTCCGGCGCTGAAGCGGTGGGGGGTGCCTCGGTCCCGCTGGGCTCGGTCGTTTCGACCCGTGGGGGAGGTTCCGGCGGTCGTGGCTACGGCCTGCGTCGGTGTCGGCTCGGCTCCGGCCGACGCTCCGTCGCCGTCGCTGCCGCAGGCCGCGAGTGTGGCGACGTGGCGATGAGGACGCTGCCGGGGGCGGATGTTCTCGGTCGCATGTCAGTCTCCTGTGGGTGTGGTGATGGGTGAAGCGTCGGGAGTGTTGAGCTCCTCGAGGGTGAACGTTCGCGGGTTCTCGCGGTCATCGACCTCGACACGGACCAGACCGGCGAGCGGGGAGATCCAGATGCGGGTGCGGGTCCGATCGAGTGAGTTGTTGGTGGCCCAGTCCACGTCGATGCGGCGGGCCTCATAGCGGCCGGCCGGTGTGACGACGACTTCGGCTGGCCCCGCAGCAGCTGCGTAGTCGACCGCCTCGCCGGCGCACGTCGCCGTGCCCGAGCCGCTCAGCTCGATCGTGGCATCGCAATCCACCCATGCCTGTTCGGGGTCGAGGAGCAGGAGGGGGATACGAACCTGTCCCGTCGGGTCGACTTCGAACCGGACCTCACCGAGGAACTGCCGAGGCGGGACGTCTGCGGTCCCGACCCGAGCCTGGGCGTGGTCCGTCCTCCATCCGGATCGTGAGCGACGCGGTCGGCTGCACCACCCCCGGAATCGATCGGGTCGGTCACGAGGCTCCAACGGGTGCCGGATCGGAGTAGATCTGCCGGGAACACGGTCGCCGCTGAGCCGGCGAGGTCCGCGACCGGTTGTGAGTCGTCGCCGCTGACCACGACCAGTCCGAGCACGAGAACGATCGCCGCAGCCGCTGCGGCCACGGGTACAAGCCAGCGTCGGCGACCGAGCGCACGCTGCGACTCCGAGCGGACGAAAACCAACTCGATCTCGTCACCGTTGTTGTTCGTCGCGGTCGTCGTCGGCAACTGCTTCCGAGAAGCTGGCCACTGCGTCCGAGAAGGCGGCGTCCAGGCGCGCCTCGACCCTGACCTGTGCATCGGAGGAGAGCGGACGAGAGATGTCCGGGCGCGCCGAGAGTCGTGCAGGGCGTCGGCAGTACGGGTCGTCGGTCATCGGGTCCTCCTCGACCAGCCGTCGTTGTCAGCAGTTTCCGCGTCGATTGCAGCGGCGAACGAGCGTCGGGCGCGAGCGAGCAGACTCTCGACTGCTCGGTAGGAGATACCGAAGCCATCGGCGATCTCGTCGAGGCCCCAGTCGTCCAGGTACCGCAGTGTCAGCACCGTTCGCTGCCGAGTCGGGAGTGACTCGAGTGCGGCGGTGACGTCATCGTCAGGATTGGACGCCGGCGGGTCGAAGCACAGCTGCCGGGAGCCTGCGAGGCGGTCGACTGCACGCGACCGCGCTGCCATGTGGCGCCAGTGGTCTACCAGCCGGCGCTTGGCGACCACCGTGAGCCAGGCCGGTGTGACCTCGGCGCCGTGACCCCGGGCGAACGTCTGAGCGGCGGCCTCGAACGTCTGAGCGGTGATCTCCTCGGCAAGAACAGGATCACCGCAGCGGTCGTACACGACGCCGTGAACAAGTCCGTGATGCTCGCGGAAGCACGCCGACAGCCCACTGCGGGCGACGTGATCACGGGCACTCATACGGGACTATCGGATCACGGCGCCATTCCCCGTCGCGCGCAAACCGGGGCTTTCCGTCGATCAGGTCGGACATCACACGAGATTGTCAGAGCATCGGGCAATTAGCCAGGCCCTCGAACGGATCGCCCCGTGGGGTTCGGGTGGGCACGCTTCGCTCTCGGAGTCGCTCAGGCATCCCAGCGTGCTCACGTCGATCTGATATCGCTGTGCGCGGATGCAATGCTCACGACCGAGCGATAATCGCAACCCGAGCCGGGTTGCAGTGCGCCGCATCGCCGGCGTTGCGAGCGGTCGGACCGCTCGACTTCGACTCACATCACTCGAGGACGCCGGCGGGCGGTGTCAGAGCTGAAGAACTTCGGTCGCGCAGGTCGTCATCGGGGCGTTCGCCAGCCGCCTGTCGGAGGTGACGAGCAGACAGTCGAGTGCTTCCGCAGAGCGCGACGTAGCAGGCGTCGTAGGCGGTGATGTTGGCGCGCAGCTCGAACGCTCGCACCATCAATGGCCCGACAGGGAATCTGGTGATCGGCAACGCCAAGAGATCGTCGACAGCAAACCGGAATCGCTCGTCGGAGAGATCGCTGGCCAACCATCGCCGCCGAAGCACGGAGACTGTTTCGACATCCACGAGGTCCGGCGCCGAAACCGCCGACGCAGCCGCAAGCCGGGCGCGTGCAAGTTGCCCGGCAGCTTCATCGTCACCGACCACGTTGGCCAGGACTGACGCGTCGACGACGATCACCGTCGAGCACGTTCATCGTGGAGATCGTCGACGGCGGTCTGCAGTCCGACTCGTCCACCGGACCGCTCGGCGATCCGCTCAAGGACCTCGGCGATAGTCGGCGATTGCGCCACGCGCGAGAGTTCGCTCGTCAGATACTGCTGTAGCGACTGGCCCGCTGCTTCGGCGCGGCGCTGGAGGCTCGCATGGACTTCGGGGGGCAGGTCTCGAATCAGCACGTTCGGCACGCTTGCATTATGCTTGCATTATGCTCAGGTTCGCAAGTCGACCCGAGCGATAATCGCTGTGGGTATCAGCGGGCCGGTCGAGTGAGATCGGCCAGTGTTGGTGTCGGTGACTCGGCGTGACCCAGATAATCGCTTGCCTGATCTTCGTGGTCGGTGCGCTGTAGTCGATCTGTCCGCCGTGTTGCCGGTGCCGGATGCGCCACGTTCAGAACCACTTCGAAGCGGCCCATCGCTGAGCAGTGCCTCCGCAACACAAAGCGCGTCGTTGCTCGACGTGTCCAACATTTCAACGAAGAAATCGAAGTGCACGACATCGCAATGAAGCAACGCGTCGACGACACCGCACCCCAGCTCGTCGAGGAACCTGGCATCGGCTACGTCACTGCGGCAAGGTTCGTCATTGCCTGGTCGCACCCAGGACGATGCCGGTCCGAGGCGGCCTACGCGCGACTCGGCGGTGTCGCTCCGATCCCCGCCAACTCGGGACAGAGTCAGGATCGTCACCGATTGAACCGATACGGGGACCGCCAACTCAACTCGGCCTTCTACGTCGTGGCTCTCGCCAGAGTGTGCCACCACGAACCCACCAACGCCTACGTCGCTCGACGTCGAGCGGAGGGCAAGACCGACCGCGAGATCCGACGTTGTCTCGAGCGCTACATCGCCCGAAAAGTCTGGCGCCTCCTCGAGCATCAAACCACGAACATCGCTGCTTGACAGACATAGAAGGATCGATTCGCGACACGTCATCATCCGAGCGGCTTCCGGCGAAGTGTGCGGGCTTGGCACGACTCAACGCCGCACACAATCACGCTCCTCCGAACGGCTGCCGCGGACCCATGACCGTCCGGTTGAGGAACCTCTATAGAGACGAACCTCGTCCAGCCACGCGAAAGCGTTCTGGACCACGAGGCCGTCCATTGCCTGTCCCCCTTACGGACATCGCCAGCGGTGGTGAGTTCGTCCGGCACCGTGCGCACGTGTGTGCGAGCGCGTCTCGCGGGCCGGTGCAACTAGTCAGGCTCGAGTTGGAGGACCCACGGTGCATGTCCCCACCAGACCTTCGGCATTGTTGCCAGGTCGACGGCGGGATCAACGATCGGTTGGTGGGGTCTCCCGTTCAGAGAGACCGATGTCTCTGCACGTACCTCGACGCCGCCGTGGATCGACGACAGGTGATGGGCGAATTGGACGAGGTGCTCCGGGTACCACGCCAGCTCGCGGACCTGTGCGGCGGTCAGGAACTCGGCGGGGTCGACCGTCCAGGTGCTCTGGCCGTCGCTCAGGTGGAATCGCGCGGTTCCCGACTTGTCTCGCAACATCATGTGCCAGGCGAAGCGATGACCCTCCTCGGTCCAACTGGACGAGCCCTCGAAGACGAAGTGGCGGAGGGGAAAGGCGAGCTGGAAGATGATCCACAGAGCGAACAGCATCGTGACCACTGGAGAGGTACGCCGAAGCGTGGCTGTTTCGTGGTACCCGATCCAGGGTGGGTGGCGTGGCGGGGGGCTTGATCCTCGGTATCGATGAAGTAGCCGCAGCGGCCAGTCCGGCGGAAAGAAAATGAGGGTGGCTGCGATCATCAGCCACGGGAAGATGTAGAGCCCGAACAACCAGACGTTCGTGAGATGGAAGAGACAGACTGCAACGAATGCCGGAATGCGGGTCCTGCGGTAGAGCAACAGGGGTACCACGAGCAGGTCCAGCAACAACGCGCCGTAGACCATGCCCCAGATCACCGTCGAGTTGGTGAGCACCGTCGTGAACGGTTCGAGATCGGTCCGCTCCGCCATCCACGTTCGGAGCGGTTCGCCGCGTAGCCAATCAAGGTTCAGCTTGGCAACACCGCCGAAGAAGTACGGCACGCCGATCTGGAAACGCAGGAGCCACACGACCCATGCCGGGACGACGTCCGAAGCCGGAACCCGTCCAGCGCTGGCGTCCAATGACCAGAGCCCGTTCACGGGGAGCAGCACCATCATTGCCGCGAGCAGCGAGATCAAGTACTCGTGGTTCTGGTAGAAGGTCGAGTCGAGAAAGAAGACGTAGGTCGTGAGGACGAAGAAGGCGGTGGCCGCCGACCGGTACCAGCGGCCGAGCGCTATCAGCGCGCCGGTGATCATCATGGCCCCGTAGACGAGGTACATGCCGATGCCTGGGAGCGGGTCGAGGAAGTCGACCGGACCGTACGAGAAGTGGAACGTCGGCTCAATGTGGTGTTCGCGGATCACCCGAGGCACGTACAGGGCAGAGTTGACGATGATCGACAGGCCGAACGCGATGCGGAACACCGCCACGCTGGCGGCACTGACGGGCCGAGCGCCGGCGTTTCGGATACGTCTCACGTACCGACCGACGAGGGTTGCGGGGGAGAGACCAGACACGGCAACATCGGTCGGCGCAGCGATGTTGTCAGCCCGCTCGCCCGTCGTGGCCATTTCGCTCCCACCCCCAAAGCAGAGACCGCCAGGTTAGTCCGGGGGCACGAACCGTATGCGACGCATCCGAGACCCAACACAGCGCTCGAACGCCACTCCCACTCGAAATCGCCCGACATCTGGCCACGACGATCGAACGGATCGTGGATCAGTTCGGCGCCGCCGCCCGCCTCTGATCAACCTGATGCGCCGCACACACAGCTACGGAACGCTCAGTTCCGCGTGGCAGTACCGGCGAAGTAGCGCGGGTTCGTCGACCCGGGACCCCACACACAATCACCTGCCGAGCTGAACCGTTGCCACGCTGATGGCGTCGGCGGTGCGGACGCGGTTCGTCATGTCGGATCCTCCAACCTCTCTCGTGGTGACTCGTCGTTGCTCATCATCGGCTCCGTCGCGTCGCGGATGCCGGTGCTGGACTGGGTCCTCGCAAGCCGCTCGAGACGTCAGCCGCTGACGCGTCGACACCGTCGGTTCAACGATGGTGAACTGCGACAGCAGCGGCGGGCCTATCGCCGGGGTCGGATGTCTGCTCCGACTCCGTTTCGAGTGGCCCTGCTCCCCTGGACCGAACAGGTCGACTCGCTCGTGGGCCGATGCGGTTCGGCGTCGTGCCGGTCAGCGGGAGCTGATTACGGTGACCGGCGGGCCGGACGTCGCGTCCTCCCATTACGAAACGAGACAACGATGAAGTATCTGTTCACAGCCGAGTACAACGCATCTGGTGCAGCCGGTGTGATCAAAGACGGTGGCACGGCCCGCCAGGCAGCCATCGAGAGCCTGGTCAAGAGCGTCGGCGGCACCCTCGAGACCTGTTACTTCGGGGCACTGGGAAAGGATGTCTTCATGGTCGTTGACGTTCCCGACGAAGCCGCCGTGACGGCCGTCCTCTACACCGTCGCCGCGAGCGGTGTGACCGAACAGCTGACCGGTGCGCCGCTCCTCACCGCTCAGCAACTGGATACCGCAATGGAGAAGTCGCCCGCCTACAACCCACCCGGTAGCTGACGGGCGGCGATCCCACCGGTGGAGGGGTAGCACCCCGACGCACCACCGATCATCCGCCACGGACACCCCGCCGTCCGGGTGAGCACATGTCCACGTTGCCGCTGAGTGAACATGCCCCCGAGCGGCTCTCAGGTCATTTCAGCTCAACATCGGTGATGCACGCATCTGTGTGCGGGTCCAAGCCGGACGCCCCGGTCCCTCGTCACGGAGATCGTCGTGTGATGGACACGGCACGAGAAGTCAGTTCCCTCCTCAGAGGGAACCTCCAAAGAGACGACTCTCGACCAACCGTTCGAGCGGCCGGGACCGTCCGGTTGACAACCCGCCTACGGAGACATCTGACGAACAGGTCCGAGCGGCGAGGGAGTCGAGGGCGAGCTGGTCGACGGGTCGCTCGGCGTCGGGCGCAGGCACGTGGGTCTGCGAAGCTGGGCCCATGCGCTATCGACGACTGGGCCGAACCGCTCTCCAGGTCAGCGAGCTGTGTCTCGGCACGATGAACTTCGGGCCGCAGACACCCGAGGACGAATCGTTCGCGATCATGGATCGCGCGGTCGAGCTCGGGATCAACTTCTTCGACACAGCGAACCGGTACGGCGGCGACAAGGGCGCTGGCGCCACCGAAACGATCATCGGACGCTGGTTCGCCCAGGGCGGCGGCAGGCGGGACAAGATCGTCCTGGCGACGAAGCTCTTCGGAGCGATGTCAGAGTGGCCGAATGATGGCCGGTTGTCGGCACGTCACATCCGGATGGCGTGCGAGGACAGCCTTCGGCGGATGCAGACCGACCACATCGACCTGTACCAGATGCACCACATCGACCGAACCGCGCCGTGGGAAGAGGTCTGGCAGGCGATGGACACCCTGATCCAGCAGGGCAAGATCACCTACGTCGGCAGCAGCAACTTCGCCGGATGGCACATCGCTCGAGCGAACGAAGCCGCCGCCCGCCGGAACACACTCGGCCTCGTCAGCGAGCAGAGCCACTACAACCTCCTGGTGCGGACCGTCGAACTCGAGGTGCTACCGGCGTGTCGCGAGTACGGCGTCGGCGTGATCCCGTGGAGCCCGCTGTCGGGCGGGCTGCTCGGCGGCGTACTCGGTGACTCCGAGCGCGCCCGTCGCCAGTCCCCGCAATCGCTGAAGCGGATCGACAAGCTGCGCCCTCAGCTGGAGCAATGGGAGAAGCTGTGCGCTGATCTCGGTGAGGAGCCTGCTGCGGTGGCGTTGGCGTGGCTGCTCGCACAGGATGGCGTCACCTGCCCGATCATCGGCCCGCGCACACTTGGCCAGCTCGACGGCGCCTCGCTGCGCTCCCTCGATATCACCCTCGCTCCAACCACGCTGACATCGATCGACGCCATCTTCCCTGGTCCCGGCGGTACAGCACCCGAAGCGTACGCCTGGTAGCCCGACGGTGTGATCTCGGTAGCGGTCGCCATCGTCAACACTCAACACGGCTGTCCGAACGAAACCGCACCTCATTCCGTGTGACGGGCTGGAGCGCAGCCGGACCTGCCGATCGCTGTCGGTCCGAGCGTCACCTACGACCCAACGTCACGGTCGAGGCCGGTGAGCCCTGAGTCGAAGACACCTGGCGCGACTTCTCCGTCGCAGCGGCACGACTGGGCCTCGGGTTTGCCTGACCGCGATGTGCGATTGCGCAGGTCGATGAAGTCAACGGGTTACGCCACAAAGAGCCTGCCAAGGTGTTGAAGAAGCACCGCTGCTGTTCCGACGCGGCATCGGTGACAACCGCACAAGACCGTGGCCGATGTGCCGAACGGTGGCGCCCCTACCCGGCGTTCGGTGACATCTCCGGGCCTGATCCCGCAACGTACGTGGCCCGGGCCGACGGTGCCTTGCTTGCGCCTCTGTGAAGACCCTCGTAGATTCTGCTGGGCGCGCGCTGGGGGTGGGGCCTGCCGCATCACAGAGATCTTGAGTGAGGGGAACAAGATGTACGCAGTCGTTGGAATCAGCCGATTGAAGCCCGGCGCTACCGCCGAGGTCACCAAGGGCATCCTGGGAGGCATGCGTGAGGCGCCCGGTTTCGTCAGCGGAACAGTTGCGTGGTCGACCGATGGCGAGCGCGGTCGAAGCATGATCCTGTTCGAGTCGGAGGACGAAGCCAAGTCCGCTTTGGAGGGCGCGCTTGCGAACATGCCCGCGGACTCGCCGATCGAGATCGAGTCAGTCGAGGTGTGCGAAGTCGTTGCCCACGCCTAGTTGTACCCGGCCATCACGTTGGCGTCAGTCGGCTGATGGGTGGGTTGCACCCGAGGGCGTGGTGTCGTCGGGTGTGGTGGTAGCGGCCACCCCGTAGGGGGCGAGCCCGGAGACGCAGTGGGGCACCAGGGCGAAAAAGACGAAATCCCCCGCCTCAGCAGGGGATTTCGCACCATTTTGGAGCGGACGACCGGGATCGAACCGGCGACCTCAACCTTGGCAAGGTTGCGCTCTACCAACTGAGCCACGTCCGCACGTGGAACGACAATCTAGCAGTCACCCGCGAGGATCGGACAACGCGTCATCGACCTGTTCGTCGGCCTCTTCCTCACCCGGTTGCTCCGTCGATTCGTCGACGAGTTCGTCGGCTGCGTCGTCAGACGTGTCGTCGAGCGATTCGTCCGCTGCGTCGCCCTCCGGTCCGTCGGCCGCGTCATCAGGCGTGTCGTCGAGCGATTCGTCCGCTGCGTCGCCCTCCGGCCCGTCGGCCGCGTCATCAGGCGACTCGTCGACCGGCTCGGGCGCTGCGTCGCCCTCCGGTTCATCGGCTGACCCATCGGGCGCGTCGTCGACCAGCTCGTCGGTCACCAGGTCGGCGTCGTCGTCGGAGTCGCCGGCATCAGCTTGCACCGGTGTCGGAGTCGGCACGCCTCCGCCGAGACCCGGTCCGAGATCGCTGAACGATGTCACTGCGTGGTCGGCCTCTTCGAAGTCGCTGTCGATCGGCGGTGGCGGCGGCTCGGCGTCGAGCGGCTGCGCACCGTCCGGGCGCACCTCGTCGAGCATTCGTCGCTGTGTCGAGGGGTCGCGCTTCTTCCAGTCGCCGTCGCCCATGCGTTCCAGAGGCGCCAAGACGTCGAGGTCCGGTCGGGTCTGACGAAGAATCCAGATCGCCAACAGGACCAACCCGATACCGACGACCACCAGACCGATCACCATGGCGTACACGAGGCGACTCGACCCGGGGTCACCGGCGCCCACGACACCGACGAGAGGACGACGAGACGACGATGGAGGACAGATCGACGATGGGCACGGAACAGCGATTCTGGCAGCTGCTGACCGATACGGCACGGATCACCGTTGATGATCCGGACACCAGACGGTCGTGCGTCCGCCGATCGAGATCCGTTCGAGCGGCGTCCCGTCTCGCTCGCACGGCGGACACGACGAGCGAACCGGTGGACTCAGCACGCCGTGCGTGCTCCCGCCGCGCCTGAGCATCTTCGGCAGCTGCCCTCGGATCGCAGCCGCCAATGATTCGATCTCGTCCGCCGTCAGGGAGTCGACCGTTCGGCGAGGGTCGAGTCCAGACCACCACAGCACCTCGTCGGCACACAGATTCCCGAGCCCGGCGATCAGGTGCTGATCGAGCAATGCCGACTTCAGCACACCCCGTCTTCCATCGAACGCGGCGGCAAGACGCTTGGGCGTCACGTCGCCGAAGTCGACGCCCAACTGATCGAAGTCTTCATCGAGCGACACCCGGCCGAGGCGCCGAGGGTCGTTGAAGCGAACCGCTGGCGGCGCGTCTCGCCCTCCCGGCGTGGCGTACAGCACCACGCGGTCCCACGCAGCGTCGTCACGACCGGATGCATACGAGAGTCGATCGATCGCAGCGGAACCGTCCACCACCAATCGACCGGTCATGCCGAAGTGCAGCCCGATGGTCGCACGGTCGGTGTCGAGCAGTACGACCTTGCCGCGCCGGCGCACCCGCTCGATCGTTGCGCCGGTCACCACGTCGACGAAACCGTCCGGTGCGACCCGTGGGTCGACGACCGCCTCGACGATCGTCCGACCGGCCAGGGGCTCGCACGCTCGTCGCCAGATCTCGGCTTCCAGACCCTCGGGCACGGTCAGCTGCGTGGCGTGTACGACTTCGCAGCCGTGGCGAGGAACCGTTCCAGCGGCTCTGCGAGCTGATCGCTGTTGATCAAGAACGCGTCGTGGCCGTGTGGCGAGTCGATCTCGACGTACTCGCTCGGGACGCCGTTCGCCGCCACGGCATCGTGGATCTGCTGCTGCTGATAGGCGGGATAGAGCATGTCGCTCCAGATCCCCACCGCCATCGTCGGCACCGTCACCCGAAGCATCGCGCGCTCGAGCGAACCGCGACCTCGCGCCACATCGTGCAGATCCATCGCCTTGCCGATCGACAGATAGCTGTTCGTGTCGAACCGGCGGGCCAGCTTGATCCCGTGGTACTCGAGGTAGCGCTCGACCTCGAAGCGTTGCCACATCCCGAGCGTGTCGCCGACGACCGCTTTGTCGGCGAGTTCGCGTCCGAACCGGTCGGTGAACACGTTGTCGCTGCGGAACGTCACCTGCGCGACCATTCGGGCGATCTCGAGTCCTTCGGCCGGGCCGTCGCCTTCTTCGGCGTCGTAGTAGTCGCCGCCGCGCCACTTGGGGTCGAGCCGGATCGCCCGCCTGCCGATCGCACCCCACGCGATCTGTTGGGCGGTCGCTTGCATGCACGTGGCGACGGCGACCAGGGAACCGACGCGCCGGGGATACATCACCGCCCACTCCAGCGCCTGCATCCCGCCCATCGAGCCGCCGATCACCGACATCCAGCGGGCCACGCCGAGGTGCTGACCGAGTTGAGCTTGTGCACGCACCATGTCGCGGATCGTCACCACCGGGAACCGCGAGCCGTACGGCCTGGCATCGATGGGATGCGGCGACGCCGGGCCGGTCGACCCTTGGCAACCGCCCAGCACGTTCGCGCACACCACGAAGTACTTGTCGGTGTCGATGGGCTTGCCCGAGCCGACGGTGTCGTCCCACCAGCCCGGTGTGTGGTGGCCCCGGCCGGCGGGACCGGCAGCGTGGCTGTCGCCGGTCCAGGCGTGGCAGAGCAGGATCGCATTCGAGGCGTCGGCATCGAGACGGCCGTAGGTCTCGTAGGCGACGACCACATCCGACAGCGCAACGCCACAGTCGAGGGCGAAACGGCGACCCTGCGCGAAGGTGAAGAACTGCCGATGACCCGGTTCGTCGCCGGGCATCCAGGCGCCGGTCACCGGAAGGGGCGGAGGTGTCGTCATCGGATCGTTGGGGCTCGGCGTGTCCGTCGTCGACCCTGCTCGGGGCAGCGTAGCAATGTGGGATCGCTCACGACCCGGGAGAAAACCAATGCCTGGCGGCGCGGCGAATGGCCGCTGCACGGCTCAGACGACGAAGATCGTCAGGCGAGCGTGCCGATGACCGGTTGGGCCAGTGCCATCCGTTGTTCGTAGCCCGTCTCGTACGGCATGAAGCCGTTGCGATCCGGGTAGAGCATCTGCACCACGTCGAACGGCTGACCGTCGTACCAGGCGGCTGCTGCCCGGAAGTACGGCCCCCACGGTCCCAGGTCGACGGGAGCGAACAGACAGCGCAGTTCGTTGTCGAGCAATCCGACCAGTTCGACGCCGAGCGGGATCTCGGTGCCGCCCCGGCACGCGTCGGCCACGAGCGTGAGCAGCCCCTTGGCCGCGGCGGGCGTGAGGCCGAAGACAGCAACCTCCGCGAAGCCGACGTCGGCGGTCAGCCCGATGGTGTAGGCGTAGCCGGGGGTCGGTGGATCGGTGTCGACGTCGGGTTGCAGGGCCTCGATCGCCCAACCGTTCGTCTCGATCATGAAGTCGATCTTGTCGCGATCGCTCATCGCCTCGAAGCGCTCCGCAAGATGGTCGTCGGGGTGATCCTTCACGCCGCCCGACCGTAGCGGCTCGACGCCGAACGGCGTCAGATCAGTGAGAACGAGTCGAGGTCGAGCGCCTGACGGAGGTGGCGTTGGGCCATGGCGCCGAACATCGCTTCGCTGCGATCGTTCAGCGTGACGATCTGCGACGCCATCGCCGCCACCGTGAGACCGGCGAACGCGTCACGCCGGTACTGCTCCCACACCCACGCTTCATCGAGCGTGATGTCGTATGCGCTCAGCGCCTCGAGGTAGACGGCGATCAGGTCGCGCTCGTGGGCGCGCCGGTCCTCCGGCAGCAGCCCGGCGCCGATGAAGTACGACAGATCGGTGATGGGACTGCCGACCGCCGGCGTCTGCCAGTCGACCACGGTGACCGGTGGCCCACCCTCGGGTGTGGCGAACAGCATGTTGTCGAGCCGATAGTCGCCGTGGGTGATCGACTTCGGCCCGGTCCGCCCGCCCCGCCATGCAGCGATCGCTCCCCCGAACCGTTCGGCCAGTTCGAACTCGTCATCGCTGAGATGCGACCGATACGTGCCGGCAAAGCCCGGAAAGAACATCTGCCACATCATGGCGAGGCTGCCCGCCGCCTCGTCTCCGGTCTCGCCCCTGTCGGCTTCGATCCAGTCGATGTCGAACAGGGTCGGGTCGTCCCAGCGGGGGCCGTGGAGCTTGGCCAACTCGCGAACGGCATCACGTGCCTGGTCGAGCGTGCACCCGGTGAGCTGGTCACCCTGGACAGCCGGCGCCATGTCCTCGAGCACGAGGACGAAGGCGTTCGTCGCCGAGGTCCACTCGCCGTGCAGGCAGGCCGGCACGCGTATGTCGACCGTCGAGGCGAGCTCGGTGTAGAACTTCGTCTCTCGTTCGTAATGGCGCAGCATCGCAGCGGTCGCCAAGCTGGTCTCGTCGGTGGCGGGGAGCTTCACCACGACCGACCTGGGCAGGCCGGCCTCGGCGTCCGGCATCGAGATGCGCACGTTGACACCGATGTGACCATCGCCGATGTGTTGCGCCGTCACCGGTCCGACCTCGCCGCCGAGTGTCGATGAGAGCCAATCGGAGGTGACATCTTCTGCGCGCATGGCGCGGCACGGTAGTGCTCGGCGACCGCTACCGTCGTGCCCGAGATGTCCGGGTCGAACCTCGCCTTCTTGCTGCGTCCGAAGTGGATCGCGTTCCATGTGCTCGTCTTCGGCTCGATCGCATTGATGATCTGGCTGGCGTTCTGGCAGCTCGACCGCCTCGCCGAGCGACGGGACTTCAACGATCTCGTCACCGAGCAGATCGATCTGCCACCTGCGCCTCTCGAGCGCCTGCTCGCCGAGGCCGGCGACGATCTCGAGTCGATCGAGTGGCGCCAGGCGCTGGTGACCGGCACGTATCTGCCCGACCAGATCCTGTGGTTCAACCGGTCGCAGGACGGCTTGGCGGGAGACAACGTGCTCAGCGCGCTCCGCGCCGACGGTGACAGCACCGACGTCACCGTGGTGGTCAATCGCGGGTTCGTGCCGCTCGGATTCGAATCGCCCGCGCCGCCCGTTGCGGAGGTGCAGCTGCTCACCCGCGTGCGACTCCCTCAGGAACGTCAGCGCGGCGGACTCACCGATGCGGACACGGGTGACGAGCAGCTCACCGAGGTGCGGAGAATCGACCTGAACCAGCTGTCGGCACAGCTGCCGGGCGACGTCGCCCCCGTCTACCTCGACCTGATCGACGCGATCCCGGCTCCGGGCCCGAACGATCCCACGCCGGTGCCCCCGCCGACACTGGACGAAGGTCCGCACCTGTCGTACGCGGCGCAGTGGATGATCTTCGCAGTCTGCGTCCTCATCGGCTGGGTGCTCGCGGTCCGCCGGTCGATTCGGTCGCGGCGTCGTGCGGCGGTCACGGCCGAAGCAGCCGCGCCAACCTCACCGGACTTCGACCAGCCAGCCGCCGTCGAACCTGCCAGCTCGACGACCGGAACAGACGTGCCATCACGGCACTGACGTCCTTCGGTGGTGTGTCGACGCGCAGGTACGCAGACCAGTCGTCGGTCGACAGCTCGAAGAAGGCATCGAAGAACGCCCTGACATCGTCGTCGTCGAGGTCGAGCAGGACCTCGAGACCGAAGTCGTGCAGCACGCGAGTCCGACGCAGCTGCGTCGGCCACACCGCCTCGGCGACCGGCTCCGAGTCGATGACACCCGACCCCGCCGACAGGGCCGTGCCGAACGCTGTGGCCACGCGAGGAGCGGCACGTATCGATGCAGCGACCGAGAACCCGGTGGCTGCGTGGACGTACCCTGCAGCTGCGCCGAAGGCGACGATCGGTCGATCAGGAGTCGGGCGGGATCCGCCGAGCGGGATGCGGACGTACTCGGTGCGGAGCGCGTCGGCCAGCACGCTGTCGGGGTGCCGCCCGAGCCGGGCTGCGAGACGGGGCAGCAACGCAATGGGCTCGATCGCTGGTGTGGCCGCCAAGACCGTTTCCTCGACGAGCCAACCGTCGCTGACCGGGAGTGAGTAGCAGAAGGTCGTCACGCCGTGCGGCCCAACGGTCGACGGCGCACCGTCGGACCCGGTCACTCGACGAAAGTCCATGAAGGTGGGCTGACCCAGTTCACCGTCGGGTGGTTGGGCCAACACGACGCCGAGTGCCGTCTGCCACGCCGACGCCTGGCCGCCGCTCGGCCGTGCAAAACGCCCCGGCCATCCGGTGGCGTCGACCACGGCACGGGCACGAATCGAGGTGCCGTCCGCGAGCTCGAGACGGTGCCCGTCCGGGTCGGCGACCCGAGTGGTGGCAACTCGTTCGACCCGGCCGACGCGATGCGCTCCGCCCGCCCGGAGGGCATCGCGAAGCCGTTCGTTGTCGAGCGTGACGTAGCGCCGCGTGAGACGGTGAGGCCTTGCACCGTAGGCCCACACCTCGGAACTCGAGGTCGACAGCACGTCGTCGACGTCGATCAGTCCACCGGCATCGGCGCCGGGAAGGTCATCGGCCCAAGTGCTGTAAGTGGGAGCCCAGTCTGCGTCGTCGCCGACCAGGAGCGCATCGAGGCCCTCCTGGACGCACGCTTGCGCCAGTGCACTGCCCGCCGGGCCGTCACCGATGATTGCGATGTCGACCTCCGATGCCGACGATGACGGGACGCTCACTGGATCCCGCTGCCGAGCAGGAATGTCGGCCGCGGCGTCACGGCCGCTCGAGCTCGGCCATGCGGCGGAACTGTTCGACCACGTCGGGCGTCACGTGGTCAGGATCGAGGGTGCGGTACACGGTCTCGACGTTGACAGCGATGCGGCCGAACTCGCCCCACTCGCCGAATCGTTCGTCGAGTCCGAGTTCGCGTCCGATGTCGCGCGCCGCGTCGAAGGCGTCCATCCCCGTCGAATGACGTGCGGTGGCGGCGCTGTCGACGAACGAGAGATAGTCCCGCACCGCAACGATGCCCGCACGGTCGGTCAGCGGGCCGTGTCCCGGCACCACGGTGTCGAGCTCGAGGCCGAGCATGAGGTCGCACGCCGCGACCCAGTTCGACAGCGGCCCCGCCCACACGATCGGGGTCCCGCCGATGAACAAGATGTCGCCGGTGTAGACCGTGCGGGCTTCCGGCACGTACACGATCGTGTCACCCGCAGTGTGCGCCGGGCCCACCTCGAGCAGCTCGACGCGCCGGCCACCGACGTCGAGATCGAGGCGGCCGTCGAACGTCCGAGTCGGCGGCACCAGCTCGATGCCGTCGAACTGGAACTCGCCGAAGAACGAACGAAACAGCTCACCGACCTCGCCGGGAGCCTGGTTGAGCGCCGCGAGCATCGACGGTGGGACGTCGGCCATCTCGTGCGCCGTGGCCGTCGATGCGACGATGTCGACTCCGGGTCGCCGACGGGTGATCTCGGCGTTGCCGTAGCAGTGGTCGCCGTTGGCATGGGTGTTGACCACGGTGTCGACAGGGGCCGACGAGGTTGCAGGCGCCATCGAGTCGAGCATTGCGGCGGTGAGTTCGAGATCGAAGAGCGTGTCGACCAGCAGCGATTGTCCATCGCCCACGATCAGCCCGGCATTGCTCCATCCCCAGCCGCCATCGGGCTGCAGGTACGCGAAACAGCCGTCGTCGAGTTCGTGGAGTCCGTGGGTGTATCCAGCTGTACTCGCCATTCGGTCATCTTGACACGGCGGCCGACCGATGGCGATGAGCCAGGTGACCGTCGTCGGTCGTCTCGCTCATCGCCTCCTGGCCCATCGTGTGCTGAGCCGCTCGGCGAGCATCGTCGTGGGAAGGTGGGTGTTCACGTCGGGAATCGACGGGAACACCGAGGCGTCGCACACGTACACACCCTCGTAGCCGATCAACTCGCCGTCGTCACCGACCACGACGCCCATCGCGCAACTGCTCGACGCGTGGACGTAGTCGCCGACCGCACCACGCAGCCATCGCTCGATCGCCCCCTCGTCACGCAAC
The DNA here is from genome assembly GCA_963716095.1 of Ilumatobacteraceae bacterium. GTDB lineage: Bacteria > Actinomycetota > Acidimicrobiia > Acidimicrobiales > Ilumatobacteraceae > Sva-07. Next base: position 98,333 of record CAVQSV010000017.1, on the reverse strand, counting down.
GTCGAAACATCCGTGCCGTACGCATCGATGAACACCGCGTCGACGACGTCCCGAAACGCCGGTGTCTCGAGCAGGTCGAGAGCGATGCGCACGCCGGCCGCGAGGGCCGCAACGTCGGCTTGGTCGTCGAAGAAGGCGAAGTCGACGACGGGTTCGACCATCGGGTCGTCGGATGCCAGCCGCACCGTGCCCGCCCGGCTCCGAGGCCGCATCAACGCCGGCATCAGCAACCCCAAGCCTGGTGCTTCGGAACCGAGATGGTTCATCGGCAGGATCTGCACCGAGCCACGTTGCAGCAGCGAACCGATGGCGAGACTGCCCGGCACACCGGCGCAGCCCTCGCGTAGCTGCAGCGTGAGCGGCGCCGATGGGTGATCCTGGAGCCCGTCACCGACACCAGGGGTGTCGACGCCCGATCGCAGCAGGATCGCCGGCGAGTGAATCGCCCCGGCCGCGACGACGACACGGTCGGCTGGTACGACCTCGCCGTCGGCCAACCGCACCCCGACCGTCCGTCGACCGTCGAACACCACCCGATCGACCGGTGAGTCGGCCCGCACGACGAGGTTGTCGCGGTCGAGCACGGGCCACAGCGATGCCTCGGCCGAGGTGATACGACGACCGTCCCGGCGCGTCAGCGGTGCCAGTTCGGCATCTGGGGCCGCTGCGAGCAGTGCCCGATCGACCGCACCGAGCTCGCTCTCGACGGCCCACTCCTCGGGAAGCCGGAGCGCCGCCCACGCAGCATCGACGTCGTGCCACCCCCACGAGCGGTACAGCTCGGGATCTCCACGCAGGGCCAACATCGCATTGATCGTCGACGAACCGCCCACGCCTCGACCGCGCCGGTACGGGGTCGGCGACCCCCCACCCACGTGGGTCGCCATCAGCGACGCATGGGTGCGGCCCGGCACGTCGAGCGCAGCGACGAAGTCCGGCCCGCCAAGTGCCCCGTCGAGGTCGGCCGGGCGGAGGTCAGGACCCGCTTCGAGCAGCGTGACAGAGCGATCGGGGTCGTCCGACAGGCGGCCGGCGACCACGCACCCTGCCGAGCCGGCGCCGACCACGACCCAGCGTTGCACCGAGGATCGTTCGGGGCCCACCACGTCCAAATCGTAGGTCAGAACACTCAAGATTTCGGCCGGTGCGCCGATATCGATGACGGATGGACGACACCACCGACACCCTTGCGAGGCCCGCTGGCGGGTTTCCCCCGCCACCGCCTGCGACCATCCGCGCCGTCGGCCGCGAACGCGCCATGGCCCGGTCAGATCAGCCAGGCCGGACCGACGCTGCCGACGGTGGCACCTCAGGTACCCCGCCAGACCCCGGTCGCCGCCGACCCACTCGAGCACCTCGACTTTCACGTCGCAACTCCCCGTGCGACGAAGCCGACCAAGGCCGGCGGGTTCCGGCGCGGCGTCAGTTGGCTGCTCGTGCTGGCGGTGCTCGGCGGGTTGGGCTACGCCGGCGTGACGTACGGTCCCGATCTCGTCGATCGCGTCACCGATTCCGACGAGAGCACCGGTCCAGCTGCTCCGCTCGTCTACCCGATGGCGGCTGCTCCACCGGTTCCGGTACGCACCGCCACCTTCGAGGTCGTCGACCCGGACAGCTTCGGAGGGACCCAGACCTACGAGGTGACCGCCGACTTCGAGTCGGGTGTCGCCAAGGTCGTCGTCCCTCGAACCGACACCCCGAACCTCGAGATCCTGACCCTGTGGGATCAGGCCTTCATTCGACGCGTGGACGAACCCACCTGGTACAACCTGCCACGCGGCGACTTTCCGTTCGACTTCGCGGTCGGGTCCGCACGCTGGGTTCGCACGCTCGATGAACTGGTCTCGCCGACCATTCGTCCCTTCACGACGATCGACGAAGCAACCGAGGCGCCGGTCGGCACCACACCCACTCGACGTCTCGTGGTCTCCGCTGACGCCCTGCGACTGCTGCAGGCTCAGACCGCCTCAGAGGCGACGCCGGCCGACGGATCTCCACCTCCAGCACCGCCAATGCCGGCGGGAATCACGGTGCAACCCGCACCGGAAGGCGCCGAACGTCTCACGATCGAGGTCTGGGTCGATGACACCGGACTGGTTCGCAAGTCGGTGCTGCCCCCGGAGCTGGGCGGCGAGACGATCACCGTCACCTCGGTCTCGGCCGAGGCGTGGGAACCCCAGTTCCCGTTGCCCGACGCCGTACAGCCGCTGACAGCGGAGGCGCTGTTCCGTCTCGGCCTCTGAGCCGCCGACGAGGCATCGGTACGGAGGCCCAACGGACAACAACGGCCGCGGTGGCTGAGCAGGATCAACCTCAGGAACACGGCGACTGACCAGGGATGGCCGACGGCTATCGTTCGGCCTTGCCTCGAGCTGGCGACCATGCACCGCCGGCCCCGATCCCTCAGGAATCAGAATGTTCACGGACACCGAAGCGGTCGCAGCCCTGGAGACCAACATCTGGTCGATGATGGCCCAGTTCGGCCGCGTCGACCCGGGGCGGCTGATCGAAACCCCGACTCGGCTGGTCCTCGAGACCGATGTCGCCAAACCTCCGTACAACACGGTGCTCCGGTTCCATGACGAGGGCGACCGCAGCGTCGATGCTCAGGTCCATGAACTGCTCGCCAGGTTCGAGCAGCGTGCCTGCACCCCCGCCTGGCTCGTCCATCCGACGACTCCGAACGGAGTACGAGAGAGCCTCGACGCGCATGGATGGGTGTGCGCCGAGACGATGCCGGGGATGATTCACACGCTCGAAGATCTGGCGCCCGTGACCGACCTGCCATCGGATATCGAAGTGGTCGAGGCCGATGTCGGCCACGGCGCGGCCTGGCTCGATCTCGTGTCGACCCGGTACGGACTCGATGAGGACGACTCTCCATACCTTCGTCGGGTGTTCGACCGCTTCATCGGCACGGGCGTGCGCGTCTGGATCGCGTCCCATGACGGCGTTCCCGTGTCCAAGCTCGGCGTCCACATGGGCAACGACGTCGCTGGCATCTATGGCGTTGCCACAACCGAGCGCGGCCGCGGCAAGGGTCTCGCAAGTCTGCTGACCAACGTCGCCCTGCATGCGACGGCCGACGCGGGGTTCAGAGCGAGCGTGCTCCACTCGACGCCGATGGCTCACTCGATGTACCAGCGGTTGGGCTACCGAGACGTCGCCACCTTCGAGTTGTGGGCCCGACCCGACGAAGTCCACCTCTAGGAGGAGACTCGCCGACTGCACATCTCCGGTTCACGCGACTCGCTGATGACATTTTGTACAATCGCCCGAAGCTGACCATTCGCGATCCGTAGGGTCAGCGCAGTGGCCAACCGGCATCGACTGACCATCCGTTCCATCGATCCGGACCCGCGCGGGGCCTCGATTGCGACGGCGGCCACCCACCTGGGGTTTGCTCTCGCTGAACCGGTTCGGGTCGCCGACGTCATCCACGTCTCCGGCACGTTCGACGACGAGCAACGGCGTCGGTTGACTGCAGCTCTGGCCGACCCGCTCCTGCAACACGCAACGTGGGATGCTCCCGACACCGACGGCATCGAAGTCACCTTCCTGCCCGGTGTGACCGATACCGCTGCGGATGCTGTGCTCCACGCAGCCCAACAGCTCCACATCGAGCTCGAGTCGGCAGCGACGGCCCGCCGGATCGAGTTCGGCAGCACCGTGGACACCGCACTGGCCGACGACATCGTGCGCCGAGTCGTCGCAAATCCGGTGATCGAGCGCTGGGGTCACGGGCTCGTCGAACCACCGACACTCGACGACGCTCCGGGACACGCCGACGCCGAACTGATCACGATCCGAGGTCTCGACGACGACGCGCTCCTGGCACTCAACGTCGAACGCTCGCTCTACCTCGACCTCGAAGAACTCCAGGTGATCCGCGACCACTACGACGGCCTCGGGCGCGACATCACCGACGTCGAGATCGAGACGCTCGCACAGACCTGGAGCGAACACTGCGCGCACAAGACCTTCCGGGCGATCATCGACGCCACCGGCGGCCCCGACGGGCCCGCCGAGATCACGCCGCTGATGGCGCAGCTGCGGGCGTGCACCGAGTCGATCGACGCACCGTTCGTCCGCTCGGCGTTCGTCGGCAACGCCGGAGTCATCGAGTTCACCGAGGGCACGACGATCGCCCTGAAGGCCGAAACCCACAACCATCCGTCTGCGGTCGAACCGTTCGGCGGCGCCAACACGGGCGTCGGCGGCGTGATCCGCGACGTGCTGGGCATCGCTCACCGCCCGATCGCCGTCACCGACATCCTGTGCTTCGGGCCAGCCGACCTGCCGATGTCAGAACTCCCCGACGGGGCACTGCACCCGAGCCGCATTCGCGAAGGTGTCATCGACGGCGTCGCCGACTACGGCAACAAGATCGGACTGCCGACGGTCGCCGGGGCCGTGCTCTACGACCCCGCCTACACCACCAATCCGCTGGTGTTCGCCGGGTGTGTCGGCACGGCCCCGAGCCGACCGATCCACGACGGTCCATTTCCCGGTGACCGCGTCGTCGTGCTCGGTGGAGCGACCGGGCGTGACGGTATTCGTGGCGCCACGTTCTCGTCGGCGACGATGGACGCAACCACCGGCGAGGTGGCAGGGGCCAGTGTGCAGATCGGCGACCCCATCGTCGAGAAGCTCCTCATCGACGCCTTGATCGGCGCCGAGGACCTCTACTCAGCGATCACCGATTGCGGTGCCGGCGGCCTGTCGTCGGCGATCGGCGAAATGGCCGAGGGCGTGGGCGCGGACGTCGACCTCGACCTGGTACCCCGGAAGTATCCCGGCCTCGACCCGTGGGAGGTGTGGTTGTCCGAGGCGCAGGAGCGCATGGTGATCGCCGTGCCTCCCGATCACCTGGCCGCCGTCCAGGAGCGCTGCGACCGTGTCGGCGTCCGACTCGCAGACGTCGGTGCCTTCACCGGTGACGGTCGGCTGCTGGTTCGCCACCAAGGCCACGTGGTGGTCGACATCGACACCGAGTTCCTGCACGACGGACGGCCGCAGCGCCGTATGCCCGCCGAGCTCCCGGACCCGAATCGCCACGATCACACGGGGCGCGCCGTCGACGACCCGCGAGCGACGCTGCTCGCACTCCTCGCGCACCCGAACATCGCCTCGAAGGCCGACACGATCCACCGCTACGACCACGAGATCCTCGGAGCGACGGTGGTCAGACCGCTCGTCGGTGCGGCCGCCGACGGCCCCGCCGACGGTGTGGTGCTCGCCGATCCCGACGGCCGCGAGGGAATCGCCATCGGCATCGGGGTCAACCCCTGGTACGGCCTCCACGACCCCGAAGCGATGGCATTCGCCGTGATCGACGAGGCGATCCGCAACGTGGTTGCCGTCGGAGCAGACCCAGACCGAGTCGCCCTGCTCGACAACTTCTCCTGGGGCGACCCGCGCCGGCCCTCGACCCTCGGTGAACTCGTCGCCGCCGTCGACGGCTGCTGTGCCGCTGCGCGCATGTACGCCGCGCCGTTCGTGTCGGGGAAGGACTCGCTCAACAACGAGTACATCGGCTCGGATGGTCAGCGCCACGCCGTGCCACCCACTCTCGTGATCACCGCCGTTGCGCACGTGCCCGATGCCGACCACTGCGTCACGCCCGACCTCGCCGAACCCGGCAACGTCCTGATCGTGATCGGCCAGACCGAGCCGGAGTTCGCCGGCTCGCACCTCGACCTCGTCCACGGCGCACCGGTCAAGGCCGGTGTCGCCCCTGCGCCCGATCCCGATGCCCCGGAGACCTACCGCCACCTCCACGCGGCGATGCGTGCCGGGCTCGTCGTCGCATGCCACGACGTCAGTGAGGGCGGCCTCGCCGTCTCACTCGCCGAGATGTGCATCGCCGGTCGGCTCGGCGCCCGCATCGACGCGCTCCCCCACGACGATCTCACCACCGCACTGTTCAGCGAGTCGTCCGGCCGACTGGTCGTCGAGGTGCGCCCGCGCAGCGTCGACGCATTCATGAAGATCATGGGGCGCTCGGCGGCGAGATTCGGCGAGGTCACCGCCGATGCCGAGCTCACGATCCCCGGGATCGAACCGATCCCCGTCGGCCACCTCGTCGACGCATTCAACACCGGAGGGCGGCGATGAGCCAGGTACGGGCACTCGTGATCGCCGGTCCCGGCACCAACCGCGACAACGACGTGCTCGACGCCCTCGAACTCGCCGGCGCTGCGACCCGGATCGTGCTGGCGTCGGAACTGGTCGAGCGTCCAGCGCTGCTCGACGAGGTCGGAATGGCCGTGGTCGCCGGTGGCTTCAGCTACGCCGACTCGCTCGGCGCCGGCCGCATGCTGGCCCTCGACCTCGCGCTCGGAGTCGGCGATGCCCTGCGCAACTTCGTCGCCGACGGCCGTCCGCTGATCGGTATCTGCAACGGGTTCCAGGTGCTCACCGCGGCAGGCCTGCTCCCGGGGGCGCTCGGGCACAACGCACAGGGGCGCTTCGACTGCCGCTGGGTGGTGCTCGATCCCGAGCCGAACAGTCTGTCGATCTGGACGAATGGCATCAACGACCCGATCCACTGCCCGATCGCTCACGGCGAAGGCCGCTACGTCCACCCCGACCCGACAGCGCTCGCTGCGTCCGGCCAGGTCGCACTTCGCTATCGCAGCACCAATCCGAACGGTTCGGTGGCCGACATCGCTGGGGTGTGCGACGCTTCGGGTGTCGTGCTCGGGCTCATGCCGCACCCGGAGAACCACATCGTGCGCCGCCAACACCCTCGCCACTCGCGTGGCGGCGGCGGGGACGCCCACCTCGGCCTCCGCCTGTTCGACAACGGCGTCCAACACACGAAGCGACTCTGACCGACATGACCGCCGCGCTCCCCGATCCCCTTCCAGCACCGATGCTCGACATCGACCTGCCATTCGCCGATCGTCGCGCCGGCAAGGTGCGGGTGTCGTACGCACTGCCTGGCGAACGCCGGTTGTTCGTGACCACCGATCGGCTGTCGGCGTTCGACCGGATCATCGCCGGCGTGCCCTACAAGGGCCAGGTCCTCAACCAGTTGTCGTGGTGGTGGTTCGAACACACCCGCGACATCGTCGCCAACCACGCGCGCTCGACGCCGGACCCCAATGCGCTCATCGCCACGTCGGCAACGCCGTTGACCGTCGAGGTGATCGTGCGCGGCTACATCACCGGCGTCACCGACACCGCCCTGTGGACGCGGTACGCGGCCGGCGAGCGGACGATCTACGGGCATCGATTCCCCGACGGTCTTCGCAAGAACACGCCGCTGGCCGAACCGATCGTGACCCCCACCACCAAAGGTGCCGACGGCGCCCATGACGAGCCACTCTCGTGCGCCGATGTCGTCGCCGACGGCCACGTGCCCGCCGCTCTCTGGGCGCAGGTCGAAGCGGCCGCAATCGAACTGTTCCGTCGCGGGTCCGAACGCGGCCTCCATGCAGGACTCGTCCTGGCCGACACGAAGTTCGAGTTCGGCGTCGACGCCGACGGCGAACTGCTCCTGATCGACGAGGTGCTGACGCCCGACTCGTCGCGCTCGGTGGATCGAGGCGACCTACGACGACCGACTCTCCGCCGGCGACGAACCCGAGAGCCTCGACAAGGAAGTCGTACGCCGGGCCCTCGCCGCCGAGGGCTACACCGGCGAAGGACCCGTCCCCGACCTGCCACCCGAGGTCTGGGCCGCCACGACGATGCGCTACATCGACGCCTTCGAGCGCCTCACCGGCGTCACCTTCACCCCGGGCCTCTACCCTGCACCTCCTCGGATCAACGCCGCGCTGGCGGGACTGGACATCGACTGACATGGGTACCCCGATCGCTTGCACCGCCGTTCACGACGATCATGTCGACGACACGCCGAAGGACGAGTGCGGCGTGCTGGCCCTGTCGACACCCCACGGCGAAGGAGTCGCCCAACTGGCGTTCTTCGGGCTGTTCGCACTCCAGCACCGCGGCCAGGAGGCTGCGGGTATCGCCGTCAGCGACGGCAAGCGCGCCCGGGTTCACAAAGAGGCCGGCCTCGTCGCCAACGTGTTCACCCCAGAGGCCCTCGCTCCCCTCACCGGGTATCACGCCATCGGCCACACTCGGTATTCGACCACCGGCTCGAACGCCGAGCGCAACATCCAGCCGTTCCTCGTCGAGACGATGCACGGCCCGCTCGCCCTCGCCCACAACGGCAACCTGGTCAACGCACCCGCGCTGCGCGACGAACTGCTGAACCGGGGCTTCGGCCTCACCGCCACCAGCGATTCCGAGGTCATGACGTTGATGCTCGCTGCTGCCGGCGGCCAGACGTGGGAGGAACGGATCGAGCGAACACTGCCTGCGTGGAAGGGGGCGTTCTCGCTGGTGCTGCTCGCCGCCGATCACGTGATCGCCGTGCGCGACCCGTGGGGCTTCCGACCGCTGTCGGTCGGACGCCTTCCCCACGGCGGCCACGCGGTCGCCTCCGAGACGTGTGCGCTCTCCACGCTCGGCTGCGTCGACATCGACGAGGTCCAGCCCGGCGAGATGGTCACGCTCCGCGGTGCCGAACTGCACCGCTCACAGGTGCTGGCCCCACAGCCCCGCAGCGCCCGCTGCACCTTCGAGTTCGTCTACTTCTCGCGGCCCGACTCGGTGTGGGACGGCCACAACGTGCACCACGTCCGCCAGCGGCTCGGACTGCAACTCGCTCGCGAGGCGCCCGCCGATGCCGATGTGGTGATCCCGGTACCGGACTCGTCGATCCCCGCGGCGATCGGCTACTCGAACGAGACCGGTATCGCGTTCAACGACGGGCTGATCAAGAACCGCTACATCGGTCGGACGTTCATCGAACCGACTCAGGACATCCGCGAGCGCGGCGTCGCACTGAAGTTCAACGCGCTCAGCGAGAACCTCGACGGCAAGCGAGTGGTGATGATCGACGACTCGTTGGTACGCGGCACCACCGCTGGGCCACTGGTCAAGCTGGTACGAGACGCCGGCGCCACCGAGGTCCACGTCCGAATCACGTGTCCTCCGATCACGCATGCCTGCCACTTCGGCGTCGACATGGGCCACGACGGCGACCTGATCGCTGGCCGCATGACCATCGAGGAGATACGCGAACACATCGGCGCCGACAGCTTGGCGTTCCTGTCGCTCGACGGGATGATGCTCGCTGTCGCCGAGCGCGAGAGCGGTGACGACGACGGGTACTGCAACGGGTGCTTCACCGGCCAATACCCGATCCATGTCGGCGACGCCCAGCCGAAACTGTCCTTCGAAGGCGTCCTCGCGTGACCCTCCACCCCGTTCTCGTGAACAAGATCACCTCTCAGAGGTGGAGTTGTTCACGAGATCGACGGCGAGGTGCGCGCTGATGCGGGTGTTGGTGATCGGTGGCGGTGGACGCGAGCAGGCGATTGCCTGGGCGTGCCGGCACCACGGACACGACGTCCGCTTCGCATCCGAACTCGGCGGGGCCTCGGCGGACGACACCGACCTGGTGATACCTGGCCCGGAGGCGGTGCTCGTCGCCGGCGTGGCCGACGAGTGCGCCCGGCGCAACATCGCCTGTTTCGGACCGACCGCCGACCTGGCCCGTCTCGAATCGTCGAAGAGCTACGCCCGCGAGCTGGCAACGTCGCTCGGTGTCCCCGGACCGAGATTCGCGTCGTTCGACGACGCAGACGCCGCGATCGAGTGGTGGCGTCAGCTCGATCGACCGGTGGTGGTCAAGCTCGATGGTCTCGCCGGCGGCAAAGGCGTCACGGTGCCCGATGGCGAAGCGGAGACGATCGACGCGATTCGATCGGTCGAGGGGACGTTCCTCCTGGAAGAGCGGCTGCGCGGCCCCGAGTGCTCGCTGCTCGCACTCTGCGACGGCGTGCGGGCGGTTGCACTCCCTCTCGCCCAGGATCACAAACGCCTCGGCGAGGGCGACACCGGTCCGAACACCGGCGGGATGGGCGCCTACGCCCCCGCACCGGTCCCGTACGACGCCGACGCGTTGGTCGCCGAGTTCGTCCAGCCGGTCCTCGACCACTACGCCGCCGCCGGCACCCCGTACGTCGGTGTGATCTTCGCGGGGTTGATGCTCACCGCCGACGGCCCCCGGCTGATCGAGTACAACGTCCGTTTCGGAGACCCCGAGGCACAGGCGGTTCTGCCGCTCGTCGAGACCGACCTCGCGGAACTGGCACTGCTCGCCACGCAGGGCAAACTCGACGAGTTGCCGGTGATCGTCCGCTCGCAGGCAGCGCTCACCGTCGTGGCCGCCGCTGCTGGGTATCCCCACGCCCCGATCCCTGGCGCCCACATCACCGACGAAATGGTGAGCGGGACCATCGGCCCCGATGGCACGACCACGCTTCGGTTCGACGCAGGCGTCGACCCTGACGGGCGCGTCGCCGGCGGACGTGTCCTCGCGATCACCGGTGTGGGCTTCGATCTCGCCGAGGCGCGCGCCGCTGCCTACGACCACGTCGATCGAATCCACTTCGACGGCATGCAGGTTCGCCGCGACATCGGATGGCGCGCGCTCGGTGCCGAACTGACCTCGTACGCCGCTGCAGGCGTCGACATCGACGAGGGCACACGCGCCGTCGAGGAGATGAAGGCCGCCGTCGAAGCCACCCACGACAACGGCGTGCTCAAGGGGGTCGGATCGTTCGGCGGGGTGTTCTCGGCGAAGGCGATCACCGCGCTCGACGACCCGGTGCTGGTGGCATCCACCGATGGCGTCGGCACGAAGGTCGAACTCGCCGCACGCCTCGGAATGGTGCGCGGCGTCGGCATGGACATCGTCAACCACTGCATCGATGACGTGCTGGTGCAGTCCGCGAAGCCGTTGTTCTTCCTCGACTACATCGCCGCCTCGGTACTCGACGCCGACATGGTCGCCGAAGTCGTGCGTGGCATGGCCGACGCGTGCCGTGCCGCAGGCTGCGCGCTCCTGGGCGGCGAGACCGCCGAGATGCCGGGCGTCTACCAGCCGGGAGCCTTCGACATCGCCGGCACGCTGATCGGCGTGGCCGAGCGTTCCGAGCTGCTCCCGCGCCCCGACGTTGCCAGCGGTGACGTGTTGATCGGGATCGGTTCCAGCGGTCCGCACACCAACGGCTACTCGTTGCTGCGCAAGGTGTTCGACTGGATCCCGATGGACGTGACGCCCGACGGGTTCGACCGACCGCTCGGAGAAACGTTGCTCGAGCCGCATCGCTCGTATCTCGACGTGTTGCGACCAGCGCTCGAGTCCGGCAAGGTCAAGGCGCTCGCCCACATCACCGGCGGCGGCCTGCCGGAGAACCTGCCGCGGGTGCTCCCGGGTGATGTCGACGCCGTCATCGAGTTGGGTTCGTGGCCGATGCCACCCCTCTTCCAGCTCACGCGTGAGCTCACACCCCAGATGTCCACCGACGAGCTCTACCGGACCCTCAACATGGGCATCGGCATGGTCGTCGTCGCCGCCCCCGACGAGGTCGACGCGCTCCGGGCCACCATCGACGAGCCGACGTGGCTGATCGGCGAGCTGGTCCCGGCGCCGGCAGGTCCACCTCACGTGAGATCACCTCCGAGTCACATCGTGTTACATCGCGGGTCTGACCCCTGATGTAATCGTGCGTGACTTTTCGTTCAGGTTGCCGAGTGGCCGCCCGGACGATCGGTAGGTTCGACGCATGGGAACCTCCGCCGCCCGCCGCAAGCGATTGGTGGTGCTGGTGTCCGGTTCCGGCTCGAACCTCCAGGCGCTGATCGACGCCTGCGCCGACGAGCGCCTGGCTGCCGAAGTTGTCGCCGTCGTGTCCAACAAGCCCGACGTGTTCGCCCTGCAACGTGCCGACGCAGCGGGTGTCCCCGCGGTTCACGTCGGCGTTCACCCTGGCGAAGAACGCTCCGACTACGACGCCCGGCTCGCCGACGTCGTCGCCGGCTTCGACCCCGATCTGGTGGTGCTCGCCGGCTGGATGCGCATCCTCACGATGAGCTTCCTCGGGTGGTTCCCACAGCGAGTGGTCAACCTCCACCCGGCGCTGCCCGGTGAACTCCCCGGCACCGGTGCCATCGAGCGCGCGTGGGCCGAAGCGGTCGACGGGAGCCGCTCGCACACCGGCGTGATGGTGCACCTCGTGCCGGACGAAGGCATCGACGACGGTCCCGTGCTCGGGACCGCCACCGTCCCGATCGACGTCGACGCCGGCTTCGACGCCTTCGCTGCGCTCGTCCACGCCACCGAGCACGACCTGCTCGTCGACACCCTCAGCCAACTGTGCTCCGCCGCACCCGCCCCAACGGAGGTCTCCGCATGAACCGCACCAATCCCAACGACGACTTCTTCGACCGCTTCGAGGCGCTCACGTTCGACGACGTCGTCGTCATCCCTGGCTATTCCGAGACGCTGCCCGACGCCGTCGACACCTCCGCGACGTTCGCCCGCGACATCGACCTCGCCGTTCCGCTCGTGTCGGCTGCGATGGACAAGGTCACCGAGGGCCGCATGGCGGTGGCCATGGCCCGCCATGGCGGTATCGGCGTGATCCATCGAAACATGTCGATCAGCGATCAGGCCTCGGAAGTCCAGAAGGTCAAGCGGTCGCAGTCCGGCATGATCACCGACCCCGTCACGCTGCCTCCGACGGCGCTCCTGCAGGATGCCGAGGACCTGATGCACCGCTTCAAGTTCTCCGGTGTCCCGATCACCGACCCCGACGGTCGCCTCGTCGGCATCCTCACCAACCGCGACATCCGGTTCTGCGAGGGGTCCGACTTCGAGCGTCCGATCACCGAGTTCATGACCGCCGACGGACTGGTCACCGCTGAGGTCGGCACATCGCTCGACCAGGCCAAGTCGATCCTCCAGCAACATCGCATCGAGAAGTTGCCACTCGTCGATGCCGAAGGTCGCCTCGCTGGGCTGATCACCGTCAAGGACATCCAGAAGCGGCTCGACTTTCCGAACGCCTCGCGGGACGCTGGCGGCCGACTGCGATGCGCCGCCGCCGTCGGCGTTGGCGACGACCTCGAGGAACGCGTCGAAGCACTGGCCGCCATGGGTGTCGACGCCGTGTCGATCGACACCGCACACGGTCACTCGGCCAACGTGGTCAAAGCGATCCAGCGAATCAAGGGATCGTGGCCGGAGCTCGCCGTCACCGCCGGCAACGTCGTCACCGAAGACGGCGTCGAAACCCTCGCGAGCGCCGGAGCCGACGCCGTCAAGGTCGGTGTCGGTGCCGGTTCGATCTGCACGACGCGGGTGGTGTCCGGTGCCGGCATGCCGCAGCTCTCGGCGATCTGGTTCACGGCGAAGCGGGCTCGCGAGCTCGGCATCCCCATCATCGCCGACGGCGGCATCACCTTCTCCGGCGACATCGTCAAGGCGATCGTCGCTGGTGCCTCCACGGTGATGCTCGGTTCGTTGTTGGCCGGCACCGAGGAGAGCCCCGGCGACATGGAGCTGTTCGAAGGGCGCCGCTACAAGAGCTACCGCGGCATGGGCTCGATGGGCGCCATGACCGGCGACAGCCAGGACCGCTACGCGACCGGCCAGTCGTCCGGTGGCTCGACGGCCGTCGGTGCGGGATCGAACAAGCTCGTTCCCGAAGGGATCGAGGGACGGGTGCCGTACGCCGGCCCCCTCGGCGAGGTGGCCTACCAGCTGGTCGGCGGCCTTCGATCCGGCATGGGCTACGCCGGTGCCGCCACGCTCGAGGGGCTCCGAGGCGCACGCTTGATGCGCGTCACCACCGCGGGCCGCGAGGAGAGCCACCCGCACGACGTCACGATCACGAAGGAAGCTCCGAACTACCAGCGCTCCTGAGCCTGCAGTCACGAAGCGATGAGCGAACCCCGCAGATGTGGTGGGTTCGCTCATCGATGGGTGTGACTGGCCGCAACCGGTGACCAAAGTCGAAACAGACGCAGCAACGGGAACGATGCAGGGTCGGTGACGGTTCCAACCTGGCAATGCTCGATGGACCGCTGCGACCGGCGAAAGACCGACTGCTCGGCCCGCTGATACGCGGCCCGCTGGGAGCAGTGCCTCCGATGGTGGTGTCGGTTCTGGCGCTGGTTGCGGCGCTCGGGGCGGCGACCGCGGCGTGGCAGCAGATGTCCGTCGCTGCGGTTGCGCTCTGGCTGGTCAGCCGGATCGCCGACGGGCTCGACGGTGCGCTCGCTCGCCACCAAGAGGTGGCCAGCGACGCTGGCGGCCTCATCGACATCGTGTTCGACACGGTCGGGTATGCGGTCATCCCGCTCGGGATCGCTGCCGGTGTCGACACCCGGGCCGCCTGGATCACCGTCGCGGTGCTGCTCGCCACGTTCTACGTCAACGCCGTGTCGTGGACGTACCTGGCGGCGTTGCTCGAGAAACGGAACGCGGGCGCGGCTGCGGTCGGTGCATCGACGAGCACGATCATGCCCCGCGGCCTCGTCGAGGGCACCGAAACCATCGTGTTCTTCGCAGTTGCGCTCGCCTGGCCGGGCGGAGCGGTCGCGGTGTTGGCCACCATGGCGGCAGCAGTGGCGGTCACGATCGCCGAACGCATGTGGTGGGCCCGAGGAGTGCTCGCATGAGCACGTCGGCGCTCGAAGCCGTACCGACTCGCCGTCCCTCGATGGTCGTGTGGGTGCAGCGGGGCATCGTGGCAGCGATCTGGATCGCGGCGATCGTGGCGTGGCAGATCTACCAGTCGTCGAACGGGCTGTCGACCACCGAGACAGCGCAGCGGTTCATCGACACGGTCGGCGAATCGTGGTGGGGCGTCTTCGCCTACGTCCTGGTGTATCTCGCACGGCCGATCGTGCTCTTCCCGGCGTCGATCCTCACGATCGTCGGCGGCATCCTGTTCGGCCCAGTGGTCGGGGTGCTCGTCGTCGTCGTCGCCGCGAACGCCTCGGCGATGATCGCCTACGGCGTGGGCCGCTTGCTCGGCCATGCACCCGGCGCCGACGATGACGCGATCGTCGACGACACCGCATCGTTCGTGCAGCGATGGTCGAACCGCATGCGCAACAACAGCTTCGAGACCGTACTGATCATGCGGCTGCTGTTCCTGCCGTACGACCTGGTCAATTACGTCTCGGGGATCCTGCGACTGAGGTGGTTGCCGTTCCTGTTGGCGACGGCGCTCGGCTCGCTTCCCGGAACGGTCTCGTTCGTGCTCCTCGGCGCCTCGATCGACAGCGTCGACGAGGGCCTCGGAGGCATCGATCCCGCCATCCTCGTCGCCAGCGTCGTCATCTTCGTGGTCAGCCTCGTCATCGCACGCCTCCTGCGCCGCCGCCAACCCACCTCGACCACGACCAACAGCACCAACACGCCCAACGACGCCACCGAAGGGTCGCTCACATGATCGGTCACGACTCCACCCGCACCTACAAGACCGCCGTCATCGGCGCTGGATCCGGCGGACTCACCCTGGCGATCGGATTGGCGGGGTTCGGACACGACGTCGTGCTGATCGAAGGCGGTCCGATCGGTGGCGACTGCACGAATGTGGGGTGCATCCCGTCGAAGGCACTGCTGCACGCTGCACGCTCGGGCACCGACGACCCACTCGCCTGGACGCGGGCCAAGCGCGACGATCTCGCCGGCCGCGAGGCCGTCGAGATGGCCGAGCACGAACACATTCACCTCGTGCGCGGCTGGGCCTCGCTCACCGGCGCCCGCGACCCGCACGTCGTCAGCGTCGCCGACGGCGAGACGACACTCCTCGTCCGCGCCGAACACGTCGTGATCGCCGGCGGATCGAAGCCTGTCACGATCGGCATCGACGGCCTCGACGCCGAACGGGTCGTCACGAACGAGGAGTTGTTCGAGCTCGAGTCGCCTCCGACGAGGCTGCTGATCGTCGGCGGCGGCGCCATCGCCGTCGAGATGGCGACGGCATTCGCCGCTCTGGGCACACAGGTCGCGATCGTCGAGCTCCAGGAACGACTGCTGACCTCGGAGGACCCCCTGATCAGCGAGGTCGTCGAGCGATCACTCCGTGCCCAGGGCGTCGGGCTCCACCTCGGAACCACGATCGAGCGGGTCGACGGCGACACCGCTCAACTGGCCGATGGCTCGACCGTCGATGGCGTCGATCGTGTGCTGATGGCGGTCGGACGGCGTCCGCGGCTCGACGGATTGTCGCTCGAACGAGCCGGAGTGCGCACCGAGGCGACCGGCATCGTCGCCGACGACTGGGGACGGACGTCGGTCGAGCGCATCTGGGCGGTCGGCGACGTCACCGGCAACACCCTCACGACCCACGGCGCCGGAGCGGTCGGTCGCCGAACCGTACGCGCAATCGCACTCCCGCAGCTCCCGAAGTTCGGCCGACTCGGAGCGGTCCCCGGTGCCACCTACGGCCAGCCAGAGGTCGCGTCGGTCGGCATGACCCTCACTGAACTCGCCCGGTTCCCCGAGGCATCACGACGACGCATCGTCGTCGACCACGCAGACATCGATCGTGGCTACACCGACGACATCGTCGACGGGCGGCTCGTGGTCGACGCAGAGCGGTTCACCGGGCGGATCCTGAGGGCGGCGATCGTCGGACCCGGTGCCAGCGACCTGATCGGCATGTTCACCCTGGCGATCGACAACGGCATCGGCATGCGCAAACTGTTCGGAACCGTGCACCCCTACCCATCCCACGCCGAACTCATCAGACAGGCCGCTGACGACTTCGCCCGCATCACCTACTCGAATCTGCCCCGCGAATGGCTGGCGATGGCACGAGGACGCTCCGCACTGGTACGCCAGCGCACCGGTCGGACCCGCTGAGACCAACCGCCCGACGGGAGGCGGCCCGGCGCGATCGTCACAGATCCAGGTGGGAGTGGTCGGGTTCGGCGACCTCGAACCCGGCAGCCGCCCAGGCACGGATTCCGCCGACGAGGTCGCCGACGTCGGTGAAGCCCAGATCGAGCAGGTTCTCAGCAGCCAGCGAGGAGCTGTATCCGCCGTTGCAGACCAGCACCAGCGGCTGGTCGAACGATGCGACGTCGCTGTGGCGATATCCGTTGGCGGGGTCGAGATGCCACTCGACGAGCGTTCGAGGCACATGGATCGATCCAGCGATGACTCCGAAGCGACCGCGATCGGTGGCGGTGCGAGTGTCGACGATCGTGGGAGCACCGTCATCGAGCAGCAGCCGTGCCGCGAGCTCGGCAGGCGTGACCCGCCGAATCCGGGAGCGCGCAGCGAAGACCCGGTCGTGGATGGTCACTCGATCGGTACGTGCGTAGCGCACGATCTGCGAGCCCTCGACGTCGACACGGCCGCGCTCACGCAGCTCGAATCGTTCGGCGGCGCCGTCGTCCACTCCGACCATCACGACGATCTCGCCGCCGGGAGCGACGTGTTGAACTGCGCAGTGGACGACTGCAGCGCCATCGTGGGACCCATCGAGGGGCTCGACGATCACGAGCGAATACCGCCGGGGCAGTTGCACGCTCGGCCAGTCACCGTTCACGACCACGACAGCGGTCCCCCGCCGGCCGAGCCCCTCGG
Source organism: Ilumatobacteraceae bacterium (assembly GCA_963716095.1). Lineage (GTDB taxonomy): Bacteria > Actinomycetota > Acidimicrobiia > Acidimicrobiales > Ilumatobacteraceae > Sva-07. The sequence goes on along the minus strand of CAVQSV010000017.1, from coordinate 80,854 downwards.
CGATCACCGAATGACCGGAGCCGAGCGCCAAGGCCTCGTCGTGCGCAGACAGCTCGTCGAGCAGCGCAGGCAGCGAGGTCACGGAGCGATCCTACGAGCGATGAGCGAGCACACCAGATCTGCGGGTTTGGCTCATCGATCCTGGGGTCAGGAGGCAGCGGGTGGCCGGGCCCGGAGGTCGCCTGCGAACGCGCGTGCCCAACCGCTCAGGCGGGACTCGTAGGTGACGCGATCGAGACGGGACGTCGTCCAGCCGATCGCCGCCGAAGCAGCATCCCGCCGCCGATCACGGAGCCTGCCGATCGTCTCGTCGTGCGTCGGGAAGATGTCGATCTCGATCGCGACGGCGCTCGGATGGCCAGGTCGATCTCGTACTGACGACGAGCCCTCGAACCCCCGCAGCGGCCAGCGCCTCGCCGACGACGACCTCCGGATGCGATTCCGCCGCCCCTCCGGCGATGCGACGGTCGAGTTGCAGCAGGAACGTCCTGGCCCAGCGACGCCGCGGTGACAACCAGTCGACGGCAACCTCGCGGAGATCGTCGTCGTGAAGGCGTCCGTCGTGCATCGCCTGCTCGATCACCGACAGCAGGTCGTCGGGACCGAGATCGCGAGCGAGATCGAAGGCCGTGCGTTGTCTGGTCGTGATGCGAATCCCGTCCGGTCGCTCGACGACGTCGTGATCGTGGATCGCCGCCGTTCGGTAGACACGAACCCACGAGCTGATCGTCGGTTGGCTCGCCGGTGGACCGATCACGTCGACGCGGCGGTCGGGCGGGAGTCGCCGAAAACCCCAGATTCGCCCCGCCGTCGGGCCCGCCACGACCACGTCGCGGCGCAGCAGGCAGACCGCCGCGCAGCGGCCGAGTTCGTCGAGGCGAACGCTGCGAGATCGATAGACGCCTCGCAGGACCAGATCGATGGCGCCGTCGCGCTCCAGTCGTTCGATCTGGCGGTAGACCGAGCCCCGAATCGAGGAGTTGGCCGACACTGGCGACGCCGTGCTGGCGAGCGAAGTGGTCGTGGGCAGCGGAGGTGAGGTGAGCCATGACGGCTCCTTCCCGGGTCGAGATGACATCCGGGGGGAGTCGGTGCCGAACGTACCGCTCGGACCGGCAGCGTCCGCCCGCCCGCCCACCGATGAGCGAAACCCGCAGATCTGGTGTGCTCGCTCATCGCAGCCCGGCTGGCGGGCCGGGGCGGCGAGGCTGTCAGGCGAGCTTTTCGACGAATGCTTCGAGCTGGCGCAGGTTGCGGCACTCGTACACGCCATCGGTGTGCGTGCCGTACTCGCCGACGATCGAGTCACCGGTGTTCCAGTAGCTGCGCGGCTCGGGGTTCAGCCAGTAGACGTGGCGAGCCTTCTGGGCGATCTCCTTGACCACCCACGCCTGGCTGGCGTGGTAGTTGTTTCGCGCATCGCCGAGCAGGAGCACGGTCGACTTCGGTCCGATGTCCTTGCCGTAGCGTTCCCAGAACACCTCGAAGGCATGGCCGTAGTCGGAGTGGCCGTCGACCCACACCACGTCGGCTTCGGTGTTGACCCGATGGATCGCCTCGGTGATGTCCTCGGTCGCCTTGAAGTAGTCGGTGACCTCGTCGATGCCGTCGATGAACACGAACGATCGGACCTTGCTGAACTGGTTCTGGATCGCGTACACCAGCATCAACGTGAACCGAGCGAACGCCGCGACCGACCCGGAGATGTCGGCGACCACGATCAACTCGGGCTTGGCCGGGCGCGGGTACTTGAACTTGGGCTCCGCCGGCACACCGCCATAGCTCAGCGAGTGCCGCACGGTGTTGCGGAAGTCGAGCGGGCCCTTGCGACCGTGCCGGCGTTTCCGAGCAAGGCGCGCCGCGAGCTTGCGGGTGAGCGGGTACAGCGACTTCTTCAGCGCCTGCATCTCGTCGCGCGAGGCGTGCATGAACTCGACGTCCTCGGGCAACGGCTTGCGCAACGTCTTGGCCATCGCCTCGGCGCCGCGGTCGGCCACCAGGCGCCGGCGGATCTCCGACTCGATCTCACCCTTGAACTTGTCGATCCGGTCCTCGAACTCTTCCTTCTCGAGTCGCTCCTCGAGCGAAGTCAGATCGCCATCGGCCTCCTGACGGGCCTGGTCCATCATCTTCTCGAGCATGCCGTCGAGGTCGAGATTCCGCAGCGTGCGGTACAAGTAGTACGTGCCTCCGACCGGGCGACCGGGCTCCATCCCGGCGAACCGCTGGACCGACTGCTTGGCCATTGCCCGCATCATCCCCTGATCGCCGTTCATCAGCGCCGACATCAGCATCTGGGCGATCTCTTCGGGGGTGAGGTTGTCCATCCCCCCGGCGCCGCCCTGGCCCTCTTGCTGCTGCTGTTCCTGCAGTTCGCGCCAGAGTTCGTCGATGTCGGTGTCGTCGTCGCCGTCCTGGACGAGCTTGTACTCGGGCCCACGCAGGCTGAAGTACACCTCGAACACCGTCTCGAAGCTGCGCCAATGAGCGTGGTTCTTGATCAGCGTGGCGCCGAGCGCGTACTTGAACGCCTCGCGGTCCTCGATCGGGATGTGCTGCACGGCCTCCATGGCGTCGAGGTTCTCCGTGAGGCTGACGGGCAGCCCAGCGTTGCGGAGTTCGACGACGAAGCCGTTGAGCAGGTCGAGCATCAGTCAGTCCGTCGTTGCGCTCAGTCGTCGACCGAGAGCTCTTTGGCGGCCTTGGCGATGTCGGTCTGGTACTTGAGCAGAACGTTGAGGGTGTCCTTGGCGGTCTGCTCGTCGATGTTGTCGATGTTGAGCAACATCAGCGTGCGAGCCCAGTCGAGCGTCTCGGACACGCTCGGCGCCTTCTTCAAGTCGAGCTGACGGATCGAGCGGACGATGCGGGCGACCTGGTCGGCGAGGTGCTCGGTGATGTCGGGCACCTTCGAGAGCACGATCTCCTTCTCGCGATCGAGATGCGGATAGTCGACGTGCAGGTACAGGCAGCGCCGCTTGAGCGCTTCCGACAGCTCACGCGTGTTGTTCGACGTGAGGAACACCAGCGGGATCTGCGTGGCGGTGATCGTGCCGAGCTCGGGGATCGACACCTGGTAGTCGGAGAGGATCTCGAGCAACAGCGCCTCGGTCTCGACTTCGACGCGGTCGACCTCGTCGATCAGCAACACGACCGGATCGGTCGCCGTGATCGCCTCGAGCAGCGGACGGGTGAGCAGGAACTCGTCGGAGAAGATGTCGTCTTTGATCTCCGTCCAGTCCTCACCCTGCTCGCCGCGCTCGGTCTGGATGCGCAGCAGCTGCTTCTTGTAGTTCCATTCGTAGAGCGCTTTGCTCTCGTCGAGGCCCTCGTAGCACTGCAAGCGGATCAGCCTGGCGTCGGTGATCTCGGCGATCGACTTGGCGAGCTGCGTCTTGCCGGTACCGGCTGGGCCCTCGACGAGGACCGGCTTGGAGAGACGGTCCGCGAGGTACGCCACGCCGGCGATGCCCTCATCCGCCAGGTAGTTGACGTCGCGGAGCGCGTCACGCACCGACTGCACGCTCTCGAAACGGTTGGTGGTGCTCCCGGGCGCCCCGGCATCCGTGGTGGTCATGGCATCGCACGCTACCCGCCGCCTTGACCCGCGGGTCAATTGGGATGTTCTACGGTGCGGTTCCATGCCCGGAACGTCGTTCGATCGAGTCGCCACCATCTACGACGAGACACGCGGTGGCGAGCGCCGTGGCAACCATTTTGCCGACGACCTCGCTGCGTGGGTCCACGGACCGCGCGTCGTCGAACTGGGTGTCGGCACCGGCGTGATCGCCAACGGCCTCCGCAACCACGGTGTGGACGTCGTCGGCGTCGACCTGAGCGACGCGATGATGCGCGCCGCTGTCGAGCGCATCGGTCCCTGCGTGGCGGTGGCCGACGTCGATCGCCTGCCCCTCGCTGACGCCTCGGTCGACACGGCGATCTTCGTCTGGGTGCTCCAGCTGGTTCCCGACCCGATGGCGACGCTCGCCGAGGCAGCTCGCGTGGTCCGACCAGGCGGCCGCGTCATCACGATCCTGTCGAATGGCGAGTACGCGCCGGGCGACGAGATGTCGTCGATCTTCGATGGGCTGGCTGTGCTCCGACCGGAGCGGCTTCCGAGGGGTCAGCTGGCGGCCGCCGACATTGCGGGCCTGACGCTCGAGCACGACGGGTTCACGGGCTGGGACGAGTTCGCCAGCTCGGTCAGCGACCAGATCGCGGGCATCGAACAGCGCATCTACTCCTCGATGTTCGACATCGACGACGCAACGTGGGAGCGAGTGGTCGAACCGGTGCTCACCAAGCTGCGAGCACTCCCCGATCCTGACCGCATGCGCCAGCGGCGCAACCGCCATCCGCTCCTCGTGTGGACGGTCACGCCCGAGGGCTGAATCGAGCCAGACCTCTGGCGTAGTCGGGGTGTGCCCGGTCTGACCGCACAGCAGCACTAGCGTTCGCCCAGATGAGTGGACTGCTGCGGAGCAACGTCGTCGTTGCCAGCGGCACGGCCATCTCTCGGGTCACCGGGCTGCTCCGCATCGTCGTACTGGGCTACGTGCTCGGCCAGACCGCGCTGACCGATGCGTACCTGATCGCCAACGAGACCCCGAACATCGTCTACGACCTGCTCCTCGGCGGGCTGCTGTCGGCCACCCTGGTGCCGCTCTTCTCCACCTTTGTCGAGCAAGACGACGACGAAGCGACCAACGTGGTGCTGACCGTGTCGGTCGTGCTGATGGGTGCACTCACCGCGGTGGCAGTCATCGCTGCACCCTTGGTCTTCGGTCTGTACTCGGTGAATGTCGCTGACGGCGTCGATCCGGAGGTGTACCGCGAGGTCGGCACGACGCTCGCCCGGATCTTCCTGATCCAGATCCTCTTCTACGGACTCACCGGACTGGCGAACGCGTTCCTCAACAGCCGGCGTCGCTTCTTCGCTGCCGCGTGGAGCCCGATCCTGCCGAACCTGGTGATCATCGCCTTCCTGTTGTCGCTGCCCAACGCAGGCTCGGCCGACTGGCAACTCGATCAGGTGCTCACCGACGACCGTCTGCGGTGGACGCTCGGCCTCGGCGCCACCGTCGGGATCGCGTCGATGGCGATCGTGCTCCTGCCTGCGATGGCTCACACCGGTTTCAGGTTCCGACCGAACTTCGACTTCAAACACCCAGCGGTCCGCAAGCTGCTGTCGCTGTCGTTCTGGACGATCGGCTTCGTCGTCGCCAACCAGATCGCGCTGCTGTTCGTCCGCAACCTGGCCGAGCCCGGGTCGAGTGACGCCTCGGCCTACATCAACGCCTTCACGTTCTTCGTGCTCCCCCACGGCCTGCTCGCCGTGTCGATCGCCACCACGTTCCAGCCCGAGATGTCACGATCGGTGGCCCGGCGCGACCGCGCCGGCTTCGTCGACCAGGCCTCGCTGGGATTGCGGATGACCGCGCTGTTCACGATCCCGGCCGGCGTCGCGATCTTCGTGCTGCGACAACCGATCATCGGAGCGCTCCTGCAGCGCGGCGAGTTCTCTGCCGAGGACGCCGACGCTGCCCAACGCGCCCTCGCCGGGCTGGCGCTCGGGCTCGGAGCGTTCTCGATCTACATGTTCGTCCTGCGCGGCTTCTACGCGCACAAGGACACCAAGACGCCGTTCAAGGTCAACGTCGTCGAGAACTCGATCAACATCGTGCTGGCGTTCATCCTCGTCGACAGGTACGGCGTGCTCGGCCTCGGGCTGGCCTTCGCTCTCGCGTACGTGCTCTCGTCGGTGTGGGCGATGCAGATCCTGAGCTACAAGGTGCCCGGTTTCGAGGTCAAGCCCCTGTTGGCGAGCATCGCCCGCATGCTGCTGGCGGCAATCCTGATGGCGGAGGCGATCTGGCTGGTCACCCAGCAGGTCGGCGGCAACGCCGGCCTCGACGCGGTCACACGCCTCGCCGTCGGTGCCGTCGTGGGCACCACGGTCTACGTCGGTGTGCTGATGTTGCTTCGAGCTCCCGAACTGGACGCCGTCCGCCGCCGGCTCCCTCTCCCCCGCTGACGCCCCAGCCAGCCGCTCCGTCGTTTGCGTTGCAGTTCGGATGGACGGGGCCAGCCAGAGCGCAACACGAACGGAGATGTCAGGTGGGGAGGACGACGAGGTCGTCGCGGTGCACGACCTCGTGGTTGACGCCGTCGGGCAGATTCGGCGTGCGCAGGCCGATCACGTCCCGGGCCACATCGGATCGCATCGCTGCAAGACCGCGAGCAAACGCACGCCCATCGGGTCCGACGATGTCGACGGTGTCGCCTTCGACGAACTCACCGCGCACCGCCAACACACCCGCCGGGAGCAAGCTGTTCGGGCGATCGGTCAGCGCTCGCTCGGCACCCCCATCCACCTCGACGACGCCCATGGCCTCGGCGGCGAACGCGATCCAGAGCTTGCGCGCCGACAGCGTCCGGTCGTGCGCCTCGAACGTCGTTCCGACCAGTTCGGCCGACACGGCTCCGGACAGCACCTCGTCACGCGACGCTCGGGCGATCACGCTGCGCAGCCCCGACCACGACGCCATGCGTGCTGCGATCAGCTTCGACGCCATCCCACCGCTCCCACGGCCACTGCCACCCGACTCCGCCCGTACCGCCAACAGAGGATCGCCGACCCGAACGAGCGGGATCAGCGTCGCCGACGAATCGCGGCGGGGATCAGCGGTGTACACGCCGTCCATGTCGGTCAGCAGCACCAACACATCGGCATGCACGCTGTTCGCCAGCAGCGCCGCCAAACGGTCGTTGTCGCCGTAGCGGAGTTCGTCGTTGGCGATCGCGTCGTTCTCGTTGACCACGGGCACACACCCGAGTTCGAGCAGCCGGTCGATCGTGCTGCGGGCGTGTAGGTACTGCGTGCGGTCGACGAAGTCGTGCGGGTCGAGCAGCACCTGGGCACCGACGAGACCGTGCCGCGCGAGTTCTTGGTTGTACGCCTCGACCAGCCGGCTCTGGCCGGCGGCCGAGATGGCTTGCAGCGTCTGGATGTCGGTCGGTCGTGCCGCCATTCCGAGCGCAGCGACGCCGGCGGCAACGGCACCCGAGGACACGATGATCACCTCGTGGCCGCCTGAGCGGAGGGCGGCGACCTCGTCGGAGAGCTTGGCGACCGCTCCGATGTCGATTGCTCCGCGATCGTCGGTGATCGACGCGGTTCCGATCTTCGCAACAACGCGGATCGTCAGAGGTCCGGCGAGTACTCGAAGCTGAACTCGCCGATCCAGATCACGTCGCCCTCACGGGCACCCGCCTTCGACAGCATCTTCGGCACGCCGAGACGTTCGAGGCGGTAGTCGATGTAGGACAACGCCTCCGGCGTGGTGACGTCGTTGAGGGCGACCACGCGCTCGACGTCACGCCCGAGCAGACGGAACTCACCGTCGCCGACGCGTTCGACGGCGGCACCACTGGCCTCGGGCCGCAGCACCACGACACCTTCTTCCCATTCGGTGGCCTGGCGGGCGTCGTGGACCTCGCGGGCCAGTTGCCCCACGATGTCGGCAACTCCCTGCCCGGTCACCGACGACATGATCGCCCCGTCCCACCCCAGTGCTTCGAGCTCGTCGGACTGCACGGCGTCGGCTTTGGTTCCGACGACCACACGTGGCCGGTCGAGCAGGTCGGGCCGGTACGCACCCAACTCGTGCAGCAGAACCCGCTCCTGCTCCTGCGGGCTGACACCGTCCATCGATGCGAGGTCGACGAGGAGGCACAGGACGCGGGCGCGTTCGATGTGGCGAAGGAACTGATGCCCCAGGCCCTTTCCCTCACTTGCGCCTTCGATCAGGCCGGGGATGTCGGCGACGACGAACTCGGTGGCGTCGTCGACGCGAACCACTCCCAGGTTGGGTTCGAGTGTGGTGAACGGATAGTCGGCGATCTTCGGCTTCGCAGCCGAAACGACGCTGATGAACGTCGACTTGCCGGCATTCGGGAAACCAACGAGGGCCACATCGGCCATCAAGCGCAATTCGAGCCGGAGCCAGCGTTGCTCGCCGTGCTCGCCCTGCTCGGCGAAACTCGGCGCGCGGCGCTTGTTCGACAGGAACTTGGCGTTGCCACGGCCTCCCCGACCGCCTGCGGCCGACAGCCACCGGTCGCCGTGGTTGACCAATTCGGCCAGCACGTCACCGGAGTACATGTCGAACACCACCGTGCCCATCGGCACTTTGATCTCGAGCGATTCGCCACGGCGGCCGTGCATGTCCTTGCCCTTGCCGTGCACACCGCTGTCGGCTCGACGGTGGGGGTGATCGCGAAAAGCCAGCAGCGACGACACGTTGTGGTCGGCAACGAGCCAGACGTCACCGCCGTTGCCTCCGTCGCCGCCGTTGGGGCCACCCATTGACTCGGGCCCCTCGCGACGGAAGCTGATACAGCCAGCGCCGCCATCGCCACCACGCACGTTCAGTTGGCACTCGTCGACGAACTGGGACATTTCTTGAAGGCTAACGCCCCCGACGCGACGCCATCTCGTATCGTTTTCGCATGGCCGACCTCCCGTACCCCGACTCGGCAGACGAACGGGCCGAGCGGTGGGCGGCCACGATGACCGGGCACGGCACCGACGATGTGGTCGTGGCGCACGCCGACTCTCACGCAACCGTCGGCGATGCCGCCGTGCGCACCCGCGCTGCTCGCGAAGAGCGCGAGGACGCCACGCTCGCCACGAACGCCACCCGCTCGGGCGGCGCCGGTCACCGTGCTGTCGAGGAGGCGCCCGACCCGTTCCGCACCTGTTTCGAACGCGACCGCGACCGCATCCTGCACGATTCCGCATTTCGTCGGCTGTCCGGCAAGACGCAGGTGTTCGTGTTTCCCGACGACCATCAGCGCACCCGGATGACACACGCCCTCGAGGTCGCCCAGGTCGCTCGTTCGGTCGCTGAGTCGCTGAGTCTGAACGTGCCGTTGGTCGAGGCGATGGCGATCGGCCACGACTGCGGGCACGGCCCCGGGGGTCACGCCAGCGAGGACGCGTTGTCGCCCTATCTCGACGGCGGGTTCGACCATGCGCCGTGGGGTGCAGACATCACCTTGGCGCCGCTCAACCTGTGTGCCGAGACGCTCGACGGCATCCGAAATCATTCGTGGAGCCTGCCCGCACCGAAGACGCCGGAGGGCGAAGTGGTCTCCTGGTCGGACCGAATCGCCTATGTGTGCCACGACTTCGAAGATGCTGTTGCCGCCGGCATCGTCACCGCCGACATGCTGCCCCCGGTGGTCGCCGAGCGTTGCGGACGCGACCGGTCGGGCCAGCTCGGCACCTTCGTTCGGGCGATGGTGGCAGCAACCACGGCAACCGGCCGGATCGGCATGCTGCCCGACATCGCCGAGGCACTCGCGGAGTTCCGCCGGTTCAACTACGAGTACGTGTATCTGCGTCCCGCCAGCCAGCAGCAGGCAGCCGCGGTGGTGTCGCTGTTGCGCGCGCTCGTCGAGCACTACGCCGACCGGCCACATGCGATCCCCCATCAAACGACGGTCGCTGCGCTCGGTGAACGAGCCGACTACGTCGATGCCGGTGGCCCCGAAGCGCTACGCGCCGCGGTGGCCTACGTCGCCGGCATGACCGACCGTTTCGCCTGCCAACAGGGTCTTGCTCACCTGTCGTGGGATCCCGCCAAGCTGCCGCAGGGAATCGGCGTCTCCGGCTTCTGAACAGTGCGGTCGGGCGACCGATGATGAGCGAACCACGCAGATGTGGTGTGTTCGCTCATCGAACGGACCGACTCAGAGCGCAAACGGCGAATGCGTGCCGAGGTACATCGCCCGGATTCCCAAGCCCATGATGAACAGGCTGCCGAGCCCGTAGAGCAGGTACACCTTGTCCTTCACGAACGGACTGCCTCGGTAGCTGTACAGGATCCCGACCGCCACGATGCAGCTGAAGCCGTAGAGCGCATGGAACTGGTCGAGTTCGAGGTCATACCGATCGAGCATCAGGACGCCGACGATGGCGATGGCAAACGCCGACAGCTGCGCCACGATCACCGCCCACCAGAACGGCCGAACACGCAATCTCGGAACGAGGTGCGCACCGAGCGCCCAGATGCCGACCGCGGCGTTCGACAGCACGAGGAACCATGCGAGGTCGCGATGCAAGTCGTACAGCGCCACGGTGTCCGACGATTCGCAGCGATCAGATGCCGCAGTCGCCGCCGCCGAGGATGGCGGTGACCGTCGCGTCGTCCGACACTCCGGTGAGGAACCCTCGCAGGCTGTCGTTGACGAAGAAGAACGGTGGGGTGAAGTCGTCTTCGGGGTTGATGGTCGCGGCCGGGTAGGCCGCTCGTACGTCGATGACCCGCGAGCCGATCATCACGCCGCGGTGTCGTTCTGCAGGCCGACCGGGGAGCTCCCGATCTCGCCCTGTTCGCCGTAGCCATACCCGAAGAAGTGCCGACGTCCTTCGACGACCTCGGACACGTCGCCGAACAGCAGGGTGAGGACACCCCACGACACCTGTCGCAGCTCATCGCCGGAGCAGAGCCCGATCGTGAGCGGGTCGATCCAGCCGGTGTCGTTGCTCGGCGGGCCCAGGTAGGAGTTGATGTACTCGACCACCCCGTCGGGGTCGGCTCCGAAACCAGCTGTGCCGATGCCGTCGCCGCTGAGCAGCAGTTCGCTGACCGCCGGATCGGCCACCGTGGTACTGGGCGCCACCGTCGTGGTCGGCGCAACCGTGGTCGTGGTCGTCGTCGATGTCGTGGTGGTCGTCGTCGATGTCGTGGTGGTCGACGTCGATGACGTGGGCACCACCAGTGTGAACTCGGTCGTCGAGGCGGTGTCGTCGTCGGACCCGCCACAGGCCGCAAGGATCATTCCGCCAGCGAGCAGCAGAGCACAGGTACGCCGAATCATGACCGACATCATGTCCGAGTCTGCCCGAAGATCGGCGGACCTCGGCGTCACCCGTTCAGGCCGGGGGAAAGATCCAGCCGGAACGCACCGGTGGCTGACGGTCGTGTTCGATGAACCATTCGATGCCGAAGGCCGCCGCGAACGCATCATCGGGCATCTGCAGGAAGAAGGACGTGTCCTCGATCTGGCTGGCGTGACAGCGCATGGCGTTGCGCTTGGCCTCGAGGTGAGCCGACACGTCGACCGACAACGTCAGCTCGGCTTCGGGCATCCCCATCGGGTTCCCGTCGTCGGCCGGGCCCGTCGGATCGAATTCGTCCTGCTCGCTGTCGGCGCCGCCCATCGGTTCACCGGCTTCCCGTGCGGCTTCGACCATGCGAACGAACGCGTCGCGATTCATCGTCGCCTCGAGCACTCGCACCTCGGGCACCAGCCGGGATGCCGCCTGCCCGACACGATGGACGGCGATGTGATCGGGGTGGCCGTAGTTGCCATGCCAGTCGTAGATCGTGAGAACGTCGGCCTGCTCGGAACGCAAGACCTCTGCGAGCAGGGCGCCGGCCTCGGCGGGATCGGCGACGTGGAAGCTGCCCGGGTCGCCGTTCTGCTCCCAGCCGGTCATCCCCGAATCGGTGTAGCCCAACCACACGACACGATCGATGCCCAACACCTGCGCCGATGCCTCGGTCTCGGCCCGTCGCCGGTCGACCAGTGATTCACCCACAGCCAAGTCGTCGGGGACTTCGCCGTGGTCGCCGTTCGTCGCCACGACGAGCACGACTCGGTGCCCCTCAGCCGCCGCACGGGCAATGGTGCCGCCGGTACTGATGACCTCGTCGTCGGGATGGGCATGGAAGCACACGAGCGTGGACATCCCACGCATCCAATCAGCCGGCTTGACGAATCGCTCCCGAATCGGACCACGCATCGATCGATGACGGATCGACACCCCACGACTCGAACACCTCCCGCGTATGTGCTCCGGCATGTGCCGGCGGCATCGCCACCTCGGGGTGGGTGCGGCTGAATCGCGGCGCAGGAGCCGGCTGCATGGTGCCGGCGACGTCGATGAACGTCTCGCGCTCGACGTTGTGCGGATGCTCGGCGGCCTCGCTCATCGTGAGCACCGGAGCGAAGCACACATCCGTGGCTTCCATCAACTCACACCATTCGTCGCGGGTCTTCTCCGCGAACAGTTCGGTGAGTCGCCCCTTCAGGGCCGGCCACTCGGTCCTGTCCATCTGCTTGGCGAATTGCTCGTCACCTTCCAACCCCGTGAGACGCAGGAGTTCGGCGTAGAACTGCGGCTCGATCGATCCGAGCGAGATGTACCGACCGTCGCTGCATCGATACACGTCGTAGAAGTGGGCGCCGGTGTCGAGCAGGTTCGTGCCCGGTGCGTTCTCGTCGTGCATGCCGATCGACTTGAACGCCCAGAACATCGACATCAGCACTGCGGCACCGTCGACCATGGCGGTGTCGACCACCTGGCCCTCGCCGCTGCCCTGCGCCTCGAGCAAGCCGCACACCACGCCGTAGGCGAGGAACATGCCGCCCCCGCCGAAGTCGCCGACCATGTTGAGCGGCGGCACTGGCGCCTCGCCCACTCGACCGAAGTGCGCGAGCGCACCCGCGAGCGAGATGTAGTTGATGTCGTGACCGGCAGCTTGCGCGTATGGCCCCTCCTGGCCCCAGCCGGTCATCCGCCCGAACACCAACTTCGGGTTCCGTTGCAGGCACACGTCGGGGCCGACGCCGAGCCGCTCCATGACGCCGGGTCGGAATCCTTCGATGAGGGCATCGGCGGACTCGACGAGCGTCAGCAACGCCTCGACCCCCTCAGGATTCTTGAGGTCGATCGCCACGTTCTTGCGGCCGCGCAGCAGCACGTCGAAGTGGGGTCCGTCCGGCACCGGCCCGCGGACGGCGCCGGCACGCTCGACGCGAATCACCTCGGCACCCATGTCCGCGAGCAGCATCGCGGCGAATGGGCCGGGGCCGATGCCCGCGATCTCGATGATCTTGTAGCCGTTGAGAGGTCCAGCCATGGGTGTCAGCTCCGGTTCGTGGTCGATTGGTGGATCGGATGGGTACGGACGTGTCCGCCGATTGCCTCGGCGAGAACGGGCCACAGGGGCGCAGGGTGGTCGTGGCCCATGTCGGACAGGAGCAGGTAGCTCGACCCCGGGACGAGCTCGGCAGTGCGCTCACCGCCGTCCGGTGTGATCAGCGTGTCGTCACGACCGTGGATCACCAGCATCGGAACTTCGAGCTCGGCGAGGCGCTCGCTGCGGTCGCCGGAGGCGTAGATCGCGGCGAGCTGGCGCGTCGTCCCCTCCGGGTAGAAGCACCGGTCGTACTGGGCCGCGGCGATCTCCTGGAGCCAGTCGGTGTCGCAGTACCGCTTCGACGCCCAGATCCTCGAATTCAACGATGCAGCGATGTAGTCGTCGCGATCGGGAGGCGACGGGGCCAGCAGTGCCTCACGGGCCTCCGAAGTGGGCTTGCCCACTCGCGGATCGCCGGTGCTGCTCATCACCGAGGTGACGCTGGCGATGCGATCGGGATGCTCGATCGCCATCGTCTGCACGATCATCCCGCCCATCGAGTTGCCGACGATGTGCGCCCGATCGATGTCGAGGTGATCGAGGAGACCGATCCCATCAGCGGCCATGTCGGAGAGCGTGTACGGCACGGGTGGCACCGCATCGCCGGCGAGGATCGCCGACAGCACCTTCGCCGGTGCCACCTTCTGACCGTCGAGTTTGGTCGACAGTCCGACGTCGCGGTTGTCGAATTGGATCACGAACAGCCCCTGCGCGACGAGCTGTTCCACGTAGCCCCGCTGCCACGAGATCATCTGCGACGTGTAGCCGTTGACGACCAGGAGCGGCGGATTCGACGGGTCGCCCGTGGTGGTGAATTCGAGTTCGATCCCCGATGAGAGCACTGCCGCGCGGCATGCGGCTGAGTGTTGCAGAGCGCTTCGGCCCAACGGCAAACGGAGCGCCTGGCTACGGTGCAGCCGTGACGGAGAACAACACCTGGACGCACGTCGTGCACGCACCAGGCCGAGTGAACCTGATCGGCGATCACACCGATTACACCGGTGGCCTCGTCTTCCCCATGGCGATCGATCGCGGGACCACGATCCGCTACACGCCAGGCACCGATCGGGTGGTCCTGACCTCGGACGCCGACCCCGAACCGATCGAGTTCACGCTGCCGGTCGAGGCCGAGCCCGGCACCGTGACTCCGGCGTGGGGCCGCTACGTGGCGGCGATGGCGGCCGAGCTGAGCGCATCGACGGGTCATCCACGGGACGGTCAGCTCCGACATCCCCGCCGGTGCCGGGCTGTCGTCGAGTGCCGCGCTCGAATGCGCCGTCGGGCTCGCACTCGGATCCGACGGCACCCCCACCGATCTGGCGCTGGCTGCCCAGCGAGCCGAGCACGCCGCCACGGGGGTGCCGACGGGGATCATGGACCAACTCTGCATCGCTGCGGCCACAGCGGGCCATGCCACGATGATCGACTGCCACACCCTCGACATCACCCAGGTTCCCGTTCCCGCAGAGGTCGACGTGGTCGTCGAGTTCATCGCACATCGCACGCTCGTCGGCTCCGCCTATGCCGACCGGGTCGCCGAGTGCGCCCGAGCGGAGTCGGTGATCGGGCCGTTGCGAGCGGCCACACTCGACGACATCAGCCGGGCCCGTCACCACCTCGACGACATCGCCTGGCGACGCGCCCGCCACGTCGTGACCGAGAACGAGCGGGTCCGAGCGTTTGCCTCAGCGCTCGACGGTGGCGACTATGACCGTGCGGGGCGCTTGATGGACGCCAGCCACGCCAGCCTCCGCTCCGACTTCGAGACCTCGACGCCCGACATGGATGCCGCCGTCGAGCGGTTGTCGACCACCGCTGGCGTGTTCGGCGCCCGGATGACCGGCGGCGGATTCGGTGGTTGTGTCGTGGCGCTGTGTCAGCCCGGCGCCCTCGACTCCGGCTGGGTCGTGCACGCAGCACGAGGTGCCCACCACCGCTGAGCGATGAGCCAAGTGACCAGATACGGCCACTTCGCTCATCGCTGCAACCGAGACCCGCCGCGCTCCTCAAGCCATGGCAGCTGCGAGGCGTTCCAGTGCGGCCGGAGTGCGGATCCCCCACCAGAACAGGTCCTGGCCGTCGACGCGTCGGATCGTCACGCCCGGCAGAACGGCAGCGAGTTCGTCGATGTGGGCGTCGCTGAACTCGTAGGGCTCGCTCGGCACCAGGACCAGGTCGGGAGCCGACCCGGCGACTTGGCCGAGTTCCAGGGCCGGGTACTCGACCTCGGCATCGGCGGTGATCAGCCCGATACCCAGTCGGCGCAGCAGCGAACCGCCATAGGTCGCTCCGCTGATCGACATCCACGGCCGACGCCAGATCGGCACGAACGCCACGGCACGGATCGACGGATCGGCGACGGGGATCTCCGGCCGTGTCGGTGCCGCCACACCTACCGCCGCCGCGAGCTCGGACACCACGTCCAGGCCGGCATCGACCGAGCGCACGTCGCTGACGAACACCTCCAGCCCGGCAGCGACGAGTCGATCGTGATCGTCGATGCGGTTCTCCTCCCGATCGAGCACCACCACGTCGGGTGCCAGCGCAGCGATCGCATCGACGTCGGGGTTCTTCGTGCCGCCGACGTGCGGCAACTCGGGCCGCTCGCAGAACCTCGTACAGGCGACGACGTCGGCACCCAACGCAAGCAACGTCTCCGTGCTCGACGGCACCAGGCTGACCACCCGAGCTGCACCGGGTCGGGCGGGGCCGGGCCGGGCCGTCACGGTCCGAGCAGCCGGCGCTTCTGGCGATCGAACTCCTCCGGCGTCAGCGTGCCCCGCTGCAGCATCGACTCGAGCTTCTCGAGTTGGTCGGCGACGTCGACGACCGCACCGCCACCACGTCCTCCCGATTCCCGCTCTGCCATCTCGGCATGGATCACACGCTGCACCCGATCGGGTTGGCGGATGTCGGTGAACCGTTGCTGACCGGTCTCGCCACCGGACTCGATCAGCAGGTCGCCCGTGCCGACGAGCCGTTCGAGCACACCCTGGTGGAAGTGCACGGTGTTGACACGGTCGATCGGGATCTCGATACCTCGTTTGGTGAGCAGTCCGGTCCGAAAGATCACGCGCCGATTCGTGATGACGAAGTGGGTCGTCAACCAGCGTCCGTATCGACTGATCAGCCACAGCGCGCTGATCGCCATCGCCACGATCGACGCCCAGGCGGCGACCGTTCGAGTCGTGGAGTCCGGTTCGGTGACGATCAAGGTGATCACCGCCGCAGCGATCGCCGTCGTCATCACCACGATCGGACCCATCAGGAACCACCAGTGAGGATGCAGGTCGACGCTGACCGTTTCGTTGTCGTTGAGCAGACGGTCGGGGTAGGCCATCGGGTCACTCCGCGGCGAGAGGTGCTACTCCGCTCAACCGGATGTGCAGCGTCTCGATCGCGTAGCCGTCCATCTCGACGACCTCGAACTCGCCGAGTCCCGTCGTGATCGATTCGCCTTGCTTGGGGATCTCGTCGAGGGCATCGATCACGTAGCCCGCAACGGTCTGCCAATCGCCCTCGGGCAGCGGCACCCCCGTGCACTCCTCGAACAGGTCGACGCGCATCGTGCCCGGAATCCTCCACCGGCCGTCGCCGAGGAGTTCGGCGTCGCCGAGGCGACGGTCGGACTCGTCGTCGAAGTCGCCGATCAGCTCCTCGATGACGTCTTCGAGCGTGACCAGCCCCAGCACGGTGCCGTGCTCGTCGACGACCAGCGAGATGTGTTGACGCCGGGTCCGCATCTCGAGCAGCAGGTCCTCGAGGCCATGGTGTTCCGGCGTCACCATGATCGGGCGAGTCACCGTGCCCGCCGCCGTGGACACCCACGTGCCGTGCGCAAGCCTCAGGAGGTCTTTGGCGTGCACGAATCCGCGAACATGATCGAGGTCGCCTTCGTGAACGACGATTCGGGTGCGCCCGGTCCGGTGCGCCTCGGCCGCAACGACGTCGGCCGTCGCCTCGGCACCAACGGCGACGATGTCCCGACGAACCGTCATTGCATCGGCGGCGGTGAGACCGGAGAGTTCGAGTGACCGAGCGAGCAGTTCGTGCTCCTCGGCAGCGATTCCGCCGTGGTCGGCCGACTCCGCGATCAACAACAGCAGGTCACTCGGCGAGTGCGCCATCGCCCGTTCGTCCTGGGGTTCGACGCCGAACGCCTTCACCGTGAGGTTCGCCAGCCCGTTCAGGAAGCGAATCAGCGGTCGGAACACGCTGACGAAGAACCGGAACGGCCGCGCCAGCAGCAGCGCCGACTTCTCGGGGTGGGCGATCGCCCACGACTTCGGTGCCATCTCGGCCACGACCATGTGCAGGAACACCACGATCGACAGCGCGATCGAGAACGCAATGATGTGACGGGTCGTGTCCGACAGGGTGAAGGCTTCGCCGAGCGCCCCTTCGATCACGCCGGCAACCGCTGGTTCGGCCACGGCACCGAGCCCGAGCGAACACATGGTGATGCCGAGCTGCGCGCCGGCGAGCATCAGCGTGATCTCACGGAGCCCGGCGAGAGCGTGGCGTGCCCGGCGGTCCCCTTCCGCGGCCAACTGCTCGATTCGCGACCGGCGCGAGGCGAGCAGAGCGAACTCGGCCGCGACGAAGAACCCGTTGAGCGCGAGCAGCACCACGGCCACACCGATGCCGGCCCAGTTGACCTGGATGCCGTCGGTGGCAGCTTCCGCAGCGATCACGATGCCGACCATCAGCGATCGCCCTCGCTGCGATCGTCATCCGTGTCGGGCCTGTCCCCATCGGAGACATCGGCGTCGTTGACAGCTTCTTCGAGCGCGGTGGGGTCGACACGCAGTTCGACACGCTCGATGGCGAACCCGTCGACCTCGAGCACCTCGATTCGAACCCCGTCGACCGTGAACGAGTCCCCCGACTCCGGGATTCGCTCGAGACGGTCGAGCACCAAACCGGCGACGGTGTCGTATTCACCGTCCGGGAGGTCGAGGCCGGTGATCCGCTCGATCTCGTCGGGACGTGACGACGCGGCGACCGACCACACGCCCGGTTCGGTCTCGACGTGGTCGCCGGGAGCGCTGGGGTCGTATTCGTCTTCGATGTCGCCGACCAGTTCCTCGACGACGTCTTCGAGCGTGACGACGCCGGCCGGGCCGCCGTACTCGTCGATCACGATCGCCATCTCGGTCGACCGCGATCGCAACTCGGACAGCACCACGTTGAGTCCCGCCGCCTCCGGGACCGCGAGGATCTCATGGAACAACTGCGACACCGGGGTGATCTCGTAGTCGGATCGCGCGACGCCGAGCAGGTCCTTCGCGTGGACGATGCCCAGTACATGGCCTTCGACGTCGACCACCGGGAAACGCGAGTGTGTCGACGCCATCAGGTCACGGAGATCGGCCGCCGTTGCGGTCGTCTCGATCATGACCACGCGATTCCACGGAACCATCGCATCGGACGCCTCGAGTTCGCCGAAGTCGATCGCTCGCTCGAGCAGCGCCGCCTGCCCTTCGGTGAGGTGGCCGCTCTCGGCCGACGAGTCGACGATCAGGTCGAGTTCCTCGGTCGACACTGCGCCACGAAGCTCCTCGACCGGCTCGACGCCGACCAAACGGAGCAGCCGATTGGCCGCGCCGTCGAACAGACGCACGATGGGACCGGCGATTCGCAGGAACAGCCACATCGACGGTGCGAGGGATCGGGCCACCGGCTCCGGCTTGGCGATCGCCAAGTTCTTCGGTGCGAGCTCCCCGAAGACCATCTGGGCCATCGTGGCCAGGATCAGGGCAAGGGTGAGCGAGATGCCGAACGACGCCGACTCCGGAACTCCGACGGCAACGAGTGCCGGTTCGATGACCGAGGCGACCGCCGGCTCGGCGATGAAGCCCACCAACAGCGTGGTCACGGTGATCCCGAGCTGCGCCCCCGACAGCATGAAGCTCAGCCGCTTGTGGACGTCGATCGCCCGCTTCGACCGCCGGTCGCCTTCGTCGGCCCGCTCCACGAATCGACTCCGGCGAGCCGCAACGAAGGCGAACTCGACAGCGACGAAGAACCCGTTGGCCGCGATCAACGCGACCACACCGATCAGCCCGAGAGCGGTCAGCACGGCGTCAACTTCGTTTTCGGTCGGCGGACATGGGTGGACAGATGTTATCGACCACCACGGCCAGCCGTGGCGACCAGCGCCCGTCGCCCGTTTCGTCTCTGAGTCGCGGTCGCCCTGCTGCCACCCCGCTGCCACCCCGCTGCCACCCCGATCTCCGGCAGCGACGACGCCGAGCCACGCACTATGGTGACCCGGATGTCAACCTTCCACGACTTCGAGATGACCTCGATCACGGGCGACCAAGTGTCGTTCGATCGCTTCGAGGACCAGATCTGCCTGATCGTCAACGTCGCCAGCGCTTGAGGCCTCACGCCTCAGTACGCAGGTCTGCGTGCGCTTCATGAAGACAACGACGACGTCACCGTGCTCGGATTCCCGTGCAATCAGTTCGGCGCCCAAGAGCCCGGATCCGACGACGAGATCCTCGAATTCGTCACCTCGAAGTTCGATGTCACGTTCCCGATGTTCCACAAGATCGACGTCAACGGCGATGGAGCGGCCCCCCTCTATCAGTGGCTCAAAGCAGAGCAGCCGGGCGACGGCGACAGCGCCGACATCACATGGAACTTCGAGAAGTTCCTCGTCGACAAGCAGGGCAACGTGCTCGAGCGATTCTCGCCGATCATCACGCCCGAGCAGGTCGCCGAGGCCATCGAGACCTACCGCTGACAGCGCCGGACCGTGTGAGGGCGTGATGACGTGACCATCAACTTCACGCCGAACGCACGGCCCACCATCGGTGTCGAAATGGAGCTACACCTCATCGACGCGTCCACGGGCGAGCTCGCCTCGGCGGCCGGCGACATCCTCGCCGAGATGGGTGCCAGCCATCCCGACGGCGAGCACCCCAAGGCCAAGCACGAACTGTTCCAGAGCACGGTGGAGATCATCACCAGCGTGTGCGAGAGCCCCACCGAGGCGGCCGCCGACCTCCGCGCCACCATGGCAGAACTGCGTGCCAGCGCCAATCGACGCGGGCTCACCCTGATGAGCGCGGGCACCCATCCGTTCGGTCTCGCGCGAGAGCAGCTCGTCAGCCCCGATCAGCGCTACATCGACCTCATCGAGGAACTCCAGTGGCCTGCGCGCCGGATGCTGATCTGCGGCATGCACGTCCACGTCGGGGTTCCAGACGGGGCTCGGGCGATCCGCATCATCGGCGAGCTGATGCGCCATCATCCACTCTTCCTGGCGCTGTCGTCGTCGAGCCCGTACTTCGAACGAGAGGACTCCGGGCTCGCGTCGGCGCGCACGAAGCTGTTCGAAGGCCTGCCCACGGCCGGGCTCCCACCGACGCTGGCGGATTGGACCGACTTCGAAGCGTTCATGTCGACCCTGCTCGAGTCGGGCTGTATTTCGTCGATCCGGGAGGTGTGGTGGGACATCCGGCCCCACCCGGACTTCGGCACCGTCGAGTTCCGGATGTGCGACGCCACCCCGACGGTCGCGCGAGACCATTGCCCTGGCGGCGCTCGCGCAGACCTTGGTCGCATGGGCCAATCGGCGCATCGACGAGGGCACCCTTCCCCCTCCACCCCGAGACTGGACCATCCGTGAGAATCGTTGGCTCGCTGCGCGCTACGGCATCGACGCCGAACTCATCGTCGAGCATCCCGACACCGGCCACCCCGAGCGTCGCAGCGTTCGCGATCTCGTCGCCGACCTGCTCACCGAACTCCACCCGATGGCAGACGAATTGGGCAACCTCGAGCACCTCGCCGATCTGACGGTGCTGCTCGACGTCGGGTCCGGGACGCAGCGTCAACGGCGGGTCGTCGAGGCCGGCGGTACGCTCGAAGACGTGGTCCAGCACCTCGCCGCCGAACTCGCTGCCGACTCGATCACCGGCGCGCCAGCGTCGCGATGACGTCGATGTCCCCCGCCGTCGACGGCGACATCGGACCGCACCCGATCGACCGGTGGCTCGACGAGCACGGCGAGAGTCTCGTCGCGTTGCGCCGCAACCTGCATGCCCACCCCGAATTGAGCGGTGAGGAGCGAGCCACCACGGCGCTCGTCCACGAGCGCCTCGAACTCGCCGGCCTCGAACCGCGCCGCCTCTCGTCGGGAACCGGGCTCGTCTGCGATCTGTTCCCCGACAGTTCGACGCCGAGCCGGAACGGTGGACCCGACCGCCGACTGGCGCTCCGGGCCGACCTCGACGCGCTGGCGATGGCCGACGAGAAGGACGTCGCCTACCGCAGCCAGGTACCCGGGGTGTCGCATGCATGCGGTCACGACGTCCACACCGCGATCGTGCTGGGAACTGCGCTCTACTTCGCTCACCATCGCACGGAGCTGCCAGGACCGGTGCGGTTCATCTTCCAACCGGCCGAGGAGCGGGTGCCGGGTGGGGCGCTCGACGTGCTCGCCGACGACGGCCTCGGCCACGTCAGCGCAATCGTCGGCCTGCATTGCGAACCCAAGCTCGACGTCGGCTCCGTCGGGTTGAGGACGGGCGCCATCTCGTCCGCGGCCGACATGGCCGTGATCACCCTGAACGGCCCCGGTGGCCACACGGCGCGTCCCGAGCTGACCGTCGACATCGTCGCGCTTGCTGCTCGGATCGTCTCCGACCTGCCCGGCCGGGTGTCGGCACGAGTGGCGCATCTCGATCCCGACCACGCCACCTTGGTCAAGTTGGTCTTCGGGTCGGTACGTGCCGGCGACGCAGCCAACGTGATCCCCACCACCTGTGTCCTCAAGGCGTCGATACGGACACCGTCGCTGGCGGTGTGGGACGAACTCCCCGGTGTGGTCGAACACGAACTCCGAGCGCTCGTCGAGGGAAGCGGGGCCGATCTCGACATCGACTACACCCACGGCGTTCCGCCCGTGGTCAACGATGCTGTCGTCACGGGGGTCGTCGGCGACGCTGCAGCCTCGGAGTTCGGCGTGGATGCCATCGAGACCGTGCAGCAGAGCTGGGGCGGAGACGATTTCGCCTGGTTCACCCGGGAGGTGCCGGGGACCTACGTGCGTCTGGGCGTGCGCGATCCGCAGGGACCCACCCTCGACCTGCACGCCGGGCTCTTCGACGTCGACGAGCGAGCGATCGCCATCGGTGTTCGGCTGCTCACCGCCACGGTCGCTCGGTACTTCTCCGAATCCAGCGCTGCCGGTTCGTGAACGGCGACACCTGGGTCTTCGGGTACGGCTCGCTGGTCTCCCCCACGTCGATGGCCAGCACGATCGGCCGCACCGTCGCCAACGATGATGTCGCGGTCGCCCACCTCGACGGCTATGGCCGGCGCTGGAACTACGGCTCGATGCATCTGCGCGGTGATTGGCACATCGACGGTGCGCAGATCGTTCAGGGCCTGGTCGTGTCGCTCGGCCTCACGGCAGCCGACGACGAGTCGTGCAACGGCGTGATCGTCCGCGTCACAGCCGACGAACTCGCCCAGCTCGATTGGCGTGAACGCGACTACGAGCGCACCGACGTCACCGAGCAGATCCGATTGGAGCACGGCGATCCAGGTGGCCGTGTGATGACCTACGTTCCCCGGTCGAGTGCGATCGAGCGCTACGAGTCGGCCCGTGACGCCGGCCGCGCCGGCATCCGCCAGTCGTACTGGGAACTCGTGGCCGCTGCCTTCCAGGACCTCGGCGGCGACCACCACGAGCGGTACACAGCGACGCCCGCGCCCGATGTACCGGTGGTCGACATGACGCTGTCGATGCTGACGTGAAACCGAGCGCTCGGGGTCGACTCAGTTGTCGGCTGGCGCAGCGTCGTCGTCGGTACTCGCGGCAGGCAACTCGAGGAGCTGACCCCACAGCGAGTCGACCTGTGCGGTCAGCGAATCGCGGTCGCCGCCATTGTCGACGACGTGGGTCGCGGAAGCCAGCCGTTCCTCACGGCTCAACTGGCTGCTGATCCGAGCTCGGGCGTCGTCTTCGTCCATCCCGCGCTGGTCGACGAGGCGCTGTACCGCCACGTCAACGGGGATGTCGACGACGATCGTTGCCGCAAGGCCCTTGCGCGGGTTCTCGCCGAGCAACGGAAAGTCGAGCACCACGACACGATCGGTGTCGCGCTGGGCGTCGATCTGGCGTTGGATCTCCGACTGCATCGCTGGATGCACGATGCCGTTGAGGTCCTCGAGCGCCGCTTCGTCGTTGAAGACGATCTTGGCCACCGCAGCACGATCGAGCACACCACCATCGGTGATGATCTCCGAACCGAATCGCTCGGCCATCTGCTCGAGGACCGGGCTCCCCGGCGACTGCAGCTCTCTCGCGATCTTGTCGGCGTCGACGATGACCGCACCACGCTCGGCGAGCATCGCCGACACGGTGGACTTGCCGGCGCCGATGCCGCCGGTGAGCCCGACCAGGATCACCCGGCGGGGTCTTCCTCCGCAGCGGGGGCCTCGGCGACCTCGGCAGGTGCTGCCTCGACCGGAGCTGGCTCGGCAGCCTCGGCAACCTCAGCAACCTCAGCAACCTCAGCAACCTCAGCAACCTCGGCAGCCTCGGCAACCTCGGCAACCTCGGCAACTTCGGCAACCTCGGCGACCTCAGCAGCCGGTGCAGCCTCGGCGGCGCCTTCGCCACCTTCGCCGTAGTACTCGCTCCAGGCAGCCTCGGCCTCGGCCGACGCTTCGCCCTGCACGTAGTTGCCGGCGGCGTCGACCTCGAAGTGCTCGCGGTACTCAGCGGCGAGCTCGCCACCCTCGGCGGCCTGCTTGATCGACAACGAGATGCGGCGCCGGGCGAGGTCGAGATCGATGATCTTGACCCACAGCTCTTCGCCGGGTGTGACGACCTGCTCGGGGCTGTCGACGTGATGCGCCGACATCTCCGAGATGTGCACGAGGCCCTCGATGCCTTCGCCGACCTGGACGAATGCACCGAACTGGACGAGCTTGGTGACCCGGCCGTAGACGAGCTGGTCGACCTGGTGGCCTTCGGCGAACTCCTGCCACGGATCCTGCTGGGTGGCCTTCAGCGAGAGGCTGATGCGCTCGCGGCTGAAGTCGACGTCGAGGACCTGGACCTTGACCGGGTCGCCGACAGCGACGACCGAGCCGGGATGGTCGACGTGCTTCCACGACAGCTCGCTGACGTGAATGAGGCCGTCCATGCCGCCGAGGTCGACGAATGCACCGAAGCTGACGACCGAGGAGATCGTGCCTTCACGGACTTCGCCGACCTTGAGGTTGTTGAGGAACTGGTCGCGAGTCTCCTTCTGGTTCTCTTCCAGGTAGGCGCGACGGGACAGGACCACGTTGTTGCGGTTCTTGTCGAGTTCGATGATCTTGCAGTGGACGGTCTCGCCGATGTACGGCGCGAGATCGCGGACACGGCGCAGCTCGACGAGCGATGCGGGCAGGAAGCCACGCAGGCCGATGTCGACGATGAGGCCGCCCTTGACGACCTCGATGACCGGGCCGGACACGACCTCGTCGGCTTCCTTCTTTGCCTCGATGTCGCCCCAGGCACGCTCGTACTGCGCCCGCTTCTTCGACAGCAGGAGCCGCCCTTCTTTGTCCTCGAGGGTGAGGACCAGGGCTTCGACCTGCTCGCCGAGCGACACGACCTCGGAGGGGTCGACGTCGTTGCGGATGCTCAGCTCACGGCTGAGGATGACGCCTTCGGACTTGTAGCCGATGTCGAGGAGTACTTCGTCCTTGTCGATCTTGACCACGGTGCCGATGACCATCTGGCCATCTTCGACGGTGACCATGGTGCCGTCGATCGCATCGGCGAACGACATGCCGAGATCGTCGGACACGATCTCGCGGGGTGTGTAATGACCCTCTTCGTCGAAGGTTCCCATCTGGTTGGTGGGAGACTCGGAGGTGGTTGCGGTATCGGACAAGGGACGAACTGCTTTCGAAACGGACGTGAGTAGATGGACAGACGCGCCACGTTGCGTGACGCAGCCGACCATGCTATCAGCGCCTCCCCCCATCGACTTCCCCGAAAAATGCGCCTCGCCGCCCACCGGTGACACGATCCTGCGCACAGTTCGGGTTCAGGGGCGCTCAACGACGATGGGCGACGACGAGGAACTCCGGCGACTCGGTCGAAGCGGGTGTGGAACCGTATCCACCGGGCTCGACGCTGCTGATCGAGTCGACCGCGAGACCGTGCGCGTCGAGCAACAGCCGGAGTTCTCTCGGCGTGTAACAGCCAGTCCAGAGGTCTGCGCTGCGAAGTTCGCCGGTTTCGGAGCGGATCTCGGTGACCTCGTGGGAGACGCCGGTCGCCGCATCGAAGTCGGCAACATCGTGGTACTTGACAGCGAAGTACGCGTTGAACGCACTCAACGCGAGACGTCCTCCGGGGCGCAGCGCTCGACCCATTCCGGCAACCACGGCTGCATCCTCACCGTCGGCGGTCATCATTCCGAACGCCCCCTGACACAGACAGATCACCGCATCGAACTCGCTGTCGAACGTCATCGAACGGGCGTCACCACGCTCGAACGTCGCCAGCGATGAGCGACCACCCCGTATCTGCGGGCCTGGCTCATCGCTCGGCGGGGCTGCGGCGTTCGCGATGTCGATGAAGCGTTGACTGATGTCGATGCCGTGAACCCGGATCCCCCGGGCCGCGAGTTCGATCGTGTGACGTCCGGTTCCGCAGCCGACGTCCAAGACGCGATCACCAGACGCCAGACCGAGCACCTCGACGATGTGGTCGACCTCTTGGACCGTGCCCTTGGTGTGCGCATACCGGTCGTAGGCCGCGCCGAGGTGGTCGGCGAGATCTTCGAACCAGTGATCGCGCCCAGTCACGAGCCGGTCACGAGTGGGTCACTCGGGTGCGTCGTGCGCGAGGTCGGCGGCGTAGCTCTGCTCGAGGAACTCGCGCGTGGCGGCGTCGTTGGTCGCGACCAGACCCTGGGCCTGCAGCACGTCGAGACCGTCGGGAGCATCAGCCAGGGAGTCCCAACTCGCCGGGTCCCACAGGTTGCTGCGGCGAAACGCCTTGGCGCAGTGCATGAACACCTCGTCGGCGCGGATCACGATCGCCGTCGTCGGACGGCGAAGTTCGTCATCCCACCGATCGAGTACCGCTGGGTCGGTGACGACCCACGCCTCACCATTGAGTCGCAGCGTCTCGTCCTTGCCGGGTACCAGCACCAGCAGCGCTGCGCGCCCGTGCGCGACGACGCCACGCAGGCTGTCGATCAGGTTGTTGCCGTTGAGATCGGGGAGTGCGACGTGCTGCTCGTCGAGCACGCGGACGAATCCGGGAGGCCCACCCCGAGGCGACACGTCGAGACTTCCATCGTCGCCAGATGTCGCAACCAGCACGAACGGCGAGCGTTCGAGAATGCCGACGCTGGCGTCGTCGAGCACCCCGGCCTTCTTCGCCGCAACGAGGCGGCTCGGTGCCCGGTAGAGCTCGGCGAGCTGCTCGCTCGACCTGATGATCGAATCGGGATCGAAACTCATCGGGGTCATCCTCGCGCCGTCAACCCTTCGCCGCAGCCCACGTGTCCCCCCAGGAAACGTTCACTTCGAGCGGAACATCCAGATCGGCGGCGTCGTGCATCAGACCGACGACCAGATCGCCGACGGCGTCGCGTTCGTCGTCGGGCACCTCGACGATCACCTCGTCGTGCACCTGCAGCACGACTCGGCTGGCGTACTCCCCCGCGACCAGCGCTGCGTCGATGTTGACGAGCGCCACCTTGAAGATGTCGGCGGCGAGCCCCTGGATACCTGCGTTCATCGCCTGACGCTCGCCCGCCTGCCGAACCCTGAAGTTCGAGTTCAGGAGCTCGGGAATCGGGCGCCGACGACCGAACAAGGTCTCGGTGTAGCCACGCTCGCGAGCCTCGACGACCGTGGCGTCCATGTACTGCTTGACGTTCGGGAACGCCACGAAGTACGCGTCGAGAATGACCGCCGCTTCCTCGGTGGGGATGTTCAACCGCTGGCCGAGGCCGTAGGCCTCCATCCCGTAGGCGAGGCCGTAGGAGACCATCTTCGCCTTCGAGCGCTGCTCGACGCTGACCTCGGTCGGCTCGACCGTGAACACCCTGGCTGCTGTGGCGTTGTGGATGTCCTCGCCGCTCGTGAACGCACCGATCAGGCCAGGGTCCTGCGCGAGGTGGGCGATGCAGCGCAGCTCGATCTGGTTGTAGTCGGCAACGAGCATCGTCGTGCCAGGGGCCGGGACGAACGCCTTGCGGAACTGGCGCCCCTCGTCGGTGCGCACCGGGATGTTGTGCAGGTTCGGCTGGTCCGACGACAGCCGGCCCGTGCGCGCCACGGTCTGGTTGAACGTGGCATGGATCCGCCCATCGTCGGCGACCTCGGCGAGCAGACCTTCGCCGTAGGTGGAGCGCAGCTTCTCGACCTCGCGGTAGCGCATCAGCGGTCCGAGGAACTCGGGCCACTGGTCCTTGATCTTCTCGAGCGTGGCAGCGTCGGTCGAGTAGCCGGTCTTGGTCTTCTTGCCCGGCGCAAGCCCGCGCTCGTCGTAGAGCACTTCGCGCAACTGCTTGGGCGAGTTGAGGTTGAGGTCGTCGCGCCCTGCGACCTCGCGAAGCTCGGCCTGCAGTATCTGCACCTCGTCGGCGAGCCGCTTGCCGAGCGCTCGCAGTTCATCGACGTCGACGCCGATACCGACGTGTTCCATCTTCGCCAGCACCAGCACGAGCGGGTTCTCGATGCTGCGGTAGAGCTCGACCATCCCCTGGGCGTCCATGCTCGCGACGATCGGCTCGGCGAGCGCGTTGACCGCGAGCGTGGTCCGCGAGCAGCGACCTCGGCGTCGCCGAGTGAGGTTCCGTCGAGATCGAGTTGGCCGGCTCCGGCGGCGTCGTCGGACGGACGTGCGTACTTGGTGTACTTCTCGATCAGGTCGGCCAGCGTGTAGCGCGCCTCGGCGGGGTCGATCAGGTAGGCGGCGATCGCAGTGTCGAGCGTGAGACCTCGCACTTCGACGTCGAACTCGAGCAGCGAACGCATCAGCGGTTTGACGTTGTGACCACGCAGGTTGCCGTGGTCGCCGAGCGCCGCACGCACAGCGTCGTCGGCGAGGACCTCGGCGGGGATCCACAACACTTCGGCCACCGACGCATCGGTGACGACCGCAATGCCCGCGAGCGGGCTGCGGCCCGGTTCGCCCGCCCAGGTGGCGGCGATGTCGACGGCATCGGCCGATGCGATCGCGGCTGCCGCCTCGGCCGGAGATGCAGCGGTGGTCACCTCGGCGACGATCTCGGCTCGCTCCTCGACCGGGCCGAGATCGACCGCTGCCCCCATCGCCCCGAGCGCCTCGTTCAACCGACCCTCGAGGGTGCGGAACTCGAGGAAGTCGAACAGCCGCTTGAGTTCATCGGCATTCGGGGTGACGCCGAGGTCATCGATCTCGAACTCGATCGGCGCATCGTGGCGGAGCAGCATCAACTCGAGGTTCTTGCGCGCCCGCGCTTCGTGCTCGGCGAGATTCGATCGCAACTTCGGCGTCTGTTCGTCGACGTGTTCGAAGATCCCGTCGAGGCCGCCATAGTTGTTGATCAACTTGGCGGCCGTCTTCTCGCCCACACCGGGCACGCCGGGCAGGTTGTCGCTGTTGTCGCCACGGAGCGCTGCGTACTGCACGTACAGCGACGGCACGACACCGGTGCGTTCCTCGATGCCCGCCTCGTCGTAGAACGCGTAGTCGCTGACGCCGCGCTTGTTGTACAGCACCTTCACGTCCGGGTCGCGAACGAGCTGGTAGCTGTCGCGATCACCGGTGACGATGATCACCTGATGTCCGGCGTCGACCAGGCGGTCGGTGACCGTGGCGATGATGTCGTCGGCTTCCCAGCCCGACAGGTCGACCGCAGCGATGCCGACAGCGTCGAGCACCTCACGCACGAGCCCCATCTGTTGGCGCAGGATGTCGGGGGCGGCCTCGCGCTGCGCCTTGTAGAGCGGCTCGGCCTCGTGTCGGAACGTCGGCTCGGGCCGGTCGAAGGCGACCAGTACGCCGTCGGGCGTGTGGTCCTTGAGCACGTTGATCATCATCGAGGTGAACCCGAAGACCGCGTTGGTGACCTGGCCGCTGGCTGTGGCCATGTCGGTCGGCAGCGCGAAGAAGGCGCGGTAGGTCAGCGAGTTCCCATCGACGACGAGATAGGTCCCCATCGGTCGGGCCTCAGTTGGTGCCGGGCCGCAGCGAGCCGTCGAGGATCCGGTCGGCCACGTCGCGCATCCGGGTGCGCTCGCTCATCGCAGTGCGTTGGATGAAGGCAAAGGCATCGGTCTCCGACAGCGACAGCTCGTCCATCAACACCCCTTTGGCCCGATCGATCACCTTGCGCGACTCGAGCTGCTCCCCGAGGGCGTCGATCTCGCCGGTGAGCGACCGCAGTTCACGAAAGCGGCCCATCGCCACCTCGATCGCGGGGATCAGGTCGCTCTTCTGGAACGGCTTGACCAGGAACGCCAGCGCGCCGGCGTCACGAGCCTGCTCGACCACTTCACGCTGGCTGAACGCGGTGAGCATGAGCACGCCGCAGATCTTCTCGCCGTTGATGATCTTGGCGGCTTCGAGACCGTCCATGCCGGGCATCTTGATGTCGAGAATCGCCAGATCTGGTTGGAGCCCCCGAACCAATTCGATCGCCTGATCGCCGCGACCGGTTTCACCGATCACCTCGTAGCCCTCTTCTTCGAGGGTTTCGCGCAGGTCCATGCGAATGATGGCCTCGTCCTCGGCGATCACGACACGCAATGGCATGCCCCCTATCTAGCAGGTGACAGCAGCGATTGGCTCCTGCAACTCGTCGGTGTCACCAGTAGCCGGCCATGAGCTCACTGATCCAGTCCGGTTGCGTCACGGCGCCACGAGGTCGGAACTCGGTGACGTACGGCTTGATGTCGAGGACGGGGGTTCCATCGATTGCATCGAGGCCACGAACGAGGAGATCGTGGCCGTCCACGCCGATGAGCTCGCACGTCGTCAGACCGAGCCGATTGGGGCGAGAAGTCCTCGAGGCCGTCGATCGCATCCGAGCCGAATCGTTCCGAGTCGAGTCGGATCGTCGATCTCACATCGCCCCACTCGTCATCGGCTCGTCCGCTGCGCGGCGAGAGGACCCGCCCCACCGCCCGAACCTCGTACACGCTCACTGGAACGCCGCCATCATGGCCACGCTCACGGGTCGGCAGAGTTCGCGGAGCCGCTTGCACCCGTCGACGCCGATGGCGTCGTACGGTGCCGCCGCGAGTTCATCGGTTCGCGCCTCGATCCAGTCGCGCCGCTCCCGGCCCAACTCGGTGAATGCGAGGTCGGGATCGAGCCAGCCACGCTCGCGCAGACGCTCCTCGGCGGCCAGCCAGTCGTCACCGGTTCGTTGCCGTGTCGCTCGCAGGATGTCCGAGGAGACGTCGCCCGCAGCAGCATGCGTGACCAGGGCTTCACAGCCGTCGAGCCCCTCGACGGTGAGCGCCGCGATGTGGCCGTCGCCGCGGTACTCGCGCAGCAGCGACTGCGCGTGCCAGAGCACGAGATGCGGCTCGTCCGGCCACGGCAGTGACGCATGCCCGGCGAACAGTGGCCGCCCCTCCGGGCGTTCGCACGCGGCGAGCGCGGCGGTACGGGCAAGTTCGGCTGCTGCATGGGTCTCGGGAGCCTCGATGAACGCTCCGGCGTGGCGTCGGATCATGCGATCGGCCCCTCGCTGGCGGGCCGCCAGCATGTCGGCCGGCGAGACCCGGTCCCAGACGCCGTCCATGCTGCGGCGGACCAGGTCGGGGTCGAAGTTGAAGAACGTGGCGATCACCACGTCGGCGGGCACCGATCCCATCGGCGCTGCCCGTGAGGCGAAGTAGCCGGTCATTCGATCATCGAGCCCGACCGCTGCGTATTCCTCGCGGGCCTCCACCGCGAAGTAGATCGCCCCGTGGATCGGCTCGAGAGTCCTCCAGGTCTTGCGGGCGATCACGGGGTCCATCGCACGAGCATGCCACGACCGCAATGGGGTCGGTTTGCTCGGCTGATCACATGCGGTCGAGCAGGTCGTCCTGGCGCACTTCCAGCTCTGCGATCTCTGCGACCACCTTCGCACGGTGCTTTGCGTGAGCGTCGACGTGTCGGCGAGCGTCTCGCGCTTCGTAGGACGCACCGGCGGTTTCGGACACGAGCGCGCGGATCTCCTGATCCTCGGCATCGTCTCCCAGGTAGCGCATCTGCTCGTCGATCACCGCGAGTTCGGCTCGCAACGTCTTCAGCCGGCTGGCAACCTGCGAGAGTCGGCGTTCGACGAGCCAGTTGCCCATGGATGGCCGACGTTACATCGACCTCGGTCACCTACCGTGGCACCATTGCTGTCACTGACACTGGTCTCGAGCGTGAACTCCGGGCCCACTACTGCGAAGGCACCGGTCGCAGCATCTGACTCGCCAGCGTTACGTTTGGTGTCAGACACCATTCGTAACAGCGCCGACATTCTCGTGGTGCCCCGGGTCGGACTCGAACCGACACTTGACGGTGTTTGAGACCGTTGCCTCTGCCAATTGGGCTACCGGGGCGGTGTGCGTCGGCGAGACTAGCGGGCTTACCGGTCGGTAGCTCATCGACGCTCGTCGAGCGGTCTAGCCTGCCGACAATGCTCGCATTCACGTTCCCAGGTCAGGGGTCGCAACGCCCCGGCATGGGCCTCCCCTGGCGCCATCACGAGAGTTGGGAGTTGGTCGACGAGGCCAGCGACATCGCCGGCCGTGACGTGGGTGCCCTGCTCTGCGACGCCGACGCCGACGAACTCAGAGACACCCGCAACGCACAACTCACCACCTTCGTGTCGAGCCTGATGGTGCTCGACGCGGTCGAGCGTCTGGGCATCGCCCCCGCCTACTGCGCCGGGCACAGCCTCGGCGAGTACACGGCGCTCACGGCCACCGGCGCGCTCGGCTTCGACGACGGAATCCGGCTCGTCGGCGAACGCAGCGCGGCCATGCACGACGCCGGCCTCGCCCAGCCGGGCACGATGGCTGCAGTCCTCGGCCTCGACGACGATCAGGTCGACGTCGCTTGCCGACGCGCCGACGCCGACGTCTGGGTCGCCAACTACAACGCGCCCGGCCAGGTCGTCATCGCCGGCTCGCCCGACGGCGTCGACGCCGCTGCGAAGCACGCCAAGGACCTCGGCGCCAAGAAGGTGATGCCGCTGCAGGTAGCCGGCGCCTTCCACACGCCATTCATGACCGCTGCCCGCGACCGCCTCCGTTCCGCACTCGCCCAGGCCGACCCTCGCGACAGCGATGTTCCGGTCGTGTCGAACGTCGACGCACTCGCCCACGACCAAGCGGGCGACTGGGCCAGCCTGCTCTCGGCACAGCTGTCGAGCCCGGTGCGATGGAAGCACTCACTGCTTGCGCTCGGCGATGCCGGCGTCACCGACTTCGCCGAACTCGGCCCCGGGGCCGTGCTGACCGGCATGGCCAAGCGCACCGTGTCGGGCAGCCGAACGATCTCGGTGTCCACACCCGAGGACCTCGACCGACTCCTCGAGTGGGTCGGCGCTGGCACCACCTCGGCGCCCACGCAGCAGGAGGGCGAACACCTCTTCGCCGTCGAGCGGCTCGTCGTCAGCCCCGCCGCCGGCATCTTCACACCTGCCAGCGACCTCACCGACGGTTCGCCGATCGAGGTCGGCACCGTGGTCGGTCACGTCGGCGAGGTCGAGGTGCGCTCGCCGTTCGCAGGCCTCCTGCAGGGATTCATCGCCCTCGACACCGAGCGGGTCACGAACCGTCAACCGATCGCCTGGTTGCGGACCGAACCATGACGAGTCGGGACTAGGCGATGGCCAAGGTTCCCGAAGGGGTCCGCGGCGCAGCGATCACCGGATGGGGCACCGCTGTCCCCGACCAGGTCGTCACCAACCACGACCTCGAACGCACCCTCGACACCAACCACGACTGGATCGTCGAACGCACCGGCATCAGCGAACGGCGCGTCGGGGGCACCACCGCCGGGTTGTCCGTCGAGGCCGGCCGGCAAGCCATCGAACGAGCCGGCGTACAACCCGACGAGATCGATGCGTTGGTGCTCGCGACGACCACACCGGACCGCACCGTTCCGGGAACCTCGTCGACCGTGCAGCACCTGCTCGGCCTGTCGTGCGGCGCCTACGACCTCAACGCTGCGTGCTCGGGCTGGGTCTACGGCCTCGTCAACGCCCACGGCCTCATCGCGCTCGGCGCCGAGAAGGTGCTCGTGATCGGAACGGACACGTTGGCGCGCATCACCGACTGGGACGACCGGAACACGGCGATTCTCTTCGCCGACGGGTCGGGCGCCGCAGTGCTCGAAGCCGTCGATGGTCCAGGTCAGCTGCTCGGGTGGCATCTGTCGGCCGACGGAAGCGCCGAGGGGGCGCTGTACGCCGAGGTGGGCGGCAAGCTCCAGATGGAGGGCCGGGAGGTGTTCCGACGCGCCGTTCGATTCATGGTCGACTCGGCCACGGCGTCGATGGCCGCAGCCGGTGTCTCTGCCGATGACATCGCGCTCGTGGTGCCACACCAGGCCAACATCCGCATCATCTCGGCGTCGTGCGAGCGGCTCGGCATCGGCCTCGACCGAGCGTCGATCGTGCTCGACCACACTGGGAACACCTCTGCTGCCTCGATCCCGCTCGCACTTGCCGACGCGTTGGATCGAGGCAGGATCTGCGAAGGTGATCTCGTGCTGTTCGTCGGATTCGGAGCAGGGATGACCGCCGCCAGCGCCGTGGTTCGTTGGAGCGCTCCGGTGCCCTCGCCGACCGCTGCCCGTCGACAAGGAGGTCCGACATGAGTCGCGTGGTCCTGATCACCGGAGGGGCCCGTGGCATCGGGTTGGCATGCGCCGAACGATTCGCTGCCCAGGGCGACCGTGTTGCGGTCACCTACAACTCGTCACCACCGCCCGAGGAGTTCTTCGGTGTGCGCTGCGACGTCACCTCGAGCGAAGATGTCGATGCCGCATTCAGCGCCGTCGAGGAGCACTTCGGCGACCCCGTCGAGGTGCTCGTCTCGAACGCCGGCATCACGAGAGACGGCTTGCTGCTTCGGATGTCCGAGGACGACTTCACCTCGGTTCTCGACGCCAATCTCACCGCGTCGTACCGCGTCGTCAAACGTGCGAGCCGAGCGATGTTGAAGGCCCGGCGAGGCCGAATCGTGCTGGTGTCGTCCGTGGTCGGCCTGTTGGGCTCGGCCGGTCAGGCGAACTACGCCGCGTCGAAGGCCGGGCTCGTCGGATTCGCCCGCTCGATTGCCCGCGAGCTCGGCTCGCGATCGATCACGGTCAACGTGGTGGCGCCCGGCCCGGTTGCCACCGACATGACCGCCGCACTCGGCGAGGACCGCCTCGGCGAGCTCACCGCAATGGTGCCGCTGCAGCGGGTGGCCGAGCCGGCGGAGATCGCCGGCGTGATCGCATTCCTCGCCTCCGACGACGCCGCGTACATCACCGGCGCCGTCATCCCCGTCGACGGCGGCCTCGGAATGGGCCACTGACGACACGATGTGACGGTTGGTGTCTGACACCAAGCGTCACATCATCGGTTCACCGCATCCGGTGTGCCACACTTTCCAACCGATCGCAACACTGCACTGCAACACCGTCACAAGGAGAACATCGTGGACCAAGAACTGTTTGCCCGCTTCCGCAAGTGCGCCGTCGAGGTGCTGTCCGTCGAGGAGAGCGCCGTCGTGCCCGAGGCCAACTTCGGTGACGACCTCGACGCCGACAGCCTCGACCTCGTCGAGCTCGTGATGGCGCTCGAGGAGGAATTCGACGTGTCGGTACCCGAGGAAGAACTCGAAGGTGTCGAGACCGTCAAGCAGGCCTACGACATCGTCGCTGCGAAGCTGTGACCCGCGGCGGCCGTCGGGTCGCTGTCACCGGGCTCGGCGTCGTCGCACCCGCCGGACTCGGCGTCGACGACTACTGGTCCGGTCTGCTCGGCCCGGGAACCACTGGAGGCGTCTCGACCGAAATCGACGACTGGGACCCGAGCCCCTACTTCGACTCGCCCAAACATGCTCGCCGCGCTGACCGCGTCGAGCAGTTCACCCTCGCCGCCGCAGGCGAAGCGTTCGACATGGCGGGCGGTACCGATGCAATCGGTGTCGATCCGTCGCGGTTCGGCACGATTTTCGCAACCGGCATCGGTGGCCTCCACACCCTCGAGGACCAGGTGATCGTTCGCTACGAGAAGGGTGAGCGGCGGGTCTCGCCGTTCCTCGTCCCGATGATGATGGCCAATGCGTCTGGTGCTGCCATCTCGATGCGCTACGGCCTGCAGGGTCCGCTCGAAACGATCTGCACCGCGTGCGCAGCCGGCACCCACGCAATCGGATACGCCGCACGTCTGATCGAATGGGGCATCGCCGACGCCGTCGCCACCGGCGGCGCCGAGGCGGCAGCAACCATCACGGCGCTTGCTGGCTTCGGGAACATGACCGCCCTGTCGAGCTCCGGTGTGAGCCGCCCGTTCGATACCGAACGCGACGGCTTCGTGATGGGCGAAGGAGCAGCGGTCCTGATCCTCGAAGAGTGGAACCACGCTCAAGCCCGCGGCGCCAACATCCTCGGCGAGATCGTCGGCATGGCCAGCAACGCCGACGCCCACCACATCACCGCCCCGTCACCAGGTGGGGTCGGCGCAATTCGATGCATGCACCTCGCGCTCGAGCACGCCGGCCTTGATGCATCAGCGATCAAGCAGGTGAACGCCCACGGCACATCGACCCCGCTGAATGACGCCGCCGAGGCTGCAGCCATCACCGAGGTGTTCGGTGCAAACGGAGTGCCAGTCGTCTCGACCAAGGGCGTCACCGGACACGCGCTCGGCGCCGCCGGAGCCTTGGAGGCCGCCGCGTCGTTGCTCTCGATCCGCCACGAACTGATCCCGCCGACGGCCAACACCACCGAGGTCGATCCGGAAATGACCATCGACGTCGTCGTCGATCAGGCTCGCCCGTGGACACCTGGCCCCGTCATGTCGAACAACTTCGGCTTCGGCGGCCACAACGGCAGCGTCATCATCGCTCCGCCCAGCTGAAGAAGGAGCCACGGGTCCGACCCGTGTTGCCGCTACGCGTCGGCGAGGACGAAGAGCAGGTCGCAGCTACAGGCGACTTCACCGTTGACGAGTGCCCTGCCGCTCCCCTTGCCGGCTCGAGCCGACATCCGCCCCAGCTCGACCTCGAGGACGAGTTCGTCGCCGGGGACGACCTGGCGGCGGAACCTGGCGCCGTCGAGCCCTCCGAAGAGCGGCAGCTTCCCCGCGAACTTCGGATCGGCGAGGACGGCTGCAGCACCAACCTGGGCGATCGCTTCGCACATCAGCACACCCGGCAAGGTCGGCCGACCCGGAAAGTGGCCGGCGAAGAAGTACTCGTCACCGGTCAGTCGCCAGACGCCTGACGCCGACTCTCCCGGCACGATCGAGGTGAGTTCGTCGACCAACAGAAACGGTGGACGGTGCGGGAGCAGTTCTTCCGGGCGAGGCAGTTCGGATATCGACATCAGCGGGTCCAATCGGGTCGTCGTCGAGCATGGGCGTGGTAGTGATCAGGGATCGATCTCAGGTTGTCGTCGATCCAGAAGGGCTCGCCGTTCAGCGTTTCCATCACTGCGGTGAGTCGGTCGTGCAACTGCTCACGGATCTCACCCGGCGGCGCAGGGTCGTGTGTGCGCCACACCACCATCGGCACACCGCATGAATCACACTCGGCGATCCAGCACAGCTCGTCGCTGTGGAACCACTCGGTGAACGGCGTCGCCTCACACAGTTCGCAGCTCGGCGCAGCATTCACGCTTGGCACCGTACGCGAATGAGGGACCGGCCAGGAGGACCGGTCCCTCATCCGAAGGGGAGATTGAAGACCGAGTCGCCTCGGTCAGTTGTTCGACGAGATCAGGCGGGGCAGGTCTCGAGGAATGCTGCGACGTCGATGCTCGGCGGCACGATCACGCCGTCGATGGCGTGGATGACACCGTTGCTGGCGTCGACATCGGCGATGACCACGTTGACGGTCTCGTTGAGCGTGACACCGTCGGTGAGCCCGACGACGACCTCTTCACCCTGGACCGTGACGACCGGGCCCTCGGTGAGGTCGGTCGAGAGCACCTCGCCGGACACGACGTGGTAGGTCAGGATGGAGCTGAGGGCGTCCACGTTCTCCTCGAGGAGGAGGCAGTCGACGAGACCCTCGGGCAGCGCTGCGAACGCATCGTCGGTCGGGGCGAAGACCGTGTACGGGCCGTCGGCCGACAGCGTGTCGACGAGGTCGGCCGCGGTGACCGCAGTGACGAGCGTCTCGAACGAGCCGTTGGCGACGGCGACGTCGACGATCGTGCCGGCGTCTTCCATGTCGCCCTCGTCGGCGGCATCGGTGGCGGCGGGAGCTTCGGTGGTCTCGGCGGCGTCGTCGGCGTCGTTCGAGTCGCTGCCGCAGGCGGACAGGACCACGAGACCGGTGACGGCTGCGGCGGCGAAGAGGCGGGTGGAGGACTTGCGCATGGGAGGAATTTCCTTTGTCTGGTACGTGAGTGGAGTTGTTCTGTTCACGCCGCAACGAAGCGGAGTACCAGGTGTTCGCAGCCGACTCGAATCCGGATGACAATTAGCAGGAAATCTCTTTCGACGGCTCAGTCGGTACCCGGGACGACGCTGCGATTCGCGCCCGGGATCGCCCGTGTAGCCGGGCGGATACGTCGCTGCGAGTTCCTCCGGCTGTCGGCGTCCGCTTCCGGTACGCGTCGGCGGGGAGCAACTCGACGATCGCCGCCATGATCCGCTTCGTGTCGGCTTCCAGCGACCGGCCGACCTGGCGAACGGGCTCGCCGACGCGGATCCGAATCGTCGGCGGATCGGTCACGTTGAGCACGTTGGGAAACCGACTCGAACGTGGCCACACCCGCTCGGTGCCCCACAAGCCGACGGGGATGATCGGCGCGCCGGTCATCTGCGCGAGCCGGGCGGCACCCCATCGGCCGACCGGCTTGCGGAAGAATGCGGGCCCGCGCGGGATCGTGCCCTCGGGCATCATCGTCACCATCTCGCCACCGTCGAGCGCCGCGACCGCAGCGGCGAGCGGTTCGTCTGATCCGGTTCCGCGGTCGACCCGGATGCCGCCCATCGCTGTAGCGATCGGTCCGACGATCGGCGCATCGAAGACCTCCTTCTTTCCGAGGAATCGGGCAGGCCGGCCCGCCTCGGCGATCGTCAGCGACATCGCGGCGAC
Source organism: Ilumatobacteraceae bacterium (assembly GCA_963716095.1). Classification (GTDB taxonomy): domain Bacteria; phylum Actinomycetota; class Acidimicrobiia; order Acidimicrobiales; family Ilumatobacteraceae; genus Sva-07. The sequence continues at coordinate 42,578 of CAVQSV010000017.1, read as the reverse complement.
GTCGAAGTAGCTGCGGTGGTTCCCCACGAGGATCGCCGCACCGCTCGAGGGAATGTGCTCGACGCCCTCGATGTCGAACCGCGCGTAGGGGTAGGCCGAGGGCCGGGCGAACCGCAATGCGATCTGCTGCAACTCGAGGCCGATCACCGGGATCTTGAGCACCCCGGGCGACACGTCGAGGTTGAGCGTCGGCCAACGCCTTGCGGCAGCCACCAGCACCATTCGAGGATCGGGATTGACCACGATCGGGTGGCCGACTGCAGACAGCATCGGCGTGTCGTACACGCTGTCGGAGTAGGCGTAACTCTCGGTGAGATCGACATCGTGGCGATGGGCCCACTCGGTGATCGCCGCGAGTTTGCCGGCCGACCACACGAACGGGCCGTCGAGCGTGCCGTCGTAGGTGCCGTCGCTGGCGACGCCGTAGCGGGTGGCGACGACGTCGTCGAGACCGAGACGGTCGGCGAACGGCTTGACCAGGTCGTACGGGGTCGTCGTTGCCAACACGATCGGCCGTCCGGCTTCTCGGTGCGCGGCAAACGCCGCCTCGGCGAAGGGCTGCACCATCGCGACGAGTTCGTCGGCGACGGTCTCGGCAGCCTGGAGTACGGCCGTCTGAGATCGCCCGGTCGCCAGCGACACCGCCTGGCGGGCCAACACCATCGACGGCAGCGTCTCGCCGATGGTGTTGAACAGCCCGAACAGCAGCCGCTCGCCCGGTACCGGGTTCGGACCGGTCAATCCGGCTGCACGCATCGCGCCGGAGAACACCTCCCCGGAGGCCCCGGACAACAGCGTGCGGTCGAGATCGAAGAAGGCGGCACCCGATGAAGTCACGGATGGAGACTACGCGACGGTCGATACCGTGCTCATCGGAGCCCGAAAAATGGGAAAGACCCGGATGGGGGATCCGGGTCTCTCAACCAGGAAAGTCCTCCGGTGGGGGTACCGGTTGATGGACTCTCCATCGAGTGGAACATGGGGGGTGTTCGCACTGCGATTTGCTTGTGAAAGTATGCACGTGAACAAACGATCGTGCAAGTAGAACAAAGAGATACTTGATATCGTTTCGAGAGATGGACGTCCGTCAGCTCTCGACCTTGGTGGCGATTGCCGACCACGGCACCTTCTCAGCCGCCGCACGTGCGCTCTACACGGTCCAGTCGAACGTCTCGAGCCACATCGCCCGTCTCGAGAAGGAACTCGGCGTCACGCTCGTCGATCGCTCTCAGGGGGGCCTCACCGAGGACGGCGCCCGCGTCGTCGAACGCGCCCGTCGCATCCTCAACGAAATCGACGACATCGCGGCGGACATGTCGAGCCGGCACGCCGACGTGAGCGGCCAGACCCGCATCGGCGTGATCGGCACCACGGCCCGCTGGCTGATCCCCCAGTTCCTCGGTGAGCTGAGCACCCGTTACCCCAGCGTGCGGGCAATCGTGCAGGAAGGCGCCACCTCATCGCTCGTGCCCAACGTGCTCACCGGGCAACTCAACGGGGCAATCGTGCACCTGCCGGTCGACGAACCCGAGTTGGTGATCGAGCCGCTCTTCGCCGAAGACCTCCTCCTCCTCGCTGCCGACGATCACCCGCTCGCCGACCGCGAGGTGATCCCGCTCGCCGAACTCGACGAGATCCCGCTCCTGCTCCCCCCTCCCGGCTCAGCGCTTCGCCGAGTACTCGAACGTGCCGCCGCCAACGCAGACATCACGTTGCGAGCCCAAGCCGAAGTCGACGGTGTCCGTCTGCTTGCGTCGTTGGCGTTTGCCGGCTTCGGCGCAGCGATCGTGCCGGCCACGGCCGTGCCCGATTGGCTCGAGGGAACCTTCCATCGGATCACTGTTCCCGAGCTGCCGCGACGCGTCGTCGCGTTCGCTCGCCGTCGTCGCCCCTCGGCGAGCGCCCCGACGATGGCCGTGCTCGACGTGTTGCGTTCGGTCGTCGACGCCAACGGCGCAGCCCAGCACGGGATCCATCCCGATGCGGCCGCGCTCCCCTTCACCCGCCCGTGATGGCCGCGTTCGCGGTACTGTCCGCAACGATGAACGGCGTCGACTCGTCCCCTTTTGCGCTCACGAACCTCACACCGAGCGACGTCCGCGTCACGACCCGAGACCTCGATGGCCGGCGAGTCGTCTGGGCCGAGTTCGCCGTCGACGATCACCCGACCAGTCTCACCAGCTCGAGCTCAGCGCAACTCGTCACCGCCGCCGAAGCTGCGAGGGCCCAACATGTGCCCCTGGTGTTCGTCCTGTCGACGTCGGGTGCCGACATCAACGAAGGAGTCCCAGCGTTGCACGCCTGGGGGCAGGTCGCCGCCGCCCTCGCCGCATGCTCCGGCATCGTTCCCACCTGCATCATCGTGTCCGGACCAGCCGTGTCCGGCCCGGCGCTCCTGCTCGGCATCGCCGATCTGACGGTCATGACCGAGAGCAGCTATGCGTTCGTCAACGGGCCGACCATGGTCGAGCAGTTCACGGGGATCAGCATGGGCGTCGACGAGCTGGGCGGCGCCGCACACCACGCCCGCCACACCGGGGTCGCCAGCGCCGTGGTCCCCGACCGGGCGGCAGCGGTCGACATGATCAGCCAGTTGCTGTCGTACCTGCCCGACCACGTCGACGCCGAGCCACCACGACATGACGTCGACGACCCGTTCGATCGGCCGTGCCCCGAAGCCGGTGCACTCATTCCACCCGCGTCCACCGGGAGCTACGACGTCCGCAAGGTTGCTGCGGAGATCGTGGACGAGAACTCGCTGCTCGAGTTGCGTGACCGTTGGGCAGCCAACGTGGTGACCGCGTTCGCCACCATCGACGGTCGCCCCGTCGGCATCGTTGCCAATCAGCCGATGGTCCTCGCCGGAACGCTCGACATCCCTGCGTCGCAGAAGGCGGCCCGCTTCGTCGCACTGTGCGATGCCTTCAACCTGCCGATCATCACCCTCGTCGACACACCTGGCTTCTATCCGGGCAAGGATCTCGAGTGGCGCGGCATGATCCGACACGGCGCCCAGCTCGTCTACGCCTACGCCCGTGCGACGGTGCCGCGGATCTGCGTCATCCTGCGCAAGAGCTACGGCGGCGCCTACATCGTGATGGACTCCAAGACGATGGGCAACGACCTCTGCCTGGCGTGGCCATGGGCCGAGCTGGCCGTCATGGGCGCCGGCCAGGCAGCAGCGATCCTGCAACGACGAGCGACGCCCGACGAACGCGCCGAATTCGAAGCCGACTACACCGAGCGCCTGCTCAACCCATATGTCGCAGCCGAACGCGGGTTGGTCGACGCGGTGATCGACCCCGCCGACACCCGTGTCGAGATCGCCGCCGCACTCGCGACACTCGAGGACAAACGCGAGGCGCTGGCCGGCCGCAAGCACGGCAACAGCCCGCTCTGAGCCGGGCGCGGACCCCGGGTGCAGCGCTGATTGCGGGACCTGGGCCGCTTCGGCACTAACGTGACGGCGTGGCCGGGGAGGAACCTCCGGCCGCGTCACCCCAGAGTTCGCGCCGCGAGAGGAAGCCACGTGCCCGAGACCATCACCATCACCGACGACCGCACCGGAAAGACCGTCACCGTCCCGATCGAAGGCGGGGTGTTTCCCTCATCGGCACTGCGTGAACTCGACTCGTCGCTGTACTGCTACGACCCGGCCTACCTGTCGACCGCGTCCTGCAAGTCCGCCATCACCTATCTCGACGGCGATGCCGGCATCCTGCGCTACGGGGGCTACCCGATCGAGCAACTGGCCGAGCACTCGACCTACCTCGAGGTTGCCTACCTGCTGTTGAACGGCGAGTTGCCGAACAAGGAACAGCTCGACAGCTGGGTGCAGGACGTCACGCACCACACGTTCATCCACGAGAACATGCGCAAGCGGTTCGTCGACGGATTCCACTACGACGCGCACCCCATGGGCATGTTCGTTTCGTCGATCGCTGCGCTCGGCACGTTCTACGACGGCGCGAAGGAGATCGACGATCCCGTCCAACGCAATCGGCAGATCCTGCGACTCATCGCGAAAGCGCCGACGCTGGCTGCGATGGCGTACCGCTTCTCGGTCGGCCTGCCGTTCAACTACCCCGACAACGACCTGTCGTATCCGGCGAACTTCCTCAACATGATGTGGAAGGTCGGCGACTACGAGGTCGATCCCATCCTCGAACGGGCGATGGACGTGCTGTTCATCCTCCACGCCGATCACGAGCAGAACTGCGGCACCACCGCCATGCGCGTCATCGGCTCGAGCCATGCCGACCCCTACTCGTCGGCCGCCGGCGCCGCCGCCGCGCTCTACGGGCCGCTGCATGGCGGAGCAAACGAAGCCGTGGTCCGCATGCTCACCGAGATCGGCTCGATCGAGAACGTCCCCGCGTTCGTCGAGTCGGTGAAGGCCGGCGAGGGACGCCTGATGGGCTTCGGCCACCGCGTCTACAAGAACTACGACCCTCGTGCCACGATCATCAAGCAGACCGCCTACGACGTGTTCGAGGTGACCGGCAAGAACCCGCTGCTCGACATCGCGCTGGCACTCGAAGAGACGGCGTTGTCCGACCCGTATTTCGTCGATCGCAAGCTCTACCCGAACGTCGACTTCTACTCGGGCCTGATCTATCAGGCGATGGGGTTCCCGGTGGAGATGTTCACCGTGCTGTTCGCCATCCCACGCATGTCGGGTTGGTTGGCGCACTGGCAGGAACTCCTGAACGACCCGGCCCAGAAGATCTCGCGCCCTCGCCAGTGGTACGCCGGCCCGGACGAGCGCAGTTACATCCCGATCGTCAACCGCTGATCGCCGCGGGCGTCACATCAGGGGTCAGACCCGCGATGTAACACCACTCACGTCTGCGGCCGTCGACGCAGGGTTACATCGCGGGTCTGACCCCTGATGTGATCCGGCCCCCGCTGCAACGCGTCACATCGCGTCGATGGCAGCGTTGAACGTCGTGCTGGGGCGCATCACGGCCGTTGCCTTGGCGGCATCGGGCGCGTAGTAGCCGCCGATGTCGGCGGGCTCGCCTTGCACGGCGAGGAGTTCGTCGACGATCGTCTGCTCGTTCGCGGACAGCTCAGCGGCAATCGGGGCGAACCGTGCGGCCAACTCGGCGTCGTCGGTCTGCGCCGCGAGTGCCTGCGCCCAGTAGAGCGCGAGATAGAAGTGGCTGCCGCGATTGTCGATCTGGCCGAGGCGACGCGCCGGCGACTTGCCGTTCTCGAGGAGTTGACCGGTTGCAGCGTCGAGCGTGTCACCGAGGATCTGTGCCGTGGCGTTGCCGGCCACGGTGGCGAGGTGTTCGAACGAGACGGCGAGCGCCAGGAACTCGCCGAGCGAGTCCCATCGGAGGTAGTTCTCCTTCACGAGCTGCTGGACGTGCTTGGGCGCTGAACCACCGGCACCGGTCTCGAACAGTCCCCCACCGTTGAGCAGCGGCACGACCGACAGCATCTTGGCACTGGTCCCCAGTTCGAGAATCGGGAACAGGTCGGTGAGGTAGTCGCGCAACACGTTGCCCGTGACCGAGATCGTGTCGAGTCCTTCTCGGGCCCGGTCGATCGAGAACTGGGTGGCGACCGCTGGTGCCAGGATTTCGATCTCGACCCCCGAGAGGTCGTGGTCGCCGAGGTACTCGTTGACCTTGGCGATCAGCTGCGCGTCGTGGGCACGGGTCGAGTCGAGCCAGAACACCGCCGGCGCGCCGGTCGCCCGTGCCCGATCGACGGCGAGCCGAACCCAGTCGCGAATCGGCTCGTCCTTCACCTGGCACATCCGGAAGAGGTCGCCGGTCTGCACCGACTGCTCCATCAACGTGGAACCGGAGGCGGCGTCGACGACTCGGATCGTCCCGGCCGACGGTGCCTCGAAGGTCTTGTCGTGGCTGCCGTACTCCTCGGCCTTCTGCGCCATCAGCCCCACGTTGGGGACGCTCCCCATCGTCGCCGGGTCGTAGGCGCCATTCGCAATGCAGTCCTCGATGACGGTCTGGTACACCCCGGCGTAGCTGCTGTCGGGGATGACGGCTTTGGCGTCCTGCTGCTCGCCCGCAGCGTTCCACATCTGGCCCGATGTGCGGATCATCGCCGGCATCGATGCGTCGACGATGATGTCGCTCGGCACGTGCAGGTTGGTGATCCCCTTGTCGGAGTCGACCATGGCGATGTCCGGCCCGGCCTCGTAGGCCGCAGCGATGTCGGCCTCGACGGCGGCGCGTTGATCCGCCGGCAACGATTCGACTGCGCTCAGCACGCTCGCCCAACCGTTGCGCGGGTCGCCGCCCGCTGCTGCCAGTGCGTCACCGTGCTTGGCGAAGACATCAGCGAAGAACACCTCGACGGCGTGACCGAAGATGATCGGGTCCGACACCTTCATCATCGTGGCCTTGAGGTGCAGCGAGAAGAGCACGCCCTGCTCCTTGGCGTCGCTGATCTCGGCGGCGAGGAAGGCGCGCAGCGCGGCGACATCCATCGCCGTCGCGTCGATCACTTCGCCGGCGAGCACGGGCACGGACTCCTTCAGCACCGTGACCGCACCGTCGGTGCCGACGTGTTCGATCCGCACGGCGCTGTCGGCGGCGACCGTCATCGACTGCTCGTTCGAGCGGAAGTCGTGCTGGCCCATCGTGGCGACGTGGGTCTTGGAGTCCGCCGACCAGGCACCCATCGAGTGTGGGTGCGACTTCGCGTAGTCCTTGACCGCCTTGGGCGCGCCGGCGATCGGAGTTGCCCTGGCGCAGCACGGGGTTGACTGCCGATCCCATCACGGTGCCGTAGCGGGCGCGGATCTCGGTCTCTTCGGGCGTCGACGGCTCGTCCGGGTACTCGGGGACGTCGTATCCCTTGGCCTGGAGTTCGGCGATCGCCGCCTTCATCTGGGGCACCGAGGCCGAGATGTTCGGCAGCTTGATGATGTTGGCCTCCGGGGTGAGCGCGAGTTCGCCCAACTCGGCGAGTGCGTCACCGAGCCGCTGCTCGTCGGTGAGGCGCTCCGGGAACGTGGCGATGATCCTCCCCGCCAACGAGATGTCACGCGTCTCGACGCTGACGCCGGCGACACCGGCGAACGCCTCGATGACCGGGAGGAGCGAGTACGTGGCAAGCGCCGGCGCCTCGTCGGTGATCGTGTAGATGATGGTGGACGCGTGCTCGCTCATGAAACCCTCTTCGTGGATCGACTTGTCTACAACTTGTCTACACCATACATCGATGCCGTCGCCGCTCCACAGGAACCATCGGCGTCGCGCGCTCTAACCTCGGTTCCGATGGACTTCGACTGGACCCCCGAGCAGACCACTCTCCGAGCACACGCCCGCAAGGTCGCCGCCGAGGCAGTCGTTCGTCACGGACGCCACAACGACTCCTGGATCAATGGGTTCTCGAAGGACTTCGCCCGCGAGATGGCCGCCCACGGATGGATCGGCATGACCTGGCCGACCGAGTACGGCGGTGGCGGCCAGCCGGCGATCAACCGGTTGATCGTCGGCGAAGAACTGATCGCCGCCGGAGCACCGATCGCAGCGATGTGGTTCGCCGATCGCCAGATGGGCCCGACGCTGATCCACTACGGCACCGCCGACCAGCAGGCCGAGTTCCTTCCCGGAATCCTGTCCGGCGAGACCACATGGTGCATCGGCATGTCCGAGCCGGACTCCGGCTCGGACCTGGCATCGCTCGCGACGAGCGCCGTGCGCGACGGCGACGACTTCGTCATCAACGGCCAGAAGATCTGGACGAGCTTCGGCGAGCTCGCCGACTACTGCTACCTGATCTGTCGCACCGATGCCGACGGACCACCGCACAGGGGCATCAGCGAGGTCATCGTGCCGATGGACACGCCGGGAATCGAGGTGCGCCCGATCACCGACATGACCACCAACCGTCACTTCTGCGAGGTGTGGTTCACCGATGTGCGCGTGCCGGTGGCCAACCTGGTCGGCGTCGAGGGCAACGCCTTCAAGCAGACGATGGCCCAACTCGAACACGAGCGCGGCGGCATCGACCGTCTCGTTTCCAACCAGGCGCTCTACCAACTGGCGCTCGAGCGGGCCGATCGAAGCGACCCTCGGGTGCGTCAGGAGATCGCCGCGATCGAGACCGGATATCGCATCGGCCGGATCCTGGTGACCCGCGAGGTGCTGCGTCAGGCACCCGCCGGCTTCTCCGCCGCAACGAAGTGCTTCTGCACCGAACACGAGATCAGGGTGGCCGAATTCGTCGCTGCCACGTTCGGTGCCGACGCCATGCTCTGGGACGACGTCACCCGCGGGCTCGTGTACGCGCCCGGCTACACGATCATGGGTGGCACCTCGAACATCATGCGCAACATCCTCGGCGAACGCGTCCTGGGTCTGCCGCGCGAACCGCGCTGAGCCCCCGCCAGGGCACCGCAGCCCGGCTACGTTGCCCGCATGGAGCACGTGCAGTTCGGCCGAACCGGTTTGAAGGTGTCGAGGCTGTGCCTCGGCACGATGACGTTCGGCTATCAGAGCGACGACGACACCTCGTTCGCGGTGATGGACGCCGCCGCGGAAGCGGGCATCACGTTCTTCGACACCGCCGACGTGTACCCGAACGGCGCTCCGCCAGAGCTGTTCGGGCGCACCGAGGAACTGGTCGGCACGTGGATGCGCTCCAGACGTGACCGCTTCATCATCGCCACGAAGTGCTTCTTCCCGACCGGGCCGATGCCGTGGGACGGCGGCAACAGCCGCCAGAACATCATGCGGTCGGTCGACGCGTCGCTCCGCCGCCTGCAGACCGATCACATCGACCTCTTCCAGGTGCACTCGTGGGATTCGGTGACACCGATCGACGAGACGCTGCAGGCGATGGACGACCTCGTGCGCTCGGGCAAGGTGCGCTACATCGGCTGCTCGAACACGATGGCCTATCAACTCGCGCGGTCGGTCGGACGCAGCGAAGTGCTCGGTGTCAGCCGGTTCGAGAGCGTGCAGCCGCGCTACAACCTGCTGTTCCGCGAGAACGAACGCGAGTTGTTCCCGCTGTGCGCCGAGGAGCGGATCGCCGTCATCCCCTACAACCCGCTCGCCGGCGGGCTGCTCACCGGCAAACACCGTCCCGGCGCTCCGACGGAGGGCACCCGCTTCACGCTCGGTCACGCCGGCGCCCGGTATCAGGAGCGCTACTGGCAAGACGCCATGTTCGCCACGGTCGGAGCATTCCAGCAGATCGCCGAGGATGCCGGGGTTCCGATGACCACCTTGGCGATCCGATGGGTGCTGGCCAACCCGGTGATCACCTCGCCGATCCTCGGGGCGTCGCGCCCTGATCAGCTCGCCGCATCGGTCGCGGCGCTCGATGCGCCCCTCGACGACGACCTGCGAGAACGCCTCGACGCACTCACGCACGAGTATCGCTTCGGCGACCACGCTCGCTGAGCACAGCCGTCCCGCCGCCGACGGCTACCGTGCAACGAGAACGAACACCATCGGACAGGGGGCGACATGTACGACACGATCGTGGTGGGAACCGACGGTTCCGCCACCGCCAGCACGGCGGTTGAACACGCAGCGAAGCTCGCGGCGAGCACCGGGGCCCAGTTGCACGTGGGCATGGCCTCGCCGTCGATACCCACGCTCGTCGCTCCGGACATGATGGTCGCGACCGCCGACTGGACCGCAGCGAGCGAACAGGCGACCACAGCAGCGCTCGACGCAGCTGCTGACATCGCATCCGCTGCAGGCGCCGAGGTGACCACACACCAACTCGGCGGCGACCCCGCCGACGCGCTGTTGTCGTTGTGCGATCAACTCGACGCCGACCTCCTCGTGGTCGGAAGCCGGGGCATGCACGGCGCTCGACGATTCCTGCTCGGCAGCGTGTCGAGCCGATGCGCCCACCACGCCGACCGTTCGGTCCTGATCGTCCACACCGACTGAGGAGTATCGACATGCCGATCGCACCGCTTCCCGACGCAACAGCGCTCGCGGCGCTCGTCCGATCCGGCGACGCATCGCCGACCGAACTCGTCGACGAGGCGATCGCTCGAGTCGAACGTCTCGACCCGGCGGTCAATGCCGTGATCCACGAGCGCTTCGACGCGGCACGAGCCGAGGCGGGTGGTGACCTGCCCGACGGACCGTTTCGTGGTGTTCCGTTCCTGGTGAAGGACCTCGGTTGCGAGATGGCCGGCGAGCCACACACGCTCGGCAACCAGGCCCTCAAGGACGCCGACGTGCGCGCCACCACCGACTCGTACCTCTACGAGTCGATCCGTGGCGCCGGGTTCATCACACTCGGCCGAACGAACACACCCGAACTCGGTGGCACGATCACCACCGAGCCCGAGGCGTTCGGCCCCAGCCGCAACCCGTGGAACCTCGACCACTCGACCGGCGGGTCGTCGGGAGGCTCTGCAGCTGCAGTGGCGGCCGGAATGGTGCCGATGGCACATGCGAGCGACGGTGGCGGCTCGATCCGGGTGCCGGCGAGCGAGTGCGGGCTCGTCGGGCTCAAGCCGAGCCGGGGCCGGATCTCGCAGGGCCCCAAGGTCGGCGAGGGCTGGGCCGGATCGACCACCGATGGCGTGGTGTCACGGTCGGTGCGCGACACCGCAGCGATGCTCGACGTGATCGCCGGCCGTCGCGTCGGCGATCCGTACGCCGCCGCCCCACCGACGCGTCCGTTCGCCGACGAGGTCGGCGCCGACCCTGGCCGTCTGCGGATCGGCCTCGCTCCCACCCACGCCGGGGTGGAGACCGACCCCGAGTGCGTAGTGGCTGTCGAAGCGGCCGGCGCTCTGCTCGAGGGTCTCGGCCACGACGTCGAGGTCGCGCAACCAGATGCGTTCTTCGACGAGGAGTTCTCCCGGCACTTCGTCACGATCGTGGCGGTCGCAACCGCCGTCGACTTCGCGGACATGAGCGAGGCGATCGGGCGACCCATCACCGAAGGTGACGTCGAGGCGAGCAACTGGGTCATGGGGTCGCTCGGTGCAGCCGTGCCCGCCGCCGACTACATCGCATCGGTCAACTGGGTGCACGCCTGGTCGCGGCGGATGCACGCCTGGTGGGACGACTTCGACGTGCTCGTCAGCCCCGTGATCGCCGTGCCTCCTCCACCGATCGGGTGGTTGAGCGACCCCGAGCTCGGAACCGAACGGCTCACGAGCATCCTGCAGTTCACCGCGCAGTTCAACACCAGCGGCCAGCCGGCGATGTCGCTCCCGCTGCACTGGAGCCCAGACGACCTGCCGGTCGGCGTGCAGTTCGTCGGGCCGATCGACGACGAGGCGCTCCTGCTGCGCCTGGCCGGCCAGCTCGAAACGGCGGCGCCATGGGCCGACCGGATCCCGTCGCTCTACGGCTGACAGACGTCGCCGACCGCCAAGATGTGGCCATGACGCTGCGCGTGTTGTCGTGGAACCTGTGGTGGCGTTTCGGCGACTGGGAACGACGTCGCCACGCCATCGTCGACACGATTCGTGCTGCCAATCCCGACGTGTTGTGTCTGCAGGAGGTGTGGGCCGAAACCGACGGCGACGACGGCATGGCCACGATCCTCCGTGACGAACTGGGTTACTCGGTCGCGAGCACCACCCCGATCGGGCGATCGGAGATCGGCTTCACCAACGCCGTGCTGTCGCGCTGGCCGAACCGTCTGCTCCACGACGAAGCCTTGCCGCGCGCCGACGGGTCACCAGGCCACCGGCGAATCGTCGCCGCCACGGTCGCAACACCCTGGGGTCCGTGGCCGATTGCCTCCACCCACCTCGATCACCGTTTCGACGACTCTGCAGCACGGCAGGGGCAGGCGCGCCGGCTGTTGGAACTCACAACGGAATGGCGGGGCGATCCGACCACCGACCTCCCGGTGATCATCGGCGCCGACCTCAACGCCGTGCCCGACAGCACCGAGGTGCGGATGTTGACCGGCCGCGAGCCGGGTGTTGCCGGCGTCGTGTTGTCGGACGCGTGGGAACAGGTCGGCCAAGGGTCGGGAGCGACCTGGCTGCGCGGCGAATCCTCACGCTGCTGACAGCGCCTGGCCGAACCGCCGAATCGACTACGTCCTGGTTTCGTGGCCCCGGCCGAAGCCCATCGGAAACCCGGTCACCGGCACACTCATCGGCACCGAGCCGGTCGACATCGACGGCACCCCGGTGTGGGCGAGCGATCACGCCGGCGTCGTCGTCGACATCGTCACGCCCGACTAGCCCCGCCGGCTTCGTTCCGACCCGAACAGTGCGTCGCCGCAGTGCAAAGCTCGGCCGATGACCACCGCCGAGCAGTCGACCGACGCCGGCGTGCGTCCGGCGAATCCGCTGACGGTCAGAGCGTTCCGCAACCTGTGGATCAACAACGTTGCGTTCTTTCTGGTGGTCAACGCCCAGCGATTCGTCTTCGGCTGGCTGGTGCTCGACGGGCTGCTGCGCAGCGAGAGCATTCAGGGTCTCGTCGTCTTCACTCTCGGTGTCCCAACAGCGGTCTTGGTCCTGCAGGCCGGCGCCTGGGCCGACCGGTGGGATCGCCGCCGCATGCTGATCGTGACGCAAGTCGTCAGCGGCGCCGTGATGGCTGCCACCGCGATCGCCATCAGCGCCGACGTGATCAACCTCGGCTGGGTGATCCTCGCGACCCTGCTGGCGGGATCAGCTTCGGCGATCGGCGCCCCCGTGCGTTCGGCCCTCATCCCGACGCTCGTCGGGAAGGACCAGCTGTTCAGCGCGATCGCCCTCAACGCGATCGCCATCACACTGTCGATGATCCTCGGGCCGGTCCTCGCAAAGATCGTCGGCGACCAGTTCGGCTTCGAGGGAGCCTTCTGGTTCCAGGCGCTCCTGATGACGGTGGGTGTGGTGTTCCTGCTGGCGCTCGAGGTGCCACCGCACGACGAGGTCCGCGAGCGGCGATCGGTGGTGGCCGAGACGCGCACTGCGCTGCGCCACGTGCTCGACGACCCGCACCTGCGCACGCTGTTCGGGTTGTTGCTCACAGCGAGCCTCACGATCAACCCAGCGATCATGGTCACCGTGCAGGCGCACGTGAAGGAGGAACTCGGCCGCGACGCCGGACAGGCTGCACTGCCGTTCGCCCTGATGGGCATCGGCATGGCGATCACGTCGTTCATCGTGATGCGCAAGGGCGACATGAAGAACAAGGGTGCGATCTTCCAGCGGGCCATGATTTGCGGCACGGTGATCACGTTCTTCACCGGCCGCACCACGACGTTCGGTCAGGTGCTGGTGCTGGCATTCCTGATGGGTCTGGCCGGTGGGTTCTTCATCAACATGAACCAGGGGCTCGTGCAGGCCAACACACCGCAGCCGTTGATGGGCCGCATGATGGGGCTCTACACACTGGTCAACATGGGACTGATGCCGTTCGGCGCACTGGCGATCGGCATCGTGGCGTCGAAGATCGGGACCGGCAACGCGATCAGCCTCGCGGCAGCGATCGGTTTCGCGGTCGTGATGACCACCTACGTTCGAAACACCGAGCTCCGCCGTCTCGGCTGAGCACGCCGAGCCGCCGGCGGGCTGACGATCAGGGGTGGGCTCCGGTGAGCCTCATGCGTTCGGCGCTCGACCCCGAAGCGGGCGCAGAACGCCGCCACCGTTGGGCGCTGGAGCATCTGGTCGTGGGTGAGACCGGGTTCAGGCAACGCTGCGGGAGGCCGCGCTCGAGCGCCGGTGCGTTGCGCTTCGAGGAATGCGTCGACCTTCGACGCGAGATCAGGGTCGACCGGGAGCTCGAGCCCGGCGTACACCGCTGCCGCGACCGCTGCCGGGTCGGCGACGAGTGCTGGGTACTCGACCGTGGTCATCAGCTCCGGAGACGCAGCGTGGAAGTCGAGCAAGGACTGCAGCACGCGTTCGAGGGTTTCGACCGGGAGGGGGTCTGGGGGCGCGAAGTCGTCGGTGATGAACCCGTCGACGATTCCGCCGACCATCGCCCGGCCGGACGCGAACACCCGATACGGGTCGCGCAGGTTGATGACGAATCGGGCCTCCGGGAACACCGACGAGAACGCCGACAGGTGATTGGCGACCTGCGGCGCCTTCAACACCAGGAAGCCGCCATCGGGTGGTGGGTTCTTCCACAACAGCAACTTGATCAGGCGCCGGTAGTTCTCGAAGACGCGGTGTAGTCAGCGTGATTGGCGAACTCACCCCACCTCAGCATGCAGCCGCCTGCCGCGCGAGCAGCGACACGAAGTCGACGAATCCCCACTGGCACTCCTCGGGTTCGTCGGCGTTGACCCAGTGCATCGACTCCAATGGAGTGCCCCGGCGTTTGTCGATCGATGCCTGCACGCGCGCACCCGCGGGTCGGTGGCAGCGGTCTGCCTGCTCCGGCGGCGCGGGACGGGTTCCATCAACTCCCACCGCAGCAACGACTTGGCGCCGGCGTGCAACGACATCACATTGTGCAACAGCGTGGTGCCACTGCGGATCGTGCCGGTGACGTACACGATCGGTGGGATCGTCACCTCCTCGATCTCGGGGTGTCGTTGCAGCGTGTCGATCACTTCGAGTCGGCGACTCAGGTCGCGAACGGCGAGCGAGGTGAAGAAGGATCGCCCTGCTTCGTTCAGATGATCGCTGCCGAGGTCGTCGACCCATGCCGCCAACGGCAGGCGGAACCACTCGTCCCCCCATCCGTCAGGCCGGTTCGCGCCTCAGCGGCCCCCAGCAGGTCGTCGATGCTGACCGCGCTCATGGCGGTCAGCTTGCCACGTGCGTCAAAGCGGGTGATGAGTTTCCGCGACGGCGGGCGTCGCGGAGAACTCATCGCCTCGGTTCGAGCGGTCAGCCGACGTTGCGGTCGCGGCCTTCCCAGTACGGAGCACGCAGCTCGCGCTTGAGCACCTTCATCGCACCCGACAGCGGAAGCGGGTCGGCGCGGAACGTGACCGACTTGGGCACCTTGTAGCCGGCGATCCACTCGCGAGCGTGGTCGATGATCTCTGCGTCGGTCGCCTCAGCGCCCTCGCGCAACACGACGATCGCATGGACCGCTTCACCCCACTCCTCGCTCGGCACGCCGATCACGGCGACCTGCAGCACCGCAGGATGGCCGGCGATCGCGTTCTCGACCTCGGCGGAGTACACGTTCTCGCCGCCGGTCACGATCATGTCCTTGACCCGGTCGACGAGATACAGGAAGCCGTCGGCGTCGACGTAGCCGGCGTCACCCGAGTGATACCAGCCGCCGGCGAACGCGTCACGGGTCGCCTCCGGCTTGTTCCAGTACTCGACCATGAAGTTGCCACCGCGGGCACACACCTCGCCGGGTTCACCGATCGGCACTTCGGAGCCATCGACGCCGCGGATCGACAGCTCGACGCCGGTGACGGGTGCGCCGGCAGAGCGCAGCAGTCCGCCGCCGGCACGGTGATCTTCCGGTCGGAGCACGGTGACCACCGGCGACGCCTCGGTCATGCCGTAGACCTGCCAGAGATCGAGCTCGGGATACAAGGACGCGAGTTGCTCGAGCAGCACCTGCGGCATCGGCGATGCGCCGTACCCGATGGCGGTGAGCGACGCCAGCGCGTCGGGGGTGAACTCGGGGTGCGACAGCGTCATGCCGATCATCGTCGGCACCATCACCGTGAAGCTCGGCTGGTACTTCTGGATTGCCCCCATCACCGCGACCGGCTCGAACATCGGCACCGTCACGATGTGTCCGCCGGCGGCGGGCAGCGACGTCATCGTCAACGTCGACGCTGCGTGGAACATCGGTGTCTGGAGCAGGAACGTCGAGTCGCGTTCGTACGGCAGCGTCATCAGGCAGTGGTTGAGGTTCATCACCTGGCCGCGCTGGTTCGAGAGCACGCCCTTCGGGAGGCCGGTCGTGCCACCGGTGTACATCAGCACGACGGGGTCCGACTCCTCTCCCTCCTCTGGGATCTGCGGCGTGGCGGAGGCGAGCAGATCGGCGTAGGTCTGGGTGTGCGCCGCGTCGCCGTCGCCGACGAGGATCACGTGCTCGAGCCCGGCTTCTTCCTTGACCTGGTCGATGATCGGTGCGAAGTGCTGGTCGACGAAGCACACCTTGCTCCCCGAGTCCTGCAGGACGTAGGCCAGTTCCTTCGGCGCGAACCGCAGGTTGAGCGGGTTGACCACACCTCCGCCGAGCAACGCGGCATGGAACAGCACGAGGTACTCCGGTGAGTTCACCATCATCAGGGCGAATCGATCGCCTCGCTCCACCCCGAGCTCACGGAGCCCGCCGATCGCACGGGCGACGTCCTCGAAGTGCTGACGGTAGGTGCGGGTGACCCCCGTGGCGGCGTTGGTCGTGCACGGGCGATCGGCGTTGCGTTTGGCCGACGGCAACAGGAGCCGGTGAAAGATCAACTCCTTCTGGACGAGGTCGGCGTCGCGTCGGCTCGCGGTGCCGGGCCGGTTGTCGGGCGTGGCGGTCTCGGACATCGATGGCTCCAATCGTGGAAAGGCCACCCACTGTGACACACCCGTTGCCACGTTGTCCCGATCGACGCCACACGTCGAGCGCCGAACGCGTCAGTCAGTCGTCGCCCGCTGCGCCAGGCCAACGGAACACCACGTTGGTGTCCGACCATTGCGGCTCGTGGGCATCGAGGTAGGCGGCGAGTTCGTCGTCGCGGTCGTCGGTCAGGCACAGCCGGCGGCGTGCCGACAGGACGAGCGTGGCAACGTCGGCGGTCGCTCGTGCGAGCGGCGGGCGCGGTACGTCCCACCGTTCGGCATCGAGGCCGAGGCCGGCGAGTACCTCGCCAAGGTCGTCGGCGGTCGGTTCGGTCGGCCGTTCGAGCGCCCAGAAGTGGCGCCACGCGTCGTTCCATGCCGACAGCGGATGACGAGGTGGCAGGACCAGCACGACAGCAAGACGTGCATGCTCGGTCAGCGCGAGCAGGAACGGCTCGATCTCAGCGACGTTGTACGCAACGTGGTGACACACGACGACGTCGGCGACGGGGGTCTCGCTTGCGACGTCGGGCCATGAACCCTCGACGGTCGTCGCGGGCACTCCGGCCTCTGCGGCAGCACTGCTGAACGCTTCGAGCATTGCCTGGCTCTGGTCGACGCCGATCAACCACTCGGCCGGCGGCACCAGCGAGATCGCCGCGCGTCCGCCGCCGCAGCCCACGTCGAGCACCGAACCGTCCTGGACGGGGAGCACGGTGCGAGCGATCTCTGCGGCCGGGGTGTTTCGGTCGAGCGTGTCATCCACGGCGAACATGGCCGTGTCGTGCTGCCACGGCGAGATGGGCGCCTGAGCGAGGATCTCGTCGGGGATCGCCCACCGCTGGAGCCGGTCAGCCCATCGGGCGGCCGCTTCGGTGATGGTGGGCTCGCTGGCGGACGGCCCGGCCGGCTCGGAGGCTGGTGACGGCGACACCACCGCGACGCTACTGCCTCTGGGAACCCTCGGTCCCGGAAACCTGGCAGTCGAATCGGTGACCTACGTCCATGGTCACAGATGGCATCACGAGGGCATGATGATGGTGAAGCAGTGCACCAGGTTGATGCTTGCGGGCCGACCGGGTTGGTCGACGACGGAGGGTTCGACTCCCTCCCCGGCCCCCAAGTACCAATCTGGTGCAATGTCGCGATGGCGGACCGTGACCGATGCGACGAGGGGGCCGAGTCTTGGCTCCCGTCAGCCGGGTGCGTCCAGCTGGATCACGGGCTCTCCAGAGAGTTCGGCGAGGGCCGCGAGCGCCTCGTCGAGCGCTCCGACGTCGTACTCGATCAATCGGACGAGGCGACCATCGGCGTTCCACTCGCTGATCGCGAGCAACTCGACCGTGTCGCGTTCGTGGATGTATCGCCGGCGGGTCAGCAGGTGCAGGTCACCTGCGATGGCCACCGGTTCGCCGGCAACGTGCAGACCCATCTCCTTCATCATCCGCACCGTGCCGAGCATCCCCTCGCGTCGGACGGTGAGTGACCCACTCCGGTACGACTCCTGCACGAAGTCGTCGGCGAGGATGTCGCTCAGCCCCGCCGGTCCCGCAGCCTCGATCGCGCTGTGGGCAGCATCAGCCCACCGCTGCGCACTTGTCGGCTGGTCCGACCGCTGGGGCCCGTTCGGCGCCATCATCAGAGTCTGCCACGGCGGTGGGCAACAGATCTCTGATGCGGTCGATGTGGCGAGATCATCACCGCGCATGCGTGACCTGTTTCGCACCGGAGCTGGGCTGACCGTGGCGGTCTTGCGGCTCGCCGCATCGAGCACGAGGGCGACGCCGACGTGCGCCGGAAGCCGGCACCTGCGGTTCACGGACGAACCCGGCAAGGACCGATCGAACCACGTACGCGAGGAGAGCGACACCCGAAAGTGTCGCTCTCCTCGGTGACTCCATGACGCAGGCCGGATCGAACCGACGCTACGTCGCTGGCGTCAGAGGTGCCCGACCACGTCGACGATGACGTTCGTCGCTGCCGACGTGAACACGCAGATCGAACCCGTCGGCGACAACTTGGCAATCACCTCATTGGCAACCGCCTCGTTCGCCACCGCCAGATAGTTCGCAGTCGACGCATTCGGCACCGTCCCACACGGGAACACCGTGGCAAACCCAGGAGCAGCAGCACCCACCAACGTCACATTGGCAACCACCGCCTTCGCATCTCCAGGCACACCACCACGGCCCGCAATCGGAACCTCCAGGGTTGCGCCGGCAGCCACCGGAGTCGGCCGGGTGTCAGCCAACCGCACCGGCGTCAACGACACGAACTCCGACGTCGCGGGGACATACCCGCCAACGTCGACGAGGACGTTCGTCGCTGCCGACGTGAACACGCAGATCGAACCCGTCGGCGACAACTTGGCAATCACCTCATTGGCAACCGCCTCGTTCGCCACCGCCAGATAGTTCGCAGTCGACGCATTCGGCACCGTCCCACACGGGAACACCGTGGCAAACCCAGGAGCAGCAGCACCCACCAACGTCACATTGGCAACCACCGCCTTCGCATCTCCAGGCACACCACCACGGCCCGCAATCGGAACCTCCAGGGTTGCGCCGGCAGCCACCGGAGTCGGCCGGGTGTCGGCCAACCGCACCGGCGTCAACGACACGAACTCCGACGTCGCGGGGACATACCCGCCAACGTCGACGAGGACGTTCGTCGCTGCCGACGTGAACACGCAGATCGAACCCGTCGGCGACAACTTGGCAATCACCTCATTGGCAACCGCCTCGTTCGCCACCGCCAGATAGTTCGCAGTCGACGCATTCGGCACCGTCCCACACGGGAACACCGTGGCAAACCCAGGAGCAGCAGCACCCACCAACGTCACATTGGCAACCACCGCCTTCGCTCCCACCGGCACCTCGCCGCGACCGGCGATCTGCACCTGGACGACACCGCCCGCGGGCACCGGACCGTTGCCGTAGAACAGCTGGTCGGCTGCGACCCAACCGGGCCGGGTGTCGGCAAAGCGGACCGGAGCGAGCGGAGTGATCATCGTCTCCTCGCCCGGCAGCACGATCGTCCACGTGTAGGTGTCGGAGGCGAAGACGCCTCCAGCTCCCATCGCGATGACCGTGAACGTGTGCTCTCCCGGTGCCAGCCCGGTGTAGGTCTTCGGGCTGAGGCAATCCTCGATCGCTCCACTGTCGAGCGCGCACAGCACCCTTGTCGCATCAGCGCCCGCGTCGAAGATGAACGTGGCATCGGTCGCCGTGGTCGTGGCCGCCGGAGCGTCGGTGATCGTCACCGTCGGCGGTTCGGCCTCGATCACCAGATCGTTGAGATAGGCGACCATCTCGGCCTGCGAGAGAGGTTCTCCCTCGGGAGCGAGATCTGGGTTCGGGTCGGTGCACGTGTCCTGGAACACCGGATCGATGTAGAACCCGAATCCGGTGTCGGGGTTGACCACGACTTCGTTCTCGTGGAGATAGTTGATCACCGAGCGGACGTCGTCGGCCATCTGGGTGAACCCGGCAACGTTGTCCACCGTGCCAGGAACGCTCTGTGCTGCGAGGTCGACGACATCGAGGAACTCGACACGGTCGAGAACGCGACCGTACTTCCACGTCAACGTCGGTACGTCGGCCAGGTGGTGGGCCTCCAGGCCGGGTTGGCTGCACGGTGGGCCCTGAACTCCTCACCGGGGGATTCATCACGGGTGCAACCACCACTGCGGCGATGACGCCACCGGCCGGCGACGGCTCGAACCCATGGTGGTGGTTCGGCTCGCTCCGATCGCGGTGCTCGTCGCAGCGGCTGGTTCGATCTCCCTGGTCGCCGATCGCACAGTGCCCGGTGCGGGTCGCACCGCACTCTTCGCACTCCAGCGTGGCTGCTCAGCGCGACCGAGTCCGCCGAGCGGTACGAAGATGACCCGTCCGTCCACCCGACCTCGGCTCTGACGACGGTGAGTTCGCCTCGTCACGACGCGGCGGGCGTCTTGGGCGCGGGAGGGCGGCCTCGATGAGGCGGCCGGCGATCAGGCCGACGAAGGCGGCGGTGAAGACGGCGGTCGCCTCGCTTGGGGCAACCCCGGCGATCAACACGGTCCAGGTGGCGATGCTGAGCGGGACCGGGATCACCGCCGAGGGGACCGCGGCCATCATCGCCGTGACCGCGAGCGCCAGGGGGATTCGCCGATCGCCAGATGGGCCACCGCACCCATGCCGCCGCCGACGAACAGCAGCGGGCAGATCGGTCCACCCACGAACCCGAACGACAAGGCGCCAGTGGTGGCGACGATCTTCGCGATCACGTCGCCACGATCAGCCCGGCCCCGAGCGTGGCCGGTTCGGTGGCGAGTCGACGAGCCCCTCGGTGCCGAGGACAGTGTGAGTGGCAGTGCCATCGCGATCAGCCCGAGCACGAGACCGGCCAGCGTGCACCGCACGATGGGGCGGTCGGCCACGGCGCCGCCAGCTTGCGCGTCGCGACCATCGAGAGCTTGAACAGGGTGCCGAGGACAGCGCCGAACACGCCGAGCCCGACCGCGATCGCCAACTCGGGCAGGCCGAGGGAGTAGGCCGGCAGCTCGAGGAGCCGCAACAGATCGGACCAGCCGGCCTTGACAGCGAAGAAGACGGCGAAGCCGACGATCGCTGCGGTCGCGGGGGCGGCGAGGGTAATCCACCGGATGACTCGCCGTTCGGTGGTCAGCTCGACGTTGAGCAGTACCGCGGTGAATGGTGACGTGAACAACCCACCCCACGCACCGGAGATCGCGACGCTCATCGCGAACTGTGCGTTGCGGCGAAGGAACAGCCACCGTGAACTCGCCAACGCGGCGAGACCGGCAGCGGCCATCCCGGTCGGCACCTCAGGACCGAGACTGAACCCGGCAACCAACGTGACCAACGGATCAGTACGCCGCCCGCGATCGCCTTCGCGTTGATCTCTCCCGTTGCCAAGGCGACGAACACGTTCTCCCGGCAGCACTCGACACCGTGGCGTGGATGACGCCGACGAACAGGCCGCCGATCGTCATGGTGACGGAATACGGATCGATCCGGAGAAGACGCTCGGATCGATCGAATCCGGCCTCCAGCCCGCCGACCGATCGAGACGACCGTGACGAACGCCAACGCCGCGACCGCACCGGCCGCACCGAGCACGACGGCGATGCCGATCAACTGGTGAAGGGGCGCAGACTCCGCATCGATGGACGGATGCTGATCGTCGGCGGGCTCCTGGTGGCCGCCGGTGCCGCACTGACCGTGACCCGCGTGTGCACGGCGTCGCATCATCCGTTGCCACAACGGATCGATCGGACCGGCCAAGTGCCCCCCGACCAGGCCTGATCGGCGTCGGATCGACGAACGTCTCGCTGGCCGCGCAGTAGCGTCGATGACGTGCGAGTGTTCCTCACCCACAATCCGGAGGACCGCGACGCGTACTACGGACGTGCGCTCCCGCTGCTCACCCGGATCGCTGACGTCGTGCAGAATCCGTTCGATCACGACCTGTCGACGGCGGAACTGATCGAAGCGGCACAGGGTTGCGACATCATCGTGGCCCACCGATCGACACCGGGCGAAGCTGCCGTCTTCGAGAGTCTGCCGAGCCTGGTCGCATTCCTGCGATGTGCCGTCGACACATCCACGATCGACGTCGACGCGGCTTCAGCGAACGGTGTCCTGGTCGCCCGGGCCGACAAGACGTTCGTCGCCTCGACGGCGGAGTTGGCGCTGGGCCTGCTGCTCGACGTGGCACGCAACATCACCGTCTCGTCGACGGAATACGCCGCCGGGCGAACACCGGCACAGCGTCCCGGGCGACAGCTGCAGGGCCGGACGGCGGGCATCATCGGCTTCGGGTCGATCGGTTCCCACCTGGCCGCACTGCTCGTCGCCGTCGGCATGAAGGTGCTCGTGCACGACCCGTTCGTGGCCGACCCTCGGATCGAAGGTGTGAGCTTCGTCGGATTCGACGAGTTGCTGCGCACCGCCGACACCGTGTTCCTCTCGCGCCCGGATCAGCGGAGACGGAGAACCTCATCGGGGCGCCGGAGCTCGCGGCGATGCGACGCGGGGCCTTGCTGATCAACGTGAGTCGGGGTGAGCTGCTCGACGAAACCGCCGTCGCCGACGCGGTCCGCTCCGGCCACCTGGGCGGGCTCGGGCTCGACGTGGGTCGCGCCGCTGATCAACGGCCCTCCCCCGAGTTGGCTGCACTTCCCGGTGTCGTCGCCACCCCACACCTCGGTGGCCTCACCCCGGAGAACGCCGACGCCCAGGCGGCCAGCAGCGTCGAGCAGGTCGACGCGATCGTCGCCGGCAACATCCCACCGAGATCGCTGAACGCCGAGCACGCCACACGGCTGCACGCCCTGTGGGACCGAACCCACCGGTGATGCAGTCCGCGTGCGACACCCACATCCACTTCTACGATCACCGATACCCCGTGGCACCAACGTCGGTGCTGCGTCCGTCGGATGCGACAGCCCACGACTACCGCACCGCGCAGGTCGCGCTGGGCACCGAGCGCATCGTCGTCGTCCAGCCCACCACGTACGGCCTCGACAACAGCTGCCAACTCGACGCCATGGCGACGTTCGGCGACTCGGCGCGCGGTGTGATGGTGATCGACCCGAACGCACAGCACGAGGATCTTGCGCGACTCACGGACCTGGGCGTGCGCGGAGCGCGATTTCACATGCTCCCCGGCGGCGCAGTCCCGTGGGAGATGCTCGAGGCGGTGGCCGCCAACATCGCGCCGTTCGGATGGCACATCCAACTCCAGCTGGACGGTCGCGAGCTCCCCGGCCGACTCGATCGCCTGCTCCGTCTTCCCGTCGGCCTCGTGGTCGACCATGTCGGCCGATTCATGCCGACGGTCAGGCCGGACGCACCCGCATTTGCTGCGCTCCTGACCATGATCGACCATGGGGCGACCGTGAAGCTGTCGGCACCCTACGAATCATCCGACACCGGTCCCCCAGGCTTCGACGACGTCACCCGACTCGTCGACGCGCTCGTCGCCCGGGCTCCGGACCGCCTGGTGTGGGCAAGCAACTGGCCACATCCCGGGCAGGCGACCCCACCGACTGCGGCCGAACTGGTCGCGCTGCGCGATCGTTGGTTGCCGACCGACGAGCTCCGTCGGCGGGTACTGGTCGACAACCCTGCCGCGCTCTACGACTTCTGACCACGAAAGAGAAGAGAATGATCGAACAAGCCCCAACACCGCCCCCCACCTACGCGTCGTACCCGTCGCTGGTCGACCGAACCGTGCTGATCACCGGAGGCGCCGACGGCATCGGCGCAGCGCTCGTCGAACAGTTCACCGCGCAGGGATCCCAGGTCGCCTTCATCGACGTCAACACGATCAAGGCGGCCGAGACGATCGAACGCTGCGAGCGAGATGAGCCGCGCCATGCCCCACGCTTCTACGAGGTCGATCTGGTCGACATCGATGCACTGCGCGCCGCGATCGCTCAGATCGCGACCGACCTCGGCGGCATCACCGTGCTGGTCAACAACGCCGCGAGCGACGACCGCCATTCGTGGGACGACATGACCGTCGACTACTGGAACGATCGTCTCGACACGAATCTTCGGCACTACTTCTTCGCCATCCAAGCTGTCGCCCCGGGCATGATCGCTGCGCAGCACGGCTCGATCATCAACATCGGATCGAGCAGCTACATGATGCAGGAGGACTTCTTCCCGGGCTACGCGATCGCCAAGTCGGGTGTCGAGGGCATCACCCGCACGATGGCCCGAACGTTCGGACCCGACAACGTCCGTGTGAACACGGTGCTGCCGGGCTGGGTCGCCACCGAGCGGCAGCTCACCAAGTGGTGGACACCCGAGGGCGAGGAAGGGACGCTGCGCGACCAGGCGCTCAAGCACCGCATCTCACCGACCGAGTTCGTCCAGATGGTGCTCTTCCTCGCCGCCGACGACGGCGCCGCCTGCACGGCCCAGAGCTTCCTGGTGGACGGCGGGCGGTTCTGAACCACGAGCTGGTTCAACCGCGCTGCACACCCGTCGGCCGGTCCGGGCCGATGACCGAGACACGCTCGCCATAGCGGCTGTGGGGGTGGTAGTCCCACACAGCGTGATGTTGCGTGCACCGGTTGTCCCACAGTGTCAGCGTGTTCGGTTCCCACCTCACCCGGCAGTGCAGACGCGGTGTCGTGGCGATGTGTTCGAACAGCATGTCGAGCAGCGCCCGGCTCTCCCATCGCCGCAGACCGGTGATGTGCGACGTGAAACCGCTGTTCACGTACAGCACCTTGCGGCCGGTGACCGGGTGGACGGCCACGACCGGGTGTTCACTACGCGGATAGCCGCCCTCGGGCGGGGTCGATCCGTAGCTGCCGACGTACGGCATGCCGCCGTCGTGAACGGCCGTGAGCCCTTCGAGGAACGACTGCATCGCCGGTGACAGCAGTTCGTAGGCGAGGTACATGTCCGCGTAGAGCGTGTCGCCGCCGCCGACTTCGGGGGTCTCGGTGATGTAGAGCGCCGACGCGAGCGGTGGGATGGCATCACAGGTGACATCGGTGTGCCACGCGTCGCCCGCCGTGTAGGGCGAGTCCTTGGTGGTCTTGACGATCAGCAACTCCGGGTCGGTCTCACGCGCGTGGTTCATCGGGTGGACGTGCAGGTCGCCGAAGTACCGGCCGAACGCCTTGTGCGCCTCTCGGTCGAGGTGTTGGTCTCGGAACACGAGCACACCCCAATCGGCGAACGCCTGATGGAGATCGTGCAGCTGTTGTTCGTCGAGCGGCTGCGAGAGATCGAGTCGGTCGACCTCCGCCCCCAGGTGAGGCGTCAACGTCGTCACCTCGAAGCTGTCGTAGCTGGAGGTTCCCGCACGATGTTCGGTCTCGGCAACGGTCATGATCACTCCTCGTTCGCCCGTGATTCGATGGTGGGCCGGCATGGTCGACGTCCCGTTCGATTGTGACACAGCCCGCGAATCGGACTCCGCTCGGGGCGCCCATCCCCTCGAGCGATCGCAGGTCAGCGATGGACGAGCAGGCTCGAGGCAGCGATGGCGGATCCGCGGGCGCCAGCCATGTCGAGATCGGTCACGAGAGCGAACGACGCGACCTCACGCTGCTCGTCGCGCAACGACGTGTGCGCCTCGACCCGTTCGAGGAACCAGTCGCGGAACCATGGTTCGGCCTCGATCACGCCGCCGCCGAGCAGGTACAGGTCGGGGTCGGTGAAGTTGGCGGCGATCGTGAACAGCCGACCGAGCGCCATCGCCTGCTGCTCGAAGATGTGGAGCGCCATCTCATCGCCCCGCTCGCCGAACCCTCGGACCTGCTTGGCGGCCTCGAGTGGTTCGACTGCCGCGAGCTCGTGGTCGGGGAATCGGGTCAACCAGTAGGGCAGCAGATTGTTCCGGATACCGGTGAGCGACGCAACGCTCTCTGCGTCACCGACGAAACCACAGTTGCACCCCGGCGTCGGTTGCCCGTCGTCGAGCAGGCCGTCCATCGGGATGTGCACGTGTCCGAGCTCGCCCGCCATCCCCGCGGCGCCCTTGACGGTGCGACCTCCCTCGATCACTCCACCGCCGAGGCCGGTCCCGACGATCGCCGAGATCGACGAACGTTCTCCCCCGACCGGCCCGAAGTGTTCGTAGTGGGCGTAGAGCGCCGCTGCGTTGGCGTCGTTGTTGTAGACGACCGGCAGGCCGAGTTCGGCCTCGAGGGCGGAACGGAAGTCGAACCCCTTCCAGTCATCGTGGGCGAAGTTGGTGCCACCGCGCGACGAGATCACGCCCTGCGCCGTCGCCGGCCCCGGCGTGTCGAAGCCCACCCCGAGCACCTCACGACGTTCAATACCCGCCATCTCGACCGCGGCCGCGAAGGCCTCGGTGAGCGCGCTGATCGCAGCCGACGGCCCCTCGGTGACACGACTCGGCAACTCGACCAGACGATCGATCAGGAAGCGTCCGTCGCGATCCATGACCGTGAACTTGTTCGCCGTGCCGCCGTTGTCGAGCCCGACCACGTACGAACCAGCGCCGGTCATACGGGTACCGGGAAGACGGTGTGGTTCAGCCACGCTGAAGACGGACGTGCGGTAGCGATCACGAGAGCTGACCTTATGGCACGAGCCCGCCGCGCCGCTGATCGCCTCACGTCACAAGGCCTACCGAGACCGTCACGCTGATGTATCCACCGCACAGGGCCAAGGTCAGGACCGGACCCCCAGCCTGCGAAGGGTGACTTCGATCTGCTGACCTGCGTACCGGTCCGCATCGCCGAGTTCCATGGCGTCCCATCCCGCTCTGGTTCGGCGGTTCAGGTGAACGCCTGGAAGGAGATCGGTGTCAGCCACATCATCCTCAACACATCGTTCGACGTGGGCCACCACCACAGGATCGACGGCACCTCACTCGCACACCACCTCGAAGCCGTCAGTCTCTGGATCGACACCGTCGGAGACCTGCTCCAGCAACCCGCTGGATACTGACGCGCGTCGTCAGCGGCGTCCGGGTACGTCACCGAACGTCTGGAACGTGGCGAGGATGCGGTCGAGCGCTTCGAAGTCGGCGTCGGTGACGATGGTGACTCCGACGAGCACGACGAATTCGAGTCCGGGCGGGGCGGCAACAACCACGACCAGGTCGGTGTCGCCACCGCCACAGTCGGTGTACACACCCTTCAATCCGGAATACAGTGGATCGTCGTAGTCGGTCACCTCGTACTCGACGCAGTCACCGCGTGCGAACCAGCCACCCGTCGACCGGAATCCTCTGTCGTAGTAGAAGAAGTCCTCGATCGAGCCGTTCCAGTCCGAGGTCGCCGACAGCGACATCCCGGGCACCCCCCACGAGTCGTACCACTCGTTGGCGTCTGTCGACACCGTCATGCCGACTCCGTGCTCCTCGCCATCGTCGTCCCAATAGACGAACGGAACGTCATCTCGGACGTCAACCCATTCAATCGGCACCTCGACGCCGAGTGTTCCAGTGATGTCGAGCACTTCGACGAACTCGGAGTATTCCTCCGGTGCGATCCCGACGTCGAGATCACCGCTCAGTTCGTCGCTGACGGTGCCGACCGGGCCGACCACACGGAACGTCTCGATGATGTGGTCGAGCACGTCGAGTTCCGCCGCGGTCGGGATCTGCGCCTTGACGAACATCAGCAACTCATTCGAATCGTCTTCGGCGACGATGATCACCTGGGTGGTCTCGGTTCCGCCACAGTCCGTGAAGAACTGCTGCAAGCCCGTGTACAACCCGTCGTCATAGTCCTGGACCTGACCAGCCGAACACGCCGAGAGATACGGGAAGGCTTCGACGTTGGCATCGAGCACGTCCGCCAGCGATGTGTCGCTGCCTTGATACATCGCCGAGAACCCCATGCCGGGGGTACTCCAGGTGTCGAAGTACTCGGTGAGGTTCGGAGCTGCCTGCAATCCTGCGCCGCTGGCGACTCCATCGTCGTCGAGGAATGGGACGTCACCGTCGATGTCGGTCCACGATGCCGGCACCTCAACCTCGACAGCCAGCGTGTCGTCGGTGATCAGCACGTAGTCGTCGTAGGTCGTCTCGGTGTCGACGAACTCGACTTCGGTGTCGACCTCCTCACCGATCGACACAATCGGTGCCAGTGGCGAGCCGTTGAGTGTTCCGCGAAGCCGTTCACCGCCGGGCAGACGAAGGACCTGGATCGTCATGGCGTCGGACGAATCGTGGGAACGGAGAACGTCGCAGTAGTCGTCGAGCGTCCCGTCGTTGCCGACCGGGAGCCCTTCGAGCCGCTCGATGATGTCACCAGGCAGCACGCCGACCGCTTCCGCAGGCGACCCCGCATGGACCGATGACACCCAGATTCCCGCCACCCCGGCCTCGTCGTCCACGATCGCCTCGGCGCTGACGCCGAGCACCGCCTCATCGGTCCTGGACCTCAACGACTCGACGACCGGAACGGCGACCTCGCGCGCGATCGCAAAGTGCTGCGAGGTTCCGGTGCCAGGAAGGCCGTACGCATAGTTGACAGCAACGACCTCACCGCCGAGGGTCACTAGCGGACCGCCCGAATTGCCGGGCTGCGATGGTGCTGTGTGCTCGATCACCCACTCGACGGATGCCCACGGGGTCTCACCGCCCGTGCGTTCCTTGGCGACGATGCCGTCGAGCAGTGTGTATTCCGGATCCCCAAGCGGGAACCCGGCGAGCAGGATCTCCAACCCTGGTTCGATCTCGCCGTCATACCAGTCGAGCGTCGGGTAGCCATCGCCATCGAGATCGATCACTGCGAGGTCGTTGCAGCTCGAGCTACCCAGGAGACGCGCCGAGACGGGTTCATCACGGCCATCGACGTACACCTCGATGTCGGCGGCACCGGACACGACGTGATCGTTGGTGATTGCGATTCCCGATTCATCGATGATGAATCCAGATCCCCCGCCCCACGAGACCATCTCGGTGGGAGCGGACGACGAACCGTCGGGTTCGACGAAGACTCCACTGGTCTCGATGCGAATCACGGCGGCTCTGACAGCATCGAGCGTGGCGCTCTGCCCGTCGACGTTGGGCGTGGTCTCCTCGACGGAGGTCTCGACCGTGGAGTTCGACCCACTGTCGTCGGAACACGACACTCCCATCAACGCAGATGTGAGCAACAGCGGGAACAGTCCGCACGTTCGCATCAGACCGCGGGGAATCGTCCAGCTCTTCATGTCTCAATTGTCCGACCGGGTCGAACAGGAAGAAAGTGTCGTTCGTCAGTTCGCGTGCTGGGCTGCTTCAGGGCCTGCGTCCAGATGTCCCCATGAGCTCATCCCTCGACATTGCAGGCGATTGGCACACCGCGAAGCGATCCCATGGCTGGTGCGCTTCGTCGGCACTGCGGCATGGACCCAAACGTCCCGGCACCCGAATACGAACGCGTTGCGAATCGCCGAGCACGCTTCGGCACGTGGCATCACCACACAGTCCGGGCACGACGGGACTCGAACCCGGGACCTCTGCCGTGTCATGGTCTTGGCACTCGGGGACTGGAAGCTGGGTCGGTGACGGATCTGCGGCCTGGGCGAGTTCAGGGGCTTCCAGGCGACGCGTGCCCCCAGAAGCTGGGCTTGGTGAGTTGGGTGACGGTCCAGGTCTCGTCGTCGACGAGCCGTCCACCGCAGCCGACCTCGACCTCGAAGCCGGACGGGGACACGCTGTAGAACGAGATCATGTGGTCGTTGGTGTGCTTCCCGAGCCCGCTGGAGATCTGCGTGCCGGTGTCCTCGTGGCGATCGAGCGTGTAGCCGACGTCGTCGAGGGTGTTCATCTCGAGCATGAAGTGGTACAGCGCAGCCTCGTCGGCGGGAACGAGCGCGAGGCTGTGGTGGCGAGGGTTGCAGTGGAGGAACACCACGTCGTGCTCCGCGCCGCCGGGCCTCCAGTAGTCCGAAACCCGGAAGCCGAGCACGTCGGTGTACAAGTGCGCACTTCCCTCGATGTCGGGTGTGCCGAGCACGATGTGGCCCAGGCCCTGGTCGCCGGTGGTGAACCCGCTGACCCCGGTCCGTGAGACGAATCGTTCGTGATCCTCGACGACGCCGTGGAAGAACTCGACAGCGAACCCGCCGGGGTCCATGGTGCGGATCAGTCCCCGAACCCGTCGTTGGTCGCATTCGGCTGCGGAGCCCGGGTGGAGGAGGAACCCGGCCGACTCGAGTTCGGCAGCGCAGACCTCGAGCGCGGCGGCGTCGGGCAGTTCCCAGCCGGCGAACCCGTCACCGTGGGCGACCACCCGGGTTCCGAGCAGTTCGGCGTACCCCCGCCAGGCGTCGAGGTCCCCGGCGTCGACGCCGATGTAGCCCAGCCCTCGAATGTTCATGCTTCCCCTCATTGGAAGTGCTGGAACCCGAGGCGGCGCTCGAGCAACTCCGGCAACGCTAGACCCCGCGTGCCACCGTGTTCGACCAGACGAGCCATCGAGGCTCGGTTGGGTCGCACGATCCGCTCTCGCGTACGGTGGCGCCTGCTGTAAAGGGCATCGAGTTGCCGCTTGCCAACGGGTGATTCACGCAGAGCAGATCATGTCGAAGCTTCGATGCTCGACAACGGACATGAGGGCGTTGCATGCAGATCACATTCGAGTCCGCTGACGCCCGCCGCGATCACGCGATCTTGACGGAACTCAACATCGAGTACCTCGAATGGCTGGATGCGAACATCCAACACGACTTCGGGATCAGCCTGCCAGCGCTCCTGGGACAGCCGATCCCCGACTACGTGGCCGCCACACTCGACAAGCTGTGCGACGCCGAGCCACCCGAGGGCGTGTTCTACACCGTTCACCGCGACGGGCGGGTCGTCGGCATGGGCGGCGTCCGTCGCACGAGCGACGGAGCATCGGAGATGAAGCGGGTCTTCGTGCGGCCAGACCAGCGTGGCGGCGGGCTGGGAACCACCATCGTGAGACGTCTGATCGCGGACGCGGAGTCCTACGGGTACACGAGCATGCGGCTCGACTCCGGCCCGTTCATGACGTCGGCACACCGGCTCTACGAGGCCGAAGGGTTCCGAGACCGGCCCATCTATGACGGCGCAGAAGTTCCCAGCGAACTGCATCACAACTGGCGGTTCATGGAGCGCAGCCTGAGATGACGGACGCGACGCGAGCGTCGCGTCCGTCGCCCCACACCAAGAGTCGGTGGGACTCAGTCGGGACGACACCGGGTGCGGTGCCGGCTCCCGTCACTCGTGATGGAGCAGTGCTGTCCCGTCGGGGTTGTCGATCACGTACTTCCAGCTGCCGTCGGGCTGACGGCGCACGACCTCGGCCGTTGCCCCCTCAGGGCTCGACCCATCAGGCATCCGCATGGTCCACGGCGTGTGGATCAGCGCCAGATCCCCGGCAGAGAAGACGAGGGACTCGCCGAACACCAACTTGGCTCCGGAATCGAGGTACGCCTTGAGCGTCGCACGGATCTCGTCATGCCCGGTCGAGGTGCCACGCGGTGTGGGAAACACAGCGTCGTCCTCATACAGGGCCATCAGACCCTCCAGGTCACCATCGGCGAAACAACGCTCGAACAGTCCGCTCACCTCGGCTGGTTGCTGTGCGCTCATCAGGGTCCTTTCGACACGTACGGATCGCCGAAATGTAGCAATCCCGACCGCTCCCAACCCGGACTGGGTGCCGACGCCGCCCTCGGCTAAGCCCCGGTCGGATTGCTCCTCACCAGGGCTTCAGGGTGGTCACGACTGGACTCGAACCCGGGACCTCTACCGGGTCATGGCTCGTGACGCCTCAGTCGATGTGTCGTCTCCTGCCGGTGTCTCGGGCAGCCGAGCTCAGTCATCCGTCACGAGCATGACTCCTGGAACACCAATCGCCTCGGCGACGTCGCCGGTCGCAGGACTCACCCGGAGATGGTCCGCGTTCGCGAAGGTGAACACCGTCATCCCGGTCTCGGGTGCATGGACGAGGAATGTGCCCGACCCAAGGGTGCGGCCATCATGGCCCAAGAGCGGCGTGACCGACACCCACTCCGGTTCGAAGATGCCGAAACCCCACTCTCGGTTCTGAGTCATCTCGGACAGCATTTCTGATGAGATGACTTCACCGGCGAAGAGCGCACCCATGAAGAGGTGGAGATTGCTCGCGCTGCTGACGAACCCGCCGGCCGACCACTCGTTGGTCGCGATCGAGGTGAAGTCGAAGGCGATCGGTTCGATCTCCCCGGACAGGCCGGTATACCCGCCGAGGGGCTCCGGTCCGTCCTCGTGGTGTTCGAGGTAGGTATCCGACATCCCGAGCGGATCGATGATCCGCTCGCGTACGGTCTCGTGGAATGTCTGCCCGGTGACCTCCTCGATCGCCACTCCCAGCGCGATGTAGTTCGTGTTCGAATACGCGAAGGTCGCGCCCGGGTCGAAGAGGAGTTCATCGGTCGGTGCGAGTTCGAACACCTCCTCAGGGCTCCATGATCGCCCCGGGTCCTCGACGAGCATCGGCAGGTAACCGGCCGTCTCGGTGTAGTCCGCCAAGCCACTCGAGTGTTGGAGTGCGTCGCGAACGGTGATCCGCTCGTCGATCTCGACTCGGGAGAGGTACTGGCTCAGTGGCGCTCGAGTTCGACGAGACCCTCGTCGACCAGCGACAGCATCGTCGTCGACGTGAGAAGCTTCGTGATGCTCCCGACCCGGATCGGATCGTCGATGCTCATGGATTCGCCGTCGAAGTCGGGCCCCACCGCAGCCGATACCGAGTCGCCACGAGCGTCGAACGTCATCATCATGACGCTTCCGGGGCGCTCTGGGTCCCATGACCTGTTCACCTGGCGGGTCAGGAACTCGACGTCGATCGTTGTGACCGGTACCGACGAACTCGTCATGCTGTCGATCGTGGTTGCCGGACCGGTGGACTGTGGCACCGCCGTCGACTCGGTCGGCGACGCTGCTGGCTCACCTGACGAGGAACACGCCGCGTTCAATGCCATCACCTCTCCCTCGAGTGAGTGCATGTGTG
Organism: Ilumatobacteraceae bacterium; assembly: GCA_963716095.1. GTDB lineage: Bacteria > Actinomycetota > Acidimicrobiia > Acidimicrobiales > Ilumatobacteraceae > Sva-07. The sequence continues at coordinate 9,711 of CAVQSV010000017.1, read as the reverse complement.
ATGTCCGACCTGATCGACGGCAAGGATTCCCGGTTTGCGCGACGGGGAATGGCGCCGTGATCCGATAGTCCCGTATGAGAGCCCGTGATCACGTCGCCCGCAGCGGGCTGTCGGCGTGCTTCCGCGAGCATCATGGACTTGTTCACGGCGTCGTCTACGACCGCTGCGGTGATTCTGTTCTCGCCGAGGAGATCACCGCCCAGACGTTCGAGGCCGCCGCTCACCAGTTCGCCCGGGGTCGCGGCACCGAGGTCACACCAGCCTGGCTCACGGTGGTCGCCAAGCGCCGGCTCGTAGACCACTGGCGCCACATGGCAGCGCGCACGCGAGCAGTCGACCGACTCGCAGGCTCCCAGCAGCGGTGCGTCGACCCGTCGACGTCCAATCCTGACGATGACGTCACCGCTGCACTCGAGTCACTCCCGACTCGGCAGCGAACGGTGCTGACGCTGCGGTACCTGGACGACTGGGGCCTCGACGAGATCGCCGATGGCTTCGGCGTCTCTTACCGAGCAGTCGAGAGTCTGCTCGCTCGCGCCCGACGTTCGTTTGCGGCCGCGATCGACGCCGGAACTGCTGACAACGACGGCTGGTCGAGGAGGACCCGATGACCGACGACCGTACTGCCGACGCCCTGCACCGACTCTCGGTGCGCCCGGACATCTCTCGTCCGCTGTCCTCCGAGGCGCAGGCCAGGATCGAGGCGCGCCTGGACGCCGCCTTCTCGGACGCAGTTGCCAACTTCTCGGAAGCAGTTGCCGACGACGACCGCGACGCGAACAACAACGATGACGGCATCGAGTTGGTCTCCGTCCGCTCGGAGTCGCAGCGTGCGCTCGGTCGCCGACGCTGGCTTGTGCCCGTGACCGCAGCAGCTGCGGCGATTGTCCTCGTGCTCGGACTGGTCGTGGTCAGTGGCGACGACCCGCAGCCGGCCGCTGACCTCGCCGGCTCACCTGCAACCGTGTTCCCCGCAGATCTGCTCCGATCCGGCACCCGTTGGAGGCTCGTGACCGACCCGATCGAGTCCGAGGGCGGTGCAGCCAGCGCGTCGCTCACGATCCGGATGGAGGACGCGGCCCGCGCCCAGGCTCGGGTCGGGACCGCCGACATCCCGCCTCGGCAGTTCCTCGGCGAGGTCCGGTTTGAAGTCGACCCGACGGGACAGGTTCTGATCCCGCTCGTGCTGCTCGACCCCGAACGCGCATGGGTCGATTGCGATGCCACGATCGATCTGAGCGGCTCGGGCACGGCGACGTGCGCCGGTGAGGTGGTCGACTACGCAGCAGCCACAGGGCCTGACGACGTTGTCGTCACGCCGGCAGGCCGCTACGAGGCCCGCCTCATCGACGTGGAGTGGACCACCAACAACTCACTCGATCGGACCCGCACCCGCATCTGGATCTCCCCGCTCGCCGGTCTGGTCCGTGTCGAGGTCGACGACCGCGAGACCCCACGAACGTTCACCCTCGAGGAGCTCAATACACCCGACGTTTCACCCATCACCACACCCACAGGAGACTGACATGCGACCCCGAACATCCGCCCCCGGCATCATCCTCACCGCCACGCTCGTCACCACTCTCGCCGCCTGCGGCAGCGAGAGTATCGGCGACGGAGCGTCGGCCGGAGCCGAGCCGACGCAGGCCACAGCCGCGACCACGGAACCGCCCCCACGGTCGGAAACGACCGAGCCCCGCAGCACCGAAGCACCCCCCACCGCCCCAGCGCCGGACGAGCCCGATCAAGCGGTACCACGCGCGCCCGCACCACCACTGGAGGAGCCGACGGGGCTGCTCGTCGACGGCATCGAACCGCTCGGTGACGGAAACCCACCGGGTGGCCCGCCAAAGGAGCCCGGTCGCTACCACAGCTACCGGCTGGGCACCGAAGTCGTGTTCGACGTGCCCGAGCCATTTGGTCTCGGCCAGCACGGTGCGGGCACGATCGGCTGGGACCTCGGCGGTGACCGCGTCTTCTTCCTGTCGAGGTGGGGAGAGAACGAACTCTCGACGCCCGACGAGTGGGCCGCCGAGCTGCTCGACTCGGGATGGGACGTCGTGGAGACCGACGTTGACCCGATCAGCGGCTACGCCGTCCGCCGATTCGACATCACGCCCACATCACAACGTGAATCAATCGGCGGAGTCGTGGCCAACGGCGCACTCAGCTTCGGCGATGGGCTCCCGCGTCGGGTCTGGGTCATCGACCAGGACGACCCCCAACCGCTGGTGCTCGGGACCGGCATCTCGAGCGATGAATGGAGCGACGTCGTCGATGGCGTCGTCGCCTCACTCGAAATCGGCCCGACGCTCGACGACCCCCGCAACGGCAGGGATCCGATCGAGTACGGCGGGTTCTTCTCCACGGGCATGGCGGGCGATCAGTACCGGACACTTCTGTTCGGCGACACGATCATGAGCCTGCCCGTCGATGCAACTGTCCGTGTCTCGGCGCAGTTCCTCTCCATCGACGCCCCCGGCGACTTCACGGGAACCACCGAACCATCCGTCCACATCGGCGCCGTCGGCCAGCTCATCCTCCCTCCTGACGACCCGTCCGCAGGGATCTTCGCCAGCACGCTCGGCGAATCACCGGCCGATGCAGCCGCATTCGTCGCATTCCTGGAGTCACTCGCCGACGGAGGACTCATCTCGAACCTCCGCGAGTTCGACGACACCGTCACGCTGCTCGGCGAGACGGCCTCAGCCGTCGAGTTCGACGTTCCCGACGGCGGTGAGGTGGGGGCATTCGTGTCAGCGCCCGACGGGTGGGCGAGCTCAGAGCTGTTCACGCTCTTCCCATCGACCACCTATCGCGCCTGGGTGATGGATCTCGACGATCAGGTCGCCGTCGTCATGGCGCGGGCCGACTCGGCCAACGCCGAAGATCTCGAAGCCGCAACCGAGTTCGCCAGCACAGTTGCGGAGGCCTTCGAGGCAACCTGAGCCGGTCCTTTCGAATGCCCGAACCGAGCACTCAACAACCGCCGAAACGCTCTTCGAGTATCAATCAGGCCGATACCAGGCGCCCCACGTGATCGCGTCCCCGAGCGGTGCCCGTGGACGACAGGGGTGGAACAACTGCGTAGGGTCACCTCATGGCAGTGATGTTGGTCTGGAACCTCGATGTCGACCCGTCACGTCTCGACGAGGCGCGTGAGCTGGTTGCGGTTCGCCGTGAACAGGTACGCCGCCACTCATGTCGTGACCTTCGCGTCTACATGGTCACTGAGGGAGACAGCGCAGGGGAACGGGTGGTCGCGATCGAGGAGTTCGACACACGTGCTGATCTGGATGGCTTCCTGGCCTCTCAGCCCCTCGACGAAGAGGCGCAGGCCACGATCGCTGCGACGTTCGCTCCGGTCGGGCCGTTCACCGTGATCGACATGGTCGTGGTCGACGAACTCACGACCGACTGACCGCCGAACGTCTCGTACGTGCAGCAGACGAGTGCCCCCGAGGGGCCTCGATATCGCCGCTCAGTAATCCGGTTCGGGTCGAGCGATGACCCGCACACTGCGGCCCAAGCCAAGCACCCGATCATCACGACCCAGAACGCGACGAAGCCCCGGCGGACTGCTCCTCACCAGGGCTTCTGAGTGGGCACGACGGGACTCGAACCCGGGACCTCTACCGTGTCATGGTAGCGCTCTAACCAACTGAGCTACGCGCCCGTAGCAGAGCGGTACGTTACCAAGTCGTGAGCGCCGCCCCACACTCCCCCGCTTCGTTGCCGGTGATCGACGTCGCCGGGTTACTCGACCCCACCGCGACGAAGGCCGCGCTTGCCGACACCGCCGAACAGATCGACGCCGCCTGTCGGGGCGTCGGCTTCTTCTCGATCGTCGGTCACGGCATCCCGGCCGACCTGCAACAGCGGCTCGAAGCCGCCTCGCACGCATTCTTCTCGCTGGACGGGTCGGACAAGGCCGAGATCACCATGACCAAGGCCGGTCGTGCCTGGCGTGGGTGGTTTCCAGTCGGCGGGGAACTCACCTCAGGCGTACCCGACCGCAAGGAAGGCATCTACTTCGGTACCGAACACCCTGCGGATCATCCACGCGTCGTGGCCGCCACGCCGCTGCACGGCGCCAATCAGTTTCCCGAAGGGTCCGGTGATCTCCGCACCTCGGTACTCGAGTGGCTCGACACGCTGCGGCCGGTGGCCGACGCCGTGATGCGCGGCATCGCGCTCGGACTCGGGTTGCCGGCCAACTGGTTCGAACGAGAGCTCACACGCGATCCCACGGTCCTGTTCCGCATCTTCCACTACCCGCCGGGCGACACAGCGGAAGCCGACGAGCAGTGGGGCGTTGGCGAACACACCGACTACGGCCTGCTCACACTGCTCGCCCAGGACCATCTCGGAGGCCTCCAAGTGTGCGCGGTCGACGGCACCTGGATCGATGTCGAGCCGACGCCGGGCGTGATCGTGTGCAACCTCGGCGACATGCTCGAACGGCTCACCGGCGGACGGTACCGGTCGACGCCGCACCGAGTCCGCAACGCCTCGGCTCGCAGCCGGGTGTCGTTTCCGTACTTCTTCGACCCGTCGTGGGACGCCACCGTACCGACCCTGCCGATCGGGTCGACGTCGATGCCTTCCCCGGATCGCTGGGACCACGCCGACGTGACCGCGTGGGAAGGCACCTACGGCGACTACCTGACCGCCAAGGTCGCCAAGGTCTTCCCCGAGCTGTTCACGGCGGTGCGTCGCAGCTGACGGTTCCGACGTCTCAGGGAACCGGCGGCGGAGCGACAGCGACGGTCGAACCGTCGTCGGCCACACCAACACCCTCCGACGAGGGAACCGGCGGCCGGGCAACGGCAACAGTAGAACCGTCGTCGGCCACACCAACACCCTCCGACGAGGGAACCGGCGGCCGGGCAACGGCAACGGTCGAACCGTCGTCGGCCACACCAACACCCTCCGAGCCGGCGCCGACAACCACCCGGGCTGGGGGCTGAGTCGCCAGCGCCTGGGCCAGCTGGTGCAGCGAGAGGGTGTAGTCCCAGTCGTCTCCGCCCATGGCGATCGCAAGCCCCGGTTGCGGTACCGAGACGGCCGAGGGCACCTCGGCGGGCGACGACTCGGGAGCGGCGACCGGCGCAGTATCGACGACCGGGACGTCGTGCGTCACCACGATCGGCGCAGCGGGGGCGTCGACGGCCTCGACCAGGGACGGCGCATCGCTCGAACCTTCAGAAAGTGCATCAGCGGGCGCGAGTTCGAGCGCCACGGAGCCAGTGGCCACGATCGACAGCGCGCCAACTGCGAACATCGCCAGCAGCGCCTTGCGCTGGGCACGGGTGGCCCCCATTCGATCGAGCAGATCGTCGAGCACCAGCTCGGGGCTGGCCCCGAGGTGCTCTGCGAGCGCACTGATGTCAGCGTTGCGCAGTGTGATGGTCGGTTCGCGCTGTTGGCCACGCATCCGCCGCACCAGCACCAGATAGTTGTGCAGCAGCGACTCTCGATCGCCATCGCGGAACGTCGCGCGCACCGGCCCGACCGTCAAACCGCCCGCGGCGATGACCAGCGGCGTGCGTGGGAACGTCGTAGCGGCATGCATGAATTGGTCACTTTCTCGGCGGTCGTCTCCAACAGCCTTCGGCACATGTCATCGGCTTCATGAGCGAAGTCGATGGGTTGCGCATCGAAAACTCTCCCACGACAGCCACCAGATGTCCACAGGTCCGAGGAAAAGCCTCAACATGTGGTTCAGGTTCGGCATGCAGTCGATGGCTCGACTCCGGGTCGAGGTCCGGTCACCGAAACCGAAGCGAGACGTCGTTCGCCATGAGCCGCCCTGCCCGCGTGAGCACCACACGGCCCGAATCACTGGGGTGGCCCACCACGAGCGACTGGAGCAGGTCGAGGGTCTCGGGAGCGAAGGAATCCCTCGGAACGCCGTCGCGGGTCCGCAGCGCCAGCTGCAACGCCTCGAATCGCCTGGTTGCAGCATCGAGCGTCTCCGATGACGCTTCGACGGACACCCCGCGCGAGATCGCGTCGAGATACCGGTCAGGCGTACGCAGGTTCCACCAACGGCGCCCGGCCGCGTGAGAGTGCGCGGCGCACCCGAAGCCCCGGTAGTCGTTCTGGTTCCAGTACAGGTAGTTGTGCCGCGACTCGTGTCCCGGCCTCGCCCAGTTCGAGACCTCGTAGTTCACGAGCCCGGCCCCGATGAGGAGATCGTCGGCGAGTTCGTACTTGTCGGCCTGGTCATCGTCGTCGGGATGACGGTCGGGCTGGGAGGCCAGCGGTGTGCCGGCCTCCACGGTGAGCCCGTACGCGGACATGTGCGGTGGGTCGAAGGCCAACGCCGCCTCGACGGTCCGGCGCCAATCGTCGATCGACTCGCCTGCGGCCCCATAGATCAGGTCGAGGTTGAACGACGCCAGGCCGGCAGCACGAACGGCGTCGACCGCCCGCTCGACGTTGCGCTGGTCGTGGGTCCGGCCCAGCGACCGAAGGACGTGTGCCGACATCGACTGCACACCGAGGCTCACCCGGTTCACACCGGCGCCCCGATAGGTGGAGAGCATTTCGATGGTCACATCGTCGGGGTTGCACTCGACGGTGACCTCGGCACCGTCGGCGACCGGGATCGAAGCGATGACTCCGGCGAGCTCGCTCGCGGGTACCAGCGTCGGGGTGCCGCCGCCGACGAAGACGGTGTCGGCCACGCGCATCCCATCGGCCACGGCAGCGGCGATCTCCGTGCGGAGCGCCTCGAGGTAGCTCGACACGAGGTGACCTCGATCGGTCCACGTCGCGAACGCGCAGTAGTCGCACTTCGACGCGCAGAACGGGATGTGGACGTACACCCCGAAGTTGCCCGACGACGACCCAGCCATTCCCACAGTCAACCCGCAAGCGGTGAGTCTTCGCGCGACCCTTCCGCGCCGAGCCTCGTCGCTCGGCGGTGCTGCTCAGCCGGACGGAACGAACAGCAGGTCGAGCGCTGCGAGACGTTCGGCCACCTGATCGACGGGCACGTCGAGCATGGCGGCGATCGAACGGGTGTCGTCGCCACGTACGGTGATCACTCGGCCGTTGAAGTCCTGGCGCTGCACCTGGATCAGCTTCAGGTAGCGGGCGAGCATCTCGAATGGCGAGCCCTTGAGCTGCACGAGCTTGGCGACGTCGATCGCCAACTTCTTGTTGGTGTGCGAGGCGATCGCCGCGGCAGCTTCGGTGCCGGTGATCTCACGGGGCAGGAGTTGCTCGACCGAGACCGCATAGAACTGCGACAGCCGGTCGAGCCGCGGCACCGACAGGGCACGCTCACCTCGCTCGTAGGCGCCCAGCACGGACGCCTTGAATTCTTGGTTCGACTGGGCTTCGACCTCCTGCAGTGACAAGCGTTTCTGCTTGCGAATCACTCGCAGTCGTTCGCCAACCTGTTGGCTGTAGGCCGAAGGGGCATCGTCGTCAATCATGGTCATCTCTGCTCCGCCTTGTTGTTCGATCGCCCGGCGGCACCCGCCGACCGATCCCGCACGTTACCCTGGGGTAACTGGCAGCATTATAGACGGTCAGCGTTCGAATGTCACGCAGAGTGCGGAAACCGCGATGGCGGCGGTCTCGGTTCGCAGAATCGTTCGACCCAGATCGATCCGATCCAGCGATGCCTCCAACTCGGCCTCGCTCCAGCCTCCTTCGGGGCCGACGGCGACCGACGTGTCCGCCGCCGCCAGCGATCGACCGCCAGGTTCGGCGACGACGTAGCCACCGAGCAACCCGACGGCGGGCTGCGGTGCGTCGATGCTCAGACGCACCACTCGCCTGCTCTGGCGAAGCGCCTCGTCGGCAATGCGTTGCAGCCGGCTGAGCTGCTGCTGGACCCGATCCGGCTTCCATCGAACGACGGAGCGATCAGCCTGGAGCAGCACCAGCCGGTCGACACCGAGTTCGGTGACCTTCTGGACCATCCAGTCGAGCCGATCGCCCTTCGGCAGTGCGGCAGCGATCGTGATCGAGCGAGACGACGTCGGTTCGGTCACGACGTCCGAGGTCGGCTCGAGCCGCAGCGCCTTCCCATCGACGACCGCCACTGCGAGACACCACCGGCCAGCACCGTCGGTGACACTGACGGCCGCGCCGTCTCGAAGCCGCAACACCCTGCGCAGATGGTGCTGGACATCATCGTCGAGCGAGATGATGCCGGCATCACCGAGCAGTTCGCTGTCGACCAGCACGTGAGCGTTCGTCGAACGCAGAGCTGAGCGATCCGGCGGCGCCATCAGCGTCTCGTCCTCGGCGACGGCCTAGGAGAACGCCGACTTGATGCGCGAGAACAGGCCTTCCTTGCCGTTCCCGACGACCTCGCCGCGCCCCTCGGCGTACTTGGTCAACAGCCCGACTTCGTCATCGGTGAGCTTGGTCGGGATGTCGACTCGGACACACGCCCGCAGATCACCACGACCACGTCCACGCAGGTGGGGCACACCTCGCTGGCGCAGGACGAACTCGCGACCGGGTTGGGTTCCGGGCGGCACGATCAGGTGCTCGGTGCCGTCGAGTGTCTCGAGTTCGACCTGCGTTCCGAGCGCCGCCTGGGCGATCGAGACCGGTACCTCCGTGACCAGATCGTGGTCGTCGCGAACGAACAGGTCATGAGGTGCGACGCGCAGATGTACGTAGAGGTCACCGGAGCCACCGCCCCTGGGCCCGACTGCGCCTCGCCCGGTGAGCCGCAACGTCGACCCCGAGTCGACGCCCGCCGGCACGTCGACTTGATATGTCTTGTCGGACGTGACGCGCCCCTCGCCCCGGCACGTGGCGCACGGGGTCGTCACGATCTGCCCGAGGCCACCGCATCGGCTGCACGGGCTGGCGGTGACCATCTGGCCGAGCAGGCTCTGGCGGACCCGCTGCACCTGGCCGCTGCCACCACAGTCGCTGCACGTGACCGGCTTCGTGCCCTCGCCGGCGCCCGAACCGTCACAGTCGTCGCACCGGGTGGGGAGTTTCAGCGACACCTCGACCTCGTCGCCGAACACGGCCTGCTCGAACGAGATGTCGGCGATGACCTCGACGTCCTGGCCACGGGGCGGGCCCGACGGGCCGCGGGGGCGACCGCCCCCGAACGGGCTGCCGCCACCGGCACCGCCGAAGAAGGTCTCGAAGATGTCGCCGAGCCCGCCACCGAAGAGGTCCTCGGCCGACGGTCCACCACCGCTCGCACCGCCGACACCGGCCTCGCCGTAGCGGTCGTAGCGCGCCCGCTGCTGGTCGTCGGACAGCACCTGATACGCCTGCGCAACCTTCTTGAACTGTTCGGCAGCGGCCGCGTCGTCGGGGTTCGCGTCGGGATGGAACTCGCGCGCACGCTGGCGATACGCCTTCTTGATCTCGTCGGCCGACGCGGTTCGGGGCACGCCGAGGAGTTCGTAGTAATCAGCCATGGGAGGCCCCATCATGCCGTGAGTTGGCCACGCCGACTCAGCCTTCTTCGATGCGGTGGCCGAGTTGTTCGCTGACGACCTCGACTGTCGCGAGCGCCTGCGGGTAGTTCATACGGGTCGGGCCGAGCACGCCGACCGAGCCGAGATGCTCGCCGTCGATGACGACCGGGGCGACCACGACCGAACACGCCGACAGCGGTTCGACGCCGTGCTCGATGCCGATGGCCACCGACATGCCTCGGTTGACGATGTCGCTGACGAGGGTGACCACGACGAACTGCTGCTCGAGCGTGGC
>CAVQSV010000016.1:0-269132 GCA_963716095.1 Ilumatobacteraceae bacterium | reverse complement strand
GCGAGTTGACGTCGCTCTCGAGCGAACTGGCCTGGATTTCAGGAGCCCGATGTCGGAACCGGTACGCCCGGCCACGTTGCTGATCTCACTGTTCAGATCTTCTACCTGTTCGTTCAAGTCGTAGACGAGATAGCCGAGGGCACCGAACATCAGGACGACAGCGATCGCGGTGACGATGAACGGCCAGCGTCGACGCTTCTTCGGAGTCACCTTCAGCTGGAGTTGCCGCGCCTGCGTCTTGAGAGTCGGTGGTCATTCCAAGACGGTATCCCGCAGTCGATTTTCATGCGTCATAGCTGCTGACAATGCATCCGAACCGAGCTGCCTGTGTTCTCCATACACCTAACGGCAGGGCGTCCCAACTCCGTGGAGCGCAGAGCGGGACTGGGGGGGGCGGGGGCTAGACTCTTGTCTACCTCGTGTCACGACTACCTGTTTTGGTGGAAATGTTGAACGATGGCCAGAGCAGTGGGACTCCTTCTCTTCAGAGTTGCCGGGGTGGGGACCTGCACGCCCCCCGGGTGGGCGACTCCACCGGTCGTTCTTCCCGTCCCCGACCCGAACGCCGACCAGGTGTGAACATCCCCAGGTGACGCTGTTCGCCGAGCCCAAGCCCGCCCAGACTGAGGTCAGTGGCGAACAGGTGAATGGGGTGAAGGGGCGAGCCCTCACCCCTTCCCCTGGGCCAAGAACTCCCCGATGACACTATGAGAAGAAAGAACCATAGGACTAAGGGTTTGCGGGCTTTAGAGCACTCGGGCGAGAGACCCCGAAGGGGTGAGCCCCTCACCCCTTCACCGCTTCCGAACTCAGCGTTTGACCGGCCCAGGTTCGAGCAGGGTGGAGGGTGAACCCGTCGGCGTCTGTTCGCACCCCACAATTAGCCAACCTGCTGTCTCGGCGTAGGCGATCCCGTCGTCGAGTCGCTTGCGGTGGCCGGGCATCGCCTGGCTCGCCTCCTTGCGCGTGTGCACTTTGCCCGCGACGACCTTGTCGGTGAGCTTCTTCGGCGGTGTCGACCACAGCCCGTTCGTACTCGAGCTGTTCACGCTCGCTCAACGCCTGGACCATCACCACGGCACAGCGACGTGCTGTCGGATCGCCTGCTCCGACCGCTTGGCATCCACCGACCTGGCAATCGCCTCGATCTGGTTGAGCGCAAACGATCTGAGGTGGCAACGATCTGCTCAGCAAGATCCCGCGCCAACAACGACACATCGAGTAGCTCGTCGGGCTCAGCGATGAGCGAATGCAGCACCGCCGCGACCTTGAGCTTCATCATCCGACGGTGTGCGTCGAGCGTGCCCGCCTGGACAGCGTCCCGACGCCTCCTCGGCCTCGGCGGACTCGACCTCGCCGACAACTGCGTCGGGGAACCGGAACGGAACCTCATCGTCACCGAAGTCCGGTGCGGCACACATCGACAACGGACCCGGCCACGACGGACGCGCCACCCTGATCGCCGGATGCTTGGTCCCGGCCCACAAGAACCGTTGCGCCGTGCCCAGCTCGGAATCGGCGACCATGTCCGCAGCGTTCGAGAACTGGAAGCTCGCCGCCATTGCGAATCGGTAGGTGTGCTTCGGTACGTGTCGGAAGTTCGTTCCAACGTTGGCGTTGCCAAGGGCGCTGCCACTCCACGCCTGGCGAACTGCCGCGCCGGTCGTCGAACCATTGCGCTCCGTCGTGAGCTTCACGATCGTCTCGCCCGCGTCGACGTACAAGCTGACGACACGGTCGGCCACCTCGAGCAGCCGGCGCTGCTGCTTCACCTTCCCGTCGACGAGCACGTCGGCCATCTCGTAGAACAGGTCGGCGAGACCTTCGCCGAAACCAGCCCGAGTCCGTCGCGCTTCGGACCCGTCGGGTCGAGGCGCTCGGCGACGCCGTACGTCGACGACTTGCGCCCACCCGGCTCCGAGACCAGCCCCACGATGAGATTGAGCGAGCCAACGGAGCCGACCATCGCCGGAAGCCCGCACCGCGACGAAAGCTGCGCACACCGCCGAACGACATCGTCGCAAGAACCCCATCCGGCGAACGCATCCTCGCAAGCGCGGCGGTTCGGATGTGTCCGAGCTTCGGATGCGCGTCATACAGACGTCCCGGTAGACGACCGCCTCGAAGACCTCACCCGTCTCCGGATCGACGTTGGCCGGAACCGACCCCCAACTCGGCAGAACGTGCGGGTCGCAACGCTGCGAGCGCCTGCTCCTTGTCGCCACCGTGCTCGTGGAACGCGAACAGGTCAAACGCCCGCACCCACACGATCTCCGGACTCTTCGTCGGCACGCCGAGCGCCCGCAACCCGGCCAACTCGAGACTCGTCGAGTCAAGACGTGAAGGATCTCGCCGCGCTCGTCGCTAGCGATCTTCGCGACTCTCGCCACGATCGGGCCTCGACCACTGCTTGCCATCCCGCTCCCATCCGTAGAGGGCGAGCAGGTCGGCGAGCGAGTGCTTCTCGATGAACGCCGAGTACGAACCAACGTGGAGATCCTGAGGACCAGCCCGCCTCCACCCCTCGGGACCACCGCGACCGAGGCCGAAGCCGACACCACCTGTTCGTCAATCGGGACGAGGTGGCCGAACCGCTTCTCGAACAGCCTGGGCGTCAGCTCGCGCTCGTCGGCACGGTGGGATGAACTCGACGACGCGAACAAGACGTGGCGGGTAGTACTTGAAGTTCAGCATCCCGCGCACGCGCAGGATGCGAGCGATGTCGGTCGCCTCGACGTGGAGGCCCTCAGCTTCGAAGGCCGCTCGCATCACCGCCTGGACGCGTTCGAACTCGGCCGGCCCGAGCGGCTCGTCGAGCACCCAGTACGCTGCAGGCCGCCGCCGGTATCGATGAGCGCCGTCGGCCTGATCGGGAACGCCGTGACCACCTTGCCGCACGGACCTCCTTGGTCGGCAGCTCGTTGGACCTTGTGGCCCGACGCCGGTCCAGTCGAGATCGACGAACATCATCCGGGCTGCGACCACGTCTTCGCCTCCCACGCGTGACATCGCGCCCGGCGTCGGCGAAACCTCCCACCACACGTTGCAGTTGTGGCGGTGTTTCAACGAGTCGGCGAACAGGGCGCGGCGGTCGCGTACTGACCGGGGACGCGCAAAGAGCCGCCCGCGCTCCTGCCCTCACGCAAAGCGAGTGCGACTCCGAAAACCACCATGCTTCAAGCACCGCAACGCCTCGACCCGTCCGAGGCCGACAGCTCGGCACCGACCGACTGGTCGGGTGAGGTCGACGCCGACGACTCCGGTCGACTCCGACTCGGGAACCTCGGCGGCGCTCACTCTTGCCGCCACCCTCCGCGATGTCATCCTCCAATGTCGACCGCAGCAAGCGACGGCCACATCTGGCGTCCTTCGCTCCACCACCGCTCGACACTTCCTCCGCGTGGTCGGAACTGCGGAAGACGACCCAGCGCGGCCGTCAATCAAGGAGCCGACCTTCACGCCGCGTGCGACGACGTCGTCTCTCAGGCGCTCCGATCCCGGTGGCTCCAGGTGGTCAAGGTCCCGCCCGGTTTACGACGGCGTCCTTCGTGTCGTGCGGCGCGGGCCCGTCGATCGCGATGACGATGAAGCGTCGGGATCGAAGCCGTTCTCCATTCAGCCCTCACCGCCTTCGACGCTGGATGACGTCGGGTTCGGAGACCTCGAACATGGCGCACGGAAATGTCGTCCATCGTCTCGCCGGGACGCGGCCTCAGGTCGAGCGAACGAGATGCGGACCATGCTCAGCCCGGTCTGGTCCGGACCGTCGACGCCGGCCGCGTCAATCGCGGCCAACTGGTCGGCAGTGAACCGAACCGCGGATCGGGGTGGACTGCGGGATTCTTCATAGGGGTTCTCCAATTCTTGAGGTGGAGAAGCCCGACGGGCCAAGGGCGTAAACTTTAGACGTTCGTCAGGTCGGAGTCCGGCGCCCTCGTGGGGCGTCGGACTTCAGTCGTTCTGGGGGAAGGTTGCTGCGAAGCCAAGCTGCGAACAGAGACGGTCAGCGAGTGCCAACGTCTCGGGGGTCGGTGGTCGAGCTCGGCAATCACCTCAATAACCTCGACGCTTGGGTGGTCCCCCGGAAGTCGTCAAGTGCGCGCATCAGCCGGCCTCCCGCGTTCTACGGTTCCGAAGGTCGACGAACAGGAACCGTAGACCGGCCGAGCTGCACGCAAGTGATGACGCCCCGCCTGAGCGTGACGGAGAGGTCGAGACGGCTGGAGTCGAGAAAGAGACGAGGAGCCTCTGTCGGGCCCACCGGAGTCGACCTCGTCGATCTGAGGTTCAGAGCCACCTGGATTCCCATCCGGTCAGCGTCCTGCAGGATGGCGTACAAAGCCTTCGACGGACCGGCCTCTGGTCACGGGTGTACGCCTCCGACGTCGGGCCCGCGAACCTCCCGGGACGCCCGGATCCTCGGTATGTGCGGATCGAGGCCGCGCTCCTCGTGCCCAGCAGTCCGAGAGCGGCGACATCACCGAAGTGTCGTTCTACACGGCGGTTGACGAACGGCGCCCCAGTCCCACCGAGGCCGGAACCTCGATCACCGGTCGCAGCCGATGTCGATAAGTCTCGTCGACCATCCGCGTCGACGTGTGGCCGAGCACGTCGGCGACCGTCGCGATGTCGACGCCCTAGTCGATCAGAAACGGCGCACGAATGACGAAGCTCGTTCGGTCGCACAGTCGGAAGACCAGCCGCAGACCTCGGCGAGGTGGCGACGTACATTCGGAGGCGACAGCACCGCACCCCGCGGGAGGCGAACACCAGCGCCTCGTCGGCCCAGTCGGCTGCGGCGAAACCGCTCGAGCGAGCTTGCGCGGCCCGGTGCGCGCGGAACTGCTCGACGAGATCCGCCGGGAGGCCGAGTGTTCGCTTGGCGTCTTTGGTCTTGAGTTCGTCGACCACCGCTGCTCGCCCGTGAGTGAGCTGCGCTCGCCGCGGGTCACGTTGAGTGTGGCCGCGTCGAGCGTCGAAGTCGGCCCAGTGGAGCCCCGTTGCCTCACCTGGTCGCAGGCCCAATCGGAGGCCGAGCACGTACATCAGTCCATTGCGTTCACCCTCGAGCGCAACGAGCAAACGTCAGGGCTTCGTCCGGTGACATCGAGCGTCGCCTCACGGGCTTCGTCGCGGCGTCGGGCACCTTCGCAGCCTTCGCCACGTTGCGCGCCACCTCGTCGCGCTCAGCGGCGAACAGGAGTGCCTGGGAGAGCGATTGGAGCACCTTTGTGAGCGACGCTTGGCTGAGCCCCCGCTGCTCGACACTCGGAACGGCGAGACGGTCGAGGGCGGCTTCGACGTCGCGCACTGAGAGGCTGCGAACTGGCTTGCTGCCAAGTTCGCGTCGAAGGTGCTCGGCTGCCCAACGATGTCGAGCCTCCGTCGACGGCGCCTGCTTGCCGGCCGGCGACGTCGCCGCCAACCACTCCTGGAGCAGGGCCGACACGTCGAGCACCGGCCCCGTGGGCTGCGATGTCGGTGGTCGGCCGATGAGGCCGTTGAGTTTCGCGGGCGCCGGTCTTGGTCGGGGAGTAGACCTTGTGGAACCTGGCCGTCGACGGTGATCTTGCCGACCCCAGAGGTCGCGGTCGTGGGCACGGAAGATGGAGCCGGTCCCCGGGGTCGCTCGTCTGGTCTTCGGTTTGGCCATGGCAGCTGTGGTCCTTCCCGTGGTCCTTCACCTATGACAAACGATTACGTTGTAGGACACTCTACCAGGGGTGCACCGCTCTGATCTGGGGAGCGATCATCCCTTACAAGGAAGATGTCGGGGGTTCGAGTCCCTCTGCGCCCACGGGTTGGTGAAATCACCACGTTGTCGTGCGTGAGCCCTCGACGAGACGTCCACACTCTCGGTGCACGACCGGAGGCGCATGGAACTAATCGTCGATGTTGCCGATGTTGCCGATGTCGTCCACGCACTCTTCGGGGCCGAAGGGCGGCGGGAGGCACTCCCACGACCGGTACAGCCCTGCCGAGCGTTCGTGGTCGGCGAGCACCTCGGACCACCCAACTGGTTCCGGTGGGACGTTCCGGTCAGAGGCCGGGACACAGGTCCCGCCCGCCTGCTGGAGATCCTGGCAGATGGTGTTGCGTGTGATCTGCCAGACCGAGTCGTTGAAGCGGGCGATCCCGTACTGTCCGGTGAGCGTCCCGGCGGTCGTCGCGATCGTGTACCGGAACCAGGCCTCGTCCGGAGCGGTGAAGACCAACTCCTCCACGTCGTGCTCGGCCGTTGCCGCAACCTCGGCCATCTCGCCGGCGTCGACTTCCGCAGCAGCCTCCGCAATGCCGGTGATGTCATCGACCGACAGAGGAACCTCGTCCGAGAGGATCACGGTCCGGTCGAGCGCCCGTGCGTACGCGTCGAGGATCTGTGCCTCGGCCGCGACGGGATCGAGCGGTTGCTCGCCGGCAGAAGGCAGCGGCAACGGCGGCGGCGGCCCGGGCTGGCACTCCTGCCGGAATTCCTCGGTGGCGCGTCCGTAGCCGGCCGGAAGCGGGATCGGCTCTGCGGCAACCTCGCCCGTGACGAGCACCAACTCGGGCTCGACGGAGTCCGGCCGGCTCCAGATGTCGGTCGTGTCGAGCACGGCGAAGCCGTCGACGAACGCAGCCCGGTCGAACTCGACGCCCGATTCGACGATCGCCACCTCATTGGCGGTCCCGGTGGTGCGGACGAGTGCGATCATCTGGCTCAGGTCGACGACCACCTCGCCCTCGAACTCGTCGAACATCTCGACCGGCCACCACATGGTCCCAGGACTCATCCGCGTCGTCGAGTCGCTCACGAACAGGGCGTAGTCACCCATGCACAACTCGGCCGAACCGGTCGGGGCGCGCCACTCGAGACCGAAGAGCTCGGCCCACGAGAGGTCGCTCCGACGGACGACGATCTCGCGGTCCGCCAGCGTCCGGCGATAGATCTCCTGGGTCGTGCGCTCGAGGAGGGGCCACGCAGCGTCGGCGGCCGGATCCAGGTCCGGTGAGCCCGCAGCGGCGAGGCCGGGGAGGGTCTCGGTCGGACGGTCGGTCGACGCCGTCACGCCCGTGGACGCCGTGATCTCCGCGGTGGAGGAGACGCGGTCCGGTTGGGCGTTCGCGAAGTACACAACGCCGGCGAGCCCGACGGCGGTCACGACGACAGCGCTCAACGCCGCGGTCCGGCGCCGTCGCATGCCGTGGCGTCTGCCGGCCTCCGCCTGCACCCATGCGGCATCCGGAGCCGCGTCGATTCGCCGCGCTCGATCGGCCAGCTGCTCCTCGACTTCGTCCTCGAAACTCATGATCGACCTCCATCTGCCAGTTCGTTCCGGAGCGTTGACAGACCGCGCGACACCAGGGAGCCGACCGTGCCGGGCCGACATCCGAGGATGTCAGCGATCTCGTTCTCCGTGCGTTGTTCGTAGTACTTCAAGACGATCGCGGCCCGTTGTCGGCTCGGAAGCCTGCCGAGGACGTCGAACAGCTCGTCCGGCGTCTGCTCGGTCGACTCCTCGCGCCGACTCGTCCGCCCCCGACGCAACCGTTCCCACCGTGCGCGCGACCGGCACCCGTTGACCACGCTGCTGCGCAGGTACGCGCACGGATGCTCGACGCCGGACCACTTGAGGTGCAACCTCACGAAGCAGTCCTGAACGATGTCGCGGGCGACCTCCGTCCGCCCGCACATCAGCGTGGCGAATCGGACCATCGGAAGGAACTGCTCGGCGTAGAGGTCCTCGAACGAGGTGTCGTTGCCGACGATCTCGAACTCGATGCGGCCCTCGTCGAACTGGTCGTCGGTGGGATTGCGCATCGACACTCCTCCCTTGCTCATCACCCTATAAGACGCCCGGGCGGGCCGAATCCATGCGAACCCGCCGCAAGACCGTTGAACGCCCACTCCGTCGATGGCCTCGATTCGAACATGAACGACGGTGTGACATCGTGGGATCGCCGGTCCAGCACCTCCCACGGTGGCCTCCTCGATCGTGAATCGGTTGCTCGAACCGTTCCGGGTCGGCCGTCACCCTCGGGAGGGGTTGCTCTGCCCGCACGGCGACCCGGCCGACACCTCAGCCCGGTGAGTCAACAGCCCGGTGAGTCAACAGCCCGGTGAGCCAACAGCCCGGTGAGTCAACAGCCCGGTGAGTCAACGAGCAGCGGAGCACGCTGGCCAGCAGGTGAGCCCGACTCAGGACCGGCTCCGCATCTCCGACGCCGGCGTCCCCGATGCTCCCCATGGATCCGAAAGTGGCCGAGGAAGCGATCGAGCCCGTGGGCGTTGTGCCTGCGCAGTAGGGCGCGGTCTCGGTCGAGTTCTCGAGCCCACGGGTCTGGGCCGTGTTGATCGAACCAGGCCGGAGTGCGGTGACGGTCTCGACGAGTTCATCGAAGGCGTTGTCGAACGCTGGCCCGTCGAGATGCGTCGTGGGGTCCATGAACAACCAGTCAATCGCCGACGTCGTTCGCCTGGGTCGACCGGAACGAACCGATCCTCACGATTGCGTCGCGCCTGCTCACGATGTCACGTCGATCCGGACGGACATCCTGCCAGGGCTGATCGGGGCAGGGCGGAGGCGCCATGATGATCCGATGGACGACCCCTACGAGCACCCGTACCCATCACGGGAGACCGCTGAGCAGTTCGCCTTCGAGTCGCTCGCCTTCGACCGGCTGGACGTCTCCGAGATGCGTGCTCGGGCGGAGAACTTTCGCGCCGACATGGCACGTCGCCGCAGCGTGCGGATGATCTCACCCGATCCGGTGCCGCTCGACCTGATCGAGACGGCAGTTGCCGCTGCCGCTTCGGCGCCGTCAGGAGCGCATCGTCAGCCGTGGCGGTTCGTCGTCACCGGTGACCCAGAGGTGAAACGCCGAATCCGTGCCGCGGCCGAGGACGAGGAGCGCAAGAACTACGACGGTGGTCGCATGAACGACGAGTGGCGGACGGCGCTCGGCCCGCTCGGCACGGACTGGCACAAGGAGTACCTGACAGTGGCCCCGTGGATCGTCGTGCTCTTCGAGGAACGCTTCGGCGTCGACGACGACGGGACGCGTCGGCACAACTACTACGTCAAGGAGAGCGTGGGGATCGCCGCCGGCATGTTCATCACCGCGCTCCATCTCGCAGGTCTCGTGACGTTGACCCACACCCCGTCGCCGATGGCGTTCCTGTCCGAGCTGCTGGGTCGCCCGGACAACGAGCGGCCATTCGTGCTGTTCCCGATCGGGTACCCCATGCCAGGTGCGCAGGTTCCCGCACTGCAGCGCAAGCCGCTCGACGACGTGCGAACGATCGTCGGCGAAGTCCCGTGACGGAGTGACACGCACCGCCTCGCCCGGGCGACATCGTGTGCCGGCGCTTACCGGCGACACGAGACCGGACTTGTCGTAGTGTCGTCGTCGACGCCGACGATCGGGGGTTGCTGTGGAAATCACCTTCTGGGGAACGCGAGGGTCGATTGCGAAGCCTGGGCCGGACACGGTTCGCTACGGCGGCAACACGTCGTGCGTCGCAGTGCGCTCAGATGCGGGAACGCTGGTGGTCGTCGACTGCGGTACCGGAGCGCATGCGCTCGGCCAGCAACTGATCGAGGACGCCGACGGGGCACCGGTCGACGGCCACATCCTCGTCAGCCACACCCACTGGGACCACATCCAGGGTCTGCCGTTCTTCGCGCCGCTGTTCCAGCAGGGATGCCGTTGGGGCATCTCGGGCCCCAGCGGCCTCGGCGGCTCGCTGTCGGAGATCCTCGCCGGTCAGATGGAGTACACCTACTTTCCGGTGGCGATCGATCAGCTCGCCGCCTCGGTCGTCCACCAGGACCTCGTCGAAGGCGTGTTCGACATCGACGACATCCACGTCGACACCCGGTTCCTCAACCATCCGGCGCTCACCCTCGGCTACCGACTCGAGGTCGATGGTGCGGTGGTCGTGTACGCATCCGACCATGAGCCCCACGACCACGACCTGTCCGCCGGGGGCGACATCGCTCGAAACCGCCACGACGATGCGCATGCGGCCTGGCTCGCCGGCGCCGATCTGCTGATCCACGACGCGCAGTACCTCGCGTCGGAGTTCGGCAACCATGTCGGCTGGGGCCACAGCACGGTCGAGTACGTCATCGACGTGGCGCGGCGGGCCGACGTTGCAGGCGTGGCGCTGTACCACCACGACCCGAAGCGCACCGACGACCAAGTGGACGCACTTGTGGAGACTGCCCGTGCCCATGCCGAAGCGGCCGGGTACGACGGCGAGATCTTCGCTGCTGCAGAAGGGATGACGATCACACTCGGTGGCGACGCCGACCGTCGCGCCCGGCTCGCCGCCGGACGACGATCTTCGCCGGTCGCCACGGTCTCCCGTGCAGCACGTTCCGAATCGGTTGTGATCTTTGCTCCAACCGCTGAGGTCGCCCACGTGCTGGTCGACGCCGCTCGTTCCGAAGGGCTCGACATCGTGGTCGCCGACAACCTGCGCGACGCATACGAGGCCGTGCTGCGTCAGGCGCCCGGAATCGTGCTCGTCGAGGCGGTCGACGACGACGACGGGCTCGATGTCGTGGCGGCGATTCGCAGTCTCGACGACCCGGAACTCAACTCGATACCCGTGATCATGGTGGGCCCGTCGGCAGCACGCTGGCGCCCTGATTCGCTCGAGACGCACATCACCGAATGGCTGGTGTGGCCGGCAAGTCCGTTCTTCGTGCGCACCAAGCTGCGCGCCTGGCTCCTCCGCCAAGCCAACAAGTGGCAGAACGCACCGCTCCCGGCCGACGAGGACGTAGCGGCTCGCAGCGCTCCGCGAGCTGGCCGTGCTCGACACCGATCCCGAAGAACGCTTCGACCGCTACACCGCCGAGATCAGCTCGCTGCTCGACGTGCCCGTTGCGCTCGTGAGCCTCGTCGACGCCGACCGCCAGTGGTTCAAGTCGCATGTCGGTATCGCTGCCCGCGAAACACCGCGGGACATGTCGCTGTGCGCCCACGCCATCCTCAGCGACGACCTGCTCCAGGTCCCCGACGCGCTTGCCGATGCCCGGTTCGCCGACAACCCACTGGTCGTCGGTGGCCCACGCATGCGGTTCTACGCCGGCCTGCCGCTCGTGCTTCGAAGTGGTGCGCGGGTCGGCACGTTGTGCGTTGCCGACACGCGGCCCCGCAAGCTCGACGACGTCGAGATCGGCCACCTGCGTCGAGTGGCGCAGGGCGTGCTCGAAGAACTCGAGGGCTGACCGACTGGCGGCAGCGCTCAGGCGTCGGTCAACACTTCTCGGAACAACCCGAGGGTGGCCTCGGTGAAGGCCACCATGTTCTCGCTGCGACCGTCGAGTCCGGTCAGGATGTTCCGGGTGGTCGACCGTGGGCCATCGATCGCCAGCCAGCTGTGGCCAGCAGGATCGCCGTACGGGTTCGCCGGGCCTGCAGCGCCCGCTTCGCCGACACCCCAGGTTGCGCCGACCTTCAGCCGTACCGACGTCGCCAGGTAGGCAGCGAAGGTCTCGGTGGCGCCACGCATGCCGGCCGGCACCTCGATCTCGCCCGCCATCCAGGCTCGGCTGGCTGCGGCGGTGTAGATCACGGTGCCGCCCAGGTAGTACGCCGACGCACCGGGGATCGACAGCAGCGCCGCCGAGATGAACCCGCCGGCGGAGCCTTCGGCGACGGCCACGGTCTCGCCCCGATCGCGAAGCAGTGCGCCGATCTGTTCGGCGGTCCGGGAGATGTCGGAGGTGAACATCGTGCCAGCTTGCCGCATGGCAATGTACGCACGAGTGACTGCACTCACGATCATTGCGCTCGTCGTCGGAATCGCCTGCCTCGTCGGGGGTGCCGAACTGCTGGTGAAAGGGGCGGCGACGATCGCGTCGAGGTTCGGCATCGCGCCGGTGGTGATCGGGCTCACCGTGGTGGCGTTCGGCACCAGCGCGCCCGAACTCGCCGTCAGCGTGTCGGCGGCATTCGGTGGCAATGCCGACGTGGCATTCGGCAACGTGGTCGGCAGCAACATCGGCAACATCCTGCTGATCCTCGGTGCCAGTGCGGTGGTGGGGGGATTGGCGGTGCAGCAACGCATCATCCGTTTCGACATCCCGCTCCTGATCGTGGTGTCGGTGGTGGCGTTCGTGCTGTCGCTCGACAACACCATCAGCCGGGTCGACGGGGTGATCCTGTTCGGTGGCGTCATCGCGTACGTGGCATGGCTCGTTCGGGAGACGCGAGCCGAGCGGGCCGACATCGTCGAGGAGTACACCCAATCCGTCGACTCGCTCGAGGGTGCAACTGCGCAACGCCCGGTCTGGTTCAACGCTGCACTGGTCGTCGTCGGCCTGTGCGTGTTGGTCATCGGTTCGCAGCTCCTGGTCAATGCGGCGACCGACATCGCCGAATCGGCCGGGATCAGCGACCTGGTGATCGGATTGACGGTGGTGGCGATCGGCACATCGCTGCCCGAGTTGGCGACGTCGATCCTCGCCACGGTCCGGGGGCAGCGCGACATCGCCGTCGGCAACGTGATCGGATCGAACCTGTTCAATCTGATGTCGGTGCTCGGCCTGACGTCGATCGTGTCGAGTGACGGCATCCCCGTCAGTGACAGCTCGCTCCGGCTCGACTTCCCGGTGATGCTGGCTGCCACGGTCGTGCTCGTTCCGATCGTGTGGAACGGCTTTCGCATCAAGCGTTGGGAGGGCCTCGTCCTCATCGGGTCCTATGCCGCCTACGTCGCCTACCTCGTGCTCGTCGCCGATCCACCCGGTTGAGTCGGCCGGCGTCGATCGGCGGCTACGTTCTCGGACATGGCTCGACTCGCCGATGTGGTGGCCGTGGTGATCGGAGCCGGGCAGACGCCCGGCGAGACGATCGGAAACGGACGGGCGATCGCCACCACGTTCGCTCGGGAGGGGGCCATGGTGCTGTGCGTCGATCGGGTCGCAGCGAGGGCACATGACACCGTCGACACGATCCGAGCCGCCGGAGGGGCAGCCGAGGGATTCGAGGCCGACATCACCGAGGGCGCCCAGTGCGATGCAATCGTCACCGCGGCGCTCGAACGGTGGGGACGTGTCGACGTGCTCGTCAACAACGTCGGAATCGGCGGCAGAGGTGATGGTCCCGCTCATTCGGCCGACGCCGACGCGTTCGATCGCATCGTCGACGTGAATCTGCGCGCGATGTGGCGTGCGTGCCGTGCGGTGTTGCCGACGATGCGAGATCAGCAGCACGGTTCGATCGTCAACGTCTCCTCGGCCGCATCGGTCGCAGGTGGTTTTCAGGTTGCCTACGAGGTGTCGAAGGCCGGCGTCAACCGCCTGACCACATCGATCGCCCAGTCGAATGCTTCACGAGGCGTGCGCTGCAACGCTGTTGCCCTCGGCCTGGTCGACACACCGATGGCGGTCGGTGGCATCGCAGCCGCACGCGGGGTGTCGCTCGAGGAAGTGCGCGCCGAACGCGATGCCCGTGTCCCGTTGCGCGGCGGGATGGGTACGGCATGGGACGCCGCGAACGCAGCGCTGTTCCTCGCCTCCGACGAGGCCCGATTCGTCACCGGCGTGGTGCTGCCGGTGGACGGCGGCACCTCGATCCGGATCGGTTGACGTCGTCACCCGACGGCACCTCGGGTGTCAGTCGTGGAGCCACACGGTCGAGCGCAAGGGGAGCAGGTTCTGCGACCAGATCAGATCCATCACCGGGTTCGCAACTCGGATGCAGCCGTGCGAGGCCGGATAGTTCGGCACCCGTGGCGCGCCGTGCACGGCGATTCCGCCGACGACGAACTTGGGACGGTAGAGCGTGCCGAGGTCGCCTTCGTAGCGGGCGGTGTCGTGCTGGCGGTAGGTGCGGAACGTGCCGCTCGGCGTCGTTGCGATACCGATGACCCGACGTCCTGCGTTCTTCTGATCTTCCTCGTCGTACGACCGGCCGTTGCCGGTCGAGACGTTGAACACGTACTGGACCGCCCCACCCCGGACGACCATGCCGATCTGCTTGGCCTTGTCGACCTCGAACAGGTCGCCGCTGCGGCCCGCCGCCGGTCGACACATCTCGGTGTTCATTGCGATCGCAGTACTGGCGTCGACCACGGTGGTGGCGGGCAGGCCCTTCCACTTCTGGAACGCCATCACTGCCTGGGTCGTGCTCAGGCCGTAGTTGCCGTCGGCGCCCCAGTGCCAGAAGCCGAGTTCGAGCAACCGGCGCTGCATGTTGGCGACTGCAGCCGCCGACGACCCCCACACGATCGGGCTGACGGCCGCAGCGGGCTCACCCACCGTTGCCGTCGAACAGGTGGGTGCGGCTGGGTTGACTCGTGGGCCGAACGTGGCGGCGGTCGGGCTCCCCACGAAGTAGCCGGCCAGGTCGGCGAGCAGGTGGCCGCCCGGCTGGGTGAACATGAAGAACCCGCGCTCGGACACCGGCACGATCGCATGGTTCGCCAGCATCTGTGCGGGGCGCACCACGTTCATGGTGGACGTCGTGGGCATCGATGCGGGGTTGGTGGAGCCGGCCGTGCCCACCGTGAGGTAGCCGATGGTGAGCGCATCGACGGTCGTGGCGTTGACCACCACCGCTGACACGTCCGAGCGGCCGATGGCACGGTTGGTCGCCACGGGGACCTCGAAGCTTGCGTTCATCGAGGGTCGTGTCGTGCCGCCGAGGGGATTGAGGGCGGCGATTCGAGTGTCGACGATGCGTGTCGGTGTCGACATCGGAACGAAGAGGCCGGTGGTCGACGATGGTGCGGTGTCACCGGTGTAGGTGCCGACCAGGTCGATGATCAGGTCGCCACCGTTCTCGGAGAAGATGGAGATCGCACCGTTGGCGTCGACGGTGACGATCGCCTGGTTGGCGATTGCCGCGGATGGGCCCGCGGGCGAGTTGAGGTTCGAGGTGGCCGGCGCGGGGCTGCCCTGTGCGTAGGCCTGCCAGAAGCCGGCGATGTTGGTGACTGCGGTGAGGTTGAGCGCGACGGCGCTCGCTCCTGCGGCACCGGGGACGGTGAAGGCGCGGGTTTCGCCGGCTGCGAACGTTGCCGAGCCGCGGGTGTCGAGGACACGGGTCGGTGCCGGGAGCGGCTGGAATCGGCCGGCGGTGGCGGTGTCGGCCGGCGTGTAGTAGCCGAGCAGGTCGACGATGACGTTGCCGCCACCGCTGCTGTAGACGTCGACCACACCGTCAGGGCCGACCGGCACCGTGACCAGGTTGGGGGTGACGCCACCGGAGAGGAACTGCAGTTCGTCGACGTTGACGTTCGACGCTTCGGGACGGGGGTTGCCGTGCGGCCACACGGTCCAGAAACCGGGGCCGGACGGAGGAACCACGGTGAGGTTGAGGACCGCTGCGGTGATCGTTCCGGGGGCGGGCAGTGGCGAGCGGCCAGCCACGCTGACCGAGATCGTCTGGCCGGCCACCACCGGTGTCGACTGGCGGGTGTCGAGCAGACGCTGCGAGGTCGGCATGGCGACGTAGGCGCTGGTGGTGGCGCTCGCAGCCTGCACCGCCGGCGCTGGTGCCGCCACCGCGGTGACGAACGTGGCGCCGACCACGCCGCCCAACGCGGCGAGGACAGCGAGAATCGAACGAGAGCCCATCCTGCAACGTTACGAGGGTGGTGTCGGAGATCCGCCATCAGCCTCGACATCAGGTCGAGCATCGACCCGTGATCGAGCCTGCGTGTTGGTGTCCTCGGCGTCGGCGTGGGCTGGCGTGGGGGAGCGTCGCCCTCCCGTGAGACCACCTGCACTGCGCCGTCTCGGCGTCAGAGTTTCGGGGCCACCGTGTAGTTCGCTCCGCCCACCTCGAGGAAGGCGTCGCTCCACGAGGTGCCGTACACGTCCTGGACCTCTTGGGCCTTGTCGGAGTCGGCGCCCTCGGGAGTCGACTCGAGCGTCCATGCCTGGCGCTTGTAGGTCCAGTTCTCCGGGAACAGCGCATGGGCTTGCTTCCACCAGGCGATGGCGGCCTGATGGTCGCCACGGGCCTCGGCGTGGATGCCGAGTTCGAAGCACGCAGCAGCCCGACTGTGGTCGGCTGAGCGCGGTTGCGATGCAGCGATCACTTCATCGGGCGACATCGCGTACCGGCTGTCGGCGCCGCGGTTGGCCCAGTCGACGATCGCGGCCCGGTAGGCCTCGCCCGTTTCCGGCATCGCCTTGAACTCGCGAAGTACCGCCTGCAATCGTTCGGGCATCTCGTCGGTGATCTCCATCGCCCGGAGCGGGCTCGGCTGGATCGAGGCGCCCTCCGCCGGCCGCACGATCGTGCCCGATTCGTCGATCCACACCGCCATCGGCACATTCGAGATGCCGAGCAGTTCGTCGACGCGGTGATGGCTGTCGACCAGCGACGGGTGCGTCGGCGACGCAGCGTCGATCCAGGTGCGCGCCTTCTCCGGGTCGAGGTCGAGTGCGACCGTGACGACCGAGAGCCCGAGCGGCTCGAGTTCTTCGTGAAGTGCCTGCCACACGGGCAGGTCAGCGGAACAGCCTCACCACGACGCCCAGGCGACCAGCAGCACCTTGCGACCGTGCATCGCCGACAGGTTGAACGGATTGCCGTCGATGTCGGGCAATTCGATGTCGGGCGCCACCGCTGTCGTCAACGCTCGCCCGCCGCTCTCGGGGCCGAGCGCCCACACCCCCGCCCCGTCGTCGGCGACGAGCGCCATGCCGAGCCGATCAGCGACAGCGGCGACATCGAGAGCCCCATCCGGCGAGACGGCGCCGGGAGCCGGCACGCAGGCATCGCCCTTGCACATCCCTTCGGGCTTGGTGGCCCAGCCGGTCGCAGCTTCGAACGACTCGGTGGTCATGTCCAGGGTGGTGAGCAGCATCGTCACACTGTTCCAGGTGGGTCTCGTCGCGAGCGAAGTGGGCGCGTCAGACGCGCCAGAGCCGTGTGGTGCCGTCGACCGAACCGCTGACCAGCCCACGGCCGTCCGGGGTGAACTCGACGCTGGTGACCTTGGCTGCGTGGCCATCGAGGTCTTGAGCGATCGTGCCCGTCGCGAGCTCCCAGATCCTGATCACTCCACCGTCTGCCCCGGCGACCGCGTAGCGGCCGTCGGGCGACACCGACATCCGCGCCGTCGGGCTCTTCTGGCCGTCGAGTGTCCTGAGCAGCGTTCCCGTCTGGGCATCGAGCAGGGAAACGTTCCCGGTGGAGTCGGACACGAGGAGCGACGCACCGTCGGGGGTGTAGACGACGCTCGCGTAGCCGCCCGGCGGTGCGTCGACGTTGGCGACCAGACCGAAGTCGTCGAGATCCCAGAGTCGCAACGTCCAATCCTCCGACGAGGTGACCAACCTGCGACCGTCGGGTGAGATGGCGACGTCCCACACGATGCTGGTGTGGCCGGTGAACTCGTGGATCAGCGATCCGTCGTCGACGCGACGCATCGAGACGGCGAAGTCGTGGTGCGTCGCGACGAAGAACTCGCCGTCGGGCGACACCTCCAGCGTGTTGCGGAAGCTGGTACAGCCGCTGATCGTCTCGGGGATTCCCGGCACCACGAAGCTGCGGTCGTCGGAAGCGAGCTCCCAGCGGCTGAGTGTGTCGTCGAAGGAGCTCTCGCCGTTGGCCTCGCTCACACCGGACACCACCGCGGTGCCGGCATCGACGAACGCCACCGTGTCGACGTTGCCTTCAGGGTGGATGAATCGGGTCGGGATGGCTTCGACGGCTGCTGTGGACGTGAGGTCGATGATGCCGACGTTGCCGTCGGACGCAGCAGCGGCGGCCGAGGAACCGTCGGCTGAGATCGCAATGTCGTTCACCTCGCCGCCGACGTAGTCGGAGTTGTCCGCGACGACGTTGCCCGCCGGGCCCCACTGGCGGAGGCGACCGTTGGCGTCGGGCGCGATGATCCCTCCGTCGGCGACGACGGGCTGCGGGTTGACCAGCCGAGCGCCGCTGGTCGATGACTCGCCGACCTGCGCACCGTCGGCGTCGACGAAGACGACCGACCCGCCGGTTCCGACGATCGCGTAGCCCGGCGTGTCTCCATAGGCGACGACCGTGTCGACCGTGTCGGGCCCGTCGAGCTCCCACGAGGCGTCGAGGGTGCCGTCGAGGCCGTACAGCCGGACGTCGGATCCGACCACGGCGAGCACCCTGCCGTCGTGGCCGACGCTCCAGACCGGTTGGACGGCATCGTTGCCGACCTCTCGCCGCCAGCGCTCGGCGCCGGTGGTCAGGTCGACCGACACGAGCGCCCCGACGGCCCCGGCACCGCCGGTGATGCCGAAGACCGCCCGATCGGCGGAGGGGTCGCCGACTGCTCGAACGACTCGGAAGAGCCCTCCTGGCTCGTAGCCGGCGTCGACCAGTTCGGTGCCGTTCCAGATCTCACCGGGTCGGCTGGTCGAATCGCCACGAACGATCAGCGTGTGTCCGTCGGTGCCGAACCAGGTCACCGAGTTGATCGGCCCGGGTGTCGGGCGAGCGCCCTGGCTCTCGGTGGAGCCATCCGTGGCGGACAGACGTGTGGCCGAGTCCCGGCCGACGATGTCGACCCATTGGCCGTCGTCGGTGAATCGGGCCGCTTCGGCCGATTCGAATGACGCAAGTGGTCTCATCGGCTCGAGCGACCACAATTCGCCGGCCCCTGTCGACGACAACAGCACGAGCGACTGCGCGTCGGGGGTGATCGCAATGTCGGTGATCGGGAACGCGAGCGCAGTGGGGATCCCCTCGACGTCGTCGCCGCGGTGCACGTTGACACTGATCGTGGAGGCGATCACCGTCGATGAGTCGGTGGCAGCGGCTGCCACGGCGCGTCCGGATCCGAAGCGCGAGATCTGTTCGAACCGGTTCGTGTCGGCGCTCAGGTCCGGGCTGGGCGAGGCCTCGGTGTCCGGCTGGGTCGGCGACGTGGCGCTGCAGGCGGCGAGGGCCATCGATGCTGCAGCGACAGCCAACACGGGGGCCCGGCGGGACGGGGTTCGACGGGGGCGCACGAACATCGCCAACAGTCTGGACCACCGGCGTCCCTTTGCGGACGTCAGCAGCAGGGCCCAACGTCACTGATCCCGGTGCAGATCGCCTACAGTGCGCTCACACATCGCATCGGGGGGCCGGATGGGCAAGTTGTTGATCGTTGGAAACCGCTCGCTGGGTGGTTCGGAACTCGCGGCGCTGGTCGGCGAGCGGGCCGAAGCAGCTCCGCACGCGGTCCACCTGGTGGTGCCCGTTCCGAACCCGGTGGCATCGGCGGTGGCCGTGGGCGCAGCGGCGCCCGACATGGCGCCGACCTTGAGCCGTGACATCGACGACGATCGACGGGCAGCGCAACAGCAACTCGACTTCGGCCTCGAGTGGCTCGCCGGGCTCGATGTGGAGGCAACGGGGGAGTTGTCGCTCGATGCCGACACCCCGTCGGCGGTGGCTGGATTGGTCGAGTCCGGCGGTTTCGACGAGGTGATCGTGTCGACCCTGCCCACCAAGGTCTCGCGTTGGTTGCGTCAGGACCTGCCCTGTCGCATCGCGCGCAAGGTGTCGGTGCCGGTCACCGTGGTCTCCACCACCAGCTGACGTTCGTGTTGAGTCCGCGAAAGGACCTTGGCCCCTGTCAATCAATGAGTCGATGAGTATGTAATTCATGGACCGGTCGGAACATCCTCGTTCGGCCAGGCCCAGGAGGTCTCTCATGCACATCCGATCCATGGTCCGAGTCGGCATCGCCGCGCTGTTCGTCGTCGCAGCTGCTGCGTGTGGTCCTGACGGACCCGACGCTGCGGGGTCGTCGAGTTCAGGTGCCGAACAAGCCGCTGGAGACGGCGCGTCGGGCGCCACGACCAGCGATGGCTCCGACATCAGCCCGGGCGACGAGGTCGAGTTCATCGCCACCGAGTTCGCCTTCGCTCCCGCTGACCTCATGGCCACCGCCGGCTCGTACGCCGGTGTGCTGGTCAACGACGGCTCGATCGAGCACGACATCAAGTTCGACAACGGCGAGGCGATCGTCGCTGCTGCGGGCGAGACCGTCGAGTTCGACTTCGAGGTGCCCGCTGAGGGCATTCGGTACTTCTGCACGATCCCCGGCCACGCCGAGGCAGGCATGGAGGGCATCATCCGCACCGACGCATCCACCGGTGCGGACTCCGACGAGGGTGAGCACGACGGCGGCGACGAAGCGGCCACCGTCGAGGCCGATCCCGACGCCCCGCCCTACGAGCTGCGTGATCCGAGAGCTCCGAAACGAGGCGAAGGAGACGGCTTCACGCTGATCCCCGGCGGCGCACCCGATGGTGGCGACCTGATCGACGTCGAGATGGTCGTGGAGGAGAAGCTCGCCACGGTTGCCGAGGGCTACGTGCAGCAGATCTGGACCTTCAACGGCACGATGCCGGGCCCGGTGATCCGTACCCAGGTCGGCGACACCGTCAGGGTCCACCTGATCAATCCGCCAGAAGCCAGCGCCTCGCACTCGATCGACTTCCACGCCTCGCAAGTGGCATGGAACGACGAGATGCGCTCGCTTGCTCCCGGTGAGGAACTCGATCTACGAGTTCACGACCGACTACGCCGGGGTGTGGATGTACCACTGCGGTACCGACCCGGTGCTGCACCACATCGCCAACGGCATGTTCGGCATGGTCATCGTCGAACCCGCCGGAGGCCTCGAGCCGATGGAGAACGAGTTCTTCATGATCCAACACGAGTGGTACCTCGGCCCGCAGGGCGAGGTGTCGTCGTTCGGCAAGGCCAACCAGGCGGCGCCGGCACCCGACTTCGTGATGTTCAACGGTGCTGCGTTCCAGTACCGCGATGTTCCGATCGAGGTGCCGACCGGTGAGCAGTTCCGTCTGTTCGTCCTGAACGTCGGGCCCTCGATCGACTCGTCGTTCCACATCGTCGGCACGATCTTCGACACCGTGATCAAGGAGGGCGTCAAGCTCGAGCGTGGCAACGAGGGCAACTGGGGTTCCCAGGCCGTCGACCTCGCACCGGCGCAGGGCGCAGTGATCGAACTGCTCGCTGCCGAAGACGGGCTGTATCCGATGGTCACCCATGCGTTCAACTTCCCCGGCCGGGGTGCCCTCGGGCTCTTCCAGGCCGGCGACGGCGAACCGTGATGGGACGTCGGTCCCTTGGCGCCAGGTCGATGAGTCGGGCACTCTGAGAACATGAGATTGGAGATCACCCAACGAGCCGACCTCGCCGTGCGGGCGTTGATCGCCCTCCAGGCGGCGCCGGCTCGGGTGAAGAGCGTCGACCTCGCCGACACGTTGGGCACCACGGCGGGCTTCATCCCCCAGGTGATGGGCCCGCTGGTGCGTGCGGGCTGGGTGCGTTCGGTCCCAGGCCCGACCGGTGGCTATCAGGCGCAACGCGACCTCGGCACGCTCAGCGTGCTCGAGGTCGTCGAGACGATCGACGGCCCCACCGACACCGGTCGGTGTGTGGTCGCCGAACGGCGCTGCGACGCCGCCGAGCCCTGCGCGCTCCACATCGCATGGGGTCGCGCCCGAGCCGAACTGCGCTCGTCGCTCGGACAACTGCCATTGGCGGAGGTGGCCACAGCGTGAACACCCGCACGGCTGCGGCGCATCACGTCGGCGAACGTCCCACCTGGAAGACGGTGGCGATCCCCTCTGAACACGGCGGTTGGGGCCTCACCGCCGAACCGATTCTGCTCGGCCTGCTCCTCGCGTTCTCCTGGGCCGGTGTCGCCATCGGTGCTGCAGCGATGCTCGCCTTCCTCGCACGCACACCGCTCAAGCTCGCACTCGCCGATCTCCGCCGCCATCGTGAGCTCGAACGCACCGTCCTCGCACGTCGAATCGGTCTCGCCGAAGTGGTCGCGATCGCAGTCCTGGGTGTGGTGGCGCTCGCCGCGGCCGGGTGGGCCTGGCTGATCCCGGCGGCCATTGCGCTGCCGCTGTTCGGCATCGAGCTCTGGTACGACATCCGCAGCCGTGGTCGACGGCTCGTCCCGGAACTCTGCGGTGCGGTCGGCATGGGCGCGGTCGCTGCAGCCATCGTCATCGCGGCGGACGGCGCGGTCGCACTCGCAGCCGCAGCATGGCTGGTGCTGGCCGCGCGCTCGATCGGTGCCATCCCGTTCATCCGCACCCAGATCGGGCGACTCCATCGCGGGGCGGTGAGCACGCGCTCCAGTGACGTGTTCCAGCTCCTGGCGCTGGTGGTTGCTGCCGTCGCCGCTGTTGTCGACCCCGACGTGCTCGTCGGATCGACCGCGGTGGCGGTGATCGTCGTGCTCCACCTCGTGTGGGTCCGCCGATCGCCGGTGCCGCCCGCCAAGGTGCTCGGCCTGCGCCAGATGGCCCTCGGCTTCGCGCTCGGTGGCGGCAACAGCCGCCGGCGTCCAACTCTCCTGAACGAACGAGCCCCCATGCCAACTTCATCTCCGAACTCGCTCCGCTCCGACATGAGCTTGGGCGACATCGCCGTCGGTGATCGTCGAACTCGAAGCGCACCTGGGCAGGGACGACGCCCCTGCGCCGTGGGCGTCGATGGGCGTCGATGGGCGCCGTCGATCATCTCGTGAGCACACATCACCGCTACCTCTGGGACGAACTGCCCCGCCTGCAGGCCCTGGTCGACAAGGTGATGGGGGTCCACGGTGAGCTGTTGCGTCGACTCCGAGCGCTGACCACCGACGACACCCCAAGCGCCGACGGCTGCGCCTCCCACAGCGTGCTGTTCTCCGGACTGGAACAGCACGAGGCCGACACCCACCTGCACGTCCACAAGGAGAACGACCTGCTGTTCCCGCAGGTGCTGGAACGAGAACAGCAGCGGGCTTCGTGATCGTTCACCCGCTCACCGACGCCGATCTCGCCCAACGAACCGACATCACGACGCGCGACGACATCGATCTGTTGGTTCGGTCGTTCTACCGATACGCCGCGATGGACGAGCTGCTCGGCCCGATCTTCGAAGCGGCCCACGTCGACTGGCCGTCGCACATCGACACACTCACCGCCTTCTGGGCCTGGCAGCTCCTCGGCGAGCAGGGCTACGAGGGCAATCCGTTGCGCGCCCACGAGCCGGTACACGAGGTCACACCGTTCGCCGACGAGCACTTCGAGCGATGGCTGGAGTTGTTCACCGGCACGATCGACGAGCACTTCGTCGGCCCGTCGGCAGAGGCTGCGAAGGTGCGCGCTCGAAGGATGGCGAGCGCGATGCGTCGACTCCTGCACGGCGTCGACGATCCGCTGCGCCTGCAGCCCTGAGTCTCACCCGCTGCCGCCCAGGGCGCAGGCATGACCCACGTTGAAGCGGACGCCTTGCATCAGCCACTCGCGAACTCTGTGACAGCCCCTCGTCATACTTGTCTGTACCGACTCCCCTCCATCCGTACACGTCGACTGGAGGACTTGACATGAACACCGACCAACTGCGAACCGCCGTCCAGGCGGTTGTCGCAGCCGACCCCGATGTCGCCGATCGTGACGAACTCGCCGGAATGGTCGCCGCAGCGCGACGGCTCCGGGCGGCGCTCGACGCGTTCGACGTCCGGTGCTCGCGGAGATCCCGTGAGCTGGCCGACACCGGCCGGGCCGAGGCGCCCGAGTCGATGTTCGGCCGTACCGGCGGGAGATCGGCGAAACAGAGCAGGGAGATCGCCGAGCGGACCGACGTCGGCGATGCGCTCCCTGCGTTCGAAGAGGCGCTCGGCAGCGGCGTGGTGAGTGCCGGACACCTCGACGCACTGGCCACCGCCCGCAGGGGCCTCGAGCCCGCACAGCGAGCCGACTTCGACGATCATGAGCCGTCGCTGCTCGCGGCAGCCGGCACGCAGGGGGTCGACTCGTTCACTCGCCGTTGCCGCGAATTGGCACGCAAGATCGTCGCCGACTCCCGGCACGGTTCCGACGCCGACGAACTCGATGCGCAGCGTCGGGCGTCGACGGTGAAGCGTTGGACCGACAAGGTGTCGGGAATGTGCGTGACCCGCTTGGAACTCGACCCCGTGCGAGATGCCCAGGTGTGGGCAGCCGTCGACCGTACGACGGCCCGCCTGCGCGCCGCCGACGGCAACGCCCGGACGCCATGGAGCCAGCTCCAGGTGGGTGCCTTCGTCGAGGCGGTGTCCGGCGACGGACGCTTCGACGACACCGTCGACACCGTCGACACCGACGACCCCGCCGCGATGGTGGACGGCGCTCGCGGCGGGGCGGAACGGCTGCCGAACGTGCCGGAGATGTCGGTGCTGATCGACTACCGCACGCTCGTCGACGGGTTCCACGACCACAGCATCTGCGAGACCGACGACGGGGTGCCGCTGCCGGTGTCGACGGTGCGGCGGATGTGCTGCGAGGCCGAGATCATCCCGGTGGTGCTCGGCAGCAACGGTGAAGCCCTCGATGTGGGCCGCACCCAACGCACCGCCAACCGTGCCCAGCGGCGGGCGTTGCGGGCGATGCATCGCACGTGCGCCCACCCCGATTGCACGGTCGGGTTCTCGGCGTGTCGGATTCACCACGTGCGATGGTGGTGGCGAGACTCCGGCCCCACCGACATCGACAACCTGCTCCCACTGTGCGAACGCCACCACCATCAGGTGCACGAAGGCGGCTGGGGCCTCACGATGACCATCGATCGGGTGGCAACCTGGACCCGACCCGACGGAACGGTCGACTGGACCGGAAACACCATCGACCGCTCACCGGCGAGCGGCTCCAGCACCAGTCTGAGAAGCACCGCACCTGATCACGCTGATCGAGTCACCGCCTGACGATGTGGGGCGAGCGGTCGCCACTGCGCTCGCCCGAATCGTCCTGGGGTCACCCCTGACCGGCGTAGGCGTCGACGATGGGGGAGAGTTCGTCGGGGCTCGCGCCGTGCATGATCACCGCATCGGCGCCGAGATCGAACTGGCCGCGTACGGCGGCTGCGCACTGCTGTGCGGACCCGCTCGCGGACGGCGCCAGCCACTCGTCGGGGATCAACGTGGCGATGTGTTCGAGCTGTTCGGTCGTGGCGCTCACGTCGATCGCGCCGCGGAATCCGGCGACCATGTCGTCGGCGCGGAACGCGGCGAGCACCGCAGGGTCCCACCGGTTGGTCTCGACCATCAGGTCGCCGTATGCCTGGAGGTAGGTGGCGAGCCGCCCGACGGTCTTCTTCAGGCGCACGGGCTCGGACAGGTGGTCGCCGATCGTTGCGAAACACGACCACACCGTGACCGAATCGGGATCACGTCCGGCGCGTTCCGCGGCGTCCTTGACCGTGCGAACGCAACGCTGGAGGGTCTCGTCGGTGAAGAACGTGTGCAGGATCACGTGGTCGAACGCCCGCCCGCCCAACGCCAACGAGTTCGGACCGAACGCCACCAGGCCCAACGGGATGTCCTCGTCGAATGTCGGGTCGAGTCGGAGCACGGGATACGAACCGATCGGGCCGTCGTGGCCGATGATCGTGTCGCCGTGCCACAGGCGGCGCATCACGTCGGTGAAGTCCTCCATCTGTGCGGTGGTGATTCGCGGGATGCCGTAGGCGTCGAACATCGGGGCGATGCCCCGGCCGATGCCGAGCACGAACCGGCCGCCGGTGAGCCGGTGCATCGTCGTGGCGTACGACGCGGTGACGATCGGGTGACGCGTGTTGTGGTTCGTCGCGCCCGTGATGATCTGCATGTTCGTGGTGGCGACCGCAGCAGCCCCCGAGAGTGTCACGGCCTCCTTGACATTGAACCGCTCGCTGATGAACACGGCGCCCAAGCCGAGTGCTTCGGCCTGCTGGCACTCGGGGACGAGGTCGCGGGGGTTCTGCGCGCCTCCGGCGAGCGTGTAGAAGCCGAGCTCGGGGAACCGCGGCGAGTTCATGCCGGGACGGTGGCGGGCTCGGGGAACGGTGCGGGCGTGTGTGTGCGGATGAACACCGCAGCGCGGACCAGCGCGTCGGTGGCCTCCGGCATGTAGCCGGCGAGCATCGGATACACGTGCCACAGGTCGTCGCGCAGGTCGAGGCGCACCTCGACGCCGGCGGCGGTGTAGCGCTCGGCGAGCCGGGTCGAATCGGACAGCAGGATCTCGTCCATACCGGTCTGGATCAGGGTCGGGGGGTAGCCGGTCGGGTCGGCGAACAACGGTGACACACCGGGGTGGTCCAGCGGGGTGTCACCCGCATAGGTGGTTGCTGCCTCGATCAGACCGTCACCGTCGAACATCGGGTCGAAGGGTTCTCGGGTGACCACCGACTCGCCCGAGGCCGTCAGGTCGGCCCACGGCGAGAGCACATAGGCCGCCCCTGGCATCGGATCGCCTCCGGCCTTGAGCGCTCCGAGCGTCGCCAGCGTGGCACCACCGCCGGCAGAGTCCCCGGCGATCGTGACGAGCGACGGGTCGACGTCGGCAGTGATCGCCCGGTACGCGACGACGCAGTCGTCGATTGCGGCCGGATAGACGTGCTCGGGAGCGAGCCGATAGTCGATCACGGTGACCGTGGCTGCAGCCCGCTTGGCGAGTCGGGCACACATGGCGATATGGCTCTTCGGTGATCCGAGGACGTAGGCGCCGCCGTGGATGTACAGGATGTGGCGGTCCGGCTGGACTTCGGTCGGGGTCGCCACGATCGCCGGGATGCCGCCGACGTGCGTGTCGACGTAGTCGACCTTGCGCGGGCGCGGGATCGAGTCGAGCTTGTCCATGTTGGCGCGCCGTTCCTCGATCGGGACGTCGTCGCCCACCTCGAACTTGGCGATTCGTTTGCGGAAGAACCGTGCCCGTCGGCTGAGTGTCATGGTCGCAGAGTAGAGCAACGACCCCGAAATTCGCCGAGGCGACAGACGGCCTGTTCAGCCGGAGTTGCGCAGGCCGGTGGCGATCGCGTTGATCGACAACTGGATGCCTCGTACGACGAGCTCGTCGTCGTCGCCCTCGCGGAATCGGTGCAACAGGTCGACCTGCATCACGTGCAACGGATCGAGATAGGGGTAGCGGTTGCGCAGGCTGCGGTCGAGGAGCGGGTTGTCGGACAGCGGCGTGTCGGAGCCCGTGATGCGGTGGTGCCAGTCGAGTGTCAGCGCATGCTCGTCGGCGATCGCCCCGAAGATGTCGGCGCGCATCGAGTCGTCCTCGACGAGGACGTCGGCGTATCTGCGGCCGATGTCGATGTCGGACTTGGCCAGCACCATGCCCATGTTGTCGATCGCCGTGCGGAAGAACGGCCAGGTCTGATACATCGACCGGAGCAGCTCGACACGCTGCCCGTCGCCACCGGCGAAGGCGGACACCGCCGACCCGACCCCGTACCACGCCGGGATCATCAGGCGACACTGCGTCCAACCGAACACCCACGGGATGGCACGCAGGTCCTCGATCGCCGCAGAGGCCGTTCGCGAGGCTGGGCGGCTGCCGACGTTCAGGGTCGCGATCTCGTCGGTCGGAGTGATCGCTCGGAAGAACCGGACGAACCGATCGTCTCCGTACACGAGCTCCCGGTAGGCATCGAACGCAGCTGCGGCCAGCGCGTCCATGGCCTCCACGAACCTGGGGTCGAGTGGTGGCGCCGTAGTGGCTCCTCCCAGCAGTGTCGCTTCGAGGGTGGCAGCGACCATCGTCTCGAGGTTGCGTCGGGCCATCGCCGGATTCGAGTACTTCGCAGCGACGATCTCTCCCTGCTCGGTGAGCCGGATCGACCCGTTGACCGACCCGGTGGGCAGCGCCAGGATGGCATCGTGGGCAGGGCCGCCGCCTCGGCCGACGGTGCCGCCGCGGCCGTGGAAGAAGCGGAGCTGCACCCCGGCCCGTCGGGCGGTCTCGGTGAGTTGGGTCTGCGCCGACCACAGGTTCCACTGCGAGCAGAGGTAGCCGCCGTCCTTGTTCGAGTCGGAGTAGCCGACCATCACCTCCTGGCGGTTCCCCCGGGAACGGACGATGTCGGCATAGACGTCGTGTTGGAACATCTCGGCCACGACATCGGCGCTGCGTTGGAGATCGTCGATCGTCTCGAACAACGGCACGATGTCGAGTTCCGAGCCAGCGCGGTGGCCGTCGTGGGCGGCGCTCGCGAGCCCGACCTCCTTCAACAGGACGGCAACTTCGAGCACGTCGCTCACATCGTGTGCCATCGAGATCACGTAGTGCGGCACGATGCGTCGCCCCACACGACCTACGGCGCTCGCAGCGGTTTCGAGGATCGCCAACTCCGACACGGTGCGGTCGGCGAGCTCGGCGGCGGGGTGGCGGAGCAGCCTCGGTGTGCGGAGCTCGGCCGTCAGTACGTCGACGCGCTGGGAAACCTCGAGTGACACATAGTCGTCACAGACGCCGGCCTGGGCGAGCAGATCACCGACGACCTGTTCATGCACCGCAGAGTTCTGGCGGAGATCGAGCCCGCACAGGTGCGCCCCGAACACTGCGACGCTCCATCGCACCGGCGTCACCATCGAGTCGGCGAGCGCTCCCGCGCCGTGATGGTGCAACGACTCGATCACCTGGTCCAGGTCTGCGAGTAGTTCCGACAGATCCCCGTATGCATCACCGGGTTCGGCGGGGGTCGGCCCGGGGACGTCGACGTCGGGGGCGAGCACCCGGCGTGCGAACGCGTGCAGGCGAGCGTGCATCCCGCGCAGTGCACGGCGGTAGGGCTCGTCGGCCCGGAACGGTGAATCGTCGCCTGATGCGTCGGCGAGTGCCAGGACCGCTGCTGTCGGGGTGACCAACCGGTCGGTCATCGACAGCGAACGCGAGAGCTCGTACAGCCTCGCCAGGTGGTGGCCGAGTGCGGTCTCGGTCTGCCGGTCGATGGCGTAGCCGACGACGTCGCTGGTCACGAACGGGTTGCCGTCGCGGTCGCCGCCGATCCAGGACCCCATCGTGATCGACGTCGCCGTGTCGATCGGGTCGCCCCCCAGGCGTGTGGAAACGGCTACCGACAGATCACGAGTGAGTTGCGGCACCACGTCGAACAGGCTGGCCTGGTAGTAGCGCAGTGCCTCGTTGATCTCGTCGCGGACCCGCAGCTTCGACAGCCGCAACAGCGCGGTCTGCCAGAGCAGGAGCACCTGGACGGACAGGTCGTCCTCGATGTCGGCGGTGGCCATCGCGTCGCCGCGTCGCAGGTCGAGTTCCTCGAGCAGCCGAGTCACCTCTTCGAGCACCTGCAACACCGTCTTGCGGCGAACTTCGGTGGGGTGCGCGGTGATGACCGGGGTCACTTGGAGGCGTTCGAGTGCGGCGTGGACGTCCCCGGGTGCTCGGCCCGAGTCGAGCAGTTCGTCGAGTGCGGCATCAAGGCTGCCGGCACGGGCAGGGGCGCCCGCGGTGCGGTGGTGATGTCGACGTCGCTCGAGGTGGACGTCCTCGGCGGTGTTGGCCAGCAGCGAGAGCCAGTCGAGCGCTCGGAGTACGAGCACCTGTTGGTCGAGCGGGTGCTCGGCGAGCGCTGCTCGTATGTCGTCGACGGTGCTTCGGCCGGTGCGCCGCCCGTCGACCGCGAGCGTGCGAACCTGTTCGACGAGGTCGAAGGCCGCCTGGCCGTTGGTGGTTCGGATCGCGTTGCCGAGCAGCCGACCGAGCAGGCGGATGTCGTCGCTGACGGCGTCGTGGGTCATGGTGACAGTCAAGCCGTGCGACCTTCGGAAGGAAACCGGCGCCGCCAACGGTGCCGGGGCAGACTGTTGGAATGCGAGTCGTCTTTGCCGCCGCCGAGTTGACGCCGGTCGCGACCGTGGGCGGGCTGGCCGCTGCTGCGGCGGGTCTCGGTACCGAGCTGCGGCGTCTGGGTGTCGATCTCGAGATGGTGATGCCCGACTACGGCGATGTCTCCCTGGTCGACGAGACCACGTTCTCCCTCGACGTGCCCGAGTGGGTGGGCGCGGCATCGGTTCGTCGGGGTCATCACCCGTCGGTGGGGCAGATCAACCTGGTCTCGGTTCCTGGTATGGCCCGGCCGCACCCCTACCTCGAAGCATCCGGCGAGGGCTGGCCGGACAACAGCGAGCGCTTCTTCTGCTTCGCCCGGGCGGTCGCTGCGTACGTCGCGGACGATCCGCCCGACGTCTTGCACCTGAACGATTGGCACACGGGGCCGGTGCTGGCTGCGCTGAGCGAGCCGCCGCCCACCGTGGTGTCGATCCACAACCTCGCCTACCAGGGCGTTGCCGATGCCTCGTGGCTCGACCGGATCGGACCTCGCGCAGCTCACTACGAATGGTGGGGCGGCACCAACCCGCTGACCGGCGCGCTGGCATTGGCCGACCGCATCGTGGCGGTGTCACCTCACTACGCGACCGAGATCGTCACGCCCGAAGGCGGCTTCGGCGTCGACGAGCCGCTGCGCAACCGTGCCGAGGCGTTGGTCGGAATCTTGAACGGCATCGACACCGATGTGTGGGATCCCGCGAACGACCCGCTGATCGCCCGTCCGTTCGACGCCTCGACACTCGAGGCCAGAACCGAGAATCGCGCGGCGCTGCTCGACCGGGTGGGGTTCCCCGACGACGGTGTCCTGCTCGCCGCGGTGGTCACCCGGCTGACGCATCAGAAGGGCGTCGACCTGCTCGCCCCGCTGGTCCCACTGCTCGAACAGATCCCGATGCGGTTGGCGGTGCTGGGGTCGGGGGACGCAGGCCTTGCTGCGCGATTGCATCAGCTTGCCGCCGAGCATCCAGCGTCGTTGGCGTTCGTCGACGGCTACGACGAAGCGCTGTCGCACATGATGTTCGCAGGTGCCGACCTCTACCTGATGCCGAGCCGGTTCGAGCCCTGTGGGCTCACCCAGATGCAAGCGATGCGGTACGGGGCGATCCCGCTGGTCACCGCTGTCGGTGGCCTCGTCGACACCGTGACCGACGCCGATCTGCATCGCGCCGGCACCGGATTCGTTGCTCGTCGTGCTGCAACCGAGGATCTCCTCGCCGCGCTGTTCCGGGCTGAGCGTCGCCTGCGCGATCGGCGTCGCCGAGCGGCGATCCAGAAGCGGGTGATGGCGATCGACTGGTCGTGGAGCACACCGGCACGTGAGTACCTCGCGCTCTACGACGAATTGCAGGCGAACGGGCGATAGCGATTCGCGGACCAAGGTCACGAATCGGAACCGACCGTCACGGCGGTCGGCTGCCTCCTGTGTACGGTTGCGAGCGATGGCCATCGAACCGAAAGTTCTCGTGATCGTGTTGGCTGGCGGGGAAGGCAAGCGCCTGGCGCCGCTCACCAACGACCGGGCGAAGCCCGCAGTGCCCTTTGCCGGGACGTATCGGCTGATCGACTTCGCACTGTCGAACTTCGCCAACGCCGGCTACCTGAAGATCGTGGTGCTCACGCAGTACAAGAGCCACAGCCTCGACCGTCACATCTCCCAGACCTGGCGCTTCTCGGCGATGCTCGACAACTACGTCACCCCGGTGCCCGCCCAGATGCGTCGGGGCCCCTACTGGTTCCAGGGTTCGGCGGATGCGATCTACCAGAACCTGAACCTGATCGCCGACGAGTCGCCCGACATCGTCGCCGTCTTCGGTGCCGATCACATCTACCGGATGGACCCCCGCCAGATGATCGACGAGCATCGCGAGAGCGGTGCGGGTGTGACCGTGGCGGCGATCCCGGTGCCCAAGCACGAGGCGAGGGACTTCGGCGTCATCGAGGTCGACGACGACGGCAAGATCCTGGCGTTCCACGAGAAGGTGGCCGACCCACCGACGATGCCGGGCAACGACGAGATGTGTCTGGCCAGCATGGGCAACTACGTGTTCGACACCCAGACGTTGATCGACGTGGTGACCCCGCGCGAGAACCAGTACACCGACCTCGGCAGCCACGTGATCCCGGCGCTCACCGATGCCGGCGTGGCGCGGGTGTACGACTTCTCGAAGAACGACATTCCGGGCCAGGACGACCGCGAGAAGGGCTACTGGCGAGATGTCGGCACGATCGACTCGTTCTTCCACGCGAACATGGATCTGATCGCTCCGGTGCCGGTCTTCAACCTGTACAACGAGCACTGGCCGGTGTACACCACCCGGCGGGGGCTGCCGCCGGCGAAGGTGTCACGCGGGCGCGGCGGCGAGCCGTCGTTCGTCGATGGCAGCCTGCTGTGTCAGGGCTCGATCATCTCGGGTTCGCACGTCGAGCGTTCGATCGTCGGGCCTGGCACGTTCATCGACCACGACGCTCATGTCACCGATTCGATCATCTTCCCCGACGTCCACATCGGTGCCGGCGTGCGCCTGCACCGGTGCATCGTCGACAAGAACGTGATCGTGCCCGACTGGGAACGGGTCGGGCTCGAACTCGACGCCGATCGAGAACGCTTCACCGTCAGTGACGAAGGCGTCGTGGTGATCGAGAAGGGGCGCGACCTCGCTCACGGCTGACCTGTGACGTCTGGTGTCTGACACCAAACGTCACATCTCGAAGAGCTGGGCCGGGGTCTGATCTCGGGGGCCCGTGAAGGGAAGTGGAACGTCGATCGCTCCCTGGCCGGCCGACCAGTGAGCGGCACAGATCACGTCGAGCACCTGACGTCCGAGCCGTGACGTGGCCGGCACCGGGCGGCCGGTGCGGATGTTGGTCCAGAATCGCTTGAGCTGCGGCGCGTAGCCGTAGTCGTCGACCAGCGATGGCCCGCCTGCCCGAATCGGCGGGCCGATCGCCACCGGATCACCGTTGTGCTCGAGTGTGGGAGACGGGTACAGCTCCGCGCGGAGCACCGCACTGGCGCTCGACGCCTGCAGATCCCAATCGGGCAGCGCATCGGGTTGCCACCGTGCGACCACCGTGGCGACCAGGCCGGACTCGAAGCGCAGTTTGATCGTGCCGTGTTCGTGGCGTGTGCCGGCGTCGACGATGACCGCACTCAACGAGACGGGACGTCCAGCGCCCGATTCCAGGGCAGTTCGCAGCGTGAGGCCGACGGGGTGCACGCCGAGATCGAACAGTGCGCCGCCGCCCCAGTGCGCTGCGACACCATCTTCGGGTCTCCACGACGGTGGCGCCTGTGTGGCTCGTGCCGAGAGGTGGGTGAGCGGACCGATGCCGGCGACCCGCACGAGCAGACCGTCGACGGTGGGTGCGGCAGCGAGGTGCTCGGAGTACAACACGGGGCGCTGTGCGGCGGTCTCGGCGGCGATCAGCTGGTCGGCGCCGGCGAGCGTGAACGACATCGGCGCTTCGACCACCACGTGGTAGCCGGCGTCGAGCAACGCTGCCGCCGCGTCGACGTGATCGGCCGGGGGAGTGGCAACGATCGCGATGTCGCCCTGCCGGCGAGCGACCAGGTCGTCGAACGTGGTCGCCCTGGCCCTGACGGTGCGGGCCAGCGCCGCCGCCCGGGTGCCGGTCCGCGATGCGACGGCCGCGACTCGCCAGTCGAGCGCCTGGCAGGCCGCCACATGCACGCCGGCGACCATGCCAGCGCCCCACAGCACCACTTCCGGACGACGTTGCATCGCCCTGACGGTAGCGGCGCCGCCACCGGCAGTATCCTCGACGGCACTGTGCGTTGGCTCGGTTTGCTTCCCAGATTGCTGCTCGTGGTGGCCGCCGGCGCGCTGCTGCTCACGGCGACGGTCGTCGGTATCGCCCCGCGGGTGTGGTCGACGGCGAACGCGCACGAAGAACTGCCCGTCGTGCTCCCCGAGTTCGAAGCCCTCGCGCAGCGCACGTACGTCTACGACGTCAACGGCCAGGAGATCGCGTTCTACGAACTCGAGAACTCTCAGCCGATCGCCTACGAGGACATCCCCCAGCCGGTCATCGATGCGTTCCTGGTGGTCGAGGACAAGGAGTTCTTCACCCACGACGGCATCAACATTCGCAGCTTGGTGCGAGCAACGCTGTCGAACTTCGCGTCCGATGCGCCACAGCAGGGTGCCTCGACGATCACGATGCAGGTGGCCAAGAACGACTTCCTCGCCGGTCTCGAACGCGACGGTCGCTACAAGCTGCTGCAGATGCACTACGCCCGGATGCTCGAGAAGCAGATGTCGAAAGAGGACATCATGGCTCGCTACCTCAACACGGTGTTCTTCGGCAACAACGCCTACGGCATCGAGGCCGCCGCCGAGACCTACTTCGCCAAGTCGGCGTTCGACCTCACCTTCATCGAGTCCGCGTTTCTCGCCGGGCTGGTGCGCTCACCGTCCGGTTTCGACCCGATCAACGAACCCGAGCGGAGCCGAGCTCGCTGGTTGCAGGTGATCGAGCGGCTGGTCGACGAGGAGGAGCTCACCGAAGCCGAGGGAGAGCAGCTCGCCGAGGAGTTCGTGTTGCCATCTCGGGCGCGGAGCCTGCCCGATCGTTCGTTCTCGCGCACCTACTTCACCGAGGCCCTGCGCGACTACCTCCTGAACCGGACCGACATTCTCGGCGACACCTATCAGGAGCGCTACAACCAACTGTTCCGTGGCGGTCTGCGCATCCACACCACCCTCGACGCCAACATGCAGGCGCTCGCCGAACAGGCCCGCAACGAACTGCCCGACACCCCTTCGCCCGGTATCGATTCGAAGTTCGACGCATCGATCGTGTCGCTCGATTCGACCTCCGGGGCCATCCGGGTGATGGTCGGCGGGCGCGGCTTCGTGCCCAACGAGCGTGAGGTCAACATGGCGCTGTCGCCACGCCAGACCGGCTCGAGCATCAAGCTGTTCATCCTCTCCGCCGCGGTGCAGGCGGGTGCCCAGCAGAACGATGTGCTCGACGGCACCGATCCGTGCACCTTCGACGTGCCCGACCAGCCGCCGTTCGTCGTCGACGCCGTCGGCAACGGCGTCAACACGCTGCAGTCGCACACGACGAAGTCGATCAACTGCGCCTTCGTCCGGCTCTCGCAGATCGTCGGGCTGAATCGGGTCGTCGACACGACCTATCGCATGGCCGAGTCGCCGTACCTCTACAAGGAACAGCCTGCGTCCGAGCGTCGACCCATCGACCCG
This sequence comes from Ilumatobacteraceae bacterium, assembly GCA_963716095.1. GTDB lineage: Bacteria > Actinomycetota > Acidimicrobiia > Acidimicrobiales > Ilumatobacteraceae > Sva-07. The sequence continues at coordinate 234,295 of CAVQSV010000016.1, read as the reverse complement.
TTCGTCAGCTTTGCGACGGGCGCCAACGAGATGTCGCCGCTCGACATGGCCGCAGGTGTGCAGACGCTCGCCAACGAGGGATTGCACCACGAGCCGTACTACGTCGAGTTCATCGACGGCCCGGACGGCGAGCGCATCCACACCCATCTCGATCCCGGGTCGCAGGTGCTCGGCCGTGAGGCTGCCCTGCAGACCGTCGAGATCATGAAGGGCCCGATCTACGGCGGTGGTACCGGCCGCCGTGCGGCCTTCGATGACCGACGTCCCGCCTTCGGCAAGACCGGTACGCAGGAGGACAACACCAACGCCTGGTTCGTCGGCGGCACCAAGCAGCTCTCGACCGCCGTCTGGGTCGGCGACCCCAACGCCTACACCCCGATGCGGTACCGGGGATCGGATGCGATCCCGGAGCTCCGAGCCGCGGGGTTCAGCGGCGCCGGCGTGCAGGGCGGCCACTTCCCGGCAGTGATCTGGAACGCCTTCATGGAGCCGGCGCACGTGTTCTTCCCGCCGCTCGACTGGGAACGGGCGGCGCCGACGCGTCCGAACGCCCGGCTGTTCCTGCCGGGCAACGAGTGCGAGGCGCGTGTCGTCGGCTCGATCGAGGTCCCGGTCGAGGTCGACCCGAACGCTCCCACCACGACCCTGGTCGAAGGTGAACCGCCGCCCGAGACGGTCCCGCCGGCGACGATCCCGATCATCGAGTCGGTCCAGGTGGGCACCACGATCGCACCGGACAACCTCGATCCGTTGGCGCCGCTTCCGTCGCTGCCCGCGAGCGCAGTGCTCGGACCCTGCTGATCCACCCACAGCTGGCACACTGGTCGGCAATGACCGACACCGCCGAATCAGCCTCCAGCGAACCGAGCACGATCGCCGAGCTGCTCCTGGCGCTCCAAGCGGTCGACACCCAGGCCGACCAGCTCGCTCATCGACGGGAGAACTCTCCGCTGCGCGACGACCTCTCGGCGGCCACCGACACCATGCGGGCCTGGGAACGTCAGCGCTCCTCGATGCGTGCCAGGATCGACGAACTGGGCACGTCGATCGAGCAGGCCGAAACCCGTGGTGCCGAGCTGCTCGAGCACCGCAAACGTCTCGACCAGCAGATGAAGACCGTGATCGCACCACGTGAAGCCGAGGCGTTGATGCACGAGATGGACACGCTCGGCGCACAGATCGACGAGCTCGACCTGCACGAACTCGAGTCGCTCGAAGAACAGGCACGGATCGACGATCAGCTCGCCGTGCATCTGCGAGACGAGGATCAGTTCCGCAAGCGGCTGCGTCACGCCGACGACGCATTGGCCGCCGAGGTCGGCGACATCGACGACGAGCTCGCCACGCTGGTTGCGACGCGTTCGACACTGCGCGGTCAGCTCTCCGAGGCGCTGTTGGCCACCTACGACCGCAAGCGCGCAGCGCTCGGTGTGGCCGTCGCCCGGCTGGTCGGCAAACAGTGCCAGGGATGCCACCTCGAACTGTCCGCTGCCGAGATCGACACGGTCAAGGACGAGGCGGCAGACGCCGGCGTCACCGACTGTCCCGACTGCGGCCGCCTCCTCATCGTCTGACGGACGGAGGTCACCCGTGTTCTTCTGGTTCATCGGCACCGCGATCGTGACCGTCGGGGTCGTGTTCCGCGATCCACGTTTCGACAACCGGCTGCTGATCGTCGGTTCGGTGCTCCCGATCGGTGACGGTCTGTTCGGCGGCGCCCGGGCGCTGCACAGCCTCACCGTCAGCGTCGGTCTACTGGCGGTGTTGATGCTCGCCACCGCGGGTCGCAAGCCGATTCGCAAAGTGCTGCTCGGGCTGCCGATCGGGATGATCCTGCACCTGGTGTACGACGGCGCCTGGAACAACACCGAGGTGTTCTGGTGGCCGTTCTTCGGTGTGTCGTTCGACGACTCGCCGTTGCCGGTGATCGACCGTGGCTGGTGGGCGATACCCATGGAAGCGGTCGGCGTGGCGATCTGCGTGTGGTTGTGGCGTCGCAACGGCCTGTCCGACGGTCCCCGACGCGCGACGTTCCTGCGCGACGGTCGACTCGATGCGGTACCCGACCGTTTCGGCTGAGTTGCGCCACCGGTGCTGTGGGACACTGCGACCGTGCTGATCCTCGTACGTCACGGACGAACCCCGGCCAACGCCGCAGGACTGCTGCAGGGGCGCCTCGACCAGGATCTCGACGAGATGGGCCGCCTGCAGGCCACAGCGGTCGCCGCGTACGTGCAGCGCTGGTGTGACGTCGACGCCGTGGTGTCGAGCCCGCTGAAGCGGGCGCAGCAGACTGCAGCAGCATTCGGGCTGGCGGTCGACACCGACGATCGGTGGCTCGAGCTGTCGTACGGCGAGTACGAAGGCACTCCGCACACCGATGTGCCGTCGGAGGTGTGGCAGCGCTGGCGTGACGATCCGCACTTCACGCCGACCGGTGGCGAATCGCTCGCCACGCTCGATCAGCGGGTTCGCTCGGCCTGCGAGGACCTGGCCGGGCGGGCGGCAGGGGAGAACGTCGTGGTCGTCAGCCACGTGTCGCCGATGAAGTCTGCGGTCGCGTGGGCGCTCGGTGTCGGCGTCGACATCTCGTTCAACTGCCACCTCGACCAGGCCGCTGTGTGTCGCATCGCATTCCGCGGCGACCGTCCGATCCTGCAGACGTTCAACGAGACGGCGCCGAGCGTCTGACGACGAGCGGTGAGCGCCGCGAGGCGCTCACCGCTCACTCCGAGGGGATGATCAGCCGGCGGGGCTGGGGTACTCCGGCGGCTCCTCGCCGGGGGGCGCCACGTCGTAGATCGTCACGGCACCGTCCGGGTTGAACAGCTTGTCCTCGGTCGGGTAGTCACCGGGCAGGTAGCGAGCGCCGCCATCGACGAAGGCATACATTCCCGTGCCGTCCTTGCGGATCTCGTCGGGGCCCACCGCTGACGGATCCCACCAGAAGATGGTTCCATCGTCGACACCGCTGTAGTCGGTGTACGGCCAGATGCCCGTGTCGCCCCACTGCAGGAACGGTTGGCTGATCGCGGTGGTCGTCCCGTCGCCGTCGAACAGCGCGTCACGGAACGTCTGCGGGCGTGAGATCCGGCCCGGTCGACTGCAGCACCGCGGTCAGCAAGCCGAAGTTCGGCATCAGCAGACCGATCGTGTCCTTCGCCGGCGGTTCGGCACCCTTCCACCATTCGTAGAGGGCGTAGTAGCCGCTGTTCTCCGGCGTGACCCGCGCAGCGGTGTTGTGCGTGATGCCGAACACGTTGGCCCACTGCTCCTGGTCGTAGGTGCGTCCGAACGCAGTCAGATCGGACAGTGCCGGCGCCACGATGACCCACTCCGGGAAGTACTCCTGTGCGGTCGCCTCGTTGGTGAAGTCTCGCGGTGCGATGCCGTCGCTGGCCAACACCACCGTCGTGACCCCGGAGGCCTTGAGCTTGGCGATGATCTGCGACGCCTGTGCCTGGATGCTGCCCGGGTCGAGCGTGTACGGAAGGTTCTCGACGACGTTTGCGCCGTCTTCGGTGAGCCCGGCGACGAACTCGTCGGCGATCGTCTGCGATTCCGGGCTCGACGAGATGAAGACGTGTCCGAATGCGCGAGGCTGGCTCTGGAACGCCTCGTCGCCGGCGTGCACGGCGTTGCCGCCGATCAGCTGCTTGGCGATGAACTCCCGAGCATGCTCGCGGGACTGGCGTGCTCCGATGCCGACGCCCCACACGTAGGGGTCGCGCTCGGCGTACCACTCCGGTGGCTGGCCAGGTGTGCATCCGATGCACATCACCTCGCGTGCGGTGAGCTCGTCGGCGAACGCGCTGGTCGAGCGCGGGGCCACCGAGCACGACGAACGGTTCGAAGTCCTCTGCGATACGCACCGCATCGGCGCGAGCGGTGACCTCGTCGTTGGCGAGTCCGGTGCTCACGTAGGTCTCGAGTTCGATACTGCGTCCGTAGAACTCGTAGAACGCGTCGTACATCTCCAGCATGTCGCGGGCGGTCTGTTCGCTCTCGGCGTTGGTGTCGTCCACCGAGACGGCATCGGAGAGGTAGTTGATGATCGGGTCGTCGTCGGGGCCCTGGTAGAGCACGACCTTGATCGTGTCGGCGGTGACCCCGCGGCTCGTCTCGCCGCCGTTGTCGCCCTCGAACGGGGCGTAACACTCGGGGGCGAAGAAGTCGCGAACTGCGACGTTGCCGAGCTCGGTGTCACACCGCTCGTCCCAGGCCACTTCGATGCCCTGTTCCTCGGCATCGCTGAACGACAGCGGGTACGTGACATCACCACCGCCTCCGGGCTCGGTGGAGTCCGGTTCGGTCGAGTCAGGTGCGTCGGTGGAGTCCGGTGCCTCGGTTCCGTCGGGTGCGTCGGTGGTGTCCGGCGCCTCGGTGACCGCGGTGGTCGTGTCGGCGCCGCCGTCGGCGTCGTCGTCGTCATCATCGCCGCTGCTGGTTGCCAGGACGATGCCGGCGACCAGTGCCACGACGAGCACGATCGCTCCGATCGGCCCCCACTTCTTGAGAGTGTTCGACGAGGAGCCCCCGCCCTCTGCCTGTGCTGGTTGCATGATCTACTCCGTTCCCCCTGATCGGGTGATCGCGGCACCGGAAGTGCCGAGGTATGACTCGATGACGTCTGGATGGGCCAGAACGTCCGCTGGCGGTCCGGTCGCGATGACCTGACCCTGTTCGAGTGCGAGCAACCGGTCGGACACCTCGGACACGAACGGGATGTCGTGTTCGACGATGACCAGGCTCGCACCCATCTCGTCGCGCAGCCGTCGGATCACCGGCGCCAGCGCTTCCACCTCCCGCTGGGCGATACCCGAGGTGGGTTCGTCCAACAGGATCACCGCCGGCCGGTGCGCCACGAGGCACGCCAGATCGACGACACGTCGGGTGCCGGTGGACAGCTCCCGTACGAACTTGTGGCGATAGTCGCCCAGACCCATCAACTCGACCAGTTCGTCGATGCGAACGGCGACGTGCTGTTCGGAGTCGACCACCATCGGCAGGTGCATCGCCGCTGCGAGCACGCTGCGGCTGCCGATGAAACGCTCCTGGGCGATCGCGAGGGTTTCGCTCACGGTCAGCTCGGGGAAGAGCCGTGCATCCTGGAACGAACGCCCGAGGCCCATCGAGGCCCGGCCGGCCGAGTTCTGCGCGGTGATGTCGCGCCCGTTGAGCGTGATCTTGCCGGCGTCGAGCGGCGTGAAGCCGGAGATCAGGTCGAACACGGTGGTCTTGCCGGCACCGTTCGGGCCGATCACGCCGACGATCTCGCCGGGCCACACGTCGAACGTCGCACCGTTCACCGCTCTGATGCCGCCGAAACTCACCGACAGGTCACGCACCGACAACACCGGCGCGTCGGTGTGATCGATCACCGCGCGATCGAGTGCTCCGATCTGGTCGCCGCCGTTGGCGTCGCTGTTGTCGCCGTGGGCCGCCGACAGGAACACCGAACGGAGCAGGTCGGGCCGCTCGAGCAACTCGGCGGTCGGGCCGTCGAACATGATCTTGCCGCGTTCCATGAAGTACGCCCGTTCGGCAACGGTGAGCGCCACGTTGACGCTCTGCTCGACCAGCACCACGGTGACGCCGTCGTCGGCCATCCGGCGCACGATCGGGAGGAGCTGACCGACCACCACGGGGGCGAGCCCGAGCGACAGCTCGTCGATCAGCAGCACCTTGGGGCGCATGACGAAGCTCATCGCCAACGCCAGCATCTGCTGCTGGCCGCCGGACATGTTGGCCGCTGGATGATCGAGCCGGTCGGCGAGCACCGGGAACATCTCGAGCACTTCGGCCGTCGCCGCGTCGACTCCTGCGGCGTCGCGACGGTTGGTCCACCCGGCGAGTTCGAGGTTCTCCTTGACCGTCAGCGAGCCGAACACTCCCTGCCCGCCCGGCATCTGGACGATGCCGAGGGCGGCGATCTCGTTGGGTGGGGCATGGGTGATGTCCCGGCCATCGAGCACGATCGCTCCGCGGTCGGCTTCGACGATGCCGCTGATCGACTTCAGCAGCGTCGACTTGCCGGCGCCGTTCGTGCCGAGCAGGGCGACCACCTCGCCCTCGTCGAGGCGGAGGTCGATGCCCTGCAGCACGGTGCGGTTGTCGTAGCCGGCCTCGACGCCCTTGAGCAACAGCAGGTTGGTGGTGCCCTGGCGGCGGTCGTAGAGCACCTCCGAGCGGGCTGCGGCCGATTGCCACACCTGGGCGATGTCGCCGTCGATCACGTCGGCAACGCTGCGCAGCAGCAGGCTCCCGATGATGAACATCGGGATCATCACGAGCATGCCGATCTCGATGGTCCAGTTGTCGGCCACCCAGCCGATCACCGGGAGCACGAACAGCCCGGGGATCACCCACAGCGACCCGATGGCGAAACCGGTGGCCCGGGCGCGTGGAGGAATCGCCAACGACAGTGCAGCCAACACGCCGGGACCGATGATGGCCAGCGACGCCGAGATCACACAGTTGAGTGCAACGGCGACGTACACGTTCGGAGCGAAGGCGAACCCTGCCGACGCCACCGAGGTGAGCAGGGCGACCGAGGCAACGAACCGGATCAGGCCCTTGACGTTGCCGACGTAGCGCCGCGTGGCGATTCGAGCGCCGATCACCAGGCCGACCAGCGCGAACGGCTCGGAGACCGCTGCTGCGACACCTCGAGCGCGTTCGTCGAGCCCGAACTTCTGGTCGTAGAGCAACGAGGCAAGGGTGACGAATCCGATCAGCGACGTGGCGAGGAACGGCAGGCTCCACCAGATGCGCTGCAGTGACTGCACCTTGTGAGCAGTGCGCCAGCTCTCGGCGAACGACGGCGACTCCTCCTCGGTGTCGATCACGTCTTGGCTGGCACCGGTGGCCTGACGCTCCCAGCGACCCCGGATCGGCTCCTTCATGCGCAGTGCGAGCAGGGCGAAGATCACACTCGGGATGACGAACACCAGGAACGGCACGCGCCAGTCGAAGTAGTAGGCGAGCATGCCGGCAGCGAGCGGTCCGACGAATGCCCCGACGGCGTTGGCGGCTCGGTGGAAGCTGTAGACGCGAGCGCGCGATTCGATCGGGTAGTAGTCGGCGATCAGGGAGTTGTGCGTCGGGTCGATCACGGCCTTGCCGAGCGACGATCCGGATCGGGCGATCGTCAACAGGATCAACCCGGTGGCCAAGCCGGTCATCCCCGAGAAGAACGCCCACGCAAGCGCGCCGACAACCACGAGCGGGATCCGTTTGGACTTGTCGGCGTACTGAGCGATCGGCACCTGGAGCGCCAGCGCCGCGACGGACGAGAGCGCGACGATCGACAGGGCCGTCGAGATGTTGATGTCGAACGACTCGCGGATCTCCGGCAGCAGGACGCCGAACGCCGTTCGGTCGAGTTCGTCGACGGCGTTGAGGCCGAAGAGGATGAGCAGCGGGAACGCCGCCTCGCCGCCGCACAGGTCGGTCATCCACTGCTTCGGGTGCCGCACGCCGTACGCGAACCGTCGGACGACGTGGGCCGATTGGTCCGGGGCCGTCATGTCGTGCTCCGTTCGCTCGACGCCTCGTCGGCCTGATCGTGGTTCCCGTTGCCCTGGGCACCGGGAACCGACTCGTGGTTCCCGTTGCCCTGGGCATCAGGAACCGGGGCATCCGGGGCCGAGTGAGGGTTCCCGTGGTTCCCGTTGCCCTGGGCACTGGGAACCACGTCGGGGGGCTCGGTGCCGCGGTGACGCAGGACGACGTCGACGTACCAGTCGCGGATCTTGATCACGAGGCTCGCAAGTCCGCCGGGGATGATCAGCAACACGATCAGCACCCCGAGCGCAGACGACAACAGCCGCCATTCGGGTGACGTGATGAACCACTCGCTGCCACGGAGGAACACCGCGCCGAGCACACCGCCGAAGAGCGAGCCGAGCCCGCCCACGACCGCCGCGGTGAACACGTCGAGACTGGCGGCGGCGCTGTAGCTGGTCAGGTCGAAGCTCTGGCTCAGATGCACGAAGAGCCCGCCGGCGATGCCGGCGACGAATCCGGAGATCATGAACGCCGTGAGCTTCACGGGCACCGGCGAGACCGAGAAGGCCTGCGCTGCCAGTTCGTTCTCGCGCAGCGCAACGATGGCCCGACCGGTTCGGCTGTGACGGACCCCTCGAAGCGCCAGGTACACGAGCGCGAGCACGACGAGCGAGTACACGTAGAAGCGCGTCGGCGTCGAGACGTCGATCCGTCCGAACAGCGGGAGTCGTTCGACGCGTTCCTGGGGGACCCAGTCGAAGAACTGGCGGTTGAGCAACCACGAATTCACCGCCAAGGCGAACACGAGGGTGGTCACCGCCAGATACAGGCCCCGAAGCCGAAGGGCCGGCAGTCCGACGACCAGCGCTGCCAGCGCGCCGGCCGCGCCGCCGAGCAGGAGTGACAGCGACATGTCGAGGTTCCAGCTGATCGTGCACTTGCCGCTGACCGCCGCGCCGACGGCCACGAACGCCATCTGTCCCAGCGAGATCTGCCCGCCCCACCCGGAGAGCACCACGAGCGACAGTCCGATCACGGCGAACACGACGATGGCGGTTGCCTTGATGATCTGGTCGGTGCGCAACAGCAGCGGGATCAGCGCAAGCCCGATCAGGATGGCTGCTGCGGTGCCCCAACGCAGCAGTCGCACCAGCGGCAGCCGGGCGACCCACGGCTCGAGCGGACGCACCTCGTCGGCGAGTCGCCACGCAGCGGCCTCGTCCCGATCGGACCGTCCGTACTGGCGCCGCTGCAACAGCAGTGCGATCAGCACAGCGGCGCCCACGATCGGCGTCACCAGCAGTGGGCTGCTGGCATTCCAGGCGACGCCGTACTCGAGAACGCCGAGTGCCACGGCAGTCGTGGCGACCGTGGGGAGGTGGCGCAGCCGTCCGATGACGAGCGCGGCGAGCGCCAGGACCAGGTTCGACAGACTGAGCGCGGCTCCGAGGGGAATGCCGAGGATGCCGGCTCGGAGGAAGAGCGCGAGGAACGACAGTCCGGCGGCGATCGCCCACACCAAGGTCGAGAGCCAGGCGACCGGGATACCGAGCATCAAGGCTCGTTCGCTGCGCTCGGCCGAACCGCGGATCGCGGTGCCGAGTCGGGTCGTGCCGAGGAACACGGCCACTGCGACCATGGCGAGGGGAGCGACGATCAGGGCGATCAGGTCGTTGGCCGACAGGATGAAGGTGCCGATCGTGACCTTCCAGTCGACCGGTGGGGGAATGCGCTGCGAGGCGGCGCTCTCGTCCCACATGCGCGGCACCAGCAGGGCGAGCACCACGAGCAGCTGGGCGATGCCGATGGTGGCGACGGTCAACACCAGCCTCGAGGCGCGGGCGAACCGCCGGACGAACGCCAACTCGACGATCGCGCCGAGCGCGACCGCAGCGACCAGGCCCACGCCGAAGCCGAACAAATAGGGAAGCCCCGAGAACACGATGAGTCCGACGGCCAACGACGTCGGGACGAACCCGAGATCTGCCTGCGCGAAGTTGATCACCCGATTGGCCCGGTAGACGAGCGCCATGCCCATCGCGAGCAGCGCGGTCAGCAGGCCGAGGACGACGCCGCGTACCCACGCGCCCGCCGGCATCCCGAAGAAGATCAGCTGGACCGCAACGAGCCCGAGAGCTGGCACGAACTGCCAGGCAGCACGTTGAAGTTGCGTGGCTCCCCAGCCTCTCGAAGACACCCCCATGTCGATTCGCAACCTAGTCCGAGGTGTCGCGAGGTGCCCGCATCGGACGTGATCGCTCCGCCCGATGTTCGCTGATGCCGTTGCCGCCGCCGACGTCGTAGTGTCCGCCGGAATGAATCGGAAGGTGGCGATGCTCGCCGTCGTTGCGGCAGTGGCTGCGGCGGGCGTCGTCCTCGGGGGCTACGACTGGGCGACCGGCGACGGGAACGTCGAGAACCTGTTGACCGACACCGGGGTCGTCGGCCCGCTGATCTTCGTGCTGGTCATGTGGTTGACCCAACCCCTGGGCGTACCTGGCGTGATCTACATGGTCCCAGCCGGCATCGTGTGGCCGTACCCGTTGGCGATCGGATTGTCGTGGATCGGGAACATGGGTGCGAGCTACATCGCCTTTGCATTCGCTCGCTGGTTCGGGAGGGACTGGGTGCAACTGCGAATCCCGAAACGGATGCACCCCTACAACGACCGACTGGCGACGGGCGGTGTCTGGCCGATCGTGCTGCTGCGGCTGGTGTTCGGACAGCTGGCTCCCGCCGACTGGCTGCTCGGCGTGTCGAAGGTCAGTACTCGCAACTTCCTGATCGGTACCGCCATCGGCATCATCCCGGGTGTGGTGCTGTTCGTCGTCGCCGGCGGTGGCCTGTTCGATGCGCTCGCCGGCATGTCGACGCAGACCCGGCGCATCGTCATCGGGGTCGTCGTCGCTGCGGCGATCGGTCGCAGGGTCTGGTTGCGTCGGCGACGGAGTCAGCCCGAGTTCGAACTCACCGATCTCGGCGAGTAGACAGAGCCGGTGCGGTTGCGGTGGTGGTTGGGAGTTGCGTTGTTGCTCGGCGCGTGCGGCGGAGGAGCCGAGGAGTCGTCGGACACAACCGGCGCTGAGGATGCGCCGGCGGTCTCGATCGGGGCACTGTCGACGACCGAGGAGGGAACATCGTTCATCGAGTACTCGATCGACGACGTCGGGCCCCTGCGGGTGACGATCGACTGGGGCGATGGCACGGCGCTGCAGGGGTTCACCGGCCGGCGAGGCACGTTCACCGCCCAGCACACCTACGACGCAGCGGTGACTGCTGCGATTCTCGACATCGTCGTCACCGACGCCGACGGCAACGCCACGTCTGCCTCCACCTCGGTCGACCTGGCCAGCGCCGTCGAGACCACCGTTGCGCCGACTGCGTCATCGACGAGCAGCCCGGCACCGACCTCCACGGCCACCTCTCCGATCTCCGCGACGACGGCACCGGCGACCACTGCGGCACCGACCACGACCGTTCCGCCGCCACCGCCCCCCGCTCCGACCACCACCGCGACCACGACCACGACCACGACGACGACCACGACGACGACCACCACGACACAACCGCCTGCGCGCGTGTTCCGGCTCATCGTGACCGGACAGAACATCAGGGTCACCGGCGACTGCGACTCGATCGGCGGCGCGGGCGACTTCGTCATCCGGGCGCGGCTGCGTGCCAGCGGAGGAGACCCGGCCGACATCTCGTTCGGGACGACGTCGGATCCCGACCAGATCGACGATGGGGAACGACGGATCATCTCCGACTCGCAGAGCGTCTCGCAAACGTTGCGCGAAGGAGTGCGCGGGGGATTCGAGGCGGAACTCCTCGTTGCCGAGGTCGATGTCGCCGGGTTCGACCCGGACATGGACGAACGCTTCACCTCGGCCCCGGAGACGGTCGTGATCGAACCCGGCGTCCGGCTGGACCGGCAGGTCTCGGTCGGCTCGGGTGACTGCCGAGTCGAGATGAACTACGCGGTCACCACCGAAGCCGCCTAGCGCCCACCATCGTCGCTGTTGCGTTTGGTGTCAGACACCAAACGTAACGTCAGCCGACCCAGGGGCCGACGCCGCTGATGCGATCGATTGCCACTCGCACGACCACCGACGTCGGGGCGTCACGCATCGCCAGCGGATGACGGTCGAGCCCGGCGTACTTCTTGGCGAGTCGGTCCATGAGCGCCGGATCCGGGCGATCCTCGATGGTGGCTTTTCCGCGGATCACCAAGTGACGCTGGAATCCCTGTTCGTTTCGGATGTCGTCCTCGATCGACAGCACGATCGACGGGTTCCGCCGAAGATTGATCGCCTTCTGGCTCGATCGGTCGCACCCGAAGACGATCTCGTCGTCCCGGATGACCACCCAGACGACCGACACCTGTGGTGAACCGTCGCGGTTCTCGGTCCAGACGTGAGCGACGGCGTCGGACCCCAGCAGGGTCTCCGCCGGCGCCGACAGAACAGTGGACGTTTCCATGGCAACCCCCTTGCGCCGATTGGTGCACCGAGACTACCAAAGCCCAGACGGCCGCTCGACCAGACGCCCGCAGCGCTCCGTTCTCCCGGCCCGTTCACTCCTCGCGCATCTCCGGGCGAGCGTTCAGATGCGAGTGAGGGCCGACGCTGCCAACGCGATCAACTGGTCACGGGGTTCTGCCAACTCGAGATATTGGCCTCCGACGCCGATGAAGAAGTAGCGGCCACCACCGGCATCGACCGAGAGCCCGCGCCCGGCGTAGAGCGCTCGCTCGCCCACATCCTCGACCGGCTCGAAGGGGCTCTCGCTGCCCTCGTCCTCATGCCTCAGGAAGATCGCCGCAGGACCTCCGAGACGGCCTTCGGCGTCATCGACCGCGGTGACGACGTAGAGGTCGCTGTCCGCCTCGAGGTCGAAACGGCAATCGATGGGCGGCATGTCGCTCACCTGTTCAACGACGAAACCGGTGACCGTCTCGATCTCTGTGGCCGTGACGAGATCACAGGGTGAGAGATCGATGGCGACTGCGGCGCCAGCGGCCGCAGACGATCGTTCGGCGGCCTCTTCGAGTCCTTCGCCCGATACCTCCTCGTCGTCGGTCGCCAACTCCTGGAGCTCTTCGACGAGGGCTTCCTGCTCGGCGGTGAGCGCGTTCGAGGCATCCGAGTCGGAATCGGCATCGCTCCCACATGCCGTCATCGGCATCAGGAGCGCCAAGAACGACTGCGACCACATCGCACGATCGGTGCCTCCTCTCCGGAGTGGACCACTCCGACACCTGCAGCGTGCGACCTCCGCCAGGTCCGCGACAGGGGAGAAGTGCTCAACCCAGTTACGTGCGGCGGTTTCGTCGGCGAGCTAGGTTCGAACAGGCAACCTTCGAAATCGAGGTGGATTCGTGACTCCTTCTGCTCAACAGCCTGTGCGTCGACCCGGTGTCGTCTCGTTCATCGCAGTGATCTTGTACGTTCAAGCGTTTCTCGCTGCGATCTCTGCGGTCTCGCTGCTCGTCTGGCGCAGTGAGGTCCTCGACTTCCTCGAGCGCGAAGGGTCACCGATGTCCGGTGGCGTGTTCAACGGAACCATCCTCGGCGAGACGATCACGGCCGTCCTGCTCTTCGTCGTCGCCAGTGGTCTGATGCGCGGGAGTGACGGCATCCGGCTGTTCGTTGCCGTCGTCCAGTTCCTGACGATGGCATTCGCGATCTACGTGCTGGTTGCCCATCACGTCGGTGGGTATGTCTTCCGCGCCGTCTTCTCGCTGTTCGTCGGTGTCTTCGTGTTGTGGTCGCTGTACGGCAACGAGGAGTCCGACAGGTTCTTCGAAGCCCACGAACGCAAGGAACCGCGAACCACGACCTCGACCATCTGGGGCCCGGCGGACCCGACCAGCGACTGACCGACGCTGCGCACGGATCTCGTTCACCGTGACGGAGTCTTGAATCGAGTCGGCCCTCGCCGGAGCCGAATCAATTGACATGCGTGGAGTTTCCTGGATCTGACAATCACCGACCGGTGGCGCGGTGTACTTGCGCAACCGAACGCGACGTCACCCCATCCGAGCGGGGTGCGCGAGCGTCAGACGTCTTCGTGGGACTGCAGGTGCACGATTCGGAGGCTCGCCGTGTCCATGAACGGCGCGAGCACGTCCATGAGCCCCGTCTCCATGCGCCAGGCAAGGTAGGCCTCGTAGTCGGCGCGGGTCGCCCACTTCTCCCAGAGGACGACCAGGTCTGGATTGTCCTGGTCGCTGTACGTCTCGATCCCCTCGTTGCCGGCGAAGGCTCGGGTGTCGACGAGGGCGCCCTTCAGCGTCTCCAGCAGTCCGGCCCCCTTGCCTTCATTGCACGGAAACTCCACCACTGCGGTGTGTGACATGTCGAACCCCCATCGGTTGTCGACTGCCGACCGTACCTTCTGGATCGGCCGCTGTCGATCACCGCATCGTCAGAGGGTCGATGTCAGCCAGTGACATCCTCCGGAAACGGCGTCGGTATCCCATGATGGTCCCGGGCGGTGCAGCGCGGATGAAGCTGACGTTCATCTCGGCGAGCGGCATCGCGAGCACTCCGCCCGAGCGCGCCGCGCCAGCGATTCCGATGCAGGCGTCGAGCAGGGTCGCAACCACGCCGTCTTGAATCGAACCGAACTGGTTGGCCCGTGCATCGGAGACCTCGAATCGAAGTGATGCCGTCCCCGTGTCGCGATCGACCTCGCAGATCTCCATGTCGACGCCGGGGAGGGAGATGGTCGGCGAGAACAACTCGCGCATCCCGATGAGCAGTAGGGGTTGTCGGTGATCGGGTCCAGTCGCGTTGCGGGCGTAGCGCGGGTCATGGCGTCGTTCGAACGACGAGGACATCGTGACCGTGAGAGTCGAACAAGACCTTCTCGGGCACGCTGCCGAGCACGTAGCGGCCGGCCGGGTCGAGGCCCCGGCTGCCGAGGACGATCAGGTCGGCGCCGATGGTGTCTGCGACGTGTGCGATCTGGGCCGCTGGCTCGCCCTGGACCAGATGTTCGGTGACGACGGCTCCGAGGTCGCGGCTCAGCGCCGCTGCATGTGCCAGCGCCTCTTCGCACGTCTTGCGTTGCTCGTTGGACTGCCGGGTCACTGCCTCGGCACCGGCGGGACCGACCGCCGCTCCGATCACGAGATCCTGAACGACGCCGACCACATGCAACTCCGCGCCGACTGCAACGGCGAGGCGCGCCGCCCGTACGACCACCTGGTCAGCGGTCGAGGAATGATGGGCGGCGACGAGGACAGGCGCTTGCATGGCCCCATCTTGCCTGATCGGCCGACAGCGCCGGAACGCTGCTTGTGGTCGGTCCGCTGTGACGTCAGCGCATCGATGGGCCGTGTCCCATGATCAGTTCGGCGATCTGAGCACGCCGTATTCTCGGGGGCGATGAGTTCGGTACCGCCTTCGTCGTCCGCTCACCCGGCGACGTGGAAGTTCGGCTACCCGATCTACCACGCCGAGTCCCGTGCCCAGTGGCGCGCCTGGCTCGAGGCGCATCACGACACTGCGCCCGGCGTTTGGCTGTGCTCGTGGAGGACCGTGACCGGCAGACCTGCGTGCCCCTATCCCGCCGTGGTCGAGGAGGCGATCTGCTTCGGCTGGATCGACTCGACGGCGAGTCGCCTCGACGACGATCGAGGATTGCAGCTCCTGACGCCCCGCAAATCGAAGAGCACATGGACCCGGCTGAACCGACAACGCGCGGCGGACATGGAAGCAGCTGGGCTGATGACCCACGCCGGACGTCGCGCGGTGGAGGTTGCGCGAAGCAACGGTTGGTGGACGATCCTCGACCCCGTGGAGGATCTCGTGGAACCCGACGATCTCTCCTCCGCCCTCGATTCCGACCCGGTTGCTCGTACCGCATGGGCCGCGTTCCCCCGAGTGCCCGTAGGGCGATGCTGTGGTGGGTGATCAGCGCAGTCAAGCAGGACACCCGACAGCGCAGGATCGACACGATCGTGGCGAAGGCCGTGAACGGCGAGCGCGCCAAGGGGTGAGACGAGCACACCCAACGACTCGATCGGGAGGGAGTTGACTGTCCAGCGCGCTCGCGGGAACACTGTTCCGATGCGCCGTGACGAACAGGTCCGCCTGATCAAAGAGCTGTGTGCCCGTCTCGATTCGGGCACCAACGTCGATGCCGGTGGGCTGCGCCGGCTCGATCCCACCGTGTACACCGACGCTGTCCGTGCCGAGCGTGAACGCGTCGAGTTCTTCCTGGCGACCCCGCAGTGCATCGGCATGACGGGCGACCTGCCCGAGTCGGGCTCGTTTCTCACGATGGACGACCTGGGGCTCCCGATCCTCGCCACGCGCGACGGTGACGGCACGTTCCGTGCGTTCGTCAACTCGTGTCGCCACCGCGGCGCGATCGTCGAGACCGAGTCGCGTGGCACCAAGCGCCGGTTCACCTGTCCGTTCCACGCGTGGAGCTACGACACCTCGGGTGACCTGGTCGGCCTACCGAAGCCGGACCATTTCGGCGACGTCGCTGCCGAGTGTCTCGGTCTGCGACCGCTCCCGGCCGAGGAGCGTCACGGGCTGCTGTTCGTGCACCCCGATCCTGACGGCGACATGGATCTCGACGGGCTGCTGGGGGAGTGGTTCGACGACGAGTTCCCCACCTGGAACTTCGACACGATGGTGCCGATCAATCACGACAGCTACGACACCGCCTGCAACTGGAAGCTGGCGATGGACACCTTCGGTGAGACGTACCACTTCTCGTCGCTGCACAAGGAGACCTTGTTCAACAGCTTCCACGGCAACGTGCAGTGCTACGACGAGGAAGCTCACCTGCACCGGATGGTGCTGTGTCGCCGCGACATCGACCACATGCGGACCCTTCCCGAGGACCAGTGGGACATCACCGTCGCAGGACTGCCGGTCTACTGGATCTTCCCGAACGTGATCCTCATGCCCTTCCGGGCCGGCGCGTTCCTCGTTCGGGCGTATCCGACGGCCGGCGATCCCGGCCGCCACGTGAGCAAGATCGACTTCTACATGAAGGGTGAGCTCGCCAACTCGACCGGTGACGAGGCAGCGGAGATCAACGAGATGATCGCCAACATCGCGCAGGACTTCGCGCTGATCATCCGCGACGAGGACTACGTGATGGGCGAGTCACAGCAGATGTCGGCCAACGCCGGCGTGCTGGATCACATCGTGTTCGGCCGCAACGAACCGGCACTGCACCACTATCACTCCACATATGCGAGCAAGCTCGGCGAACCGACACCGCCCCTCGTCGAGTCGATCTGATCTCGAGGTCGCCGGACTTCCCATCAGGAGCGAACCCTCGGCGCCGTTGGTCTACCGGTGTGTCGCTTGGGCGCTGGCCCGCACTCGATCGGCGAGGTTCGCCGGGAGTGGCTGGTAGCCGTGATGGTCGACCTCGAATGAACCGCTGCCACCGCTGAGCGATCGCAGGTCGATCGCGTACCGCAGGATCTCGGCGGTCGGTACCAGTGCCTGCACGGTCGTGACGCCGGCCTCGTCGGTGTCGGTGCCGAGTACCTGAGCCCGCCGCGAGTTGAGGTCACCGAGCACGTCACCGTGGTGGACAGCGGGTACGTGGACGTCGATCACGCTCACCGGTTCGAGCAGCTCGACGCCCACGCGCTCGATCGCCTCGCGTAGCGCCCGCGAGCCGGCCATCTTGAAGCTCATTTCCGACGAATCCACAGCGTGGTACTTGCCGCCGGTGCACACGGCGCGCAGGTCGACGATCGGGAAACCGTCGGGCCCGCCACGGGTCATCTCCTCGGCGATACCGGTTCCGACGGCGGGGATCAGGTTCTTCGGGATCGCGCCGCCGGTCACCTCGCTGTCGAACTCGAATCCGGACCCGAGTGGTAGTGGCTCGAGACGCACGGTGGCCACACCGAACTGGCCGTGACCGCCGCTCTGCTTCTTGTACTTGCCCTCCACTTCGGCCGCGGCGGCGAGCCGGGACCGGTAGGCGACGCGTACGTCATCGACGTCGAGGTTCACCCCGGCGCGTTCGATCCTGGACAGTGCGACGCGGACGTGGGTCTCGCCGCCGCCGCGCAAGACGGTCTGGCCGGTCGTGTCGTCGTGGTGCACGGCGAGCGTCGGGTCCTCGATCACCAGGCGATGCAGCGTGGTTGCCAACCGGTCCTCGTCGGATTGTTTGGCCGCGGCGATTGCCACGCCGTACACGGAACGAGGCAGCCTCGGAAGCGGCACGGTCACGGGAGTGCCCTCGGGCGCGAGCGTGTCGCCGGTGCGGGTGTTGGCGAGCTTGGTGACGGCCACGATGTCGCCAGCGACGACCGTGTCGACATGGGTCTGGGATCCGCCCACGAGCGAGACGAGATGGTGCAACCGCTCCCGGGCGCCCGAGCGGGTGTTGACGAGGACGTCGTCGACTCGAACCGTCCCGGACAGCACCTTCAGCATCGAGATCTGGCCGAGGAATTCGTCGATCGTCGTTTTGAACACGACGGCCAGTGGCTCGCCATCTGGCTCGACGTCGACGTCGACGCTGTCGGCGGCGGCCTCGACGACCGTGGGCCCGCGATCGCCGGGGGCCGGACCGACCCGGCAGATGAAGTCGGCGAGCTGGTCGGCGCCGATCGGGGCGGTGGCCGAGCCGCAGAGCACCGGGAACGCAAGCGCTCGGTCGACGGCGTCGTGGAGGAGGTGTTCGAGCTGCTCCGGCGACGGCTCGGTGCCGGACAGGTACTGCTCGAGCAGGTCGTCGTCGAGTTCGATGACGTCTTCGACGAGGTGCTCGTGCTCGGTCCGTTCGGCGTCGGCGAGGTCGGCGGGCACGTCGACGGGCTCCGCGTGGCCTGAGTCGTAGACGAAGGCATGATGGGTGAGCACGTCGGTGACACCGTGGAAGCCCGACTCCTCGCCGATCGGCAGTTCGGTGGGGTCGGCGTGCGATCCGAACACCTCGCGCACCTGGGCGAGCGTGCGGTCGAACGACGATCGCTCGCGGTCGAGCTTGTTGACGAAGATCATCCGCGGCAACCCGAGTTCGGTGGCGTGACGCCACAGCAGCTCGTCCTGCGACTGCACGCCGGCGACGCCGTCGATGACGAAGACGGCGAGGTCGGCGGCGGCCATGCCGAGCAGCGCCTCGCCGCGGAAGTCGGCGTAACCAGGCGTGTCGATCAGGTTGATGCGGTGGTCCTTCCAGTCGAACGACGCCACGTCGAGCGAGATCGACTGCTGCCGGGTCTGCTCTTCGGGGTCACGGTCGAGCACCGTCGACCCCTTCTCGATGGTGCCGGCTCGCGCGATCACCCCCGCGCGGAGGAGCAACGCTTCGGCAAGGCTCGTCTTGCCGCTGCCGTTGTGGCCGACGAGCACCACGTTCCTGATCTGTTGCGACGGTCGCATTGGCACCCCTTTCGTACCCGACCAGTTTCCATCCGTCCACGACGCGTCGCAACGGACCAATGGCCCGAGCACGCGTGCTCCGCCCGTATTCGTCTGGTGCGATTGGGTCCATCGTCTCTGGAGGTTCCACAGGCCACCGACCACGATGAAGTCATGGTGATGATCGTTGATCCTCAATTGCGCGTCGAAGCCCTCGACGGCCACCCGGGCGAGCGTCGGCTCGTCGTGACGTACTCGATCCAGGTGCCACCGTTCGATCCGGATCTCGGTGCAACCCTGAGTGAAGACGTCACGGTGACCGCTCGCGACGAGCACGACGCACCGGTCTTCCCGTCGAACCTCGAAGTGCATCTTCGCGGCGAGGTGACGGCACAGCCCGGGGCGACCTGGAGGGAGCTGACCACCGACGTCCACCGCGCCGAACTGGACGTCGAGCAGGACTGGTGGCGCATCAACGAGGCCGGCGCCTTCGATCCGATCGCCGAGTTCGTCGATCACCTGGTGGCGAAGGTGACGATCCGGGCCGGCGACCTGATCGTCGCCACAGCGGTCTCACCCACCATCACCGGATCGTGGGGCGCGCTCGGCGACGACTGAGCAGACCGACCGGGAGTGGGCGGGGTGCGAGGTGGCAGCTGTCGCGGGCGACGTTCAGGGCGCTATCTGGGTGATGGGCTGAGATCCTCCGCGCTGAAGTTTCACGTCTCACTGGTTCTCGGGATTCACAACGGTTCACGGAAGTGTGCATGCAGATTCACGCCCGTCCTGGCCGTCGTGGGCGACTCCGACGTCGTCGGGATCGTGTCACTGTCGGCCGAGTAGTGTAGACGTCGCGATCAGATGACCGCCCCGATCCCATCGTCCCGACGGATGGCCGTCCGGCACTGCTTCGAGATTCTTGCCTTTGCCCTTGTCGAATGGCGCCTGGAGCGTCTTCGTCGTGCCGATCAGCGTGGAAGAGCACCGATGGGCTCCCGTGACGGTCGTGCGGGTTGTGGCGTCGAGGTGGGCGGCGATCGGTGCTGCATTGGCGGTGACCTTGGTGCCGGAGGCCTGGTCGCGGTGAACGCGGCTGGTGGGGTGGACTCGACGACGGTGCTGACCGACCCAGTGCGGGTATTGGACTCTCGTGATCCGACGAACGTGGGTTTGGCAGGTCCGTTCGCGTCGTGGGTGTCGCAGAAGTTGCGAGTGACCGGTTCGATCTCGACGACAACCGGTGTCGAGACGGTGGTGCCGTCGGGCGACGGGGGTGTTGTTGAATGTGACGGCGGTGGACTCGACGGCGATCAGATTCATCGCGATTCGGCCGGGTGTGATGCTGACGTTATTAATTCTGTTAGTCGTTGCTGTCGTTTATACGCCGGTTCATAAGCGAGATGTATGCGCCGCTGCCGGTGGCTGTCCGGTCGAGTGAAAGATCGACGTTGGTGACGTTGTCGACTTCGGCGATGTCACCGAGGTAGGCGCGGCGTCCGGATCCCGCGGCTGTGTCGATGCGGCCGGTGCCACCAGTGACCGAGTAGTTCGCAGTGCTGCCCGTCACGGTCCATGGTCCCCCCACATCAGCGGCACCGAACCCGGTTGCCACGGTCCGTTCGAACGCGTCCGCAGCAACGAAGACGGGGGTGCCACCGTTGGTGACGGTGACGTTTTGGGTGGTCGAGTTGGTGGCGCCGTCGTTGTCGGTGACGGTCAGGGTGACGGTGTAGGTGCCAGCAGTTGTGTAGGTGTGTGTCGCGGTGGATCCGGTGGCGGTGGACGTGTCGCCGAAGTCCCAGTCCCGTGGTGACCGTGCCATCAGGATCTGTTGAACCGGACCCATCAACTATCACGACCAATACCAGTGGTCGCGAGCGACTGAACGACTCGACCGTCCTGATCCCGGTCGGGTCACCGACGGTGAGCCCGGTCTCCAGGGCGTTCTTCACGACAGGGATGGCCTCGTTCGTGGCGTAGTCGACGACGGTCATGGGTCGCCACGGGTTCATATATGCCCAGAACGACCAACTGACTCCGTTCTGCTTGGCCCAGGTGAGGAAGGCCTTGGTCTGGGCCATGTCGGCGTCGGTGAGCTGGCGCGCGTCGATGCCGAGGTTGAAGTTCGTGAACTCGCCGATGTACAGCGGAACATTCCATGCGGTCGCATTGGCCAGCGCCGCGTTGGCCACGGTGATGCCGAAGTCGTCGTGCCGGGGCACGCCGTCGGCGAAGGTTCCGTAGCGGAAGGCGTAGATGTGGGTGGAGTACACCCAGTTGCCCGGCACCGTCGGCTTCGCGGTCATGGTCCGATCGTAGGTTCCTGCGCATCCAGCGTGAATCCTCACGATTCAGAGACCTGCTCTGCTGGCTCACGCGGTGATGCGTTCTGCCGCGCTTCTCGACCATCACGGCGAAGTCGTCATCGCTCACCATTCCGATATCCCTCGCAAAGGGGTGTTCAACGAGGACCAGCCGGCTGTCTGACAACACGATCGCGTGAGTCGCTGGTCGCAGAACGAACGATTCGGATTGCCGTGCTGGTAGTACAGGCGCTGATCAATGAGGAACTCGGAGTCGCCAACCCCGAGCGCCGCATTTGAGCTGCAACGAAACCGTCAGCCGCGCCTCTTGCGCATTGGCTTCGCGACGACCGCGAGGCTCCCGTCGGCCGCGTCGTCGTGGATGCTGCGCCCCGAGCTGAGAGTGGTCGAATCGGGTGCGGTTGTGACTGAGGGGCGTCTCCAGCGACCCTTGGCCCGGCGTTCTCTGCTCAGGGGTCGTGGCAATGGTGAGGTGGCCTGTAAGCGGGATCCTGTAGGCGCCGAAGCGCCCGGTGACCATCCATCTGTGCGGCCTACCCGAGGATGTCCAGGCCATCCGGAGACGGTCTGAACGAACGGGCCGTTCGTGTCCTCTGCTCGGCCTTGCTCCGGGTGGGGTTTACCGAGCCGACGACGTCACCGCCGCCGCTGGTGCGCTCTTACCGCACCGTTTCACCCTCACCTGTGACCAGCATGCTGGTCCATCGGCGGTCTGCTCTCTGTTGCACTTGTCCGTCAGGTCGCCCCGACCTGGCTCTCGCCAGCACCCTGCCCTGTGGAGTCCCGACTTTCCTCGACGGTGCAGCACGCACCGCCGCGGTCACCCGGCCATCTCACCATTGCGAGGCGCAGTGTATCGATTGGTGTCGGACACCAATCGTGACATCAGCAGGTGGGTTCGAGTTCGTTGTAGATCCACGAGTTGAGCGACGGCGTCTGGACGATGAACGTCTGACGCACACCGTTCTCGTCGGGGGCGCCAGCCACCAACTCGACCTGGCCGGTCGAACCGAACCGGGTGGTGATCGAGAACTTCTGGGGCACGCCGTCGACGTCGGTCGGGCTGTCTCCGTCGCCGTCGATCAGCGGGCTCACATAGCCCTCGGGCCCGCGAGCAACCGCAACGATGTAGGCCGAATGGCGCGACTCGAGGGTGGCTGCGGCGATCGTGGCGGCCACGGCCTCAGGGTCCTCGAGTTGGATCGAGAGACTCTGATGCGTCCCAGCAGCGATGTTCTCGAGCACGACAGCGGTGTTGATGATGTCGCGCAACGGGTTGTCGCTGGCGAGGACCGCTTCGAGCAGCGGCTCGACCGTGCGGCTCATGTACCAGGGGTTGGTGCACTCCCAGGCGACGCCACCGACGGCTTCGGTGAGTTCGCCCATCTGGTCGGCGACCATCTGATGATCCTCGATCAGCCGCTCGACGAGCGCGGTCAGGTCGGCGTCGAGCAACCCGGTCGCGAGGACGGCCTCGTACACCGCGATCGCGGTGAGTTCCAGCGACGACGCAGTACGCAACAAGACGGCATCGTCGATCGGGTAGTCCTCCAACTCCTCGATCGGGGGCGCGAACCCGACACGACCGGGTGACTCGTCGCCAGTGCGTCCAGTACCACATGCAGCGAGGAACGCGGCCGCCGACACGGTGAGCCCGCCGAGCTTCAGTGCATCGCGACGGCGATAGCCCGTCTTGGTGTTGGTGTGGTCGATCATGACTCGGCTCCGGCGGTGAGGTCGAGGGGTTGGGCGTCAGGTTCGAACACCTCGTCGAGGTTCGAGTCGAGGCCGCCGAATTCGGTGAGGACGGTGGCCATGCGGGCCTCGACCACGAGGATCGATGCCGTGAGCGTTCGGGCGTCGACCGAGACGTACCCGGGCAGCAGTTCGGTGTGGGTGGCAGCCGCAGTGTTCTCGAGATCGCGGGCAACTGCAGCGAACTGCTCGGCGTTGCTGGTCGCGAACGACGGCTCGAGGAGCTCGAAGACCTCTTCGTTGCGGGTGTTGGCCGAGAAGCCTGCGCCACCGGCGATCTTGTCGGCGTAGGTGACGTGATTCTCGGCAAAGACAACGGCCAATTCGAGTGCCACGTCGGACAGGCCCGAGTCGATCGCCACCTGGTACAACGCCTGCGCCGTGAGCTCGAGCTCCATGGCCTGACGGAGAAACACCTTGTCGTCCTCGGTCGGGGCGAACGGTGCAGCAGATGCGGGACGAGCGATGCTGAGGGCTGCTGCGCTGGCGAGGCCGGCAGCGCCCAACGCACTGATGAGGCCGCGCCGGGAAGTGGTCGGTGCAGCGGAATCGAGATCCACGGGGGAGTGTCCTTTCGGGGTCATGCGTACGACAGCCTTCCCGCTGGGAGGGCGTCGGAGCAATTCTAGGGTCCGAGCAGTGCTCATCAGGTGATCGCTCAGAACTCGAGCGCGGAGAGATCGGCGTGCCAGCCACCGGCCCGATCGAGCGCATCGGCCCAGCGTTCGCGCCGCTGGGCATGCACTGACGGATCGGTCGGCTCGACGACGTGGGCCGGCTTCCAGAGCGCGTCGAGGTCGTCGAGGCCCGAGAAGATCCCGACGCCGAGCCCGGCCATGAAGGCGGCGCCGATCGTGGTTGCCTCGGCAACGGGCGACACCTCGATCGGGCAGTTCGCCGCGTCGGCCAGCACCTGGGCGAACGTGGGGTTGGTGCTCATGCCGCCGTCGATGCGCACGGTGTGGATGTCGACGCCGCTGTCGGCTCGTGCAGCATCGATCAGGTCGGCACCGCGGTGGGCGATGCCCTCCAACACGGCTCGAACGACATGGGGTCGTGCGGTGCCGCGGGTGATCCCGAGCAACGTGCCGCGGGCACCGTAGTCCCACTTGGGAGTGCCGAGCCCGAGCAGCGCCGGCACGTAGACGACGCCGTCGGTGTCGTCGCACATCGACGCGATGTCGTGGCTCTCGGCGCTCGTGGCGATCAGCCCGAGGTCGTCTCGGAGCCAGTCGACGTTGGTGCCCGCAGACAGCATGATCGCCTCGACACCCCAGGTGATCGATCCGTCGATCGACCACAGCGGCAACGGGTAGGTGCCGGCGCTGTGCCGGCTCGCCTCGCCCGGTGTGGCGTTGTCGGTGCACAAGTCGAGCATGCCGCCGGTGCCGAAGGTGATCTTGGCTCGACCCGGCTTCACGCAGCTCTGCCCGATGAGCGAAGCCTGCTGGTCGCCGAGGATGGCAGCGATCGGCGGTGACCCGGGCAGCGCCGTGGCGTTGCCGATCACACCGACGGAATCGACCACGGTGGGCAGCATCGACTCGGGAACGCCGAACGCTGCGCACCGATCGCTCGCCCAGGCGGTTCCGTCGACGACTCGCAGCCCGTTCGTGGTTGCGGACGCATTGGTCTGATCGCTGACGTGGAGCCCGCCCTCGCTCAACGTCCAGGCGATCCAGCTGTCGATCGTGCCGACGCACAGGTCGCGTCCGTCGAGGTCGGGCGTGTTCGCGAGGATCCAGCCGGCCTTCGTCGACGACTGGTTGGGTGCGACCTGCCACCCGTGCTCGATCTTGGCCATGATGCACTCGCCGACCGTGCGGAGGTCCTGCCACCCGAGGCCCGGCCCGACCGGTTCGCCCGTCGCCCGGTCCCACACCATGGTGCTGGCCCGCTGGTTCGTGATGCCGACCGCCGCCACGGGCTCCGTCGTCGAAGCGATCACGGTGCGGGCAGCATCGAGGAGTGACGCAGCCAGTTCGGCACCGTCGAATTCGACGAGGCCGGGTGCTGGAGTGTCGGGCGGGCACGGCCGATACTCCAACGCCCTCACGGCGAGCGTGTCGTCGACGATCGCGGCCCGAAGGCCGGTGGTGCCGACGTCGATGACCAGGATCGTGCTCATGACTGCCCCCGGGGCTCGGCGCGCTGGCTCGACGGAACGAACCCGCGCGACTGCAGTTGACTGCCGAGGATCCCACCGAACAGTCCAGCGAGCGTGACCAACGACAGCGTGAAGAAGACACCGAACCAGTTCACGCTCTCGCCGCGAACCAGCCGGATCACGATGAAGACGCTCTGCGCGCCGAGATAGGCGACGATCGTGGTGAGCACCCCGTGCGACATCGGTGTGCCCCGCCGTTGGACCCACGCGGCGCAGCCACCGCCGAGAACGAAGCCGAACATCGCGCCGAAGAAGAAGAGTGCGTTCAGGCCGGATGAGTCGGAGTCGACGAACGCAGCGACGAGTGTGAGCGGGATCGCGAGGATCAGGCACACGCCGATGCCGGCTCGAACCGCGTCGACGTCCCAGCGTCCGGAGGCGGCGCTCGCACTCATGGCCACGCAACCTCGCCGAACGGCGTCGGCAGACCCAACTTGCCGGGATTCATGATCCCGTTCGGGTCGAGCGCGGACTTGAGTGCGATGATCACCTGGTGGGCCGGGCCGAGCGCCTCGGCCATGAAGCGCCCACGATTGAGCCCGACGCCGTGATGATGTGACAGGTTGCCGCCTGCCGCGAGTACCGCTCGCTGGCCTGCGTCCCAGAGCGCCACGTAGGTGGACTCGACCTCGTCCGGTGGGGGAGTGGCCGCGAACGTGAAGTAGAGGCACGCGCCGTCGGGGTAGCTGTGCGACAAGTGGCATGTGGCGGCGCGAGCATGCGGCACGTCCAACATCGCCGCACGGACGTCATCGAACAGTGCATCGAGCTTCGACCATGGTGCGGCGATCTCCATGGTGTCGACGACAAATCCCTTGCGGGTGAGGCTCTGCAGTGCAGAGGTGTCGTTGCGATGGCCCATCCACGCCTCGACGAGCGCGTGGTCCGCCGCATCCGCACCGTTCGCGAGACAGCAGTGGTCGACGATCGCCATCGTTGCATCGACGAGGTCGACGTGGCCTTCGTCGAGGACCAGCAGCATGCACTGTGTGCCGTCGCCGCCCTGGCCCCGCTTCGATTCGGCAGCGTCGTAGAGGCGCAGCACGGCGGGTGTGGCGCCGGCCTGCAGGATCTTCCGACACGCCTCGACACCGGCTGAGAAGGAGGCGAACGCGAACGCCGCTCGCCGTTCGTGGGTGGGCACCGGGTGCGTTCTGAGCCACACCCTGGTGATCACGGCGAGCGTGCCTTCGGAACCGACGAGCAGTTGCGTGAGATCGGGCCCGGCCGCGGCCGCCGGAGCGCCACCCGTGCGGATCACCGTGCCGTCGGCGAGGACGGCTTCGAGGCCGACGACGATGTCTTCGATCTTGCCGTAGCGAGTCGAGTACTGCCCGGCGCCGCGGGATGCGACCCACCCGCCGACCGTCGCGATGTCGAAGCTCTGCGGGAAGTGGCCGACCGACAACCCGTGGGTGTCGCTGAGTTCGTCTTCGAGGTCGGGTCCGAACGTGCCCGGGAGCACCTCGACGATGCCCGAGGTGGCGTCGACGGCAACCACGCCCGCCAATGCGGTGGCGTCGAGTACGACACCGCCGAAGATCGGGGCGGCCGCTCCGCAGACGCCGCTGCGGCCGCCGGTGACGGTGAGCGGGAGCCGGGCGTTGTTGCACACCTGAACGACACGCACGACCTCGTCGGTCGTTGTCGGTCGCACCACGACGTCGGCCATGCGTGGCACCTGTCCGGCGAGCGCCCAGTGGAGCCCGAGCGGCCACCAGTCACGGCTCGCCTCGGCAACGGGGTCCACGGAGTCGTCGGTTGCATGGCTCGCCTCGATCGTTTCGCAGATCGACGAGAGTGCAGCGACGGCCTCCTCGGGCACCTCGATGCCGGCTCCGGCGAGGCGGGTGCCGCTGCCGAGGAGTTCAATCGGTGGTGTTGGCGACGTGGGCATGTTCGACTCCTGCGTTCTGTTCGGTCTCGCACACGCGCCGGTAGGCGTCGAGTTGCCGGGCGGTTTCGTCGGGCGACCATCCGAGTTCGTCGGCGATGAGCTCGGCGACCGCAGGTGCGGCATCGAGGCTGGCACGTCGGTCGAACAGGTGAGCTCGGGTCCGCCGGGAGAGGACGTCGTCGAGGGTGGTCGCCATCTCGTGCCGTACGGCGTAGACGGCTTCGGCGCGCAGGTACGGCTGGCCGGGCACGAGTGGGTCGCCGAGGTCCGGTCGGAAGGCGACGAGCGCTCGGAGCTCGTCGGCCAACGTGCCGTACCGATGCGCGAGGTGATGGTCGGCGGTGCCCGGTTCGGCCGTGGTGACGCGGCCCGCTCCGAGCACCTCGAGCCGGCGGGTGGCCGAGCGGCGCTGGCGTCGAGGTGCGTTCAGCTGCTCGGCGACGACATCGACGGTGTCCTCGGCCATCTCGCGGTAGGTGGTGAGCTTGCCGCCGTTGATTCGCACCACGCCGGTGTCGCTCACGGCGACCTGGTGCTGGCGGGAGAGATCGGCGGTCTTCGAACTCGGGCCGCTGTCCGGCGCGGTCTTCACGAGCGGGCGCAGCCCTGCCCAGACGCCGGTGATGTCGTCTGCTGTGACCCGTTCGGTGATGCTCGGATCGAGCGCCTGATTCAACGCCGTGAGGACATAGTCGATGTCGTCGGCGGTGCACTGTGGGTCGTCGAGCGGGCCGTCGTAGTCGGTGTCGGTGGTGCCGATGTACACGTGATCGAACGTGCCGTCGGCGCGCGGGCCCCACGGCACGAGGAACAGGCTGCGCTTGTCCGCCCGTACCGGGATGATCACGGCGATGTCGACGCGAATCTTGTCCCACGGCACGGTGATGTGGACGCCCTTGGCCGGGCGGATCGAGTCCGGGTGCTCGGCCTCGTCGAGTGCGCGGACCTCGTCGGCCCAGACGCCGGC
This sequence comes from Ilumatobacteraceae bacterium, assembly GCA_963716095.1. Classification (GTDB taxonomy): domain Bacteria; phylum Actinomycetota; class Acidimicrobiia; order Acidimicrobiales; family Ilumatobacteraceae; genus Sva-07. The sequence continues at coordinate 206,316 of CAVQSV010000016.1, read as the reverse complement.
GGCGTTCACCACGCAACGTGCAGCGACCTGGAAGGTGTCGCCGTCGGCGCTCAGGGTGACACCGTTGGCTCGGCCGGCTCCGTCGAGCGTGATGTCGACCACGGCACAGCGATTCGCCACGACCGCACCGTGCTCGGCGGCGGTGCGGGCAATCGTGAGGGCGAGGCGGGCATCGTCGGCGGCAGCGTCGAAGTAGAGGTATCCGGCGCTGAGCTTGTCGAGATGGGTGGTGGGGAAGTGTGCTGCGGCCTGCTCGGCCGACACCCGTCGGTGGAGCTTGCCGATCCGCCAGCCGCCGGTGAGGTCGTACATCCACATCGCGGAGCCGAGCGCCTTGGCAACCTTCTTCGACACGACACCGTCCTTGGTGAGGATCGGAATCATGAACGGCAGGATCTCCACCAGATGCGGCGCGTTCTTCATCAATCGACGTCGCTCACGCAGCGCCTCGTAGACGAGCCGGACGTCGCCGTTCTGGAGGTAACGGAGGCCACCGTGGACCATCTTCGAGCTCTTGGACGACGTACCGCTGGCGAAGTCGTCGCGCTCGACGAGGGCGGTCCGCAGGCCCCGTGCGGCGGCATCGAGTGCGACGCCGACGCCGGTGATGCCCCCGCCGATCACCACGACGTCGAACGGGTCGTCGGGCGTGGTGGCGCGCAATGCGTCGAGCATCTCGCCACGTTCGAATGGCCGCTTCGGTCCCGACATCGCACCGGAGACTACGAGATACCGGGTTTGGGTGACACTTCGGGTGGGGCGGGTCGCCCGGAATGCAACGCGAACGACGGTGTCGGACCCGGGAGCGAGGTGAGAACCGGGACGACCAGGGGAGAAGGTCCCAATCTGCATGGCGTGCTGATCTGCATGATGTGCAGATAACATGTCGCCCGTGAAGTCGCCCACCGAGCTCGCCGAGGCCTTCCGGGCCAGGGGGCTCAAAGTCACGCCGCAGCGCCAGCTCCTGTTCACCTTGCTCGAGGACAACGCCAGTCATCCCACAGCCGACGGGCTGTACGCCCGAGCCAGTGAGCAGATGCCCGGCATCTCCTTGCGCACCGTCTACACCACGCTCACCGACCTCGTCGAGATGGGCGAACTGCAGTCGGTCACCCTCGGCTCCGGTGCCACCCGCTTCGACCCGAATGTCGACGAGCACCACCACGGCATCTGCGAGCGGTGCGGATCGATCATCGACCTGTATGTCGACGGTTCGGAGCACCTCGTCGCCGACGCCGGCGATCACTTCACCGTGCGGTCGGCCTCGATCGTCTTCCACGGCACCTGCACCACCTGTTCCGGTGTCGACCTCTCAACCAACACATCCAACAACCCCAACAAGGAGCACCCACATGGCTGACCTCAACGGCACCAAGACCCACGAGAACCTGAAGGAGGCGTTCGCCGGCGAGAGCCAGGCCAACCGCCGCTACCTCTGGTTCGCCCAGAAGGCCGACATCGAGGGCTACCCCGACTCGGCGGCGCTGTTCCGCTCCGTCGCCGAAGGCGAGACCGGCCACGCACACGGTCACCTCGAGTACCTCGCCGAAGTCGGCGACCCCGCTTCCGGCGAGCCCATCGGCGACACCGAGGAGAACTTCAAGGCATCGATTGCCGGCGAGACCTACGAGTACACCCAGATGTACCCCGGCTTCGCGAAGACCGCACGTGACGAAGGCTTCGACGAGATCGCCGACTGGTTCGAAACCCTCGCCCGCGCCGAGAAGAGCCACGCCGGCCGCTTCACCCAGGGTCTCGAAGCCCTGAGCTGACGTGTCGAATCGCGAAGCGTGTGGATCTCACTCGCTTCGCTCCGCTCGATGGTGGAGGGGTCGCGTCGCGGCCCCTCCACGCGAGCGCATCAGACCAGCCGAATCGCACACGCTTGTCGGTGTGCGCCTGTCGCGGGAAGACTGTTTGTATGACGACGACGTATGACCCGAAGGATCCCGTCTATTTCGACGAGGCAGACGTTCGGGAGGAGCTGACACGGGTCTACGACCTGTGCCATGGCTGCCGGCTCTGTTTCAAGTTCTGCACGTCGTTTCCGACGCTGTTCGAGATGATCGACAAGCACGACGATCAAGACGCCGGCCGGCTCACGCCCGCCGAACAGGACCAGGTCGTCGACGAGTGCTTCCAGTGCAAGCTCTGCTACATCAACTGCCCGTACATCCCCGAGCTGCACGAGTGGAACCTCGACTTCCCGAGGCTGATGCTGCGCGCCGACGCCATGCAGTACGCCAACGGCCTCAAGTCCGCCCGTGACAAGGCCACCACCCAGATGATGGGCCGCACCGACCTGCTCGGCACGCTCGCCACCACGACCGGGCCCGTCGCCAACAAGATCGTCAACGCCGAACCCGGATCCGGGATCCGCAAAGCGGTCGCCAAGGTGACCGGCGTGTCCCCGGTGCGTCTGCTGCCGCCCTACGCCAAGCAGCGATTCTCCACCTGGTTCAAGAAGCGCCCGAAGATCAGCCTCACCAAACGCCAGGGCAAGGTCACCGTGTTCCCGACCTGTCTCGTCGAGTACCAGGAGACCGACATCGGCAAGGACCTCGTGAAGGTCTACGAACGCAACGGGATCGAGTGCAACAACACCGATGCCGGTTGCTGTGGTGCGCCGTGGTTGCACTCGGGCGACGTCGAGGAGTTCACCAAGGTTGCGGAGAAGAACATCAAGACCCTTGCCGCCGAAGTGCGTTCGGGGACCGACATCGTCGTGCCGCAGCCCACGTGCAGCTACATCATCAAGAAGGACTACGTCGACTACGTCGGTGGGCCGGACGCCGAACTGGTGGCCGAGCACACCTATGACGCCGCTGAGTACCTGATGAAGGTGCACAAGGCCGACGACACCGTGCTCGACACCGAGTTCGCCGGTGAGACCGTCGAGTCGATCACGTACCACACCCCCTGCCACCTGCGTGCCCAGAACATCGGCTTCAAGAGCCGCGACCTGATGAAGCTCACCGGCGCGAAGGTCAAGCTCGTGCAGCAGTGTTCCGGCATCGACGGCATGTGGGGTTTCCGAGCCGGGAACGAAGACATCTCGGTGCCGATCGCCGAGAAGCTCGGCGCACAGATCGACAAGGCCGGTGGCGATGTGGTCGCCGGTGATTGTCACCTGGCCAACACCGCCATCATCGAGCAGACCGGCCGCACACCGCAGCATCCGTTGCAGGTGATGGCCCGTGCCTACGGCATCGCCGAAGAACCCTGAACCGGTTGCGCCGGTGCCTGGCACCGGCGTCACCGCATCGACCCACGAGGAGTTGTCATGTCCCCCCAGACCGCCAGCCGCAAACTGACCATCGCCGACATCGCCGACGTCCGCGCCTACGAACGTGGACGCGACGAGTTCCGAGCGAAGGTGATGGAGACCAAGCGGCGGCGCCGACTCTCGTTCGGCACGATCATCACGATGATGTTCGAGAACCGCGACACCATGCTCCTGCAGATCCAGGAGATGGCCCGCGTCGAGAAGTTGACGACCGACGCAGAGATCCAGGTCGAACTCGACACCTACAACCCGATGATTCCCGAGCCCGGCCAACTGACCGCCACCGTCTTCCTCGAACTCACCAGCGACGACCAGATGCGCGAGTGGTTGCCCAAGTTGGTCGGCATCGAGCGCTCGTTCGTGGTGGTGCTGCCCAACGGCGACCGGGTGCCGTCGATCACCGAGGAGGCCCACGCCGGTCAACTCACTCGTGAAGAGGCCACCGCCGCCGTGCACTACATCCGCTTCGAGCTCAGCCCGGAGCAGGTCGAGTCGTTCGCAGCGGGGCCCGTTCGCGTCGAGATCGAGCACCCGGACTACCTGGAAGCGATCGAGTTGTCCGACTCGACACACGCCGAACTGCTCGGCGACCTCCGAGGCTGAGCGCGCATCACTGACCTCCCCGAGGAAATTTCCCTGGCATTCGGCCCGACTGGGTTCTAGATTCGACCGAACTGAGGGGCAATCGACGGGGAGTCAGACCGAACGTGTCGGTACAGGAATTGAAATGGTGGGATCTCGGAGCGTGTCGGGGGCTCGACGCTGCGGCGTTCTATCCCGATGACGACGACAGCGCGGAGTACGCGAAGTCGGTGTGTGCCGGATGCTCGGTGCAGTCGACGTGTCTCGAGTATGCGCTGTCGGTACGCGAGAAGGCCGGCGTCTGGGGCGGGGCGACCGAACGCGACCGCCGCCGCATGATCCGTCAACGACGCCGAACCGCCTGAACAACACGCTTCGCCCCGAACGCACCGGGGCTCTACGCTGCGGCCCATGTCCAGCCACGAACCGTTCCACGACTGGGCGACCGTCATGTCGGCGCTGGTCGCCGGCCACGACCTCGACGCGGCAACCGCCGGATCGGTGATGACCACGATCCTGCGTGGCGACGCGAGCGCCGCGCAGATCGGCGGGTTCCTGATCGGGCTGCGAGCCAAGGGTGAGAGCGTCGACGAGCTGGCGGGGCTGCTCGCAGCGACACTGCACGAGGCGACCTACGTGTCGTTGACCGACGACGAGCGCGCCCGTTGCGTCGACATCGTCGGAACCGGTGGTGACGGCACGCACTCGATCAACGTGTCGACGATGGCTGCGCTCGTGATGGCAGGGGCGGGTGCGCCGGTCTGCAAGCACGGAAATCGATCGGCGTCGTCCAAGTGCGGTGCCGCCGACGTGCTCGAGTTGCTCGGCGTGGCGATCGAACTCCACGCCGAAGGCGTCGCAGCATGCGTGCGCGAGGCAGGAATCGGATTCTGCTTCGCACCGATCTTCCACCCGGCATTCCGTTTCACCGGCCCACCGCGGCGCGAACTCGGGGTGCCGACCACGTTCAACCTGCTCGGCCCCATGGCCAACCCGGGGCGCGTCAAGCGCCAGCTGATCGGCGTGGCCGACCCCGCGTTCGCCGTTCCGATGATCGAGACGCTCGAGCGTCAGGGCCTGACCGACGCCTGGGTCGTCCATGGCGAGGGGATGGACGAACTCACCACGCTCGGACCGTCACGGGTGCTCGCCCTGCACGATGGCGAGGTCACGGAGTTCACCATCGATCCGTCCGAGCACGGGCTGGCTCCGGCCACCGCTGCTGATCTCCGAGGCGGCACGCCAGAGGAGAACGCGCTGGTCGTTCGCCGGGTGCTCGCCGGTGAACCCGGTCCGCACCGCGACATCGTGGTGCTGAACGCCGCAGGCGGCCTGGTGGTCGCAGGGCTGGCCGATGACCTCGGTGCGGGACTCGCTCTTGCGGCTGCAGCGATCGACGACGGCCGGGCCCAGAGGCACCTCGATGGGCTGATCAGGGTCTCGAACGCTCATGCGGGTGGCTGAGACGCCGGTCGTTCGAGTGCCGGCGTCCTCGGCGAATCTCGGCGTCGGGTTCGACGTGCTGGGTCTGGCGCTGGAACTGAACCTCGACGTCGGCGTCGGTGACGTCCCCGACGGTGCACAGCGCATCGACGCCCATCACCCCGCCGCGAAGGCGTTCGTTGCAGCCGGTGGTGCCGACGGAGCGTCGATCTGGCTCCGTTCGGCGATTCCGATGGGGCGCGGCCTGGGCTTCAGCGGTGCGGCCCACGTGGGTGGCGCCGCACTTGCGGTTGCGGTCGGAGCCGACGACCCCGATGCCGCAGTTGCCGCCGGGCGCGACGCGATTCTGCAGACCGCTGCGGGGCTGGAGGGGCACGGCGACAACGCAGTGGCCTCCGTGTTCGGCGGGATCGTGGCATGGGTCGGCGGCCGGGCGCTGCCGCTGCGGATCGGGCCGAGACTCGCTTCGGCGTCGGTGGTGACGTGGATTCCCGACACGACCACGTCGACCGTCCGGTCGCGCCGAGCGCTGCCCGATCAGTTCGATCGAGTCGATGTGGTCAACAACCTCGGCCGGATCGCGCAGCTCGTGATGGCTGTCGAACAGGACGACCCCACGCTGCTGGTGGGGGCGACCGACGATCGCCTGCACCAACGAGTCCGGCTCCCGCAGGTGCCGGGCGCCGGCGAGGCGCTCGACTCCGGCGTCGCGGCTGGTGCGTGGTGCGGGTGGCTGTCCGGCAGCGGGCCCACCGTGGCGTTCCTGACCGACGCCGACGCAGCTCCAGCGGTGATGGCAGCGCTGCCCGGTTCCGGCCACGTCAAGCGACTTCGCATCGCCCCGCGCGGCGCGCACCTGGTGTCCTGACGACCGAGACCGTCCAGCGATGAGTTTCCGCGACGGCAGGTGACGCGGAAACTCATCGGTCGGGTGCCCGTCGACGACAGGGTCAGGCGGCGCGTGCGGTGAGCGTCGAGAGGTCGGCGACGCGGTCGCCGATCGGGAACGTCCACGTGCCCGAGCACCTCACGGTGAGCCGCTCGGCGCGCTTGTCGCAGAACCGAGCCAGACACAAGGCCTCGTCGATCTGGTCGCGGGCGAGCACCGAAGAGTCGGAGGTGTCGGGCGGCGGGATCGGCAGCGCCCGCCCCGCCTCGCCGGAGCGGGTGGCGTCGATCAGGCGGCCGCGGTCGATGATCCACGTCGAATCGCCGAAGCTGACCTCGGCATTGCCGGCCGAACGGAGTGCGTCGACGAGCACGTGGCGGCGCACCGCCCCCAGCAGCGCACCGAGTCGGTCGCGCGTCGCCGCAGCTTCCTCGAATCGCTGAGCGGATGCGAGCTCGAGCATGCGGTCGCGCAGTCGATCGACCACCACGCGCGGGTCGCCCGCCAGTGCGCTCGCCGCGGCATCGACAGCGATGGAGTAGGCCGCCGGATCGGCCGTGCCCGAGCAGGGGCACAACGCCACGCCGAGCTGCGCAGCGCTGCAGATCGCTGCGCCGTCGGGTGGTGTGTAGCCGCGGCCCATCCGGACCGTGCAGCGCCGCAGGGGTACCGCGGTCTGGATCGCGTCGACGACGAGCGTCGCCATCGTGCGCGACGGGAGCGGACCGAGGTGCAGGCCCTTGGCGGCCGGGTTCTTCACGATCGACAGTCGGGGCCAGGCACTGTCGACGTCGAGTTTGACGTAGCAGTACTTGTCGGCGCGAGTGCCCGCACGGTTGTACCGGGGGAGCAGCCGGCTGATCAGCCGACTCTCGATCACTTCAGCGGTCAGGGCATCGGGCAGATCGAGGTGCGTGACCGATTGGGTCTCGCGCAGCATCGGTCCGATCTTTCGGCGATCGTCGCTGCCGAAGTACGACCGGACTCGCTGACGCAGGTTGGTGGCCTTGCCGACGTACAGGATCTCTTCGGCCTGGCCGCGGAACATGTACACCCCGGGCGAGCGCGGCAGGTCGGTGGTCATCTTCAGTTTGCTCGCCTGCGGGTGCCCGGCGAGCTTCGAGAGCATGACCAAGTCGTCGAGGCCGACGACGCCGAGGCCGGCTGCGCGTTCGATCAGCAGGTGCAGGAGATCGGCGGTGGCGAGCGCATCGTCGAGCGCGCGGTGGCTCGGGCGATGATCGAGCCGGAACCGCGATGCCAAGGTGCCGAGCTTGCAGTCGGGCACCTCGTCGCGAACGAGGCGTCGAGCGAGGGCGACGGTGTCGACCACCGTTCCACCGAGCGGTTCACGATCGGCTCGCTGGCACGCTGCGCGAAGGAAGCCGACGTCGAAACCGACGTTGTGGCCGACGATCACCGAGTCGCCGACGAAGTCGATCAGTGTGCCGAGTACGGTCTCGATGCGCGGTGCGTTGGAGACCAGTACGTCGGACAGGCCGGTGAGCACCGTGATCTGTGGGGGGATGGCCCGACCGGGATTCACCAGCGTTTGGAAGGTGCCGAGGAACTCGCCGCCGCGCACCTTGACCGCGCCGATCTCGGTGATCATGTCGTCGTTGCGATTGCCGCCGGTGGTCTCGAGGTCGATGATGCAGAACGTGACGTCGTGCAGCGGCGTGCCGAGGTCGTCGAACGATCGCTGCAGAGGAAGCTCGGGGGTCGAACGGATGGACATTCCCGCCATGAGATCACGAACACCTGTACCCTGTCAAGAACGCCCGTTCGGTCGTCCGGGGCGGTGCAGTATCGTGTCGACATGGCCGACTCGCCCCCGATCGAGCACCGCGAGTTGCGCAGCGCGATCGAGTACGCCGTGGCGATGGGCGACGAGATCGCCAAGCGCAGGGCCTCGATCTCCGTTCCCCGGGAGATCCGTGCGGCTGCCGGCAAGGCTCGAATCCCCACCGGCTCGCTCGGTCGTCTCCGGCGAGCGATCGAGGCCGACGATGTGTTCCGCACGGCGATCGCCGCAGGTGCACTGCCCGAGCTGGTCGACCCGATCGGCATCTTGTGGCTGCAACGGCCTGTGGGCTGGCAGGCGCAGGCCGCGCAACTCGTGATCGAGCGAGCTGCCGAGGCGGCCGACGCCGACCTGCGTACGACGCTGCGGCGCGAGCAGAAGCGCCGTCACGCCGCCGAGCAGGTCGCCGTGAGGCTGCGCGCTGACCTGTCCGAACGCGAGTCCACGATCGGTTCGCTCCGCGACGAGGTCGACGCGCTGCGAGCCGATGTGGTCAAGGCCGACGACGAGGTCGCATCGCTGCGCGCCGAACTCGTCGACGTCCGCCTGGAGGCTCGCCACGCGCGGGACCGGGCGACGGCGGCCAGGGCCAAGCTCGAGGCGACGCAGGTCGCGACCGCCGAGGTGGCAGCGCCTGCTGGCGGTCCGACCGAGGACGGGGTCGGCGAGGGTCGTGACGAGACGGGTGCCGGGGCGTCGATGGCGGGTGTCGATCCGGCCGAGGTGTCAGAGGTCGCCCGTGCAGTTCGGGAGTTGGCCGAGCGCCTCGATTCGCTGCTTCCGGATGACGCCCCTTCGGCTGCACCTCGATCCGACGCCCGGAGCCCGCTCCGCCTTCCCGGTGGCGTCATCGCCTCGTCGGCGGCGGCGGCCGAGTTCCTGCTGCGCTCCGACGCGGTCGTGCTCGTCGACGGCTACAACGTCGCGAAGCTGGCCTGGCCCAACCGCTCGCTCGAGGCGCAGCGAAACCAATTGCTCGACGCCCTCGAGAATGCGGCACGGCGGTTCGGGTCCGACATCACCATCGTGTTCGACGGCGCGGCGGTGGTCGGGGCGCACGCCACCAGGCGGCGGCTCGTCCGGGTCGTCTACTCGTCTGACGGGGTGATCGCCGATGACGTCATCCGCGACGAGGTCCGGCGTCTCCCGGCCGCTCGGGCCGTCGCGGTCGTCACCAACGATGCCGAGATCGTCACCGACGTCAAAGCGCTCGGCGCGAACGTCGTGCCGAGCAACGCCTTGATCGCCGTGCTCTGATCCCGCATCGGTGAGCGACCGCGTCGGCTGCGGACGGAACGCGGATCACGTCGGGGTGCCCGTCGGTCGGATGCCGACAGCGGCCGACAGCACGTCGATCTCCTCGATGCACAGATCGCACAGCGCCCAGAGGTCGGGCACCAGCTGCCAGTCGGCGACGAGCCCGAAGTCGAGCGTGTCGCAGTAGCTCTGCACGGTGATGCTCAGCCCGACGCCGTCGGTGATCGTGTTCACCGGGATGTAGTGCGACATCTTGGCGCCGCGCAGATACAGCGGCTGGCGTGGGCCGGGGACGTTGGAGATCACGAGGTTCATCGGCGGGTTCACCCGGTCGGTGATCCGAAACGCCGCTGAAACCCTGGCAGCTCGTGCTGCGAGCGCAGGCGGCGCCATCTCGGCGAGCTCCACCATCGCCTCGGCGGGGAGCAGGTCGAAGTCGCCCTTGGCCTCGGCCATGGCGTCGTGAATGAACGCGATCCGCTCGAGTGGATCGGCGAGGTGCGTCGGAAGCTGACAGAACAGCCCGGACACCCGGTTCGTCCAGATCTCCTCCTCGGCCCCGGTGCGGATCGACACGGGCACCATGCCGATCAGCGGGTCGTCGGGGAGTTCGTCGCGCGCCTCCAGGTAGTTGCGCAGCGCACCCGCGCAGGCCGCCATCACGATGTCGTTGACGGTGGCCCCGGCCGCGTTCTTGATCCCCTTGATGCGTTCCATCGGCACCGACTTGAACGCGACGCGACGATGGGGCGACAGCATGGCATTGAACGAGGTTCTCGGAGCGGGCCGGTCGGGTGCCTCAGGGGCCGAGTCGCGGTCGGTGCGATGGCGTCGTCGGGCCCCGGTGACGACTCGGCGTGTGGCGTTGATCAGCTCCTGAGGGCCTTGGAGTCGGGAGGACTCGGCGAACTGCTGGGCGATGCGGAGCTGCAGGCGAATGGTTCGGTCGGGGCGCCGGGCGAGGCTGCCGAGCGAGCGCAGGAACATGTCGCGTTCGCTCGGAACGGGTTCCTTGTCGGGGAGCGGGCCCGGCACCGCGAGCGGCGCATCCGGCTCGGTGTCGAGCATCATCGTGGTGAGGATGGCGCCGGCTGCTCCATCGACGGTCGCGTGATGCATCTTCGTGAGGACGGCGAAGTCACCGGACGCGAGTCCTTCGATCACGTACAGCTCCCACAGCGGTCGCGTGCGATCGCAGTGCCGGCTCTGAATGCGCGCGACCTGGTCGGCGAGCTGCTGGTCGGTGCCGGGATGTGGCAGCGACATGTGGCGAACGTGGTAGTCGAGGTCGAAGTCGGGATCCTCGATCCAGTAGGGCCGGTCGATGCCCAGCGGGGTGCCGACGAGCCGGCGGCGGTAGGGCTCGGCGATGTCGAGGTGGCTCTCGACCATCTCGCGTGCGGCGATCAACGGGTCGAAGTCTGCGTCGTCGGGTCGCTCGTAGATGGCGATCGAGCTGACGTGGCCGTAGGTGGTCGGCGTCTCCATGTAGAGGAACGTCGCATCGAGCCCGGTCAGTTGCTTCACCGCTTCATTCTCGCGCACATCGTGGGTCCCCCAGCCCAGTGGTTCCCCCTGCCCAGGGCAGGGGGAACCACGCAGCGGCCGGTCGAGACAACTCTGTGAGACCCCCTCGTCATGATGGTCGACATGGAGAACAACGACTTCTCGATCGAGTGCGGCACCTGCGTGGCGACGGGCACCACGGCGTGCGCCGACTGCATCGTCACGCATCTGCTCGCCAACGACGACGGGCCGATCGACCTCGTCACCGTCCCTGTCGCCACGCCCCTGTCCGTCACCGACCGGGCGGTGGCGCTGTTCCGGTCGGCAGGGCTCGTCGACGATCCGGTCCAGTTCGTCGACATCGCCGAGTTCGAGCGGGCGGCGACGTCCCCGGCGACCGGCATGACGCACGCCGTACCCTTGGGCCGGTGCGTCGCCCAGAACCGCTGCCCTCGATCGACGACGTGCGCAGCGATGCTGGCCGACGATGGTGTCACCCACGTCGGTGTCACATCCGCCGATGTGCTCTCGCAGGCGCGCGCCGAACTCGTCCGGCGACGCGATGCCGGTCTCCACGGCGACATGGGGTTCACGTACCGCAACCCGGAACGTTCGACCGACCCCGTGCGGGCGGTGCGTGACGCCCGCTCGGTCATCGTCGCCGCCAAGCCGTACCTGACCGACGACGAGCCCCCACGTCCCGACGGTGCAGCGGGACCACAAGCCCGGGTCGGCCGGTATGCCTGGGTCGATCACTATGCACCGCTGCGAGTTGCGTTGCGCGACGTGGCGAAGCGGATCCGTCGGGCTGACCACCGCGCCGTTGCGTTCGCCGACGACAATTCGATCGTCGACCGCGCGGTTGCGCACCGGGCCGGGCTCGGCTGGTACGGCAAGAATGCCAACCTGCTCCTGCCGGGTGCGGGCAGCTGGTTCGTGCTCGGCTGCATCGTCACCACCGCCGAGTACGAGCCGTCACCGGGACCGGCATCCGATGGTTGCGGGAGCTGCGTTCGCTGCATCGACGCCTGCCCGACGGACGCCATCGTGGCGCCGGGCGTGATCGACGCCAACCGATGCATCAGCTGGATCCTGCAGAAGCCCGGTTCGATCCCCGATCAGTACCGAACAGCGATCGGCGATCGCATCTACGGCTGCGACGATTGCCAGGACGCCTGCCCGATCTCGGTTCGGCTCGGACGCCGCAACACCGTCGAACTCGACGAGCGCGCCGATGCCTGGGTCGATGCCATCGAGCTCCTCGACGCCGATGACGAATGGATCGACGATCGATACGGGCACTGGTACGTGACCAACCGCGAGTTCCGCTGGGTGCGCCGAAACGCGCTGGTCGTCATCGGCAACGTCGCCGATCCTGCCGATGGACGTGTCCAACGGGTCGTCGAGCACTACCGTTCGCACATCGATCCGATCCTTGCCGAACACGCCAGCTGGGCCGCCGACCGTCTCCTCGACCGAGCCGGCTCCGGAGCAGCCTCGTGAAACACCTCTTGGTGACCAACGACTTCCCGCCCAAGATCGGCGGCATCCAATCGCTGCTCTGGGAATGGTGGCGTCGGTTGCCGCCGACGTCGTTCGCCGTGCTCACCAGCCCCTACGAGGGCACCGCAGAGTTCGATGCCGGCGAGCCGTATCGCATCGAACGCACACGCGAACCGGTCCTGTTGCCGCACCCGTGGATGATCAAGCAGGTCAATGATCTCGCCGGCGAGTTCGGCGCCGACTTCGTCGTGCTCGATCCCGCTGTCCCGCTCGGTCTGATCGGACCGTCGCTCGATCTGCCGTATCAGCTCGTCCTGCACGGGGCCGAGGTCACGGTGCCGGGCCGGCTGCCCGGTGCCAAACAAGCGCTGGCCTACACCCTGCGGCGCGCCGAGGGAATCATCGCCGCCGGCGGGTATCCCGCGGCCGAGGCGGTCCACGCCGCCGGACGCGAGCTGCCGATCACGGTGGTTCCGTGCGGCGTCGACCCCGACCGATTCCACCCGCTCAGCGATGCCGAGCGCAACGCTGCTCGCAGCCACTTCGGGCTCGAGGTCGACGCCGAAGTGATCGTCGGCATCTCCCGGCTCGTGCCCCGCAAGGGCTTCGACACGGCGATCAGAGCAGCAGCTCGGCTCGGCAAGGTGCGGCCGAAACTCCAGCTGGTGATCGCCGGCGGTGGACGCGACGAAGACCGGCTGCGACGCCTCGCCGACGAACTCGATGCTCCCGTCACGTTCCTCGGGCGCGTCCCCAATGCCGACCTGCCACCCCTCTACGGCTGTGCGGACGTGTTTGCCATGCTCTGCCGGAACCGGTGGGGAGGGCTCGAACAGGAGGGCTTCGGCATTGTCTTCGTCGAGGCGGCGTCATGTGGTGTGCCGCAGGTGGCCGGCGATTCCGGTGGAGCAGCCGAAGCGGTCGCCGACGGCGAAACCGGTTACGTGATCGCCGACCCCGAAGACACCCAGGCGGTCGCTGACGCGTTCGCCAAGCTGCTCGACGACGACGACCTGCGCCGCCGAATGGGTGAACGGTCACGCGAACGTGTCCTCGGCGAATTCGCGTATGACGTGCTTGCTCGCCGCCTCGGCGATGCGTTGAAGGTCTCCTGACCGGACCCCTCAGAACCGTCACGCAAACCTCGACGGGTGCTGGCAGACTCTCGTCGTGAGCGGCGGCGTGGACAGCGACGGCAGACGAGCGGGCGACATGATCGTGCTGGCCGACGTCATCGGCACGATCGCCTTCGCGGTCACTGCCACCTACGCCGCAGTCGTCTTCTCGACCGCTGCGCAGTGGGTCGGCGCGATCACTGCGATGGCGCTGTTCGCTGTGGGCATCTTCGTGTTCCTCTGGTCGTTCTGGACGGCCGTTCAGCGGAGTCGTCAGGAGCAGATCGGCGTGATGCAGATGTATCTCCTCCTCGGTGAGCCGACCCCGTCGCGAGTTCGCTGGATCATGTTGGCGATGCTGGCCGCCCAGATCGCCGTCGCGTTCATCACCGCGTTTGCGCGTTCCGAGTCCGACGATGGATCCCCGGGCACGTCGCTGGCCGTGGGAATCCTGGTGCCGATGTTCGGTCTCGGGCTCAACGGTTTGTGGTGCGCCTTCCATGGCGTTTTCCCACCGCGCGCGGATGTCGTCGCTTCGGACGCCGCGATCGACCAGAATGATGACCATGGCTGAGACCGCGACCGAGATCATCACCATCGACGCCCCGCACGATCGCGTCTGGCAGATCGCGATCGACCTCGAGAGCTACCCGATGTGGGCGCACGACATCAAGGACGTCAACATTCGTGCCACCGACGACGAAGGACGCCCGCTCGAAGTCGAGTTCCGAGCCTCAGCGCTCGGACGCAGCACGCACTACACGCTCAAGTACGACTACACGAATGCTCCCAACGAGATGGGCTGGTCGATGTTGAGCGGTGACATCCAGCGTTCGATCGACGGCGTGTGGCGGTTCGACCCCGACGGCGACGATCGCACCCAGGTGCGCTACGACCTCCAGATCGACCTGGCGATCCCGCTGCCGGGCTTCGTCAAGCGACGCGCCGAGGTTCGCATCCTCAACACGGTGCGCGAGCTCAAGGTCCGCGCCGAGGCGTGACGTCGGCCGCCGAATCCGGCGCCGTGACACCTCGACGCATCGGCATCGACGTCGGAGGGACGAAGGCTCAAGCCGTCGTCCTCGACACAGCGGGTGAGGTCGTCGAGTCGGCGCAACGGCCGACGCCGCGGGGCGATCGCAGCCTCGAGGTGCTGATCGACGTACTCATCGAGCTGGCCGACGAGGTGGGCCACAACGGCAGCGTGGGCGTCGGTGTGCCGGGGCTCGTCACCCGTCACGGCGTGCTCCGCGCCGCTCCCAACCTGGACGGCGTCGCCGATTTCCCCATCTCCGAGCTGCTGTCCCAACGTCTCGGATCGCACGTGTACGTCGACAACGATGCGACGTGCGCGACGCTGGCCGAGTGGCGCCTCGGTGCGGGTGTCGGTACGCACGACATGATGCTGGTCACGCTCGGTACCGGAATCGGCGGCGGAGTGGTGGCGAACGGCGTGCTGCAACGGGGCTCCAACGGTTTCGCCGGGGAGTTCGGCCACATGGTGATCGACCCATCGGGTCCGCCGTGTCCGTGCGGGCGTCGCGGTTGCTGGGAGCGATATGCCTCCGGCTCGGGGCTGGCAATGTTGGCCCGAGAAGCTGCCACCGGCCACCGACTCCACGACGTGGTGCGTCACGCCGGTGGCGACCCCCAGGCGGTACGGGGCGAACACGTTCAGGCAGCCGCCAGTGCCGGCGATGCAGAGGCACTTGCGGTGATCGACGACTTCGCCCGCTGGGTGGCGCTCGGGTTGGCCAACCTCACCAACGCGTTCGATCCGGAGCTGTTCGTGCTCGGCGGCGGGTTGGCGGCCGGCGCCGAGCTGTATCTCGACCCGATCAGGCGCTGGTACGACCAGTTGCTGTATCAGCCGAACCTGCGCGAGATCCCCCGCATCGAGTTCGCCACATGGGGCCCGCTCGCCGGGGCCGTCGGCGCGGCGTTGCTGCCAGAGCTCGTGTCCTGATCACGCGCTCGATGAGCGACTCCCGCAGACTCGGCGGTGTTCGCTCAGCACCGGTTGGTCGTGAGGCGAATCGAGTCAGTGGGGGACGAAGTTCGCCTGGGCCTGTCGGATCTCGCGCCAGGCGGCGGCGCGGTCGCCCATCCCCTCACTCGACGAGTGTTTCTCGGGCTCGAGCGCCTTGTAGACGTTGAAGAAGTGCTCGATCTCCTCGACCAGCTGGTGGGGGAGACCCGAGAGTTCGTTGACGTTCTCGTAGCGCGGTTCGCGCGGTGGCACGCAGATCAACTTGGCGTCCTCGCCTGCCTCGTCGTGCATGTACAGCACGCCGATCGGCCGGCACTCGACGATCACGCCTGGATACACCGGGTCTTCGAGGAGCACGAGCGCATCGAGCGGATCGCCGTCGCCTGCGAGCGTGTCGGGCAGGAACCCGTAGTCGGCTGGATACGTCGTGGCCGTGAACAGACGGCGGTCGAGGTAGACCTTGCCGTCCTCGTGGTCGATCTCGTACTTGTTGCGGCTTCCACGGGGAATCTCGATGACCACATGGATGCAATCGGGCGCAGGTGTCTTGGGCATCGCTGCCAGCATCGCACACGGCGGGCAGATACCCTCGGAACGATGGAGTTCCGGCGCATAGAAAATCTTCCCCCGTACGTCTTCTCGATCATCAACGGGCTGAAGATCGAGGCTCGCCGCGAGGGCGCCGATGTGGTCGATCTCGGGTTCGGAAACCCCGACATCCCGTCGCCGCAGATCGCCGTCGACAAACTCGCCGAGGCCGCTCAGAACCCCAAGAACCACCGGTACTCGCTCAGCCGTGGTCTGCCGAAGCTGCGTGAGGCGATCGCCGGCTACTACAAGAACAAGTGGGACGTCGACCTCGACCCCGAGCTCGAGATCACCAACACCATCGGCTCGAAGGAGGGATTCAGCCACCTGATGTGGGTGCTGCTCGATCACGACGACGCAGCGATCGTGCCCAGTCCGAGCTACCCGATCCACATCTACGGGCCGCTGTTCGCCGGTGCGGACCTCCGTCAGGTGCCGATGAAGTTCCTGGCCGACCCCGACCAGCGCGAGCACTTCGCCGACGACTTCATGGACAGCCTGCAGACCGCCTGGGACGTGGGCTGGCCCAAGCCGCGGGTGCTGGTGATCTCGTTCCCGCACAATCCGACCGGAGCAACCGTCGACCTCGCGTTCATGCAGCGTGTCGTCGACTTCTGTCGCGAGCACGAGATGATCGTCGTCCACGACTTCGCGTATGCCGATGTCGGATTCGACGGTCACCAGCCGCCGAGCATCTTGCAGGCAGACGGCGCGAAGGAGTGCGCCGTCGAGCTGTACTCGATGACCAAGAGCTTCTCGATGGCGGGGTGGCGCAGCGCCTTCCTGCTCGGCAACGCCGAGGTGGTGCAGGCACTCGTCAAGTTGAAGAGCTACCTCGACTACGGCATGTTCCAGCCGGTGCAGATCGCGTCGACGGTCACCATCAACGAGCGACCGGACTTCCCCGACGAGATCCGGGCGACCTACGAGTCGCGCTGCGACGCGCTGATCGACGGCCTCGGCCGTATCGGTTGGGACATCCCGAAGCCGGGGGGCTCGATGTTCGTGTGGGCGCCGATCCCCGAGCCGTACGCCGAGATGGACTCCGTCGAGTTCTGTTCGCTCATGGTCCGAGACGCCGACGTGGCATTGTCGCCCGGTGTCGGTTTCGGTCCCGGTGGCGAGGGATTCGTGCGGTTCGCGCTGATCGAGAACGAGAAGCGCATCCAGCAGGCGATCCGCAACCTCAAGCGCGGGCTGCCCAAGCTCGGCTGAACCGGTCGACATCGACCGGGCCCGGTGTGACGGCTCGCGGCTGTAACACGATGGTCACAAGGACGGAATCGAGCGCGAAGTCGATGCTTGTACGGTCCCGTCCGTGATCACCATCGTCGTGCGGGTGTGGATGCCCGATCGTCCCGGAGCGCTCGGCCAGGTGGCCAGCCGGATCGGCGCGGTGCGAGGTGACGTGCTGTCGATCGAGGTGCTCGAGCAGGGTGGGGGACGGGCGATCGACGAACTCACCGTGGCGCTTCCCGATCAGGATCTGATGCCGTTGCTGAGCGCTGAGATCGATGCCGTCGACGGAGTGTCGGTGGAGAACATCCGCGTGGTCGACATCGACCGCACCGATGCGAGCCTGTCAGCGCTCGCGCTCGGAGCGGCAATCGCCGAGAGCCCGCCCGAGGAACGCCTCGACGTGATGATCGCAGGTGTCCAGCGCTTTGCCGAGACCGATTGGGTGATGGTGCTGCGCAACGGTGAACCGCTCACACAGCTCGGTTCACCGCCCGATGTCAGCTGGCTCGTCGCCTTCCTGGCCGGCAGCGAGCACCTGGACGGGCTCGACGACAGCTCGCCCAGCGACCTGCTCTGGGGCCACATGGTCACCTCGTCGCTCACGGTCGCCGCCGGGCGAACCGCCAATCCGATCCACGAACGCGAACGCGTCCGCTTCTCGCTGTTGGTGCGTCTGGCGGACGCGCTGGTGTCACCTGGCCCAGTTGCGTGAGCGCTCGACCGCTCGCAGCCACTGCCCGTGCAGAGCGTCGGCGGTGCTGCGGTCGTCGGCTGGTGTGAACTGCGCGTCGAGCCGCCACTGCTCGCCGACCTCGTCGGCCGATGCCCAGACCCCTTCGGCGATGCCGGCCAGGTAGGCGGCGCCAAGGGCGGTGGTCTCCTGATCGAGCGGGCGCAGGACCGAGACACCGAGTTGGTCGGCTTGGAACTGGCACAGGAGGTCCATCACCGATGCGCCACCGTCGACGCGCAACTCGATCAAGGGGGTGCCGCTCGCCGCCGTCATCGCATCGACGACGTCACGGGTCTGATAGGCCATCGACTCGACCACCGCCCGCGTGATCTCGGCGCGCCCGGTGCCCCGGGTGATGCCGACGATCGTCCCACGCGCGTACGGATCCCACCAGGGCGACCCGAGCCCGGCGAAGGCGGGCACGACGTAGACGCCACCGGTGTCGGGAACCGACTCGGCGAGCGGACCGGTCTCGGCCGCATCGTCGATGATGCCCAGACCGTCGCGCAACCACTGCACTGCTGCGCCCGTGACGAAGATCGACCCTTCGAGGGCGTAGTGCGTCGTGCCGTCGGCGAACTTCCATGCGACGGTGGTGAGCATGCCGTCGGTGGGTGGCGGGCACGTCTCGCCCACGTTGAGGAGAACGAACGACCCCGTGCCATAGGTGTTCTTGGCCATGCCGGGCCGCACGCACGCCTGGCCGAACAGCGCCGCCTGCTGATCACCGGCGATACCGCTGATCGCGATTCCCGCGGGCACGCCGCTGTCGGCGGTCGTCGTGCCGACCCGTCCGCTCGACGGCACGATCTCCGGCAGGGCCTGGATCGGGACGCCGATCAGCTCGCACAGATCCGGATCCCAGGTGCAACTCCGGATGTCGCACAGCATCGTGCGGCTGGCGTTGGTGACATCGGTGACGAAACGTCGGCCACCCGTGAGCTTCCACACCAGCCACGAGTCGATGGTGCCGATCGCCAAGTCGTCGTCGACGGGAATGTCGCGGTGTTCCAACAACCATGCAGCTTTCGTGCCCGAGAAGTACGGGTCGAGCACCAGCCCGGTCCGCTCTCGGACGAGCGGGAGGTGACCCGCAGCGGCCAACTCGCCGCAGCGATCGGCGGTGCGACGGTCCTGCCAGACGATCGCCGTGCCGTAGGGCTCGCCGGTCGTACGGTTCCAGGCCAGCACCGTCTCGCGCTGGTTCGTGATCCCGATCGCGGCGACGTTGTCGCGACCGACCCGCTCGACGACCGTGCCGAGCGTGTCCGCGGCGACTTCCCAGATCTCGGTGGGGTCGTGCTCGACCCAGCCGGGCGCCGGGAAGTGCTGGGCGAACTCGCGGTAGTCGGCAACCGCCGGCCGGCCGTCGGCGAAGACGGCACGACTGCGCACGCCCGTGGTCCCTGCATCGATCGCGATGACGCAGCGCGGATCCATCAGCGCTTTCTCCGGCTCGACGACTTGGGTCGATTGCCGCCGCCTGCGGTTCGGCTGGTCGGCGCCGGTTTCCGGCGCGGTGCATCTGAACTCGCGTCGGTCTCCGACTCGACGGGCTCGTTGGCCGGCTTCGCCGTGCCCCTCACGTCTTTCAGTCGGGTCCGCTGGTAGCCGAACTTGGCCATCACCGCGCCGAAGCCCAGGTAGATGGGACCACTGATCAGCACGCCGGCGACGGCGCCGAGCCCGTTGCTGCCGCGGAAGAAGATGAGGAAGACCGCAGACATGATCGCCGCATAGATCAACCATTCACGGATCAGTCGGTTCCAGGGAACCGGTCGAGAACTGTCCCACGCCATCTGCAAGTGCTACCAGCGAAGTCGGCCGCAGTCCAACACCGCTCGATCGACGATCGAGCGGTGGTGCTGGTGCCCACCGTGGACCGGATGCGTCACGGGATGGGGGAGGGGATCGCTGGGAACGGCGGTTGGCTCGACTCGACCAGGCCGGGGTAGTCGAACCGGGTCAGGGGACGGTCGGTGAGTTCGCCGTTACCGAGCGGCCACACCCGCGGTTCGCCGTCGATGCGGAGCTGAACGGACTCGACGCCGTTGATGTCGGTGGCGGTCGACACGATCTGAGCGACGGCGAGTCGAAGGCCGTCCGGGGTGAGTTCGTCGAAGGCATCGTTGAGGTCGAGGGTGAGCACCTCGCCGACCGGTCGTGGATCGGCCAGCAGTTCGACGTCGGCCGGGATGGCAGTGTCGAGCAGGGTGTCGCGCTCGGCTGCGTTCGGGCCAGCGAACAGCGAGGCCAGTATGGACTGCGGCGTGGTCGGGACGGCGCGTTGCACCGAACGAATCCGTGGCGCCTCTTCGGGGTCGGTCGGTGCAAGGAGGTAGATCCGATTGCTGCCCGCGGCCTCGTCACCGGTCTCGACATCGCCGAACACCTCGGCGCGCTCGGCCGGCAGGTCGTTCGGCGATGCATCGGGTTGGATCGAGCACCCGGCGAACAGGAGTGCTGCGGCGATCATCGACGAGAAGGCGCGTCTCATTCGTCCAACTCCGCCGCCATGAGCTCGATGACGAACCGGGCCCCGGACTCTCCGTCCAGCCGATCTTCGACCCAGACGCGCCCGCCGTGCATTCGCACGTGTTCGTCGACCAGTGACAGCCCCAGGCCCGCGCCCTCGCTGCCGGTGCGACGCCCTGCGCCCCCACCGCGAGCGAACCGTTCGAAGACGAGGTCGCGTTCTTCCTCTGACACGCCGGGCCCGCGGTCCTCGACGATGATCAAGATGTGCGACATCGGCTCGGCGTCGGGGTTGAGCACCTCGATCGACACTTCGGGTTCGCCGCCACCGTAGGCACGGGCGTTGTCGATGAGGTTCGCGATCACACGGGCGAGTCGACGCCGATCACCGCGGATCAGCGCGAGCTCGGCCCGCTCCGACACCGTCACCGGAGTGTCGGGAAGCGAGCTGACGGCAACGGCCTGGCGGACGAACTCGGCAGCGAGCAATTCCTCCATGTGGAGTCGGACCGCCCCGGCATCGAATCGCGAGATCTCGAGGAGGTCTTCGACCAGGCCCTGGAACCGCTTGACGTCGCTTGCCAACAAGTCGAGCGCTGCCCGTGAACGCTCGGGCAGTTCGTCCCGCCGAGCTTCCATGACCTCGACCGAGGCAGACAGCGTCATCAACGGCGATCGCAGCTCGTGGCTGACGTCGGACGCGAACCGGGCGTCACGCTCGACTCGTTGCTGGAGGGCCTCGGCCATGTCGTTGAAGGTGTCGGTGAGCACACGGAGGTCGGGATCGTCGGTGCTCTCGAGTCGGGTGTCCAACCGGCCACCAGCGATCGCTGACGCCGCCTGCGCCGCTGTGCCGACCGGTCGAACAGCCCGGCGAGCGGAGAACACACCCAGCAGGATGCCGAGCCCGGTGGTGATCACCGCTGCGAGGATCAGCGACAGTCGCACGCTCGACAGCGTCGAGTCGGCTTCATCGAGACTGAACGCTTCGAAGTAGGCACCGATGCCGGGGATGTCCCAACCGACCACCACGCTCAGCTCGTCGCCGAGCCGAACGACCTGGCTGGCGGAGGTCCCTTCGTCGATCACCCGTGTGACCAGCGGTGGTGGCACGTCGGCATCCTGGAAGGTGGCACCGCCGCCGCTCCAACGTTCGGCGTACCAGATCAGATAGTCCTGCACGCCGATTCGGGTGAGCGATGCCCGTGCCGCCTCGGTGTCGGCGGGCCCCGACCGCAGATCGCGCTCGACGCCCTGGGCGTTGCGCTGTGAGGTGATGATTGCAGTGTCGATGCGCTCGTTGACGACGTTCGACCGGGTCAGCCCGTAGGTGGTGGTGGCGAGGAACACCGACAGCAGCAGCGACCCGAGCGTGAAGATCAACAGGATGCGTCGCCGCAACCCGAGTGCCGCCGGGCGGGAGCGGTTGACCAGGCGACGGAACCAGCCGCCCTCACTCACGTCTGCAGCCGGTACCCGAGCCCGCGAACCGTGACGACATGGCGCGGATTGGCCGGGTCGACCTCGACTTTGGTGCGCAGCCGTCGAACGTGCACGTCGACGAGACGACCGTCACCGAAGTAGTCGTAGCCCCACACCTTGTCGAGCAGCACCTCGCGGCTCAGCACCTTGCCGGGACTCTCGGCCAGTTCGCACAGGAGCCGGAACTCGGTCTTGGTGAGGTGCACCTCGTCACCGCCGCGCAACACCTTGCCCTCGTCGGGGATCAGTTCGAGGTCGCCGAAGCTCAACCGGGCGTGGCCCTGTGCGCTCGGACGAATCCGCCGCAACAGCGCGCGGATGCGAGCCGACAGCTCTTTGGGTGCGAACGGCTTGGTGAGGTAGTCGTCGGCGCCGGCCTCGAGCCCGGCGACCACGTCGTGGGTGTCGTTGCGGGCGGTCACCATCACGACGGGGACGTCGCTGGTGCGTCGCAGCGTGCGGCAGAGCTCGAAGCCGTCGATGCCGGGCAGCATGATGTCGATCAGCACCACGTCGGGATTCGAGCGCGAGAACTTCTCGATCGCCTCCTCGCCGCTCTCGGCTTCGTCGACGATCCATCCCTCGTCTTCGAGGGCGAGTTTGACCGCCGACCGGATGCGTTCGTCGTCCTCGACGGCCAAGATGCGTGTACCCACACCACCATGATGCCGCATCGCCGACGTGATCGGCGACCACGACGCACAGAACGGCGCGGCAATTCTCAACAGCGATGAGCGAAGTGGCCGTCTCCGGTCTGTTCGCTCATCGCTCGACGGTGTCGATCTTCGCGATCACGTCGACGAGTGCCTGGTGGACGTCCGGGGCTGCGGCGACGACTGCGTCGGTGTCGGCTGCACCGCCCGACAGGTTCGACGTGACCGCCCCCGCTTCGGAAGCGATCAGCACACCGGCGGCGAGGTCCCACGAGTTGAGGTGCTCCTCGAAGTACGCATCGAATCGTCCGGCCGCCACGAAGCAGAGGTCGAGCGCCGCCGAGCCGAAGCGGCGGACGTCGCGCACCTGTGGGAGCAGCAATGCGAGACGTTCGGCCTGACGTTCGCGAGTGGTCGGCGAGTAGTTGAAGCCGGTGGCGATCAGCGCCAGCGAGAGCTCCGATGCGCCTGAGCACCGAATCGGGACCCCGTTGAGGGTCGCGCCGGCACCCCGCGCCGCAGAGAACAGCTCGTTGGTCACCGGGGCGAACACCGCGCCGGCGAGCGGGCCCTCGTGGTCGACGACGGCGACGGACGTGCACCATGCGGGGAGGTCGTAGACGAAGTTGGCGGTGCCGTCGATCGGGTCGATGTGCCACACGAGACCAGAGGAACCAGCGTGGTCGGCCCCTTCCTCCCCGACGATGGAGTCGTCGGGGCGGCGCGAGCGCACTGTCTCGACGATCGACGCTTCGGCCGCCCTGTCGAACGGTGTGACCGGGTCGGTCGGCGTCGACTTCGTGTCGTGCGCAACCGGCTGGCCGACACCGAGGCTGCGCCGCCCCGCGAGGGCGAGCGTGCCGGCGGCGGTGGCGACTTCGATCGCCAGTTCCCGAAGCTCGTCGGTGGCTCGGTCGGAGGTCATCGAGGCGCGTGTCCGGCTCCGGTGCGGTCCTCGATCTCGCGCCATTCGCCGATCGCCCGCATCACCAGCACGGCGACGATGGACATGCCCCCCGCTGCCACGAGCGCGCCGACGAGGAGGCCGAGTCCCTTGGGGAGGGCGCAGTCTCCTTCGCACTGCAACGAGATCAGCGAGTAGCCGATCAGGCCGCCGGCCAGCCCGCTGAGCAGGATCGCGACGAACGCTCCGATGCGGACACCGACCGACGGCAACGCCGAGAGCGCACGGTCGGATTCGGGAGCCGAGGAGGTGTTCATGGCGCGGATCGTAACGGGCCACACTGGAGACGTGACCGGCTCCCGCCAGATCCTGCATGTGGACATGGATGCATTCTTCGTGTCGGTCGAACTCCGCCGCCGACCCGAACTCGCCGGGCAGCCGGTGGTCGTCGGCGGCACCGGACGTCGGGGTGTGGTTGCCGCGGCGTCCTACGAAGCGCGTCGTTTCGGTGTGCACTCCGCGATGCCGTCTGCAGTCGCCCGACGTCGTTGCCCGCACGCGGTGTTCCTCCCCGGTGACCATGCGCTCTATGGGGAGGTCAGCGCCCAGGTCAGGAGCATCTTCGATCGGTACACACCGATCGTCGAGCCGTTGTCGCTCGACGAGGCCTTCTTGGACGTGACCGGGTCGATCGGGCTGTTCGGCCCGGCGCCCGACATCGCCGAGATGATCCGCCGTGCTGTCGCCGACGAACTGTCGCTCGGCTGCTCGGTCGGGGTGGCGCCGAACAAGTTCCTCGCCAAGCTGGCGTCGGTCGAGGCCAAGCCACACGCCACACCTGCCGGGATCGAGCCTGGCGCTCGTGTGGTCGTGGTGCCGCCGGGTGCCGAACGAGAGTTTCTCGACCCGCTGCCGGTCGAGCGGTTGTGGGGAGTCGGTCCGGTCACCCTCGACAAGCTGCACCGCATCGGCATCCGCCGCGTCGCCGACTTCGCTGTGGTCGGTGAGGCAGCGCTCGCCGGCGCGCTCGGTGCGGGGCAGGCTCATCATCTGCTCGAGCTGTCGGTGGGGGCCGACGACCGCCCGGTCGAACCCGAGCGGGAGGCGAAGTCGATCAGCCACGAGGAGACCTACGCGACGAACCTGACGACGCCGGAGGAGTTGCGCACGAGCCTCGTCCGCCTCGCCGACGCCGTCGCCGCCCGGATGCGCACAGGGGGAGTCGGGGCCCGAACGCTCGCGGTGAAGGTGCGCTTCGACGATGGGTTCCACACGATCACGCGGTCGACGACGAGTCGGGAGGCAAGCGACCAGGCTGCGACGATCGTGTCGTTGCTGCAGCCGATCCTGGGCACGATCGACCCGTCACCGGGGATCCGGTTGCTCGGTGTCGCCGGGTCGAACCTCGGACCGGTGTTCCATCAGTTGACCTTGGACGAGGCCGACGAGACCGTCGCGGTCCACGGTGCTGCGGAGGCGGCACTCGATGAGATCCGCCAGCGCTACGGCGCCGATGCCATCGGCCCGGCGAGCTCGGTCCGAGCGGGCAAGGTCCGAAACGTGCAACGCGGTGGCCAACAGTGGGGCCCGGACACCGATCGATGAATCGAGCGAGGCCGTCGCTCGCGCGATCAGAAGAACTGACCAGGCTGCGGTCGGGGGAGGAGCAGCGCGGCGTCGAGCCGGTCGAGCAGTGAGTCGGGCGCGTCGACTTCCGCCGTGAGCGCGAGCGACGTCGCCGGCTGGACACCGAACCAGAGTCGACTGAACGAGCCGATCGAGCAGTGCAGCACCGGCCGGCCGTCGGTGCCCGCCTCGGCGACGCGCTCGCCGGACGACTCCTCAGCGATCCGAATGCGGTAGGAGCCGGCGGTCCCGGTCCATTCGTCGGCTGCATCGGGCAGCATCGCCTCGATCGGGTCGCTGATCACGAGATCGAACTCGACCGGTGGGCCGACCCACTGCCGCGCCGAGACGGCCGCCGGAACATCGAGGACTCGGAGCTGCCACCAAGTTGCCGCCCGGGTGGTGGTCTCGTGGGCGCTCCGACGGCTCCGACTGCGTTGACGGTTGGGCGCCTCGATCAGCGGATGGAGCTGCAGATGGGGTGGCTCCATCATCTCCACCGAGTGCACCTGGTCGCCGAGTTCGTGCAGCAGCCGAAGCAGCTCGAGCAATTGATCGCCCGTCTCATAGGAACAGAACTGGACCTCGAACGGCCCGTTCTCCTCCTTCATCGAGCCGGCGACGAAGTGGGTGATCCGATCGCCATCGCGGTAGCCGAGTGCGAAGGGTTGCTCGAGGAATCCCCATTCGGCAGCCATGAGGTCGACAGCGTCGAGGGTGACACGACCGTGGTGGGGGAGTCGCCGTCGCATCGCGTCGCCCATCTCCCTGCTGTCAGCGAGTCCCAGACGCACCGGCGGCCGGTACGGCACGTGGTCGACGCGCAACGAGTCGGGGTCGAACGTGGCGACCAGCATCGGTGCCCCGGTGGCGAAACCGAATCGGTCGTAGAAGCCCTGCTCGAACATCCCGAGCAGGGCAACGGCCGCCCCGCCCGCGGATGCCTGCGCGAGCGCGCGACTGGTCAGCGTCGACGCCAATCGTTGGCGTCGCCCGACATGGCTGGTGGTCACCGCGCTGATCACCGATGCGGGAAGTGTCGTCCGGTCGTGGTCGATCGTGCCCGGCGTCCGGTGCACCAGGCACTCCGCAGCGCCGTCGATCACCCCGACCTCGGCTGCACCGCCGCGAAGAAACGCCTCGAGGGCCCGACGCTGGCCGTCGTTGTCGGAGTCGATCCAGCGAGTCTCGTGCCAGATGCGGGCGACGTCGGCGGTGTCGACCGCTGCGTCGAACGGGCGGAAGGTGGCGGCCATGGCCTCAGTATTGCCACTCGCGGGCGTGGGCCTGGCGGAGGATTCGTCGACCCGGTCGGATCGGGCCGCACAGATTCTCCGGAGAACTCGCCGGGCCGCGTTGAGGATCGGTCCGAAACGTGCGATGATTGAAGGGTGCCTCTCTCCGATGAAGAGCAACGCATCCTGCGTCAGATCGAGCAGGAGCTCGAACAGGACCCCACGTTCTCCCAACGCGGATACCGGGTCTCTCGTCGACGCTCCATCATGCTGGGCCTGGGTCTGATCCTCGGGCTCGTGATCACCATCGGCGGCCTTGCGGTGAGCTTCATCGTCGCCTTCGGCGGTTTCGTGCTCGTCCTCGTGATGGCGATCATGCTCGAGTCGGAACTGCGCCTGCTCGGCCGAGAGCGGCTGGGGCAACTGCCGATCTCGGCGTGGTTGAGCGGCCGGCGCCCCGACGTCGACGACGACGTCCCTCGCTGAGCGACGACGTCGTCCGCCGACGGTCTTCGGCCGAACGACGTCAGCCGAACGAGGTGAAGTAGCGCCGCAGCCGGCTGCTCCAGTCGAGCGACTCGGTCGCCGTCCGGTCGATCTGCTTGGCCCAGTTGCGGCAGTCGCTGATCGTGCTCGCCCCGTACGCCCCGGTCGTGTCGTAGCCGGTGGTCCCCTGGGCACCGTAGGTCGCCTCGGTGACGATCTCCGCGAGCGAGGACATCGGCCGCGTGACCACGGGGAAGTGGTGCGCGGTGCTCGCTGCGACCTCCAGCGGCGTGTCCGAACTGCGGACCGGGACTCCTGCTGCGGCGACCGCGGTGGTCGCGCGTTGCCAGGCGTTGGCCACCTGGAGTTCGACCGAGTGTGTGCTCCGGTGGCGGCGAACGAACCGGAACAGCCAGGGTCCAGCGAGCACCGCAGCGATGAGGACGATCATGCCCATCCAGCCCCACGGCACCCCGCCGCCCCCGGTGCTGTCGGTGCCCGGCGTCGCTCCGGCGTTCGAGCCACCATCGGTCGGCGGGGCATCCGAGAAGTCGGGGATCTCGAGGCCGGACTCGTCGCTGTCGGGGCCGGTCGGCAGGGTGGTCGGCGTGGTCAGCTTCGCCGTTGTTGACGTCGTCGGCGCTGGCCGAGGTGTCCTGGCGTGGCGGGAGCCCGGTGTAGTTCTCGGCATTGGGGGCGCCGCGGGTCGGTGTCGGTTCGAACGTGACCCAGCCGATCCCGTCGAACCAGACTTCTGGCCAGGCGTGGGCGTTGCGGCCGATCACGGAGAAGACGCCGTCACCCTGGGCGATGCCCGAGGTGAACCCGACCGCCACTCGCGATGGAATGCCGAGTGTGCGCATCATCGCTGCGTAGGTGCCGGCGAACTGTTCGCAGTAGCCGACTCGATTGTCGAGGAAGTTCTCGATCGCGGAGTTGTCGTGGCCCTGCTGGATCTCGAGGCTGTACTCGAACTCGTCCCGGAACCACGTCTGGACGAGTATCGCTGCCTCGAGGGTGCTCGTGGCACCGGCGGTGACCTGTCGAGCGGTGGTTTCGACCACGGTGGGGAGATCGGCCGGCACGCTCGTGTAGATCGGGTCGCCGAAGTCGGTCGAGGTGGCTGCGGCCAACGTCTCGGTGTCGAGGCGGGGCGCTGACGACACGATGTCGATGACGTCGCCCGTCTCGAGGTCGCCGCCGACGGTCTGCAAGGTCGATGTTCTCGCGTCCCACTGCAGGCTGCCGGAGGGCGACCCGGCAATCACCCGTTCGGGGGCGGCGGGCACCACGTTGCCGCCCAGCACGCCGATGGTGATGCGTTGGCGGTTGTCGAACCGACGGGCGGGCGCGCCGAGTGCGTCTCCGACCGGTTCGAGCCTGCGTTCGGGGATCCTCCAGAGGGTCCCGTCGAATTCGGGCAGGGCCGACGTCCGCCAGTACGACTCGGTGTCGGCGCGCACGCGGAAGAGCTCGGCGGTCGACCGGTTCGTCAGCCGTGACCGGATGTCGACCAGTGGGCTGACCACCTGCGTCGCGTCGCCGCTGCCGCCGCTCGTCTCGTAGAGCGGTGCTGCGTCGGCTCCGGGGAGTCGGGGACCGACGAACCCGGCGGCCAGGGCGACGGCGAGCCCCGAACCCGATCGCGACCGGCCATCGCCGCAGCGCAGTCCCGGCCTGGTCCCGGCCTGGTTCGGCGTGATACCAGCGCAGTGCGACCGTGGCCACCACGCCGACGCCGACGAGCAGTACCGCTGACGCGATCCGCAACCGATCGTCGCCCAGGGCGCCGACGAACACGAAGAGCACGCCACCGGGCACCAATGTCTCGGCCCGCGCGTCGGCACGAAAGGCGAACACATCGGCGAGCAACACCGACGTGGCGAGTCCGATCGCTGCGAGCACGTTCCAGCCGCCGGCGTAGTCGACCGGGGCGACGGCGGTGCGGAACTCCTGACGGACCGAGGTGAGCTCGGCCTGGAGCATCGACCAGGTCTCGCTGGTGGGGAGTGCCCACGAGAACGTCTCTGGGTAGAACACGGCGAGCACGGTCCACACCAGAACGAGCGCCGCCGCGGGAACGGCGAGCCACGGGGTGAGACGAAGCCGGCGGAGCACGAGCCCGACACCGTGGCCGACCGCAACCACGATGGCCATGTCGGTGAGGAACGGCCAGCCCGAGAACACTCGGACGAACCCCACGGCCACCGTCATCGAGAAGGCGGCGACCACTGCGGACGCGATCGCATCGCTCGCCAAGCTCGGGCGCACCGCGGTGGAGCTCACCGCTGACCCGCTGCGCTGTCTGACACTGACGGAGCGTCCGCAGGTGCATCCGGCCCTGGAGACGGTTGCCCGACGAGTGCCTGCCACGTGGACACGAATTCGTGATCGGATCGGGCCGCCGCAGCGAGGCGTACCCCGCCACCGGCGTCGTGGGTTGCGACGAGGACCCTGGTGATCGCCGGGTCGGACACCGCCTGGCTCGCCCGCCAGGTCGAGGTCTGGCTCGACCCGGTGACGACCACGAGCAGAACGAGCCCGTCGGCGATGTCGGTGTCGAACGATGCGAGCGGCGCCTCGCTCGGTTCGATCTGGGCGAGGACGCGCAACGTCACTGCGGCGACGTCGGGGCCCCGGAGGTCGATGCCGCCAGCGGTGACGAAACGTGTGGTCAGGCCGGCTCGCACTGCGCTGTGGACCAAGCTGGCCGCCGCCGTGACACCGTGCTCGAAATTGGCATTGCTCGAGTGGGCGCCCGGCTTCGCATCGAACACGATCGTGCATCGGTGCAGCCCCTCGACGGCGTACTCCTTGACCATCAGCTCGTCGGAGCGTGCTGATGCCCTCCAGTGAATGCTTCTCGGCTCATCGCCGGTCGCGTACTCGCGCAGGCCGTGGAAGTCGCCGGGGCCGAGCCGGCGGGCCGAGTCGAGCAGCGCCCGACCCAGTGGCCCGCGGCCGAGTTGGGGCATGTCGATCGGCAGCGTTCGAGGCGCAACGACGATCTCGTCGGTATCGACGATGGCGCTGGCCGATCTGGCGATGCCGAGCGCGTCGCTCATGATCAGGCGCAGCGGCCCGAGCCCGATGAGTCCCCGTGTCGTGGTCGGTACCCGGTAGCCGGACGTCGACATGGTGCCCGGGCCCAGCGATGGGACGGGCAAGCGGGCGACATGGTCGTCGGTCATGGTGCGCACCACCGGTTCCTCGAGCAGGAAGGGAGCCGATCTGAACCCGCCCACGTGCCGCAGCTGGAGATCGACCTGCCCGGTGTCGCCCGCAACCAACAGCGAAGGATGAATCCAGCGATCGGCTTCGATCTGCGGACGGCGTGTCCAGACGTAGACGACGGCGAGCAGCACCGCCGCAAAGAACGCTGCACCGATCACGAACAGCTCGACGATGGCGAAGACGCGGCCCACCCCAATGGCGACCGCTCCAGCGGCGATCACCGCAAGACCCTGGCGTGTCAGGCTGAGCCGAGCCATACGGTCATCGACTCAACGAGGGACCGGAACCGCGACGGCATCGAAGACCTCGCTGATCGCATCGGCGGGCGAGAGCTGTGAGCCGTGCTCGGAACGCACCATGACGCGGTGGCTCAGCGTGGCCTGCGCGACGGTCTTGACATCGTCGGGGGTTGCATAGTTTCGCCCGCGCGCCGCTGCATGAGCCCGGGCCGCGGCGGCGAGCTGCAGGGTTGCGCGAGGCGACAGGCCGAGCTCGATACCAGGGTGGCGACGGCTGGTTGCGGCCAGGTCGACCAGATACGACTTGAGCGCCGTCGCCACGTGAACGCCACGGACCGCAGCGATCATCGCTCTGATCTCGCCGACGGAGACCACGGGCTCGAGCGCGTGCATCGAGGTGGCGGCGCCCTGCACGTCGAGCATCTGCATCTCGGCGTCGCGGTCGGGATAGCCGATCGAGATCCGCAGGAGGAATCGGTCGAGTTGGCTCTCGGGCAACCGGTAGGTGCCCTCCTGGTCGACGGGGTTCTGGGTGGCGATCACCATGAACGGTGCCTCGAGCTGGTGGCTTCGACCGTCGGCGGTGATCTGGCGCTCCTCCATCGACTCGAGCAGTGCCGACTGCGTCTTCGGTGACGCCCGGTTGATCTCGTCGGCCAGCACGATGTTCGCGAAGAGCGGTCCGGGTTCGAACACGAACTTCTCGGTCGAGCGTTGGTAGACGCTGACGCCGACGAGATCGGTCGGCAGGAGATCGGGAGTGAACTGGATGCGCTTCCAGCTGCAGTCGATCGAAGCTGCCAACGCCTTCGCCAGTGAGGTCTTGCCGACGCCCGGTACGTCCTCGATCAGGAGGTGGCCCTCGGCCAACAGGCACATCACCGCGAGCTCGATCGTGTCGTGCTTGCCGTGGAGCACCTGGGCGATGTTCGACGTGATGGCGTCGAAGAGATCCGCGAAGCTGCGCATGGATGGTTGATCGCCGGCTTCGGTCGTCCGTGGCACAGCGGGAGATTCGGGCGGTCGAGAGTCGTCCGCGATATCGGTCGTCACCGTCGGAAGGGTAGACCGGACTTCGAGTCGAGGACAGTCGGGATAGCTTCGCTCCCTGTGGCTCTGACGGACGAGACGGTGTTGGCGATCGCGGTCGATCCCGGGCGTCTTGCCGCCGGCGTGGTCGACGGTGCCGGCGAAGTGCTCGTACGCGACCGCATCGGTACTCCGTCGCGTGAGGTCTGGCGAGTCCTCGAACAGCTCGTCTTGCGCGTGTTGGCGGCCCGCCCGGACGACGTGCCGGCACCCTCGAACGTGGCGGTGAGCTGTTCGGGGCCGATCGATGAGCCCGCCGGCGCGGTGTCGCCCGCCGCGCTGCCTGCGTGGTCGGGGTTCCCGCTCCGCCAGCACCTCGAGGAGCTCACCGGGTTGTCCGTCGTGCTCGACACGCTCGCTGGCGCCGCGGCCGAGGGTGAGCTCCGCTTCGGCGACTCGATCTCGACGTCGAGTTTCGTGACGCTGGTGCTCGACCGCACGATCGAGTCGGCGTGTGTGATCGATGGCCGGCGTCTGCGAGGCGCACACGGCAACGCCGGATCGCTCGCACATCTCATCGTCGACCCTGGCGGTCAAGCGTGCTCGTGCGGTGCGGTCGGGTGCCTCACGGCGCTGGCATCGGCGATCGCCCTCGAAGCGGAGATGAATCGTCCGATACGGCGCGCCACCCCGTCGATCATCGAGCGGACGGGCATCATGGTCGGGCGGGCGATCGCGTCAGCCGCCGCAGCGTTCGACGTGTCGACGTTCCTGCTCTCGGGGACGGTCGTCGACACCTTGGGCGACCCGATGCTCGACGCGATGCGGCGCGAACTCGAGTTGCGGTCGCATCTGCCGCACCTGGTGGATCTGCAGGTGATCGAGCCGTCCGGCTTCGTGCAGCCACTGACCGCCGCGGCCGCACTGATCGGCACTGGCCCGCGGTGATGTGCGACCAGTAGGATCGGCGACCATGGACCCGACCTACTCCCCAGAAGCCGAGGCGTACCGCGAGAAGGTGCAGGCGTTCCTCGCCGAGAAGCTCCCTGCCAATTGGAAGGGAATGGGGGCACTCGTCGGTGACGATCTCGACGAGTTCGTCACCGAATGGCGCAAGACGCTCTACGAGGCCAACTACCTGGCGCCGGGCTGGCCGCAGGAGTACGGCGGCGCCGGGCTCACCGCGACCGAGCAGGTCATCCTCGCCGAGGAGTTCGCCCGCGCCGGCGTGCCGACAGGCGGGCCCAACGACGTGTTCGGCATCCAGATGCTCGGCAACACGCTGTTGATGTGGGGTTCCGAAGAGCAGAAGCAGCACTACCTGCCACGGATCCTGTCCGGTGAGGACACCTGGTGTCAGGGCTACTCCGAACCCGACGCCGGCTCGGATCTCGGCAACGTCGGACTCAGAGCAGAACTCGACGGCGACGAGTGGGTGCTGAACGGTCAGAAGATCTGGACCTCCGCTGGGCATCTGGCCGATCACATCTTCACGCTCGCCCGCACCGATCCCGACTCACCCAAGCACAAGGGCATCTCGTTCCTCCTGGTACCGATGGATCAGCCGGGCATCGAGGTCCGGCCGATCAAGATGATCTCCGGTGAGAGCGAATTCAACGAGGTGTTCTACACCGACGCCCGCTGCCCGAAGGACCAGGTGGTCGGCGGCACCAACAACGGCTGGGCCGTTGCGATGTCGCTGCTCGGGTTCGAACGGGGCGAAGCAGCAGCGACCGGACCGATCCGCTACCAGGGCGAACTCGACCGGCTCGTCGAGATGGCACGAGCGCGCGGCCTCGCCGACGACCCGATCATCCGCCAGCGTCTGGCCTGGTGCCATTCGAAGGTGCAGATCATGAAGTTCCTCGGTCAGCGCACCCTCACGCAGTTCCTGGCCGGGCACCACCCGGGCCCGGACGGGGCGATCTCGAAGCTGTACTGGAGCGAGTACCACCTCAAGGTGACCGAACTCGCCGTCGACATCCTGGGCGCCGATGCGATGACGCTCGACGGCCGTCCGCCGTCGTCGGCCTTCCAGACCGACGACCCCGGCGCAGCCAATTCGTCGGGCTCGTGGGGTGGCACGTTCCTCAATGCCCGTGCGGGCACGATCTACGCCGGTTCGTCGCAGATCCAGCGCAACATCATCGGCGAGATGATCCTGCAGCTCCCGAAGGAGCCCAAGCCTCAGTGATCACGGCCGCCCGGGCCGTGCTGCGGCACCCATCGCTGTGGGGCACGGCACTTCGCCAGGGGCGTCGCCTCGTGCCGTCTCGGTGGTGGGCCTCGCGGCCGTACCTGCCCCTGCCATCGAGCTCGTATCTCGAGTTCCGACTGGTCACCCAATATGGTGACATCTCGCATCGCCCCGAGCCGGAAGATGTGCTGAACTACCTGCGATGGTGCCGCGACTGGCAACGACTCGACGCCTGATCGGCGAGCGAGGCGGAGTTCCGTCGTGTTGAGCGCGCTCGTGCTCAACGCCAGCTTCGAACCGCTCAGCATCGTGTCGACCGAGCGGGCGACCTGCTTGGTGATCGCCGACAAGGCCGAGGTGCTCGAAGACGATGGTCGTGTCATCCACTCCGAACGGCTGAGTCTGCCGAGCCCCTCGGTGATCCGGTTGAGGTACATGGTGAAGGTTCCGTACGTACGTCGAGCGTCGCTGTCGCGCCGGGCGGTCTTCGCGCGAGATGACTACCGATGTCAGTACTGCGGTGAGCGGGCCGACTCGATCGATCACGTGGTGCCGCGCTCGAAGGGTGGCCCGCACAGTTGGGAGAACGTGGCTGCGGCCTGTCGGCCGTGCAATCTGGGCAAGCGCGATCGGACGCCTGCGGAGGCTGGCATGCGCCTCGCGCGGCCGTGTCGTGCGCCGCGGTCGACGGCATGGGTCGTGGTCGCCGTCAGCGGCGTGCCGGACACGTGGCGCGCCTATCTGCCGATGGCGTCGTGAGTGCGGCGATGCCGTACCGGCTCGTCCGGTCGCGCTCGACCGCATCGGAGTTTCACGCACGCGCGATTCCCGACCCGGCCGAGTGTGAGATCTGGCAACACGACATCACCTCGCCGGCGCTGGTGCTCGGCTCGACGCAGGATCCGTCCGTCGTCGACGCGGACGCCTGCAGCAGTGCGGGTGTCGAGGTGGTCCGGCGACGCAGCGGCGGTGGTGCGGTGCTCCTCCGACCGGGCGAGGTCACCTGGCTCGACGTGATCGTGCCGGTTGGCACCGCTGGGTGGGCGACCGACGTGCATGCGCCGATGGTCTGGCTCGGTCGCCGGCTCGCCGAGGTGTTCGCTGATCTGGTCGGATTCGAACTCGATCTGGTGGTGCACGACGGTGCCATGGTGTCGACGGCGTGGTCGTCGACGATCTGTTTCGACGGGGTCGGCGCCGGCGAGGTGCTCGTCGACGGTCGAAAGCTGGTCGGGATCAGCCAGCGCCGGATGCGTCACGCTGCTCGATTGCAGTGCTGCTGGTACGCCCGGTACGACCCGGCCGAGCTCATCGAGCTGCTGCACCCGAGCGCGCGCCCGCTGGCATCCGATCTGTCGCCGGTTGCCACGCTTCCGGCGCATGTGAGCGATGCCGCCGTCGCCGCCCTCGTCGACCAGCTCTCCTGACCCGTTCGTGCGGCCGAGCGTCGAGCGATGGGGTCGTCTGCGTGCGCTCGCTCAGTGCCGAGCGTGACGGGGGAGTGTCGGGGCTGGATCTGGGCTACCAGGGGTGTGCTGGGGGTGTGCTGGGGGCGTGATGGGTGCTCGATGGGCGCCGATGGGGAGGAAATGGGGGGAGATGGTTGACAATGGGGGAAATTGGGGGAACAATGGGGCCCGCTGGGGAGGACTCCCGCGTTCCCAGCACGGCAGGTTCGCCGCGGGGGTGGAAAGCATGAGGAACGCGGCGCGTGTTTGTTGGGGTTCACGAGCGACAGCTCGACGAGCGAGGGCGAGTAGCTCTTCCCTCGGCGTATCGTGGCGAACTCGGTGACCACTGCTACCTGTTCTTCGGCGACGACGGCTGCGTCAGCGTTCGCAACGTCGAGACCTTCGAGGCCGAAGCCGCCGAGATGGTCGCAAAGGCAAAGCGGGGCGAGGTGTCCCGCAACCGGCTGCGAGCATTCGCATCGTCGGCCAGCGAGGCAACCATCGACAAGCAGGGTCGGGTCACGCTCGACGCACGCCTGCGCGATCATGCCGGGCTCGCCCCGCAGGGTGCCGTTGTCGTGCTCGGCAACATCGACCAGATCGAGATCTGGGATCCTCAGGCCTACCGGCTGGGCGAGGTCGCCGGCCAGCACGAGATCGCCGGCGGCCGTTGATGCAGCCCGACGGCGACACCGAGAACTCTGGTGCAGCGAACCCGGGATTCGAGCACGCCCCGGTGATGGTCGAGGAGATCACCGAGATCTTCGCCGCTGTTCCACCGGGTACGTTCGTCGATGCCACCCTGGGCGGCGGGGGACACAGCGCCGCCGTCCTCGACGCACGCGGTGACCTCGACCTGATCGGCATCGATCAGGATCGCGACGCTCTCGACGCAGCAACCGCTCGGCTTGCCGACTTCGGCGACCGGGTCCACACCAGCCAACGCCGGTTCGACGACTTCGATGCGGCGCTCGCCGATCACGGCGTCGATGTCATCAGCGGAGCGCTGTTCGACCTGGGCGTGTCGTCGCCGCAGCTCGACCGAGGCGACCGTGGGTTCTCGTACCGCCACGATGGTCCGCTCGACATGCGGATGGACGCCGACCAGACCTGGTCGGCGTCTGATGTGGTCAACGGATACTCCGAGACCGAGCTGGCGACCATCATCAAGCGCTACGGCGACGAGCGCTTCGCTCGGCGCATCGCGCGTGCCATCTGCGCCGCTCGTCCGATTCAGACCACGACCGAGCTCGCCGCAGTGGTGACAGCAGCGATTCCGGCTGCGGCACGGCGCACCGGCGGACACCCTGCCAAGCGGACGTTCCAAGCCATCCGTATCGAGGTCAACGACGAGCTCGGAGTTCTCCCCGATGCGCTCGATCAGGCCGTGCGTGCCACCAGACCGGGTGGACGGATTGCAGTTCTGGCCTACCACTCGGGCGAGGACCGCATCGTCAAAGACCGTTTCGCGGTCGCCGCTGGCGCCTGCGACTGCCCCCAGGACCTGCCATGTGTGTGCGGCGCCGTGCAGACGGTCCGGATCGTGCGCGGGGTCCCCAAGCGAGCGAGTGAGTCCGAGCGGCAACGAAACCGACGTGCGGCCTCTGCCCGTCTGCGGGTTGTCGAACGCGTCGTGGCAACCCGCAAGAGCGATGGACAAGCGATGGAGAACCGGTGATCGCACTTCCACTGCTGCGCGACATCACGTCGCGCTCCACCAAGGCATCGACGTCTCCCTCCCTGGCGGTGGTGCCCCGTCGGCGCCGCTGGCCGGCACTGCTCGCCGGGCTGGCATGGTCGCTGGTGTTTCTCGGTCTCCTGGGAGCGGCGGTGTTCCACACGCAGCTCGCCGAACGTCAGCTTCGCCTGGACCGCCTCGACCGTGAGGTGGCCACCCAACGCGAACGCTTCGATGAACTCAGGTACGAACGAGCCGAACTTCGTTCACCGGTGCGCCTCGCAGCGGCTGCATCCGAGCTGGGGATGCGCCGAGGGCGTGTCAACACCTTCGTGACCGTCACCCCAGAGGCAGTGGCACGTCAGCTCGCTGCTGCCGGGCCGATCGGCGACAACCCGGTCAGGATCGTCATTCACACCGACCCGCTCGATCAGTTCCGTGCGGTCAAGAGCGTCACCGAGGAGCAGCCGTGAAACCGTTGACCCGGAGTCATCGGCCGGCCGCCGGCGTACGCACGCACGGCACTGCCTCGGCGCGCACTCGAACCGGCGACGGTCGTCGCGCCGATCGCAACGCCACGCCGCATCGTGCGACGGGCACGAGGCAGAGCAAGGGCCGAACCAAGCCGAGCGCGACGACTCGTGGCGGCCCGAATCCCCGAACGACCGCACGGTCGCACCAAACGGCGAGGACGAAGGCGGCTTCGCCGGCCAAGCGCGCATCGGTGACCCCCACGGCGAAGGTTCGCTCGAATCCACCGCGACGTGCGGTTTCGCGCTTTCGCTCGGGCTCCCCGCGACACCGGCTGATCGCGGCACTCGTCGTGATCGGTGCCGTGTTGATCGGCCTGATCGGCCGAGTGGCCTACCTGCAGACCACCGAGGCCGAAACGCTTCGTTCGGCTGCCGCCGATCAGTGGACTCGATCGGTCATCATCCCCGCTCAGCGCGGAACGGTCTTCGATCGTCACGGCGCCGAGCTCGCCATGTCGGTGCCGGCGGTGACGGTGTCGATCAACCCGAAGCTGATCGACAACGGCCCGGCGACCGTGCAGGTGCTCGACGACCTGCTCGACCTGTCCGACGAGAAGGCGGCCGAACTCCTCGGCGAGATCGAGTCGAAAGACCGCGGCTTCGTCTTCGTTCAGCGCCAGGCCGACGCCGACATCGGCGACGAGATCGCAGCGATGCGGCTGGTCGGAGTCAACGTCGACCGGGAGAGCCGACGTGAGATGCCGGGCGGTGACACCGGGCGCAGCGTGATCGGGCGAACCAACATCGACGGCGTCGGCATCTCAGGTCTCGAGCTGCAATTCGACGACGCGCTCACGGGAACGGGCGGCGAGATGCGTCGAGAAGTGGCGCCTGGTGGTCGGTCGATCCCCGGTTCGGAGAGCGTGGCAGCGCAACCGGTGGCGGGCGACGACCTCGTGTTGACGCTCGATCGCTCCATTCAGTTCTCGACCGAGCAGGTGCTGCTGGAGCAGGTTGCCGCGATCGGGGCGAAGGGGGCCACCGCGATCGCGATGGACACCGACACCGGTGAGATCTACTCGATGGCCTCGGTGCGACTGGACAGTGACACCGGCACCTATGGCGTCACCTCGGGCAACTTCGCTGCGGTCGACGCCTACGAGCCGGGTTCGGTCGCCAAGGTGATCACCGTCGCGAGCGCGCTCAGCGAAGGTCTGGTCACCCCGGAGACCTCGTACCTCGTGCCGTGGCGCAAGCAGTACTACGACGACCTGTTGAAGGACTCGCATCAGCACCCCGACGAATGGATGTCGGTATCCAGGATCCTGGCCGAATCGTCGAACATCGGCACGATCTTCGTGCAGCAGGAGATGGGCCGCGAACGCCATCGCGAGTACATGGCACAGTTCGGACTCGGTTCGAAGACCGCACTCGACTTCCCGGGCGAGTCGGCGGGCATCTTGAAGCAGCCGGAAGACCTCTGGGGTTCCGAGCGGGTCACCGTCGCGTACGGTCAGGGCGTGTCGAGCACGTCGCTGCAGTTGGTCGCAGCGGTCAACACGATCGCCAACCGTGGCACGTATGTCGAGCCGAAGTTGCTCAAGGCAACGGTGGGTACCGATGGAGCCATCAGCGAGACCGAGCCGTCGGAGTCCCGCTCGGTCGTCAGTGAACTCGCAGCCATTCAGACGACCGAGATGATGCGCACCGTCGTCTGCAGCGGCACGGCAACACTCGCCCAGGTCGATGGCCTCTCGGTTGCAGGCAAGACCGGGACGGCATTCAAGGCGGCCGACAACGGTACCTATTTCGATGCCGACGGCAACCGGATCTACTACTCGAGCTTCGTCGGTTTCTTCCCCGCCGAGGATCCGCAGGTGACCGTGTTGGTGTCCGTCGACGAGCCGCCTGCGGGAACGAACGACCGCTTCGGCGGCACCGCAGCTGCACCGGTGTTCGCTGAGCTGGCACCCACCCTGATCCACGAACTGGGCATCGTCCCGACGCCGGGTGCCACCGGTTGTCAATCGTCGTGAGTTCGCCGATGCCACCGAAGGTCGACGTCACCGGACTGCAGGACCTGCGCGCACTCCGCGAGCAGGGCACGGTGATCGAGTCGGTCGTTCACGACTCACGACTCGCGATCCCCGGATCGTTGTACGCCTGTCTGCGAGGCGACCACTTCGATGGTCACGACTTCGCTGTCGACGCCGTGCGCGCTGGGGCGACCGCGGTGCTCGCCGACCATCGGCTCGATGGGCTCGACGTCGACGGTGCCGGCGCGGTTGCTCAGATTCTCGTCGACGACACCCGGCTCCGTCTCGGCCCGATCGCCGCCGAGGTGGCCGGCCACCCGAGCCGGGTGCTCGCGACCGTCGGAATCACCGGAACCAACGGCAAGACGACGACGGCCGCCCTGATGGCTGCCATCTTCGAAGCCGCAGGCCGTCCGTGTGGCGTCGTCGGGACGCTCCATGGCCCCCGCACGACGCCGGAGGCTCCGGAGCTGCAGTCGGTGCTGGCTGGTTTCGTCGCCGATGACAAGACCGCAGCGGTGCTCGAGGTGTCGTCGCATGCGTTGGCGATGCACCGCGTCGACGGGACCGAGTTCGATGCGGTGGTCTTCACCAACCTCGGCCACGACCACCTGGACCTGCACGGCACTCACGAGGCGTACTTTCGTGCCAAGGCGCAGCTGTTCGATCCGTCGTTCGCCGGCTTGGGCGTGGTCAACGTCGACGACGCGTACGGCCGACTGATCGCCGACGTGTCCGCATCGGAGCAGCCCGGGCGTGAGTTCCGCGTCGTGGGCTACAGCACGTCGGAGCTCTCGGGGGTCGAGGTGACCGCAGCCGAACATCGCTACGTCTGGCGCGGCAAGAGCGTCCGTGTGCCGATGGGCGGCGACTTCAACGTGTCCAACTCGCTGGCTGCGCTGACGACCGCCGTCGAACTCGGGATCGATCCCGACGTCGCCGTCGGCGGTCTGGCCGACTTGGGGTCGGTGCCGGGCCGGTTCGAGGTCATCGACACCGCACAGAGTCGGCGCCGAGGCATCTCGGTGGTCGTCGACTACGCCCACACCCCCGATGGGCTCGAGCGTGTCATCGCGGCAGCTCGTGCGGTCGTCGGCCCGGGGGGTGGCGTCAGCGTGGTCTTCGGCTGCGGAGGCAATCGCGACCGAGCCAAGCGTCCGGTGATGGGTCGGGTCGCAGCCTCCACGGCAGACCGGGTCATCGTGACGTCGGACAATCCCCGACTCGAACCACCCAGGCAGATCATCGACGAGATCCTCGCGGGGATCGAGCCCGCCACGCATGCGGACGTCACCGTTGTCGTCGACCGCCGAGAGGCCATCGGCCAAGCGATCGAGCGGGCCACCACCGGCGATGTCGTGGTCGTGGCCGGCAAGGGCCACGAGGCGACCCAAGAGTTCGACGACCACACCGTCGAGTTCGACGATCGGGCAGTCGCCCGCGAGTTCCTGGAGGCCCTGGCGTGATCGCCATCATCCTGGCCGGAGCGAGTTCGATGCTCGTCTCGCTCTTCGGCACCCGCTATCTCATCGTGTTCTTCCAGCAGCGAGGCCAGGGTCAGCCCATCCTCGGCAAGGAGGACCACGGCCCCGCGCACCACATGCCGAAGCAGGGCACGCCCACGATGGGTGGGATCGCGATCGTCGGTGCGGCACTGATCGGTTGGCTCACGGCACACCTTCGCCGCGGGCTCGCATTCTCGGACCAGACGATGATCGTCTGGATCGGCGTGCTCTTCATGGCGCTGATGGGGTTCCTCGACGACTACATCAAGGTGCGCAAGCGTCACAACCGCGGCATCTTCTGGAAGCAGAAGAACTACATCACCATGTTGGCGAGCATCGCCATGGCGTGGTGGCTGGTCGTCGGAACCGGGATCTCCGAAACGATCAACGTCACCCGCGGCGATGTCGGCTTCGAAGTGCCCACCGCAGTGTGGGTGGTCTGGGCCGGGATGATCATCTGGGCGACGACCAATGCGGTCAACGTGACCGATGGCCTCGATGGGCTGGCGTCGGGCTCTGCGCTGATGGGGTTCGGCGCGTTCACGGTCATCGCCTACTGGTCATTCCGTAATCCGGACATCTACGCCACCGTCGTCAACCCGCTCGACATGGGCGTGTTCTCCGCAGCGTTCGCCGGCGGATGCCTTGGATTCCTCTGGTGGAACGCCGCACCGGCGCGAATCTTCATGGGCGACGTCGGAGCACTGGCGATCGGTTCGGCGCTCGCGTTCTGTGCGCTGACGCTCAACGTGACGCTGCTGGTCGTGCTGATCGGCGGCATCTATGTGATGGAAGCCGGTTCGGTCGCCATTCAGATGGGCGTCTTCAAGGCGTCGGGCCGCACGAAACGACTGTTCCGCATGTCGCCGATCCACCACCACTTCGAACTGATCGGCTGGCCCGAGACCACGGTGATCATTCGTTTCTGGCTGATCTCGGCGATCTGTGTGGCGTCGGCACTCGCGATCTTCATCGCCGACTTCACCGCTCAGGTCCAGCCATGAGTCGTGCGCTGGTGTACGGGCTGGCCGTCGCCGGCGAGTCGACCGTTCGTGCACTGTTGCGTCGTGGCGTCGACGTCGTGGTCGCCGACGATGTGGTCGACGATCAGCGCACAGAGCTCGCCGCCGAGTTGGGGGTCGACCTGCTCGAACGCCCCGACGTCGACGCATTGCGCAGCTTGGTCTCGTCGTGCGATCTGGTCAGCCCGGCTCCCGGTGTGCCGGAGACACACGCCGTCGTCACGACCGCGCAGGCGCTCGGTGTTGAGTTGGTCTCCGAGATCGAGCTCGCGTACCGATGGGAGCGAGATCGACCCGGTGGTCCGCGGCCCATGCTCGCCATCACCGGGACCGATGGCAAGACGACGACGACGTTGCTCGCTGTCGAGATGCTCCGGGCAGCGGGCCTGCGAACCGTCGACGCCGGCAACACCTCGACACCGCTGGTCGACGCGATCGAGCAGGACCTCGACGCCTTCGTGGTGGAGTGCACGAGTTTCCGCCTGGCATGGACCCCGACGTTCCGAGCGGAGGCGGCGGTCTGGCTCAACCTCGCGCCGGATCACCTGAACTGGCACCGGTCGATGGACACCTACGAAGCAGCCAAGGCGCAGGTGTGGGCCAATCAGCGCCCCGACGACGTGGCGATCGGATTCATCGACGACGACGTGGTGATGGCCCGTTTGGGCTCGGCCCCTGGGCGGCAGGTGACCTTCGGGGCCCACGACGCCGACTACCGGGTGGACGACGACCGGCTGGTCGGCCCGAGCGGCATCATCGCTCGGGTCGGAGCGATGAAGCGGAGTCTGCCCCACGACATCACCAACGCACTGGCAGCCTCGGCGCTGGTGTTGGAGACCGGTTTGGCGGGCGTGGAGCCGATCGCCGACGCCCTGGCTTCGTTCAGTGGCCCGCCCCACCGATTGGAACATCTCGGGACCTGGGATGACGTCTCGTGGTACAACGACTCGAAGGCGACCACACCTCACGCAGCGAGCGCGGCGATTCGTTCGTTCGGCGGTCTGATCCTGATCGCCGGTGGCTATGACAAGGGTGTCGACCTGAGTTCGATGGCAGCGGACATCGCCGGGGTGGATGCCGTCATCGCCATCGGCGACACCGCATCCGACGTCGCGGCTGCGTTCGCCGGTGTCGACCGGGTGCAGGTCGTCGACGACCTCGCTGATGCCGTCGCGGTCGCAGCAGCCATTGCTCGGCCCGGATCGACGGTGTTGCTGTCGCCCGGCTGCGCCAGCTTCGACCAGTACACCGGTTTCGCAGCACGGGGCGATCACTTCCGAGCGTTGGTCCGCGAACGTTTCGGCACTGCCGACGCGCCGGCCGGCCACCCGTCAGCGAACAACATGAATCACGGAGGGTCCAGATGACCAGCACGATCAGTGTCGAAGATCGTCGCCGAGCGACACTCGAACGTCTGCACGGCGCCGACGCGACCGAGCGCCGCGGTCGTCGTCGGCGTTCGTCGGGGCGACGCAGTTCGAGGTCCGCTCGCACCAGCGTCGAGCCGGAGGTGCTCGGTCCGCCGACGGGCACGTTCTACGCGATCGCCGGGGTGATCTCGGTGCTGGTGATGCTGGGCCTCGTCATGGTGCTGTCGGCCTCGGCGGTCACGCAGGCGAACCTCGGCTTCTCGCCGTACCGGGTGTTTGCCA
The DNA here is from genome assembly GCA_963716095.1 of Ilumatobacteraceae bacterium. Taxonomy (GTDB): domain Bacteria; phylum Actinomycetota; class Acidimicrobiia; order Acidimicrobiales; family Ilumatobacteraceae; genus Sva-07. Next base: position 163,004 of record CAVQSV010000016.1, on the reverse strand, counting down.
AGCAGGCCATGTGGGCCGGGATGGGCGCGGTCGCTCTCGTGTTGATGGTCAAGATCTCCTACCGCCGTTGGCAGCGTCTGGCGATCCCGGTCACCCTGATCGCCGTTGCGGCCATGGCGGCGCCGTTCGCCCCGGGCATCGGGGCGAGTGTCAACGGGGCGCGGTCGTGGATGCGAGTCGGTCCACTCAGCTTCCAGCCATCCGAACTCTTGAAGATCGCCGTCGTGATCCTCACCGCCGACCTCCTCACCCGTCGCCGCAACGACCTCGGAAACCGGGTGACGACGCTGTTCCCGCTCGGGGCGATCGCGGCGGTCGGCGCCGGTCTGTGCCTGGTACAGGGCGACCTCGGCGCAGCGATCGTGCTCGGAGCGATCGTGTTCAGCGTTGCATGGATCGCCGGAGTTCCGGTCGTGCCCCTGGCCGGGATGGCCGCCGCAGCGGTCGGCGCCGGATTGTTGTTCGTGGTGTCGAGTCCGCGCCGGCTCGACCGGTTCACGGCGTTCATGAACATCGCCGAGGAGAAGGACCACCTCGCCTATCAGTCGTATCAGGGATACCTCAGCATTGCGTCCGGGGGACTGTCCGGGTCGGGCATCGGCGGCAGCAACGCCAAACTCGGCTACCTCCCCTATGCCCACAGCGACTTCATCTTCGCCGTGATCGCCGACGAACTGGGGCTGATCGGCACGATCGCCGTGATCGGTGGATTCGTGATGCTGGTCGCCCTGGGCGTCCAGACGGCGATCGCCGCCCCCGATCGTTTCGGCATGCTGCTCGCGGGCGGTGTGGCAGCCTGGTTCGGCGTCCAGGCCATCATCAACATCGGCGGCGTCGTCGGTTTCATGCCGGTGACCGGCCTGACCCTGCCGTTCTTCTCAGCGGGCGGGAGTTCGCTCTTCGTCAGCATGACTGCGGCCGGACTGCTCCTGAGCGTGGCGCGGCGCATCAACTCCCGATGACCGCCACGACGGTCGGCGCGGACACCGGCCGGACCTATGCCGTCGTCACCGGAGGCGGCACAGCAGGTCACGTGCTGCCGGCGCTCGCCGTGGCCGATGCCCTGGTGGCAGCAGGCCACGACAGCTCGACGATCCGGTACGTCGGTGCCGAACGCGGCGTCGAGACTCGACTGCTCCCCGAGACGCCGTACCCACACGAGTTCCTCGACGTCGTCGGCGCGCAACGTCGACTCACCCGAGCGAACCTCGGCTTCGTTCCGAAGATGATCCGCAGCACTCGGGCAGCGACGCAGCTCCTGCGCGACTGGCAACCCCGTGTCGTGGTGTCCGTCGGCGGCTACGCAAGCATGCCATCGGTGTTCGCCGCACGTCGTCTGGGGATTCCCGTGGTCGTGGTGTCCTACGACCGCACGCCGGGACGAGCGAGCCGACTCGCGGCGCGCAGCGCTGCAGCGTGCGCGGTCGCGTTCGAGCAGTCGACGCTGCCACGCGCCGAACTGACCGGGGCGCCGGTGCGCCAGGCGATCCTGGACGTCGACCGCTCGAACGACGCTGCACGTGTGGCGGCGCGCCGTGCGCTCGGGCTGGACTCCGATCGGTTCGTGATCGCGGTGATGGGCGGGTCGCTCGGTTCCGGTGTGCTCAACAGCGCGCTCGCGTCGTACGTCGGAGACCATCGCGACGATGCGCGACTCGCAGTCCGTCAGATCGCCGGCGAACGCTTTGCCAGTCGTATCGAAGCGGCGAGCGGGCAGGTACAGCACCAGGTGGTGGCCTACGAGGACGACATGGCAGCGGTGTACACGGCGTGCGATCTCCTGATCGGACGTGGCGGGGCCAGCACCGTGCACGAGGTGGCGGTCACCGGCACGCCGTCGATCCTGGTTCCCTGGGCGGCGTCGGCAGACGACCATCAGAGCGACAACGTGGCATGGCTGTCGGAGGTCGGCGGTGCGGTACGTGCTCCCGGAGGCTGACATCGATCGTCTCGGCGAGACGATCGATGCGCTTCGCTCCGACGACGATCGACGAGCCGAGCTCGGCGGCAGCGGCGACGCCGTCGCGGAGCGGTTCACCGTTCCGGTGCCTTGGCCGGTTTGATCGAACGCGTGGCTCTAGCATCTACGCCATCGTGACGCCACCGGTCCTCGCCAACGAGCTGCAACGCTCGATCGACTCGCTCGCCGATGCGCCGGTGCCGTCGGCTGACGAGCCGCGCCCACCGCTCGATCTCTCGATCGCCCACCGGCTGCACGTCGTCGGCGTCGGTGGGCCGGGCATGAGCGCCGTGGCGATCGCCCTGGCCGAGATGGGCCATGTGGTCTCCGGTTCGGATCTGCGCGAGCACCCCGTGCTCGAACGGGTGCGTGCCGCCGGCGTCGAGGTGCACATCGGCCACGACCGGTCGCTCGTGCACGGCGTCGATGCCGTCACCGCGTCGACGGCGATCCCGGAACGGAACATCGAACTCGACGAAGCGCGAACCACCGGTGTCACCGTGCTGAGCCGGGCCGGCATGCTGGCATCGATCTGCGCCAGGGCCAGGTCGCTCGCCGTCGCCGGCACCCACGGCAAGACCACGACGACATCGATGCTCATGCTGATCCTGGCCGAAGCCGGTCTTCGGCCGAGCTTCGTCGTCGGCGGAGACGTCACCGACGTCGGCACGGGAGCGCAGTGGACCCACGGCGACTGGATGGTCGTCGAGGCCGACGAGAGCGACGGCACCCACCTCGAGTTGCCGTTGCACGGCACGATCCTCACCAACGTCGAATCCGACCATCTCGACCACTACGGGTCCTTCGACGGCATCGTGGCAGCATTCGACGAGCTACCTCGGCCAGATCGACGGGCCGAAGGTCATCTGCGGCGACGACCCGATCGGCGCAGCGCTCGCCGCCCGTCACGGTGGACTCACCTACGGACTGAGTCCGGCGTGCGAGGTTCGTGCGGTCGACGTCCACGCTGATGCCGGCTCGTTCTCGTTCGATCTCGTTCGGCGCAGCCCCGACGGATCGTCGAGCGAACTCCTCGGAACGATCGTGCTTCCCCTTCGGGGCATCCACAACGTGGTCAACGCCACCGGAGCGGCCGCGATGGCCCTCGCTGTCGGGGTGCCGTTCGTTGCCGTTGCCGCGGCGCTCGAACGCTTCGGCGGCGTCGCCCGCCGCTTCGACATCAGAGGTGTCGACGGTGACGCCACGTTCGTCGACGACTATGCCCACCTGCCCGCAGAGATCGACGCCGTGATCCGCGCAGCGCGCGACAGCGGCGACTCGTGGCAGCGGGTGATCGCCGTGTTCCAGCCGAACCGTTACCACCGCATCGCCGAGATGTGGCCCGAGTACGGATCCGCGTTCACCCAGGCTGATCTGGTGGTGCTCACCGACATCTACGCGTCGGGCACCATGCCGATTCCGGGCGTCACCGGCAAACTGATCGTCAATGCGGTCACCGAATCCGACCCCGATCGTCGGGTGGTCTGGTTGCCGCGGCGTGAGGACGTGGTCTCGTTCCTCGCCGGTGAAGTGCGCAGCGGTGATGTGTGCATCTCGATGGGCTGCGGCGACATCGCGACGCTCCCGTCGGAGGTTCTCGATGTCCGGCGCCACTGATCGACCCAGAGGCGGCGGCGGTCGACGAAGCCGCTGCTCGGCTGTCGGTGCTGGGCGCGGCGGTGCAACGAGACGTTCCGCTCGGCCCGATGACCACCTACCGAGTCGGCGGCGCCGCTGCGCTGTTCGTGCGTGTGGCCGACCGCCTGATGCTGCCGGTGGTGGCCGACGCTGCCCGGGCGTCGGGGCTCCCGGTGCTCGTGGTCGGTCGAGGCTCGAACCTGCTCGTGGCCGATTCCGGCTTTGCAGGGTTGGCGATCGGGCTCTCCGATCTCGACGAGATCATCGAGTTCGACACCGAGCAGGCAATCGCACACGCGTCTGCTGGCGTTGCATTGCCGGTTCTGGCCCGCAAGACCGCAGCCGCTGGCCTCGCCGGGTTCGAGTGGGCCGTCGGCGTGCCCGGTTCGGTCGGCGGTGCCGTCCGGATGAACGCCGGAGGTCATGGCTCCGACATGGCAGCTTCGTTGACGAAAGTGGTCGTGTTCGACCTCGTTGCCGGAGTCGAGCGAACGCTCGGCGTCGACGAGCTCGGACTCGGTTTCCGGTCGAGCTCACTCGGCGAACACCAACTCGTGCTCGATGCCACACTGCAGCTGCATCACGGAGACGCCGGAGCCTCTGGACGGCTGATCAGCGAGATCGTCGCCTGGCGTCGAACGAATCAGCCCGGGGGACAGAACGCCGGGTCGGTGTTCGTCAACCCGGTTCCCGGCGAGGTGAGCGCCGGTGCCCTCGTCGATGCCGCAGGGCTTCGAGGTCACCGAATCGGCACCGCCACGGTGTCGGACAAGCACGCCAACTTCATCCAGGCCGACGATGGTGGCAGCGCCGACGACGTCCGTGCGCTGATGGCGTTCGTGCGTGAACGCGTCGAGGAGTCGAGCGGATTCCGGTTGCGGAGCGAGATCCGCCTGGTCGGCTTCGACGAAGGCGAGGTGTTCTGAGATGGCCTGGCGACGGCGACGTGACGCCGAAGCGACGCCGCCACCGGACGAGGGTGACGACTCGGTGCCCGCTCCGATGGTCCCCGACGAGGTCGTGCTCGTCGAACTGTCGCGGGCGTTCGGCGACGCGGAGCCGGCGGAGGGCGCAACCGACGTGGCCCAGCCCGAGGTGCCGACATCGGGATCTGACGGTGCCCCGTCGAGCGTCGCCGAGACGCCACCGCAGGACCCCACGTCGGTGGAGGGCACCACGTCGGTGGAGGGCGCCACGTCGGTCGAGGGCGCCACGTCGGTCGAGGGCGCCACGGTCGAGGGCGCGACGTCGATCAAGGGAACCATCTCGATCATCGGCGACGACCTGCCCGATGCCTCCTACCTCGATGACGAGCTCGAGCGCGATTCGTCCGGGGCCGGCCCGGTCTTCATCGATGACGACGGCAGTAGCGACGCCGTACTCCCGAAGGATGCCTCGAGCCGCGGCATCGAGCCGCGAATCCGACAGCGACGGATCGGCGTCAAGCGCGCCGAGAACCGGCGCAGGCTCTGGTGGCTGGTGCTGCTCGGGGGCGTGCTCGTCGTGGCGATCAGCGTGTTGGCCCTGCTCGGGTCGTCGCTCTTCGCCGTCGACGAGGTCGCGGTGAGCGGCAACGTCTACACCGATCCAGAGACGCTCGAGGCGATCATCGACGACCTCAGCGGCACCCCTGTGCTCCTCGTCGACACCGACGACATCGAGGCGCAGGTCGAAGCGATCCCGTGGGTGGAAGATGCCAGAGTCCGCACATCGTTCCCCGACTCGGCCTCGATCGAGATACGCGAACGGACACCGGTCGCCGCCATGCAGGGCACCGACGGTCTCGTCAGGGTGATCGACGTCGACGGTCGGGTACTCGGACTGGTCGATGGCCAGCCCGTGGCACTCGTGTGGATCTCGGGTCCCGGCACGCTCGACGTCGCTCCCGGCCAGTTCGCCTCGATCGGCTATTCGTCGGCTGCGTCGCTCGTCACCAAACTCACCCCCGACATCCGCAACAGGGTCGACTCGATGCTGGTGACGCCCGACGGTGCCGATCTCGTGCTGATCCTCACCAGCGACCAGGGTCCGATCGAAGTGCGGTTCGGTTCGGCACTCGGCGAGAACGCCCAGATCGAGAAGTTGGTGCGCCTCCAGCGGACGCTCGATGACATCGGAACCACGCCCGTCACGGTGATCGACGTGTCGACGTCGGAAGTCACGGTACGGTGAGTCCACACTTGCAGGCGCTGGACCTGACAGGATGTGTCCGCTCCACCCGCTTCTCTTCTCCGCCACCTCGGCTGAAACGATCCGAAACATGAACTCACACACTTGGAGGAACCGCTGATGGTCGGCGCTCCGCAGAACTATCTCGCAGTGATCAAAGTCGTCGGGGTCGGCGGCGGCGGCGTGAACGCCGTCAACCGCATGATCGACGCCGGGCTGAAGGGCGTCGAGTTCATCGCCGTCAACACCGACGCACAGGCGCTGCTGATGAGCGACGCCGACGTGAAGCTCGACATCGGACGCGACCTCACCCGTGGACTCGGTGCGGGCAGTGACCCCGAAGTCGGCCGGTCGGCCGCCGAAGCTCACCACGAAGAGATCGAAGAGATGGTGCGCGGCGCCGACATGGTGTTCATCACCGCCGGCGAGGGCGGAGGCACCGGCACCGGTGCCGCACCGGTCATCGCCGAGATCGCTCGCGAGGCCGGCGCACTCACCATTGGTGTGGTCACCCGTCCGTTCTCGTTCGAGGGTCGCCGGCGTGCGGTGCAGGCCGACAACGGTGTCGGCAAGCTCAAGGAGAAGGTCGACACCCTCATCGTCATCCCCAACGACCGGTTGCTCACCGTGGCCAACGACAAGACGAGCGTGCTCAACGCGTTCAAGATGGCCGACGAGGTCCTCCTGCAGGGTGTTTCGGGCATCACGGGCCTGATCACGACGCCGGGGCTGATCAACACCGACTTCGCCGACGTCAAGATGGTGCTCTCCAACGCCGGCTCCGCCCTGATGGGCATCGGTCAGGCCAGCGGCGACGAACGTGCGGTCGCTGCCGCCAAGGCGGCGATCTCCAGCCCGCTCCTCGAGTCGGCGATCGACGGCGCTCGCGGCGTGCTGTTGAACATCACCGGGCCCTCGGGCATGGGTCTGTTCGAAATGAACGCTGCCGCCGAGATCATCCATGGTGTTGCGCACCAGGACGCCAACATCATCTTCGGTACGGTCATCGACGACGAGATGGGCGACGAGGTTCGCATCACCGTGATCGCCGCCGGATTCGATCGTCTCGACGAACCGGCTGCGCTCCGGAGCACCTCGAGCGACGAAGGCCCCCGTACCTCGCCGACTCGCATCACCGAGCTGTTCGGTTCCGACGACGAACCCGACCCGCTGGCCGATGACGGCGACGACGACGAGTTCGACGTCCCGTCGTTCCTGAAGTAGGCCGCCCGACGGCTCACTCCGCCGCTGCCACACGATGCACGAGCTCATGCGGCGCGAGATCACCGGGCGTACCGCCGTCGCGGTGGTCACCGAACGAAGCGATGGCGATGTACACCCCGAACGCGTCAGCGCCGAGGCGCTGCGGCGGCGCCAAGTCGAGCTGACCGGCACCCCGTGGGTGATGGTGGACGAGGTCCACGGAACCAGCGTCGTCGTCGTCGACGACCTTCGATCGGGGTGGTCTCCACTCGCCGCTGTCGGCGATGTGCTGCTGGCCGAACGTTCCGCCGCTCCGATCGCCGTCTGGGCAGCCGACTGCGCACCTGTGGCCTTGTTCGGTGTGAACGGGACCTCGCGGGTGGTCGCTCATGCCGGATGGCGCGGCTTGGCCGGGGGAGTGCTCGACGTGGCCGTCGACGCGCTCGAGTCGACCGGCACCACCGTCGCAGCGGCGGTGCTGGGGCCGTGTCTCCACGGTTGCTGCAACGAGTTCGGCCTGGACGACCTCGATCGGGTCGCGGCCGGCGTCGGTGCGGAGCGCAGTGACGTGGCGTCGATCACTGCCTGGGGCACGCACGGACTCGACGTTCCTGCAGCCGTCGCAGCGGGCCTGGCGCGACGGGGGGTCGCCCTCGACGGCCCGAGCGCGTGCACCGGTTGTGATCGCCGATTCCGTTCGCATCGCTGCCGGACCGAACCCGAGCGCCACGCGCTGGTCGCCTGGTTCGAGGAGACGTCGTGAACACCGACGACGTCGTTGACCGAACTGCTGCGATCCGGGCTCGCATCGATGCAGTCCAGCGGCGGTGGTCGCATCACGTCGAGGTGGTGGGCGTGACCAAGGGGTTCGGCTCCGAGGCCATCGAAGCAGCCGTTGCCAGCGGGTGCGATGCGATCGGCGAGAACTACGCCCAGGAGCTCATCGACAAGCGCGACACGATCGAGCGACTCCAACCCGAGGTGCACTTCATTGGACGGCTGCAGCGCAACAAGGTCCGGCAACTGGTCGACCTCGTCGATGTCTGGTGCAGCCTCGATCGGGCTGCGATCGTCGATGAAGTCGCGAAGAGATCACCGGGCGCACGAGTCCTGATCCAGGTCGACACCAGTGGCGATCCGGGCAAGGGGGGATGCGATCTCGGGGAGGCTGCGGCCTTGGTCGATCGCGCCGGCGAGCACGGATTGTCGGTGCTGGGGTTGATGACCGTCGGGCCGACAGCAGGTTCAGCCGAAGCGGCGCGGCCTGGGTTCCGGGAGGTGCGGCGGCTCGTCGATCGCCTCGGATTGGCGGTGTGTTCGATGGGAATGAGCGGTGACCTTGACGTCGCCGTGCAGGAGGGAAGCACCCAGGTACGAGTCGGTACGGCACTGTTCGGAACGCGCCCGGCCCGACACGCCGCGACCTCGTGAGCTTCGAGGGGTCGCCGTCCACCTCGGATGCGACCTGCTGGGCTAGCCTGCGCCCCGCAGGAGGAATGCATGTCACTCTGGAAACGGACCATGGACTACCTGGGTCTCGGTCCCGACGATGCGTACGACGACTATGACGACTACGACGAGCCCGAGGCTCCGTCGCGTCAGAGCCGTGGCCCACGTGACGTCGAGACGCGCCCATCGAGCTCCAACACCGGCGGTACTCAACGCGGTTGGGAACCCGAGGAGGAGCCGACCGTGCGTACGGTGTCGGCCCGCCCCAGCTTCCCATCGCGGGACTTCGATGCCTCACAGCCTCGGCGAAACGCGAACGGTCGGTCCGACGACTCCGGCGTGCAAGTCAGGCCGTCTCAACCAGCACCGCCGAGCTTGCGCAGCGTCCCGGGAGGATCCATGGAACCCCACACTGTCCGTCCGCGTCGTTTCGACCAGGCTCAAGAGGTCGCCGACAAGTTCAAAGAGGGTCAGCCGGTGATCATGAACCTCGAGGGCACCGAACGCGAGGTCGCGCGTCGGCTGATCGACTTCGCCAGCGGCATCTGCTACGCACTCGACGGCTCGATGGAGAAGGTCGCCACCGGCGTGTATCTACTCAAACCGCCGTCGCAGCGCCCGCAACGCTACGACGACTACGACGACTGACGACACAGGAGATGGCTATGGAGATGACCCCCCAGCGCGTCAGGGGCGCCGAATTCAGAACCGTTCGCAAGGGAGCCGACCCCGACGAGGTCAAGGTCTTCCTGAACGACGTCGCAGACGAACTCGAACGCGCCCAGAACCAGTCGACGGCCATGGAGGCCCGTGCCCGAGCGGCGGTGGCTCGATTGCAGGAGGTGTCCGAATCCGATTCGGCGCCGGTGGCTCCCGCCCCCGCAGTCGAGGCCTCGGTCGAGGAGGCCGAGACGATCAGTCGCACCCTGCTGCTCGCACAGCGGACCGCCGACAGCACGGTCGCGGAAGCGCGAGGCGAAGCAGCGAGGATTCTTGCCGGTGCCAGCGACGAGGCGGCAACGACCCTCGACTCGACCCGCGAGATGTCGGCGCAGATGCTGGCTGAGGCCCGCGCCGAGGCCCGTCAGATCGGCGCGGTCGAGCGCGCAGCAATCGCCAGCGAGGTCGAGGCGCTCAAGGCTCGTCGAGACTTCCTCGAGTCCGACGTCGAGCAGCTCGAGTTGTTCCTCACCGAGCAGCGCAGCCGCTTGCGCGAGGCGGCGACATCGTTGATCGACATCACCGAACGTGTGCCGGGTGGCCTCGGCGAGGCGCGCCCACCGCTGCTGTCGGCATCCGACGACGACTCGGACGCGCTCGGCAGCCGCATCGACGCGGAGCCGTCCGGGGTCGACGCGGAGCAGTCCGAGGCCGCTCCCTCGGACGACGACCTGCTGATCGTCACCGAGATCGCCGACGAGGAGTCGACCGCCGCCCCGGTGACCGAGGACGCGACCGACAGCTCGGTCGGCGATGCCGATTCCTGGGCCGACGTCGACGAACCGACCCAGGCCATGCCAACGGTCGAGTCGAGCCCGAATCAGCCCGACGAGGGCGCAGCAGGAGACGAGTTCCGGTTCTCGTTCGACGACGACCGGCGCTGAAGCTCGAGCTGCGCCGAGCCGGCAGGCCGCGCCCACAACCTCTCGTCCGGGGATCGGACCGCGTCGGTAGCATCGTGGCGTGGCCTACCCAAACGTCGACCCCCGGCCGAACTTCCCACGTCTCGAAGAAGACGTGCTCGCTCGCTGGGAGAACGACGACACGTTTCAGGCGTCGATCGACCAACGTGAAGCCGGCGAACACGGGTCCAACGCGTTCGTGTTCTACGACGGGCCGCCGTTCGCGAACGGCCTGCCGCACTACGGACACCTGCTGACGGGCTACGTCAAGGACGCGATCCCGCGATATCAGACGATGCGGGGTCGGCGCGTCGAGCGCCGGTTCGGGTGGGACTGCCACGGGCTCCCCGCCGAGGTCAAGGCCGAACAGGAACTGGGCATCTCCGGACACCCCGCCATCACCGAGTTCGGCATCGACAAGTTCAATGATGCGTGTCGCACCAGCGTGCTGCAGTTCACCGACGACTGGCGCGAGTACGTGACACGTCAGGCCCGCTGGGTCGATTTCGACAACGACTACAAGACGCTCGACCTCTCCTACATGGAGAGTGTCATGTGGGCGTTCAAGACCCTGTGGGACAAGGGGCTGATCTACGAGGGTTTCCGGGTGATCGCGTACTGCTGGCGCTGCGAGACGCCGCTGTCGAACACCGAGACCCGCATGGACGATGTGTATCGCGACCGTCAGGACCCGGCGCTCACCGTCGGCTTCGAGCTCGACACCGGTGAACGGTTGCTCGCCTGGACCACCACGCCCTGGACGTTGCCGTCCAACCTGGCACTCGCCGTCGGTCCCGACATCGACTACGTCGTCGTCGAACTCGACGGGACCCGCTACGTCCTCGCCGAAGCACTGCTCCCCAGCTACGCCGCCGAGCTCGGCGAGGCCACCACGGTGGCCACGATGAAGGGCTCGGAACTGGTCGGCCGCCGCTACACGCCGCTGTTCGACTACTTCGCCGACGCCGACCGCTTCGACACCGCAGCGGCATTTCAGGTGCTCGCTGCCGACTTCGTGTCGATCGAGGACGGCACGGGCATCGTGCACCTGGCCCCCGGATTCGGTGAGGACGACCAAGTGGTCGCCAACGGAGCAGGCATCCCGACCATCTGCCCGATGGACGAACACGGCCGGTACACCAACGAGGTCAGCGACTGGGCCGGAACGCACGTCTTCGATGCCAACCCGTTGGTGATCCGCGAGCTCAAGGAGCGAGGCGTCGTGGTGCGCCACGCCACCTACGACCACCCGTATCCACACTGCTGGCGTTGCTCGCAGCCACTGGTGTATCGGGCGATCTCATCGTGGTTCGTCAAGGTCACCCAGTTCCGCGACCGGATGGTCGAACTGAACCAGCAGATCACGTGGCAGCCGGCGCACATCAAGGACGGCAGCTTCGGCAAGTGGCTCGAGAACGCCCGGGACTGGTCGATCAGTCGCAACCGGTTCTGGGGCTCGCCGATCCCGGTCTGGCAGTCGGACGACCCGACATATCCGCGCACCGACGTCTACGGCTCGATCGCCGATCTCGAAGCCGACTTCGGCGTCGCGGTCACCGATCTGCACCGCCCCGAGGTCGATGATCTGGTGCGGCCGAACCCGGACGATCCGACCGGCGCCTCGATGATGCGCCGAGTGCCCGAGGTGCTCGACTGCTGGTTCGAGTCGGGTTCGATGCCGTTCGCGCAGGTGCACTATCCGTTCGAGAACCAGGACTGGTTCGAGCATCACTACCCGGGTGATTTCATCGTCGAGTACATCGGCCAGACCCGTGGGTGGTTCTACACCTTGCACGTGCTCGCAACGGCGCTGTTCGACCGCCCCGCCTTTGCGAACTGCGTGAGTCACGGCAATGTGCTCGGCGACGACGGACGCAAGATGTCGAAGAGCCTCAACAACTATCCGGATCCGCGTGAGATGTTCGAGACCCACGGTGCCGACGCGATGCGCTGGTACCTGTTGTCGTCGTCGATCCTCCGCGGCGGCGACGGGATGGTGACCGAAGAGGGCATGCGCGACACCGTGCGCCACGTCCTGTTGCCGCTGTGGAACTCGTGGTACTTCCTGACGTTGTACGCGAACGCAGCGGATCATCGAGGCGTGGTGCGCACCGACTCGGCCAATGTGCTCGACCGGTACGTGCTCGCCAAGACACGGGCCCTCATCGCCGACATGACCGAGGCGATGGACGCCTACGACCTGTTCGGGGCCTGCCAGGTGGTGCGCGAGCACCTCGACGTGCTCACCAACTGGTACGTCCGTCGCAGCCGCGACCGGTTCTGGGCGGGCGATCACGATGCGATCGACACGATGCACACGGTGCTCTCCGTGCTCGCCCAGGTCGCTGCACCGTTGCTGCCGCTGCTGTCCGAGGAGATCTACGGCGGGCTTCACGGCGCAAACGGGCCCGATGGTGCCGCCAGCGTTCATCTGACCGATTGGCCAACGCTCGACGAGTTCCCGTCCGACGACGAGCTCGTCGACACGATGGATCTCGTGCGCGACGTCTGTTCGGCGACGCTGTCGGTGCGCAAGGCGCATCAGCGACGGGTGCGGCTGCCGCTGAACAGCGTCACGGTGGCGACGCCCGATGCCGAACTGCTCGGCGACTTCGTCGATGTGATCGCCGACGAAGTCAACGTTCGCAGGGTCGAGCTGACCTCGGACGTCGCGTCGGTGGCGACCGAACGCCTGCAGGTGGTTCCGGCCAAGCTCGGGCCGCGCCTCGGCAAGGACGTGCAGCAGGTGATCAAGGCACACAAGGCGGGTGATTGGACGGTCGACGGTGATGTGGTGATCGTCGGTGGGGTCACGCTCGAGCCAGGAGAATACTCGCTCGACCTGGTGGCATCTGGCGATCAGGCGAGCGCCGGCCTCGGTACTCACGCTGGGGTCATCGCGCTCGACATCGACGTGACCGACGAACTCGAGGTGGAGGGACGTGCCCGTGACCTGGTGCGACTCGTTCAGCAAGCTCGACGCGACGCCGATCTCGACGTGTCGGACCGGATCGAGCTGCGGATCACTGCCACAGACACCTGGCTCGAAGCGATCGAAGCGCACGGAGATCTCATCTCGGGTGAGACCCTGGCGACGTCGCTCCACACCGAGCGCATGGAGGGCGAGGCCACCAGCGAGCCGCAGATCTCCGTCGTGGCTGCAGGCTGATGGGCGGGGTGTTCTCGCAACGTTCCCGGTAGAGTCCGGCGCTCACCCTGCCTGGAGGAGCGCACATGGCCGCATCGAAGAAGACCAGTCCTGCGAAGAAGGCCACCGCGAAGAAGGCCCCAGCGAAGAAGGCACCGGTCAAGAAGAGTCCTGCGAAGAAGGCTCCTGCGAAGAAGGCACCGGTCAAGAAGGTCCTGCGAAGAAGGCTCCTGCGAAGAAGGCACCGGTCAAGAAGAGTCCTGCGAAGAAGGCTCCGGTCAAGAAGAGTCCTGCGAAGAAGGCACCGGTCAAGAAGGCGCCTGCGAAGAAGGCTCCTGCGAAGAAGGCGCCTGCGAAGAAGGCTCCTGCGAAGAAGGCACCTGCCAGGAAGGCTCCTGCGAAGAAGGCGCCGGTCAAGAAGGCCCCAGCGAAGAAGGCGCCAGCGACGAAGGCACCGGCAGCGAAGGTACCGGCCAAGAAAGCCCCAGCGAAGAAGGCAGCAAGCACGAACGTGACAGAGAAGAAGGCCCCGGCCAAGAAGGCCGCAATCCCGGCGACGACCCGCAAGCCCAAGCCGCCGAGTGCAACCAGCACGACGCCGTCGCTGCTGTCGAACGCCAAATTCGAGCGCACGGAGGTGCCGGCCCCGCGCGGGCACACCAAGGACGGGATCGCCTACACCAAGGACTTCGACGTCAAGTTCCTCAAGCAACAGCGCGACGAGTTGCTCGCCCGGCGCGCGGCAGAGTTGGCGCGTGCCACCAGGCTCGAGGACGAAGCCACGAGCATCATCGAAGACGGCGAGATGGGAGACGTGCAGTTCGACGATGAGGGCGGCGAGGGCGACACCATGGTCGTGCAGCGCGACCTCGATCGTGTGCTCTCGACCCAGGCACGTCAGACCATCCTCGAGATCGACGCAGCGCTCGCCCGCATCGAAGCGGGAACGTATGGCTACTCCGAGGTGTCGGGTCTGCCGATCCAGCGCGAACGCCTCGAAGCCATTCCCGAGACCACCGTCTTGGCAGCCGAGAAGGTCAGCGGCGTCGGCCCGCGCTGAATCGTGCCGGACCTGCCCGCTCTCCGTGCGTGGCGGGCCCCTCTGGCGATCGCCCTCGTGGTGGTCGCCGTCGACCAGCTGACCAAGCATTGGGCGGTCACATCGCTCGGAACCGATCGTGAGATCGAGCTGTTCTGGACACTGCAGCTGAACTTGGGCTTCAACAACGGAATGGCGTTCGGCCAGGGCCAGGGGTTCGGCCCGCTGATTGGCGTGGTGGCCACCTTGGTCATCGTGTATCTGCTGGTGACGTTGCGCAGCGAGTCCACTCGGATGAGCACCATCGGCATCGGGCTCCTGATCGGTGGCGCCGCTGGCAACCTGATCGATCGGATGTTCCGAGGTGACGATGGGTTCTTGCGAGGCGCCGTCGTCGACTTCATCGACTTCCAGTGGTTCCCCATCTTCAACGTCGCCGACATGGCGATCAATGTCGGCGCCGGTCTGCTGATCCTGAACAGCATCTTGAGTGCTCGTGCAGAACGTCGAGATGCAGCAGCAGCCGATTCCGAGCCGCTCGGCGGCGATGCTGATGGAGTCCTGCAATGATCACCGAGGCAGTCCCATCGGCGCTGGCGGGCCAACGGCTCGACCGGATCGTCGCGCTGATCGGTGACGTGAGCCGTGCCGAAGCAGCAGCGACCATCGCTGCCGGAGGGGTGCGGGTGGATGGCTTGCCGGCTTCATCGGGAAAGGTGCGCCTTCAGGAGGGTCAAGTCGTCGAGGTCGACCCGGCAGCGATACCCGAACCGCCGCTTCCGGCCGCCGACTCAACCGTCGAATTCGGCGTGGTGTACGAGGACCACGAGGTGATCGTGATCGACAAGCCGCCCGGGCTCGTGGTGCACCCAGGCGCCGGGAACATGGACGGCACGCTGGTCAGCGGGCTGTTGGCGCGGTACC
Source organism: Ilumatobacteraceae bacterium (assembly GCA_963716095.1). Classification (GTDB taxonomy): domain Bacteria; phylum Actinomycetota; class Acidimicrobiia; order Acidimicrobiales; family Ilumatobacteraceae; genus Sva-07. The sequence goes on along the minus strand of CAVQSV010000016.1, from coordinate 147,852 downwards.
CCGACGTCCACGGTGTGGGCGGCGATCCGATTCGTCCGGGCATCGTTCATCGGCTGGACGCCGGCAGCTCCGGGCTGCTCGTCGTGGCGCGAACCGACGCAGCAGCGGCGGCGCTGATCGAGCAATTCGCCGATCACAGCGCAACGCGCCGATATGACGCGGTGGTGTGGGGGGTTCCCGACGCGCCCCATGGCATCATCGACGCACCGATCGGCAGGGATCGCGGTGATCCGCTGAGGATGGCCGTGGTGGCGGGTGGGCGGCCGGCACGCACCGACTACCGAGTCGTCGGCACGTACAGTGCCCCTGCGCTGGTCTCGCGGCTCGAGTGCCGACTCGAGACCGGGCGTACGCATCAGATCCGCGTGCACCTGGCATCGATCGAACATCCGCTGGTCGGCGATCCCACGTACAGCCAGCGGCGGCCGATGCTCGGCCTCACCCGACCGTTTCTGCACGCCGCAGAACTCGCCTTCGACCATCCGGGTTCCGGCGAGCGCGTGACGTTCACGAGCCCGCTGGCGCCCGACCTGCAAACCTGGCTCGACGCCGCCGAGGTCTGAGCGGTGCGCTCGGTGGCCGTCTACGGCCAGGGGGCGTCGCCACGCGCGATCGCAGCGATGCCGGCGAGCGTGAAACCTTCGAGGTAGGCGCGCATGTGGTCGCCGGCTTCATTCCAGATGCCCAGCAAGACGCACTGGCCCTCGTGGTCACAGGCGCCATCTTGGTGCGGCTGGCCGAAGTCGCCGAGCGTGATCGGTCCGTCGACGGCCGACACGATCTCGGACAGGCGGATGTCGCCGGGGTCACGGGCGAGGATGTAGCCGCCGCCGACGCCGCGTTTGGATCTGACGAGCCCAGCGCCCTTCAATGCGAGCAGGATCTGTTCGAGGTACGGCTGGGGGAGCGCTGTGCGCTCGGCGATGTCGCGCACCGAGGTCGGTCCACCCTCGTCAGCGTGCAGCGCCAGCGACAGCAATGCACGACAGGCGTAGTCACCGCGGGTGGAGATGCGCACACGACGACGTTACTCAAGTGGGCAGTGGTGGTCAGCTTCCGCGTGCCATGCTTGTCCCCGGGACGGTGAACGTGGTGGACTGCACGGGTGACGACCAGCGGCGCTGCAGGCGGACCGATCATCCCGGACTATGCCGGCGCCAATGTTCGCGGCATCATCCCTGCACTGCTCGGCCCGTCGTCGTGGGAGACGGGCTTGCCGGCATGGATGCCGGCCCCGGTCGCGGCGGCGAGGGCCGTGGTGGTTCTGGTGCTCGACGGTCTGGGCTGGGATCAGTTGCGTGAGCATCGCGATCTGATGCCAACGGTGGCGTCGATGGTGGGGGGGTCGATCCACACCGTGGCTCCCACGACCACGGCCACGGCGTTGACATCGATCACCACCGGGTTGACTCCGGCCGAGCACGGCCTCGTGGGCTACCGAATGGTGGTGGGTGGCGAGGTCATGAACGTGCTGCGCTGGTACGTCGACGATCAGGCGGTCCGTCGGTCTCATCCACCGCGCGAGGTGCAGCCGTTCGAGCCGTTCCTCGGTCAGACGGTGCCGGTCGTGAGCGTGGCCGAGTTGCAGTCGTCGGCGTTCTCCGAAGCGCACCTTCGAGGCAGCGACCCGGTGGGGTGGCGTGCAGCGTCGTCGATCGCGGTGCAGGCGCGACTGGAGGTCGAAGCGGGCGAGCACTTCGTCTACTGCTACTACGGAGGCATCGACAAGATCGCCCACGAGCGTGGCTTCGGCGACTTCTATGAAGCCGAGCTCCGTGCAGCGGACCGTCTCGTCGCCGACCTGCTCGACACCCTTCCTGCCGGGACCGCACTGCTCGTCACCGCTGACCACGGTCAAGTCCACGTGGGTGACCGTTCGGTCACTCCATCCGACGAGCTCTTGTCGTTGGTCACGATGCAGTCGGGGGAGGGCCGTTTCCGCTGGATGCATGCCAGCAAGGGCGCCGTCGACGACCTCGCTGCAGCAGCGCGTGACGAGGTCGGTGACATCGCCTGGGTGGTCACGAAGGAACAGACACTCGACGAGCACTGGTTCGGGCCGGTGATGGCGCCGGCGGTCAGGTCCCGACTCGGCGACGTCGCCCTGGTGGCGTCCGAGCGGGTCAGCTTCCACGACCCCGCCGATTCGGGTCCGTTCCAACTGGTGTGCCGCCATGGTTCGCTCACATCGGCTGAGATCAACGTGCCGCTCGTCGGCGCACTCGCTTGAACCGCGGTAGAAAGGCATCGATGTCCGAAACGCACGAGTCGCTCCAACCCGACGAGATCTCGGAGGGGCCGCCGCCTGATGCCGGTGGCGGCGCAGCGGCGCCAGACGAAGAGTCGGTGACCTCGCCGGCGAAGGTGATGCGTATCGGCTCGATGGTCAAGCAACTGCTCGAAGAGGTGCGGAGCGCGCCTCTCGATGCTGCCTCGCGGGAGCGCCTTGCGGAGATCTACGAACGGTCGGTGGCCGAATTGTCCGAGGCGTTGTCGCCCGACCTGCAAGAGGAATTGAAGACACTGGCCCTTCCGTTCGACGAGGGCGAGATCCCCAGCGAGTCAGAGCTTCGCATCGCCAAGGCGCAACTCGTCGGCTGGCTGGAAGGGCTGTTCCATGGCATACAGGCCACGCTGATGGCTCAGCAGGTTGCAGCGCAACGCCAACTCCAAGAGATGCGCCAACTCCCCGGCGGTCCGCAGATGCCGTCGCCGGCACCGAACCAGGAACCTGGCTCTGACCGCCCCGGCACCTACCTCTGACGTCGCCGCGGAACCGGCGACAGAGGAGTTGCCCACTGCAGCGAACGGCTCGGCCGATCGGGAGCAACATGCGCTCGCAGCGTTGCTCTCGATGTACGCCGCAGTCGTCGCGGTCTCGATCGTTCCGCTGATCGGGTTCCGGCAGTTCTACCTCGCTGGGGACACGATCGCCTCGTGGCTGCCGGTCAGTCGTCGTATCGGCGATCTGTTGCTGAACGGCGAGTCACACCTGATGGACCCCACGCTGTGGCGGGGTGGGAACTTCGTCGCCTCAGCTCGGTACGGGGTCTGGAATCCGGTTGCTCTCGGTGTTGACGTCACGGTGCTTCAGCTCGATGATCTGGTCCTGGCGATGCTGCTGGTGAGCCTGCTCTATCTGTCGATCCTCGCGACCGGGACGTATCTCCTGTCGCGAGAATACGGCGCAACGCCGTGGTCCGCGTCGGTTGCTGGCGTGGTGTTGGCGACGGGCGGGTGGACGCTCTGGATGGATGCCGCCTGGTGGACGCCGCACCTTGCATCGCTCGCATTCACGCCATTCGTGTGGGTGACGGCTCGACGTGTGGCGAGAGGTGCTGGCTCACCGATCTGGTTCGTCGTGGCAGCAGCGCTGTGCGTCACTGTTGGCAATCCGTACAGCACGGTGGTCGTGTTCGTGATCGTGGTCGGTGTCTCGGTGGAGCACGCCGACCGCCGACATCTCGGCCGCTTGCTCGCGCTGGGCGCGTCGCTCATCTCGGTCGGATTGATCACGCTGTTCGTCTACATCCCCTTCCGGCAGACCTCGGGCGTCGGGTTCCGAGAGACGGGGATCTTCAACGATGAATCCTGGTCGCCGGGCCTCGGGGATCTCTTCGCACTCAGTTCTCCAACGGCGACGCCGCTCGTGCCCAACTTCGGTCGATCGATCATCGGGTTCCCGGCTGCCTATCTGAGCTGGTTCGTGCTGCCGCTCGCCCCGTGGCTCCAGTGGCGCACGTTGAGGCGCCGTCGGTTCTCCGGTCTCGCGGTTGTCGCCGGCGTGTTCCTGCTGCTCGCTCTCGGACCATCGAATTTCTGGTTCTTTCGCTGGCCGATGCGTCTGATCCCGTACGTTCATCTCCCGCTCGTGATCGCTGTGGCGGTGGTCCTCGGGCGCGGTCTCGTCACCGACCGGCGCCCGCTTCGCAGCGTCGCCAGTGCCGGGATTGTCGTGGTTGGTGCCTATCTTGCCTGGGCCGACGTGCCAGACGATCTGTCATGGCACGTGGCCGGCGCAGCGGTGGTGCTCGTAGCATCGGCGGCCACGGTGATCTTTGCGATTCGGCGCCCGCAGTTGCTGGGACCGATGCTGATCGCCGGAACGCTCGTGGTCTTGGTGATGCAACTGGAGTGGAAGCCGTTCAACGAGAGTGTGCAGCAGTACGCGATGCCCGACAACGCACGTTCGTACGAGGAATCGTTCGGTGATCGCTACGGCGACCGGGTCGTACAGATCGCACGATTCGAGTCGATACCCGCAGCCGATCGCAACGCCGAGGGCGCCTATCGCGACATCACCATCGGCTCGACCTATCGGCTCGGCCGAGTCGAGGCGATCACGGCCTACAGCGGGATCGGGTTCACCACACATGACGACTCGTTGTGCCTGCGGTTCGACGGCGCAATGTGTGCCGACGCGTGGACGACGCTGTGGCAACCGACCCTCGATGGTTCCGGCTTGCTCGTCGATCGCCTCGGGGCGGACACAGTGGTGGTGCAGCGGACGCTGATCGACACGGTCGCTGAGCCGCCGCCGGTTGGCTGGGAGCTGGCGGAGACAACCGAACACGTCGTCGTGTGGACGCGTCGCGACGCCCCCGACTGGCCCGACGGAACGTTGACGGATGTTTCGGGCCCGATCTCGGTGGACACGAACGACGCGTCGAGATCCACCGCGAGGTGGTCTCGCTCAGGCGCACAGGTGACGGCGATGCTCGGCTGACGTTCGCTCGCCTGGCATGGCCCGGATACGAAGCCACGATCGACGGGCAGTCTCTCCTCGTCGGTGGCGACGCCGCAGGGCTCCTGACGGTGACGATCCCAGCCGATGCCGTCGACGGCGAGGTCGTGCTGACCTGGGTACCGCCGTATTGGCGTCCGTCTCTGGCCGTCCTGGCGCTCGGCATACTCGTCGCCATTGCCACCCAGGCGGTCTGGTGGAGGTCTCGTCGGCCTGATCGCGCGGCCGAGCCGCGCGGCTAGGGTGGACCGAACCACATCCGAGTAATTCACCCCCAGCGAGATCCGTGACCGATTCCTTCACCCACCTCCACGTCCACACCGAGTTCTCGATGCTCGACGGGGCAGCGCGGTTGGACGAGATGGTGGCCAAGGCGGTTGCCGACGGGATGCCGGCGATCGGGATGACCGATCACGGCAACATGTACGGAACGTTGGACTTCTACAAGGAGTGCAACAAGCAGGGCATCAAGCCGATCATCGGCACCGAGGCCTACATGGCCCACGACCACCGCAGCGAACGCCCCACCCGTCGGGGTCGTGTCGACGACTCGGGCGGCGACACCGAGGGTGGCAAGAAGCTCTACTACCACCTCACGTTGCTGGCCGAGAACCAGGTCGGCTACCGGAACCTGATCCAGCTGTCGAGCCTCGCGTTCATGGAGGGCTACTACTACAAGCCGCGCATGGACTGGGAGTTGCTGGAGAAGTACTCCGACGGGCTGATCGCCACGACCGGGTGTCTCGGCGGACACGTGCTGCAGTCGCTGCTCAACGGCGACGAGAAGGGCGCGATCGAGAAGGCCGCCCGCCTGCAGGACATCTTCGGGCGCGACAACCTCTTCGTCGAGCTGCAGGATCACGGTCTGCAGGCCCAGCGCGAGACGAATCCCAAGCTGATCGAGATCGCCAAGAAGATCGGTGCACCGCTGCTCGCCACCAACGACAGCCACTACACCCATCAGGAAGACCACGAGGCCCATGACGCGCTGCTGTGCGTGCAGACCGGCGCGCTGCTGTCGGACGCGAAGCGGTTCAAGTTCGAGGGCAGTGAGCACTACCTGAAGACCGCTGCCGAGATGCGCTACCTGTTCCGTGAGGTGCCGTCGGCGTGTGACAACACGCTGTGGATCGCCGAGCGGGCCGACCTCGAGATCGAGTTCGGCAAGCCACTGCTGCCGAACTTCCCGGTGCCCGAAGGCTTCGACGACGCGTCATACCTCGAACACCTCACGTGGGAGGGCGCCCGCAAGCGTTGGGGCGACCAGATCCCCAACGACGCAGTCGAGCGGCTCAGCTACGAACTCAAGGTCATCAACGACATGGGGTTCGCGTCGTACTTCCTGATCACCTGGGACCTCATCAAGCACGCCCGTGATGCAAACATCCGCGTCGGCCCAGGTCGTGGCTCCGCTGCAGGCTGTGCGGTGGCCTACTGCCTGTGGATCACCGATCTCGACCCCATCAAGTACGACCTGCTGTTCGAGCGGTTCCTCAACCCGAGTCGCGTGTCGATGCCCGACATCGACATGGACTTCGACTCGCGCTACCGCGACGAGATGATCCGCTACGCCGCCGAGCGGTACGGCCGCGATCACGTCGCGCAGATCATCACGTTCGGCACCATCAAGGCGCGCAACGCCGTGCGTGACGCCGCCCGAGTCCTGGGCTACCCGTACGGTGTCGGCGACAAGCTGGCCAAGGCGATGCCGCCGATGGTGATGGGGCGCGACACCCCGCTCAAGTACTGCTTCGAACAGAGCCCGAAGTACGCCGACGGCTACAAGGCAGCCGCCGATCTGCGGGCGATGTACGACACCGACACCGACCTGAAGAAGGTGATCGACGTCGCTCGTGGTCTCGAAGGGCTGAAGCGCTCCGACGGCATCCACGCGGCCGCCGTCGTGATCACCAAGGACCCCGTCACCGACTACGTGCCGATCCAGCGCAAGCCCGAGTCGGGCGTCGACCCCGCTGAGGCCCCGGTGGTCACCCAGTACGAAATGCACGGGGTCGAAGACCTCGGCCTGCTGAAGATGGACTTCCTCGGTCTGCGCAACCTCGACGTGATCACCGACGCCGAAGCGATGATCCGCGCTCAGCGCGACCCCGACTTCGTCGTCGACGACATCGACCTCGACGATCAACCCACGTTCGACCTGCTGTCGAAGGGCGACACGATCGGTGTGTTCCAACTCGAGTCACCGCCGATGCGCCAGTTGCTCAAGGCAATGGCGCCGAACAGCTTCGAAGACGTGTCGGCTGTGCTGGCGCTGTATCGGCCGGGGCCGATGAGCGTCAACATGCACTACGACTACGCCGATCGCAAGAACGAGCGCAAACCGGTCGAGTACTTCCACGAAGACGCGAAAGAAGTGCTCGGCGACACCTACGGCCTGATGATCTATCAGGAGAGCGTGATGCGGGTGGCGCAGAAGTTCGCCGGGTACTCCCTCGCGGAAGCGGACAACCTTCGCAAGGCCATGGGCAAGAAGGTCAGAGAGGTGATGGCCGAAGCCCGCGACGGCTTCGAAGCGGGCGTGGTGCGCACCGGGTACGAGCCGGCGCTCGGCAAGGAACTGTTCGACATCATCGAGAAGTTCGCCGACTATGCGTTCAACAAGAGCCACACGTTCGGCTACGGCCTCGTCACCTACCAGACGGCGTATCTGAAGGCCCACTATCCGGTCGAGTACATCGCCTGCCTGCTCACCAGTGTCAAGAACAACCTCGACAAGGCAGCGATCTACCTGTCCGACTGCAGATCGATGGGCATCAAGGTCCTGCCACCTGACGTCAACCGGTCGATGGCGAACTTCGGCGCACTGGCGCCCGACGAGCTCCCTCCGGGCGTCTCGTTGTCGGTCGGAAGCCCCGGAGCGATCACGTTCGGGATGTCGGCGGTCCGCAACGTCGGCGAAGCCCTCGTGGAGTTGTTGATCGCCGAGCGCAACGAGAACGGTCAGTTCACGAGCTTCCACGACTTCGTCGAGCGGGTGCCGGAACCGGTACTCAACAAGCGCACGATCGAGTCGCTGATCAAGGGCGGGGCGTTCGACAACCTCGGTCACACTCGCCGTGGGCTGCTGACCGTGTTCGAGCACATCATCGACACCACGGTGAAGCGCCGTCGCGAGCGCGAGAAGGGTGTGATGAGCTTGTTCGGCGACTGGGGCGATGCCGATGGCGACGCCGAGGGTGGCTCGGGCGACGGGTTCGACGAGCGCACCGAGATTCCCGACCTCGTCTTCGACAAGACCGAGCAGCTCCGCTACGAGAAGGAGATGCTCGGGCTCTATGTGTCCGATCATCCGCTGTTCGGTGTCGAGGCCGCGCTTCGGCGCAAGGTCGAGCAATCGGTGCTCGACCTGCAGACCATGGACGACGGTGCAAACGTCGTCGTTGGTGGCGTCATCACGAACCTCGCCCGCAAATTCACCAAGAAGGGCGACCAGATGGCGGTGTTCCTGCTGGAGGACCTCGACGCGTCGATCGAGGTCACGATCTTCCCGCGGACCCTCGCCGAGCAGGGTCACAAGCTCGAAGACGATCTGATCGTTGCGGTCAAGGGGCGCCTCGACCGCCGCGACGAGTCGCGTTTCGGTTTGATCGGTCAGACGATCACCGTGCTGTCGGGCCTCAGCGACGGCCCAGCAGCGCCACTCCGGCTCCGCCTGCCGTCGGCGGCACTCGACGAACTGAAGATCCAGCGACTGAAGCGCATCTTGCGCGAACACCCAGGTGATTCGGTGGTCATGGTCGACATCGGGCAGGGCAAGGTGCTCAAGCTGGCCGACGAATTCCGGGTCGATCTCGACCGCTCGGTGGGCGAACTTCGCATGGCCTTCGGGCATGAGGCCGTGCTCCTGTAGAATGGGGCGAATGGCACTGGACGTTTCGACCAACGACGCTGCGGCCCTGACCGACTCCGACCTCGACGAATTGGCGTCGATGGAGGAAGCGTTCAGCGCAGGACAGCTCTCCAAGGCGAAAGAGGACTGGGTCCTGATCACCACCGCTCGGTTCGGGAGCGCGTTGCACGGATTCACGTTCTCGACCCTCGAACGCATCGGCGGCACGCCCTGCGTGCTGATCGGGCTGATGTCGGTCAAGCGTTCGTCGAAGCGCGATCAGGTGCTTCGTGGACTCATCGGCGAGGCCTACCATCGTGCACTGATGGCCTTCCCCGACGAAGACGTCGTCGTGGGCTGCCGCTTCGTCAACGCCGACGGCCTCGAGGCGTTCAAGGACCTCCGCGAGGTCACGCCCTCTCCGGGGTCGAATGCCGTGGGCGAAGAGCGGGCATGGGGTCGCCGCCTCGCCAAGCGCTTCGGTGTCGACGCGAAGTACGACGCCAAGACCTTCGTCGCCGCCAGCGGGAGCGCTGACGGATTCCTCGACCACGAGTCGTCGAAGCCCGAGAAACTCGACGCCGACCTCGTCGAGATGTTCTCAGCAGTGCCGGTCGCCAAGGGCGGCGCCATGGTGGTGTACGGCTGGACCATGGCCGAGGACCTCCTCAAGCTCGGCAAGCGCTGAGCGGGGCGCCGAGACGGCGATCACATGACCGAATTCGCCGAGGTCGTCCGAGCTCGTCGGATGACCCGCGCCTTCGACGGTCGACCCATCGAGCCCGGCGTCGTCGACGGTCTCGTCGATCTCGCAGCCCGCGCGCCGAGTGCCGGAAAGACCCAGGGCTGGCATCTGGTGGTGCTCGAAGGCGACGAGACGGCGCAGTTCTGGGACGTCACGTTGCCAGCGGTTCGGCGGGACTCGTTTCGTTGGCAGCGTCTGTTGAACGCGCCGGTGATCGCATTGCCGCTCGCCGATTCCAGTGCGTACGTCGAACGGTACGGCGAACCCGACAAGGCCCAGACCGGTCTCGGAGCGGGCGCATCGGCCTGGCCGGTTCCCTACTGGACCATCGATACGTCGATGGCCGTGATGTCGCTGCTGCTCGCCGCCGAGGACGCCGGCCTCGGGGCGCTGTTCTTCGGGGTGTTCCGCGGCGAACGAGAGCTGCGCCACCAGCTGGGCATCCCCGGTGGACTCGAGCTCCTCGGAGCGATCGCTCTCGGCTACCCGGCAGCCGACACCGGCGATGCGGCGTCGGGGCCGGGGCGCAGCGCAGGTCGCGGCCGCCGATCGGCGGGCCAGATCATCCACCGCGGTGGCTGGTGAGGACGACACGGGTCAGATCCCTCTGGCCCATCCCGTTGTCCTCCATCACGGATCGTGGGGCTCGGTCAGGATCGTGTCGCCGGTGATCGTCACCTTTCGTCCGGTCAGCTTCTCGGCGAATCCCTGCAGGGTGTCCTGGGGCAACTCGCAGGTGTAGTCGCGGCAGACGTAGGCGAACCCGTCGGCTCGGTCGTGCCACAGCGGCGAGTCGTACGGTTCACCCCAGGCGAGCACGGTGTCGGGGCGCCAGACCGACTGGGCGAGGCGCACGAGGTCGGTTCGGTCGCCGACGATCACCACTTCGGTCAGGCCCCGGCGTCGGAGGTCGGTGGCGACCATCGCGTTCGAATACTGCCCAGGGGACGTGTCGACCGCGGCGGCGGTCAGTTGCAGGATCCGCTCGGCCTGATTCGTGTAGCGCTGCTCGCCCGTGAGCGCACCGAGGCGCAACAGTGCGATTGCTGCGGTCGAGTTGGCCGAGGGGGTGGCGCCGTCGGTGAGGTCCTTCTGGCGAACCACCAACGCCTCGGCGTCCTCTGCCGTGGTGAAGAGTCCACCCTGCTCAGGGTCGAAGAACCAGTCGAGCATCGTGTCGGCGGTGCGAACCGCCTCGTCGATCCAGCGAGCCTCACCGCTCGCTTCGGCGAGCCGTGTGAAGGCGTCGACGAGGGCGGCATGGTCGGCGGCGAGCGCCGAGTGGCGCGCCGGCGGCTTGCCGTCGGCCTGCCAGCTCCGGAACCAGCGCCCTCGGTCGTCGCGGAGTTCTCGCACGAGGAACTCGGCGTTGGCGATCGCAGCATCGAGCCAGTCGCGTCGCCCGAACACGGCAGCGGCTTGGGCCAGCGACGACAGGAACAGGGCATTCCACTCGGTGAGCACTTTGTCGTCGAGTCCGGGCTTCGAGCGCTGCGAGCGGGCCGAGCGCAGTGCCTGCACCGCCGCATCGAGTTCCGGCGACCGGACGAGTTGGCCCCTGGCGGCGATCCGATTGGGGATCGAGCGTCCCTCGAAGTTGCCCTCGTCGGTGATGCCGTACCAGTCGATCAACGTCTCGACGACGGCGGAGTCGACGTCGGGCAGCGCAGCCCGGACCTCAGTCGGTGTCCACGTGCTGAACCACCCCTCGACCGTCGTGCCGTCAGGGTCGAGCGAATCGGCGTCCTCGGCCGAGTAGAAGCCGCCATCGGGGTGACGCAACTCGGTGAGTACGTAGTCGATCGTCTCCTCGATCACCAGCCGCCAGTCGGGGCGACCGAGCACGATCAGGCCCTTCAGGTAGATCCCGAGCAGCTGCGCCTGGTCGTAGAGCATCTTCTCGAAGTGGGGCACGAGCCACTCGCGATCGGTGGAGTAGCGGGCGAAACCACCACCGACGTGGTCGTACATACCCCCCGAGCACATGGCGTCGAGTGTGGTCTCGATGATCCGTTTGGGGCCGTCGCCGGCCGTGGTGACGTAGGCGCGCAGCATCAACTCCAGATGCGACGTGGTGGGGAACTTCGGCGCCTGTCCGAATCCGCCCCACTCCGTGTCGAAGGCCTTGGCGAGGTTCTGCAGCCCCGCATTGAGCACGTCGACGCCGGGCACGTCGTTCTTCGGCTTCAGGTTCGTGCTGGCGGCCAGGGCCTGGGTCAGCGCCGTGACGTTCTGCTCGACGTCGGCCGGCTTGTTGCGGAACACGTCGTCGATGGCGTCCATCAACTGCATGAACGCTTCCTTCGGGAAGTACGTGCCGCCGTAGAACGGTGATCGATCGGGCGTCATGAAGACCGTCATCGGCCAACCGCCACGGCCGGTGAGCGCCTGCACGGCGTCCATGTAGAGCGCGTCGACGTCAGGACGTTCCTCGCGGTCGACTTTGACGTTGACGAACAGTTCGTTCATCTTCGCTGCCACCTCGTCGTCCTCGAAGCACTCGTGGGCCATCACGTGACACCAGTGGCACGCCGAGTAGCCCACCGACAGCAGGATCGGTACGTTGCGCTCCTCGGCCGCGGCAAAGGCCTCGGGTCCCCACGGGTACCAGTCGACCGGGTTCTCGCGGTGCTGGCGCAGGTACGGCGAGGTCTCGTCGGCAAGTCGGTTCACGGATTCGACCGTACCGCCGCGTGCTCCTGAACAAGACGCGCGCCGGTGCGCACCGCAGTCACGAATCGGTGGTCGTCCGACCGTCCGAGCGGAGGTAGCGGGTGACGCCGAGCGTGCGGCACTCGACTCGTGCCCGATTGCGTTCATGGGGCAGATGCCGCCCTCGAGACGGTGTACGCGACCGCGGGTGGTTCGTCGGGGGGCCGGCAGTCGTGGCTGCGCTCGAACCCGAGCGCGTTCGAGCGCTGCACAGGACGCGGCATTCGCAGCCGCCGGCGTTGCAACGCACACGACGGCTTCCCGGTACCGGTCGAGCACGAATCCGGCGAAGGCACGCAGGGTTGCCGCTCCCAGGCCACGTCCGCGGTGCGGCGCTCCGAGGAGATAGTCGATGCCGACCGCGTCGGCGAGCCCCACGGCGATGTCGTGCTCGGAGTAGTCGGTGTGCAGGTAGCTCTGGAACAGCCCGGCCGCGGCGCCGTCGATCTCGGCGATCCACATCAGTGTCGGATCGCCGGTGCCGTCGATGCGTGGCAGGTACTTGGACCGCACCGACTCGATCTCGGCCGGCTGGTCCCACCAGGTGGCAACGACCGGGTCGGCGAACCACTCGACGAGCAGCTCGAGATCGTCGACCGTCAGCGGTCGGAATGCGATCGTCGGCTTCGGCTCGAGCAGCTCGATCCGGTTGCCGAAGGGGTCGTCGACGTACACACGGTCGTATCCCTCGAGTGGCTCGTCGTCGGTGACGTCGACTCCGGCCGCAGCGAGGTCGGCGATCAAGCGGGCCAGATCATCGACGAGCAGTGCGGGATGTGCCTTGCGGGCCGGGTGGAAGTCGCTGTCGACGCCCAGGTGGATCTTGAGGTCGCCCTGTTCGAACCAGCAGCCACCCCGCACGGCGAGATGCGGCGGCTTCGGTACCTGCGAGACGCCGAGCACGCCCTCGTAGAAGCGAACGGCGTCGTCCTCGCCACCTGCGGGCATCGCCAGCTGCACGTGGTCGATGCAACGGATGCCCACCGCCTAGGCACCGATGGCGTGGTAGCCGCCGTCGACGTGGATGATCTCGCCGGTCGTGGCGGGGAACCAGTCGGACAGCAGCGCGATGACGGCGCGGGCGACCGGCTCGGAGTCGGTGACGTCCCAACCGAGTGGCGCCCGATCGTCCCAGACATCCTCGAACTTCGAGAAACCTGGAATCGACTTCGCCGCCATTGTCTTGATCGGTCCGGCCGCCACCAGGTTCGAGCGGATGCCGCGGGGACCGACCTCCTTGGCGAGATAGCGCGACACACTCTGCAGCGCCGACTTGGCGACCCCCATCCAGTTGTACGCCGGCCACGCTTGCTGGTTGTCGAAGTCGAGTCCGACGAACGAGCCGCCAGGACCCATCAGCGGCAGAAATGCGTCGGCCAGCGCCTTGAGGGAGTACGTCGAGATGTGCAAGGCCACGGCAACGTCGTCCCACTGTGCTGCCAGGAAGTCGTCGCCGAGACACACCTCGGGAGCGAAGCCGATGGCGTGCAGCACGCCATCGACGTGGCCCCACTTCGCCTCGAGTGCCTCGCGCACGGCGGTGCCGTGTTCGGGAACGGTGACGTCGAGCTCGTACACGTCGATGTCGTCGCCGAGTTTGCGGGCGGTGCGCTGCGTCAGCTTGAGCGCCCGGCCGGCACCGGTGAGGACGATGTCGGCGCCCTCCTCGCGTGCGAGTTTCGCCACGCCGTACGCCAACGAGGCGTCGGTGAGGACGCCGGTGATCACGATCTTCTTGCCGTCGAGCAGACCCATGACCCGGACCGTAGATGATCGCCGCCCTCGACACGGGCCCCTTGGGGATCGGACGGGCGCATGTGGCACGCTGTCGCCATGCGCATCGGCATCTTCGGCGGAACCGGACCAGCAGGCAGCGGGCTCGCAGCCCGCTTCGTGAGCATCGGCTACCCGACAGTCATCGGGTCACGTTCCAAGGAGCGCGCCGCGAAGAAGGTCGACGAGCTGTGTGCCACCTGGCCCGACCTCACCGGTTTGCTCGAAGCGGGAGACAACACGGACGCTGCGGACTGCGACCTCGTCGTGATCGCCACGCCGTGGGACTCGGCGGCACAGACCGCACAGGAGAACGCCGACGCCCTCGCCGGCAAGATCGTCATCTCGATGGCGAATGCACTGGTGCGGGTCAACAAGGAGTTCCAGCCGCTGGTGCCGCCTCGCGGCAGCGTTGCGGCGCACGTCCAGGCTGCCGTTCCGCGCTCACGCGTCGTCGCCGCGTTCCACCACCTGCCGGCCACCGAACTCGGTGAGATCGACAAGCCGATCGACTCCGACGTGCTGATCTGCGGCGACGATTCGGCGGCGGTCCGCGAGGTCAGCGAGATCGTTGCGCAGTTCCCGGGATGCCGTCCGCTCGACGCCGGGGAACTGTCCAACGCAACGGCGATCGAGGCGTTCACCGCGGTACTCCTGCAGCTCAACGTGCGGTACAAGACACGGGTCGCGCCGAAGCTGACGGGAATCAAACGCGACCCGCGTGCTGTTGACGCCGAGTGATGCAGCTCTACGACACAGCGCGGCGCGCCATCGTGGCGTTCGAACCGAACGACCACGTGCTCATGTACACCTGCGGGATCACCCCGTACGACGCCACCCATCTGGGCCACGCCGCGACGTTCATTGCCTACGACACGCTGCAGCGCCGGCTGATCGACAAGGGCCATACGGTGCGCTGCATCCGCAACGTCACCGATGTCGACGATCCACTCTTCGCGAAGGCCCGAGAGCTCGGTATCCACTACCTCGACCTCGCCGCCGGGGAAGAAGCGCGATTCGAACGCGACATGGAAGCGCTCAACGCACTCCCGGTGGCGGCGACGCCGCGTGCGTCATCGGCGATCCCCGACATCCGCGGGTTCATCGGCATGGTGCTCGATCGTGGCTTCGCATATGAGTCGGGCGGCTCGGTCTACTTCGACGTCTCGAAATTCGGTTCGTTCGGTTCGCTGAGCCACTACACCGACGACGAGATGCTGATGCTTGCCAAGGAACGCGGGGGCAACATCGACGACCCCAACAAGCGGTCACCGCTCGACTTCGTGCTCTGGCACCCATCGGCTGCCGACGAACCGTCGTGGGACACGATGTGGGGCCCGGGACGTCCCGGCTGGCACATCGAGTGCTCGGCGCTCGCCCTGCGCGAACTCGGCACCACGATCGACCTCCACGGTGGGGGAGCAGATCTGATCTTCCCGCACCACGAGTGCGAGCGAGCCCAGTCCGAAGCTGCCACTGGCGAGGCGTTCGTCAAGCACTGGATGCACACGGCGCTGATCCACAAAGACGGCGAGAAGATGTCGAAGAGCCTGGGCAACCTCGTGTTCGTCGATCAACTGCGCGAACTCTGGGACCCGCGTGCGATCCGCCTCGGCATCATCGAGCACCACTACCGCACCGAGTGGGAGTGGGACGACGGCCTGATGCCCCGCAACGCCGCTCGCCTCGACGCATGGAACGAACGGTCGGGATCCAACCCCGACCTGCTCGACGAGGTCAGGGCACGCCTCGACGACGATCTCGACACCCCAGGCGCCGTTGCGGCGATCGATGCAGCGGCCGCTGCCGGCGCCGGAGTCGGCGAGGCGGCAGGCCTCCTCGGCGTCGATCTCGACTGACGTCGCGCCAGCGTTGACACGAAGTTCATCTTCCGCGCTTCTCTTGCGCGTTCGTGCGGCCTACTCTGTGTGCCATGACGTCACCCCCGGGAGCAGGAGCGATGCAACAGCGCGTGCGTCGCATCGGCCGGCCGGTTGCGTCACGGCTCTGGAACATCGAGTTGTCCGGCTACGAACGACTCCCGGTCTCCGGCCCGGCGATCCTCTGTCCGAACCACATCAGTTTCCTCGACTCGGCATTTCTGATGCTCACGGTCTCCCGCAACATCTCGTTCGTCGGCAAGGCCGAGTACATGGACTCGTGGAAGACCAAGTTTCTCTTCCCGGCGATGGGCATGATCCCGATCGACCGCTCCGGTGGAGACAAGAGCACCGCCGCACTCGACGCGGCCGAAGACGTCCTTCGGCGAGGTGAACTCTTCGGGATCTTCCCCGAGGGCACGCGCAGCCGCAATGGCAATCTGCACAAGGGCCGAACCGGAGCTGCCCGTCTCGCGATGAAGCTCGACTGTCCGATCTTCCCGGTCGGCGTGATCGGCACCGATGAGATCCAGCCGCCCGACGCAAAGATGCCGAAGCTGTTCAGCGGATGCGAGATCAAGATCGGTCGACCGATCCGACCGGAGCGGTATCGCAATCGTGGGGCCGAACACATCGCGTGGCGTTCGATGATCGACGAAGTGATGTTCGAGATCCGCGAACTCACCGGTCAGAGCTACGTCAACACCTACGCCGGGGCCACCGCCGAAACCGAACCGACGGTCGCAGCGCGGGTGGCATCGGTATCCGAGCCCAGCCCGATCACGATCGTGCCCTCCCAGGCAGCGGTGGAGCGCGAACTCACGCTCGTTGCCGGGAACTGATCGGCCAGCATCGCAAACCACCCGTCGGACCTCGGCGCCTCGTCCTATCCTGACGGTCGCATGTCGAACATCACGGTCTCTCTCCCCGACGGCTCCGAGCGCGAACTGGCCGATGACGCCACCACGCTCGACCTGGCCGCTGCCATCGGTTCCGGTCTGAGGAAGGCTGCAGTTGCTGCGGTCGTCGACGGGGCCGAGACCGACCTGACCGCAGCCCTGCACGACGGTGCCACCGTCTCGATCATCACCGCCGGTACGCCGGAGGGCCGTCATGTGCTGCGGCACTCGACGGCGCACGTGATGGCCCAGGCCGTCACCCGGTTGTTCCCCGGTGCCAAGTTCTCGATCGGTCCGGCCATCGAGAACGGGTTCTACTACGACTTCGAACTGCCCGGCGGGGCGACGTTCAGCGACGACGACCTCGAACGCATCGAGGCAGAGATGCGCGAGATCATCAAGTCGAATCAGCCGTTCACGCGCTCGGAGATGTCGATGGCCGAAGCCAAAGAGCTCTTCGCCGATCAGCCGTACAAGGTGGAGATCATCGAACGGGTCGAGTCGGCCGAAGCGGACAACGACGATGCCGCCGAGGTCGGCGAGGGCGGCGTGATCAGTGCGTATCGCAACACCGAGAGCTTCGTCGACATGTGTGTTGGACCTCACGTGCCGTCCACGGGCAAATTGGGCTTCTTCAAGCTGCAGCGGGTCTCCGGTGCGTATTGGCGAGGCAACGAAAAGGGTCCGATGCTGCAGCGCATCTACGGCACGGCCTGGGAATCGAAGCAGGCGCTGGCCGAACACCTCCATCAACTCGAGGAGGCCGCCAAGCGCGACCATCGCAAGCTGGCCACCGAACTCGACCTGCTGAGTTTCCCGAGCGAGCTCGGCGGCGGTCTCGCGGTGTGGCATCCAAAGGGTGCGATCGTGCGCAAGTTGATGGAGGACTACAGCCGCACGCGCCACGAACACGGCGGCTACGAGTTCGTGTACACGCCGCATCTGGCCAACGGCAAGCTGTTCGAGAAGTCGGGCCATCTCCAGTGGTACGCCGACGGCATGTACCCGCCGATGGAGATGGACAACGGCACGTACTACATGAAGCCGATGAACTGCCCGATGCACTGTCTGATCTTCGGCAGCCGTCAGCGCAGCTATCGCGAACTGCCGTTGCGGCTGTTCGAGCTCGGCAACGTCTACCGCTACGAACGCGCGGGCACCCTGCACGGTCTGATGCGCATTCGGGGCTTCACCCAGGACGACAGCCACATCTTCTGCACCAAGGAGCAGATGGCCGGCGAGGTGGCCAGCCTGCTCGACTTCGTGCTGTCGGTGTTGCGAGCGTTCGGCTTCGACGACTTCACGTTCAACCTGTCGACCAAGGACCCGGACAAGTACATCGGGAGCGATGAGATCTGGGATGAAGCCACCGAGGCACTGCGCGAGGCGCTCGAGTCCCACGGGCTCGAGTACGCAGTGAAGGAGGGCGACGCGGCGTTCTACGGCCCGAAGATCGACATCGACGTCAGAGATGCGATCGGACGGTCGTGGCAACTGTCGACCATCCAGGCCGATTTCCAGCTTCCCGAACGGTTCGACCTCGAGTACGTCGGTGCCGACAACGGTCGGCATCGGCCGATCATGTTGCACCGAGCGCTGTTCGGCTCGATCGAACGGTTCTTCGGTGTGCTGATCGAGCACTACGCCGGCGCGTTCCCCACCTGGCTGTCGCCCACGCAGGTCCGCGTCCTCGCGGTCGCCGAGGCGCACGAGCCGTATGCGGCGAGTGTCGTCGACGCGCTCAGGGCTGCTGGTGCTCGTGTCGACACGTCGCCCGCCGACGATGGGCTCGGCAAGCGGATTCGCACTGCGAAGCTCGAGAAGATCCCGTACGTGCTCGTCGTCGGCGACGACGACGTCGCCGCCGGCACGGTCGGGGTCAATCCGCGTGGCGGCGAGGTGCAACGTGGAGTTGCGCTCGCCGACTTCGTCGCGCAGTTCCTCGACGAGGTGGCCGAGGCCGAGACAGCGGCGCTCGGCGCCTGAGATGCTCGAACGGATCTGGTCCGGATGGCGGTCGGCCTATGTCGCTGCTGCACCGGTGCGGACGGGTGAGGATGGGCCCGAGCGGGGCAGCGTGTTCACGCGGTTGCTGCAGTCGGGCGCCGACGACACCGAGACGCACATCATCCACCGTGGGGACCGCTGTTTCGTCGTTGCCAACCTGTTCCCGTACACGACGGGGCATCTGCTGGTGGTCCCGTACCGCGAGGTGGCCGATCTCGACGGGTTGACGGGCGAGGAGACCGCAGACCTGTGGGCAACCGTCACGGACGCAGTCCGGGTGGTGCGTTCGGTCTACGAGCCCGACGGGCTCAACGTCGGACTCAACCTGGGGCGACCGGCGGGCGGGTCGGTCCCCGATCATCTGCATGTTCACGTCGTGCCGCGATGGACCGGTGACTCGAACTTCATGTCGGCGATCGCCAACACCCAGACGTTGCCCGAAGCGCTCGTCGACACCGCCGCGAAACTCCGCGCCGGATGGGCGGGCGCAGCGGGCGACCGTCAGTAGCCTGACGACGATGACCGACGACCTCCGCGACGAACTTCCGGCCGACCTGGACCCGTCGGCGTTCGTCGGCCCCTACCAGTTCCCCGACAACAGCCGTCGTCGGTGGCCGGGCGCGCTCTATCTGGTGATCGCAGCGGCCAGCGTTGGGGTCTACATCGGATTCTCGGACTCGGCGATCGTCAACGTCGGCTGGCTGGTGGCCGCCGGCGTGCTCGCGGCGGTCGGTGTGTTCTCGATCACGAGCGGCTGGAGGATGCACATCGACGAGACCCAAGCGCTCGTCTCGGCCCAGCAGGCGCTCGGTTTCCCAGTCGGTCACTCGTCGGCACAGCAGGTCTGGCGCGGTCTGCGCAGCCGGCCGACATGGAGGGTGCTCTGCTACTCGGCCGAGGACCCACCGGCCGAGCGTGGGCTCGTGCTCGTCGATGCCATCGACGGTGAGGTCATCGAACACTTCCGCGAGCGCAACCCCGACGCCGACCTCGGCGCTCACGTCGAACAGCACGCCGATCCGGACGCCAACCCCGACGCCGTCCCCGAGTCGCGATAACGTCGCCTCGATGTTTGACGGCAAGTTTCGGACACCGGTCGACAAGGCCGTCAAGCCGATCGGCGCAGCACTTCGAAAACCGGTCTCACCCCCGACCATCTGACGATTCTGGGCCTCCTGGTCGGCGTGGGCGCCGCGGTGGCGATCGGGGCGGGCTACCTCCGTCTCGGACTGGTGTTGGTGATTCTCGCTGCGCTTCCCGACCTGCTCGACGGTGCCCTCGCGAAGGCGTCCGACACGGCCAGCCAGCGCGGCGCCTTCTTCGATTCCACCGTCGATCGGGTCACCGATTCGCTCCTGCTCGGCGGTATTGCCTGGTACTTCGCGAGCGAGGAATCGCCGCACATGTCGCTGCTTCCGTTCGCGGTGATGGCGGTGTCGAGCATCATCAGCTACGAGCGCGCGAAGGCGGAGTCGCTGGGTATCGAGGCCAAGGGCGGTCTGATGGAACGAGCGGAGCGGATCATTGCGATCTGTCTCGGCCTGCTGTTCCCCGTGCTGCTGATCCCGATCCTGTGGATCATGCTCGTGCTGACCTCGATCACTGCAGTCCAACGCTTCGTCAAGGTCTGGAAGCAAGCCGCCGTCGCACCGGTCACCGCCGCCAGAATCGAGATGCGGCGCTCCCGACGTCAGAGCCGTCGTGTGGCGCGCACCGAGCGACGTCGCACGCGCGTGCCTCGCCGGCCGAGCTGACCCTCTACAGCGCCGTGCCCGACCAGCAACGTCTTCCCAGCCCACTGGCAGGTTCACGGCGTTTCCTCGATGCAGCGACGACGTCGTCGTACCGTCTCGGAGCCCTGGCAGCCCGTCGCCTTCCCGCGGTGGTCGCCGCCGGGATGGTCACCCCGGCCGGACTCGGAGCGAACTTCGCCAGCCCTGAGCGGCGAGCGATGATCGAGCGGCACCTCCGGCGTGTGGACCCGACACTGCGGGGCCTGCGGCTGCGTCGGGCGGTGCAGGAGGCGTTCGATTCCTACGCCCGCTACTGGCTCGAGAGTTTCCGGCTGCCCAACCTGTCGGTGGCCGCGGTCGAGCGGGGTTTCGACGTCGACGGCTATCAACACATCGTCGAAGCGCTCGACGAGGGCAACGGTGTGATCCTGGTGCTGCCGCATCTCGGCGGCTGGGAGTGGGCCGGCCGATGGATCGTCGACCAGGGCCACCAGATCACGGTGGTGGTCGAGAAGATCGACCCGCCCGAGTTGTTCGACTGGTTCGTCGACCTTCGCTCAGCGCTCGGCATGCACGTGGTGGCGCTCGGGCCCGACGCCGGCAAGACGGTCATGCGGGCGTTGCGCGACAACCACGTGGTCTGTCTGCTGGCCGATCGTGATCTGCAAGGTGGCGGCCCCGAGGTCGAGTTCTTCGGCGAGCGGACCACGATGCCCGCGGGGCCGGCGACGCTCTCGTTGCGCACGGGCGCTCCGATCCTGCCGACGGGTGTCTACTTCACGAACCGGGTCGACGGTCACGAGGCCTGGGTGCGGCCGCCAGTGCCGGTCGAGCGGGTCGAGAAGCGCCTGCGCGACGACGTGGGACGCATCACCCAACTCTTGGCGCACGAACTGGAGACCCTGATCCGGCGCGCACCGTCGCAGTGGCACATGTTCCAGCCGAACTGGCCGAGCGACCCCGGCTACGGCGACTGACCCGGCGCACGAGCGACACCGCGCACCGATGAGTCTCTGTGACAGCGGGTGTCGTCGAAACTCATCGCTCCAGCAGAACGGGGCCCGGGGAGGCTGATCAAGTCCGCTGGGCGACCTGCCGAAGACAGAGCATCGAAACAGCGCAGACATATCCGGTAGCGGCGCGAGCGCGCACGCTGATCGCGATCGCGGCCGTACTGACGGCTGTATACCTGCTGCTGCCTGCGTCGAGGCCCGCCGAGCTGATTCGTGTTGTCGGTCCAGCGATCGGTGTCGCGGCGGTGGTACTCGGAATCCGGACCCACCAGCCACGCCGCACGCTGGCGTGGTCGCTGCTGGCGGGGTCGCTCGGGATGCTGGCCGTTGCGCAACTGATCTGGGCGCTGCGCTACTTCGGCGGTTCGGACACCTTCCCGACTGCTGGCGACGCCCTGCACCTCGTCTCCGCTGCCGTGCTCGTGATCGCACTTGCGATGCTCGGCCAGGAGGAGTCTCCCGACGACGACTCGCTGGGCTCGATCGAAACGGCGATCGTGGGTGTCGCCGTGGGGCTCGGCGTCTGGCTGGCCGTGGTCGAACCGTACCTGGCGGACCGAGGACTGGCCTTCGGTGACCGGGTGTGGGCGGTCCTGGTGCCGATGCTCGATGCGCTTGCCCTGGCGATTGCGTTCCGCACCGCGGCCCAGACACGATTTCGGGTCCCGTCGACCGTGCTCTTGGCTGTTGGCGTCAGCCTGCTGCTGTTGTCCGACGTCGCTCGAAGCATTTCCGAACTGCGGGGGACGTTGCCTGCCGGCGGAATGATCGCCGCGCTGTCGATTGCACCACCGCTGCTGATCGGGGCGGCCGCCATGGACCCGACGATGACGCACCGTGGCCGGCCCGCCGTCGCTGCGCCGATGCTGGGGTTCGGTCGCGTCGTCTGGTTGAGCGTGGCGGCGCTCACCCCGCTGACGGTGCTGCTCACCCTGAGTGTGACCGGGCTCGGGACACGAGCGACGCAGGTCATCTCGGCCGTCTGTGCCGTGGTCGTGGTGGTGCTGGCCCTGACCCGGATGTGGCGGCTGGTCGCCACCGTTCGCACCCTCACCGAACGTCGCGGCCAGGACCGCCTCGCTGCAATGGTCGAACACTCCAGCGACGTCGTACTGCTCGTCGACGCCGACGGGGTCATCAGCTACGCCAGCCCTGGTCTCACGAGCACGCTGGGTCATCGAGCCTCCGACTGGACCGGTCGATCGCTCGTCGACCTGGTGGCGAGCAGCGACCGAGACGCCGCAGCGGTGGAACTGCGCAAGGCCGCTGGCCTGGGTCACGGCGAAATGGTCAAGTTGGAGGTGAGCCTGGTGCGAGTCGACGGCCAGCGCCGCCGCATGGAAGCCACGATCGCCAACCTCCTGGGTGGCGACGCGGTCGATGGCATGGTCGCCACCTTCCGCGACGTGACCGAGCAGCGGAACCTCGAGCGCCAACTCAGCCACCGGGCCTTCCACGACGAACTCACCGGACTCGCCAACCGAGCGCTGTTCCTGGACCGAATGGACCATGCGTTGCGCGTCACGCGGCCCGACAACGACCCAGTGGTCGTGCTCTTCGTCGACCTGGACGACTTCAAGTCGGTCAACGACGCACTCGGTCACGGAGTCGGCGATCAGATGTTGCGTGCGATCGCCGACCGGATCCGTCGCGTTGCCGGCGACGGCGACACGCCGGCACGTCTCGGTGGCGACGAGTTCGCGCTGCTGCTCGAGGACCTCGGCGGGGTCGACCGTGCCCTCGATGTCGCCGAAGCGCTCCTCGAAGCGATGCGCGAGCCAGTGATGCTGGCCGGATACGACCTCGCCGTGCTCGCCAGCGTGGGCGTCGCAGTGTCGACGCCCGGCATGACCACCGCGGGACTGCTGCGTGATGCCGACATCGCCATGTACGAAGCGAAGCGAGCGGGAAAGAGCCAGATCAAGATCTTCGACCCGGCGATGCGATTGACCGCCACCCGTCACCTCGAGTTTCGGAGCGACCTCGGTTCGGCGATCGAACGGGAGCAGCTGCGCCTGGTCTTCCAGCCGATGGTCGACCTGCGTTCTCACGAAGTGATCGGGGCCGAAGCGCTCCTGCGCTGGGAGCATCCCACCAGAGGCCCGATCGCCCCGTCGGAGTTCATCCCGATCGCTGAGCGGGCAGGGATGATCGTGCCGATCGGCAAATGGGTGATCGAGGAGAGCATTCGGGCCGCTGCACGCTGGCAGACCCTCGGGCCCCAGCAGGTCAGCGTCAACCTGTCTGCACAACAGATCCGTTCGCCGGAGTTCGTCGACCATGTCCGCCGATCACTCGAGGCCCACCAACTCGACCCGGGGTGCGTCATCTTGGAGATCAACGAGACCGTGCTCGTCGGGGAGCTGGATGCGGGGACCGACAACCTTGCTCCGCTGCGTGAACTTGGTGTACGCATTGCAGTTGATGACTTCGGAACCGGCTACTGCTCGCTGTCGTATCTGCAGCAGTTCGCCGTCGACATCGTCAAGATCGATCGCCAGTTCGTCGACGAGATCGACGACCCGACTCACCCCATGCCGCTCGCCAAGATGATCCTGCAACTGACCGCCGGACTCGACGTGGTCTCCGTCGCCGAGGGCATCGAACGGCCCACGCAGTTGGCCGCTCTGCAAGCGCTCGGCTGTGACATCGGCCAGGGCTACCTGCTGTCGGAGCCGCTCGAGGCGGCACAGCTCGACCACCGATTCGGTTTGGGTTCGAGGCTGACCAACGCGTGAAGGTCCGACCGACATGAGTCCACCCGATCGCCTGCGAATCGGGATCGTCTGCCCGTACAGCCTCACGGTTCCCGGCGGCGTGCAGGCCCAGGTGTTGGGCCTGGCTCGGGAGCTGAGACGTCGCGGTCACGAGGCGCGAGTGCTGGGCCCGTGCGACGGGCCGCCTCCGGAGTCCTTCGTGACACCGCTCGGCGACTCGCTCCCGCTGTCGGCGAACGGCTCGATCGCCCCGCTCGCGCCTGACCCGTCCGCAGCGCTGAGGACGTTGCGAGTGCTCGCCGACGAGGAGTTCGACGTCGTGCACATCCACGAACCCCTGGCCCCTGGGCCGACGTCCACTGCGCTCATGGTGCACGCCGCCCCGACGGTGGGGACCTTCCATGCCGCCGGGACGTCGGCGAGCTATCGCTTTCTCCGCGGATCGCTCACCCGGTTGATTCGGCGGATCGAGTGCAAGGTGGTGGTCTCGAAAGATGCCTTGGCGCTGGTGCAGGGTCATCTCGGTGGTGACTACGTCGTGCTCTTCAACGGCGTCGAACTGGAGGCGATCCGCTCGATCGCTCCATGGACACCGGAGCCGGGCGCATCGAGCGAGCGGCCGGCGATCTTCTTCTGCGGTCGCCACGAGGAGCGCAAGGGCCTCCGGGTGCTGGTCGAGGCGGTGCGTTCGGGCCGATCTGGCGGTCGATGTCTGGATCGGCAGCGATGGCCCCGATACCGCCGAGCTGACGGCGGCGACCGCTGGCGATGGCCGATTCCATTGGCTGGGGCGCGTGACCGACGACGAGAAGTTCGCACGCCTCCGCGCCGCCGACGTCTTCTGTGCGCCCTCGTTGCGCGGCGAGTCGTTCGGGGTCGTGTTGATCGAGGCCATGGCGGCGGGCACGACGGTCGTCGCGAGTTCACTCGACGGCTACCGAAATGTGGCCACCTCAGGCGTCGACGCGTTGCTCGTCGAGCCCGGTGACGTCGACCAATTGGGCGAGGCCCTGGCACGAGTGATCGCAGACCGCGACCTGGCGGACCGATTGCGCCAGGCCGGTGACTCGAGGGCCGAGGAGTTCGCCATGACCTCGTTGGCCGACCACTATCTCGAGATCTACCGCTCGATCTGCCCATCCTCCGGTTGACCGTTCCGCGGGTCGTAGACTGAATTGCAATGATTCCACTCATCATCGTGATCGTCGTCGTGGTGATCCTGGTGGGGTTCCTGATCGTCTCGTACAACGGACTCGTCCGGTCGCGCAACCAGGTGGAGAACGCCTGGTCGCAGATCGACGTCCAATTGAAGCGTCGGCTCGACCTCATCCCGAACCTCGTCGAAACCGTCAAGGGCTATGCCGCCCACGAGCGTGAGACGCTCGAAGCGGTCATCAACGCCCGCAACACCGCCATTGCGGCGCCCGACACTCCGCCGGCGCAAGCCGAGGCCGACGGGCTGCTCACCGGAGCGCTGCGCCAGGTGTTCGCACTCGGCGAGGCCTATCCCGACCTGAAGGCGAACCAGAACTTCCTGGCGCTGCAAGAAGAGCTCACCGCCACCGAGGGGCGAGTTGCCTACGCCCGGCAGTTCTACAACGACAGCGTGCTCACCTACGACAACAAGCTCGAGTCGTTCCCCACGGTGATCATCGCCAAGATGTTCAACTTCGGACCCAAGGAGTACTTCGAGGCCGAGGACCAGGCCCGAACCGCTCCCGCGGTCGAGTTCTGAACCTGCCGAGATGTTCGAACTGATTCGATCGAACAAACGGCGCAGCATCCTGCTCGTCGCCGGATTCGTCGCCTTCGTCGCGCTCGTCGGCGCGGCGATCGGCGCCCTCGTCGGCAACGGCATCGTCTTCACGCTGGTCGCGCTGGTGCTGAGCGGTGCGGTCGCCTTCACCTCCTACTGGCGTGCCGACAAGATCGCGCTCGCCGTGAGCCGGGCACGTCCAGCGTCGCCGGACGAGTACCAACGCCTCCACAACCTCGTCGAAGGTCTGTGCATCGCCGGCGGACTCCCCAAGCCGGGCGTGTACGTCATCGAAGACCCTGCTCCGAACGCATTCGCCACGGGCCGAAACCCGAACCACGCAGCGATTGCGGTGACGACGGGCCTGCTCGAGAAGATGAACCGTGTCGAGCTCGAAGGCGTCGTGGCCCACGAACTCAGCCACATCCGCAACTACGACATCTTGGTGTCGACGTTGGCCGTCGTGATGGTGGGCACCGTGGCGTTGATCGCCGACCTCGCGATCCGCATGATGTGGTGGAACGGCGGTCGTGTCGCCCGCAACGGCGACCGCGCCGACAGCGGCAATCCGCTCGCGTACGTGGGCATCGTCTTGCTGATCACTGCGCCGATCATCGCCAAGATCATGCAGGCGACCATCTCGAGGAGCCGCGAAACCCTCGCCGACGTCAGCGCCTGCCAACTCACCCGGTATCCACCCGGATTGATCTCGGCACTCGAGAAACTCAAGGACGACACCACGGTGACGCATTCTGCGTCCACCGCTACGGCACACTTGTGGATCGAGCAGCCCATGAGTGGCGTCGGCGACGACGGCAAGCTGGGCGGCGTTCACCGAATGTTCGATACCCACCCGCCGCTCGACGAGCGCATCGCCCTCCTGAGAGAACTCTGATGAAGCTGACCCGACCGCTCGCCGGTCTTGCCGCACTCGCACTGATCGCCGCCGCATGTGGCGGGGGCGGCGGCGATTCCGCCGAGTCCACCACGACGTCGTCGACGACATCGACGACATCGACCACCGTCAAGGCGACCACGACCACGCGGCCGGCACCGACGACCTCGACCACCGTGCCGGCCACGATCCGCCAACCCCTCACCGGCGATCCGCTCGACAGCGTCGACGACATCCTGCTGCGCCCCGCCCTGGTGGCCAAGATCGACAACAACGCTGCGGCGGTGCCCAACCACAGCGGTCTCGCGGTGGCCGACATCGTGTACGAAGAGATCGTCGAGGGACGCACCACCAGGTTCGCCGCGGTGTTCCATTCGCAGAGTGCTGATCCACTCGGACCGATCCGTTCGGGGCGCACCCAGGACATCAACCTCTTCACGTCGTTCAACGAGCCGCTCTTCGTCTGGAGCGGTGGCAACGGAAACGTCACCCGGGCGATCAACGACTCGTTCCTGATCAACCTGGGCCCGAACCGAGCCACCGGCTACTACCGCGGTCCCGGTCGGGCTCCCCACAACCTCTACAACACCACCGACAACATCTGGTTCCAGACGCCCGAGGGTCATCCCGGGCCGCCGCCCCCGCACTTCGTGTATCTCGAAGCCGACGAGGAATTCGACGGTGAACCCGTCGACGGAGTCGAGGTGCGGGTGGGCTCGGAGCGGATCGAGTGGACGTGGAATCCCGAGTTCGACCAGTTCGACCGGTCGCAGCGCGGTCGTGAGCACAACGACAAGACCTACGGCCGGATCCGGGCGACCAACGTCATCGTGATGGGCGTGCAGTACCAGCCGAGCGTCGCCGATCGGCGAAGCCCCGAGGCCCAGACACTCGGCGAGGGTCCGGCCTTCGTGTTCAGCGACGGCGAACTCATCGAA
The DNA here is from genome assembly GCA_963716095.1 of Ilumatobacteraceae bacterium. GTDB lineage: Bacteria > Actinomycetota > Acidimicrobiia > Acidimicrobiales > Ilumatobacteraceae > Sva-07. The sequence continues at coordinate 120,190 of CAVQSV010000016.1, read as the reverse complement.
GGCACCTGGAAGCGCGAGGTCGCCTTCTTCCCGATCGAGTACTTCGACGCCGACGGCGAGCCGATCGCCGTCAATCCCGGGAACACGTGGATCGAGCTGGCCGACATCGACGATGTGGTCGACGGCGCAGTCCAGGTGTTGCCCGCAACACCCCCCACGCCCTGATCGAGAGTCGATTCCACCGCAGCAGAACGACGAAGTCGTAAGTACGCTGCTCCAGATGAGTGGCAGCACCGGAACCTTCCCCGTCAAGCGTGGACTCGCCGAGATGATGAAGGGCGGCGTCATCATGGACGTCGTCACGCCCGGGCAGGCCAAGATCGCCGAAGATGCCGGAGCCGTCGCGGTGATGGCCCTCGAGCGGGTTCCGGCCGACATCCGTCGCGACGGCGGCGTTGCCCGGATGAGCGACCCCGAGATGATCGACGGCATCCAGGCTGCGGTGTCGATCCCGGTGATGGCCAAGGCTCGCATCGGACACTTCGTCGAGGCGCAGATCCTCCAGGCGCTCGGCGTCGACTTCGTCGACGAGTCCGAGGTGCTCACCCCGGCTGACGAAACCCACCACATCGACAAGTTCGGCTTCGACGTGCCGTTCGTGTGTGGTGCCACCAACCTCGGCGAGGCGCTTCGCCGCATCTCCGAGGGTGCGGCCATGATCCGCTCGAAGGGTGAGGCCGGCACAGGCAACGTCGTCGAGGCGGTGCGTCACCTGCGCAACATCATCGGTGACATGCGCAAGATCACCCAGGCCGACGAGGCCGAGCTGTTCGAGTGGGCCAAGCGCCTGCAGGCGCCGTTGCCGCTCGTACAGGAGATCGCCGAGACCGGCAAGCTCCAGGTCCCACTCTTCTGTGCCGGTGGTCTCGCCACCCCGGCCGACGCGGCGCTGGCGATGCAGCTCGGCGCCGAGGCCGTTTTCGTCGGATCTGGCATCTTCAAGTCCGAGGACCCGTCGCCGCGAGCCAAGGCGATCGTCGAAGCGACCACGCACTTCGCCGACGCCGACATCCTCGCCAAGGTCAGCCGTGGGCTCGGCGCACCGATGACCGGCATCGAGATGGACGACATCAACCAGCGGTATGCCGAACGGGGTTGGTGACGCCACCACCCCTGGTTCCGGCCGCACGGTCGGTGTGTTGGCGCTGCAGGGCGCCTTCGAAGCTCACCGCCGGCGCCTCGAGCGGCTCGGTGCGCAGGCCCCGCTGGTACGTGTGCCCGCCGACCTCGAAGGGCTCGACGCGATCGTGCTTCCGGGAGGCGAGAGCACGACGATGTCGCGATTGCTCACCACCAGCGGTCTCTTCGACGATCTGAAGGGTCGTCTCATCGACGGCCTTCCCGCGTTCGGTACCTGTGCGGGAATGATCCTGTGCGCCACCGATGTGCTCGACGCCCGGCCTGATCAGCGAGGGTTCGACCTGATCGACATGACCGTTCGACGCAACGGCTACGGGCGTCAGCTCGACAGCTTCGAAGTCGACCTCGCCGTCGAGGGGCTCGTCGACCCGTTCCATGCAGTCTTCATTCGTGCACCACTCGTCGAACGGATCGGCGCGGACGTCGAGGTGCTCGCACGACACGACGGCGTACCTGTTCTCGTGCGGGGTGCAGGTTGTACGGTGGCATCGTTCCATCCGGAACTCACCGACGACGCACGCCTCCACCATCTCTTCCTCGAGTCGCTCAGCGACTGACGAACAATTCGAACCGACGGAGCTCTCATGTCCGGCCATTCCAAATGGGCAACGATCAAGCACAAGAAGGGTGCTGCCGACAAAGCGCGCGGCAAGCTCTTCGCGAAGCTCGCCCGCCAGATCGAGGTGGCCGCCAAGAGCGGCGGCGACGTCGACTCGAATCCCACGCTGCGAACCGCGGTCCAGAAGGCCAAAGCGGCGCGGATGACCAACGACGCCATCGACCGTGCGATCAAGCGCGGCACCGGTGACGACGACGGCGGCACCTACGAGAGCATCATGTACGAAGGCTATGCGCCCGGGGGAGTGGCACTGATGATCGACGTGCTCACCGACAACCGCAACCGCACCGGCGCCGAGATCCGCAACATCTTCTCCAAGCTCGGCGGCTCGATGGCCGAACCCGGTGCAGTCGGCTGGCAGTTCCACCGGCGCGGGGTGATCATCACCGGCGACGGCGTCGACGAGGACGAGATCATGATGGCCGCGATCGAGGCGGGAGCCGACGATGTGATCGCCGAAGGCAGTGCGTTCCCGCGTGATGACCGAGCCGTCGGTGGTGTACGACGTGCAGGCGGCAGTCGACGAGGCCGGCATCGAGGTGATCTCGGCCGATTCGCCGATGGTTGCCGACAACCTGGTGCCGGTCACCGACACCTCTGACGCCAAGGCGATCCTGCGGATCCTCGAAGCGCTCGAGGACAACGACGACGTCCAAGACGTCTTCTCCAACTTCGACATGACCGACGAACTGATGGAGGTGGCTGCATCGTGAGCCTCGGCGTCGGCGATCAGGCACCCGACTTCACCCTGCCCGGAACGGGCGGGCGCGAGTACTCGCTGACCGAGTTCCGTGGACAGCCCGTGGTGCTGGTGTTCTACCCGGGCGACGACACCCCGGTGTGCACGAAGCAGCTCAATACCTACAACGACGATCTCGAGCAGTTCAGTGACATGAATGCCCAGGTCATCGGCATTTCCGCGCAGGATGTCGGCAGTCACGATGCCTTCGCCAGCAAGCATGGCTTCGCCTTTCCGCTCCTCGCCGACACCGACAAGACCGTGGCGGGCCTGTACGGGACCCTGGGCCCGATCGGGTTCCCGCGACGAAGCGTGTTCATCCTCGACAGCGAGGGCATCGTGCGCTACACCCATCGGGCGATCGCCGGTCTCACCTTTCGACCGGTGAAGGAGCTGATCGGCGAGCTGGAGAAGATCACCACCTGACGCTGCTGAGCGCACTAGTGTTCGATGTCGTGTTCGCAAACAGTTCCTCCGTTCGGTCGACGTCATCGACCTGCCGGGTGCTCGGCATCGATCCTGGCCTCACCCGGTGCGGATTCGCCGTGGTCGACGGCCGCGGCGCACGCGGCGCTTCGGCGGTGTCGCTGGGTGTGATCACGACGCCACGCACCGATGCGTTGCCGCAGCGTCTTGCTGCGCTGCGCACCGAGTTCACCGACCTGATCGCTGAGTTCCGGCCCGATGTCGTCGCCGTCGAGCAGGTCTTCTTCCAGGTCAACGTGCGCACGGCGATGAGTGTGGGCCAGGCCAGCGGACTCGCACTGGCCGAAGCGGCACTGGCAGGCTGCGAGGTCATCCAGTACACCCCCAACCAGGTCAAGGACGCCGTCGCAGGTTGGGGTGGTGCCGACAAGACGCAAGTCCAGAAGATGGTGCAGTCGCGTCTCGGGCTCTCGGCGTTGCCGAAACCCGCCGACGCTGCCGATGCTGCCGCACTGGCGTTGTGTCACCTGGCGATGTCACCGATCGGCCACACCGCAAGCCGAACCGGCGCCTCGACCAGCGGGGTGCGGGCGTGATCGGTTCGCTGCGGGGGTCGGTGCTCGAACGCACCACCGAAGGCGAAGTGCTGCTCGAGGTGGGCGGCGTCGGCTATCTGGTCACGGTGTCGAGCCGCGTGTTCGCCGAGCTCGAACCAGGCACGTCGGTGTTCCTCTACGTTCACCACCACATCCGCGAGGACGCCCAGACGCTGTACGGATTCGCCACACGCGACGACCGCTCGACGTTCCAGGCGCTGATCGGCACGCACGGGATCGGTCCTGCGCTGGCGGTTGCCATCTTGGCCACCCATCCACCGGCGGCGCTGTTCGATGTCGTCTCCAACAACGATGCAACGGCGCTCACGCTGGTGCCGGGGATCGGGAAGAAGACCGCCCAGCGGTTGATCATCGAGCTGCGCGACCGGCTGGCAGTCCCGGTGCTCGACAGCGGCGACGGCAGTTCGGTGTCGGCGGTTGCCGACGTGCGCGATGCCCTTGCCGGGCTCGGCTACGGCACCGACGAGATCCGCGACGTGCTCCGTGAACTGCCGACGGGAGGCGACTCCGCGACGCTGCTGCGTGACGCGTTGAAGATGCTGGGGGCTCGCCGTGCGTGACGAGTTCCTCGATCCCGGCATCGGTGGTGTCGACGACGACGTCGTGAGCGCGGAGATCGAGCTGGAGGCCGGCCTGCGACCGAGGGCCCTCGACGAATTCGTCGGTCAGCGCGAGCTGAAAGAGCATCTGCGCATCGTGCTCGAAGCGGCCCGCAAGCGAGAGCAGCCGGTTGATCATCTGCTGTTCGCCGGTCCGCCCGGGCTCGGCAAGACCACCCTGGCCGGCATCGTGGCCACCGAGATGGGTGTGCATCTGCACATCACCTCCGGCCCTGCGCTCGAACGGGCCGGCGATCTTGCCGCGATCCTCACCAAGCTCGAAGACGGCGATGTGCTGTTCATCGATGAGATCCACCGGCTGTCGCGCGCCGTTGAAGAGATCCTGTATCCGGCGATGGAGGACTTCCAGCTCGACATCGTCGTCGGCAAGGGTCCGGCAGCGTCGAGCATCCGGTTGACGATGCCGCCGTTCACGTTGGTGGGCGCGACGACGCGAACAGGCATGATCACCGGTCCGTTGCGCGACCGTTTCGGATTGGTCGCCCGGCTCGACTACTACGAAGACGACGAGTTGCAGGCGATCGTCGAACGCGCCGCTGGCATCCTCGACGTACGCATCGACCGAGACGGTGCCTGGGAGATTGCTCGACGATCGCGCGGTACGCCGCGCATCGCCAACCGTCTGCTGCGGCGGGTTCGCGACTTCGCCGAGGTGCGCCACGATGGCGCGATCGATTCCGGCATCGCCCGCGAGGGGCTCGCGCTGTTCGGCGTCGACGATCGTGGTCTCGACAAGGTCGACCGGGCAATCCTGACATCGTTGTGCACACAGTTCAACGGTGGCCCCGTCGGGCTGTCGACGGTGGCGATCAGCGTCGGCGAGCAACCCGAAACGGTCGAAGACGTCTACGAGCCGTTCCTGATCACGCAAGGCATGATCGCCCGTACGCCCCGCGGTCGGGTCGTCCTCGATGCGGCCTACGAGCACCTCGGCCTCACGCCACCGAGGCGCAGCCCGGGCACCCAGTCGCTCTTCGACTGACGGTTACGCGGTGCCAGACACCGCGTAACCTGCCGGCGTGGAGATCGCTGACTTCGACTACGTACTTGCGGAGAACCGGATCGCTCAGACGCCGATCGAACCGCGAGATGCTGCGAAACTGTTGGTCGACCGGGGGAGTGGCGCTGTCGAACACCGACGGGTCTGCGACCTGCCAGAGCTCCTCGGGCCGGGCGATCTGCTCGTGCTCAACGAGACGCGGGTGATCCCGGCCCGGCTGAGACTGCGGCGCTCGACGGGTGGTTCGGCCGAGGTGTTGCTGCTCGAACCCTGGGACGCCGACCGTCGTACCTGGGAAGCACTGGTGCGACCCGGCGGCAAGCTCGCCGTCGGCGAGATCCTCGCAGTCGATGGGGTGCCGCTGGTGAGGATGGGGGAGCGAACCCCTGCGGGTGACACCTTCTGGGTCGAACTCGTCGGCGATGACGACCCGGTCGTCTTGCTCGACCGCCACGGGGAGATGCCGCTTCCGCCGTACATCTCCGAACGGTTGGGTGACCCGGAGCGCTATCAGACGGTGTTCTCGCGCGAGCCCGGTTCCGCGGCCGCTCCGACCGCCGGCCTGCACTTCACCCCGGAGCTCTTCGACCGGCTGGCGCAGCGCGGCATCGCCACCGCCACCGTCGAACTGGTTGTCGGGCTCGACACCTTCCAGCCGATCAGCACCGAGAACCCGCTCGATCACCCGATGCACACCGAGCGATACCGGGTGCCCCCGGACACCGCCGCCGCGTGCCGGGAGGCGGCGCGTGTCGTCGCGGTCGGCACCACTGCGGTGCGGGCGCTGGAGTCGGCTGCACGTTCGGGCGAATCGTCCGGACGCACCGACCTGTTCATCCATCGAGGTTTCGACTGGGAGGTGGTCGACGCGATGATGACCAACTTCCACCTGCCCAAGACCACGCTCTTGATGATGATCGACGCGTTCGTCGGCCCTCGGTGGCGTTCGCTGTACGAGCACGCGCTGGCCAGCGACTACCGGTTCTTGTCCTTCGGCGACGCCATGCTCCTCGACCGCCACGCTGGCTGACGTTCGCGCCCGGAGCCGGGCACTCTGCTGGCAACAACGACCGCTGTGTAGAGTTCGCCCGTGCGGCGAGCCGGAGTAGGACTTCTCCTCTTCGTGGTGTTGCTGGCGGTCGTCGCGCCACGGTTCGACCAGAACGACCTGGGCCCGCTCGATTCGATCACCGGCACAGCGGAAGACGGCAATCTGGGAGATGCCGTCAACTACGTCCGCTTCGTGGAGGTGATCCGTGGCGACGCAGACGATCTCCCGCCGGCGCCGTTTCGCTATCGGCCACTCACCCCGGTGTTGGCCGCACCGCTGCCCGTCGACGCATTGACCGCCATCAACGTCGTCAACGTGTTTGCGCTTGCCATGGCGACTGCTGGTCTCTGGTGGATCCTGAGTTCGATCGGGGCAAACGAACGATGGCGGATCATCGGGTGCCTGTTGTTCATCGTGTCGTTTCCGACCTTCTACTACGGCACGATCGGCTACGTCGATCCGCTGGCGGTTGCCCTCGTGATGCTCGGCACGGGAGCTGCGTTGACCGACCGGCGACTGCTCCTGCTGGCACTTCTCCCGCTTGCCGCGCTCGCCCGCGAGTCCACCGTGATCGTCATTCCGGTGGCCATCGTCTGGTTGATCGCCCGCCGTGATGACCGACGAACGATCGTGCGGTGGTCGTTGGCCTGGTTCGCCGTGTTCGGGGTGACGATCCTGGCGGTGCGGATCGGTCTGCAGGCCAGCGGTACCAACGTCTGGGAGCCGTCGGTCGACGTGGCGATCTCCAACCTCTCGCGACCGCGAACATGGGTCAGCGCGGCGCTCACACTCGGTGTTCCGGCAGCGATTCTCGCGGTCAAGCATCGTTCGGTCGGATCGATGCCGCACGAGCTGCAGCTCGTCTTCGGGGCCGGCATGTTGCTGTCGATCGGGGTGTTCGCCTACGCGATCGTCGGGGCGTACGCCGACGGCCGGTTTCTGTGGCCGATCTACGTCTACACCGTGCCTGCGGCGGTCTACCTGCTCGCAACGCCGAGGATCACCGAATCCTCGGCGACCGCGGTACCTTCCGGCTGATGTATCCCGTCGAATTCGAGGTCGAAGCGACCGATGATTCTGCTCGCAGCGGCACCGCCACGACGGCGCGCGGGAGCTACACGACACCGCTGTTCATGCCCGTCGGTACTCGAGGAGCGATCAAATACCTCAGTGCAGACGACTATGGGCGCGTCGGCGCACAGATCGTGCTGGGCAACACCTACCACCTGATGCTGCGACCGGGCGCCGACCTCGTCGAGCGGTTCGGTGGACTCGGCCGTTTCTCGGGTTGGGATGGGCTCACGCTCACCGACTCGGGAGGGTTCCAGGTCTTCTCGCTCGATCCGAAGGTCGACGACGACGGGGTCACCTTCAAGAGCACCTACGACGGCTCGACGCACCGATTCACACCGGAGATCGCCGTCGACGTCCAGCAACGCCTCGGCGCCGACATCATCATGGTGCTCGACGTCTGTCCGCCGCTGCCGAGTCCGCCCGATGTCGTTCGCACCGCCGTCGAACGGACCACGGCCTGGGCGCAGCGGGCCAAGGATGCCCACACCCGGCCTGACCAGTCGTTGTTCGGGATCGTGCAGGGCGGTATCAGCGAGACGATGCGTCGCGAGAGCGCCCAACAGTTGGTCGAGATCGGGTTCGACGGGTACGGCATCGGCGGGCTGTCCGTTGGCGAGACCCGCCAAGAGATGCTGCCGGCGCTCGCAGCGGCCCTCGAACACCTTCCCGTTGACCGGCCTCGGTACCTGATGGGAGTCGGCGATCCGGCCTCGCTCGTCGAGGCGGTCGCGCTCGGCGTCGACCAGTTCGACTGCGTGATGCAGACCCGCCTCGGTCGCCACGGCACCGCGCTCACGTCGACTGGTCGGTTCCAGGCCAAGGCGGCACGCAATGCCGAACTCGACGAACCGCTCGACGCGACGTGCCCGTGCGAGGTCTGCGCCCGCCACAGTCGGGGCTACATCCGCCACCTGCTGCAGGTCGGCGAGCCCACCGCGTCGCGGCTGCTCTCGATCCACAATGTCGCCTGGACGATCGAGCTGATGGCCTCGATGCGGTCGGCGATCGGGGCCGGGACATTCGACGAACTGCGCCGCACAGTGCTCGACGTCTGGGGATGACCGGCGTCTGACCCTCTTGCCAGGTAGGATCGCAGCCCGTTATGCCCTCGCAACTCATCACCGCGCTGATCGCCCAGGAATCGTCTTCGGGTGGCAGCGGCGCCATCATCCAGCTCGGAATCCTGCTGCTGATTCCGTTCGCCATGTACTTCTTCATGATCCGGCCGCAACGCCGCCGGATGCGTGAGCAGCAGGAACTCCAGCGATCGATCGAGGTCGGCGACGAGGTGATCACCACCTCGGGTGTCTACGGCATCATCACCGGCGAGGACGGCGACAGCCGGTTCTGGCTCGAGATCGACGACGATGTCCAGATCCGCATCGCTCGCGCCGCTGTCTCCGGCAAGGCCTCGCTCGACGAGGACGACGACGCTGCCGATGCCGATGACGCGGTTGCAGCCCCCACCGCTGACGACGCCTGAGCCTGCTCGATGAAACGCCGTCTCTGGACCTCGTTGATCGGCGTCGTGCTGATCGTGCTCATCACGCTCGGCTTCAACATCGCCACCGACAACACACCGATTCTGGGACTCGATCTGCAGGGTGGTGTGTCGGTGATCCTGGCTCCGACCGAGTCGGCGACTGCTGAAGAACTCACCGTCATCCGCGACCAGATCCGGTCCGAACTCGAACGGCAGGGCATCGCCGAACCCGACGTCCGGGTGCAGGGTGACACGATCGTCGTCGATCTCCCCGGTGTGCGCGATCAGCAAGAGGCACTCAGTGCGGTCGACGTGTCGGGCGTGGTCGAACTCCGCCCTGTGCTCAACCCGGCGAGTTGTCAACCCGTCGATACCGCGCCGGCGGGACCCGTGGTCGACACGCCGACGCCGAGCGACGAGAGCGTTCCGAACGACAGCACGGAGCCGCAGGGACTTCGGAGCCCGCAAGCGCCGACCGACACGACCCCGGCCGACACCGCTCCCACCGACACGAGCCCGCCCGTGGTCGTGAACGAACCGCTTCCGACGCAGACGGTGACTCCTGGTGCCGAGGTGCTCCCCACCCGCGACGGCGCCGCCGAGTGCGTCGGACCCGCCCAAGGAACCGGCGAGGTCTTCGAGCGAGGCAGCGCCGAGCCCACCCTCGATGCGTCGCAGGGATGGGGTGTCAGCGTCGACCTGCGTGGCGGTGAAGGGCGCGACACCTGGAACAACCTGGCCAACCAGTGTTTCAACCGCGCGCCGACCTGCCCCACGCAGCGCCTGGCCATCGTGCTCGACAGCGTCGTGCAATCGGCGCCGACCGTCAACGAGCCCAACTTCACCGACGCTGTCTCGATCAGCGGCAGCTTCACCCAGTCCGAAGCCGAGGAGCTCGCAGCGGTGCTCAACCGCGGCGCCTTCCCCGTCGAGGTCGAAGCCCAAGAGGCACGAACGGTGTCGCCGTCGGCCGGCTCCGACTCCTTGCAGGCAGCGGTCATCGCCGGTCTCGTGGGCCTCGCCTTGGTGCTCGCGTTCCTCGTCGCCTACTACCGCTGGCTTGCGCTGGTCATCGTCGGCGGCATCACGGTGTGGGCCGGCATGGTGTTCTCGATGGCGTCGTTCGTGTCCGGATGGACCAACTACGCGCTCAGCCTCGCCGGTGTGACCGGCATCATCGTGGCGATCGGTGTCACCGTCGACAGCTACGTGGTGTTCTTCGAACGGATCAAGGACGAGCTGCGCAACGGACGCACGATCAAGAACGCCGCGCCTCGCAGCTTCAAGATGACGTGGCGGACGATCTGGTCCGCCGACGTCGTGTCGCTGATCGCCGCTGGCATCTTGTTCTCGCTGAGCGTCGGCTCCGTACGCGGCTTCGCCCTGTACCTCGGACTCACGACCATCTGCGATCTCCTCGTCTGCTACTTCTTCACGCGCCCTGCCATCTTGCTGCTGGCTCGGAGCAAGCTGATGGCCAAACAAGAGACGTTGCTCGGCATGAAGGTGGCAACGGCATGACCCTCGACACGAGCGTCTCCACCACCGGGCTCGGTCGCCTGTTCCGCGGCCAGACCGCGATCGACTTCTACGGCAAGCGCAAGGTCGGCCTCATCGTCGCCGTCGTCGCGGTGGTCGTCACCTTCGGGTCGTTGCTCACGCAGGGTCTGAACCTCGGTCTCGACTTCGAGGGCGGCGACGCTTGGGACATCCCGGCGAGTGAGACGTTCGGCGTCGACGAGGCAACCGACGTGCTCCAGGCAAACGACGTGTCGACCACCGGCGCTCGTATCCAGCTCCGGAGCTCGGAAACCTCCGATGTGGTCACGGTGCAGGTCGAGGAGCTGCCCCGCGAGCAGGCCGAGGAAGTGACCGCCGACTTCGCGGAGGCCGCCGGTGTCACCGTCGAAGACATCAGCTTCTCGTTCACGAGTTCGACATGGGGTGCGGAGATCACCGAAAAGGCCGTCAGGGCGCTGGTGATCTTCCTCTTCGTCGTAGCGGTGTTCATCTCGGTTCGCTTCGAATGGCGCATGGCGCTGGCGGCGATCGCGGCCATGCTCAACGACGTGATCGTGGCCGTGGGCGTCTACTCGGTCTTCCAATTCGAGGTCACCCCCGCAACGGTGATCGCCTTCCTCACGATTCTCGGATACTCGCTCTACGACACCATCGTCGTGTTCGACCGGGTGAAGGAGAACGAGGGTCGGTACGCCAGCACCAAGATGCCATACGAGGACATCGTCAACATCTCGATGAACCAGGTGATGGTGCGGTCGCTGTTGACCAGCTTCTCGTCCATTCTCCCGGTCATCTCACTCCTGCTGCTCGGCGCCGGTCTGCTCGGTGCGGTTTCGCTGCGCGAGTTCGCGCTCGCGCTGCTGATCGGCATGATCTCGGGTGTCTACTCCTCGATCTTCATCGCGACCCCGCTGCTCGCATTCCTGAAGTCGAAGACCACCAAGGCCTCGCGCCGCCAGCGGCTGCTGGGCGAGGATCTGCGCTTCGCCGTGATGGGTGCCGGTGTCAGCGGCCGCATCCCGCAGGACACACCGCATTCCGACGGCGACACCTCGACGGAGACGTCCCCGGATCGCGAGCCGGTCGCCGCCGGTGCTCCCACCGGTGCGACCGCGCCGACCCAGGCCGACCGGTTGCTGACGCATCCGCCGCGACCGCGCAAGAAGAAGAAGCGCTGACCGGCGGCTCACCCAGCCAGCGAACCGGCGTGGTGGTCGTGGCCGAGCCGGTCATCGTCGAGCGCGTCGAGCGGCGGTAACCTCCGACCATGGCAGGCGACCCCCAAGCCGAACGAGGAACCGAGCGCCCAGCGCTGCGCAAGTTCGTTCGCGAGATCCAGGACTACCCGACCGAGGGCGTCAACTTCCGCGACATCACTCCGCTGCTCGGCGACGCCCAGATCTTCGCGGCGGCCGTCGACGGGCTGGTCGACGAGTTCGTCGGTGTCGAGGTCGATCGGATCGTCGGTGTCGAGGCCCGTGGCTTCATCTTCGCGTCGGCGGTCGCCTACCGAATGGGTGCCGGACTCGTGCCGGTCCGCAAACCCGGCAAGCTTCCCTGGGCGGTCGTGCGCGAGGAGTACCAACTCGAGTACGGCTCCGACAAGCTGGAGATCCACCGTGACGCGATTCATCCCGGCGAACGAATCCTGATCATCGACGACGTCCTCGCCACCGGTGGAACCGCTGCAGCGACCGCCCGACTCGTCGAGACGCTCGGCGGGGTCATCGCCGGATTGGGTTTCGTGATCGAACTGGACGACCTGGGCGGGCGGGCGCACATGGGAGAGCGGCCCGTCAAGTCGCTCCTGCACTACTGAGCCAAGCGCCGTGGGGACCGTCGACCGTGTACTTCCGTGGAGGCGTCACACCGTCGAGGTCGCGAACTCGGAGCTGACACCGCTGCTCGCGTCCTACCGCCGTCGCCACCCGAAGTCGCCGGTGTCGACGATCAGCCGCGCCTACCGGGTCGCTGCCGATGCCCATCAATCGCAGATGCGATCGAGCGGCGAGAGCTACATCAACCATCCGCTCGCCGTCGCCCAGATCGTTGCCGACATCGGACTCGACGAGATCTCGGTCACCGCAGCGCTCCTGCACGACGCGGTCGAGGACACCGAGATCACCGTCGCCGATGTCGAACGCGACTTCGGTGGCGAGGTTGCCGCGATCGTCGACGGGGTCACCAAGCTCGAGCGGATCCGCTTCGACTCGCGCGAGGAGCAGCAGGCCGCGAGCATGCGCAAGATGCTCGTGGCGATGGCCAAGGACCTCCGTGTCCTGGTCATCAAGCTCGCCGACCGTTTGCACAACATGCGCACCATCGCAGCCATGCCGCTCGAGAAGCAGCAGCGCATCGCCCAGGAAACGCTCGACATCTACGCTCCGCTGGCACACCGTCTCGGGATGCAGGAGATGAAGCAGCAGCTCGAAGATCTCGCGTTCGCGGCGCTGCATCCGAAGCGTTTCGCCGAACTCGACCATCTGGTGTCGAGCCGAACACCCGAACGCGACGTCTATCTCGCCAAGACGCTGGCCGAGGTGCGTGCCCGTCTCGACGAACTCGGCATCAAGGCCGAGGTGACCGGCCGCGGCAAGCACCTGTGGAGCATCTACGAGAAGATGGTGGTGAAGGGCCGCGAGTTCGACGAGATCTTCGACCTGATCGCCATTCGGGTCGTCGTCGAGTCGATGAAGGACTGCTACGCAGCGCTGGGCTCGATCCACGGGCGCTGGCGGCCGGTCGTCGGCCGGTTCAAGGACTACATCGCCATGCCCAAGTTCAATCTCTATCAGAGCTTGCACACCACGGTGATCGGGCCGGCCGGCAAGCCGATCGAAGTACAGATCCGTACGGTCGAGATGCACCAGCGCGCCGAGTGGGGTGTTGCTGCGCACTGGGCGTACAAGGAGGGAGGTGAACACCCCGCCGACATCGACTGGTTGAGCCGCATCATCGACTGGCAGGAGGAGGTCTCCGATCCGGCGCAGTTCATGCAGAGCCTGAAGACCGACCTGGAACAGGACGAGGTCTTCGTGTTCACGCCGAAGGGTCGGGTGATCACCCTGCCGGTGGGATCCACGACCGTCGACTTCGCCTACGCCGTGCACACCGAGGTCGGCCACGCCTGCATCGGCGCGAAGGTGAACGGTCGCCTCGTCTCGCTCGATCACGTGCTCGCGAGCGGCGACAACGTCGAGATCTTCACCTCGAAGGTCGAGACCGCCGGGCCGTCACAGGATTGGTTGTCGTTCGTGGTGTCGCCTCGCGCACGCAACAAGATCCGTCAGTGGTTCAGCCGCGAACGTCGCGTCGACATGGTCGAGGCGGGCCGTGACGATCTCACCTCCGAGCTGCGCCGCGAGCGTCTCGCCGTGCAGCAGGTGTGGAAGTCGCCGCAACTCGAGGCGGTCATCGCCGAGTTGAGCTACGTCGACGTGGACGCGCTCCTCGCGGCGATCGGCGAGCATCATGTGTCGGCGAAGTCGGTGGCGCAGCGTCTGGCCCGGGCACTGCACGGCGACGAAGGCAAACAGCTCCCCGCAACGGTGTCGGAGCCGCGCCGCGAACGGCGTGACGGCCACGAGACCCCGATCGGCGTGCACGTCGAGGGGCTCGACGACGTGCTCGTCCGCCTGGCCAACTGTTGTACACCCGTACCGGGCGATTCGATCATCGGCTTCGTCACCCGTGGGCGCGGTGTCAGCGTGCACCGTTCCGACTGCGCGAACGCCGCATCGCTCAGCGCCGAACAGGCGACACGGATGATCGAGGTCGAGTGGGACGGCGACGAACGCCCGGGCCGCACGTTCGTGGCCGGTGTCGAGGTGGTGGCGCTCGACCGATCACGGCTGCTGCGAGACGTCACCAACGCCCTGGCCGACCACCACGTCAACATCCTGTCGTGCCAAACCGTCACCGGCACCGACCGAGTGGCCAAGATGCGCTTCGAGTTCGAGTTCGCCAACCCGGGGTATCTCGACTCGGTGATCCGCACGATCAAGTCGGTCGACGCCGTGTATGACGCATATCGCCTCATTCCCGGTGCCGCCACGCCGGTAGCCTGACCGGCCGTGCCAGCGTTCCAGACCAGTCCCGGCATGCGGGACATCCTGCCGCCCGAGAGCGGGCGTTGGCGCGCCTTCAACCAGGTCTTCGCCGACGTCGCCTCCAGCGCGCGGGTACGGCCAGTTGATCACGCCGCTGCTCGAGGATCTTGGCGTGTTCACCCGCATCGGCGATGCGACCGATGTGGTCACCAAGGAGATGTACGACTTCGTCGACAAGGGCGATCGCCACGTCGCGCTGCGTCCGGAGATGACGGCGAGCGTGTGTCGAGCGTTCGCCGCAGCACCGCCCGACGCTGCCGTGGAAGGTCTTCTACAGCGGCTCCGAACTTCCGGTACGAGAAGCCCCAGCGCGGCCGCTACCGCCAATTCGACCAGGTCGGGATCGAGGTGCTCGGTGCCGACGACGCTCGAACCTCGATGTCGAGGTCATTGCGCTCGCCTGGGAGTTCTATGAGCGACTCGGGCTGCGCCAGGTGAACCTGATCGTCAACAGCCTCGGCGAGCCCGACGATCGGGTGCGCTACGTCGACGCCCTTCGCGAGTACTTCACGGCTTGTGGTGATGCGCTCAGCGAGCAGTCCAGGGCGACCCTCGAACGCAATCCGCTCCGCGTGCTCGACTCGAAGCGTGAGATCGATCAGCCGTTCATCGCCGATGCGCCACAGATCTCCGAGTTCTACAGCGAGGATGCCGCCGAGCACTTCGCCGCGGTGCTCGCCGGCCTCGAGGCGCTCGACATTCCGTTCATGATCGAGCCGAAGCTGGTGCGCGGGCTCGACTACTACCGCCGCACGATCTTCGAGTTCCAGGGCGGCACCCTCGACTCGGCACAGAACGCGCTCGGCGGCGGTGGACGCTACGACGGCCTCGTCGAAGCGCTCGGCGGTCCGCCGACCCCCGGTGTCGGGTTCGCACTCGGGCTCGAACGGACGCTGCTCGCCTGCGACGACGAAGGAGTCTTTGCCGCAGCGCCGACGCCCCTGGCGGCGTTCGTCGTCGATGTGACCGGCGGGCTCGAGGCGGTGGCGCTCACCGCCGAGCTCCGGCGTGCCGGGCTCGCGGTCGACCGCGGCTACGACCACCGCTCGATGAAGGCTCAGATGAAGCTCGCCAACCGCAGTGGCGCTGCTGTTGCCCTGATCGTCGGCGATGACGAGCTCGTCAACGGCACCGTCATCGTCAAGCCGATGCGGGGCGGCGAACAGGTCGCCGTTGCCCGATCCGAAATCTGCTGCATATCTGACCACCAACTCCGACCAGAATTGACTCCCTCATGACCGAAACATCCAGTTCCGCCACCGCAATGCGCACCCACATGTGTGGCGAGTTGCGCGCCGCGAACGTCGGCGACACCGTCAGCGTGTGCGGTTGGGTCGGGCGTCGCCGCGAACACGGCGAGCATCTCGCCTTCGTCGATCTTCGTGACCACACGGGAATCGTGCAGTGCGTCATCAACGACGACGTCGACGTACGCAGTGAGTACGTCATCCGGGTGACCGGCGTCGTCCGGGACCGCCCGGAGGGCACGATCAACGACGCCCTGCCGACCGGACAGGTCGAGATCGGCGAATGCCAGGTCGAGATCCTGCGTCAGGCCACACCGCCGCCGTTCCCGATCGACGCCCGCGCCGACGACGTCGACGAGAACGTCCGTCTGCAGCACCGCTATCTCGACCTTCGACGTGAACGCATGCAGAAGAACCTGCGGATTCGTTCGACGGTCAACGCTGCGATGCGTTCAGGGATGGAGCGTCAAGGGTTCATCGAGGTCGAAACGCCGATGCTCGTGCCGTCGACGCCGGAAGGAGCCCGTGAGTTCCTCGTCCCGTCGCGCAAGGAACCCGGGTCGTTCTATGCGCTGCCCCAGTCGCCGCAGCTGTTCAAACAGCTGCTGATGGTCGGCGGCGTCGATCGGTACTACCAGATGGCACGGTGCCTCCGCGACGAGGACCTGCGCGCCGATCGCCAGTACGAGTTCATGCAGCTCGACATGGAGATGAGCTTCGTCGACCAGGACGACGTTCTCGATGCGGTGAGCGAAGCAGTGCTCGACGCCGCAGAGGCGGCAACGGGTGAGCGGCCCGGTCCGATCGAGCGGATCACGTGGCACGACGCGATGAACCGCTTCGGCATCGACAAGCCCGACCTGCGTTTCGGCATGGAGCTGGTCGAGCTCACGCCGGTGTTCGCCGCCACCGAGTTCAAGGCGTTCGCCGGTGCGGGAGCGATCAAGGGCATCCGGGTACCGGGCGCAGCCAGCGAGTACGGACGCAACCAACTCGACAAGCTCACCGACCGCGCCAAGTCGCTCGGTGCCAAGGGGCTGGTCTGGATGAAGACGACCGCCGACGGGTTCGACTCGCCGGTCGCCAAGTTCCTCTCCGACGACGAGGCAGCGGCGCTCCGGTCGACGATGGAGGCCGAAGAAGGCGACCTCGTGCTGATCGTCGCCGACGAATGGATGACGACCTGTGAGGTGCTCGGCACGCTCCGCAACGATCTCGGGCGCCCACCGGTGCATCAGGGCCCCCACAGCTACGTCTGGGTCGTCGAGTTCCCGCTGTTCGTCGGCGTCGACAAAGAGACCGGGCAGCCCAAGTCGGGCCATCACCCGTTCACGATGCCGCACCCCGACGACATCGACAAGCTCGACTCCGACCCGATGTCGGTCCGCTCGATTGCGTACGACCTGGTGCTCAACGGCTGGGAGCTCGGCTCGGGTTCGATCCGAATCCACGAGCCGGAACTGCAGCGCCGTGTGTTCCACGCACTCGGGATCTCCGACGAGGAGGCCGAGCGCAAGTTCGGCTTCTTCCTCAACCCGTTCGAGTACGGCGCCCCGCCCCACGGCGGGTTCGCCGTCGGCCTCGACCGCCTCGTGGCGATCCTGGCGGGGGAGGAGAACATCCGTGAGGTGATCGCATTCCCGAAGACGCAGTCGGGCAGCGACCCGATGACCAACTCGCCGATCCCCGGCGATGCGAAGGCGATCGCCGAACTCGGTCTCAAGGTGCTGCCACCTGCCACCTGATCTCGCCGGGGATCGCTCTGGCAGGATGAGGCGATGAGCTTCGAGACCGCGATCACCCGCACCGCCGAGACGCTGACCGGACCACTTCGGGCGCCGGCACAGATGCTGGCCGAGCAGGAGTACGCCGGCCACACGAGCGTGCACGACGACGAGACCGCCGCCAAGCTCGGCCTCGCCGGTGCCCCGATCGAGGGGCCGACGCACTTCAGTCAGATCGACCCGCTCGCCGTGGAGCAGTGGGGCCAGCAGTGGTTCGAGACCGGCTGTGTCAGTGCGCACTTCCTGAACATGGTGGTCGAGGGCGATGAGGTCCGTGCCGTCCTCGAGCCAGCGAGCGCCTCGTTGGCGCGCGATCGGCGCGGAGAAGGCCGATGGCACGCCCGTGCTGACCGGTACGGCATCGGTGGGACGTGACGCAACGACCGAGCTCGACGAGCGCCGCCAACGCGGTCTCGGCGACCCTGGGACGCTGTACATCGTCGATCAACTGGAGCTGGGTATGACCCAACTGGTCGATGAGCCGGTGACCATGGGATTCGACGACCACAACGGGCAGCTCTACCCGTTCACGCTCGCGCAGAAGCTGGCCAAGATCACCGAGTCGTCGTCGTGGTATCGAGCCGCCGGCGACAGCCCGTGGGGACGTCCGATCGTTCCCACCGAGATGATCAGCGTGATCGCACATCAGTCGAACGCGCACTTCCCGGTGCGAGGCCCGGCGATCGGGTTGTTCATCGACCTCGAAGTCCGCTTCGTCGACGGGCCGGTGTTCGTCGACCAGCCCTACGTGGTCGAGCACACCGTGGTCGGTGTCGGGCAGAGCAAGCGGGTGGAGTCCTACTGGACCGAGACGACCCTGACCGACGCCGAAACCGGCATCCACGCCGCCACCGTGCTCTTGCACCAGGGCGTCTTCAAGGCGTCCTACGCCGACTACCCCGCAACCCCCGCCTGACGGTCGTCCCCGTCCCATCCCGGTTCCCCGTGCCCAGGGCACCGGGAACCGCTGACGTCGCCCGCCATCCGTTCCCGTGCCCGGGCACCGGGAACCGGGATCAGCGTTCCTCGGGGTAGACCACGCCGAGTTGTGCGCGGATGTCGTCGAGGAGCTCCATCGTCGACACGGTGGTCGCCAGCGGGATCACGTCGCTTTCGCGATGGCCGGCACGGATCCGTTCCATCGCATGCTCGGCCTCGTGCGCGAGCCCACGGTTGGGAAGGTCGACGCGAACCGGATCCTCGCCGTTGATGCGCACGGTGAATCCGTTCGTGTGGTGGAACGGCGCGTCGACGTCGATTCGTCCCAGCGTGCCGTAGACCGAGGCTCGCAGGTCGCTCATGATGTCGAGCGAGGTGTGGAACACGCCCAGCGCCCCGGTCGTGAACCTGACGACACCTCCGACGTTGTTGTCGACACCCGTGGCCCCGAGCGTGCCGCTGACCTTCGCATCGACGGGATCACCGGCGAGGAATCGCGCAAAGGTGACCGGATAGATGCCGATGTCGAGCATCGCGCCGCCGGCGAGATCGATGCGTCGGTGCCGACCATCGGGGTCGGTGACCGGAATGCCGAAGTTGGCCTGGATCACCTTGAGCTCGCCGATCTCGCCGCCCGACACCCGCCGACGGATGTCGACCACTGCGGGGATGAACCACGTCCACATCGCTTCCATCAGGAACCGGTCGTTGCGTCGCGCTGCCTCGACCATCTCCCGTGCCTGAGCGGCGTTGACCGCGAACGCCTTCTCGCAGAGCACATGCTTGCCCGCATCGAGCGCGGCGATCGTCATGGCGTGGTGGTGGCTGTGGGGGCTGGCGATGTACACGATGTCGACGTCGTCGTCGGCCCAGAGTGCCTCGTAGGTGCCGTGTGCCCGAGCGATGCCGAAGCGCTCCGCGAATGCGTCAGCGGATGGCTGGGTGCGTGAGCCGACGGCCACGATCTCGGCGTCGGGCACGGTGTCGAGTGCCTCGCACATCTTCGCTGCGATCGAGCCGGTGGCGGCGATGCCCCAACGAATCGTGTCGGTCTGGGGTGTGCCGGTCTGGGGTGTGTCGGCCATCTTCGAACGTTAGCCGGGGCCGTCGAGGGATCTCTGTGACAGCCCATCTCTATGGTGATCGGTGACCGACTCCTCCCGACGGAATCCTCACCCGAAGGAGCACGAACATGAACGACAACGATGCGCCAGTGGCGCTCAGCAACCTCGCAGTCATCCGCGGGGCCGTGGCCCACGACCCAATGGAGCGACAACTGCCGTCAGGAGGTGTCGTCGTGCAGTTCGATGTCGCCACCAGGGTCGAGTCCGACGGGAAACGCGTGAGCGTCTCGGTACCGATCGCGTGGCACGATCCGAACCCGGCACAGCTCGGGGTGCTCGTCGCCGGCGGCGACGTGGTGGTGATCGGTACGGTGCGGCGCCGATTCTTCCGCGTCGGTGCCACGACGCAGAGCCGCACCGAGGTCGTCGCCGACGTGGTGATCCCGGCCCGGCGCCACAAGCGCGTCGACACCGCATTGCGACGTGCTGCAGAGGGATTGATCGAGCAGACCGTGTGACCCAGCGCAGCGGCAGCGGCCGGTGGGGTCAGACCAGACTGCGCACCACCAGGCCGGTACGCAGCTTCGGGGTGAAGAACGTCGACTTCGGCGGCATCAGTGCGCCTTCGCGGGCGGTTCGTTCGATCTCGGCCACGCTGACCGGGCGGATCAACACCGCGCCGGCAGCGGCTCCCGACGTCACGGCGTCGACGACGTGGTCGACACCGTGTTGGTAGGTGACGCGGTGGTCGAGATCGGCGAGCGCGTGTTCGAGCCACGCACCGTCGAGCGAGCGGACATCGTCGAACGCCCCGGGGCGCGGTGCCAGCCACTGTGCTGAGCCATCGGGGCCGATCAGGCACAGCATGCCGTCGCGGTCCATGGCGGCGAGCGTCTGGTCGTCTGGCGCGCCGGCAGCACTGCGTTGGAAGCAGGCGTCGAGGGCGGTCACGAGGTCGTCGAACGACACGTCGTGGTAGAGCCGATGAATCGCCTCGACCGACAACTGATCAGCGACGAGTTCGTTGACGAACACCAGCGTGTCGTCGGCCGGATTCGGCTGGTTCCCGTTGTCGGCTCGCACCTCGTCGCGGTACGTGCGGCTGATGCCGTAGCGGTGGTGCCCATCGGCGATCAGCACATCGTCGGAGCCGACCTTCGCAGCGATCGCCTGCACCCGCACCGGATCCGAGACCCGTTCCACCAGGTGCTCGACCCCATCGACGGTGACCGACGCGATCCGCTCGCCGGGTTCGGCGAGCAGTGCTGTGAGCCCGCTGGCGAGCGACAGACCCCACACCGGCGACAGGTTGGCCTGCGTGGCGCGTGTGAGGTCGAGTCGGTCGGTCGACGCCTTCGGCGTCACGCGCTCGTGAGGCAGCACGCCGCCGGCACCTTCGTCGACCACCTCCAACCCGCCGAGTACGCCGGCGATGTCTCGGGCGGTGCCCGACGCGTCCGTGAACCGCATGCGATAGATCGTGAACGTCGGCGTGTC
The DNA here is from genome assembly GCA_963716095.1 of Ilumatobacteraceae bacterium. Classification (GTDB taxonomy): domain Bacteria; phylum Actinomycetota; class Acidimicrobiia; order Acidimicrobiales; family Ilumatobacteraceae; genus Sva-07. Next base: position 99,260 of record CAVQSV010000016.1, on the reverse strand, counting down.
GTCGTACGACATCACGCCTGCGTCGATCCACTCACGCAACGTCGCCGCCGCAGCGTCGTAGCGTCCCGGCCCCGCCGACTCTCGGGGGACGTCGACGTGGGTGATGTTCCACCTGCTTCGTGCTCCGAGCTCGTCGAGGTCGGCGTCGGACAGCACGTCGTACGGGGGAGCGATCAGGTCGTCGATGGCAGGGTCGCAGTAGCGCAGGGCGGGGAACGGCGTGAATCGTGGCACGACGACAGGATGTCACGACGAGACGCCGCAACTGCAACGATCTGGCGGTGGACGAGTGGGCGAGCGGTATCGACACCGTGCTGTGTGACCTCGATGGCGTGGTCTGGCTCGCTCATCAGCCGATCCCCGGATCGGTCGACGCAATCGCCGCGCTGCGCCGGTCGGGTCGCCGGGTGCTGTTCGTGACGAACAACTCGTTTGCATTGTTGGCCGATCACGAGGCAGCACTCGCCGGAATCGGTGTCCCCGCTGCGGGCGACGTCGTGAGCTCGTCGATGGCGGCTGCGTCGCTCGTCGAGTCGGGCGAGCGCGTCCTCGTCGCCGGCGGTCCGGGTGTCGCCGAAGCGTTGCAGACACGGGGCGTCGACACCGTTCTCAACACCGGGCAACCGGTCGACGCTCCGATCGATGCCGTGGTGGTCGGGATGCATCGAGAGTTCGACTACGACCGGCTCGCGGTTGCAGCGGACGTCGTTCGACGTGGTGCTCGCCTCGTCGGAACGAACTCCGACTCGACGTACCCGACCCCGAATGGGCTGTTGCCCGGTGGCGGAGCACTGCTCGCGGCGATCGCTTCGGCGTCGGGTGCCACACCCGTGGTCGCCGGCAAGCCGGAGCAGCCGATGGCCGACCTCGTCTCGTCGATGGTCGACGGCGTCGCAGGACCGAGCACGCCTCGAATGCTGATGATCGGCGATCGTCCCGAAACCGATGGGCTGTTCGCTCGGCGTCTCGGCTGCCGGTTCGCGCTGGTTCGTTCAGGTGTCACGCCTGCTGGAGCGCCGTCGCCGCACAGCGCTGAGCTCCGAGTCGATGCCGACGTCGCCGATCTCGCCGAGGTCGCACGTCGCCTCGTTCATCCTGAGCGCGAAGCGCAGTAGTCTGACTGTATGGCAAAAACGACTGTTCAACGCCTCGTCGATGCGGGTGTCGAGTTCTCCGACATCTCCCGCAAGCAGGCGGAATCCATCGTCAAGTCGCTCGTGAAAGCGGGTGAGGTCCGTCGGTCCGACGCCGAGAACGCCGTCCAGACGCTCATGGACCGTGGTCGCGAAACCTCCGACCGGGTCAGCGACAACGTCCAGCGTGAGGTGTCGAAGCAGATGACCTGGCTCTCGGAGCGTTTCGACGAACTCGAGGAACGTTTCGAGGAAGTGGCCGAGAAGCTCGCGGAGCGGGTGAAGGCCGAGATCGAGTCCGCTCAGAAGTCGGCCCCGACCGCCAAGAAGGCGCCGGCGAAGAAGAAGGCGCCGGCCAAGAAGACCGCAGCGAAGAAGAAGGCGCCGGCCAAGAAGGCGCCGGCGAAGAAGAAGGCGCCGGCGAAGAAGACTGCAGCGAAGAAGAAGGCGCCGGCCAAGAAGGCGCCGGCGAAGAAGGCCTCGGCGCCCAACCCGTCTGCCAACTGATCGTTCGTGGTGCCCCGTCGACGGCTCGACGCCGAACTCGTTCGACGGGAGCTCACGACGAGCCGAACCGAAGCACAAGCGCTGATCGCAGCGAATCGTGTGCTCGTCAACGGGTCGGTGGCCGACAAGCCGGCGCGTCAGGTCGCTCCGGGCGATGCGCTCGTGATCGACGGTCCGCCGCCGCGGTTCGTGGGACGCGGGGCCGAAAAACTCGACCATGCGCTCGACGTCTTCGGCATCGACGTGCACGGCTTCCTCGCGCTCGACGCCGGTGCATCGACAGGGGGATTCACCGATTGCCTGTTGCAGCGAGGGGCGCGACACGTGGTGGCGCTCGACGTCGGCCACGGTCAACTGCACGAACGATTGCGTGCCGACCCCAGGGTGACCAACCTCGAACGCCACAACGTACGCCACGCTGACGTCGAGCAGATCGGTGCGCCGGTCGACATGGTGGTCGGCGACCTGTCGTTCATCTCCCTGCAGCTGGTGATCCCCACACTGGTCGAGCTGTGCCAACCTGGGTCGCCCATGGTGCTCCTCGTCAAACCGCAGTTCGAAGCAGGTCGCCAAGAGGTCGACCGCGGTCGAGGCATCATCACCGATCCGGCGATTCACGACCGCGTCCGCACCGAGGTGGAGGAGGCCCTGGTCGCCTCCCGTTGCGTCGTGGTGGGCTGGACGGACTCGCCGATCACGGGAGCCGACGGCAACCGGGAATTCCTGGTCCACGCAACGACTGCGATCGGCGACGAACGGTGACGAGTGTCGCCGTCGTGGCACATCACGAACGATCGACCGCACGGGCATTGGCCGAGCGAGCAGCAGCCTGGTGCACCGAGCACGACGTCACGTTCTGGATGCCCGCTGACGACGCAGATGCGCTCGATCTCGGCGCGTGTGCGAGCGTTCGTCCGCTCTCCGAGGCCGATCTGGTGCTCAGTCTCGGCGGCGACGGCACGATGCTGCGGAGTGTGCGCCTCCTCGAAGGGGCTCCGGTTCCGGTGCTGGGCGTCAACCTCGGTTCGCTCGGCTACCTCACACAGGTCGAGCCCGATCGCCTGACCGACTCGCTGGACCGGTTCGTCTCGGGTTCCGAGTCGGGTGCGTGGAAGCTCGATCGCCGGATGATGCTCGACGTGACGGTCAACGGCGCCCTCATCGGTCGAGCGCTGAACGAAGCGGTCGTCGAAAAGGCCGAGTCGGGTCACACGGTGCGGCTGCTCGCACGTATCGATGGTGAGCCATTCACGTACTACGCCGCCGATGGCCTCATCGTTGCGACTCCGACCGGTTCGACTGCGTACTCGTTGTCGGCGCGGGGGCCCGTCGTCTCGCCGCGGCATCGGGCGATGCTGTTGACGCCGGTGTCGCCGCACATGTTGTTCGATCGGACGCTGGTGCTCGACCCGTCGGAGACCATCGCGATCGAAGTGACGGGCCATCGCACTGCAGATCTCGTTCTCGACGGTCTGCCGGTGGCGTCGCTCGACGACGGCGATGTCGTCGGTTGCACGCCGTCGGAGTCGACCGCGAACTTCGTGCGCTTCGGCAACGAGCGGTATCACCAGATCTTGAAGGCCAAGTTCGGTCTCGCCGACCGCTGATCCTGACCGTTGCCGCACGAGACATGCTGACCGAACTCCACATCGAGAACCTGGGAGTCATCGAACGCGTCGAGCTCACGCTCGGAGCAGGACTCACGGCGGTGACCGGCGAGACCGGTGCCGGCAAGACCATGCTGGTCGAGGCGATCGAACTGCTCGTCGGTGGGCGAGCCGATTCGTCGATGGTTCGCCACGGAACGCACGAAGCCCGGATCGATGGCCGGTTCGTCACCGCTGACGGCGTCGAACGCGTCCTCACCCGGGTGATCCCGGCCGAGGGCCGCTCGCGGGCCTACCTCGACGGCCGCCTCGCCACGGTGGCCTCGCTCGGCGAGGTGGCAGCCGACATCGTCGACCTCCACGGCCAGCATGCGCACCAGTCGCTGCTCTCGACAGCGACGCAGCGATCTGCGCTGGATGACTTCGGCAACATCGATCTCGACGAGCTGCGCGCAGCGCGAGGCCGTCTCACCGAGATCGACGCAGAGCTGGCAGCCCTCGGCGGCGACGAACGTGCCCGAGCCCGTGAGGTCGACCTGTTGCGCTTCCAAGTCGGCGAACTCGACACCGCAGATGTCACCGACCCCGACGAAGACGAACTGCTCGACACCGAAGAGTCGCTGCTCGCCGATGCGACTGCACACCGCGAAGCCGCCCGTGCTGCGGTCGCGTTCCTGGTCGACGACGGGGGAGCCCGGGATGGATTGGCTGCGGCGCTGGGAGCAGTCGAAGCGCGGGCACCGTTCGAGGGTCAGGCGTCGCGGCTGCGTGACCTCTTGGCGGAACTCGACGACCTGTCGGCCGAGATCCGCTCCGACGGCGAGTCGATCGACGAGGCGCCGGAACGACTGGCTGCGATCCGTGAACGGCGTCAGCTGCTCAAGAACCTGCGCCGGAAGTACGGCGATGACCTCGAGTCGGTGATGGCCTTCCATGCCGAAGTTGCCGCTCGGTTGCGCGAACTCGAAGACTTCGACCAGCGAGCCGGTGAACTCGACGAGCAGCGCCATGCCGCGTTGGCTGCGGAACGTCGCGCAGCCGAGGCAGTGGGCCGCCGACGTCGCGAGGTCGGCCCGCAGCTTGCTGCGGCGGTCGAGGTGGAACTGCGCCGGTTGGCGATGCCGCACGCGGCGATTGCTGTGGAGATCGGCGAACACGCCGACGACCATCCGGGCGATCGCGTGCAGTTCTTGTTGGCCGCGAACCCCGGATCTCCGCTGTTGCCGCTGACCCGGGTGGCCTCTGGTGGCGAGCTGGCCCGTTCGATGCTGGCGCTGCGTCTGGTGCTGTCCTCAGCGATGTCGCCCGATGCCGAAGGCGACCGCACGCTGGTGTTCGACGAGGTCGACGCAGGTATCGGCGGCGCCGCCGCGCAAGCGATCGGCGAAGCGCTGGCCGAGCTCGGCCAGCGCCATCAGGTGCTGGTGGTCACGCACCTTGCACAGGTCGCAGCACGCGCGACCACCCAGATCTCAGTGGCCAAGTCGGTCGAGGACGGCCACACGTACGCAACGGCGGCAGCGATCGATGGTGAGCCCCGGGTCGGGGAGATCGCCCGCATGCTGTCGGGAACGACGAGTACGTCGGCGCTCGACCACGCCCGCGAGCTGCTCGACCGCTGACCGCTGGGTCGAGGTTCGGATGTCGGCCACCCCTTCCGACGGGTTGATTCCCGATGGGAGCGCGACCGGGCGTCATCGCGCGGGGTATGGTGATCTCCCGTCGTGGTGTCGCGTGACATCGGAGTACGACAGCAACGTCGAGACGGAGGATTTGGTCGAATGCCGAAGCACATTTTCGTGACCGGAGGCGTGGCCAGTGCGCTCGGCAAGGGCCTGACGGCATCGTCGCTCGGCCGACTGCTCAAATTGCCGCGGTCTCCGTGTGACTCTGCAGAAGCTCGACCCCTACATCAACATCGATCCGGGCACGATGAATCCGTTCGAACACGGCGAGGTGTTCGTCACCGACGACGGCGGCGAGACCGACCTCGACCTGGGTCACTACGAGCGGTTCATCGACGAAAACCTGTCGCGGAACTCCAACGCCACCACGGGCTCGATCTATCAGGCCGTGCTCGCTGCCGAGCGTCGTGGTGACTATCTCGGCAAGACCGTGCAGGTGATCCCGCACATCACCGACGAGATCAAGCGGCGCGTCGAGCGAGTTGCGCACGATGACGTCGACGTGGTGATCACCGAGGTCGGCGGCACCGTCGGCGACATCGAGATCCTGCCGTTCCTCGAAGCGATCCGCCAGTTCCGCAACATGGTCGGGCGCGACAACGTCTGCTACATCCACGTCACCCTGGTGCCGTTCATCGGGCCGGCCGGCGAACAGAAGACCAAGCCGACGCAGCACTCGGTGACCGAACTGCGCAGTCGCGGCATTCAGCCCGACGTGATCGTGTGTCGGAGCGAGGCGCCGCTGTCCGACGACTTGAAGCGCAAGATCTCGAGCATGTGCGACGTGGACGAGCGAGCTGTCGTCAATGCTGCCGATGCCAAGAACATCTACGAGTTGCCCCTGATCCTCCACGACGAGGGCCTCGACGACTTCGTCTGCGATGTGCTCCGTATCGAGGGCGAGCCCGACCTCACCTATTGGGAGCAGTTCGTCGCCAAAGTCGAAGCAGCGACCACGCCGGTCCGCATCGGCCTGATCGGCAAGTACATCGAGTTGCCGGACGCGTACCTGTCGGTCGTCGAGAGCCTGAAACACGCCGGGTTCCACCACGGCGCGGATGTCGAGATCGTGTGGATCCAATCCGAGAGCGTCGAAGGGCTCCTCGCAGCCGGCCAGCTCAACCACCTCGACGGCATCGTCATCCCCGGAGGCTTCGGCTACCGCGGTGTCGAGGGCAAGATCGCCGCTGCCCGCTACGCACGCGAAGAGGGTGTCCCGTGTCTCGGACTCTGCCTCGGTCTGCAGGCGATGGTGATCGAGTTCGCACGCGACGTCGTCGGCCTCACCGATGCCAACTCCACCGAATTCGACCCCACCACACATCACCCGGTGATCGACCTGATGCTCGAACAGCGCGGCATCGAGGACAAGGGCGGCACGATGCGGCTCGGCGCCTACTACGCCGTTCTCGCACCCGGGTCGCAGGTGGCCGATGCCTACGGTGAGCCGGTGGTGAGCGAGCGCCATCGTCATCGCTACGAGTTCAACGAGCGCTACCGCAAGCAGCTCGAAGAGTCCGGTCTGTGGTGCTCGGGTACCTCGCCCGACAATCGTCTCGTCGAGTTCATCGAGTTGCCGGGCCACCCGTTCTGGGTCGGAACCCAGGCCCACCCCGAGTTCAAGAGTCGCCCCGACCGCCCGCACCCGCTCTTTCGCGAGCTGATCGCCGCCGCGCTCACACGACGAGGCGCCGGTACCGAGGCCGTCGACGTGGCTTCGGTCGGCAGCGAGCCGTCACTGTCGTCGTGACCGGTTTCCGCCGGGTCGCAGAGCAGACCATTCACGAGGGCTATGCGTGGAACCTCGCGACCGTCGAGTTCGAAGCACCGGACGGATCGAGTTTCGCCCGTGACATCGTCCGCTCGCCAGGTGCGGTCGGCGTGTTGCCGCTCGTGTTCGACGCCGAGGGGAACCCGTCGGTGGTGCTCGTGTCGCAGTACCGGCCCCCATACGAGCGCAACGTGATCGAGATGCCGGCTGGTATGCGCGACGTCGTCGGTGAAGCAACCGCAGAGGTCGCTCGGCGTGAGCTGATCGAGGAGGCGGGTCTCGAACCTGGTGGCCTCGAACTCCTCACCGAGATCTTTCCATCGCCCGGCATGACCGACTCGGTGACGACGCTGTACCTGGCAACCGACTGTGCGCCGGTGCCGCACGACCGGCACGGTCCGGAGGAGGAACACATGGAGATGCTCCATGTCCCACTCGCCGACGCATTGACGATGGTCGAGCGTGGCGAGATCGCCGACGCCAAGACGGTCGTCGCGTTGTTGCTCGTCGATCGCCGCCTGCGCAACTCCGACCATCCGGCCACCTGACCTCGATGTCTCGGCCGCCGCTGCCGATCGAAGTGGAGGAGTTCCTGTCGTGGATGGTGGCCGAGAAGGGACGTTCAGCCAACACGATCGCTGCCTACCGACGAGATCTCGGCTCGTACTGCGAGTGGCTGCTGACCCAAGACGCCAGCGTGCTCGACGTGACGCACGCCCAGCTCGTCGACTTCGTCGGGCTTCGGCGGGGGAGTGGTGCTGCCACGTCGTCGATCGCGCGGCAACTCGCGGCGGTCCGGATGTTGCACCGGTACCTCTCGATCGAGGGCGAGCGACGCGACGATCCCGCAGCGGAGCTCGAAGGGGTGCGGGTGCCGTCCGGTATCCCGAAGCCGCTCACCGAAGCGCAGGTGGCAAGTCTGCTCGACGCCGTGATCGTGACCGAGCCCATTCACCGCCGTGATCTGGCGCTGATCGAGCTCCTGTACGCCACCGGTGCCCGAATTTCCGAAGCCGTTGGGCTGTCGATCGGCGAGATCGACCTCGACGCCCGCCTGGTTCGCCTGTACGGCAAGGGCTCGAAGGAACGAATCGTGCCGTTCGGTTCGTCGGCGGCAACCGCGCTCGAGGACTGGTTCTCGCCGAGCGGGCGTGCTCGAATCGTTCCGGCGCAGTGGCGTCGTCGCGATGACGCCGAGGCGGTGTTCCTCAACACCCGCGGTGGCCGGCTGACGCGGCAGGCGGCGTGGCAGGTGATCAAGAAGTACGGGGTGAAGGCCGGAATCGGTGATCAGCTGTCGCCACATGTCCTGCGGCACTCCTGTGCGACCCATCTGCTCGACCACGGAGCCGATCTGCGCGTTGTGCAGGAGATGCTCGGTCATGCGTCGGTGTCGACGACGCAGATCTACACCAAGGTCAGCCAGGAACGACTCATGGACGTGTACCGCTCGGCGCATCCCCGGGCCACACTGACGCGATGAGCGACGCCAACCCCATCACGATGGTCTGGCATCTCGTTGCCCGCTTTGCCACGTCGCTGCCGCCGACTCCGCCGTCGGTGGCCGACGAGTTGTGGGTCGACGAACACCTGAGCGCGGGCGAGCGAGCGCTGTGGGTGCAGCTGTCGAACCAGGACCGGCGCCACAGCGCCGGAGTGGCTCGCCGGTTCGTCGTTGCACGGCCCGGGGCAACCCGCGCCGAGATTGCCGGAGCGATCCTGCACGATGTGGGCAAGATCGAGTGCGGGCTCGGCACGTTCGGCCGGGTGGTCGCAACCCTGGTCGGCGAACGTGGTCCGAGATCGTTCCACGCGTACCACGACCACGAAGAGATCGGTGCCGAGATGGCCCGCCGAGCCGGGTCCGACCTCGAGACGGTCGAGCTGATCGCCCAACGTGGCCCTGCGTTCGACGCGCTCGAAGCGTCGGATCACGCCTGAACCGGGATGCCGGCCGACGCGGATCTGGTGCCGTTCGGCGAGTGGCGCCACGCGGTCAGCCTGGTCGAGCTGGCAGGACGCGTCTGACCCGCATCGTGTTCACCACGGCCCGCAGGACCATCCACACGACGAGTCCGATCCAGATGCCGGCGATCCCGAGCGATGGCGTCGCCAGGACGACCACAGCGATCGGCGCGACGGCGAGGAGATATCCGAAGGCGGCGACCCCGAGGAACCGGTAGTCGCCGGCACCGATCAGCACACCGTCGTCGGCGAAGGCGATGGCGCCGGGGAGCAGGAGCAATGCAAGCAGCAACAGCGCAGACGTCGCCCGGCTCACCACGGCGGGGTCGTCGCTGAAGACGTGGGGGAGCACCGGTGACGTGAGTGCGATCACGACGGCGATGGCGCCGGCGGCGATCATCGAGAGGCGGACCACTCGGCGAGCGATCTCGAGCGCGTTGTTGCCGGCGTCGTCGCGTCGGCGGCCCAGTTCTTCGGCGACGAGTGTCTGTGCGGGGATCGCGAGTGCATCGAGCACGAGCGCCAGGAACAAGAACATCGTCATTGCGATCTGATGCGCCGCGAGGGTCGCATCATCGACCCGGGCAGCGATCGCCGTCGCCCCGGTGAACACCGCCAGCATCGACCCCACCCGCAGCAGCAGGTGACGCCCTGCGGTGAGCAGCGGCGCCATCTCGACCCAGAGCGGCCAGCGGTGCCGTGCCAGCGCAAGACGGTGACGGATGACGACGAGGAACGCGATGCCCGCGCCGGCCTGTGCGATCGCGGTCGACCAGGCGGCACCAGCGATGCCGAGGTCGAAGCCGAACACCAGCACCACCTCGATCACCAGGTTGGCCACGTTCGATGCCACGAGGATGACCAACGGGGTCCGATAGTCCGATGCTCCGCGCTGGACGCCCTGAGCTGCGAGTGCGATCAACACGAACGGCACACCGACGGCGGCGATGCGCAGGTACTGCACCGCGAACTCGAGCACGTCACCGTCGGCTCCGAGTGCGTCCGCCACGGGGCGGGCGCCGAACACCAGGAGCGGAACCGCCACGACCGCAACGAAGCCCGCCAGCCACATCGCCTGCACGCCGACATCGGCCGCGTCGCCGTCGCGGCCGGCGCCGAGACGTTTCGCCACCCGCTCCGTGGTGCCGTAGGTGAGGAAGTTCGAGCCGGCGACGACCAGCGCCAGGATCGTGACGGCGATCGCGAGTCCCGCCAGCTGGTCGGTGCCGAGACGGCCGACGATCGCGGTGTCGACGATTCGGTAGAGGGGTTCGGCCGCAAGCGTTCCGAGTGCGGGGATCCCGAGCCTGATGATCCGCCGATCGACCGAGGTCAGCATCGTTCAGCCTGATCTCGTGAACAGCTTCACGCCTCAGAGGTGGAGTTGTTCACGAGAACGGGGTGGTTGCGGGGAGGTCAGGCGGGGAGGAGGCCGATGTTGCGGTGGGCGCGTTCGAGGGTGGCCGACGCGACCTCGCGGGCCTTGTCGGCGCCGACGGCCAGCAGACGGGCCAGCTCACCAGGGTCGTCCATCAGTTCGTGATACCTGGCCCGGATCGGGTCGAGCACGGCGAGCACGGCCTCGCCGGTGTCGACCTTGAGCCTGCCGTACTGCTCGTAGCCCTCGGCGACCTCCTGCGGGGTGCGACCGGTGACCGCAGCGTTGATCTCCAACAGGTTCGCAACGCCTGGCTTCTCGGCGCGGTCGAAGCGCACCGCATCGGCGCCGGTGTCGGAGTCGGTGACGGCGCGCTTGAACTTCTTCATCACGGTCTTCGGGTCGTCGACCAGGTAGACGCAACCGGCCTCGGACTCGTCGGACTTCGACATCTTCGACGTGGGGTCCTGCAACGACATCACGCGGGCTCCAGCGGCCGGCGTGACCGCTTCGGGGATCACGAAGGTGTCGCCGAAACGATGGTTGAACCGGATGGCGATGTCGCGGGTGATCTCGACGTGTTGGCGTTGATCGTCGCCGATCGGCACCTCGTTGGCGTCGTAGAGCAGGATGTCGGCGGCCTGCAGCGCTGGGTAGGTGAACAGCCCGGCGGAGACGAACTCGTGCTCGCGCTTGGCGCTCTTGTCCTTGAACTGCGTCATCCGCGACAGCTCGCCGTAGCTGACCGTGCACTCCATGATCCAACCCAGCTGGTTGTGTTCGGGGACGTGGCTCTGCACGAACACCGTCGCCAGCGTCGGGATCGAGGCCGACCGCGAAGAGCATCGCCGCCAGCGACATCGTCTGCCGGCCGAGCACACCGGGCTCGTCGGTGACGGTGAGCGCATGCAGGTCGACGATGCCGTGGAACGCATCGCAGGTGTGCTGCCCGGACACCCAGTTGCGCAGCGCCCCGAGATAGTTGCCGAGGTGCACGTCGCCGGTGGGCTGCATGCACGACAGCACACGTGTCGAGTCGCTCGCTGGGATGGTCACGGGCGCCGACGATACCCCGTCGCACCCCGGTCGCTCCGGTAGGTTGTGCCGTGATGTCGCTGAACACCGCCAACCCCTCCGGCACGCTCGTCTCGACCCCGGTCTACGAAGGGCCGTTCGACATGCTGCTGCAGTTGATCCTGCGCGAGCAGGTCGACATCTACGAGGTCAACCTGTCGAGCATCGTCGACGCCTACCTCGCCGAGATCGAGCGCATGCAGCTCCTCGACCTCGACGTCGCCACCGGCTTTCTCCTGATCGCAGCCACACTGGTCGAGCTGAAGGCGCGCCGGTTGCTCCCCAACCCCGCCGACATCGACCTCGACGACGAGTTCGCCTTGTGGGAAGAGCGCGACATGCTGCTCACCCGCCTGCTCGAAGCCAAGACGTTCAAAGACGTCGCCCAGATCTTCTCGAAGCTCGCCGATGACGCCGACCTGTCGTTCCCGCGTGTGGTCGGCCCCGACGAGCGGTTCGCCGATGTGGTGCCCGACATGCTCGAAGGAACCAGTATCACCAGCCTGCGCAACGCGGCGGTTCGTGCGCTCACACCCAAGCCGGTGCCGGTCGTCGACCTGTTCCATGTCAACCCGATCACCATCACGGTCGCCGACGCCGTTGCCGAACTGCTCGACGAACTGCCGCGAGCCGGCCGGATCACGTTCCGCCGGCTCACCGCAGACCTCGCCGACCGCATCGAAGTGATCATCCGGTTCCTCGCGGTGCTCGAGCTCTACAAGCAGGGCGCCGTCGAGATCGATCAGCCCGAGCGTTTCGGCGACATCGAGGTGGCATGGACCGCCGGCGACGACTTCGACTCCGAGGCGATCCTGATCGACTCCTACGAGGGCTGACGGTGTCCGACGACTTCTCCGACCCGACCGACGCCGTCGCCGAGTTCAAACGGGCGATCGAGGCGATCGTGCTGGTCGCTCACGACCCGGTGCCCGCCGAACTCCTGGCGCAGCTGCTCGAAGAACCGACGGTGATGGTCGAGCAGTGGTGCGAGGAACTCGCCGAGACCTACCTCGCTGCCGGGAACGGCTTCGAGTTGGTCCACATCGCCGGCGGATGGCGCTACCAGACCGCCGATGATCTCACGCCGTACGTCGAACGATTCCTGCTCCACGATCAGCGAGCCCGGCTGTCGGGCGCTGCGCTCGAAACGCTTGCGATCGTGGCCTACAAGCAGCCGATCTCCCGAGCGCAGATCGCCTCGATCCGCGGCGTCGACCCCGACGGTGTATTGCGCACGTTGCAGGCCCGCGGCTACATCGACGAGGTGGGACGCGATCAGGGCCCGGGCCAGGCGATCCTGTTCGGGACGACCGCAACGTTTCTCGAGAAGCTGGGCCTGCCGTCGCTCGACGACCTCCCGCCGATCGCCGAGTTCATCCCGAGCGCAGATGTCGTCGAAGCGCTCGAGATCGGCCTGCGTGTCACCCCGCTGATCGAGGTGTCGACGAACGACTCCCCAGCCTCCGGCCCGACTCCCGAGACGGGCTCACCCGAAGCGTCCACCTCCGACGCCGATACACCGTGAACGACGGCGAACCCGAACCGCCGCTCTGGGAACAGATGGCGCAGCGAAGCGCCGAACTCCCACAGGGCGAGCGGCTCCAGAAGGTGCTTGCTGCCACCGGCTACGGCAGCCGTCGGATCGCCGAAGACCTGATCGCCGCCGGGCGGGTGACGGTCAACGGCGAGGTGGCGATCCTCGGTCGACGCGTCGACGCGGACAACGATGTGGTCGAGGTCGACGGGGCGCCGATCGGCGTTCGCCCCGACCTCGTCTACTACCTGCTCAACAAGCCGGTCGGAGTGATCACGACCTCGCGAGACACCCACGATCGCCAGACCGTGGTCGATCTCGTACCCAGCGACCCTCGGGTGTTCTCGGTGGGGCGTCTCGACGTCGACACCGAGGGCCTGCTGTTGCTGACCAACGATGGCGACCTGGCCAACCGGATCGCTCACCCCTCGCACGGCATCGAGAAGGAGTACCTGGTCGAGGTGACCGGGGGAGCGGTGTCGGCCGGATCGATTCGCTCGCTGCGCACCGGCGTGCTGCTCGACGACGGGATGACGGCCCCGGCGAAGGTGTCCCAGCCTGATCCCGGTGTGCTGCGCATCACGATCCACGAGGGACGCAACCGGCAGGTCCGGCGGATGTGTGAAGCGGTGGGTCACCAGGTGACCCGACTGGTGCGCACGCGCATCGGGCCGATCACCGATCGATCGTTGCAGCCCGGCAGTTGGCGGGAGCTCACCACCGACGAGTGGCGGGAGTTGACCGAGGCGGTTGCCACGGCGACGCCGCGAGACAGCACCGGTACGATCGAGCGCCGTGACTGACCCCACCGTTCCGGCCCGTCGGGCCAATGTCATCGGGCTCGGGCTGATCGGTGGATCGGTCGCGCTCGGACTGCGACGTCAGGGTTGGCACGTCAGCGGTGAGGACACCGATGCCGACAACGCGGCAGGCGGCGCTCGACCGTGGGGTCGTCGATCGCCTCGGGCTCGACGCCGACGCCGAGATCACCTTCGTCGCGGTTCCCGTGCTCGCTGCGTCCGATCAGGTCAAGCGGGCGCTGGCCGAGACCACGGGTGCGGTCACCGACGTCGGCAGCGTGAAGGCCACGATCTGCGAGGCAGCGGCGGACACCCGCTTTCTCGGTGGACACCCGATGGCCGGTTCCGAACTCGACGGTCTGGACGGCGCTCAGGCCGAACTGTTCGAGGGTGCCGTATGGGTGCTCACCCCCGGCCCCGACAGCGACGACGCCGTCTTCGCACGGGTCGCCGCCGTGGTGGCGGGCCTCGGAGCCGAGGTCGTGGCGCTCGCACCGGATCGTCACGACGAACTCGTCGCCGTCGTCAGCCACGTCCCGCACCTCACGGCGGCCACGCTGATGGGTCTGGCCAGCGAACGGGCCGAAGAACATGCCGCCCTCCTGCGCCTCGCTGCCGGCGGCTTTCGAGACATGACCCGAGTGGCGAGTGGGCGTCCGGGGATCTGGCTCGACATCTGCGCCGAGAACCGGGTCGCGATCGTCGGTGTACTCGACCAACTCATCGCGGGCCTCAGCGACGTACGCGACATCATCGGAGCCGACGATCGCGACGCGCTCCATGCTCGGCTCACCGAGGCTCGCCAAGCCCGGGTCAACCTGCCGACGCGCGTTGTCAACCCGGACGAACTCGCCGAAGTCCGCATCCCGATCCCCGACCGTGCCGGCGCCGCCGCCGAGGTCTTCACGCTCGCCGCAGAGCTCAGCGTCAACATCGCCAGCTTCGAGGTCGTCCACGTCGCCGAGAGCACCCGCGGTGTCGCCGTGGTGCTGATCGACCGAGCGATGGTCGAACTCTTCCGCGGTGGACTGCTCGCACGAGGGTTCCGGCCCGCGGTGCAGCCGCTGTCATGAGCGATCCTTCGGACTCCACTGCGTTCGGCGGTGCCTACCGAGTGCAGCGCGCTGACGGCCCGGTCATCGCTCAGGTGTCGGTTCCCCCATCGAAGAGCATCGTCAATCGTGCGCTGGTGTGCGCCGCACTGGCGGACGGCACGAGCGAGATCGCCGGTGTCGCACCCGGCGATGACACCGCTGCGATGATCGACTGCCTGCAACAGCTGGGCTGCGGGATCGGAGTTCGCCGCGACGGCGACCACCACATCGCCGACGTGATCGGTACGGGTGCGGTGCTGACGCCCGGTCCGATGCGACTCGACGCCGGACTCGCTGGTACGACGTCGCGGTTCATCACCGCAGTGTGCGCACTCGGTGACGGCGAGTACACCGTCGATGGCGCCCCGCCCTTGCGGGCTCGACCGATGGGGCCGTTGCACGACTCGCTGGCGGCACTCGGTGCGTCGGTGACGCCCGGAGAGTCCGCCGGCTCGCTCCCCGTCACGATCTCGGGTCCGCTTCGCCGTGCCGATGCGGTGGTGATGCCTGGCGACGTGTCGAGCCAGTACGTGACGGCGCTGATGCTGATCGCCCCGTACATCCCGGGTGGGCTGAAGCTGTGGTTGTCGTCCGGGCTGGTGTCGCGGCCGTATCTGGAGATCACCCGCTCGGTCATGGCGGCGTTCGGCGTCACCGATGTCGACATCAAGGAGCGTCACGTCACCGTCGGTCGGGGCGAGTACCTGCCCACCGAGTACGTCGTCGAACCCGATGCGAGCTCGGCGAGCTATCCGCTCGCGGCCGCAGCGATGGTCGGTGGCGCCGTCAGCGTGCCGGGGCTCGGCACTGCGTCGGTGCAGGGCGACGCCCGGTTCGTCGACGTGCTGTCATCGATGGGCGCCATCGTCACGAGGGGCCCGACTGACACGGTGGTGATGCGACGCCGCGACACCCCGCTGCGAGGCGTGGACGTCGACATGTCCGACATCTCCGATCTGGTACCCACGCTTGCGGTCGTGGCGACCCAGGCAGTGACGCCCACGCGAATCAGCGGGGTCGGGTTCATCCGCGGCAAGGAGAGCGACCGCCTCGGCGATCTCGCCGGTGAACTCGCCAAGACCGGGGCACTCGTGACGGTCGAGCCCGAGGGCCTGCTGATCGAGCCGACCGACCTGCTGCACGGTGCACGCCTCGACACGCACCACGACCATCGGCTGGCGATGGCGTTCGGCCTGCTCGGACTCGTGGTCGACGGCATCGAGATCAGCGATCCGGCAGTCGTGTCCAAGAGTTGGCCGAGCTACTGGGATGCGCTCGCGGCGATTCCGTCGCACCTGACGTGAACGAGCGACGACGGGTTGCCGCGTTCGATGTGGACGGCACCCTGACGACCACCGATTGTGTCGTGCCGTTCCTGCGCCGCACGGCCGGCACATCGAGGCTGGTGGGCAGGATGCTGCGCTCGCCGTTCCCGCTCGCCGGAGCTGTCGTCCGTCGTGATCGCGACGCGCTCAAGGCGGCGAGCGCTGCGGCAGCGTTTCGCGGTGTACCTGCCGCGACCCTCGAGGCCGATGGGGCACTGTTCGCCAGGGAGGTCTTCGACCGACGGTTGCGCGCCGACGTGGTGCGGGCGCTGCGAGGGCACCTCGACGACGGCGACACGGTGCTGCTGGTCTCGGCGTCGTTCGAGGTCTATCTGCGGCCGTTGGCGGAGTTGCTGGGCGTGGACGACGTGCTCGCGGTGCGGTTGGCAACCGACGACCAGGGCGTGCTCACCGGGCGCCTCGACGGCCCCAACTGTCGCGGCCCGGAGAAGGTCGTCAGGCTCCACGACTGGCTCGACCGCCACGCCGGTGGTCGCGCCGCTGTGCACCTGAGTGCCTACGGTGACTCGACCGGGGATCGCGAACTGCTGGCCGACGCAGACGAGGTCCATTGGGTGGGTCGCGGCGAGATGCCCCACTGATGGTCGAGCGACCACTACGGTCACCGACGCCATGACCACCCACCCGATCGACCACGAGGCAGCCCGATGCTGACCGCGCTGTTGCGAGAGTCGCGCCCGAAGCAATGGCTCAAGAACGTCCTGGTGTTCGCCGCGCCAGGCGCGGCCGGGGTGCTCGACGAGGGCGACAACCTGCTGCTCGCGGTGCTTGGCGTTCGCATCGTTCTGTTTCGCTGCGAGCGGCATCTACATCTGGAACGACCTGCTCGACGTCGAGGCCGACCGTCGACACCCGACCAAGCGCAACCGGCCGATCGCGTCCGGCGAGCTGCCGATCGGGGCTGCCCGTGTCGCCGGTGTCGTCTTCCCGATCATCGCCATTGCGCTGGCGGCGGCGACCGGCAGATGGCAGACCGTTGCAGTGGTGGCGACCTACATCGTCATCACGATCGCGTACACGATTCGCCTCAAGCACGTTCCGGTCGTCGACCTGGTCACGGTTGCGGCGGGCTTCGTGCTCCGAGCGGCAGCGGGTGCGGTGGCCGTCGACGTTCCGATGTCGCGTTGGTTCGTGTTGTGCATCACCTTCGGTTCGCTGTTCATCGTCGTGGGCAAGCGCTACGCGGAACTGAACGAAGTCGGCAACCAAGCCGGCACCAGATCGACGCTCGAGGTGTACTCGGTCGGGTACCTGCGGATCCTGTTGTCGATGAGTTTGGCTGGGGTCTTGATCAGCTATTGCGTCTGGGCGCTCGAGACGAGTGCCGTTGCCGAGTCGTCCTGGCCGCTGTACGAACTGTCGATCGTGCCGATGTTGATGGCACTGATGCGCTATCTGCTGGTGCTCGAAGAGGGCGGCGGCGCCGCCCCCGAGGAGGTCTTTGCCAGCGACCGGCTCCTGCAGTTCCTCGGGTTGTGCTGGGTGATCGTCTATGGTCTCGCCGTCTATGTCTCCTGAATCTCGCCCCGATCTCGCCACGGTGTCCGCTCGCGTCGCCGACGTCCAGGGGTGGATGTCGCCGGGCCAGGCATCCACGCTCTACGACGCTGCTGCCAACTGCCCTGACGCCGGCACGATCGTGGAGATCGGCAGTTTCCAGGGCCGGTCGACGATCGTCTTGGCGAGCGCTGCTGCGCCCGGCATCGAGGTCGTGGCGATCGATCCGCATGCGGGCAACGATCGTGGTCCGCAGGAGTACGACGGCTTCGAGGACGCTGCCGCCGACGATCACGCCACGTTCATCGCGAATCTCGAACAGGCGGGTGTTCGCGATCGAGTTCGCCACGTTCGGATGTTCTCCGATGCCGCACTCGGTGAAGTGACGGGTTCGATCGATGTGTTGTACATCGACGGAGCGCACCGCTTCGCGCCTGCCCGCGAGGACATCCGCGATTGGGGTGCCCGCGTCGGCGACGGCGGCACCATGCTGATCCACGATTCGTTCTCGTCGATCGGGGTCACGCTGGCCATTCTGCGCGAGCTGCTCCTGGGCTCGCGCTTTCGCTATGTCGGCCGTTCGCGGTCGATGACGATCTATCGGGCAGACCTCGACGGGGGCCTCGGTGCCCGTCTGAGCAACGCTGGCCGACAACTCGCTCAGCTGCCGTGGTTCGTGAAGAATCTGGCGCAGAAGCTCGCGCTGACGCTGGGGCTGGGCAAGGTGCTCGCACGGTTCGGGCGATCCGTGCCCGAGTGGCCGTACTAGGCGTATCGTCGATTCCGTGAGATCTCGCCAGGCCGAACTGACCGGTTGGGGCCGCACGGCGCCGTCTGTCGCACGTCTCGTCGACGCCATCGACACCGAGCTCGATGCCGCAACATTGGGCGACTTGGCGACCTCTCGAGGCGTCATCGCCCGAGGTCTGGGCAGGGCCTACGGCGACCCGGCGCAGAACGCCGGGGGCACCGTGGTGCAGCTCCGCCCCGGCCAGATCGTGCTCGACGCGGCCAGAGGAGAGGCGACCGTCGGCGGCGGCGTCGGCTTCGACGAGCTGTTGCGGTATCTGGTGCCGCGCGGCTGGTTCGTTCCCGTCACGCCGGGCACGCGCTTCGTCACGGTGGGCGGTGCAATCGCCAGCGACATCCATGGCAAGAACCATCACGCCGACGGGTCCTTCGGTGCGCATCTGCGTTCGATGACCCTGCTGACCGCCGATGGCGAGCGGCGCTCCATCACCGAGGCCTCCGACCCGTCGCTGTGGTGGGCGACGATCGCCGGCATGGGCCTGACCGGCATCATCATCGACGCCACGTTTCGGGTCCTCCCGATCGAGACCAGCCGGTGCCTGGTCGACACCGAACGGATCCCGAACCTCGACGCACTGCTCGAGCGAATGGAATCCGGCGATCACCTCTACCGGTACTCGGTGGCATGGGTCGACCTGGTCGCCAGTGGCGCCAGCCTGGGGCGATCGGTGCTCACCCGCGGCGATCACGCCACGATCGCCGACCTCGACGCCGCCGGCACCCACCTCGACGATCCGCTCGCCTTCAGCCCGCCTGCGCTGGCCTCGGTACCACGCGGTGTCCCCAACCTCCTCAATCGTTTGTCGGTCAGTGCGTTCAACGAACTGTGGTACCGCAAGGCGCCGCGCTCGCACCAGGGCCTCGAATCGATCACCGGGTTCTTCCACCCGCTCGACATGGTCGGTTCGTGGAATCGGCTCTACGGCTCGGCGGGATTCCTGCAGTACCAATTCGTCGTGCCCTTCGACGCGGTCGATACGTTGCGCACGATCGTGCGTGAGGTCTCCGCGTCGGGCCAGGCAAGTTTCCTCGCCGTCCTGAAACGGATGGGTGACGCCAACGACGGCATGCTCTCGTTCCCGACACCCGGGTGGACCCTCACGATGGATCTCCCTGCCGGCGTCGCGGGCCTGGGCGCCCTGCTGGCTCGTCTCGACGCACTGGTGCTCGACGCCGGCGGCCGTCACTATCTCGCCAAGGACGCAACAGCGACGCCGGCGATGGTGCGCGCCGAATATCCCCGTCTCGACGAATGGCTCGACGTCCGGCGTTCCGTGGACCCCCACGGCGTCTGGATGAGCGACCAAGCCCGTCGTCTCGACCTCTACTGACTGGAACTCTCGTGAACAACGCCGTCAAGCAACCCCAGACCGTGCTCGTCCTCGGTGGGACGAGCGAGATCGGGCGCGCCATCGTCGATGCGCTCGTGTCGCCCGCATTACGGCGGGTGATCCTCGCAGTGCGCGACCCGCAGCGCGCCGCCGACCAGATCTCGAACTGGTCGTTCGGTGATGCCGAGGTGGTGACGGTGGCCTTCGACGCCACCGCGGTCGACACGCACGAGGCGGTGATCGCCGATGTTGCCGAGCGCTACGGCGACCTCGACGTGGTGATCCAGGCGTTCGGTCAACTCGGCGCCGTCGGTCTCGACGACCCGCTCACGTCGGCCAAGCTCGCCGAGGTCAACTATGTCGGCGCTGTGTCGAGCGGGCTGGCCGTCGCAGCCAGGCTGCGTGCGCAGGGACACGGCACGCTGGTGGTGCTGTCGAGTGTCGCCGGTGTTCGGACGCGTGCCTCGAACTTCGTCTACGGGTCGACCAAGGCTGGCCAGGACGCCTTCGCCACCGGGCTCGGTCATGCACTGGCGGGCACAGGGGCTCGGGTGCTCACGGTCCGGCCCGGGTTCGTTCGATCAGCGATGACCGCTGGGATGGACGAGGCGCCGTTCTCGTGTGATCCGCGTGACGTCGGTGAGGCCGTCGCCGCTGGAATCCGCCGTGGACGCAGTGTCGTGTGGGTGCCGGGTGTACTCCAGGTGGTCTTCGGGCTGCTGCGGTATGCGCCCGGGTTCGTGTGGCGTCGCCTCGACCGATGACCGAACTCGAGCAGGCGGCTGCTCGGCTCCGCGATGCGGGAATCCGGCGCGTCGAGACCTATGCGTGGCGCGACCTCGACGACGCCGAGGCCGGCGGGTCGGAGTTGCATGCCGACGAGATCTTCCGGCGTTGGGCTGCGGTCGGCATCGACATCGTGCACCGCACATCGACGGCCGACGTGCCCCGCGAGTTCGACCGCCACGGCTACCACGTCATCCAACGAGGAGGCCGGTTCGACGTGTTCCCACGGGTGGCGCTGCGTCAGGCGGTACGTCGACGTCCCGCCGACACCGCGACGATCGAGATCTGGAACGGTGTCCCATGGCTCGGGCCCGTGTGGGCTCCCCGGCGCCGGATGGTGTGGATGCATCACGTCCACCGTGAGATGTGGGCCGAGGCGCTTCCACGCCCGTTCGATGCGGCGGGGCGCACCGTCGAGACCCGTCTCGCGCCGTTGCTGTACCGCCGCAGCAGTTTTGCCACGCTGTCGGAATCGTCGGCCGACGACATCGAGGCACTGGGGATCGATCGGACACACATCTCCGTGATCCCACCGGGCGTGCACGAACGGTTCGTTCCCGACGCTTCACGACGATCGGACCACCCCCACGTCGTGGTCGTCGGGCGCCTGGCGCCGGTGAAGCGACAGCGTCTGGCGCTCGATGCGCTCGAGCGGGCCCGTCACTCGGTGCCGGAGCTCTCCGTCGACCTCGTCGGCGACGGTCCCGACCGGCACGTGGTGCAGGCCTGGATCGACGACCACGACGCCGGCGACTGGGTCCGGCTGCGTGGCCGGGTGTCCGACGACGAACTCGTTCGGGCCTACCAGCGGGCCTGGCTCGTGCTGAGCGCTTCGTATGCGGAGGGGTGGGGCATGTCGCTCACCGAGGCGGGCGCGTGCGCCACGCCCAGTGTGGCGACCGACATCGCGGGCCACCGAGGTTCGGCGATCGCCGGCGTCACCGGCTTGCTGATCGCCGATCCCGACGATCTCGCTGGCGCCCTCGCCGGGGGAGTGGTCGGGCTGCTCGAGAACGATCGACGACGCGATTCGATGGCGCGAGCCGCCATCGAACATGCCCGAGGTCTGTCGTGGGAGGCCGTGGCCACCAGGCATCTCGACCTGCTCACGGCGGCAGTCTCCCAGCGATGAGCGAACCCCGCAGATGCGGTGTGTTCGCTCATCGACGGCCCGCTATGCCGTGAGAAAGGCCTGGAGCGCTGCGGCGAGGTGGCCGGGGTCGTCGATCCCGCACAATTCACGGGCGGAGTGCATCGACAGCTGTGGCACACCGACGTCGACGGTCGCGATGCCGAGGCGGGTGGCCGTGATCGGCCCGATCGTCGAACCGCAGGGCATGTTGTTCCGTGACACGAACACCTGCCACGGCACACCGGCGGCTTTCGCAGGCGCGTTGAAACACTGCGGCGGTGTCGCCGGAGGTGGCGTAGCGCTGGTTCGAGTTGACCTTGATCGCGGGTCCCGCGTTGACGATCGGCCGATGGCCCGGCTCGTGACGTTCCGGATAGTTCGGGTGCACCGCATGGGCGTTGTCGGCCGACACGCACGACGAACCAGAGAGCGCCCGTGCCAACTCCTCGACGCCCCCGCCGCGTGCCGCGACGATGCGCGCCAGCACCGCCTCGAGGAACGGTCCGGCCGCACCGGTGTTGCTCGACGAGCCGACCTCCTCGTGGTCGTTCAACACTGCGACGGCGATGTGGTCGACCGGATCAACCGCAGCCAACGCCGTGGCGGCAGCCCAACACGACAACTGGTTGTCGAGCCGTCCAGAGGCCAGCAGCGAATGATCGGCGCCGATCACCGCGGCTCCCTGCGTGTCGTACAGACAGAGCTCCCACCAGGTCGGGTCGCTCGACATCTCGGCCGTCTCTCGAACCCAGGAAGCGAACTCGCCCGGGCTCGACGTACCGACTCCCCACACCGGCGTGAGGTGCTGCTGGGTGTCGAGTGTGAGCCCGCCGCCATTGACGTCACGATCGAGATGCACCGCCAACTGCGGCACACGCGCCACCGGTTCGGCCACGTTGAGCAGTGAGACCGCCCCGTCGGCGCCGACGACGCGACCGGCGATTCCCAGGTCGCGGTCGAGCCAGGTGTTGTTCAAGATGCCGCCGTAGACCTCGACGGCGAGCTGCTTCCAGCCGTGGCCGCCGGTGTCGGGCCGAGGCTTGACACGCAGGCAGGGCGAGTCGGTGTGCGCGCCGACCAAGCGGAACGGCGTGTGGCTCGACGTCGGGCCGCTCGGGAGACGCCATGCGATGATCGCTCCGGATCGGACCACGTATCCGGCATCGGGCAGGTCGGTCCACGCCTCGGTTTCGTCGAGGCGGGTGAACCCGTCGAGTCGGTCGACCGTCGACTCGACGGCATGCCACGGTGATGGCGACCCGTCGAGGAACTCGATCAGGTCGGCGTGGTCGGGTACGGCATCGGATGAGTTCATCGCTCAGCCCCGCTGGAACAGCCCCATCGGGAGCCCGGTGCCACGCAGGTGGCTGGTCTCGTTGACGGTGACGATCGAGCGTTCACCGCTCGATGCCGCCGCCACCCGATTGATCGATGTGTAGTTGGGGTAGAAGAACCCGCGGGCGAATTCGCCCAGCCCGAGTACGTGCGAGAGGTACCCGTTGATGATGCCCCCGTGACACACGACGGCAACACGCTGGCCCTTGTGGTCGTTGATGATCGTCTCGACGGCATCGAGCACCCTGGCACGGAAGTCCTCTTCGGATTCGTCCGACGACCACTCGCCGTCGAGCATCGCCTGCCAGCGGGGATCGTTGGCGGCCTTGAGTTCCTCCACCGGAACGTATTCAGGGCTGTTCTGATCCCACTCGGCAACACCGGGGGAGATGGCGATCTCCATCTCGAACAGCTCAGCGAGTGGCGCAGCGGTCTCCTTGGCGCGCGCCATCGGGCTCGCGTAGATCGCATCGATCTGTTCCGATTCGAGGTAGCGGGCGAGGCGGGTGGCCTGCTCGTGGCCCTCGGGTGCCAGTTCGGGATCGGCGGCACCTTCTGTGAGCTCGCGTCGAACAGGGAGGCCGTGGCGGATGATCAACAGTTCCATTGTGAGATAGACAAGCAGATATGACTGGGCGAACGAAGATCGTGGCGACCATCGGCCCAGCGAGCGACACTGTCGACGTGCTCGGTGAGCTGATCGATGCGGGCACACAGGTGATGCGCCTCAATCTCAGCCACGGCGACCTCGAGGGGCACCTCGACGTGCTCGGGCGCATCCGTGACGTCGCTGCACAACGTCGGCGCCACGTTGCGGTGCTCGCGGATCTTCCCGGGCCGAAGATCCGCGCCGGGCAATTCCCGGCCGGTGGCATCAATCTGCGCGCCGGCGACTCCGTCGAACTCGTGAGTGGCGAGGGGCCCAGCGATGCCAGCCGGATCACCGTGCCGTATCCGACGCTGTTGGAGGACCTGACCGTCGGTGCCCGGGTCCAGCTCGGTGACGGCGCCATCGCCATGCGGGTGTCGGACATCGGTGAGGACTCGGCGACCGCGCAGCTCGAGACCGGGGGCGAGGCCAACGGTCGCCCCGGTGTGCACCTCTCGTCCGACAACCTGCGGTTGCCGTCGCCGACCGATCACGATCTGGTGCTCGCCGAAGCGGTCGCTGCGGCCGGTGTCGAGTTCATCGCAGTGTCGTTCGTCCGATCGCCGGCCGACATCGAGCAGGTCCGCGAGGTCGTCGGTGACCGGGCCCAACTCGTCGCCAAGATGGAGACGCGTGCGTCGGTCGAGCACCTGCACGACATCGTGGCTGCCGCCGACGTCGTGATGGTCGCTCGGGGTGATCTCGGCATCGACTGTCCGATCGAAGACGTGCCGCACCTGCAGAAGCGAATCGTTCGGCACTGCGTGGAAGCGGGCGTCCCCGTGATCACCGCCACGCAGATGCTCGAATCGATGATCACTGCACCATCGCCGACTCGGGCCGAGGTCAGCGACGTCGCCAATGCCGTGTTCGACGGTACCGACGCGGTGATGCTGTCGGGTGAGACGGCGATCGGTCACGACCCCGCAGCCGTCGTACGCACGATGGCAACGGTCGCTGAGCGAGCCGAGTCGGAGGCGTCCTACCGGCGATGGGCCGAGCGGCTCGGGCGAGTGCAGCGACTGGAACATCACGAGCAGATGTCGAACATCGACCCCGTCACCGCGGCGCTCACGCACGCAGCGTCGCAGGCGGCGATCGACGCGGAGGTGACGGCGATCCTGTGCTGCACACGCAGCGGTCGAACTGCGCGGGCGATGGCACGCTTCCGGCCGGCCGTTCCGATGGTCGGGCTGTCACCACACCCCCGGGTGGTGCGCTCGATGAATCTCAGCTGGGGTGTCACCCCGATCGAGGTCGATCTCTACGGGTCCACCGACGAGATGGTGTGGTTCGCCGTCGAGACAGCGCTTCGGGCCGACCTGATCGCCGCGGGCGATCGGGTACTCGTGCTGGCGGGGGCGCCCGATCCGGGGCGCGAGCGGCCGGCAGATGCAGCGACCGACGTCCTGCGCATCGTCACCGTGGGCTGATGGCGGCACAGGTGTGGTCGGAGACGGCCGGTGATCCACGCGGTCCGCTCATCGCCGTCGTACACGGCTCGATGGACCGTTCCGCCGGCCTGCTCCGGCTGAGTCGGCGCCTGGACGGCGACCGACGTGTGCTCCGCTACGACCGCCGCGGCTACGGCCGCTCGACCGACGTCGGTCCGCCATGGACCGCCGAGACCAACATCGACGACCTCGAACGACTGCTCGTCGACTCGTCTGCGGCTCCTGCAACCGTGTTCGGCCACAGCTACGGCGGCAACGTGGCGTTGGGGCTCGCCGCCCGCCGCCCCGACCTGGTGCGCGCGGTCATCGTGTACGAGACGCCGCTGTCGTGGCTGAGTTGGTGGCCGCAGGACTCCGCTGGTGCTGCGGCGATGGCACAGGAGGATTCGGGAGATGCCGCCGAAGCGTTCATGCGGCGCCTCGTCGGCGATGTCGTCTGGGAACGGCTGCCGGCCTCCAAGCGGGCCGAACGACGCAGCGAGGGTCGAGCGATGGTGGCGGAGCTCGCCGACCTCCGCCGCAGCGCGCCGTGGGCCGCGAGTCGGATCGGTGTACCGGTGCTCGCGCTGTGCGGCCAGGACGCTCGTCCACACCATCGCAGAGCGATGCAAGGGCTCGGTGACACGATTGCCGACTGCCGCTCGGTGATGATCGCCGGAGCGGGACATGCGGGTCCGCACACCCATGCCGATGCCGTTGCCGTCGCCGTCGAGTCGTTCCTCCGCGCACTCAGCTCGCAGCCGCTGCCAGCTCCGGACGCCGACTGACCAGCAGCGTCGCCACCGCCACGACCGCAGCCGCTGCCGACAGCGCCGCGGTGCCGGCGATTCCGTGGATGCCGTAGAGCCAACCGCTGAGGACCGCACCGCTTGCACGAGCGACCGTGCCGACGGCATTGCTCGCCGCCAGGGTCGTTCCGCGGGCAGTGGGCATCGACTCGCTCACCAGTGACAACGACACGACGAAGGCGAGTTCGAAGCCGAGCAGGAACACGATGATGCCGACGATGCCGAGCCACAGTCGATCGTCGGCGCTGATCATCACCGCCAACCCGGCGAGCAGCCCGCCGAGCCCGCCCAGAGTGGTTCGGAGCTTGCCGAGCCGATCGGCGAAGGCTGCACTGCCGAGGCTCGACACCAGTTCGGTCGCACCGAACAGCATCGCCACCGCTCCGACACCGCCGGTCGACACGCCGAACGCATCGTCGAGCCAACTGCCCGAGATGACGAACACCGCCAGCCCGGCCATCGCCGTGGTCGCCGAGCCGATCATCACGAGCCAGGCGCGCGCGGTGATCCTGGTCGGGACCTGCCCTGTCGTGCCAGTGCCCAACTCCGCATCGACCGATTCGAGGCCCGCCGCCCGTGCTGGAGCGGGAAGCGTCACGGCGACGAGCAATGCCGCGAGGACGCAGGCGATGGCGATCGCCACGAACGGTCCGCGCCAACCGAACAGGTTGATCAGGACGGCCACGAGGGGTGCGCCAACCAGCAGTGCGAGCGCCCACGAGGTCTCGTACAGACCGAGCGATCGCGCCCGCCGTCGATAGTCGACGCGGTGGCTGATCCACGCCTGCCCGGCCACGGTGAGATTCGAGACGCCGAGCACGAGGACGAAGAACGAGATCGCAAACGTCGCCAGGGTTCCGGCGAGTGCCAACACCGCCGAGGCGCCGACCAACCCGAGCGCGCCGATCATCACGGCGCGTTCGCGACCGCGGTCGAGGTGGCGTCCGAGGAAGATGGTCGACAGACCGGCGGCTTCACCGACGCCGAGCACGGTGGTGAGTTGCGTCGTGGTGGCTCCGAACGCTCGCTCGAGCGTCGGCAGGAACGGCGGGATCCAGCGCAGTGCGACATTGGTGACGGTCTTCGCTGCGGTGAGCCGAGCGAGGGTCCGCCCGGGGATTCCTTCACTCGGTGTGTTCAGGTCGGCAGCGTCGGTGGCCGAAT
The DNA here is from genome assembly GCA_963716095.1 of Ilumatobacteraceae bacterium. GTDB lineage: Bacteria > Actinomycetota > Acidimicrobiia > Acidimicrobiales > Ilumatobacteraceae > Sva-07. Next base: position 72,420 of record CAVQSV010000016.1, on the reverse strand, counting down.
CACTCATTCGAACGTGGGTCGGAAATCGTGACGGTGACACCGAAGAACGAGCAGTCGGTGTCGGTGATGACGATGTCGGATGACGCCAGTTCGAAGTTGTCCTGCACTGCGTCTGCGCAGTCCTGGAGCGACACCCGTTGGGTCCACACGGCAAACGCCAGCAGCGCCAGCACGGCGGCGACCGCCAGCTTCTGGACGAGCGACTTCATGATCCAGAACGACATGACGGCACCGACGACGAGGGCTGTCGCCGCGACGATCGCGATCGTCTTGGCATCATCGAGTGTCAGTCCGAGCACGCGTGCACTGTAGGTCGATCGTCGGGCCGTCGCCTACGATCCGACGAGTGAGCGACCAGCCGATCAGCTTCTCTTCCGGTCTCCCGACCACCGTCATCCCGGCGGCCGAACCCGAACTTGCGTCACGTCTCGCCGAGGCGATCGCACTGTCGGCCGATCGACGGCGCGCCGCAGTGGCCGAGGTCGTGGCGTCCGCGCCCCGGTACCTCGACGGGTGGGCCGAACTCGGCGATCTCGGACGTGACGTCATCGAGCGGTACGCCGCGTATCGGGTCGGATACCACCGCGGGCTCGACACGCTGCGAGCCAACGGATGGCGGGGAAGTGGCTACGTGCGCTGGTCCGAGCCCACCAATCGTGGGTTCCTGCGATCGCTTCGCGGCCTCGGAGTCATGGCCGCGGAGATCGGCGAGACCGACGAAGCCGAGCGCTGTCACACGTTCCTGCTGCAACTCGACCCGAGCGGGATTCCCGCTGACTGATCAGCCGGGCACCGTGGCGGTGTCGCCCGTGATCGGCGCCGTCCTCACCGGCGGGTCGAGCCGACGCATGGGCCGGACCAAAGCCCTCGTCGAGGTCGATGGCGTCACCATGGGGGCTCGGGTGGCCCAGGCGCTCCGCGACGCCGGGTGTTCGCGGGTGCTCGCCTACGGCGGTGACCCCGACGAGCTGGCACCGCTCGGTCTCGATGTCAGGCCGGATCGCTACCCAGCAGCCGGTCCGCTCGGAGGTGTGCTCGGACTGCTCGAGAGCCTCGCTGCCGAGGCCCCCGATGCGGCGGTCGTCGTGGCGGCCTGCGACCTGCCCTCGCTGCGTGGCGAGGTGCTGCTGGCGCTGGTCGACGCGTTGCGTGCCGACGCGTCGCTCGACGTGGCCGTCGCTCGCACGTCGCAGATCGAACCGGCATGCGCGGCCTGGCGAGGCTCGGCCGCCCGGCAGCTTCGGGAGCTGTACGCGAGCGGCGAGCGGGCACTCCACGTGGCGATCGGACGGCTCGATTCCGTCGAGGTCGACGTCGACCCGGGGGCATTGCGGAACATCAACACCCCCGAGGAGCTCGGTGGATACCCTTGACGCCGTGACAGTCAAGGAGATCTCGGTTCAGGACCTGGCCGCACTCGGCAGCTCGGCGCGCATCATCGACGTTCGCGAGCCGGACGAGTGGGCGCAGGGCCACATCGCACACGCCTCGTTGGTGCCGCTGGCCACCGTGCCCGGCAACGTCGAGCAGTTCGATGGAGCGCCCACCTACATCGTGTGTCGTTCCGGCGCGCGTTCCGGCCGGGCGTGTCAGTTCCTCGGCGATCAGGGCCACGACGTGGTCAACGTCGCTGGTGGCATGATCGCGTGGACGGCTGCCGGGTTCGACACCGCCACCGGCGCCGGATCCGGTGCCACCGGTGGGTGAACCGCGAATCTCCTACCGTTGGGTCGACACCCAAGCCGAGTTCGACGAGCTGGTCGCCACACTGATCGAACAACCTCGGTACGCCCTCGACACCGAGTTCCATCGCGAGCGGACCTACTACCCGAAGCTGGCGTTGGTGCAGGTGGCGTGGCGGTCGAACGATGGTCAGCAACTGGCCCTCATCGACCCGCTCGCCATCGACGTCACCCCGTTCGGTCGGCTGTTCTCCTCCGATTCGCTGTGCGTCATCCACGCTGCACAGCAGGACCTCGATGTCCTCACCCACGCGGTGGGCTCGGTGCCGACCAAGATGTTCGACACGCAGCTCGCGGCCGGTTTCGTCGGCTACGGCACGCCGTCACTCGTGTCGTTGCTGCAAGGCGAGATCGGGGTGTCACCGCCCAAGGGTGACCGGCTCACCGACTGGCTTCGGCGTCCGCTCACCGACAGCCAGTGTCAGTACGCCGCCGTCGACGTCGAGTACCTGCTGGAAGTGCACGAGCGCCTGATCGCGCAACTCGCCGAAGCCGAGCGGCTCGGCTGGGCAGAGGATGCGTGCGAGGAGTTGCGCACCCGTCCGACGAGCGGATCGGCCCCCGATGATGCGTGGTTGCGCCTCAAGGACGCGCGTTCGCTGCGGCCGAACGCCCGCGCCGTCGCCCAGAGCGTCGCGGCGTGGCGGGAGCGACGAGCGATGCGAACCGATGTGCCAGTGCGTCAGGTGTTGCCGGATCTGGCGATCTTGGGGATCTCGCAGCGCGGTCCGACGTCGCTCAAGGAGCTGTCGCAAGCCCGCGGCGTCGACGACAGACATTCGCGTGGGGGCATTGCCGAGGAGATCCTCGACGCGGTTCGAGCCGCCAAGGGCGCTCCGGCGCCGCCATCGCCACCGTCGGCCGACGATCTCGACCGGAGCATGCGCCCGGCGGTCACGCTGGTGTCGGCGTGGGTCGGCCAGCTCGCACGCGACGAGCGACTCGATCCGACGCTGCTCGCCACGAGAGCCGACATCGTGGCGTTCCTACGAGGTGATGACGACGCGCGGTTGGGCAGCGGTTGGCGAAATGAGCTCGTGGGCGAAGGCATCCGCCGGCTGGTCGGCGGCGAAGCGGGGCTCACGTTCGATCCCGAGGGCCGTCTCAGGCTGCACGCGGTCACCGACTGAGGCCCGAGGTGACCCACATGCGAGGGTGTGACGGACAATTCGACCGCGGCCCGAGAAATGCCTGGTACCGCCGCTAGCCTCAGACCGATTATCAGCTTTCTAGTGTGTGGGAGCCCTGTCGTGAAGAAGGGTCGTCATCGCCGTTTCGAAGAGGCGAGAAAACTGAAGCAGTCCGGTCCGGGAGCCTTTGATCTGGGTTTCGGTGACCGATCTGAGCCGTCCGGGTCGTCGAACGACGACGCCGACGATGACGACGAGTACGCCGCGCTTGCCGAGAAGTACGGCGTCACGTTCGACGACGACGAACAAGACGACTGAGCCGTCACCGCCGGCGAACGGCCGGGTGAGGGAGCGGTACCCAATTCGGACGTTCGAGCAGCGCTGTCATCGTCTGGTAGATCCGCTCGCCGACCAATTCGACGATGTCGTCTCTCGCTGACACATACAGCGGCTCACTGCCGACGAATGCGTCGGGCTCCTCCGTGCACCACCAGCCGAATTCGTCGCCGCCCTCGCCCCAGTCACGCCGCTTCCACTCGCGTACGCGCGAGGTGACGTGGCCGGACTCGTCGGTGGAATGCTCGAGGCGGATCGGCACCTGCCAGCACACCGATGGCTTCCAGTCCATCGGTCGTTCATTTGCCTCGAGCGCAGCGATGTGCAGTGCGCAGCCCACCCCGCCCTCGAAACCGACCCGGTTGAGGAAGATGCACGCGTCGTCGACCAACCGGGTCACGGTCGTCGGGTTGCCATCGTCGTCCGGTTCGCCGTCGCGCAGGTAGCCCTTCTTGCGCAGCTTGGCGTGGAACTGCATGTGATGCGGTTCCAACCGATCGACGTACTGCTCCAGGTTCTTCACGTCGTCGGCATCGGCGAAGTGCGCGCCGTGGCTGCAGCAGCCGAGCTGCAATTCGGGGGCCGGCTCATCGAGGATGCCCTTGCAGCCACAGCCGTAGATGCAGGTGTAGTTCGACCGCAGGTAGGTGGCGTCGAACAACCAGGTGCGGTGCTCGTCGGGGTCCTCGAAGCTGATCCACTCGTGCAGATCGTCCGGGGGTGGGGCGGCTGCAGGCGCTGCGGACGCTTCGGTCGACCGGTCTGCTGGTTGCTCTGATGGCGCGTCGGCGCGTCGGCTACTCACTCGGGAGCAAGCTACCGGCGTCGATAGGCTCGCCCGGGCCATGACTGTTTCGATGAACGCCGACCAACTGCGCGACTCCTTCCGCGACTTCTTCGCTGCGAAGGATCACACCGTCGTGCCCTCGGCGAGTCTCATCCCGCACGACCCCACGGTGCTGTTCAACGTCGCAGGCATGCTGCCCTTCAAGCCCTACTTCGTCGGCGACGAACAGCCGCCGTTCCTGCGTGCGGTGAGCTCGCAGAAGTGCGCCCGCGCCGGAGGCAAGCACAACGACCTCGACGACGTCGGGCGGACCAAGCGCCACCTGGTCTTCTTCGAGATGCTCGGCAACTTCAGCTTCGGCGACTACTTCAAGGAGTCGGCCATCCCCTGGAGCTGGGATCTGGTCACGGGCGACCCCGCAAACGGCGGGTGGGGTTTCGACGGCGACCGGCTGTGGATCACGGTGCACGAGTCCGACGACGAGGCCGAGGCGATCTGGCACGAGATGGTCGGTGTGCCGATGGACCGGATCCAACGCCTCGGCGACAAGGACAACTTCTGGCAGGCCGGAGAAACCGGGCCCTGCGGGCCGTGCAGCGAGATCCACATCGATCGCGGCCCGTCCTTCGGCCCCGAGGGTGGCCCCCTCGGCGACCCGGCCGGCGATCGGTTCATGGAGTTCTGGAACCTGGTCTTCATGCAGTTCGATCAGGCTCCCGACGGCAGCCGCACACCGTTGCCGAAACCGTCGATCGACACCGGCGCCGGCCTCGAACGCATCCTGGCGCTCGTCCAAGGCGTCGACTCGGTGTGGGAGACCGACCTGATGCAGCCGATGATCGACGAGGCCTGCTCGATCACCGGCAAGTCCTACCGGGTGGGCGACTACGACGACCGCGACAGCTTTGCCATGCGCGTGCTCGCCGAGCATGCCCGCTCGGGGGCGATGCTGGTCAACGACGGGGTGTTCCCATCCAATGAGGCCCGCGGCTACGTGCTGCGCCGCATCATCCGCCGGGCGGTGCGCTACGCCTACCTGCTCGGCACCGACTCACTCGTGATGCCACGCCTCACCGAGGTCGCCATCGACGTGATGGGCAACGCCTATCCCGACATCGTCAAGAACCGCGACTTCGTCGTCAGCGTGATGACCAAGGAGGAAGAGCGCTTCCGTCAGACACTCAAGCACGGTCTCGGCATCCTCGACGGTGAGCTCGAGGCCAACCCTTCGGAGCTGTCGGGTTCGACCGCGTTCCTGCTGCACGACACCTACGGGTTCCCACTCGAACTCACCCAGGAGATCACCGGGGAACGCAACGTCGCTGTCGACCTCGACGGCTTCACCACCGAGATGGCCGCCCAGCGCGAGCGCGCCAAGGCGGCCCAGAAGGGCGCCGGCGACGGCATCGACCTCGACGCCTACCGCGATGTCGTCGAGCAGTTCGGCGTCACCGAATTCGTCGGCTACGTCGACGACACCTCCGAGAGCCGGGTGCTCGCCGTGGTCCCGGTCGAGTCCGACGACGAGTCCGGACTGGTCGACGTGTTCCTCGACCGCACGCCGTTCTACGCCGAGGCCGGCGGCCAGATCGGCGACACCGGCACGATCGTCACCGACACCGGTACCGCCCACGTGCTCGACACCACCTTTGCGTTGCCGAACCTGCGGCGTCATCGCGCTCGCATCGAGGGTTCGGTCACCTCCGGCCAGACCGCGACCGCCTCGATCGACGCCGGGCGCCGCAGCGCCATCCGGCGCAACCACACCGCCACGCACCTGTTGCACCATGCGCTGCGGTTGGTGCTGGGCGACCACGTCAAGCAGGCCGGCTCGATGGTCGGGCCCGACCGTCTCCGATTCGACTTCAGTCACTACGAGGCCGTCACCGACGAACAGATCGCCGAAATCGAGCGGCTCGCGAACAGCGAGACCCTCGCCAACACTCCGACGCGCATCTTCGAGACCACCAAGGACGAAGCCGAAGCCCTCGGCGCCATTGCGTTCTTCGGCGACAAGTACGGCGACATCGTGCGCGTGCTCGAAGCGGGCTCGTCGATCGAACTCTGCGGCGGCACCCACGTGCGTGCCACCGGCGACATCGGCACGATCAAGGTGGTCAGCGAGTCGTCGATCGGCTCCAACCTTCGGCGTATCGAAGCCGTCACGGGCGCGGCCAGCGTCGCGCTGCTGCAACGAGACGAGCAGTTGATCGCCGACGCTGCACGACTCGTCGGAGCGTCGTCGGATGATCTGCTGGTCGGCATGCAGCGCAAGCTCGACGAGACCAAGGCGCTGCACGACGAGATCAAGGCGCTTCGGGCGCAGTTGGCGATGGGGCGCGCCGGCGAACTCGCGGCGATCGCGCACGAGGGTGTACTGGTCACCCAGGTCGATGGCCTCAACCCCGGCGACCTGCGCGAGCTGGCGATCGCTGTTCGTCAGCACCCAGGCATGCGCCTGGTGGTGCTGATCGGCGAGACCACCAGCGGCGGTGTCGGCCTGGTCGCTGCGGTCGAGACGGGCAGCGGTTGGAACGCGTCGGGCCTGATCAAGGACGCCGCGAAGGCAGTCGGCGGCGGCGGCGGCGGCAAGGGCGACATCGCCACCGCCGGCGGCAAGGACGTCACGGGAATCCCGGCAGCCCTCGAGCTGGCCGCCCAGGCGGCCGCAGGTCTGGTCGCCTCCTCCACGTGACTCGTCCCCGCCGGCCGCCCGGCGTTCGGGCGCTCGGCATCGATCTGGGATCGAAACGGATCGGGATCGCCGTCAGCGACATCTCCGGCATCGTCGCGTCGGCGCTCACCACGGTGCATCGATCATCATCGCGACGCCACGACCACTCGGCGATCGCCAGGCTGGTGCGCGACGAAGAGGCCGAACTGGTCGTCGTCGGTCTGCCGCTGTCGCTCGATGGCAGCAAGGGCCCCGCAGCGCGGTCTGCCGAGACGGAGGCCAAACAGCTGGCTAGCGTTGTCGGGGTGCCGGTGCAGATGTACGACGAGCGATTCACCACGGTGACCGCCGAACGCGGCATGCTCGAAGCCGGCCTCGATGCCCGCCAGCGCCGCAAGGTCGTCGACAAGGTGGCAGCTGCGGTGATGTTGCAGGCGTGGCTCGACCATCGAGCGTCCACCTGGACCGGTGGCGGGGCGTCATGACCCAACTCGACCCGCTCCTGCCCGAAGCCCAGGTCGATCCCGACTCGCGGCCCGCCGTCGACTGGGTCAGCGACCCCTGGGACGCCACCGACCAGACCGGCTCGATCGAGCGTCTGCGGGGCGAACGGCGTGTCGTCAAGTGGGTGGTGTGGGCCTCGATGGCCGCTGCGGTCGTGGCAATTCTGGTGGCAGGAGCCGTCGGCTGGTGGTATCTGGGCAAGATCAACCCCGAAGGTGCCGCCGGCGACGTGCAGAGTTTCACGGTCAACGACGACGACGACCTCGAATCGGTGGCGCAGCGCCTGGCCGATGACGGGCTGGTCTCCGACCCCGGGATCTTCGAGTGGTACGTGGAACGCGAGGGCGGTCTCGAACTCACGCCCGGTTACTACGAGATCCGCCCCAGCGACCACATGGGCAACGTGCTCGGCCGCCTGCGCACGCCACCCGGCCAGACCTACACCAAGGTGACGTTCCCCGAGGGTTTCACCCTCAGCCGCATGGCCGACCGACTCGACAGCTCCGTGCCGCGCCTGACCGCCGACGGCTTCATGGAGGCTGCCACCGACGGCTCGCTGCGGTCGCCGTTCCAGCCGCCCGAAGTCACGTCACTCGAGGGGCTGCTCTTCCCCGACACCTATCAGGTCTCCAATGCCGAGAGCGAGGGGCAGGTCATCGAGCGGATGATCGCCCTGATGGAGCGCGTCGCCGATCAGGAGGACATCGTCAACCGGTCGCGGGCGCTCGGCGTCACACCCTACGAAGCGTTGATCGTCGCCTCGATGATCGAACGGGAGGCCAAGGTCCCCGAGGATCGGGCGAAGATCGCACGGGTCATCTACAACCGCCTCGGCCTGAGCCAGTTGGATCCCGAGAACCCCACGTTGCTCCAGATCGACGCCACCGTGTTGTACGGAGCCGAGCTGGCCGGACTCGACCCAGCGCTGTCCTTCGCCGATCTCCGGGTCATCGACGGGCCCTACAACACCTACTCGCGTCCTGGTCTTCCCCCGACGCCGATCGCCAACCCGGGCCACGCGTCGATCGAGGCCGCGCTCAACCCGGCGCCGAACCCGCCCGCCGGTGACCCGATCTGCGTCGAGCTGGCCGAGCCGACGTCGTGTGCGTACCTCTACTACGTGATCGCCGACGAAGACGGCCGGCACGTGTTCGCCTCCGAACTCTGGCAGCACGAGCGCAACATCGAACTGGCCCGCCAGGCCGGCGTTCTGTGAGCCAGCGCCGGGTTGCGGCGCTCATCGGGTCGCCGGTCGCGCACAGCCTGTCGCCGGCGATTCACCGAGCGGCGTTCGATGCTGCCGGCGTCGACTGGACCTACGTTGCCTTCGACGTGGCCCCCGGTCGTGGCGCCGAGGCGGTCGATGCGATGCGAGTGCTCGGGCTCGCCGGGTTGTCGGTGACGATGCCGCACAAGCACGACGTCGCTGCCGCGGTCGACCGGCTCGACCCGGCCGCCGAGGCACTCGGCTCCGTGAACACGGTCAGCTGGGACGGTGACGAGCTGGTGGGCTCCAGTACGGATGGTGCGGGTTTCGTGTCGTCGATCGCCGAGGAGGGTGTGAGGATCGTCGGTGCCGACGTCGCGGTGATCGGGGCCGGGGGAGCGGCCCGGTCGGTCATCGACGAACTCGGCGCGCGCCGGCGCCGCCTCGGTCCGGGTCGTCAATCGAACCGTCGAACGCGCCGAGTCGGCTTGTCGCTTGGCGGCGGTGGCCTCGGTGGGATCGGCCGACGACATCGCCGGCGCTCACATCGTGGTCAATGCCTCGAGTGTCGGCATGGGCGTCGATCCGGCGTCTGCCACTGCAGATCAACTGCCGTGCGACACCGCACTGCTGCACGCCGAGCAGATCGTCGTCGACCTGGTGTACCACCCGCTGCAGACCGCCTGGCTGCACCGCGCCGAGCAGGCCGGTGCCCGAACGATCGACGGGCTCGGGATGCTGATCCATCAGGCGGCGCTGCAGCAGCAGGCCTGGCTCGGCGAGCGTCCCGACGTCGACGTGATGCGGCGAGCTGCCGTGGCAGCGTTGGCCGCCCGGTAGAACCCGTCAGCGATGAGCGAACCCCGCAGATGTGGTGTGTTCGCTCATCGTTCGGAGTGAGGTCGTCGGTCTCGACACGCTGATGGTGGCCGATAGCCTCGCCATGATGTTGCGGTATCTCACGGCGGGCGAATCCCACGGACAGGCGCTCGTCGTCGTCATGGAGGGCCTCCCGGCGGGGCTTCCGATCACCGTCGAGCAGATCCAGGCCGAGATGGGCCGCCGCCGGCTCGGATACGGCCGTGGCCCCCGTCAGCGCTTCGAACAGGACGAACTCACGCTCATCGGTGGGGTGCGTCACGGTCGCACGCTCGGGTCTCCGGTGGCGATCGAGATCAAGAACAGCGAGTGGTTCCGCAGCGACAAGTGGCACGAGGAGATGAGCCCGGCGCCCGGGGCGACCAAGGCGCCGCTCACCCAGGTACGCCCGGGTCACGCCGATCTCGCCGGCATGCAGAAGTACGGCTTCACCGATGCCCGCGACGTCCTCGAACGAGCCAGTGCCCGCGAGACCGCCGCACGGGTGGCAGCGGGTGCAGTCGCCAAGGTGCTGCTGTCCTACCTCGGCATCGAGATCATCTCCCATGTGATCCAGATGGGCGCAGCACGGGTGCCCGCCGGGGCCACCCGACCGACCCCCGACCAGCTCGGCCAGGTCGACGAGAACCAGGTCCGGTGTTTCGACCCCGACGCGAGTGAGGCGATGATCACCGAGATCAAGGCGGCTGCCAAGGACGGCGACTCGCTGGGCGGCGTCGTCGAGGTGCTCGGCTTCGGAGTTCCCGTCGGGCTCGGCAGCCATGTCCACTGGGATCGCAAGCTCGACGCCCTGCTCTCGCAGGCCATCATGAGCATCCAGGCGGTCAAGGGCGTCGAGATCGGCGACGGGTTCGACGTCGCGGGTCGGCGCGGCAGCGTGGCGCACGACCCGATCTCGTGGGACGCCGACGCCGGTGACTACCGCCGCGGCAGCACGCTCGCCGGCGGCACCGAGGGTGGAATCTCCACCGGCGAGCTCTTGGTGGTGCGCGCCGCGATGAAACCGCTCGCCACCTTGAACGTCCCGACGCTCGAAACCGTCGACACGGTCACCAAGGAGTCGACGGTGTCGTTCAAGGAGCGAACCGACGTCACCGCCGTCCCGGCGATGGGCGTGGTGGCCGAGACGATGGTGGCGCTGGTGCTCGCCGCCGAGGCCCAGCGCAAGTTCGGCGGCGACTCGCTCGACGAGTTCGTCCGCAACGCCGAGGCGTACACGGCCACGTTGCCGTGACGCACCTCGTCCTGGTCGGGATGATGGGCGTCGGCAAGTCGACGGTGGGGCGGATGGTCGCCTCCGAGCTCGATCGCCCGCTGTTCGACTCCGACGAGATGATCGAGGAGCGCACCGGTCGCACCGTGCGTGAGATCTGGTCAGCCGACGGCGAGGCGACCTTTCGAGCACTCGAGACCGAGACGCTGCTCGAAGCGCTCGCCGAGCCCGAACAGTCGGTGATCGCCGCCGCCGGCGGTGTGGTGCTCAGCGAACGCAACCGCAAGGCGCTCACCGGTGCCGACGCCCACGTGGTGTGGCTCCTGGCCGACGTCGACGTCCTTCTCGACCGGGTGCGAAACGGCATGCATCGGCCGCTCCTCGACGACGACCCCGAGGGCACGCTGCGTCGGATGTACGTCGAACGTGAGTCGCTCTACCAGGAGGTCGCCGACGCGATCGTCTCGGTCGATCATCGGTCGCCCAACGACGTTGCCAAGGCGGTGCTGCGATGCTGCGCGTGAACGTCCCGCTCGCCGATCGTTCCTACGACGTGGTCGTCGGTAACGGCGCGATCGGCGAACTCGATGGGCTCCTGCCCGATTCGGCCCGCCGGGTGGCGGTGGTGACCCAGGCAGGGATCCCACTGGAGGTGTCCCTGGCCGACCGAGACGTCGAGACCTACGTGATCGGCGACGGCGAGGCGGCCAAGTCGCTGGCGACGATCGAGACCCTGACGCGTGGGTTCGCCCACCAGGGGCTCACCCGTCGCGACGTGGTGATTGGTGTCGGCGGGGGCATGGTCACCGATGTCGCCGGCTTCGCCGCGGCCAGTTGGCACCGGGGAACACCGGTGGTGCACGTGTCGACCACGCTGCTCGGCATGGTCGACGCGGCGATCGGCGGCAAGACCGGCGTCAATCTGCCCGAGGGCAAGAATCTGGTCGGGGCGTTCTGGCAGCCCTCAGGTGTGATCTGCGACCTCGATGCGCTCGCATCGCTGCCCGAACGTGAGACCCGTTGCGGGCTGGGCGAGATGTCGAAATACCACTTTCTCACCGGCGACGACCTGTTGGCGCTGCCGCTGGAGGCGCGCATCGCCCGGTGCGTCGAGATCAAAGCCGACGTGGTCGCCTCCGACGAGCGTGAGGGCGGCCGCCGAGCGTTGCTGAACTACGGCCACACGCTCGCTCACGCGATCGAGATCGCCACCGATCACGACATCGCCCATGGCGAAGCGGTGGCGATCGGGCTGATCTTCGCCGCCGAGCTGGCCATGGAGCTGGGCCGCGTCGACGAGGCGCGTGTCGACGAGCATCGGCGGGTCGTCGCAGGGGAGTACGGCCTGCGGATCACACCGCCCGAACGGTTGGACGCCGACGAACTGCTGGCGTTGATGGCCCGCGACAAGAAGGCGCTCGACGGACTCACCTTCGTGCTCGACGGCGCCGACGGTGTCGAGGTCGTCGAACGACGTGCCCGAATCAGCGGTGCGCGCCACCCTCGAACGGTTCGTTACTCATGGTGTCAGACACCATGAGTAACACCCCGATCGATCATGCTCGGCGGGTGGCGGCGGTCCAGCAGATGTTGACGATGGGTGGACACGGGTGCGATGCGCTGCTGTTCACCGATCTGGTCGACGTGCGCTGGCTGACCGGGTTCACCGGCTCGAACGGGTGGGCGGTCGTCACGGCCGATGACCTCGTCCTCGGTACCGATGGTCGCTACGGCGAGCGAGCGCGGGCCGAGACGGCGTCGGCCGGAGCGACGATCTACGCGGAGACGGCTCGGCCGGCGCTCCACGAGCGTCTGGTTGCCTCGCTGAGCGGCGCATCGCGGGTAGCCCTCGATCCGGCGACGACCAGCCAGGCCGAATGGGCCCGCCTGTCCGCCGAGGTGCACCTCGAACCGGTCGCATCGTTCGTTGCGCAGCAACGCCAGATCAAAGACGACGCCGAGATCGAGCGGATCGCGGCGGCCGCGGCCGCAGCCGACGCAGCGTTGGCCGAGGTCGAGCCGATCCTGTTCGCCACCATCGACTCGCCGGTGACCGAGGCCGATGTCCGCAACGAACTCGAGTACCGGATGCGACTCCACGGCGCCGACGACCGCAGCTACGACACGATCGTCGCCTCGGGCCCGGACCACGCAGCCAGGCCGCACCACGAAGCGACCCGCCGCACGATCGTCGAGGGCGACACGGTGATCATCGACGTCGGGGCCCTCGTCGACGGCTACCACTCCGACATGACCCGGTCCTACGTGATCGGCGAGCCGACCGATCAGCAGCGGGAGATCTACTCGCTCGTCGAGGCCGCCCAACGTGCCGGGATCGATGCCCTCGGGGCTGGTGTGACGGCCAAGGACGTCGACAGCGCATGTCGCAACCTCTTCGTCGCGGCCGGCTACGGCGACTGGTATCTGCACGGAACCGGCCACGGGGTGGGCCTGGTGATCCACGAGTCGCCATTCCATTCGCAGGCCTCCGACGAGGTGTTGGTGACAGGGAACGTGGTGACCGTCGAACCGGGGCTCTATCGTGTCGGCTTCGGTGGATTCCGCATCGAGGATCTCCTCGTCGTCACCGAAACCGGCGTTCGGCCACTCACGCACACCTCACCGCGACCGTTTCCCGGCTGAGCCCGACTCACGCACGACCAATCGAAGGACACCCGACCATGCCGCAGATCTCCGTCAACGACCTCAAGAACGGAATCACCCTCGAACTCGACAACGGCCTGTTCCAGGTGGTCGAGTTCCAGCACGTCAAGCCCGGCAAGGGTGGTGCCTTCGTGCGGACCAAGATCCGCAACGCCCGCACCGGCGCCGTGATCGACAAGACCTTCAACGCCGGCATCAAGGTCGAGCAGGCGATCGTCGACCGCCAGGACATGCAGTTCCTGTACAAAGACGGCGACGACTACGTGTTCATGAACACCTCGACCTACGACCAGATGAACGTCCCGAACACGGCGCTCGGCGAAGCAGCCGACTATCTGACCGAGCAGATGATCGCTCAGATCGCGCTCTACCAGGGAGAGATCATCGACGTCGAGATCGCCGCATCGGTCGAGCTGTCCGTCGCCGAGACCGAACCCGGCGTGCAGGGCGATCGAGTGTCGGGTGCCCGCAAGCCGGCGACGCTCGAGACCGGCAAGGTGCTCCAGGTGCCGTTGTTCGTCGAGCCGGGCGACAAGATCAAGGTCGACACCCGCACCGGCGACTACATCACCCGCGTCTGACGTAGGGCGAGCACCGCACCATGGCTGCCATGCCGCGCCCCGACGACCGCTCCGATCCGCGCGAACGCGCGCTCTACCTGCTCTACGAGGCGTACTCGAAGGGCATCACGCCGGCCGATGCGCTCGCGCTCCAGATGCTCGAGCCCGATCAGCTGACCGTGCTGTTGGTCACCGGTGTCGGTGACCACGTCGAAGAACTCGACGAGGCAATCGCTGCACGTGCCAAGGGGTGGACGCTTGCCCGCATGCCGGTGCTCGACCTGAACGTGCTGCGCCTCGGTGCGTTCGAGTTGGCTCACCGCCCCGACGTGCCGTTCGCTGTTGCCATCGACGAGGCGGTCGAGCTCGCGAAACGGTTCTCCACCGACGACAGCGGCAAGTTCGTCAATGGCGTGCTCTCGGCGTTGGTGACCGACCTGCGACAGTAGAGCAATGTCGGAGACGACGATCGCCTCTGCGTCGGACGACGTCGGCGACGACCACGTCGCCGAGCCACCGCACCAACACCGGACGCCGTGGTGGCATCGCATCCCGCCGCCAACTGCACCGCAGGTGTTCCTGGCCGGGGCCGTGGTCATCTGGACCTGGTACTTCTCGATCAGGTCGCTGAACATCCACCACGCGCTGGGTACCGCCACGTACGACTCGGCGCTCTACGACCAGGGCATGTGGTTGCTGTCGCGGTTCGACGCCCCGTTCGTGACCCTGATGGGTCGCAACATGTTCGGCGACCACACCTCGCTCGTCCTGCTGTTCCTGGTGCCGCTGTACTGGATTGCGCCGGGCGCCTGGATCATGTTCACCGCGCAGTCCGCAGCGATCGCCGCGGGCTCGGTTCCGGTGTTCCTGTACGCCCGCAAGCGCTTGGGCTCCGAGTGGTGGGCGCTGATCGGTGCCGGCACCTACCTCCTGCACCCGGCGGTCGGGTGGACGAACCTCGAGAACTTCCATCCCGACGCGTTCCTCGGTGTGTTCGTCGGGTTCGCGATCTATGCCGCGTTGGAACGCAAGTGGCGGCTGTACGCGGTGTTCGTCGTGCTGTCGCTGCTGGTCAAGGAGGATGTCTCGCTGGTGATCGTGCCACTCGGCATCTGGGTGGCGATCCGACGAGACCGCCGGATCGGTCTGCTCACCGTGTTCGGCAGCCTCGCGTTCATGGCCGTCGCGATGTTCGTCGTGATGCGCAGCCTGATCGGCGTGCCCACTCGCAACACGTGGCGCATCCCGTTCGGTGGTGTCGGAGGCCTGATCGACACCACGTTCACCAACCCCACTCAGCTGGCCCAGCATCTCCGTAGCGACGGCCGCCCGTGGTACCTGGTGCAGATGACCGCGCCGTTCGCGTGGCTGTTCGCCCGCTTGCCGGACGTCGCGCTGATCAGCGCGTTGGTGCTGTTCACCAACGTGTTGAGCACGTTCTGGTACCAGTACCAGGTCGAGTACCACTACAGCCTGATCGCGGTCCCGGCGCTTGCGATCGGCACGGTGTACGCGATCGGTGCGCTGCGCGACCGGACGGTGAAGCTGCGCACTCGGTCGTTCATCGTGCCGATGAGGGTCGTCGCGCTCGGTCTGCTCGCGACGGCCACACTCGTGACGGCCACGCTGTGGTCGCCGATGCCGTGGGGGCGTACGCCGCTGTTCTACGGCCAACCCGACAACATCCGGGCAGTGGCCGCCCGTGAGCTGTTCGAGAAGATTCCCGATGATGCGGTCGTCGCCGCGAACTATCGACTGACGCCGCACCTGACGTACCGCTCGGAGATCTACCAGTTCCCGGTGCCGTTCCGGGTGTTGCTCTACGGGCCTGATGCGTCCCGGGAAGGTGAGCGGCTCGATGATCGATCAGAACGGGTCGACTTCGTGATGTTGCCGCGGTGGCTGAGCGACGACCTCCTGACCGACTGGCTGGCGATCGAACCGGCGTTCACCGAAGTCGCCCGCAACGAGTTCTGGGTCCTCCACGAACGCGACCGCACGGTCGCGCTCCCGGGTTGACGATCACGTCGGGTCTGACCCGTGGTGCGCTGACCCGTGGTGTCTGACCCGTGGTGTGATCAGCGGGGGCCGCGGACGAGGCGGCCGGGGAGTTCGCCGGTGAACTCGTCGTGGTCGACCGTCTGCACCCCGGCGACGAAGGTCGCCTCGTAGCCGTCGGCCTTCTGGACGAGCCGCCGGGCGCCGGCCGGCAGGTCGTGCACCATCCGGGGCGGGCTGAACGTGAGGCGGTCGTAGTCGATCACGTTGATGTCGGCGCGCAGACCGGGCAGCAGTGCCCCTCGGTCGCCGAGGCCGTAGAGCTCGGCGGTCTGGCGGGTCTGGCGGTGGATGACGTGCTCGAGCGGCAGCTTCGGTCCCCGGGTGCGGTCGCGGGTCCAGTGGGTGAGCATGAACGTCGGGGTGCCGCCGTCGCAGATCACGCCGCAGTGGGCGCCCGCGTCGGCAAGGCCCATCCGGGTGCCCGGGTGCTGGTGGGCCTCGTAGGTGAACGACAGGTCGCCGTACGCGTAGTTGAAGAACGGGGTCAGGATCATCCCGTGTGCCGTCGTGGGCGATCAGTTGGTCGACGATCAACTCGATTGCCGGGCGGCCCGTGCGGGCGGCGACTGCGCCAATCGAGTCCTCGGCGGGCGGTTCGTAGTCGATGTCGCCGTCGGCGACTGCCCACCACTGGTCGAGGCGCGATGTCACCACCCGCTCGAAGAGGCTGTCGGGGCCGGGTGACTCGGCGAGGCGGGCGCGGAACTCCGGCTCGCGCAGGGCAGCGACACGCTCGGCGAGGGGAAGGCCCGAGATCGGGGCATAGGCGGGATGGAAGTCGAGCGGGTTGAAGCTGCCCTCCAGGCACATCAGCAGTCCGACGTTGCGGCCGGCGACCTGGGCGACGATCGGGACGCCGTCGGCCCGAGCCTGATCGAGCAGCCCCAGCACCTCCCGCCAGAGATCCGGCGCCTCGTCGGGTTGATTCAGGTTGACGCTCACGGTCCGCCCGGTACGGCGGGCCATCTCGGTCATCCACGGCCACTCGTCGCGAGGGACCAGCGCATGGTCGGGCGCGAACTGGAACACGCCGTGGCCGGCTCGTCGGAGCGCATCCGCGAGCCCGAACAGCTCGTCGGCGGTCGCGTGCGTGCCGGGAACGAGTTCGCCGGACTTCGACTTGTGGATCGGCGTACGCGAGGTCGAGAACCCGAGCGCGCCGGCGCGCAGGCCGCGCTCGACGATCTCCGACATCGCAGCGATGTCGTCGGCCGTCGGCGCCTCGTTGGCGGCGCCGCGGTCGCCCATCACGTAGCCCCTGACCGGGCCGTGGGCCACCTGTGCGCCGAGGTCGATCGCGTACCGGCGCGCGTCGAGTGCGTCGAGGTACTCCTCGAACGACTCCCATTCCCACGTGATGCCCTCGGCGAGCGCAGACCCCGGGATGTCCTCGACGCCCTCCATCAGCTCGATCAGCCACTCGTGGCGATCCGGTGCGGCCGGTGCGAAGCCGACGCCGCAGTTCCCCATCACCGCAGTGGTCACGCCGTGCCACGACGAGGGGGTGAGGAATGGATCCCACGAGGCCTGGCCGTCGTAGTGGGTGTGGATGTCGACCCACCCTGGCGTCACCAACTTGCCGGTGGCGTCGACGACGCGGGTCGCCTCGCCGACCTCGGCGCCCGAACCGGCGTCGACGACTGCGGTGATCACCCCGTCGTTCACCGCCACGTCGGCGATTCGCCCCGGTGTGCCGGTGCCATCGACGACGAGTCCCCCACGGATCACGAGATCATGCATGTCGCCGACAGTAGTTGCTGCTACCTTCGAGAGCACCGTGAAGCGGGTCCCGTGAGGCTCGCACGGAGGAGATTCACATGGCTGCTGACAACGTCGGCGCCACGCAGCGGGACACGAGCGCCAAGCAGGTGCTCGGGCCCGACGACGTGCGCCGCGCCATCACTCGGATGGCACACGAGATCATCGAACGCAATCGTGGCCTCGGTGGCGTGGCGATCATCGGGATCCAGCAGGGCGGTGTCTGGCTCGCCGAACTGCTCGGAGCCGAAATCGCTCGCATCGAGCACGCCGTGCCGGTCGGAGCGGTCGACGCCAGCCTCTATCGCGACGACATCGGCTTGCGCCCGGTTGCGCCCGGCTCGGTGAGTGACCTCAGCTTCGACGTCGACGATTCCACCGTGGTGCTCGTCGACGACGTGCTCTACACCGGGAGAACCGTTCGAGCAGCGATGGACGCCGTTGGCGACTACGGCCGACCGAGGGCGGTGCAACTGGCGGTGTTGGTCGATCGCGGGCACCGGGAACTCCCGATCCGACCGGACTTCGTCGGCAAGAACCTGCCGACGAGCACCGAGGAGGACGTCGAAGCAACCGTCGACGGGGTGATCATCTCGTGACCCCCACGCGATCGCTGATCACCATCGACGATCTCGGCACCGACGGCATCATCCGGATTCTCGACCTCGCCGATCACATGGCCGAGGTGAACCGCCGCCCCAACCCGAAAGTGCCTGCGCTCCGTGGCAGGACGGTGTGCAGCGTCTTCTTCGAGGACTCGACGCGCACCCGCCTCAGTTTCGAGACCGCCGCCAAGCGGCTGTCGGCCGACACGATGACCTTCGCCGTGTCGCAGTCGAGCCTCAGCAAGGGCGAGAGCTTGCGCGACACGATCGAGACGATCGCAGCGATGGGGGTCGACGCGTTCGTCGTGCGCCATCGTTCGAGCGGGGCGCCGCTGATGATCGATGCCTGGACCCAGGCGAGCGTGATCAACGCCGGCGACGGATGGCACGCGCATCCCACCCAGGGCCTGCTCGATGCCTACACCGTGCGCAGCTCGCTCGGGCGCAGCGGTGGGCTCGAGGGGTTGCGGATGGCGATCGTCGGCGACGTGAAACACAGCCGCGTCGCTCGCAGCACCGTGGCTGCCATGCGCCTCCTCGGGGTGCACGTCACCGTGGTGGCCCCGCGCACGCTGCTGCCGCCCGACGTCGGCGACTCGTTCGCCGATGCGGTCACCGACCGTCTCGACGACGTGATCGGGAACATCGACGTGCTGTACCTGCTGCGGATGCAACAGGAACGAATGAACGAGGCGCTCGTGCCGAGCCTGCGCGAGTACACCTCGCGGTTCGGCCTCACCGCCGAACGCGCTGCTGCACTGCCCCCGCAGGCGCTGATCATGCATCCGGGCCCGATGAACCGCGGCGTCGAGATCGCCGTCGATCCTGGCGAGTTGCCCGGCGCCGTGATCACGAAGCAGGTCACCAACGGAATCGCCGTTCGCATGGCCGTGCTCTTCGACCTGTTGGGCTCCGGTGCCGCGACCTCGAGTCCTGACCTCACCACGGAAGGAGGCTCGCTGTGAGCCTGTTGATCACCGGTGCCCGCGTCATCGACCCCAACGGAGAACGCCGAGTCGACGTCCGCGTCGATGACGGCCTGGTCGGTGAGGTCGCTGACCACCTCGACACCGCCGGCGGCGATGAGGTGATCGATGC
This sequence comes from Ilumatobacteraceae bacterium, assembly GCA_963716095.1. Taxonomy (GTDB): domain Bacteria; phylum Actinomycetota; class Acidimicrobiia; order Acidimicrobiales; family Ilumatobacteraceae; genus Sva-07. The sequence continues at coordinate 53,202 of CAVQSV010000016.1, read as the reverse complement.
GAACGGCCTGGTGCTCACGCCCGGGTTCGTCGACCTCCACGTGCACCTCCGCGAACCGGGCCGAGAAGAAGCCGAGACGATCGAGACCGGCAGCCGTGCTGCGGCGCTCGGCGGGTTCACCGCTGTGGTCGCCATGCCGAACACCGATCCGACGCAGGACAGCGTCGAGGTCGTCGACTTCGTTCGCCGCCAGGGCGAGCGTGCCGGTTTGTGTGAGGTCCTGCCGTCGGGTTCGATCACGGTCGGGCGCGGCGGCGAGCAACTCACGCCGTTCGGCGAACTCGCCGGCGTCGGGGTGAAGATCTTCACCGACGACGGCAACGGAGTCCAGAACGCGCTGTTGATGCGGCGGGCACTCGAATACGCCGACGGGCTCGGCATCACGCTCGCCCAGCACTGCGAGGTCGAACAGCTCACCGCCGGTGCCGTGATGCACGAGGGTTCGTGCTGCAGCCGGTTGGGGCTGCCGGGATGGCCGTCGATCGCCGAGGAGCTGATGCTGCACCGCGACATCGAGCTCGTTCGGCTCACCGGCGTGGGGATGCACTTCCTCCATCTCTCGACGGCGAAGAGCGTCGAGCTGGTTCGGGCGGCGAAAGCCGACGGGTTGGCGATCACGGCCGAGGCGACGCCGCACCACTTCAGCCTCACCGACGAGCGCCTCGAGACCTACGACGCCCTCTACAAGGTGAACCCGCCACTGCGCACCGCCGGCGACATCGCGGCGATTCGCGCCGGACTCGCCGACGGCACGATCGACGCGATCGCGACCGATCACGCGCCCCACGTGGCCGAGAGCAAGGAGCAACCGCTGGATCTGGCACCGCCCGGCATGCTCGGCCTGGAGACGGCACTCGGGGTCTCGCTCGCGAGCCTCGAGATGCCACTGGCCGACGTGGTCGCCGCGATGTCGTGGAAGCCGGCTGCGATCGCCGGAGTTGCCGACCGTCACGGTCGGCCCATCGAGCCCGGCGAGCCTGCGAACCTCACCATCTTCGACCCGAGCGAGGTGTGGGAGGTGGTGCCGGCGCGACTCGCCAGCAAGAGCCACAACACTCCCTACGTGGGGATGCCATTGCGGGGACGTGTGCTCCACACGATCTTCCGGGGAACCCCGGTCGTTCACGGCGGCTCGGCGCTACGGTGATGAATATTCATACACGCGACCGGATGGACATGCAGAAACTCGACGAACACCGCGGTCTGTGTGAGCACGGACGTCGAGACCGCGAGTTGTTGCTCGCACAGACGAAGGAGAGGTGTCAGCCATGACGATACGCGACGGAGCCCTGGTGCTTGCCGACGGCAGTGTGTTCGAAGGCGAACTGATCGGGGCGGACGCACCGATCGCCACCGGTGAGGTGGTGTTCAACACCGTGCTCACCGGCTATCAGGAGGTGATCACCGATCCGAGTTACGCCGGCCAGATCGTGACCTTCACCACACCGCACATCGGCAACTACGGCGTCAACGCCGCCGATTTCGAATCGCGCGGCACGTTCTGTCGGGGCATCGTCGTGCGCGAACTCTCTCGCCGCCACAGCAACCAGCGCGCCGAGAGCAGCCTCGACGCCATGCTGCGCCAGCAGGGCGTCCCCGGCATCGCCGGCATCGACACCCGGCGGCTCACCCGCATCATCCGCGACACCGGCGCCATGCCGGGAGCGTTCGGCGCTGTCAGCGAAGCCGAGCTCCGCGCCGCAGCCGAGGCCGAGCCGGGAACCGACGGGGTGGACCTGGTGCGCCAGGTCACCGTGGACACCGGCTACACCGTGGACGCGCTCGATCCCGGCAGCCGCACCCGGATCGTCGCAATCGACTTCGGGATGAAGCGCAACATCGCCGTCAACCTCGCCCGCTACGGCACGGTCGAGGTGGTGCCGGCCACGACGAGTGCTGCCGACATCCTGGCCCGAGGCGCCGACGGTGTCTTTCTCAGCAACGGTCCCGGCGACCCGGCGATGGCCTCGTACGGCGTCGAGACGATTCAGGGGCTCATCGGCAACGTGCCGATCTTCGGCATCTGCCTCGGTCACCAACTGCTCGGCCGGGCGATCGGCGCCGGCACGGTCAAGCTCCCGTTCGGCCACCACGGCGGCAACCATCCGGTGCGCAACATCGCCACTGGGAAGGTCGAGATCACCAGCCAGAACCACAACTTCGCCGTCGACCCCGACTCGCTGTCGGGCAAGGCGACGATGACCCATGTCAATCTCAACGACGGGGTCTGCGAAGGACTGCGCGTCGACGGCGAACTGGCCTTCAGCGTGCAGCACCACCCGGAGTCCAATCCCGGACCGCACGACTCGAACTATCTCTTCCAGGAATTCGCCGACATGATCGAGCACGCGTCCGCACCGTCCACCGCCGGCAACCCGAAAGGCGGTCGCTGATGCCGAAGCGCACCGACATCCACTCGATCCTGATCATCGGTTCCGGTCCGATCGTGATCGGCCAGGCATGTGAGTTCGACTACTCCGGTACCCAGGCGTGCCGGGTACTGCGCGAAGAGGGCTATCGCGTCATCCTCGCCAACTCGAACCCGGCGACGATCATGACCGACCCGGACTTCGCCGATGCCACCTACGTCGAGCCGCTCACCTGGGAGGTCGTCTCGGCGATCATCGACCGCGAGCAGCCCGATGCGGTGCTGCCGACGCTCGGCGGCCAGACCGGCCTGAACATCGCGATGGAGCTCTTCGAGCGCGGCCTGATCGGCGTGCCGGGCAAGCCGGAGATGATCGGCGCCAATGCCGAAGCGATCGCAACCGCGGAAGACCGGGAGATCTTCAAACAGGCGATGCTCGGCATCGGCCTCGACTGTCTCCGATCCGGCACAGCGCACACGATGGAGGAAGCCCGGGTCGTCATCGATGACATCGGCCTGCCCGCCGTCATCCGCCCCGCCTACATCCTCGGCGGACGAGGCACCGGCATCGCGTTCACCGCTGAGGAGTTCGAGAAGATCGCCTCGAATGGTCTGCAGGCCAGCCCGATCAGCGAGATCCTCATCGAGGAGTCGGTGTACGGCTGGAAGGAATACGAGCTCGAGGTGATGCGTGACCACGCGGACAACTGCGTGATCATCTGCGGCATCGAGAACGTCGACCCGATGGGGGTCCACACCGGCGACTCGATCACCGTGGCGCCGATCCAGACGCTCACCGATGTCGAGTACCAGGAGATGCGCGACTCGGCGCTCGCCTGCATCCGACGCGTCGGCGTCGAAACCGGCGGCTCGAACGTGCAGTTCGCTGTCGAGCCGTCCAGCGGTCGCCAGGTCGTCATCGAGATGAACCCACGCGTGTCGAGGTCGTCGGCACTCGCCTCGAAAGCGACCGGGTTCCCGATCGCCAAGATCGCAGCTCGCCTCGCCGTGGGCTACACGCTCGACGAGATCCCCAACGACATCACCAAGACCGACACCATGTCGACGCCGGCGAGCTTCGAACCGGTGATCGACTACGTGGTCACCAAGATCCCGCGATGGGCCTTCGAGAAGCTGCCCGGAGCGAGCGGCGTGTTGGGCACACAGATGCAGTCGGTCGGAGAAGTGATGGCCATCGGGCGCACCTTCCCGGAGAGCCTGCAGAAGGCGCTGCGATCGCTGGAACAGGGCCGACTCGGCCTGGGGTGCGACCCCACCGAGGCGCACCTCGCGGACGTGTCCGACGAGGAACTGCTCGCGCAGGCAGCGATCCCGACCGCCGACCGCATCCAGCAGGTCGGCGCGTTGCTTCATCGCGGCGTCTCGGTCGACGCGGTCCACGAAGCGACGTCGATCGATCCGTGGTTCCTCGATCAGATGTCGATGATCTCGGAGGAGCGAGCGGTGCTCGTCGAGGCCGGTTTCGGTGCGCTGTCGACTCGGGGGTGGCGTCGTGCGAAGCGTCTCGGGTTCTCCGATGGTCAGCTGGGTCATCTCTGGTCGGTTCCCGAGGACGACGTGCGCGCCGCTCGCGAAGCCGCCGGCGTGGTGCCGACGTACAAGACGGTCGACACGTGCTCAGCCGAATTTCCCGCCGAGACGCCGTACCACTACTCGACCTACGAAGACGAGAGCGAGGTCCGCCCGTCGGATGCTCGCAAGGTCGTGATCCTCGGGTCCGGTCCGAACCGGATCGGTCAGGGGATCGAGTTCGACTACTGCTGCGTGCACGCCTCGTTCTCGCTGCGCGACGCCGGCTTCGAAACGATCATGGTCAACTGCAATCCCGAGACCGTGTCGACCGACTACGACACGTCGAGCCGGCTGTACTTCGAGCCGCTCACCAAGGAAGACGTCCTCAACGTCATCGACGTCGAACAGCCCGAGGCGGTCATCGTGTCGCTCGGTGGCCAGACGCCGTTGAAGCTGGCCGGTCTGATCCCGCCCGAACTCGTCGCGGGTACCTCGCCGGACTCGATCGACGCAGCAGAAGACCGCGAGCGTTGGAATGCGATCTGCGACCAATTGCAGATACCGCAACCTCCTGGTGGTACCGCGACCGATCTCGAACAGGCCCTGTCGATCACCGATGACATCGGCTTTCCGGTGCTGGTTCGTCCGAGCTACGTGCTCGGGGGGCGGGCGATGCAGATCGTCCACGATCGCAACCATCTCGCACGGGCGATGGAGGAACTCGCCGGTTTCGGCAGCCTGGGCAAGGAAGGCGGCCTCTCGGCCGAGCGTCCGGTGCTGATCGACCGGTTCCTCGCCGACGCCACCGAGGTCGACGTCGATGCCATTCGGGACCACACCGGTGAGATCCTGATCGGCGGTGTCATGGAGCACGTCGAGGAGGCCGGCGTGCACTCGGGTGACTCGGCCTGTGCGTTGCCGCCGCCGACGCTGCCGTCGTGGGTGGTCGAGGTGATCGAGTCCTACACCGGCGCGATCGCCAAACATCTCGACGTGCGCGGACTGATCAATGTCCAGTACGCCGTGATGGGCACGACGGTGTACGTGATCGAAGCGAATCCCCGGGCGAGTCGGACGGTGCCGTTCGTCGCCAAGGCCACGGGGGTGTCGCTGGCCAAGGTGGCGACCCGCGTGATGCTCGGCGCCACACTCGCCGAGCTGCGCGCCGAGGGGGTGCTGCGTGAACCGGTGGGCGGACACGTCGCCGTCAAGGAAGCGGTGATGCCCTTCAACCGGTTCCCCGAGGTCGACCCTGCGCTCGGACCTGAGATGCGCTCGACCGGCGAGGTGATGGGTATCGCCGACTCGTTCGGCCGGGCGTTCTACAAGGCCGAACTCGCTGCTGGCACGATTCTCCCGACCGCAGGCACCGTGTTCTTGTCGCTGGCCGACCCCGACAAGCCGGCGGGGCTGGTCGTGGCCAAACGATTCCGGGCGCTGGGGCTCGGCATCGCGGCGACCGAGGGCACCGCTGCGTACCTGGCGGCGTTCGACTCGCCGGTCGATCAGGTCGTTGCGAAGGTGCAGGAAGTCGATGGTGACGGCGAGTCACGGGTCACCGCAGTCGATCTGATCGCTGATGGCGAGATCAGCTTCGTGGTCAACACGCCGCGTGGCGCGCTCGGTCGCAGCGACGGTGAGCAGATCCGCAAAGCGGCCAGCTTGCACCGGGTGAGCTGCGTGACCACGGTCGATGCGGCGCTCGCCGCAGTACAGGGGTTGTCCGAACGTGTCGGAGAGGTGCTGACCGTCAAGACGTTGCAGGAGTATCACACCGTGACCGAAGCCGGGGTCGAACCGATGCCCGACGGGTCGTTGGCGGTGACGGCACGGTGATCGACACTCGGGTCCGGGTCGGCAGCGTCGAGTTGGCCGCCCCGGTGATGACGGCGTCCGGGACCGCCGGTTACGGAACCGAGCTCGGCGGGTACCTCGACCTCGCAGCGCTCGGCGCGGTCGTGACCAAGTCGCTGGCGCCGTACGAGTGGCCCGGCAACCCGGCTCCCCGGGTGCACCCGACCCCGCAGGGCATGATGAATGCCGTCGGGTTGCAGGGTCCCGGCGTGCAGTACTGGCTCGACCATGTGGTCGCTGATCTCGTTGGATCGGGCGCCACGATCGTGGCCAGTGTCTGGGGTCGCAGCGTCGACGACTACGCCCAGGCTGCAGCGCTGTTGGCGGCCGCACCTCCAGAGGTCGTGGCGGTCGAGGTGAATCTGTCGTGTCCCAATCTCGAGGGGAGAGGTTCGATCTTCGCCCATGACGCCAAGCTGTCGGCTGAGGTGATCGCAGCGACGGCGAGTTGTGGCCGACCCCGGTGGGCGAAGCTCAGCGCCAACACCGATCGCATCATCGACGTTGCAGCGGCGGTGGTCGAAGCCGGTGCCGAAGCAGTCACCTGTATCAACACGCTGCTGGGCCTCGCCTACGACCCCTCGACACTGGCGCCGGCGCTCGGTGCCGGCGGGGGAGGGCTGTCCGGGCGGGCGATCCACCCGGTCGCTGTTCGTGCCGTCCACGATGTGCATGCTGCGCTCCCCGACGTTGCGATCATCGGGGTCGGCGGGATCGCCTCGGCGTGGGATGCCGTGGAAATGCTGTTGGCCGGCGCATCGGCGGTTCAGGTCGGAACGGCCTCGTTCGCGGATCCCGGTGCGGCGGGGGCGATTCAAGACGGCCTGGTCGCCTGGGCAGCCGAACGCGGATTGACCCGACTGGCCGACATCGCCGCGATAGCTTGACGGCATGGCAACACCCCCACAGCTGACCCCCGAGCAGCGCTCGGCGGCACTCGCGAAGGCGGCCGAAGCACGAGCCGCTCGTGCCGAGATCAAGGCACGTCTCAAAATGGGCTCGATGTCGCTCGCCGATGCGCTGGCATCCACCGACGTCAACGTCGGCAAGTTGAAGGTCGTCTCGTTGCTCGAGTCGCTGCCCGGCGTCGGCAAGGTCAAGGCGCGCCGGATCATGGAAGACATCGAGATCGCCGACAATCGTCGGGTCCAGGGCCTCGGTGCCCAGCAGAAGTCGAAGCTTCTCGAACTCCTCGGCTGACCGGGCGGGTTCGTTGATCATCGTCGTCTCGGGCCCCGGTGGGGTCGGCAAGGGCACCATCGTCGATGCGCTCGTACGCCGCGACGATCAGTTGTGGTTGAGCCGTTCCTGGACGACTCGCGATCGGCGGCCCTCCGAAGACGCCGACGCCTACGTGTTCACCGACCCCGCCGCGTTCGAGGAGCGCATCGCCGGCGGTGGCTTCCTGGAATGGACCGAGTTCCTCGGCAACTACTACGGCAGCCCCGTGCCAGAACCTGGCGACGACCAGGACATCGTCCTCGAGATCGAGGTCGACGGCGCCCAGCAGGTGAAGCAGCTCTTTCCCGACGCGCTGCTGCTCTTCGTGGTGCCGCCGTCACGTGAGGAGCAGGAGCGTCGACTGCGTGGCCGTGGTGACCCGGGAGACAAGGTGCTGGCACGGTTGAAGAAGGCCGAAGTCGAGGAGCCGGTCGGTCGTGCCCTTGCCGACCACATCGTCGTCAACGACGATCTCGACGAGACCATCGACGAGATGCTGCAGATCATCGAAACCGCTCGCAACCGGTAGGATGGTGAAACTATGGCGCTCGACCACGACACGATGATCAACCCACCGATCGAGACCTTGCTCGACAAGGTCGACTCGAAGTTCACGCTGGTCACGCTGGCAGCGCGTCGTGCACGCAACATCAACTCGTACTTCAACCAGCTCGGCGACGGCCTCGGCCACATGATCCCGCCGCAGGTGTCATCGGTTGCACGCAAGCCGCTGTCGATCGGTTTCGAAGAGATCTCGCAAGACAAGATCGTCTGGGCCGAGGCTCCGGAGGAAGTACTCCTCGAAGAGGAGTTCGACGCAGAGGCTGAAGCACAGGCCATCGCTGATGCCCGTGACGCAGCCAACCTCGAGGGCTGACCGCGATTCAGCGGCGCGCATTCGACCGGGCTGACTGGGACGATGCTCGCAGGCAAACGGATCGTGCTCGGCGTGACGGGTGGGATCGCCGCGTACAAGGCGATCGAGGTCTGTCGACAGTTGGTCGATGCCGGTGCCCACGTGGTGCCGATCATGACCGAAGGAGCCGGGCACTTCATCGGGAGAACGACGCTGAGTGCCCTCGCCTCGGAGCCCGTCCAGACCGAGTTGTGGGACAACCCGACGACCCCGATTCCCCACACGCTCATCGGCCAGGGCGCCGATCTGATCCTGGTCGCCCCGGCGACCGCCCGGTTGCTCGCTGCCTACCGCATGGGGCTGTCGACCGATCTGTTGACGAACACGCTGATCGCAACGAGGGCCCCGGTGGTGGTCTGCCCGGCGATGCACACCGAGATGTGGGAACACCCGAGTGTGGTCGACAACATCGCGGTGCTGCGCTCACGTGGTGTGCACATCGTCGAGCCCGAGTCTGGGCGCCTCGCCGGCGGTGACGTCGGTGCCGGCCGACTCGCCGACCCGGCCACGATCGTGGCCGCAGTCGAGCAGATCGTCGGCCCACGCGACCTCGACGGGGCATCGGTGGTGGTCTCGGCGGGCGGGACACGCGAACCGATCGACGCCGTTCGAGTCATCGCCAATCGCAGCTCGGGCAAGCAGGGATACGCGGTGGCTGCGGAGGCTGCTGCTCGCGGCGCGCGGGTGACGTTGGTCTCCACCGTGGCGCTGCCGACTCCCGCAGGCTGCACGCTCGTCGAGGTCGAGACCGCTGCGCAGATGCAGCAGGCCATGAACGAAGCGGCGCTCGACCATGACGTCGTCGTGATGAGTGCCGCCGTCGCCGACTTCCGTCCATCCACGACGTCTGCGGGCAAGCTGAAGAAGCGAGACGGCGCGCCCGAGATCATTCTCGAGCCCACGCCGGACATCCTCGCCGGACTCGGTGCCTCGAAACGTCGCGGTCAGGTACTCGTCGGGTTCGCAGCCGAGACCGACGACCTCGTTGCCAACGCCACGTCGAAGCTCCAGTCGAAACAACTCGACCTGATCGTCGCCAACGACGTCGGCGCCCCGCAGGTTGGCTTCGCTCACGACACGAACGCGGTTACGCTGTTGCGGCCCGACGCGGAGCCTGTCGAGATCGACCTCGCATCGAAGCGAGATGTCGCTCGGGCCGTCATCGACACCATCGTCTCCATCCGCTCACCACATCGACAGGACTTTGCATGAGCATGTACACGTTCACCTCCGAAAGCGTCACCGAAGGCCACCCCGACAAGATGGCCGACCAGGTCTCCGACGCCGTTCTCGACGCCATCCTCACCGAGGACCCCGACGGTCGGGTGGCCTGCGAGACGCTGCTGACCACGGGCCTGTGCGTCATCGCCGGTGAGATCACGACGTCGGCATATGTCGACATTCCCAAGATCGCTCGCGAGACGATCAACGGCATCGGCTACGACAACGCCGCCTACGGTTTCGATGGCAACACCTGCGGTGTCATCGTGTCGATCGACGAGCAGAGCCCCGACATCGCCCAGGGTGTCGACACCTCCGAAGAGGTGCGCGGTGGCACGTCCGGCGAGGATCAGCTCAACCTGCAGGGCGCCGGCGACCAGGGAATGATGTTCGGCTACGCCTGCAACGAGACCGACGATCTGATGCCGCTGCCGATCTGGACCGCACATCGCCTGTCGGAGCGGCTGGCTGACGTCCGCAAGTCCGGCCAGGTGCCGTACCTGCGCCCGGATGGCAAGACGCAGGTGACCTACGAGTACCACAACGGCTGGCCGGTGGCGCTCAAGGGCGTGCTGATCAGCACCCAGCATCAAGACGGCGTCGATCGTGACACCGTGATCCGTCCGGACCTGATCGACCAGGTGATCCGTCCGGTGATCCCCGAGCGTTTCGCCGACGACGACTTCGAGATCTACGTCAACCCCACCGGGCAGTTCGTGCGCGGCGGCCCGTTCGCGGATGCGGGCCTGACCGGTCGCAAGATCATCGTCGACACCTACGGCGGCATGGGTCGTCACGGTGGCGGCGCTTTCTCGGGCAAGGATCCCAGCAAGGTCGACCGCTCGGCCGCCTACGCGGGGCGTTGGGTCGCCAAGCACGTCGTCGCTTCCGGAGCGGCCGACCGTTGTGAGGTGCAGTTGGCCTATGCCATCGGCATGGCACAGCCGATGAGCATCCTCGTCGAGACCTTCGGCACCTCGCACATCGACCCTGCTGCCATCGAAGCTGCTGTGCGGTCGGTGTTCGACCTGCGCCCGGGTGCGATCGTGCGTGATCTCGATCTGAAGCGCCCGATCTACAAGCGCTCGGCCGCATACGGTCACTTCGGTCGTGCGGGCTTCCCGTGGGAGGAGCTCAGCCGGATCGACGAGTTCAAGAGCGCCGTCGGCGTCTGACGAGCCGATGTAGCGAATGGTGTCCGACACCAATCGCTACATCGCGGGGTCGTGCCGGATGTCACGGGGCTCGACAAGGAGTTCGACTATCTGATCCCTGCGGACCTCGGCGCGCCCGTCGAGGTCGGCACGATTGTTCGGGTCGAGCTCCACGGCCGACGCATCGGCGGCTGGGTGCGATCGATCAGCGCGGTCGATGGCGCTGATCTGGCCGAACACCGGACGCTCAAGCCAATCGCCAAGGTGACCGGTCACGGCCCTGCCCCGGAGCTCTTCGAGCTGGCCGACTGGGCATCTGTCCGGTGGGCCGCGCGCCGGATTCGTCCCTTCCTGGTCACCGCTGGCCCCAGCCGAGCAGTGCGGACGCTCCCGCTCGATCGCCGATCCGGTATGGCGCCGTCGCCGCAGTCGCCGGCGACCACTGCGATGCTCAGCGCAGGAGGAGGTGTGCTCCGGTTGCCGCCGCGTGCCGACGTGATGCCGTCGGTCTTGTCGGTGGCTTCGATCGGGCCGGCATTGGTGGTCGTCCCAGAACATGGCGATGCGACGTTGCTCGCCACTCGTCTGCGGCGCGCCGGGCTGTCGGTTGCGTCGATGCCGGGGGAGTGGGCCGCCGCTGCCGGCGGCGTCGACGTGGTGATCGGCACACGTTCGGCGGCGTGGGCGCCGTGTCCTGGGTTGGCCGCGGCGATCGTCATCGACGAGCACGACGAAGCGCTGCAGGCGGAGCGGGCACCGACGTGGCATGCCCGCGACGTCGTGGTCGAGCGGTGCCGTCGTGCAGGGGTGCCCTGCGTGCTGGTGTCGCCGGTACCGACGCTCGTTGCCGTCGAGGAGGATTCGGGTGCCGGCGGCGTCGTGTCTCCGCCCGCCGCACGTGAGCGGGCAGGGTGGCCGCGTGTGGTGGTGGTCGATCGGTCCGATGACGATCCGTGGAAGCGGTCGCTGGTGACCTCGGCATTGATCGAACGGATACGGAATCCCGAGTCGACGGTGGTGTGCGTCAGCAACATCACGGGCCGGGCGCGCGTGTTGGCGTGCCGTGGCTGTCGATCGTTGATTCGTTGCGAACAGTGCGATGCCGCCGTCGGGCTCGGCGACGACGGGCGTCTGGTCTGTCGCCGTTGTGCGGCGGTTCGTCCGGCCGTGTGTCAGGCGTGCGGTGCCGGGCGTTTCGCCAATCTTCGGCCTGGGGTGACCAGGTTGCGCGAGGAACTCGAAGCAGCCGCGGCCCGCCCGGTGGTCGCAGTCAGCGGCGCCGACGAGGGGCCGCCGCCCTCTGCCGGGATCTACGTCGGCACCGAGGCGGTGCTCCACCGGGTTCGGTCGGCCGATGTGGTCGCGTTCCTCGAGTTCGATTCGGAGATGCTCGCCCCACGATTTCGCGCAGCGGAACAAGCCCTGGCGTTGATCGTGCGCGCCGGCCGGATCGCCCCGGAAGTGCTGGTTCAGACGTTCAGTCCCGGTCACGACGTGTTGGTAGCAGCGTCTGCAGGCGACCCTGCCCGCATTCTCGACGGAGAGCGGACACGGCGCCAGATGCTCGGGCTGCCGCCGTACGGTGCCCTTGCGGTCGTGTCCGGCTCGGGCTCGGACGTCGTCGCGGAACAGCTCGTCGCAGCTGAGGTGGACGTCGGCGGCGACGGTGTCGATCGCTACCTGGTTCGCGCCGCCGACTGGACGACGCTGGGCCGAGCGCTCAACGCCACCGAGCGACCCACCGGATCGCGCGTGCGGGTCGAGGTCGACCCCGCCCGAGTCTGATCGGCTCTCGTGAACTCCTCGCGTTCCGAGTGGTCGAAGAGCCCACGAGACCGATGATGGGCGCTCAGACGCCCATGGCTGTCTTCAGGTGGTCGAGCACGGGCGTGTGCTCCGACTGGGGGCTGAACAGCACGAGATTCGCGTCGTCATCGACCCGGACACTGTGGCCGGCCGGCCAGTGGAAGAGATCCCCCTCGACGCACTGCTCCTCGGAACCGTCGTGGTAGGTCACGGTGACGGCGCCGTCGATCACATAGCCCCAGTGTGCCGAGTCGCACATGTCCCCGCGCAGGCCGACCAGCAACGGTGCGAGGTCGGCGCCTTTCGCCATCGTGAAGTATTCGGCACCCATCACGCCGAAGGCTGCGCCGAAGTCGGTCTGTTGTCGGGCGGTCGCCCCGGGTGCGTCGATCTTGGTCGGGACGTCGTTCTTGGTGATGTGCATGTCGTGCTCCTTCGTCGTGGTGATGTGATGTGTCGTGTCTCCGGCGTCACCCCTGGACGGTCGAGCCGTCCCGTGGAATCAGCCGGGTGACGATGAGGCGTGACAATCGATGTCACAATGCAACACATGGGGGACGACGACGTCGACGAGCTGGTGGCATCAGCGCGCGAAGCGCTCGCTGAGGGCGATTGGCAGCGGGCGCTCGAGCTGGTGGGCTGCGACGAAGGGTCGAGCTCGCCCGAGTGTCTCGAAGTGGGCGCCGAGGCTGCGTACGGGGCCGGCGACTTCGAGCGGTGCATCGGTTTCTGGGAAGACCTCCACTCGCTGCACGCCAAGCTCGGCGACCGCTCTGAGGCCGGACGGGCCGCGGCGATGATCGCGATGTACCTGATGATGGACACCGGCCTCATGGCGCCGGTGCGCGGCTGGCTCCGCTGTGCTGAGCGTCATCTCGACGGCCTCGACGAAGACGCTGTCCGAGCGATCATCGCAATGGTGAGAGGCTACGAACGCTTCATGTGCGGGTCGATGGCCGAGGCCAAGGTGCATGCCACGGCAGCGATCGATCTCGGCGAGCGCTTCGGTGTCGTCCCCGCAGTCGTGATCGGACGGACGTGCACCGCACGTCTGAAGATTCTCGACGGCGAGGTGGATGAGGGCATCGAATTGCTCGAAGAGGTCGGGGCGTTGCTGATGTCCGGCGCTGCCGACCCCTTGACGACCGGGATGATGTACTGCGAGATCATCTGTGCGGCCCAAGGACTGTTGATGCCGGAACTCGCCGCGCAGTGGACCGACGTGATGGAGAACTGGCGTCACGGTTCGGCCGTCGGTGGGATACACGGTCGGTGCAGAGTGCACCGTGCGGAGTTGCTGCGCCACAGTGGCACCTGTGAACTTGCCGAGGCCGAGGCCCTGGCAGCGTGCTCCGAACTCCGTCCCTGGATGCGTCGCGAGTTCGGGTGGCCCCTCGTCGAGCTCGGGAACATCCGGCTGCGTGCGGGTGACCTCGACGGTGCCGAGGAGGCGTACCGTCAGGCGATCGATCACTCGTGGTCTGCCCAGCCCGGATTGGCGTTGGTCCACGCTGCGCGCGGTGATCTCGATGTGGCCGCCTTGATGATCATCGATGCCATCGAGCATCCCATCGACATCCCGTCGAAGGAGCGACCTCCGTTCGGTCCGCTCCGTCTCGCTCCGTTGTTCGACGCACAGGCCGAGATTGCCGCGCTGCGAGGAGACCGTCCGACCCTGGTCGCTGCCGCCACCGAGCTGCGTGCAACCGCCGATCGATTCCCGTCGGCGATGTTGCGGGCGCTGGCCGGGCTTGCCGAGAGTCGACTGGCGTTGATCGATTCCGATCCCGAGCGCGTCGTGTCGGCAGCGAGCCTGGCAGTTGCCGAGTTGAATGCGGTCGGGGCGCCCTTCGAAGCGGCAATGGCCCGATTGGTGGTCGCCGACGGCTACGAATCCGGTGGCCACGTCGAACAGGCGGCCTTCGAGCGCCGACTTGCGAGGGATGGGCTTGCATCGTTCGGAGCCGAGATGTGGGCCGAGCGCGTCGACGGACTCATCGAACAGGCGCCGAGCTCGCACCATGACGCACGGGACGAAGCGGACGAAGCGGACGAAGCGGTGTCGTCGACCCGGCACGCCGTGTTCCGCAGCGAGGGCGACACCAGAACCGTCGGCTGGGGCACGGCGACCGTCGTGGTGCGCGACCTCAAAGGGTTGAGATACATCGCCCGGCTGCTCGCCGAGCCGGGCAGGGAGTTCCACGCGTCCCAACTGGTGCGCCTCGAGACGGCAGGTGAGCCGACCGGTACGGTCGACACCGGCTTCGTGGTGCTCGACGAAGCGGCCAAGGAGTCATATCGACGGCGGTTGATCGACATCGATGACGACATCGCTGATGCACGAGCCGACAACGACCTCGGTCGTGCAGAGCTTGCCGAACTCGATCGCGAGTACATCGTCGCAGAGCTGCAGCGCGCCACCGGGCTCGGTGGTCGTGACCGCGTCGCCCTCGATGGTGCAGAGCGGGCGCGGGTCAGTGCCACCCGCTCGGTCAGATACGCACTGGACCGTCTCGGCGAGCACAGCCCTGACGTCGCCTCGCATCTGCACCAGCACGTCCACACGGGTACGTATCTGTGTTACGAGCCGGACGCGCTGCGCCCGGTCGACTGGATCATCTGACGTCGACTGGCGAGCACCGCTGACTGGAAGACGCGCGGCCGGACGTCGAACGCAGCTCGCCGGCCTGTCGGTTCACACGCCGATGCCGTTGCGGGTGTCGAGGATGCGTGTGGGGTTGGTGATGGGGGTGAAGTCGGAGCCTGCGGGGAAGTAGCCGGAGACGTCTGCGAGGACGTCGATGGTGGTGTCGCTGTAGATGCAGACCTTGCCGCCGGTTCCTGGTTTGGCGATGACGAGGTTCGGGATGGTTTGGCCGGCGGCGAAGTTGAGGTTCGAGGCTCGGGGTCGTGGTTGGCCGCAGGGGTAGACGGTGGCGAATCCTGCGGTTCTGGCGTTGACGGCGGTCATGTTGAGCACGACGGCGTCGGCGTTGCCGGGCACCCCGGCGGTGCCGGTGGTCTGGAGTTGCAGGGTCTGGTTCGCGGTGAGTGGGGTTGCCGGGGCGCCGATGCCGTTGCGGGTGTCGAGGATGCGTGTGGGGTTGGTGATGGGGGTGAAGTCGGAGCCTGCGGGGAAGTAGCCGGAGACGTCGGCGAGGACGTCGATGGTGGTGTCGCTGTAGATGCAGACCTTGCCGCCGGTTCCTGGTTTGGCGATGACGAGGTTGGGGATGGTTTGGCCGGCGGCGAAGTTGAGGTTCGAGGCTCGGGGTCGTGGTTGGCCGCAGGGGTAGACGGTGGCGAATCCTGCGGTTCTGGCGTTGACGGCGGTCATGTTGAGCACGACGGCGTCGGCGTTGCCGGGCACCCCGGCGGTGCCGGTGGTCTGGAGTTGCAGGGTCTGGTTCGCGGTGAGTGGGGTTGCCGGGGCGCCGATGCCGTTGCGGGTGTCGAGGATGCGTGTGGGGTTGGTGATGGGGGTGAAGTCGGAGCCTGCGGGGAAGTAGCCGGAGACGTCTGCGAGGACGTCGATGGTGGTGTCGCTGTAGATGCAGACCTTGCCGCCGGTTCCTGGTTTGGCGATGACGAGGTTGGGGATGGTTTGGCCGGCGGCGAAGTTGAGGTTCGAGGCTCGGGGTCGTGGTTGGCCGCAGGGGTAGACGGTGGCGAATCCTGCGGTTCTGGCGTTGACGGCGGTCATGTTGAGCACGACGGCGTCGGCGTTGCCGGGCACCCCGGCCACCCCTGTCACCTGGACCTGCAGTGTCTGGGGGACCGGCGCGGCGACCACCCCCAGCTTGCGGACCGCCGACGACCCGTTGAGTGTGTAGTAGAGGAACGTGCCGGTCGGCTCGGTCACGAACGCCATGTCGGCGAGTCCGAACGCTCCGGTCAGGATCGGCGAGGCGTAGTCGACCGATCCCCCGGGTGTGCACGCCCACACCGTGCCGCGTCCCCCGTCCGAGAACACGTACCCACCCTCGAGCGGGCTCGGCCACGTTCCGTTCGGCACGAACGCGCCGGCGGTGATGAACGTGCCGATCGAGCGCGGGTAGTCCTCGATCGGATCGGTGAACCCGGGCGGCGGGCCCGCACACGGCGGGTTCTGCCCACGCGGGCACTGACCTTCTCGCGAGTTCCACCCGTAGTTGGCCCCAGCGGCGCCTTCGTTGATCTCCTCGCGGGCGCTCTGGCCGACGTCGTTGATGAAGAAGCGGTCGCTGTTCGGATCGAAGGCGAAGCGGTACGGGTTGCGCAGCCCCCAGGCGTACAGCTCCTGGCAGGAGGTGGTGGGTGTGGCCGGGGTGTTGCCGCGACTCCCGCACACCACGGCGCCGGTCCCGATGAGTGGGTTGCCGGGCGCCGGGGCGCCGCTGAAACGGTCGAGGCGAAGGATCTTGCCGTTGAGCAGGCTGAGGTCCTGCGCGGCATCGTTGCTGCCGCCCGACCCGGAGTTGCCCCGTGGGTCGCCTCCGGCATCGCCTGTCGAGATGTACAGGAAGCCGTCGTCGCCGATGTCGAGGTCACCGGCGTTGTGGTTGCCGTTGACCGAGGAGATGTTGTCGATCAGGACCTGCTCGGTCGCCACGTTGATCTGGTTTCCGGTCATCACGAATGCGCTGACGCGGTTGACGCAGCCTCCGGGTGTGCCGGGCGCCGACCGCGTGTAGAAGGCGTAGACCCGGCCCGAGCTGGCGAACGTCGGGTCGTGGGTGAAGCCGAGCAGCCCGCGTTCGCCTCCGCTGCACACGGCGAGTTGTGCGGCCGGCGCCGGGAGCAGCTGGCCGGTCGAGGAGTCGATGAGTCGGATCCGACCTGAGTTCTGTTCGAGGACCACGACGCGCCCACCCGGGAGCACTTCGACAGCCGTCGGGGACGCCACCGCAGCGACGAAGGCGTCGGTGAACCCACTCGCTGGTGCAGCCTGCGCCTCGGTCGAGCCCGTAATCACCAGTGCCGTCATCGACAGGACCATTGCGAGGAGCCAGCGCATCTTCGAACCGTACCGTCACCGCACGCGCCCGGTCGCCGCGGCCGTGGCGTGGCGTCAGCGTTGCGTGAGCTGGGCGAAGGTGTCGGCGTCGATGTTCCCGCCGGACAGCACGATGCCCACGCGCCGGCCGGCGAAGCGGGCAGGATCGACGAGCACTGCAGCGAGACCGACGACACCGCTGGGTTCGAGTTGCCGGCCCAAGCATTCGTCGGCAGTGCGCATCGCCCCGGTGATCTCCTGCTCGCTCACCGTGACCACATCGTCGACGAGACGACGATTGATCTCGAAGGTGGCCGCTCCGGGCGAGGTGACCGCCAGCCCGTCGGCGATGGTCGAGGGTGGTTCGATCCTGATGCGCTTGCCCGCAGCGAACGACCGGCGGGTGTCGTCGGCGTTGGCCGGTTCGACGCCGAGCAGCCGGCAGCTGGAGTCGAGCTGACGCATCGCCGAGCCGCAGCCGGCCATCAGTCCACCGCCGGACATCGGGACGAGGAGCACGTCGAGCGACCCGACCTGTTCGTGGAGTTCGAGTGCGGTCGTGCCCTGACCGCTCATCACCAGGGGGTCCTCGAACGGGTGCACGAACGTCGCTCCGGTGTCGGCGACCTGTTGCCGAGCGCCCGCCTCGCGATCGGGTGTGGAACGTTCGAAGGTGACGATCCGTGCGCCGAACGCCTCGATCAATGCCCGCTTGGCTGCGGCGACATCGGCGGGAATGTGCACCGTGGCCTCGATGCCGAGGATCTGCGCTGCGCAGGCGACCGCCGCGCCGTGGTTGCCCGACGAGACGGCGACGACCCCCAGGTCACGCATCGAATCGGGGATCGCCGACAACCGGTTGAACGCACCGCGGAACTTGAACGACCCCGCCCGCTGCTGTGACTCGTCCTTGCCGTACACGGTCGCACCGACGAGCGCATCGATCGCATCAGATCGCACGACCGGGGTGCGAACGGCCTGGTCGTCGATCGTGGCAGCGGCAGCTCGGATGTCGTCGAGGGGAATCATGCGGCGGGTCCTCCGTCGACGGCGAGAATCCGGAAGCCCGCTTTCGAACCGACTCGGTTGCACCGGTAGCCGAGTTCGAGCAGCCACCGCTGCAGCGAGTCGGCACCGAGGTGCTTCTGGACCACCAGGCACGCCATGCCTCCGTGCTCGAGCCGGGCGAGCCAGAGTTCGAGGAGTTCGTGGAGGGCAGCCTTCCCGATGCGTATCGGTGGGTTCGACCAGATCGTGGCGAAGTGCACGTCGGCCGGGACGTCGTCAGGGGCCACCACGCGGATGTTGGTGAGGCCGTTTCGTTCGGCGTTGCGCCGGCACAGCTCGCGAGCTCGGGTGTTGACGTCGACCGCCCACACCGTCGCGTCGGGTGAGCGCCGCGCCATCGTGAGGGCAATCGGGCCGGCGCCGCAGCCCAGGTCGAGGAGGTGGCCGGTGGGGGCGATCGGAAGGTCTGCCCGCAGCAGCATCGACGTGGCGGTGTCCAGGTGCCCGCGGGAGAACACGCCACGGTCCGTCTCCATCACGAACGCGATGTCGGGAAGCGTGACGTCGACCAGCACCGGATCCGACGGTGCGTCGGGTCGGTCATCGAAATAATGGCCCGGATTGGGCTCGCGGGTGGACCCGTCACGCTCGGCCGGCACTCCCGTAGCCTGGCAGAGATGTCGTACTCAATCCGCACATACGGCGATCCCGTGTTGAAGACCCAGGCGTCGACGGTCGACGACGTCGACGGCAAGATCATTCGTCTGGTCGACGACATGTTCGACACCCTGGTCGACTCCGGCAACGGCATCGCGCTGGCCGCTCCGCAGATCGGAGTCCAGAAGCAGGTCGTGGTCTGGGACATCGACGAGAACCCGCTGGCCATCATCAACCCCGAGGTCGTCGAGTCCGACGGCGAGTGGGTCTATGACGAGGGCTGCCTGTCGATTCCGGGGCTCTACGTCGAGATGCTCCGCCCGAAGTTGGTGCTCGTACGTGGCGTCGACCTCAACGGCGAGATCATCGAGATCGAGGCCGACGAGCTCGAAGCGCGCATGTTCCAACACGAGATCGACCACCTCAACGGTGTGTTGATGTTCGATCGCCTCGAAGGCGACCAGCGCAAGGAAGCGATGAAGGAGTACCGACGGATCGAGGAAGAAGCGAGCCGTCAGGCGGCACGCAACCCGATCAAGCGACGCCTCGGACTGGGCTGAGCTGTCGGCTCGTGACACCGTGAAGCTCGTCTACCTCGGCACCCCCGACATGGCCGTGCCGCCGCTGCGAGCGCTGGTCGATGCGGGCCACGACGTCGTGCTCGTGGTGACCCGAGGCGACAAGCGACGCGGCCGCGGGAGCGGTGTCACGCCCAGCCCGGTCAAAGCTGCGGCGATCGATCTCGGCTTGCCGGTGTCGCACTCGGTCGACGACGTGCTCACCGCTGTCCGAGACGACGGTGCCGAGTTGGGAGTGGTCGTCGCCTTTGGACAGATCATCAAGCCGCACGTGCTCGACGAGATCCCGATGGTGAACCTCCACTTCTCGCTGCTGCCACGCTGGCGCGGCGCGGCGCCCGTCGAGCGGGCGCTGCTGGCCGGCGACCAGGTCACCGGGGTCTGCGTCATGGCGCTCGAGGAAGGGCTCGACACCGGTGGCGTGTACGCCCGTCGCGAGGTGCCCATCGGCGCGGAGACCACCGCCGCCGAGTTGCGCGCCGACCTGGTCACCGCCGGCACGGCGCTGCTCGTCGAGACGCTCGAACGGCCGCTCGACACATGGATCGGCGGCCCCGAACCGCAGGTGGGCGAGATCACCTACGCATCCAAGTTCGCATCGGCCGACTTCGAGATCGACTGGTCCCGCAGCGCCGCAGAGGTACATCGTCTGATCCGGATCGGTGGCGCCTGGACCACGTTCCGGGGCAAGCGGCTCAAGATCAACGAGGCACGACTGGTCGATGGGCGGGTGGTGCCGACCGTCGTCCAGCCCGAGGGCAAGCCGGCGATGGCGTTCGACGCGTGGCGCAACGGTGCCCGGCCGACGCCCGATGAACTGTTCGGCGATCTCTGATGGCCGAGTCAGGCGTCGCTGGTCGTTCAGCTCGTCGTGTCGCACTCGATGCACTGCGCCGGATCGAGAGCGATGGCGCCTACGCGAACCTGGTGCTCGGTCCGATGCTGGCATCGTCCGGGCTCGGCGACATGGATCGCCGGTTCGTCACCGAGTTGGTCTATGGCACGACCCGCATGCGCAGGGCCTGCGACTCGATCGTCGATCGCTTCGTGACGTCGCCGCCCGACGATGCAACCCGGTCCGTGCTGCGGCTCGGCGCGTATCAGCTGGTCTTCGCTGGTGTGGCGCCGCATGCTGCTGTCGGCGAGACCGTCGGTCTCGCACCGAAGCGGACCCGAGGATTCGTGAATGCGGTGCTGCGCAAGGTGGCACGTCTGTCGATCGCCGAGATGTCGTGGCCGTCCGACGGGGCTCGGCTCAGCTACCCCGACTGGATCGTGGACACGTTCCGCGACGAGCTGGGCGACGATGCCGTACCCGCACTCGAGCGGATGAACGAGGCGCCGTCGGTCACCGAGCGTGCCGACGGATATGTGCAGGACGAATCGTCGCAATGGGTGGCAGCGGCGGTCGATGGTGCAGCAGGTGAACGGGTACTCGACGTCTGCGCTGCACCGGGCGGCAAGGCGACGGCGGTCGCACGCGAGGGCGCCATGGTGGTGGCGAACGACCAACGGCTGGGTCGGGCTCGCCTGGTGCAGGAGAATGCGCACACACTCGATCTGGAGCTTCCCGTGGTCGCCGGCGATGGCGTGGCACCACCGTTCCGCCGCGGCGTGTTCGACGCAGTACTGCTCGATGCTCCGTGCTCAGGGCTGGGTGCCCTCCGTCGACGTGCCGACGCTCGGTGGCGGATCCAACCCGACGACGTCACCCAACTGGCCGTTCTGCAGGGCGACCTCCTGGCGGCATCGTCGGAGCTCGTGGCCCCCGGTGGGCGTCTGGTCTACAGCGTGTGCACGATCACCGCAGCCGAATCGGTCGACCATGCGACGCCGGCAGGGTTCGAGGTCGACCCGACCCCGCCGCCGGTCGGGTCGTGGCGACCGTTCGAGCAGGGGTGGCGCGTGTTGCCGCACGATGCCGACACCGACGGAATGGTGATGGTTCGCTACCGTCGATCGACGTGAGCGACGCCGAGCCGTTTCCCCAGGCCAAAGTGCTGACCGTCAGCGACGGCGTGGCACACGGGGCTCGCGACGACGTGAGCGGTCGCACCCTGGTCGAACACCTCGCGGTCCTCCGGGTTCGAGGTGGTCGATCATCGGGTCACCGCCGACGGTGCCGAGGCGGTGGCAGCAGCGATCATCGGAGATGGCCGACGGGTTCTCCGGGCTGGTCGTCTCGACCGGCGGCACCGGCTTCGCACCGCGCGACCAGACCCCGGAGGGCACCCGAGCCGTGATCGAACGTGAGGCGCCCGGTATCGCGGAGGCGATGCGGCTGTGCAACCCGCTCGGTCGCCTGTCGCGAGGTGTGGCCGGGATCGTCGGCCAGGCCATCATCGTCAACACACCGGGCAGCACCAAGGGGTGCGTCGAACAACTCGACGCGGTGATCGACGTGCTCCCGCACGCCCTCCGCCTCCTCGCGGACACCGACACGTCCCACTGACATCACCCGGCCCCCGCCCCCTCGCCACACCCGTTCGTGTTGCACTTCCGATGGGGCGTGGCATCCAGACCGTCACCGAAACGTCCGGGGCCGGGGGAGGGGTGGCCGGTAGCCTGAGCGGTCATGCTTCGTCTGGTACTGCCCAAGGGATCGCTCGAGAAGGCCACGCTCGACCTCTTCGAACAGGCGGACCTGCCGGTGCATCGGTCATCGACGGTCGACTACCAGGCGACGATCGACGATCCCCGGATCGAGTCGGTGCGGATCCTGCGCCCCCAGGAGATCCCGATGTACGTCGCCGAAGGTCTCTTCGACGTCGGCATCACCGGGCGCGACTGGGTCGAAGAGACCGGGAGCGTGGTCGAGAGCCTCGGCGAGCTGAAGTACTCCAAGGCCACCAGCAACCCGATCAAGCTCGTTGTCGCGGTCGCCGGCGACAGCACCGCAACCAGTGTGACCGACCTGCCCCACGGCGTCAGGGTCCAGTCGGAGTACCCCGAACTGACGAAGCGGTTCTTCGCCGATCACGGCGTCGACGCCCAGGTCCGGCTCTCGTACGGGGCCACCGAAGCGAAGATCCCCGACATCGCCGATTGCGTCGTCGAGATCACCGAGACCGGTCGAGCGCTGCGCGCCGCCGGGCTGAAGGTGATCGACACGATCATGCTCAGCTACACCGAGGTCGTCGCGAATCCGAATTCGGTCAAGGATCCCGAGAAGGCCAAGGCCATGCAGCAGGTGATGACCCTGCTGAACGGCGTTCTCGACGCACGTGGTCGCGTCCTGCTCAAGCTCAACGTGACCGACGAGCGCCGAGACGCCGTCCTCGCCGTGCTCCCGTCGATGAAGTCGCCGACGACCTCTCCACTCGCCGGAGGCGGCTACGCCGTCGAGTCGGTGGTGGAGAAGAAGATGATCAACCTCGTGATCCCGGCGCTGCGTGAGGCAGGTGCGACCGATCTGGTCGAGATGCCGATCGCCAAGATCGTGCCGTGACCGAACTGGCCCGAGGAACAGGGCGCCGCGGCACCGTTGCGGTGTTCGACGCCGATCAGGGTCTCGGCGCGGTGTCGGGCGACGACGGCGTCGAGTACCCGTTCCACTGCATCGAGATCGCCGACGGCACCCGCACGATCGAGCCGGGCGCTGAGGTCAGCTTCGATCTGCTCGCCAAGCTCGGCCGGTGGGAAGCATCGAACCTCCGCCGGTGACGACCGATCCGCGTCTCGAGCGCGAGCGGCGGATCCTCGACGTGTTGATGGCCCTGCGCGAGGGCGAGGTGACCACCTACGGCGACGTTGCCGACGTTGCGGGCTACCCGAAGCAGTCGCGTCTGGTCGGTCGGATCCTGTCGACCACCGAGGTCGAGGTGCCCTGGTGGCGCGTCGTCAATGCCACTGGACGCATCGTCAGCGGCCACCCCGACGAGCAGCGAGCGCTGCTTCGCAGCGAAGGCGTCACCGTCGACGACGGCCGCGTGCGCAACGCTCCGCTCGGACGCTTCCATCGCCCCGCCTGAGCCCCCACGACCGAAAAATGCGCACGTCTGGGCCGCCGGCGGGCAGATCTGCGCACATTTCGGGCTCCGATCAGTCGTTCGCGGCCTCGACCTGGCCCTTGATCTGGACGAACGCCAGCCGGATGTTGTTGAGTGCGTCCTGCATGGTGGCGTACTCGTCGCCCAGTCGCTCGCCGAGGCCGTCGACCAGGCAGGCGACGGCGTCGATCGCGAGGACCGATTGGTGGAGATCCGGGGGAGTCGCCGACAGGTGGATGGCGGCCAGTTCGTACAGCCCCATCACGTGGTTGGTGACCACGACCTCGGCTGGCACTTCTGCAAGGCGCTCGCGGGCCTCCCGCATCGCCCGTTCGGCCTCCGCCACGGCGTCAGCGGTCTCGGGGTCGAGTTCGTCGGTGTCGATGTCGAAGTCGGTGTCAGAGGTTTCGTCACTCACGTGCGCTACCCTACCGAGCACAATTGAGGCGAAGTGGGGGCAACCCCCACCCGGCCAGTTCTGCTGCGCCCGGGTCACAAGGCTGAGGCCGCAGGTGTTCCTGATGGTCGCTCCGCGTGCGGTTCGCGTCGAGCGCCAACATATTCAGACACTGGGGAGGCCCATTGCACAGGAGTGATCAGCCATAGCACCGCGACCAGACAACCGGGGCGACCAGCACCGCGTGAACGACCGCATCCGATCCCGTGAAGTCCGACTCATCGGACCGACCGGCGACCAACTCGGAATCAAGGCCGTTCCCGATGCGCTGAGAATGGCCCGAGGTCTCGAACTCGACTTGGTCGAGGTGGCCCCGAACGCCAACCCTCCCGTCTGCCGGATCATGGATTACGGCAAGTTCAAGTACGAAGAGGGCCAGAAGGCAAAGGAAGCACGCAAGAAGTCGACCAACGTGTCGGTGAAGGAAGTGAAGTACCGGCCGAAAATCGGCAAGGGCGACTTCGACACCAAGACACGCAACGTGATCCGATTCATCGACGAGGGTCACAAGGTCAAGATCACCTTGCAGTTCCGCGGTCGCGAGATGGCACACCCAGAGCTCGGGTCGAAGATCCTCGACGACGTGCTCGAAGCGGTGGGTCCGGCAGCGAAAGTCGACACACAAGCTCGCCTCGAAGGGCGCAGCATGTCGATGACGTTGTCACCGGACAAGCAGGCCCAAGAGGCGATCAAGAAGGCAGCGGCCGAAGCCGAGCGTGAGGCGAAAGCCGATGCTGAGGCAGCGAGTGCGGCAGCAGCCAGCGAACAATCAGAAGGAGTATCCGATGCCGAAGATGAAAACGTCGAAGACGGCAGCTAAGCGGTTCAAGAAGACCGGAACCGGCAAGTTGCGTCACGAGCAGCAGAACAACCAGCACAAGTTCGAGTACAAGACGTCCTCGCGCAAGCATCGCCTCGATCGCGATGCCGACGTGCATCCGAGCGACACGAAGAAGATCAAGCGCCTCCTCGCCGAGCGCTGAGTAGCAATCCGGGGTCCGCCCCGATCGAACGTTCCGAGGAGGAATCGAAATGGCACGTGTGAAGCGTGGTGTCGCATCGAAGAAGCGGCACAAGAAAGTACTGAAACAGGCCAAGGGCTACTACGGCAACAAGAGCCGTTCGTTCCGGGCCGCCAACGAGCAGGTCATGCGGTCGGGCAACTACGCCTACCGCGACCGTCGCGCCCGCAAGGGCGAGATGCGTCGTCTGTGGATCCAGCGGATCAACGCTGGAACCCGTCAGCACGACATGAGCTACAGCCGGTTCATCGCCGGCATGAACGCCGCGGGCATCGAGGTCGACCGCAAGATCCTGTCGGATCTGGCGATCACCGACCCCGCCGCATTCGGCGCCCTCGTCGAGTCCGCCAAGGCCGCCCTCGACTGAACGGTCACGCGGTGCCTGGCACCGCGTGACACTTCGCCACGATGAGTGCGCTGGCGTTCAACCATTCACGAGTACAGCAACTGCGGCGCCTGATCGGGCGTCGCAGTTCGCGTTACGACGAGGGCTGCTTCGTCGTCGAGGGTCCGGTGCTCATCGCCGAGGCGGTGGCCGCCGGGTGGGAGTGCGAGGCGCAGTTCGTCTCGGCCGAAGCCGACGGCGTGGTGCAGTCCGGTGTGCACGGTGGCGGGCCGGTGTTCGAGCTGGCACCCGGCGTGCTCGACCGGGTCGCCAGCACCGAGACCCCGCAGAACCCGATTGCGATCGTGCACATGCGCACCGATGGCTCGCCGGGCGACCTGCTGGCCGCTGCCAGGTTCGTGGTGGCGCTCGACCGGGTGAACGACCCCGGGAACCTCGGCACGGTGCTGCGCTCCGCAGAGGCCGCCGGTGCTGACCTCGTGGCCGTGACACCTGGCAGTGTCGACCCGTTCAATCCGAAGGTCGTTCGAGCATCGGCGGGGGCGATCTTTCATGTCCCGGTCGTGACGGCCACGATCGAGGACGTCGCAGCGTCAGGGCTGACGACCGTCGGCACGACGAGTCACGACTCGCCCGGCCGTACGGTCACCCCGCATGTGTCGACCGACCTCACCGGGCGGATCGCCATCGTCATGGGCAACGAGGCCGCCGGCCTGCCGAACGACTGGACCGACGAGGTCGGCCCGATCCGGCGTTGGACCACGATCCCACACGCTGGTCGGAGCGAATCGTTGAACGTCGCCATGGCCACCACGGTCCTCGTGTTCGAAGCCGCTCGGCAACGCTCGGCGGGTTGAGCTCAGCTGTCGGAGCGCAGCACGACGAGAAACTGGCCGCCACCGGGCTCGACCTCGGCGGTGACGGCGAGGTCGGGTTCGAGGCGTGAGATCCGATCGACGATCCATTCCGCAGCAGCGGTTGCGTCGTCGAACTCGAGACACCGGCCGACGATCTCGCGACCGCCTTTGCGTTGGAGTCGATCGACCGTGGTGAGAATCACGGCCTGATCGACCACGAACAGATGCTCGGGCCACTCGACGACGGGCCTGGTGCTGCCCTTTCCCGTGTTGCACGACCGGTGAGCGAGGCGTTCCTGTCCCGTGCCGCGATTGGCCCTGGCGCCTTTGCCCTTCGCCTTGGCCTTGCGCTCGGTGGTCCGAGCGTCGATGCTCGGACCCCTGGGGTCGTTCACCGACATGTCCGGATCGACCGACTCGTCGCACAGCCAACACCGCCAACCGTCACGCTCACCGACCTCGTCGAGACGCATCAGCTCTCGCCGCCCGCCGCGGTCGCGAGTACCCGCTCGACGGCGTGCACGGTGGCGTCGATCTCGTCGCGGACGGCATCGATCCGTTCGACATCCTGCTGGTCGTCGAGGTAGTCGCACCATCGGTCGAACATCGCACCGATCGGGTCGGGCGTCGAGGAGCTCCCGACCATCGCAGCGGCGTCACGGTGGGTCGCCTCGGTGGGTTGATCACTGCGTGCGGCGAACGACGAGCGGGCCGTGTCGCGATCGATCACCAACGCGACCGACACGAACTCGGCGCCGCACTCGACTGCCGCCGCAGCGAGTTCCTCGGCGAAACCAGGCCGCGCCAGAAACTGCGGGACGAACACGTCGTGACCGGCGGTGAGGTGTGTTCGCACCATCGCGAGTGCCAGCGCACGAGCAGCGAGACCCGCGGCCGTCGAATCGTCGAGCCAGCGACCGAGCTGGCCGCGTACGAGATCGATGTCGAGGTTGAGCGCAAGGGGCCGTCGGTCGACCAGCCGCTCGGCGACGGTCGACTTGCCCGATGCCGGCGGACCGTTGAGCAAGACGAGCAACGCCACATCGCGAGCGTACGCACTTGGTGGCGGCGCCAACCGGGATGCGTCAGACTCTCGCGATGCGCGATGGTGAGCCGATGATGATTCCGTGTCGAGGCGGTCCGACCGGCTGGCGAACGGCGACATTCCCGCCGCCACCGGAGGTCGAGGTCGAGATGGGTTTGTACGTACTGGTCGACGACGGTCCGCCGGAGTATTGGACGTACCAGTTCGTCGACGTTGCCATCGACGCATGAGCACCGACGTGGTTCCGATCCTGCGGGTGAGCGATGCCGCTGCCGCTGCGGCCTGGTACCGCCGGCTCGGCTTCGAGCGGGTCTTCGAGCATCGTTTCGAACCGGATCTCCCGGCCTACGTGGGCCTTCGCCGGGAGCGTGCACAGATCCACGTGTCCGAGCACACCGGTGACGCTCCGCCGCACGGCCTGGTCTACGTCTGGGTCGACGACGTCGACGAGATCGCGGCCGAGTTCGGCGTCGCCGTGGATGACCAGCCATGGGCTCGAGAGGTGCAGCTCGTCGATCCGGACGGCAACCGGCTGCGGGTCGCTCAGCCGGCCAGCAGCGCAAGCGCCGACGACGTGCTGGGCGATGGGGCATCGGCGCAGTTGATCGAGCTGGAACGAGCGATGTGGAGCGATGCGACTCGCGGCGATCCGGCCTGGATGGACGAGCACCTCACGGACACGTTCACCGAGTTCGGTTGGTCCGGTCGGGCCTACCGGCGAGATGACATCCTCGAGGAGGAGATCGGCCCGATCGAGGTCGACCTGACGGGCGTGGAGGTGCGGGCGGTGGGACCCGACGCCGCGCTGGTCACCTACCGGAGCATCGAGGGCCGCGGGGTCGGCAATCGTTCGTCGCTGTGGGTTCGTCACCGTGGGCGCTGGCTGCTCGAGTTCCACCAGGGAACACCCGCGCTGCGCTGATGGTCAAGGACGCGGCCGGGCGTTCGCCATCACTCGAATCCGTCGAAGGCGGGTGGGTACCTGACAGTTCCGCGGAGGTGGCTGTCAGTGGGGTCGTAGGCGCTGAGGCGCAACACCTGCGCGGCCTCGGGTGGCGCCCAGTCGGGCAACGGCAAGGTGATCCCGAGCTTCGCCGACGGTTCGAACCCGAACTGGGAGTAGTACGTCGGGCTGCCTTCGAGCACGATCATCGGTTCGGAGCGACGCTCGGCGATCGCCCTGACCGCCCTGACGAGCGCTCCGCCGATGCCTTGTCGTTGGCGAGTTGGGGCCACGGCGAGCGGCGACAGCATCACGATCGGTGACGTCGTGCCGGCATCGTCCACGATCGACGCACCGCTGATCATGACATGGCCGACGACGTCATCGCCGATGACCGCTACCAACTCCATGTCGGCCACGTAGTGCTCCGATGCCCTGATCCGCTCGACGAGCGCTGCTTCGTCACCAGGGTGGAACGCGGCGCTCACCACACGGTGCACACCGTCGTGGTCGTCGGGGCGATACGGCCGGATCGATACGTCGGTCATCTCCAGACCGTATTGCACACTGGGTTCGAGTCGGATCGTCGCCGCAGGCCCGGCGCCGCTCGACAGCTCACTTCAGTTCGAAGGGCGGGTAGCGATCGGTGACGAGGAGGAAGGCGTAGGCGTAGACCCGCAGGCTCCAGCGGCCGACACCGACGACGTAGTCGAACAACCCCCTCGGATATCGCCCGGTGAACAGGATCGCAAACCACGCGAAGATCACGGCGAAGACCGCGCCGATGCCGAGGAACATCAAGATGATGAAGTGGGGGATGACGAGGAACCACTTCACCAGTGGGAGCCACCGATTGAGGTCGTGCTCGACGTCGTCGGGGTAGTCGATGTCGAGGTGCACGCTCTGCTCGTCCACTGTCGACGGGTAGGTGTCGGTGAGCAACGCGAAGTACGCGCTCACGCGGGCGCCGAAGCGGCTGAGCTCGAGCGCGAAGTCGAACCACCACTTGGGGTAGCGCTGCCGGAACAGGATCATCAGCACCGTCACCATGAACAGCGCGCCCGTGATCGAGGTGCCGCTGGTCATCACCCAGTCACCATCGGCAGTCTCGAACGTGCTGGTGCCACTCGTGGTGAGAATGCCGATGATGGTGGCGATCGGGATGATCAGGATGATGCGGAACGCCGTGGTGACCCGGTTGAGCTGCTCGGGATAGTCGATCGTGAGTCGGGCGGGATACGGCGGCACCGTCGAGGCGGCCCCCGGCGCTGGTCGACCGGGTGGTGGAGGTGGCGTTGTGGACGGGGGTGGGGGAGGGGGCATCGACATGGGAACTCGCTTTCTACGGATGACACCATCAGCGTGCGCTTCCGCTTCGAGTCGCGCCAGGGCCGTTGGGCTGATCCCGGGTCGTCCGAACGGCTGATTGGCAGGCCGCCCGAAACGATGGTCGCTGCCGCAAAGCTGACCGGGTAGCCTCGGCACTCGTGCAGCAGTCGCAGCGATTTTCGTGCCCCGGGTGAACCGGGGATGACGTCCCACACGTCAGCGATCACTCGCTCCTGTGCCGTCTCCTGAGTTCGTCCGGGGTCGAACCGTCCGAACGCTGCTCTACGAAAGGTCACTGTGCTCTCCGACATCACCGCCGCCCGCGACGCGGCACTCGCCGAGATCGACGCCGCCGCCACGCTCGACGATGTTGCGACGCTGACAACCAAGCTCGCCGGCAAGAAAGGCGACTTGGCGCAGCTCAAGACGCGCCTCGGTTCGCTCGACTCGATCGACGCCAAGAAGGCTGCAGGCCAAGCGATCAACGAGGCGCTGTCCTCGGTCACCGAGTCGCTCGAAGCTCGGCGAGCTGGCCCTGGCTGCCGATGCGCTCGCCCGCCAGGTCGAGGCCGAACGGCTCGATCTGACCGAGTTCGTCGGCAAACCGACCCGAGGCCACGCCCACCTGGTCACCCAGGCCTGGGAGCGGCTCGAAGACGTGTTCATCGGACTGGGCTTCCAGGTGGCCGAGGGCCCGGAGGTCGAGACCGATTGGCACAACTTCGAAGCGCTCAACATGCCGATCGGGCACCCCGCCCGCGGCGAGTGGGACACCCTGTTCGTCGACCACGTGCCGCCGGGCGGTGAGCCGGGCACGACGGTGTTGCGCACGCACACCTCGCCGGTGCAGATCCGCACGATGCTCGAATCCGAGCCGCCGATCTACATCGTCGCTCCGGGCCGAGTCTTCCGTCGTGACACGCCCGACTCGACGCACATGCCGGTGTTCCACCAGATCGAGGGACTGGTGATCGACCGCGACATCACGATGGCCGACCTCGCCGGCACGATCGAAGCGTTCACCAAGGCCTTCTTCGGACCCGGCTTCGACCTCCCGCCTCCGGCCGAGCTACTTCCCGTTCACCGAACCGTCGGCCGAGTTCGACATCCAACGCCCCGACGGCAGCTGGATCGAGCTCGGCGGCTGCGGCATGGTGCACCCGAACGTGTTGCGCGCCGGGGGTCTCGATCCCGAGGAGTGGAGCGGCTTCGCGTTCGGCTTCGGCATCGACCGGATGGCAATCATGCGACACGGCGTGGACGACATCCGCGAGATGTTCACCGACGACATTCGATTCATGGAGCAGTTCTGATGAAGATCCTCCTGTCCTGGCTCAACGAATACGGCGACTTCGGCGACCCGACCGACGACGCGGCGGTCGCCCGGGTCGCCGAGGCGCTGACGTCGCTCGGCCTCGAGGTCGATTCGGTCGACACCGTCGGCGAGACCGTGCCCGGCGTGGTGACCGCGCGCGTGCTCCGCCTCGAGCAGCACCCCGATGCCGCCAAGGTGCAACGGGTGTACGTCGACGCCGGCGATGGCGACGAGCGCCATGTGTGGTGTGGCGCGTTCAACATGGCCGAAGGCGACGTCGTCCCGCTCGCCACGCTCGGCACGACGATGCCGAACGGCATGACGATCGAACGGCGAGGCATCCTCGGGATCGACTCCGAGGGCATGCTGTGCTCGGCCAGCGAACTGGGCCTCGGCGACGATCACTCCGGCATCCGGGTGCTTCCCGCCGACGTACCGCTCGGCGTCCCGTACGGCGAAGCGCTCGGGTTGACGCCCGACGTGCTCATCGACGCCGACGTCACCCGCAACCGCCCCGACTGCTGGGGCTACGTCGGCATCGCACGCGACCTGGCTGCGAAGCTCGGCGTCGAGTTCCGCCCACCGCAAGCGACCCTGGCGGTCACCGGCGACGAGCGGACTGCAAGCGTCGAGATCGTCGACGGCGACCGTTGCGCACGATTCACCTCCACCGTGATCTCGGGCATCGAGGTCAAGCCGTCGGCCGAGTGGATGGCCCGCCGCCTCACCGCTGCCGGGCATGCGTCCGATCAGCAACGTCGTCGACGTCAGCAACTACGTGATGCTGGAGCTGAACCAGCCGAACCACGCCTACGACCTCGACACGCTCGGCGGCGGCGGGTTCCGTATTCGCCTGGCCGCCGACGGTGAGCAGCTCACGACCCTCGACGGCGAGGATCGCACGTTCACCTCGGACGACCTCTTCATCTGCGACGCCAACGACGTGCCGATCGGTGTCGGCGGAATCATGGGTGGCCTCGACACCGAGATCAGCGAGACCACCACGACCGTTGCGCTCGAGATGGCGTGGTTCTCGCTGGTCGGGATCGGCCAGACCGTCACCCGTACCAACTTGCGTTCGGAGGCGTCACAGCGCTTCGAGCGCGGCGTCGACCCGTACGGGATGCCGCTCGCGATCGCCCGGTTCGTCGACCTGCTGTCGGAGACGTGTCCGAACATCGTCGTACATGCTGGAGCGGTCGATGCGCGCAGTGCCGACCTCATCGACGAGCACCGGTCGGTTGCCGTGCGCATCGGCGCCGTCAATCGGATCCTCGGTACCGACCTGGTGGCCGACGATCTTCCGGCACTGCTCGACCCGATCGGGTACACGGTCTCGGGCGACGGCGACACGCGCGAGCGTCGTACTTCCGACGTGGCGGCTCGACTCGACCGACGAGGTCGACGTCATCGAAGAGGTCGCCCGCCACTACGGCTACGACCGCATCGGCAAGACGGTGCCGAAGTCGGTCGTCCATGGTGCGCTCAGTGGCCGTCAGCATCGGCGCCGCCTGGCCCGAGAGGTGCTCCTCGGCCTCGGCATCTCCGAAGCCATGCCGAATCCGTTTCTCGCCCCCGGCACCCTCGCCAAGGCAGGCCTGCCGGCCGACTCGGTCCGGATCACCAATCCGCTCGTCGCCGAGGAGAGCGTGCTGCGCACGTCGCTGCGCCCCGGTCTGCTCGAGGCGATCGCCTACAACGAATCTCACCGCCGGACGGGGGTGGCGCTGTTCGAGATCGGCCACGTCTACCCGCCCGCAGCGGGTGAGTTGCCGGGAGAGTACGAGGCATTGACCGTGGTGCTCGCTGGTCGTGAAGCCCCTGCGGCCATGGCGGTGTGGCGGGAGCTCGCCGCTGCGCTCGGCGCCGGCGCCCGAATCGACCAGTCGAAGGTTCCCGCCGGGCTCCACGCCACGCGATCAGCGACGCTGCAGGCCGGCAAGGACCCGCTGGGGGCTGTCGGCGAAGTGGCCCCCGATGTGCTCGCTGCGTTCGAGGTGGCCGAACGCGTCGCGATCCTCGAGCTCGATCTCGACCAGATCCTCGACCGCGAGCCGAAGCCGACGCAGTGGAAGCCGACGAGCCGGTATCCGTCGAGCGACCTCGACCTGTCGTTCGTGGTGCCCGACGCCATCCCGGCCGAGAAGGTCGAGAAGACTGTCAGGCAGGGCGCCGGCAAGCTCCTGGTCGACCTCGAACTGTTCGACGTCTACCGTGGCGAGCGAGCTGCCGAGGGCACGCGGTCGATCGCGTACCGACTCCGGCTCCAGGCGCCTGACCGCAACCTCACCGATGCTGACATCGCCGACGTCCGCCGCAGTGTCGAAGCCGCAGCGACGAAGCTCGGCGCGCAGCTGCGCAGCTGAGCAGCGCGAACGTTCGATCAGAGTGAGTCGGCAAATCCCTTGATGTCGCGGATCGTGGCTGCGAACACGTCAGGCATCGCATCGACGAAGAGACAGTCGCCTGCGTGGCAGGTTCCGTTGACGGTTCGACTCACCGTGCTGACCCCGGCGTCGAGCAGCTTGCGGAAGTAGGCGAGGCCCTCGTCTCGCAGCGGGTCGAGTTCGTTCACCGAGATCACGTGTGGTGGCAGCCCCGCCAGATCCGCTGACGTTGCGTGCAGCGGCCACGCAAGCGGGTTGGTGGCGTTGGCGTCGTCGGGGTCATAGGCCTTGGCCATTGCGCCCATGTTCTCGACGTCGAGGAAGTACTTGTCGTTCTCGAACAGCGAGGTCAGCTCGGTAGGCGGGTCAGCGTATGCGCCAGAGATGTACGGGCACTGGGCGTACACGCCGTCGATTCCGTCGATCCAGCCCTCCTGGTTGGCCTTGAGTGCAGTGGCGATCGACAGGTTGCCGCCGCCGGATTCGCCGGAGATCACGACGGTCGAGACCCCGAGGTCGCCGCGGTTCGCGATCACCCACTGGGCTGCGCTCGCGCAGTCGTTGAGGCCAGCCGGGAACGGATGCGCCCCCAGCGCCCCACCGGCGTTGCGGAATTCCACACCCACCACGACCAAGCCGGTCGCGGCGAGCGTGTCGCGCCACTTCACGTAGCCGGGATCGGCGGCGGTCAGAATCGTCATGCCGCCACCGTGGGTGTGCACGACGCAGGGGAGTCGGTCCTCGGTCTGCTCGGGGCGGTGGATGTACAGCGTGATCTCGTTGCCGTCCGCGCCGGTGATCGTCTCGACGGTCGATGACACTCCCGGTGTCTCGGTGGGCACGTTCACCATCCCGAAGGCCATCTGGAAGCCGGCCTCGGCGAGCGAGCAGGCCTCCAAGATGTCGTTGAGTGGGCTGGCCGCGGTGACGGGTGACGGCGGCGGTGCGACGTCGAGTCCGATCGGACCCATCGCAGCGATCATTCGAGGATCGGCACGCGGGTCGTCGCGAAGGTCGAGCTCAGGGTTGCCGAGGCGACCAGGGAGTGCGGGTGAAGTGCTCATGTCGGATGACTCCTTGCAGCGGGTGACGTCATCATCGCGTGATCGTCGCCCGGGCGGCGACGTGGGCGCGCCACGCCGGTTTGACAGAGCTGGGACACTGGAGCACATGGCTGCCCCAGGAGAAACCGATCTCGACGCCATGGTCTCGACGCTCTCGGTGCAGCGTCGGCCTGGTGTGTTTGCCTACATCGCGGTCGAAGTGCCGACACCGGGACTGATCGCTGCTGCCCATGCTGTCGTGAAGGAAGGCCGGCTGACGACGATCGTGCTGCCGGTCGAGGTGGCCGAGCGCGCCGGTCAGGCAACCGATGTCCGGTTCGCCTGGCTGACGCTGACGGTGCAGTCGAGTCTCGATGCCGTCGGGCTGACCGCTGTCGTGAGCGCTCGTCTCGCCGCCATCGGGATCCCGTGCAACGTGCTCGCCGGGTATCACCACGATCACCTGCTGGTGCCGGTCGACCGCGTCGACGACGCCACCGCTGCCCTCACTGCCTGATCTGGGGAGTGGGGTCCGGCACCCGGTCGTCACCTGCGTGGTGCGGTCGATTGCTCAGCCGATCGAGACGGCGGTGACCGTTGCGACCAGCGTGAAGCCGACCGATTCGGCGACATGGTTCGAACCGATGTTGTCCACATCGCAACCGTAGAAGAGCAGTCGTCCCGCAGCCTGCTGCTGGCTCGACAAGGCGCTGACCACGGCAGCGCCAAGCCCGTTGCGCCGGTGCTCGGGGTGCGTGAGGACGGCGACGTCGTCGAAGGCGGAATCGATCGACCACGGGCGCACGCTCGAGAATGCTGCGATCGTGTCGTCGTCTGCGAGGGCGACGACGATCGTGTCGTCGAGGTCGTCCATCGCGAGTTCGGCTTCGTCGAGGTCGTCGGGGTCGCAGTCGTCGATGAACGCCTGAAGTCGTCGACGTGCGACCGGGTCGGTCGGGTCGAGGGTCACGAGACGAGATCCGGCGTCGGAACGAGTGGTCGGCCGACCGTCGAGCACCCGGTGGTTGCCGGCGCCGAGCAGCTCACCTCCCTTGCTGACCAACCTCTCGATGACGTCGTCGACACCGAGTGGCACCCCGTCGGCGAGCCAACCCAGTGCTGGTGCGTGCTCGGGGCTGCACCAGACCAGGGTGTGCCGTTCGAGCGGGTAGATCACGGCGGTGTTCGTCCCCGCCCGCTCGGGATCCGCGACGATCGTCGTGCCGACGCCGATGGGTTCGCCGAGCTTGGCCTCAGCGGCCGCCATGACGCCGGCCGTGTAGCGGTGGCTTGCCGTCTGTTCCAGCTCGTGGCCCATCGCCGAACTGTATTGCGCCCGGCCGGGGGCGAGATGTGACGTGTGGTGTCCGACACCAGACGTCACATCTGCGTGGCGGCGGTGAGGGGGCCGATGTCGGTGCCCAGTTCGCGGTCGGCGAATCGCCAGAACGACGCGGCGAGGGGTCCGGTCGACGGCCCTGTGGGGACGGCTCCCGGCTCGTAACGACAGCGCACGTGGTTGCCACCGGCGAGGACCGTGCCCGTCGGTGGGTCGGTTGGCTGCGCACGCCGGAACTCGCCGGCCGCGTCGGCCACGACAGGTTCCGCTGCCAGCGGCGTGGCAACGCTGATGCCGCTGATCCACGTGCCACCGCCGCGGTGCTCATCGGCAGCCTCGACGAGACGGCGCTCGAATTCGATCGCGCTCAGCCCGATCTCGCATCCGGCCACGATCAGGTCGTTCAGGAGCACGATCGGAAGCTTGCTCGCCCGGCCGATCGTGTTGATGCCGGCGCCGAAGCGAGGGTTGAGTTCCGTCGGTCGGAATCCTTCGCTCGTGACCACCCC
Organism: Ilumatobacteraceae bacterium; assembly: GCA_963716095.1. GTDB lineage: Bacteria > Actinomycetota > Acidimicrobiia > Acidimicrobiales > Ilumatobacteraceae > Sva-07. Next base: position 17,330 of record CAVQSV010000016.1, on the reverse strand, counting down.
GTCGACGGTGAACGTCCCCCGGAAGTCGACGTCGCCGGCGAGTTGCTCGCCGGCCCGCCGAGCGATGGTGCGCATGTGCTCGCGGACGGCGACCGGTGGATCCCAGAAGGTGGCGCAGCCAGCGTAGACGAGGTCGTTTCCACGTCGAAGCGTGACCATCTCGACCGGGCGGAGTGCAGCGACCCCGTCGGGCAGCACGATGCCATGAATCGAGCACGGGATGCCTTCGAGGAAGGGCATCACTCGGACCTGGTCGCAGATCTCGCCGAGATCGGCCTCGGCGCGATTGCGGGAGGGCTCGTCGGTCACCCAGCGAACGCCGGATGCGCCGCCGGTGAACCCCTCCCGTGCGTCGGCGGCCCAGACCGTTCCGTCACCGCAGTCGACGTCGATGGCGGCTGCAGCAGCGTCGGCGAGATCGACGACGACGGACGGTGCGCGGTCGATTCCGGCGCGGTCCCAGAACGCGTCGACGACGATCTTGTCCTCCAGCGCGACCCACTCGGACCGCCGATGTGCCAGGAACGGACGTCCACCGAGTTCGCTCGCCGGATTGAGGAAGGTGCCGACGACGAGTGCCTCACCCCGAGGGTCGAACGCATCGAGGGCCGCGAGCACGTGGTGCGGCGGGTCTTGGAGGGCAGCGGTTCCGAAGTGGATCCGCTGGAGGAAGGTCAGTCCGTCAGGAGGTTCGACCACGACGGTGGGCAGATCCGGGACCGCACCGGTCCCATGGCCCGAGGTGGCCACGACCATCAAGTCGGATGCACCCGCTGCCTGCAGCAGCCCGACGTGTTCGGTCCACACGGCCGGAACGTCGCCGGCGAGCACGACCCGGCGACCGTCGAACACGTCGCGAAGCGCCCGCAACCACCAGTCGTCCATGCGCTGACCGTACGTGGTTCGGCGGCTTCGGGTCGACGGTGTTTCGAAGTGTGCCGTTCGATGCGCACCGCTGATGCGCACGGCTACGGTGCAGCCGTGATCGAGATCCTGACGTTCCGTCTCGCGAGCGGGGTCGACGTGGCCGCTTTCACGGCGCTCGACGCTCGGGTCCAGACCGAGGTCGCATACCAGCAACCCGGACTTCTTCGCAGGACGACCGGCCGCAACGGTGAGGGGCGCTGGCTGATCCTGCAGGTGTGGGCGAGCGCAGAGGCCGCAGCTGCCGGGCGTGTGGCGCTCGACGAGTCAGTCGTCGGTGCCGGCCTCGATGCGCTGATCGACGCCGACAGCGTTCACGTCGAGCGCTTCGAGGGCATCGACTGAGGACATCCGCGCTCGTGGAGCGATGTCACTGCTGGACGAGGACGAGGGAATTGCCTTCCGGGTCCTCGATCGCAGCGATCGTCGGGCCGCCAGGGACATCGAAGGGCTGCGACACGACGGCTCCGCCGAGTTCGGGCACCATCGTCAGTGACTCGTCGAGGTCGCGGACCTGGATGTAGAGCGCGAAGCCTGGGCGGTCTCGCTGAGTCATGTGGCCTGCGGGGCCCGGCTCGGGGCCGCCGAGGCCGCTCGGGATGTTCATGATCGGCCCGTCGCCGATCGGCCAGTTGAACAGCCCGCCGTAGAAGGCCCGCTGGAGCTCGGGGTCTCGGGCGTGGATCTCCCAGTGCACGATCGGGCGGACCCAATCAGGGGCCGAATCGGCGGTGCGGTCGGGTGTGTCGTCGGCCATTGCGGCGACGCTACGACGCCGTGGGACCGGCGGGTTCACCGGGACGATCGATTCGAAGGATTTCGTGCATCGGATCGTGGCGAGGGCTGTCCGGCTCGAGGTCACCCTGCGCGACGAGCAGGAAACCGGCACCGAGGAGTGCGCGCCACGATCGTTCGTTGGCGGAGTTCACCGGAACGACGACATGGGTGGCGCGTTCGTCGGCGGTCCAGATTCGCTCGACGAACGCCACGATCATCGCGGTCCCGACCCCTCGGGCCACGCGGTTGGGGTCGCCGATCAGGTAGTCGATCGAGACGGCGCCGTCGCCGACCGGGTAGACGTCGTCCATCTCCTCGACGTACTCGGGATAGTCGACGAAGTGGCAGTACTGCACGAGGCCGACCGGTTCGCCGTCGAGCAGGGCGACGTAGTCCTCGGCAGGCTCGTCGCCGTCGGCGGTCGGCCCGAACTCGCTGTCGAGTGCTTCGGGCGTGAAGTTCGTGGTCCCACCATTCGTGGACGTGCGGCTCGGCGAGCCATCGCGCGAGCAGATCGAAGTCGTCGCGCGTGAGACGTCGAAACGTGAACATCGCCAGCACAGTCCAGCATGTCGCCCGGACGAGGAGCGGGTCAGTTCGCGCTGAGGTCGTCCGGGGCGTCGGCGAGCCAGGCGAGCCGTCCCGGTTGGCGGCGCAGGACGGTGCGCCACAGTTCGTCGGGATCGTCGGAGAACACGTCGCCGGGTTCGGAGTCGAGCACCAGCCATGCGCCCGCCTCGATCTCACCCTCGAGTTGTCCCGGACCCCATCCGGCGTAGCCGCGGAACACCCGCACTCCGCGCACTTCCGCTGCAACGAGTGCAGGGTCGGCGGTGAGGTCGGCCGACGCGATGGTGCCGGCGATGGGGGAGAGGTAGTCGCCATCGTCGCCCATCGGCTGTTTGGTCTCGGCGAGCGCGATCAGCGCGGACTCCTCGACGGGGCCGCCGGTGAACACCGACGATGGAATCGACTGCAGCTCGATCCACCGATCGAGTGGCTCGTCGAGCGCCTCGTAACTCGGCCGATTGATCACGACACCGATCGCTCCCTCGTCGTGGTGCTCGAGCATGAAGATGACGGTTCGGTCGAAGTTGGCGTCCTCCAGCGGTGGCGTCGCCACCAAGAGGCGCCCCTTCGTCGGCGGCGTCCCGGGAATCATCGATCTCAGTCTGCCAGCAACCGGCAGCGATGAGTTTCCACGCCACCTGCCGTCGCGGAGACTCATCGCCGAACAACATGTAGTGGATGAACATGCGCAGTCGTGTATGGTCATGCAATGGCCGAGGTCGGGATCACAGTTGGCATCGTTGGGGCGTCGGGATTCACCGGTGCCGAACTGCTGCGGATTGCAGCACAGCATCCTCGGTTCGACCTGCAGGTCGCCACCGGCGATTCGATGGCGGGCAAGCGAGCTGCAGAGCTGTATCCATCGCTCGCGGTGGCCTATCCCGACCTGGTGTTCTCGGAGTTCGATGCAGGGGCGGTCGACGGCCTCGACCTCGTGTTCCTCGGCTTGCCGCACGGTGCATCGATGGAACTCGCGCCGTCGCTGGTGGGCAAGGTGGGTTGCGTGGTCGACTTGTCCGCCGCCTTCCGATCTGAAGGACCCGGCCGCGTATCCGACGTTCTACGGCTTCGAGCACACCCAGCTCGACCTCCTCGAGCAGGCGGTGTTCGGCCTGCCCGAACTGCATCGGGCTGATCTGCAGGGGGCGGACCTCGTCGCCACCCCCGGCTGCCACGTGACCGCGGCGACATTGGCACTTCGTCCGCTGGTCGATGCCGGTCTGATCGAAACGACCGGCATCGTCGTCAACACGCTCACGGGCATCACCGGTGCCGGGAGGGCGCCGACCGACACGAACGTGTTCACCAACATCGACTCCAACGCCATTCCGTACGGCCTGCTGGCGCACCGCCACACGCCCGAGATGGAACAGGAGATCGGGGCGCAGCTGATCTTCACCCCGCACCTGGTGCCGATGAGCCGGGGGCTGCTTGCGACGTGTGCTGCAGCCGGCACCCCGGGGTGCACCGACGCAGCGGTCACCGACGCACTCCGATCGTTCTACGCCGACGAACCATTCGTCGCCGTCCTCGAGGCCCCGCCCGCAACGAAGTCGGTGCTCGGATCCAACGCGGCACATGTCTCGGCCCGCTACGACGAGCGGACCAACACGGTGATCAGCATGTGCGCCATCGACAACCTCACCAAGGGTGCGTCGGGTGGTGCGGTGCAAGCGGCGAACGTGGCCCTGGGCCTCGACGAAACCGCCGGGCTGGCAACGATCGGACTCGCACCATGACGACACCTGAGAACAACGGCGCCAACACCCCAGCCTCGCTGAAGGCATCGGTCCTCGTCGAGGCGCTGCCGTACATCCGTCGGTTCGCCGGCAAGACCGTGGTCGTGAAGTACGGCGGCAACGCCCTGGCGGGAACCTCCGACCACGATGCGCTCACGCTGTTCGCCGAGGACATCGTGTTGATGCGCCTCGTCGGCATGCGTCCGATCGTGGTGCACGGTGGCGGTCCCCAGATCTCCGAGTTGATGGCACGGCTGGGCAAGGAGCCGGAATTCGTCGACGGGCTGCGCGTCACCGACGCCGAGACGGTCGACATCGCCCGCATGGTGCTCAAGGGCCAAGTGAACCCACAGCTCGTCGCGGCGATCAACGTCCACGGGAACTTCGCCGTCGGCATCAGCGGCGTCGATGCCGGCCTCATTCGGGCGACTGCCCGTAGCGAGAAGCTCGGATTCGTCGGCGACGTCACTGCGATCAACCCCGAGGTCATCCACGGCCTGATCGACGACGAGTTCATTCCGGTGATCGCCACGATCGGCAGCGACGAAACCGGTCAGGCCTACAACATCAATGCCGACACCGTCGCAGGTGCGATCGCCGAGGCGATCGGCGCCGAGAAGCTGGTGTATCTCACCGACATCGAGGGACTGCGTCGCGACGTCGCCGACGCCGCCAGTCTGATTCGTCAAGTGACCGCCGACGAACTCGATCAACTCGTTGCCGACGGCACGATTGCCGGCGGCATGATCCCGAAAGTCGCGAGTTGTACCCACGCGGTGCGCAACGGTGTACACCGCGCGCACATCCTCGACGGTCGGATCGCCCACGTCCTGCTGCTCGAGATCTTCACCGATGCCGGCATCGGCACGATGGTGATGCACCATCGTGTCGACCCGACCACCCTCACCCAGGAAGCAGCACCCGAATGAGTACCGGAATGACCACGGGGGCATCACATGCCTTCGACCACGCACCCATGGCCAACTGCCCGTTCATGCCGGTCTTCGGGCCGCCGGCGATCATGTTCGAGCGGGGAAAGGGCACCGAGCTCTGGGACTCGAACGGCAAGCGCTATCTCGACTTCTTGGCGGGCATCGCGGTCGTGTCGCTCGGACACTCGAACCCGGTCGTGGCCGAAGCGGTCGGCGACCAGCTCGAACGGCTCCTGCACGTGTCGAACTTCTTCGCCAACCCGGTGGCCACCGAGGCAGCGGTCAAGGTGAACGAGCTGCTGCTCGAGGCCACTGGTCACCGTGGCCAGATCTTCTTCACCAATTCGGGTGCCGAGTCGAACGAGTGCGCCATCAAACTGGCCCGCAAGCACGGAGGTCGTGGACGCCACACCATCGTCAGTGCGCTCGGAAGCTTCCACGGACGAACCCTGGCGACGCTCGCGGCCACCGGGCAGCCGGCGAAGCACGAACCGTTCGCTCCGATGCCCGACGGATTCCGCCATGTTCCCTGGGGTGACCTCGACGCGATGCGCCAGGCCGTCGACGGCACCGTCGCGGCAGTCCTGATCGAGCCGATCCAGGGCGAAGGTGGCATCCATCCGGCCAGTGCGGAGTACCTCCAGGGCATCCGTGACCTGTGCGACGAGACCGGCGCGTTGATGATGGTCGACGAGATCCAGACCGGATTTGCACGAACAGGAACGTGGTTCGGCTTCGAGCACGCGGGCGTCAGCCCCGACGTGGTCACGCTCGCCAAGGCGATGGGCAACGGCATGCCGGTCGGCGCATGTTGGGCTCGCGCCGATGTGGCGGCGGTGTTCCAGCCGGGCGATCACGGCAGCACCTACTCGGGAACGGCGATCGCGACCGCAGCGGTCAATGCGGTGATCGACGAGATGCAGCGCATCGACGCGCCCGCGGTGGCGCAACAGCAGGGTCGGCGCATCGTCGACGCGCTCCGGGTCGTGCCGGGCGTCGTCGACGTTCGTGGACGTGGCCTGATGCTCGGCGTCGAACTGGCCGACGGCATCGACGCCAGGGAGATCTACACCGACCTGCTCGGGCTGGGGCTGATCGTGAACGCAGTGACCCCCTCGACGATCAGGCTGGTCCCACCGATCACCGTCACCGACGACGAGATCGACGAGGCGGTCGCGATGATCGCTGCGTCGCTCGGGGCAGCACTGGGCGAGGACGGAGACGAATCGTGACCACCGCCACTCGACACCTGCTCGACATCACCGACTTCAGTTCCGGCGAGGTACGCGAGATCCTTGCCCTGGCCGAGGCGCCGATCGAGTCGCTGGGTCGACCACTTGCCGGCCAGGGCGCGGCCCTGATCTTCGAGAAGCCCTCGAATCGCACGCGCCACTCGATGGAGATGGCGGTCAGCCAGCTCGGCGGCCACCCGGTGTACACCCGCGGCGAGGAGGTCGGATTCGACACACGGGAGCCGGTCGAGGACGTCGCCAGGGTGATGGAGGGCTACCACGCGCTGATTGCGGCCCGCGTGTTCGACCACCTCACCGTCAGCCGAATGGCCGCGGTCGCCGACGTCCCGGTGATCAACATGCTCTCCGACCAGTCGCATCCGTTGCAGGCGTTTGCCGATGCGTTGACGATGCAGCAGTGCCTCGGCGATCTCGACGGCAAGACCGTTGCCTACGTCGGCGACTTCAACAACGTCGCACGATCGCTCGCCGAGATCTCGGCGATGCTGGGCATGCACGTTCGTTTCGCCTGCCCGCACGGTTTCGAGGCGCCGCCGGCGGAACTCGAACGGTTTGGCCTGCTCGGAGCGCCGTCGGTCGAGCAGTCGCACCGTCCGGCCGACGCCGTCGTGGGCGCTCACGCCGTTCACACCGACACCTGGGTGTCGATGGGACAGGAGGCCGAGAAGCAGCAGCGAATGCAGCAGTTCGAGGGCTACACCGTCGACGCGGCGATGATGGCGCTCGCCGATCCCGGTGCGGTGTTCATGCACTGCCTGCCGGCGTATCGCGGCATCGAAGTGGCCGCTGATGTGATCGACGGGCCGCAATCGGTGGTCTTCCAGCAAGCCCACAACCGCATGCACGCAGCCCGAGGCGCGCTGGCGTTCCTGCTCGGGTGCCGGACGCTCGCACTCACGGCCACCTCGACCGACGGGACCGGGTCATGAGCAAGGTGCAACGCCAAGCCACGATCACCCGCATCATCGGCGACCACGAGGTGACCAGCCAACCGCAGCTCATCGAACTGCTTGGCGAACATGGCATCGAGGCAACGCAGGCAACCGTGTCGCGCGACCTCGACGACATCGGGGCGATCAAGGTCCGTGTCCCGAGCGGGAACACCGTGTACGCCATTCCCGAGTTCGCTCCCGATCGGCTCGCTCCGCTCGATCAGCTTCGCCGGGTGATGGGTGAGTGGGTTGCCGAGGTGGCCTGCTCGGGCAACATCGTGATGCTGCGGACACCGCCGGGGTGTGCCCACGTGGTCGCCTCGGCGCTCGACCGCAGCCGCGTCGAGGGGTTGCTGGGTACGGTCGCGGGCGACGACACCTTGATGTGTGTTGCCGCCGCAACCGATGGTTCAATGCTCGCCGCCCACCTCCGCGACCTCGCAGGACTCGACTGACATGACCGAACCCACTGCTCACGAATCGGCCGACGAGGCGAAGACGCTGTGGCACGGTCGTTTCGCCGGCGGCCCTGCCGAGGCGCTGATGGCCTACACGGTCAGCCTTCCGTTCGACCGGACGATGTGGCGCGATGACGTCGCCGGGTCGAAGGCGCATGTCCGAGGCCTCGAGCGAGTCGGTCTCCTGACCGACGTCGAGCGTGATGCCGTTCTTGGTGCGCTCGACCAGGTGGCTGTCGAGATGGACTCGGGTGAATTCGTCTTCGTCGAGAGCGACGAGGACATCCACACCGCCGTGGAGCGTCGGGTCACCGAGCTCGCCGGTCCGGCTGGTGGCAAGCTCCACACGGCGCGGAGCCGCAACGATCAGGTCGCCACCGATCTGCGGCTGTGGTGCAAGCGGGAACTGCTCGACGTGGCGCGTGCGTTGCACGCGATGCAGCAGGTGCTGCTCGAACGGGCGCTCGATGCGGGCGACACCTATCTCCCGGGCTACACCCACCTCCAGCGTGCACAGCCCGTGCTCTTGGCGCATCATCTCCTCGCTCATGGTTGGGCGTTCGCCCGTGACGTCGACCGTCTGCTCGCCACGATCGACCGCCTCGACGTGTCGCCGCTCGGTGCCGGCGCTCTGGCCGGGTCGTCGTTGCCGATCGACCCGGTCGGCAACGCCGCTGACCTGGGCTTTGCTGCGACGTTCGACAACAGCCTGGACGCCGTGAGCGACCGCGACTTCGTGGCCGAGGCAGTGTTCGACCTCGCGCTGATCGGGATCCACCTCTCACGGATCGGCGAGGAGTGGGTCCTGTGGACGTCAGGGGAATTCGGATTCGCGAAGCTCGACGACGGTTACGCCACCGGGTCGTCGATGCTGCCGCAGAAGAAGAACCCCGACATCGCTGAACTGGCCCGGGGCAAGAGCGGTCGCCTCATCGGGAACCTGACGGGGCTGCTCGCCACGCTGAAGGGGTTGCCGCTCGCCTACAACCGTGATCTGCAGGAGGACAAGGAGCCGCTCTTCGACTCGGTCGAACAGGTCAGTCTGGCCGTCGCCGCGCTGACCGGGATGATCGCCACCGCCACCTTCGTCCCCGAAGCGATGCAGGCCGCCGCAGACGAGGAGACCACGGCGGCCACCGATCTCGCCGAGTACCTGGTCCGAGCGGGCACGCCGTTCCGTGATGCGCACGCCATCGTCGGCGCCCATGTCCGGGCGACTCTGGCAGGGGAGGGGGCGTTGCGAGACCTGGTTGCCGCCGACCCGCGACTCGGTCCGGATGCTGCTGCCCTGGTCGGGCCGGGTGTCGGCGTCAGGATGCGCACGTTCGCGTGGCGCGGCGGGCCCGGAAGCGTTGCCGTTGCAGCTCGAGGCGTACCGATCGATGCTCGCTGCCGACGAGGCCCGGCTGAGCCGCTGAGTCAGCCGAACCGAGTCGTGCCAGCCGGCATGTCGTCAACGCTGCTGGCACGTCGCTGGTTCGCCCGCGATGCGCCCGAGGTCGCTGTGGATCTGCTGGGCAAGCTCCTCGTGGTCGGCGGCGACGACGACCACGCCTCCGGTCGCATCATCGAGACCGAGGCCTACACCGCTGACGACCCGGCGAGTCACTCGTTCAACGGTCCGACGAAGCGGAACGAGCCGATGTTCGGTCCGGCGGGGCACCTCTATGTGTATCTCAGCTACGGGATCCATTGCTGCGCCAACATCGTGACCGGCGGGGTCGGCGACGGCCAGGCGGTGCTGATCCGGGCGATCGAGCCGGTTGCCGGCATCGACGCGATGCCGCGAACGGCGCCCCGGCCGGCCCGATCGCCAGTTGGCCGATGGGCCCGGCAAGCTCTGCGCCGCGCTCGGCATCGGCCTGTCGATGAACGGCCTCGATCTGACCGGCCCTGCTGCGTCGATCGGGGTGTTCGACGACGGCACTCGACCGCCGAGCGACCCGGTTGTCGGTCCTCGGGTCGGCATCAGCAAGGCGCTCGATCGTCCCTGGCGCTTCCGCACCCCCGAGCGATGAGCGAATCCCGCAGATGTGGTGTGCTCGCTCATCGCTGGAGGAGTGGATCCAGAAGCGTCGAGCCGGTCGGGTCGAGGTGACCATTGCCCCTAAGGGGTTCGTCGCAGCGGACTTACGGTGGCAGTAGCAGGCTCGTCCGATTCGATGAGGTGAGTTGTCCGTGACGATGGACTACGAGGAGTTCTTGGCCGGTCTCGCGATCGACCTCGTCGCCATCTCGGTGCTGACCTATGCGCTGTACTTCCGGCGCCACCAGCGCCGTGACCTCACGCTCGGGCTCATCGGGATCAATGTCGGGCTCTTTGCCGTGTCGTCGTTCACCTCCACGACCTCGATCAGCGTCGGATTCGGCATCGGACTCTTCGCATTGCTGTCGGTGATCCGACTTCGGTCGACGGTCGCGAGCCAAGAGGAGATCGGCTACTACTTCGTCGCTCTCGTCATCGGCCTGGTCAACGGGCTGGCTGTCGGTGACCAATGGAACGTCACGATCACGCTGAACATCGTGTTGCTGGCCGTGATGTTCGTCGCCGACCATCCGCGAGTCCTGCCTCATGCCGAGCGACACCTGGTGCTCCTCGAGCATGTCCCGACCTCACTGGAGTCGTTGCCGGCCGAGCTCGAGCACCGGCTCGGCTACGAGGTGACCAAGATGCGGGTGCTCGAAATCGACTACGCACGAGGTCGTACGCATGTCGACGTGCGGTTTCGCACCGATCGGCCGGTGTCGCGAGGTGGCTCCTCCGGCGCCGGTGGGCGGCGTCAACCGCCCGAGGAGGAGGGCTCGTGACCGCGTCCCGTTGCCACCTGGCGGTCGTCGCGATGGTCGGTCTGATGGCCGTCTCCTGCGGTGATGACCGTGCGTCGCCGGTGGCCTCGGAGTCGTCGAGCTCCGAGCTGCCAGAGGTGCTGTTCGACCAGACGATCGTGCACGACGTTGCGATGGAGATCAGCGACGATGATCTCGAAATGCTCGATCCCCCCACGGACGATCGGGTTCCCGTCGATCTCACGGTCGATGGTGTGACGGCCGATCGAGCCGGCGTACGGCTCAAGCAGGGGAGTTCGCAGTTCCAGGAGCTGGATGCAAAGCCCGGATTCAGCATCGAGACCGACGAGTTCGTGGACGGGCTGGAGTTGTTCGACGTCGATCGATTCACGCTCGGAAACGCCACCTGGGACCACAGCTTCGTGGCCGAGCAGCTCGTGTACGAGTTGTATCGAAGCGCCGGGATCCCTGCCGCTCGGACCGCCCTGGCCCGCGTGCATCTGAACGGGGAGCACCTGGGGCTCTATGTGATGCGGGAGACCTACGACGAGCGGTGGCTCTCGCAGTACTTCGACGACCCCACCGGCAACCTCTACGAGCCATCGGGGAATGCCACGGACACCGTGCTCGAATTGCGTACCAACGAAGATCGCAACGACACCAGCGACCTGGACGCTGTGGCCGAGGTGGTCGCCACGGCATCCGACGAGGAGTTCCGTGATGCGATCGAGGAGCTCGTCGATGTCGACGAATTGCTGACCTACTGGGCGGTGGAGGCGTTGACGGCTCATTGGGATGGCTGCGTGTACGACGTCACCGCCCCGGGTCGGCTCCCGCCACCTGTTCGGCCGGCCGGCAATCCGTGGCCGAACAACTTCTACAGCTATCACGACCCCGAGACCGACCGTTTCGTGTTCATCCCCCATGGCGCGGATCTCGCCTTCGGACTCCGTGGAGGATCGAACGACGACATCGATCCCTCGACGCTGGTTCTCGTCGCGCCCAAACAACACGCCACGATCGCTGCACGACTGTGGGAGGCCCCGACGTTCCGGGACGAGTTGGTGGAGCGCATCGAGTGGGTGCTCGACGAGATCTGGGACGTGCAGGCGCTCATCGCGCGCGCCGATCTGCTCGCCGACCTGGTTCGAGCAGACGGCTTGACCGGCTCTCGCGAGTCGGTCACGATGGCCCAGTTCGAGGACGCGCTGGCCGACCGCAAGGACTTCCTGACCCGTCGAGCTGACGCGGTGCGAGTCGAGCTGGCGAATTGGGAGTCCGGGAACGAGCAGGGCGAGGGGGACTGACCGGTGGACCGTCGTAGCTTCCTGCGTGTCACGGCAACGGCGGGGATGGTCGCCGCGGTCGAGGCCGTCGCTGTCGCCTGCGGCGACGACGGCCCGACGGCGCGGATCGACAGCAGCCCGACGACGGATGACCGACCGGACGTGACGACGACACCTGACGCAACGATCCCGACGGACGGGCGAGCGGGCGTGACGCGTTACGGCCCGCTGGCCGCATCCCCGGACGAGAACGGGCTCCTGCTGCCGGCGGGATTCGTCTCCGAGCTCGTGGCGGTCGGTGGGGAGACGGTGCCGGGTACCTCGTATCGCTGGCACCCGTTCCCCGATGGTGGAGCCTGTTTTGCCCTCGACGATGGCGGCTGGGTCTACGTGAACAACAGCGAGGGGTATCTGGATGGCACCGGTGGTGCCGGAGCACTTCGTTTCGATACCGATGGCCGCGTCGTGGATGCCTACAGCGTGCTCGAGGGAACCACGATGAACTGCGCCGGGGGTGCGACCCCGTGGGGCACGTGGTTGTCGTGTGAGGAGATCATGGCCGGCCAGGTCTGGGAGTGCGATCCGCTCGGGCGGGAACCCGCCCGGCCGCATCCGGCAATGGGCCTGTTCCGCCACGAGATGGTGGTCGCCGACGAGACGCGACGGGTGTTCTACCTGAGCGAGGACGAGCCCGACGGTCTGCTGTATCGATTCCGGCCCCGGACCTGGGGCGATCTGTCAGAGGGTGACCTGGACGCGCTCGCCGTCTCCAGGGAGGATGGATCGACGAGCTGGATTCCCGTCGGAGGGATCGGTGAGCGGGGTGGGCCGAGGACAGCGCTACGACGCCCCCGGCGCCAAAGAGTTGCCCGGTTGCGAAGGGATTGCACTCGACGGCGACATCCTCTACCTGGCCACCAAGGGCGACGGGCGGATCTCCCGCCTGGATCTGGCGCACTCCCGTCTGACGCTCTACTGGGAAGGCCCGCCGATCGGGGGGCCGGACAACCTCGCCGTCCAGGACGAGACGGGCAACCTCTTCGTCTGTGAGGACGGGGACAACTTGGAGGTCGTGTTGATCACCCCGGACGGCCACGCCGACCCGTTTCTTCGATTCGTCGGCCACGATCGCTCCGAGGTGACCGGTGCTGCGTTCGATCCAACGGGCACGCGCTTCATCGTCAACTCGCAGCGGGCGCCCACACCCAGGACGTTCGACGAGCTGGTCGACGGTGGGATCGCCTGGCCGCTCGGCCGTACCTACATGATCTCCGGTCCGTTCTCGGGGTGGTCGTGGTGAGCGCCGAACGACCCCGACGACATGTCTGCACACACCGACGCAGTCGAGCGACCAGGATCAGCGCCAGTGCATCCAGAAGCCGTGGGGATGACACGTCGCAAGATGCCTGACCGTGCGCTCTCCGTTGCGCCACGTCGCCATCGACAGCACGGTGCGGTGCGCGTCGACGGGGTCGGGCTCGTTCGGGAGCTCGGGGATCAGCGCCGGGGCCTCGGCGTACACCCACGACAGATCGCGTTCGGCGCCGATGTGTTCCAGTTCGGCCAGATACGCCACGCGAGCCTCGGAGGTCAGGTAGTTGAGCACCCACGAATTGGTCACGACCGGATGAGCATCGGCGCCGATCCGCTCGATCGCCGGCGCCAGCGACATGACCGCGTCGCCGGCCAGCAGTTCCGGCGGTTGCTGTTGTGCGAGTCCGATCGCCTGCACCAGCCGGTGGAAGCGGTCGGCCTGATCGGGCCACACGCAGGCCTCCAGCCAGTGGGCCTCGGTCGAGTCGGTGACATCGATCGGGTTTCGGTCGACCCCACAGCGGCGAGCGATGGTCGGGAGCGTCGTCGGGATCGGTACGTCGCCGCGGATGTCGCAGGTGATGACGACGGGTGAGTCACCGCCGACGGTCGTCATGGTTCCACCCTCGTCTCGGTAGTGGTACTCGTACTGGTCGAGGAGCAGGTTGAGCCCCCCGCTGGCGCCGACGTCGAGATGCCCGATCGGCCCGACCTCGTCGGCGACCAGCCCGAGCGCGGGGAGGAAGAGGGCACATCGACCGACTTCGTTGGTCTGCGTCGTGCGGGTCGCAACGAGGTGCTCGAGCGGCGCCCGGTGGTCGGCAACGAACCGAGCGAACACGCCTGGCAGTGCCCGATCGGATGGCGAGCGGTGATCGACCGTGAGGTTCGGATACCACTGAGCGAGTTCGTGGCCGGGCTCTTCCAGGAGCAGCGCGTGCACCGACGCGAACAGCAGCACCGGCAGACGCTGCTGCACCGGCGCATGGTCGAGCAGCCGGTAGAGCGACGGATCGCGAGCAACCTGGTTCGACAGAGCGGTGTAGAGCGGGGCGCGTGGGTGGGCGCTGCGAGCGAACGCCGAGAAGTGCTCCACGAGTTCGGCGTCACTGGACGGAAGGGAATCGTCACCGGTTCGAGGCACGAGGCGACAGTACCCTTGACGCCCGTATGGCTGGCACTGATCTCATCGCTGATCTCGAGGCTCGAAACCTCATCCACGACTCGACCGATCGCGAGGCGCTTCGCGCATCCGTCGGTGACGGATCCGTGGCGATCTACTACGGCTGCGATCCGACCGCCGACAGCTTGCACGTGGGCAACCTGATCGGGCTGATCATGCTGCGGCGCTTCCAGGACGCCGGCCACCGGCCGATCGCTCTCGCCGGAGGAGCGACCGGCATGGTCGGCGACCCGAGCGGCCGCTCCGACGAACGGAACCTGCTCGACGACGAGACGCTCGACCACAATGTGGCCGCGATCAAAGGGCAACTCGCCCGCATCGTCGACATCGAGAATGGACGGGGACAACTGGTCGACAACCGCGACTGGACCCAGCCGATCACGGTGCTCGAATTCCTGCGTGACATCGGCAAACACGTCACCGTGAACCAGATGCTGGCGCGCGAGAGCATCAAACTGCGTGTGAACTCAGAACACGGGATCTCCTTCACCGAGTTCAGCTACATGCTGCTCCAGGCGAACGACTACCTGTGGCTGCACGATCACCTCGGCTGCACCATCCAGATCGGTGGATCAGATCAGTGGGGCAACATCATCGCCGGCGTCGATCTCATCCGGCGCAAGCGCAGCGAACACGTGCACGCCTTCTCGTGGCCACTGCTGACTGCAGCCGATGGCAGCAAGTTGGGCAAGACCACCGGAGCGCGTGTGTGGCTCGATGCAGCCAAGACCAGCCCGTATCAGTTCCGCCAGCACTGGATGCAGACCCCCGACGACGCTGTCGAGTCGCAGTTGCTCACCTTCTCGCTGCAGCCGATCGAACAGATCCAGGCGATCGTGACCGAGCATCGCGAGGCGCCGCACCTGCGTTTCGGTCAACGCGCGCTCGCCGACGAGATGACCGCACTGGTGCACGGAGCGCCCGCCGCAGTGGCCGCTGCCGAGGCAGCCGAGTTGCTCTTTGCCGGCGACCCCACCGGTGCGTCGGAGGAAGCCTTCGCAACGCTGGCGGCGGAGATCCCGACATCACGCCTGAGCGCAGCGGATCTCGCCGACCCGATCGCCATCTTCGTCGGTGCGGGGCTGGCGTCGTCGAACGGCGATGCCAGGCGCTCGCTCGCACAGCGCTCGTTCTACGCGAACGGGAGCCAACTCGACGAGAACTCCCTGCTCAGTGACCAGAAACTGGTGCACGGCAGGTACCTCCTGTTGCGCAAGGGCAAGAAGTCGCACCACCTCGCCGAAATATTTTCGTGAGGCGTGTTGCAAAGCACTACGGGCGTGCTATCTTTTAACTCCGCCTCACGGAAGGATCAACTCCTCCGGAAAGGCCACTCGGCACCAACGCCGACCATCGGATACCCGCAAGGCAATTCCTGGTCATGGTGCGTGCCTGAGCTTCGGCTCCTTGAAAACGGAAGAGAAGACAGAACGCCAGTGCGGGCAGTACGCGCCCACCTTTCGGGGTGGACACGGAACTGTCTGTCAATTTCTGCTGTCGCCTACCCTGGCGGCAGCAACCATGGTTATCGGCTGTCTCACGGTTTGTACAGTGAGATGGCCACACAGCAAGGACGTATCGTCCACACGAGTCTTTCCCGACTCGGACGGTGCGCTCGCTGACTATCGTTGCCGGCTCGAACACCCACTTCGGTGGAGGGGAGAGTCGGACACGTTTTTGTTGGAGAGTTTGATCCTGGCTCAGGATGAACGCTGGCGGCGTGCTTAACACATGCAAGTCGAACGAGGTCCATGGAGCTTGCTCCGGAAGACCTAGTGGCGAACGGGTGCGTAACACGTGAGAAACCTGCCCCGATCTCTGGAATAACAGTTGGAAACGACTGCTAATACCGGATGCCATCACACCGCTTCATGGCGGAGTGATGAAAGATTTATCGGATTGGGAGGGTCTCGCGGCCTATCAGCTAGTTGGAGAGGTAACGGCTCACCAAGGCATCGACGGGTAGCTGGTCTGAGAGGATGATCAGCCACACTGGAACTGAGACACGGTCCAGACTCCTACGGGAGGCAGCAGTGGGGAATCTTGCACAATGGGCGCAAGCCTGATGCAGCAACGCCGCGTGCGGGAAGAAGGCCCTAGGGTTGTAAACCGCTTTCAGTAGGGAAGAAAATGACGGTACCTACAGAAGAAGGTGCGGCCAACTACGTGCCAGCAGCCGCGGTGACACGTAGGCACCAAGCGTTATCCGGATTTATTGGGCGTAAAGAGCTCGTAGGCGGTTTGGTAAGTCGGGTGTGAAAACTCTGGGCTCAACCCAGAGAGGCCACCCGATACTGCTATGACTAGAGTACGGTAGGGGAGCGGGGAATTCATGGTGTAGCGGTGAAATGCGCAGATATCATGAGGAACACCAGCGGCGAAGGCGCCGCTCTGGGCCGTAACTGACGCTGAGGAGCGAAAGCATGGGTAGCAAACAGGATTAGATACCCTGGTAGTCCATGCCGTAAACGTTGGGCACTAGGTGTGGGTCTCAACCAACGAGATCCGCGCCGTCGCTAACGCATTAAGTGCCCCGCCTGGGGAGTACGGTCGCAAGACTAAAACTCAAAGGAATTGACGGGGGCCCGCACAAGCAGCGGAGCGTGTTGCTTAATTCGATGCAACGCGAAGAACCTTACCTGGGTTTGACATGTACCGAAAAGCTCTAGAGATAGGGTGTCCTTCGGGGCGGTACACAGGTGGTGCATGGCTGTCGTCAGCTCGTGTCGTGAGATGTTGGGTTAAGTCCCGCAACGAGCGCAACCCTTATCCTATGTTGCCAGCACGTAATGGTGGGGACTCGTAGGAGACTGCCGGGGTCAACTCGGAGGAAGGTGGGGATGACGTCAAGTCATCATGCCCCTTATGCCCAGGGCTGCAAACACGCTACAATGGCCGGTACAGAGGGCTGCAATCCCGCGAGGGTGAGCGAATCCCACAAAGCCGGTCTCAGTTCGGATTGGAGTCTGCAACTCGACTCCATGAAGCCGGAGTTGCTAGTAATCCTGGATCAGCACGCCAGGGTGAATACGTTCCCGGGCCTTGTACACACCGCCCGTCACACCACGAAAGTCGGCAACACCCGAAGCCGGTGGCCCAACTCGCAAGAGAGGGAGCCGTCGAAGGTGGGGTCGGTGATTGGGGTGAAGTCGTAACAAGGTAGCCGTACCGGAAG
>CAVQSV010000015.1:0-244758 GCA_963716095.1 Ilumatobacteraceae bacterium | reverse complement strand
ACCTCGTCGCGAATCGGCTCGGCCTCGGGCGGCAATTCGATCGCCTTCTCACGCACGACGCCCTGACGGGTGAGGTCGGTGAGCTGTTCGGCCGCTTCGGCCGCAGCGAGAAAGTGCAGCAGGGTGGTCGCCCGGCGCATGTACAGATGGGCGTCGTGCTCCCACGTGATGGCGATGCCACCGTGCACCTGTGTGTTCAGGTTGGCGCACAGATCGGCCGCCGGCGCGGCCAGGGTGGCCGCTGACGCCGCTGCGTAGCTGAGTTGATCGCCTCCGGTCGCTGCGGCACGCGCCGCATCCCACACGGCGCTCGTCGCCAACTCGGTGGCCACCGCCATGTTGGCGCAGTGATGCTTGACGCCCTGGTACATGGCGATCGGACGGCCGAACTGGATGCGCTCCTTGGAGTAGGCGGCACCCATGTCGGTGCATTCACGTGCCACACCGACGGCGTCGGCGGCCAGAATGACGCGGGCCAGGTCGACGAGCGTCTGGCGAGCCCCACTGATCACGGTGGCTGTGGCGCCATCGAGCGTCACCCGTGCACTGCGACGAGTGGGGTCGAGCGACGGCGGCGTGTCGATTGTGACGCCGTCGCCGACCTCGACGATCGCGACGTCGTCGCCGGCCGGCACGAGCAGCAGCGATGCCGATCCGGCGCCGAGCACCGCTCCGGCATCGCCCGACGCAGTCGAACCCGAGAGGGTCACCGCACCGCCGAGGGCGACCGCGGCGACGGTCGAGCCGTCGGCGAGACCGGGCAGCAGACGGGCGCGCAGATCATCGTCACCGGCTGCTGCGATGACGGCGCTGGCGATCACCGTCGGGACGAACGGGCCGGGAGCGACGGCACGAGCAAGTTCCTCCACCACGACCACGAGTTCCTCGACGCCGTAGCCGGAGCCGCCGACGTCTTCCGGTAGGTGTAGTCCGAGCCATCCGAGCTCCGCGAACTCGTTCCAGAAGTCGGGCAGCGAGTCGTCGGGCGACTCGAGCTTCGCCGCGCGGCGCCGCGCAGATCGCGCTTCTCGGCGAAGCTGCTGACGGTTTCGGCGAGCGAGCGATGGTCGTCGGTGATGGCGATGGACATGGTGATCGAACCTCGTGTGACAGGCGACGGGACGGCGTCATCTTCACCGACCGACATGCCCGGTGACGACTCCGAGCGCCAGATCCCCGCTCCGAATCCTGACCGGCCAGCAGCGGGCAGCAACGGTCAGGGCGTGGGCTCGTCCACCGTGCGTTGGTCGGTCGCGCGTTGATGGGTCGGGAGCTGCGCGATCAAGCTCTCGAGGATGCCGAGACCGATGGTCATCTTGCGGAAGAACGACGACGCGTGAGGGATGATCGTGAAGTGCGGATGCGGGCTCCAGAGCGCTCGCAGCCGCGCGTCGAGATCGATCGCCTGCTGTTGCGACTCGGTGCGGTACCGGTTCTCGCTCTCGAACCCATGGCCGCCGAGCGCCGCGGTCTCGAAGAAGATCACGGCGTCGTAGCGGCGCAACTCGTCTGACTGGCTCGACTCGACGGATTCGAAGAAGTCGGCCGCGCCGTCGGGCCAGTAGGCCCCACCGTCGACCGTCCCCCGATCGCACAGCAGGATGCGGTCGGGATACTGCGCTGACTGGATGTCTTCGAGGCTTCGTTGCACCTGGTAGATCGCCGACTGTGCGCTCCGTTGCGCCGCCGACCGATCGGGTCGAGGGAAACCGCCGGAGAACAGCAGCGTCGCCGCTTCGGGCACCACGATGACCTTGTTGCCGATCTCGCGCCGGAACAGGTCGGCTGCTGTGGTCTTGCCACCACCGGGTCCTCCCGTGAGCACCACCCGGAACGGGCTGGTCGGGCGGTGACGTTGCGACACGTCGGTCGCCAGGGTGTGGTCGATGCGAGTCGGCTCCATCGCGTCTTCCACTGTGTTGTCGAATCCGCTCCCACGCTAGGGGCGAAATCCTCGACGTCGGCACCCGCCCGCACCCGCCCGCACCCGCCCGCACCTCCTCGCACCTCCTCGCACCGTCGAGCGATGAGCGAACGGACCTCATGCGACCACTTCGCTCATCGCCGCACCGGGGTGGGCGCTCGAGCGGGGTCAGCCGGTGGTGGCGTAGCGGGCGAAGCCCTCCTCGAAGGAGCGCTGCATCTCGCCCAACTCACGGAGGTGCTCGAGATGTGCGTAGGTCTCGCTCTCGGCCATCTCGCCCCACGAACGCTCGCGGAACAGCACCCGCATGAACTGCTCGACGGTGCCGTCGGGCAGGTCGTGGCTGGCGTTGCGGATGATGTCGAGGCGATCCTCGTGATGCTCGATGATGTGCTCGGCGCGGCCGCCGAGATCGGTGAACGGATGCCCGTGCGCCGGCAGCGCAACCGAGACGCCGTCGAGCCCGTTCATCCGATGCAACGACTCGAAGAACAGCGCGAGCGGGTCGGCATTCGGAGTCAACCCGCTGATGTGCGGGGTGATCGTCGGCAACACGTGGTCGCCGGTGAGCACCACCCCGAACTCCGGGTCGAAGAGACACAGATGATCGTAGGTGTGGCCCGGCGTGTGCATCGCCACCCACTCCGCCGCGCCAACTTGATCGTCTGGCCGTCGACCAGCGGCTGGGTGGGACGAGGCGTGGTGAACATCGACCCGGCTGTACGCATCCGTTCCATGAACTCCGGCGACGGTCCGGCCCGACGACCACCCCACGGTGACGGCTTCGCGAAGTATCGCTCCATCGCCGCGGCCCGGTCGTCGGGCGAGTTGACGTCGAGCGATTCGGAGTCCTCGTGGTCGTCGAGCTCGGACGTGTCGAAGATCGTGCGAAACGACTCGTGCGTCACGATGTCCGCACCGGTTTCGTGGTGCAGCCGCATCGCCCCACCGAAATGGTCGGGATGTGAATGGGTGACCACCACGGTGTGGACGTCGGACACCTGGTACCCGGCCCGGCCGATCCGATCGACGAGGTGATCCCACGATTCCGGGCCGGGAAGACCGGGATCGACCACGGCGATGCCACGCTCGTCCTCCAACACGTAGCAGTTGACGTGTCCGAGCCCGGGCATGCTGATCGGCAACTGCGTCCTGAGGATTCCGGGCGCCACTTCGGTGACGTCGGTGGTCGCGTCCTCCTGCTCCTGTTTCGGCTTGCGCGGCGCGTCGAATACGTCGGATGAGTCGGATACGTCGGGCCCACTGCTGTTCGGCGAGTGACTGGCGTGGTCGTGATGATCGTGCTGCATGTGAAGTGTCGACCCCCGTCGACGTGGCGGTCTCGGTGATCGACCCGCCCGATCATGGTGCCCGATCCGACGAGCGATCGCCGCACCAGAGCACCAGCCACGCCGATCCAACCGATCGCACTGATCGCACCGATCTCGCCGGTCGACAGACCCCCCGCAGCTGTCCAGTAGGTTCCCGGCAGGGGGAATCATGGGGAAGTTCACACGCCGCTGGCGTCGTCGGCCCAAGGAACGGCCGCACATTCCACAACGGGCCGAGGAGCTGACAGCAGCGTGGTTCACCGAGGCGCTCGCCACCGGAGCGACGGTGACCAAGGTGCAGCGCCAGGAGATCGGCATCGACGTCGGCTTCATGGGCGAGGTGCACCGCTGCCACCTCACCTGGGATCGCCCCACCGGCACGGACGAGGGTGGCACCGGCGGGGAGTTGCCTCGGTCGGTGATCGTGAAGGTGCCGACGCAGGTGCCGGAGAACTTCGCTGCCGGTGACGCGTTGCGATCCTACGAACGCGAGATCGTGGTCTACCAGACGCTGCGATCCACGCTCGGCGTGCCGATGCCACGGTACTTCTACGGAGCAATGGACCCGGATCCGGCGCCGTGGATGCAACGCCCGCTGCTCGTTCTGTTCGATCATCTCCCGGTCGGCGGCATCAACTGGTTGATCTCCCAGTTCCTCAAGATCTCCGGCAGGAGCAAGCGACGCTACGTCCTCGTGATCGAGGACATCGCCGACGCCCGGCCGCCAACTCAGCAACTCGGCGGATCGCTCGATGACGCTCGCACGTCGCTCGAGGTGCTCGCCCAGTTCCACGCAACCAACTGGATGCGCAGCGACCTCACCGACAGCTACCCGCACATCTGGACGGTCGACACCGTGCCTCGCGTCGCCCAGGCCAGCTACGTCCGCAACCGCAGCGAGTTCGTCGAACGGTTCGGTCCGGGCCTCCGCGACGGAGTCCTGGACCGCCTGGACGCCATCCAGGAGCAGATCCCTGAGCTGTGCGCTGCCCTCGCAGCCGAACCGTGGACACTGCTGCACGGCGACTTCCGGCTCGACAACGTGCTGTTCCGCCCGAGCGGCGAGACCGTGGTGCTCGACTTCCAGGCGCTGGCCATCGGTCGCCCCGCGGTCGACGTCGCCTACTTCATCACGACCGCCCTCACGGCAGAGCACCGCGACGAAGAGGAACGACTCCTGCGCACCTATCACGACGCACTGATCACAGCAGGCGTGTCGGGCTACCCCTTCGACGACCTGGTGCGCGACAGTGACCTCGCCAAGGAACTGCTCGCCCACCGAATCGTCGGCAGCGCCGACGTGCTCGACACCACCGTCGCCGGTGACGGTGACTCGCTGCTGGATCTGATCCAGCTCCGGGTCCTCGATTGGCTGGACTGAGGGCGCCCGCACGTTCGTTGCCGAACGTGACACCGGTGCGGGTCGTTGCGTCGATCGGATGAGACGGCGATCATGACGCCATGAGCTACCTGACGCGTACCTTCGTTCGCTTTCAGAGAAACCCGGCGTCGGTGCGATATGCAGCTGCAGCGATCATCAGCACGATGGTGATCCTCGTGCTGGTCGGTGCGCTCTTGATGCGGCTGTTCGATTCGGACAACTATCCGACGTTCAGTGCGGCTGTGTGGTTCACCCTCCAAACGGTGACGACCGTCGGCTACGGCGACAACACCCCGACATCAGGCATCGGGCGTTTCGTCGCGTCGGTCGTCATGCTCGTGTCGATTGCGCTGATCACCGTGATCACCGCCGGAATCACCTCGATGCTCATCAACGCGGTGACCCGGGAACAGGACGCTGTCGATCAGAAGCGGTACAACGAGACCCTCGACCGGATCGAGGCGTCGCTCGCCGCCGCACAGGCGCAGCTCGCCAAGCTCGCCGAGGACACGAACGCCAACACCGACCGCACCGACGATTCGCGCTGACGAGCCGCATCGACGGTCTGCGCCGACGCGGTCGACGTCAGAGCCGCTCGAAGCCCCGGTGGCGTTCCCAGTCGGTCACCGCCGAATCGAACGCGTCGACTTCGACGCGGGCATTGTTCGCATAGTGATCGACCACGTCGTCACCGAAGGCGCGCCGGGCCAGCGCTGAGTCCTCGAAGAGCACGAGGGCGTCACGAAGCGTCGCTGGGAGGTGTTCGACCTCCGCCTCGTAGGCGTTGCCGGCGAGCGGATCGTCGAGGGTGAGCCCTCGGTCGATCCCATCGAGACTTGCGGCGATCATTCCGGCGATCGCGAGGTAGGGGTTGACGTCACCGCCCGGCACGCGCAGTTCCATGCGCATCGATGCACCCTGACCGACGACCCGGACTGCGCACGTCCGATTGTCGAGCCCCCACGCCACGGCGGTCGGCGCGAAGCTGCCCTCGAGCGAACCGCTTGTAGGAGTTGATGTTCGGCGCGAACAGCAACGTCAGCTCGCGCATCGACGTCAGCACCCCCGCCACGGCGTGTTCGAACAACGGTGACATCCGATTCCGACCACCCGGATCTGCGAACACCGGGGAGCCGTCGGCCGCTCGCATCGAGAGATGGATGTGGCAACTGTTGCCCTCCCGCTCGTCGAACTTCGCCATGAACGTCAGGCTCTTGCCGTGTTGGTCGGCGATCTCCTTCGCCCCGTTCTTGTAGATCGTGTGGTTGTCGCAGGTGGCGATCACCTCGTCGTACCGGAACGCGATCTCCTGCTGGCCGAGGTTGCACTCGCCTTTCGACCCCTCGCAGTACATGCCGGCGCCGTCCATCCCGAGTCGAATCGCCCGAATCAGTGGCTCCATCCGGCTGCTCGCACCGATCGAGTAGTCGATGTTGTGATCGGACGCTGCGGTGAGGTCGTCGTACCCCTTGGCGAACGCCTCGCGGTAGCCGTCGTCGAAGACCTGGAATTCGAGCTCGGTCCCCGCGAACGCGACCAGCCCCCGCTCGGTGAGCCGGGCCACCTGGGCCTGCAGGATCGAGCGCGGCGCAACGCTCGTCGGTGTGGCGTCGTGTCCGCTGACGTCGGCGATGACGAGTGCAGTGCCGGGCAGCCACGGGATGAGGCGAAGCGTGGTGAGATCCGGGGTGAGGACGAGGTCGCCGTAGCCGGAGTCCCAGCTCGACAGCTCGTAGCCGTCGACGGTGTCCATGTCGACGTCGACGGCGAGCAGATAGTCGCAGCACTCGACGCCGTGGTCGACCACCTGATCGAGGAACAGACGGGCCGAGACCCGCTTTCCGACGAGGCGGCCCTGCATGTCGGCGAACCCCACGATCACCGTGTCGACCTCGCCGGCATCGGCCATCGCTCGGAGCTGATCGAGACCGAGCATGCCGGCGTTCACGTTCACGACGTCCCCCGTCGGGTGAGCACCGACATCAGCGAGCCGCCACCGCGGGTTCGTCGAGTCGCTCGAAGTCGACGTCGTCCGCCTCGGGAACCGGCTTGCCGTCGAGCCAGGCGAGCACCATGGCGTTCACCACCTCGGGGGCCTCCTGCTGCACCCAGTGCGACACGCCGGGCAGGAACCGCATCGTGAGGTCGGTGACGTGGTCGTCGGTGCCGTCGGTGGTCTCCTTCGACAGGGCGACGTCCTCGAGCCCCCACACCAGCAGCGTCGGCGTCTCGATGACCGGGAGCGCCTCATTGGCAGACGCCCGGCCGCCACGCAGCGCTGCCCGGTAGTAGTTGATCATCGAGCGCATTGCGCCGGGCCGGAGTGCCGCTTCTCGGTACACGTCGGTGACCTCGTCGGGAAAGCGCGATCGATCGACCGCCGACTTCGTGAAGGCGTCGCCGACCGCCTTTGCACGTCGGGCGCAGAGCAGCTTCTCGGGCAACCACGGGATCTGGAAGAAGAAGATGTACCACGACTTGAGCAGCTGGCGGACGCCGCGCAGCTCTCGGCGCATGCAGGCAGGATGCGGCACGTTCATGATCACCAATCGCTGCAGCGGTCGAACCCGACCGGATGGCGAACATCCACGCCTGCGCCGCTCCCCAGTCGTGCCCGACGAGCGTCACCTCGTCTCGACCCGATGCATCGATCAGCGCGGCGATGTCAGCGAGGAGGAAGTCCATCGAGTAGTCGGCCACCTTCGGCGGTTTCGACGATTCGCCGTAGCCGCGCAGGTTGGGTGCCCACACCTCGTAACCGGCGTCTGCGAGCGCGGCGATCTGATACCGCCACGAGAACGCGAGCTCGGGGAAGCCGTGGAGCAACAGCGCCAGTCCGCGCTCGCCACCGACGTTGGTGACCGACACCGCCAGCTCGACATCGTTCACCGCGATCGTTCGGTAGGTCAGCGGATCCATGCCCCATGTTGGCAGCTCGGGAGACGCCCGGAATACCTCGGACGAACGCCCGGTTGAAACCGAAGCACACATACCCCCAGCAGTATTGGAGTACCGGCATCATGGCCACCATCGACCTGACCATCGACAACTTCGAGCAGACGATCAACGACAACGACACCGTGTTCGTCGATTTCTGGGCCGAGTGGTGCGGGCCGTGCCGTCAGTTCGGGCCGGTCTTCGAAGCTGCCGCCGAGCAGCACGACGACATCGTGTTCGGCAAGGTCGACGCCGACGCCCAGCAGGAACTCGCCGGCCACTTCAACGTCCGCTCGATTCCCACCTTGATGGCGATCCGCGACAACGTGGTGCTGTTCTCCCAGCCCGGCGCGCTGCCCGCCCACGCCCTCGACGACCTGATCGGCCAGATCAAGGAGATCGACATGGACGATGTCCGTCGCCAGATCGCCGAAGAGCAGGCGAAGCAGTCCGACTGACCCCGGCTACCAGCCGGGCGCAGGCCGGCGTGTCACGTGGCCTCGGCGTGTCACGTCCCCTCGGTGTGTCACGTGGCGAAGCCGTCGGGCATCGCTGCCTCGTCGTCGTCGGGTACTGCCAGCCGGTCGATGTCGGCCCGAGCCGAAGGGTGGCTGCGCAGCAGTTCGCTGCGGCGGCCACCCTCGAAGCCGGCTCCGGTGAATCCCGGTGCCATGGTGCAACCGAACAACCCGTAGGTCCCGTCCGGTGACAGCTCGCCGGCTTGCCACACGCCGGCGGGAATCACGGTCTGGACTCGCTGACCCGCGAACACGTCGGCGCCGAGCCACACCTCGGTGACCTCACCGCCGGGCCACAGCAGCACGAGGCGGATCGGGTCGCCGCCGTAGAAGTGCCAGACCTCGTCGTGTGGCAACCGATGGAACAGCGACCGGCTCAGCGGATCGTGGGCGTACATCCCGATCATGGCAGTGCCGACCGGGTCGCCGTCGGGCAACGACGTCGACGACCGGTAGGTGCTGGCGAACAGGGTGCCCTCCACCGGCAGCGGCTCGAACCCGTATGCCTCGATCAACGCCCCAACGGTCGGCTCCACACCCCCACGCTACGTTCGCACGCTACGTTCGAGCCATGAGCACCACCGCACCGATCGAGACCTGCATCCACAACTGGCACCGCCACATGCGCGGCGACCTCCCCGGCGGGCTCGACTCGATACTTCACGAGGACTGCGTCTTCCTCTCCCCCATCGTCTTCACCCCGCAGGAGGGCCGCGAGATCACCAAGCTGTACCTCACTGCCGCCGGCGGCACACTCGGAGGCAACGACGGCGACGTCGCCGACGCCGTGACCTCACCGTCGACGGACGGTGGCTTCCGCTACGTCAAGGAGATCCTGCAGGGCAACCACGCCATGTTGGAGTTCGAGACCACGGTCGACGGCAAGTACGCGAACGGCGTCGACATCATCACCTGCGACGACCACGGCCAGATCACCGAGTTCAAGGTGATGATGCGGCCGCTGCAGGCGATCAATGCCGTCCACGCACAGATGAAGGCGATGCTCGAAAAGCTCTCCAGCTGACGCGAGCGGCGGGAGTCAGCCGCCCGACGGCGCGGTGGGTGTGAAGCGCACCGGGAGGCGCTTGATGCCCCCGACCAGCGGGAGGCCGGCGGTGTCGAGCGGCACGGCCGGACCGACCACTTCGAGATCCGGCAAGCGTCGGAACATCTCGCGGAACACCACGGCGAGTTCCCGGCGAGCCAGGTTGGCGCCCAGGCAGAAGTGCGGGCCGGGGCCACCGAAACCGACATGCTGGTTCGGCGAGCGGCGAACGTCGAAACGCTCCGGCTCGTCGAACACCCGTGGGTCCCGGTTCGCTGCGCCGTAGAACATCACGAACTTGTCGCCCTCGTGGAACTGTTCGCCGGCGAGCGTGACGTCGCCGGTGGCGGTTCGGCGCATGAACGTGACCGGCGATGCCACCCGCACGATCTCCTCAACAGCGGACTGGGTGACACCGTCGACGTCGGCCTGCCAGATGGCGCGCTGCTCAGGGTTGTTCGCGAGCAGATTGACACCGTGGCTGATCCCGGTGCGGGTGGTGTCGTTGCCGGCGACCGCGAGCAGCACGAACAGCGAGGTGATCTCCGCCGGCGTCAGCAGGTCCTCCGGGAGCTGGTTGTGGATCAGCTTCGAGGTGAGGTCGTCGGTGGGATTGCTGCGACGCTCCTCGATCAGCTCCCCCATCAGCGCGGCAAGTGACATACCGGCGTTCAGGAAGGCCTCGATCCCACCGTCCTCGCCGACGAACTCCGGGTCGCCGCCGCTCAGGATGACGTTGGTGGCGTCGAGCACGGTCTTGAACTCGCTGCGCGGGATCCCCATCATGTCGCAGATGATCAGCAGCGGGAACGGCTGCGACAGCGCTTCGACGAGGTCGACCTCGCCCTTTTCGCAGAAGCCGTCGATCACTTCGGTGCAGATCGACTCGACCGACTCGAGCACGCCCTGGAGCTCGACCGGGGTGAAGCTGTGGGCGACGATGCGACGCTGGTGGGCGTGGCGTGGGTTGTCCATGTTGATGAACCCGCCGAAGAACTCGAGCATCTCCATCGGCAGGTCGAACAACGACGTGGCGCCCTTGCCGGAACAGAACTGGTCGGGGTGCTTGCTGACGTGCACCACTTCGTCGAAGCGCGGCAGCGCATAGACCGTCTCCGTCGCGTCGCCGGCCAGCGGGTTGATCACCTCGATCGGCAAGACGGCACCGAGCTCGCGGATCTCTGCGAACTCGGCCATCCGGTCCTCGAGCGTCTGGGTCCAGAACGTGGGCTCGATGAGGCGGGCGGCGCTTGCGGTCATGGCTCTCCTGGAGGGGACGGACGGCGGGGGTGCCGGCTGCTCCGTACGCTAGCGAGCAACCCCAGACCGCAACCAGTTGCCACCCGGAGCAGTTGCCACCCGGAGCAGTTGCCACACCGCAACTCGCCGACCCGACCGGCCGATGCGTGCGTTTGCCGGTTCTCTCGCTGGCGTCGTCGGCTCCGTTCAGCGCTGACATGCGTGCCCTCGCACATTCTGGGCGGTCGCACCAGGTTCGAGATGAGGGAATGAGGTCAGTGCACCGGAGAACTCCCCGTCTCTCAACACGTGCAGCATCGTGCTCCTGACGCTGGGGTTCAGCCCCGACGTGGGCCGAATCAGCTTCGCTCTCGCGTCGGTGCGTGTATCGGCGACACGAACCCATCGGGCTTGACCGCGAGCACCGAGCACCGCACCTCGCCGAGTATCCGCTCGGCGGTGTTTCCGATGACGACTCCGTCGATGCCCGAGCGGGCGATGGTGCCCATCACCAACAGATCGATGTCGTACTTGCGGACCATCTGGGGAATGACGTCGTCGGCGGGTCCTCGCTCAACGTGGACCTGCCACGGCGCATCTGCGAATCGTCCGTCGGCCAACACTGTGACCAGCGCGTCGGTGTGGGCTGTCTGCACCTCGTCATGGAGTTGGTCGAACTCGACGGCCGGAGTGAAGTCGAACACTGCACCATCGGATGAATCCCCGTAGACCTCCCAAGCATGTCCGACGTGGAGTTGGCCACCGAATTCGGACACCATCGACGATGCCAGCTCGAGAATGAGGCGGTTCAGGTCTGCCTCGCCGGGGTGCGGGTTGACCGCTGCGAGGACACGTTGGACCGTGTGGCGGGTCGGCTTGATCACCCACACCGGGCACGGGCACTTTCGCAGCAGCCGCTTGACCGACGGCGCCTGGGATGCGTCGGAGTCGTTGACGACGACGAGGTCGTGGCCACCGGTGAGGACGCGTTCGATGATCGCGACCACAGGTCTACCGACTTCGACGATCACCTCGACCTGATCACGTTTCACGTGTGCGGTTGCAGAGGTCAGCTTCTCGAGCAGTTCGTGCTCTGCTGCGACGACGGTCTGTTCGATCAGATGCTGTCGATCGAACAGGCGCTGCAACCGAGTCGGTTCCGCAACGACGCCGAACAACGTGAGTTTCGCCGAGTTGCGCGTCGCGAGGTCGACCACGCGAGCAAGCGCGGCGGGATCGTGGGACCGATTCGACGGGCTGTACAAGATGTTCGTGAAGCGCTTCACTGCGGACTCCCTTCAGAGACCGTCCGTCGGCATTCCAGTCGTGGTCGTCGGGGACGATGGCGGGAACGTGCCGTCTTCGTGTGATGGTCGAGGCGGGGATCGTCGGCGTCGATCGGGGCGTGCGTCGCGTGGGTGGTCGCTGCGGCCAGATCCATCAGAGCTTGCCTTCGATGGGGGATCTGAACCCGGGTGGCTTGACGGCGATCACCGAGCAACCGACGTCGTCGAGGATCTGTTCAGCGGTGTTGCCCATCACGAGACCGCTGATCCCGGTCCGAGCAACGGTGCCCATGATCAGCAAGTTGATGCGCTGATGGCGCACCAGCTCGGGCACGACGAGACCAGGCGACCCCTTGATGAGGTGGACCTTCCGTGGAACGTCGGACACGGCCGAGAGGGTCAGCAAATCGTTGAGGGCCCGAAGATGGCCGTCGTGTTCAGCACGAAGGAGCTCTCGGACTTGCGCGGGTGGTGCCGCCTTGAACGCTGAGCTCCGCAGCTTGGACTCCCCGTAGAGCTGCCAGGCGTGCACCACGTGGAGCTCCCCGCCACCCAAGTCGACCATCCCAGCCCCCAGCTCCAGCAGTGTGTTGTTGAGTTCGACTTCGTCGGGCTCAGGGTCCACTGCGACCAGGACTCGTTGGATCCGCGCTCGGGTGGGTCGGATCACCCAAACAGGGCACGGGCACTTGCGCAAGAGCCGCTTGATGGTCGCGTGGTCCTCGCTGTCCTCGTCGCTGGTGACCACGACCAGGTCGTGGCCGGAGGCGAGCACCTGCCCGATCACGGTCAGCGCTGCGTTGCCGGTCTGCACGTCGATGTCGATGTCGACGCCATCGGCTGTCTCGCACCACCGTTCGAGGCGTCCGGTCATGTCGTGCCGTGCGGCGCTCTCGATGGCTGCATCGAGCACGGCGCTGCTGAGCATGCGATGTCGTCGCGACGGCTCCGGCACGGTGCCGAGCAAGGTGAGTCTGGCGCCATTGCGTCGGGCGAGATCCATGACGCGTCGAATTGCCGCAGGGTTGTCGCTGCGACCGACCGGACTGAACAGAATGTTCGTGAACCGCTGCATGCAACCCTCCGTTGATCCGGGTCGACACCATGATCTCAGTCTCAGTCTCAGTCTCGGTCTCGGTCTCGGTCTCGGTCTCGGTCCCGGCCGTGTCGAGTCGCGATGTCGACTTGTCGTCGACGGTATTGAGCCCCCATTCGCAGTGATAGGGACGAAGTCCCCCTTCGCCCCCGACGCGTCGACGGCTCGGGGTGATCCGGTGTCGTTGCTGACCGGCTGTCCGTCGGCGATCGCGGGAAGAGCCCACGCTCACCTCCCATCCCATTCGGGCGCAGCGGACTTGACGTTGGACCCTGGACCCAGGAACCACATGGAGAGCATCGTGGGTTCATGGGTCAGCAGCGATGAACGACCACGGCGCGCCCACGCGAGAACTCCGAGGGCTGAGCAGCGCGGACGCGACCGCTCTGCTCGAGCAGTACGGTCCGAACGCGCTCCCCGAGACGCCGCCGGTGCGGTGGTGGGTGCGCGTCGGCGGGCAGTTGCGCAGCTCGATCATCTACATCCTGTTGTTCGCGTTGGTGTTCGACCTGGTCGTGTGGATCTCCGAGGGAGCCCACGAGTGGCCGTTCGAGTCGATCGCAATCGGAACGATCTTGGTGTTCAACACCGCAATGGGGGTGTGGCAGGAGTACCGAGCCGAAGACGCCCTCGCCCGATTGCGTGAACTCGCCGCCCCGAAGGTGTGGGTGATGCGCGACGACCACCTCGAACAACTCGACGCCACGATGCTGGTTCCCGGCGACCTGGTCCGGGTCGAAGCCGGTGATCGCATTCCCGCCGACGGCCTCCTGAACGGCGAACAAGCCTTGCAGATCGACGAGTCGATCCTGACCGGCGAATCGGTCCCGGTCGAGCGAGCCGATGGCGACGACGTCTTCTCGGGCACGCTCGCCGTGCGCGGACTGGCCTGGATCGAGGTCACCCGCACCGGACTCGAATCGGCAATGGGTCGCATCGCAACGATGCTTGGCGCGGTCGAGTCCGAGCGAACTCCACTCGAGCGCCGCCTCGAGCACTTCGGGCATCGGATCGCTCGGTGGATCGCTGCGCTCGCCGTGGTGCTCACTGTCGCCGGCGTCGGTGTCGAGGGCGTCGACCGCTTCGACGAAGCCCTCCTGTTCGCCGTCGCAGTCGCGGTCGCCGCTGTCCCCGAAGGCCTCCCTGCCGTCCTCACCCTGACACTCGCGCTCGGGACCGAGCGGATGAGCCACCGCAAAGCGGTTGTCCGCAAGCTGTCCGCCGTCGAGGCTCTCGGATCGATCACGGTCATCGCCACGGACAAGACCGGCACCCTGACCGAGAACACGATGACCGTCGCCGGTCTCGACGCCACCGATCGGGAGCGGGCGCTGCGAGCCATGGTCCTGGCCGCCGATGCCGAGCCTGATGGGGGCGTCGGAGACCCACTGGAGATCGGCCTGTACACCTACGCAACAGCCCAAGGCGTCGACCCGGCCACCACCCGCATGGAGTACAGGCGCCAGTCGGTTCGACCGTTCGACTCCGCGTGGCGGTTCATGCGCGTCAGCGTGACCGAGGACGGACAGACCGTCGCGTACCTCAAAGGGGCCGCTGAAGTCCTCCTCGAACGCAGCACCCTCGACGCCGTCGAACGTCAGCGATGGCACGAACAGGTCGAGAGCGCAGCAGCTGACGGCTACCGCGTGCTGGGCCTGGCCTGGTCACCGGACGACTCCGAAGACCAGCTCACATGGCTCGGATCGGTCTCACTGTGGGATCCGCCCCGCCCGGAGGTCCACGCTGCGATCGCATCTGCGCAGGCGGCCGGCATCAGAGTGCTGATGATCACCGGCGACCATCCCGCGACCGCACAGGCGATCGCCGCCGACCTCGGGATCCCCGCCAACCGAACCCTCACCGGCCCAGAACTCGATGAGCTCCAACCAGACGAGTTGAGTGAGGCCGTCGCCGACGTCCACGTCTTCGCCCGAGTCAGCCCGGAACACAAGCTCGCCCTGGTCGAAGCGCTCAAGGCACGCGGTGAGATCGTCGCCATGACCGGCGACGGCGTCAACGACGCCCCCGCACTGAAACGAGCCGACGTCGGCGTCGCGATGGGCCAACGCGGCAGCGACGTGTCGCGCGAAGTCGCCGACCTCGTCCTGCTCGACGACAACTTCGCGACCATCACCGCCGCGGTCGAGGAGGGCCGCGGCATCTACGACAACATCCAGAAGTTCCTCCGCTTCCTGTTCTCCACCAACGTTGCGCTCGTCATCCTCGTCGCAGTCGGTGTCGTCGGTGCCGCGATCGGCGATCTGCGAGACGCAGCCGGCGACCTCCTCGTCCCACTCACCGCCGCCCAGCTGTTGTGGATCAACGTCATCGCCGACGGACCACCCGCCCTCGCACTCGGCGTCGACCGCAACCCAGGCGTGATGCGACGCCGGCCGAGATCGCCGAGCGCACCGCTGCTCACACGAGCAGGACTCCGGTTCATCTTCATCTCCGGCATCCTCAAGGCCGCGCTCGGACTCGCCCTGTTCTTCGGACTCCCCGAGCTCGACTACACCGGAACCGAGGCAGTCACCGCAGTCTTCCTGTACGAATCGCTCGCCCAACTGGCGTTCGTCTACCCCGCCCGCCGCATCACCTCCAAGCCGGTCACCAACCGCATCCTCAACTGGATCGTTGCCGCCACGATCGCACTCCAGATCGGCACGATCACGATCCCCGGGCTCCGAACCGTGCTCGGACTCGAACCACTCGACCCCACCGCCCTCGCACTCGTCGCTGTCGCGCTGACGGTCTCCGTGATCGGCGCCAACCTGACTGCGCGTCACGCCATCGAGACGGCGTGACCGGATCGTTCCGAGCCCGACAGCACCGAGCGCGACAACACCAGTCCGACAGCACCAAGCGGTCACTGGCGGACATGGGAACCTCCTGGGTCCGATTGGTTGGACACCTCGGTGCTTCCCGATCGGCGCCGAACCAAACACTGCCGATCACCCGCGACGGCAGGAGCGACACCGCGATGGCTCACTCTCGCAGACCGACCGCCCGCATCATCCGGCGCAACATCACCGGGAAAATCACCGAGTGGAACGGCACGAGCACCCACCAGTACGTCCGTCCGACGATTCCGCGGGGGACGAACCTCGCCCGCTGGGTGACGATGGTTGCGACACCGTCGGGCGCCGGCCCGGTTCGCCACTCGAGCCACGCGTCGCCGGGCACCTTCATCTCGGCGTGCAACCGGAACAGATCATCGTCGAGAGCGTCGACCCTCCAGAAGTCGAGCGCCTCGCCGACCGCGATGTCGTCGGGGTGTCGTCGGCCGCGACGCAGGCCGACGCCCCCGAACGCCTTGTCGACCACACCTCGGACCGCCCACAGCGGCCCGAAGCCGTACCAACCCCGTTCCCCGCCGACCCCGCGCACCACACGTTGCACCGCCGATGCAGGAGCGTCGACCACGATCGTCCGGCAGTCCTCGTACACGGTGCCACCGGCCCAGTCGGGGTCCCACGGAGCTGGACGTGCTGCCAGCTGACGCGACGAATAGCCGGACCAGCGGGTCGGGATGTCGAGATCCTCGACCGCCGACAGTGCGAATTCGATTGCCGCTTCCACGCTCATCGGTTGGTGGTCGGAGAGCGCCTCCGCGCTGCGATTGGTCACGACGACGTCGTTCTTCAGGCTGCCGATCAGGCTGTCGGCCAGTGCCTTGGGCAGCGGCGTCACCAGGTTGACCCAGTGCGCCGACAGGCGCGGCGTCAGGAAGGGAACCGGGATGATCCATCGCCGACGCAACCCGGCGATGTCGGCGTAGGCGTGCATCAGCCCGCGGTAGGTGTAGTCGTCGGGAGCACCGACCTCGACGATGTCGTGCGATTCGACGGGGCCACGAGCGATCGCTGCGACGAGATAGGTCAGCAGGTCGGCGATCGCGATCGGCTGCACTCGGGTCTGGGTCACCCACCGGGGCGCGAGCATGGCCGGAAGGACCTCGACGAGGCTGCGCAACATCTCGAACGACGCCGAGCCTGCTCCGAGGATGATCGCTGCACGCAGCTCGGTGACGGGAATGGGTCCCGACGCGAGCTCGGTACCGACGTCGTGACGCGAGCGCAGGTGCGGCGACAGGTGGTCAGCGTCGTCGCCCAGTCCTCCGACGTAGACGATGTGACGGACTCCCGCCTTCTCCGCAGCGAGCCGGGCGTTGCGGGCAGTCACCTGCTCCTGCTGCATGAAGTCGTCGCCGACGCCGAGCGAGTGGACGAGATACACGACCTGGTCGACGCCGTCGAGGGCAGCACCAACCGACGACAGATCGGACAGGTCGCCCTCGACGACTTCGACGTCGTCGGCCCACGCGGTACCGCTGAGCCCTTGCGGCGTTCGCGTCAGGCAGCGGACGGTGAAGCCGGACTGCAGCAGTTCGGGCACCAGCCGCCCGCCGACGTATCCGGTCGCGCCGAGCACCAGGACGCGCTGTCGTGTTTCCATCGGTGCATCCTGCCCCGAGTAGAGCGCGTCGAACCTTTTCCGCGCTGAGAGTTTCATCCGCCGCCGTGCCGGGCACAGACCCATCGTCGGCGAGAAACGCTCGCCGACTCAACCGAAAGGAACCTCACAGGGGTTACGGCATCGGCGGCATCCTCATCTTGATCCTCGTCATTCTTGCGATCATCTACTTCGCGAAGCGGGTCTGACCGTGAACGCAACCTCCGCCAACGACGTCGAAACGATCTTCGAGGCAGTGCGCGACGACCACGGCACGCAACGCACGCTCGTGTCGATCCTGGTCGAGACCGAGGGCGACAGTGATGGTCGCCGGGAGGTGTTCGACAAGATCCGGCGTGAGATGAGCGCTCACGCTGCGGCCCAGGAGCAGTACTTCTACGTGCCGCTGATGGAATCCGAC
Source organism: Ilumatobacteraceae bacterium (assembly GCA_963716095.1). GTDB lineage: Bacteria > Actinomycetota > Acidimicrobiia > Acidimicrobiales > Ilumatobacteraceae > Sva-07. The sequence goes on along the minus strand of CAVQSV010000015.1, from coordinate 227,128 downwards.
GTGACACAGGAGCACGCTCGGCATTCCGTCACCGAACAACTGGCTCAGTGTCGACGGGAGGAAGTCGTGGCAGAATCCGACGATGGCAACGCTCGTCCTCACGGTGATCGGCGACGATCGGGCAGGTCTCGTCGACGCCCTCGCTGGCCCGATCGCTCGACACGACGGCAACTGGGACCGCAGCCACATGGCACGGCTGGCCGGCAAGTTCGCCGGCATCGTCGTCGTGTCGGTGTCCGATGAACGCACCGACGCCCTCACGGCTGAACTCCGGACACTCACCTCGCAGGGTCTCCTCGACGTGAGCGTGGCCATCGCTTCGACCGACGCCCCCGAGCGCGACGACGACCTGCTGCAGCTGCATCTGATCGGCCAGGACCGTCCGGGCATCGTGCGCGAAGTGGCCAGCGCGTTGGCGCAGCGAAACGTCAGCATCGAAGAACTCGAGACGTCGGCATCATCGGCACCGATGTCGGGAGAATTCCTGTTCGAGGCCACCGCCATCCTGCGGGTACCAGCTGGAACCGATGCCGCCGACGTTCGGTCCATCCTCGAAGCAATCGCCAACGAATTGATGGTCGATCTCGAGGTCAGCGAACGTCGCCCACCGAACGAGAGGGGGTGACGATGACGAACCTCGATGAACCCGGCAACGACCGCGCCCGAATTCGATTGACGCAGTTCAGCCACGGAGCCGGTTGAGGCTGCAAGCTCGCACCTGGCGAGCTGGCGCACGTCGTGCGCCACCTGAACGCTGCTCACCCCGACCGACTGCTCGTCGGACCCGACACCGGCGACGACGCCGCCGTGTGGAAGCTCGACGACGAGCGGGCCCTCGTGTCGACCGCCGACTTCATCACGCCGGTGGTCGACGACGCGCGCACGTGGGGCCGCGTCGCAGCGGCCAACAGCGTGTCCGACGTCTACGCGATGGGCGGCCGACCGCTCTTCGCGCTCAACCTGGTCGGCTGGAACACCGACAAGTTGCCGACCGATCTGCTCGGCGAGGTGCTCGCCGGCGGCCAGGACATTGCCGACGAAGCGGGCTTCGTCGTCGCCGGCGGCCACACGATCGACGATCCCGAACCGAAGTACGGCATGGCCGTCACCGGCGAGGTTCATCCGGACCGTCTGCTCACCAACGCCGGCCTCCGTCCCGGTCAGGACATCGTGCTCACCAAGGCGCTCGGCATCGGCGTGCTGACCACGGCGATCAAGGCAGAGCGCGCCACACCGGAGCAGGCCGAGGCCGCGGTGGCGTCGATGGTGCGCCTCAACGACGTCGGGGCTCGCGTGGCGCTCGCCGCCGGCGCCACCGGGTGCACCGACGTCACCGGATTCGGGCTCCTCGGCCATCTCGGTCGCATGGCCCTCGAGTCGGGCGTGGCTGTCGGCATCGAGTTCGCTGCAGTTCCGTTCCTGCCCGGAGCGGTCGACCTCGCCCACGGCGGCGTCATGCCGGGCGGCAGCCGCCGCAACTTGGCGTGGGCGCTCGACTTCGTCGATGTCGGCAGCCACGACGAGGTCGACCAGCTGCTGCTCGCCGACGCCCAGACATCAGGCGGCCTCGTGTTCGGCGTCGATCCCTCCGAGACCGCGGAGGTCCTCGCCGAGCTCGCAGCCACGGGTCATCGAGCCGCTCAGATCGGCACGCGCAGTCGCCGGCACTCCCGGTCTCACACTGCGCTGACCGTCACCTCGGTTCAGGTTTGCGTTGCACTTCCGGTGGGACGGGCCACCCAAACCGTCACGCAAACGATTCGCTTCGGGGTTGACGGTCAGGGGCAGCAGGTCGATTCGTTGGCGGCGTTGACGACGAGGTGATCGAGCTGATCTGCGTCCGCGAGCTTGACGTACCACTCCCACCGGTTGCCATCGGGGGCTTCGACCCAGGTCTCGGTCTTCTCGGCGTAGCAGCAGACCGTGTCGTCGACGCCGGTGGTGTCGATTCCCGAACCGGTCAGGCGCGCCTCGGCGCCGGTGACCTGCGAGGCGGTCTCGACCTCGACGCCGAGGTGGTTGATCGATCCAGCTGGGCCGGCACCAGCGAACAGCACGAGCTTGAGCGGCGGGTTCTCGATGGCGAAGTTCGCATAGCCGTCGCGAACCTTGGCGGGCGGCGTGTCGAACATCTTGGCGTAGAAGTCGATGGCGGTGTCGAGATCATCGACGTTGAGTGCGAGCTGCAGGCGCATGGCGTTCCTCCGAGCGTTGTCGTGATGAGTTGTATTGATGATCATCGATACGTTATCATCTCCAATCGATGAACGTCGATATGAAAATCGAAACCGGTGCCAGCACCACGACCGGTGTGACCGCCACGTGTTGCGGCTCGGTCAGCGGCGATGCGCTCACCGACGTGGAAGCGACCGAACTCGCCGCTGCGCTCAAGGCACTCGCCGATCCCGTGCGTCTCCGCCTCGTCTCGATCATCGCCACCTCCCCCACCGGCGAGGTGTGCGCCTGCGATCTCCCCGAATCGCTCGATCGCAGCCAGCCAACCATCAGTCATCACCTCACGCTGCTGGTCAACGCCGGCCTGCTCGATCGCGAACAGCGAGGCAAGTGGGCGTGGTTCCGCCTCCGCCGCCGAACGCCTCGGCGAACTCAGTGCACTGCTCGCTCCACCTCCAGGCGTCGCCCACGATCACACCACGGCCCGCCCCTCGGATCACATTGCAGATCCCGCCTCGGCCGAACGGACCTCGCGATGACCGACCAACGCCCCGCCGTGCTGTTTCTCTGCGTCCACAACGCCGGCCGATCGCAGATGGCCGCCGGCTGGCTGCGGCACCTGGCGGGCGAACGCGTCGAGGTGTTCTCCGGCGGCTCCGAACCCGCCGATCAGGTCAACGCTGCCGCTGTCGCCGCCATGGCCGAGGCCGGCATCGACATCGCCGGTGAACAGCCGCAACGGTGGACCGACGAGCACGCCCGCGACGCCGACGTGGTGATCACGATGGGCTGCGGCGACGTCTGTCCGGTCTATCCCGGCAAGCGCTACGAGGACTGGGAGCTCACCGACCCCGCAGGACAACCGGTCGAGTTCGTCCGAACCGTTCGCGACGAGATCCGAGACCGAGTCGACCAGCTGATCGACAGCTTGGGCATCGGGTGACCGACCGGCACCACTCCGACCATCGCTGGGCGCCGGACGTCCGGCGGCTGACCGGCGAGTTCGTCGGCACGGCGTTTCTCCTTGCCGCGGTCGTCGGATCGGGCATCATGGCCGAGAGTCTCACCGACGACGTGGGCCTGCAACTCCTCCAGAACGCGTTCGCCACCGCTGGAGTGCTCGTGGCGCTGATCTTGGCAATCGGCGCGGTGTCGGGAGCTCACTTCAATCCTGCGGTCACGCTCACCGACCGCTGGTTCCACGGCATCGACACCCCGACCACGGTCTGGTACATCGCAGCGCAGACCGCTGGCGGCGTGTTCGGGGTGATCGTCGCCAACATCATGTTCGATCTCGATGCCGTCGAGTGGTCGACGAAGGATCGCTCGTCGATCAACCTCGCGTTCGCCGAAGGCGTCGCCACGCTCGGGTTGTTGTTGGTGATCTTCGGCGTGGTCCGCTCCGGCCGATCGTCGGTCGTCGCGTTCGCCGTCGGCGGCTACATCGCCGGCGCCTACTACTTCACCTCGTCGACGAGCTTCGCGAACCCTGCCGTCACCGTGGCACGGATGTTCTCCGACACGTTCGCCGGTATCCGTCCAGCCGATGCGCCGGCGTTCATCGCGGCCCAGTTGGTGGCGGTCGCCCTGGCGATTGCCCTGATCCGAGTGATGCATCCGGACATGGACGACGTCGCCGATCGTGTCGTCCTCCCCCACGACGACCCTGTTACACATGGTGTCAGACACCACGAGTAACGCGCTGCGACCAACCACGAGTTCCAGGGTGCGCGTGGACGACCCGTCGGGCAGACTCCTGCCATGACCGTCGACGACAGCACGACCGACACTGCCGACCTCACTGCGGCCGATGTGGCCTGGGACATCGACAGCATCTTGCCCGACGGCGCGACGCCGGCGGAGCTGTTCGACCGGGCCGACACGATCGCCGACTCGCTGACCGACCTGCGCGGACGGGTCGCCGACCTCGACGCCGGCGAACTCGCCGCCGCAATGCAGACGATGGCCGAACTCCACGACCTGATGTCTCGGGCCAGCTACCACGCGATGCTTGCGTTCTCGACGGCAACGGACGACCCGGCCCGAGGTGCTGCCATGGCAGCTGCGCAGGAACGCTCCACTGCGATCGGCACCAAGCTGATCTTCTTCGATCTCGAGTGGGCAGCCGCCGGCGACGACCATGTGGCCACCGTGCTCGCCGACCCCCGTCTCGACTTCTGCCGACACCACCTCGACAATCTTCGCCTCAGCCGGCCATACCTGCTCAGCGAATCCGAGGAGACCATCGTCGCGGAGAAGAGCCAGACCGGCTTCGGTGCGTGGGTGCGACTGTTCGACGAGTTGACCTCGGCGATCACCGTCGATCTTCCCGACGATCTCGGCGGCGCCGGCATGCCGCTCATGCAGGGCTTGGCGATGATGCAGCACCCCGATCGCTCGGTTCGCCAGCAGCTCGCCACCGCCGTCACGGCAGGGCTCGAACCGGGCCTGCGCACCCGCGCGTACGTCTTCAACACGTTGCTCCACGACAAGGCGATCGACGATCGTCTTCGCGGCTATCCCTCATGGGTCTCGTCGCGCAACCTGGCCAATGAGGCCTCGGACGAATCGGTGCAGGCGCTCGTCGACGCAGTGGTCGACAACTACTCGATCGCTCAGCGCTGGTACACCCTCAAAGCCAAGGTGCTCGGCCTCGACAAGCTGGCCGACTACGACCGGATGGCCTCGGTGGCCACCGCCGACCGCGACATCGGCTGGGCCGAGGGCACCCAGATCGTCCGCGATGCCTACGCCTCGTTCTCGCCGGAACTCGCCGGGATCGTCGACCGGTTCATCGACGAGTCGTGGATCGACGCCCCGGTGCGCCCAGGCAAACGCGGCGGCGCCTTCGCTGCGGGCGTGTCGCCCGACCATCACCCCTACGTGCTGCTCAACTGGACCTCGAAGACCCGCGACGTGGCCACCCTGGCCCACGAACTCGGCCATGGCGTGCACTTCTACCTGGCGCGCGAGCAGGGCATCTTCCATCAGAGCACCCCGCTGACGCTGGCCGAGACGGCGTCGGTGTTCGGCGAGACCGTCACGAGCAACCGGCTGCTGTCGATGATCGACGACCCCAACGAACGCTTCGCACTGCTGGCGTCGTCGCTCGAGGACTCGATCGCCACGGTGTTCCGCCAGATCGCGATGAACCGGTTCGAGCATGCCGTGCACACCGCCCGCCGCGACGAAGGTGAGCTCAGCGTCGAACGCTTCGGCGACCTCTGGGCAGAGAGTCAGCAGGCGATGCTCGGCGACTCCGTCGAGATCACCGACGGCTACCGCAACTGGTGGAGCTACGTGCCCCACTTCATGGGATCACCCGGCTACGTCTACGCCTATGCCTACGGTCAGCTGCTGGCGTTGTCGGTGTACGCCCAGTACCGCGAACAGGGCGACGCATTCGTGCCCGCCTATCTCGATCTGCTCCGAGCCGGCGGCTCGGACACCCCCGAGAACCTGGCACGCATCGTCGGCTGCGATCTGGCCGATCCCAGCTTCTGGAGCAACGGACTCGCCATCGTCGAGGGGCAGTTGACCGCCGCCGAGGATGCCGCCCGCGCAGCCGGTCGGATCTGACCGGCGATGACCTACTGCCTCGCGATGCGCCTCGACGAGGGACTGATCTTCCTGTCGGACACCCGCACCAACGTGGGGATCGACAACATCAGCGTCTATCGCAAGCTCCACGTCCTGCAACCCGCGCCCGACCGGGCGTTCTCGATCCAGTCCGCCGGCAACCTGGCCACCACGCAGGAGGTGCTCGACCGGATCGAGCGAGATCTCGCCACCACCGATGGGCGCGAGACACTCGCGACGGTCGATCACCTCTTCGAAGCAGCGCTCTATGTCGGCCGGATCAGCCGCGAGGTGGTCGAGAGCCATCGCGAAGCGCTGGCTGGTTCGGGCGCCGATGGGACGGCGACGTTCATACTCGGCGGCCAGATCGAGGGCGAACGACCCGAGATCTTCCTCGTGTACCCGGAGGGCAACTACATCCGAGCGTCGAACACCCGACCGTTCCTGCAGATCGGCGAAACCAAGTTCGGCAAGTTCTGGCTGGAGCTCGCGGTCCACGCCCGGGTCGACCTCGATCAGGCGATCAAGATCGCCCTCGGGTCGATGCTGAGCACCACCCGGGCGAACCTGTCCGTCGGCCCGCCCTACGACCTCGCCGTGTATCGCAACGGCGCCCTCGCCTTCGACGAGCACCGCATCGAGCCGACGTCCGAGTACCTCATCGAGATCCAGGAGCTGTTCGTGCAGCATCTCCTCGCCGCAGTCGACGAGCTTCCCCCGATTCCCTGGGATCGAGCCCTCAGCTGACGGACCGCACCGATCACTGACCTCGACCGACAGCTCGAGTCGACGGATCACGACCGTCGCTTGGGTGGTCGGACCGCACGGTCTACGGTGGGCGCGTGACCGACGAACAGCGGCCCTACGGGGCCGGCCAGGCCGACCCTGCCCTGAAACGTGTGCGGACCCGCCACTTCCAGCGGGCCAAGGAACAGGGCATCAAGATCACCGGGCTGACGAGCTACGACTACCTCTCGGCATCGATCTTCGACGATGCCGGCATCGACTTCCTGCTCGTCGGTGATTCCGCCGGCAACACGGTGTTCGGCTACGACACCACCATCCCGGTCACCGTCGACGAACTCATCCCCCTGACCGGTGCCGTCGTCCGGGGCGCCAAGCGGGCCCTCGTGATCGCCGACATGCCGTTCGGGTCCTACGAGAACGGCCCCGACGAGGCGCTCTCGACGGCGATCCGGTTCATGAAGGAGACCGGCGCCCACGCCGTCAAGCTCGAAGGTGGTGTCCGCAGCGCCAAGCAGATCAAACGCATCGTGCGTGCCGGCATCCCGGTGATGGCCCACATCGGGTTCACGCCGCAGAGCGAACACGGACTCGGCGGCCACATCATCCAAGGGCGCGGCGACGGAGCCGAGCAACTGCTCGCTGATGCACACGCCGTCGAGGAGGCAGGTGCATTCGCAGTCGTGCTCGAGATGGTCCCGTCGGCCGTCGCCGGCCAGGTCACCAAGGAGTTGACGATCCCGACGATCTCGGTCGGCGCCGGGCCCGAATGCGACGGGCAGCTGCTGGTGTGGAGCGACTGGGCAGGTTTCACTCGAGGCCGCATCCCCAAGTTCGTCAAGCAGTACGCATCGATCGGCCAGACGCTGCTCGATGCAGCGGTCTCGTTCCGCGAGGACGTCGAGTCCGGCGAGTACCCCTCGATCGAGCACGAATACGGCGAGTGAGCGTGCCGACTCGCCTGCACACCATCCGCCGGGGCGACGGTCCACCGATCGTGTTCGTGCACGGCATGGGCACCTCGGCGGCCACCTGGGATCACTGCACCGCACTGCTCGCCGACCGCTTCACCACGGTCGCCGTCGATCTGCTCGGTCACGGTGAGTCGCCCGTCCTCGACGATCCCGACGAGTACCTGCGAGACCGTGCGCTTGCCGACCTCGACGACGTGCTGGCCGACCTCCGCTCCGACATCGACGCACCGGCGGTGCTCGTTGGACACTCACTCGGCGGGTACCTGGCGTTGGCCCATGCGGCGACCCGCCCAGGTGTCGTACGTGCGATCGTCGTGCTCAACACCGGCCCGGGATTCCGAGATCCGGACAAGCGCGCGGCGTGGAACGACATGTCGCGTCGAAACGCTCACCGGTTCGGCGTCCCCGAGCAGGTGACCACCATGAACCTGCAGGCGGACTCGATCGTGATGGACCGCCTCGCCGAGATGGCCACACCAACGCTCGTGCTCGCAGGAGGCGACGACCGACCCGAGTACACGGGCTCCGGCCAGTACCTCGAACGCAAGATGCCCGACGCTCGCCTGGCGGTCGTCGACGGTGGCGGCCACTCGATGCACGAGGACACCCACGCCGCGGAGGTCGCCGGACTGATCGCCGAGTTCGTGTCCGGCCTCGACGCCTGACGAGCGATGAGCCACACCCGCCGATGTGGTGGGTTCGCTCATCGCATCGGAGGCGTTCGACGGGATCGAGTTCAGTAGTGGCGGAGTTCGACGACGAGGCCGTCTGGGTCGCGCACGTACACCGACGTGCCTTCCCCGCGGGCTCCAGATCGGCGGACCGGACCCTGAACGACGTCGAACTCGCCCGACGCAGCGAGCACGGCGAGATCCGTCACGTCGATGACGAGGCAGATGTGGTCGAGGCGGTCGGGGCGGTCGAGCTCACCGGTCGGGCCGGTTGCGGGGATCAGGTCGATGATCGTGTCGGCGTTGACGCGTACCGACGGGAACGGCACCTCGCCCCGACGCCACTCGTCGACACGGTCAGGCGCCAGACCGAGCCGCTCGATGTACCAGGCGAGCGTTTGCTCGACGTCGGCGCAGCGGAGCACCAGATGATCGAACTCGGTCACTCGCACGCTGGCCATGGCCGAGTGTGTCAGCTCTGAGATGCGCTGGCGGACACGGCGGTCAGGTCTTCGACACTCGGAGCGAAGTAGTACGACCCGGTGACCGCCTGGCTGAAGTCGAGCAGATGATCGTGCACGCCGTCGCCGCTGGTGCCGAACATGCGCGCCAGCATCCCGTCGAAGCGGTCGCGCTCGCAACTGAATCCGAGGAAGTAGAGGCCTTGCTCCGCTGCATTCCCGCACGGAACACTCCGCCGATAGATCTGGCGCTCATCGCCGTCGTCGTCGAGCAACTCGGCACGCATGATGTGTGCGTCGACCGGCCGCTCGTCGCGCGGCAGCGCGACGCTGTCGGGCTTGGTGCGCCCGAAGACCTCCTGCTGCTGGGCCACGTCGAGGTCGTTGAAGCTCTCGAGGTCGTGGACCCAGCGCTGGGCGATCACGTGCGACCCGCCAGCACCCGGGCGCCCACCGGCGATCGAGGCAACGCGAGCGGCATCGCTGGGTCCGGGGTTCTCGGTGCCGTCGACGAACCCCGTGAGATCGCGACTGTCGTGGTAAACGAAGCACTCGGTCTCATCGGCGAGATCGGCGACCGGCGCGAGCACCGCACAGACCGCGGTGGCGGTATCGAGGACGACGTCGTTTCCCGTCCCGTGGATCCACACCCAGATGTCGTGCTGGGTGCTCGGCGCCGCATGCCCGTCGAGCCCGTCGATCGGTTCGAACGATCCGAGGTCGGCAGGTGGCGACGCGCTCAGGCGACGCCAGAGGTCTGCTCCGAACCCGACCACGATGTTGTTCCCACCGGCGGTCACGTGTGGTTCGCGGAGTTGCTCGACAGCCGCTGCAACGGCGGACATGTCGGCATCGGGGTGAGCGTCGAATTCGAGGTGGTGGTGGGTTCGGGTGCCGAGGGCAAAGATGCCCGCTTGAGGGGTCGCCATCCAGGCAGTCTCGCCGACTCGTCGGTGCGGTCGCCAACCGCATGGACCGGCTACGGCGAGTGCCTCGGCGAGCTCACTCCGCTCGCAGGACGTAGGACGTGCCGACCACCGACGGGCCGTATCGCCCGGGGGTGAACCGGTCGGCCAGCGCGGCCTTCGCCCGCCACCCGGTGCAGTGGCCAGGCGCGACGATTCGGGGACGGATCAAGGTGTCGAGATCGTCGACGGTCGGCTGGATCCGAGGCTCCATCGGCCCGCCGGCCAGGTGATAGCCGCCGAGCACCACGTCGATGGGCGACCCCGGAAATCGGTCCTGTGCTCCCAGGCAGGCGTTGACGATGCCCGCGTGCGAACACGCCGACAGCACGGTGACGCCCCGACCCCGCACCTCGGCGGCAAGGAAACGCTCGTCCATGATCAGCGGATCCGCGTTGACGAGATCGTCACCGTCCGGGCCGGCACCGAAACGAAACGAGTGGTGGCCGACGAGACCGGCTTCGTACGACGTGACCCGCGCGATCGCCCCGCTGCCGAGGAAGAAGCCGTCGGCGAGCAGGTGGTCGTCGCCGTGTTGCTCGACACGCCCGCCCGAAGCAGCGAGCGCATCGAGCGTCGGTTCTTGCGGCAACATCACGAACGTGCCACCGGGCGACTGGATGCCGCGCTGGTCGGGCCGATCAGGGTGCACGTCGACGATCACCGGGTCGTCGTTGCCCGCGCGCCGCCGCGCCGAGGTGATCGCCTCGACCGCTGCCGGGAGACCGCCGCTGTGGTCCCAGTGCCAATGCGACAAGAACACCGTGTCGATGGAGGCGAGGTCGACGCCCAGTCGGTCGGCGTTGTCGATCCACACGTCGCCATACGGGCCGACGTCGAACAGCATCGTGCGGGTGTCGGCCCCGATCCGCCCGGTGACCAGCACGGACAGCCCGTGGCAGGCCACGCACAGGTGATCGAACACGGTGACGCAGTCGTGGTCGGCGTGCTGCCGGGTTGCCGGGCGTCGCGCGAGATGCGACGCCACCTCGGGCAGTTGCGGCACACCACTGTCGATGCTCGACAACGTGTCGGTCTCGTTGTCGACCACCACGGTGAGCGTCAGTTCGTCGAGTGGGTGGGATCTGGTCATCTCGGTCATGGCTGCCTCCGATCGGCGTCCTGCCAAGTTCAGCACGTCTGGGGCACCACACCGTCACCTCCCGCACGATCGAGCAGCGGTTCGATGCTGTCGGCCAGGGAGCTTGATGATCTACCTACTGGTCGGTAGGCTGGTGTTCGTCACCACGAGGAGGGCCATGTCCGCCACCGCCAGCCGCACCCAGGTCGTTCGCAGCCCGGACGCCATGATCGAGACGCCGACCGGGCTCAAACCGGTGCTCGACGTGATCCCCGACCACTGTTACGAGCGCTCGACCGCTCGGGGGCTGTTCCTCTTCGCCCGCGACGTCGTGATCTTCGGCCTCAGCGTGTGGGGGCTGCTCTCCACGAACAACCCGCTGTTGCTCGTGCCGCTCTGGCTCCTCGCCGGCATCTCGGTCGCCGGGCTGTTCGTGGTCGGCCACGACGCTGCCCACGATGCACTGTTCGACTCGAAACGCCTCAACGGCGTCGTCGCCCGGCTCTCGATGCTGCCGTCGCTACACGCTGTCGAGGTGTGGGTCTTCGGCCACAACCGTGTGCACCACGGCCACACGCTCAAGCAGGGTCTCGACTTCGTGTGGCACCCGCTCACCGTCGAGCAGTACGAGGAACTCGGGAGGCTCGCCAAGCTTCGCCACAAGCTCGAGTGGGGTCCGTTCGGTGCCGGTGCGTACTACCTGCGTGAGGTGTGGTGGAACAAGATGGTCCGCTTCACGCCACCCGCCCGCTGGGCCAAGGCGATGCGGCGCGACCAAGCCATCGTTGCTGCGTACGCACTCGGAGCGCTGGCGTTGCTCGTCGCGCTCGACGGCGCCGGCGGCATCTGGCTGTGGGTGAAGGTCGTCGTCGTCCCGTTCCTGCTGTTCTGTCAGACGATCGGTTGGGTGGTGCACGTGCACCACATCGCGCCGCAGATCCGCTGGTGGCCTCGCCGCGAGTGGAACCGGTTCCGCGGCCAGGTCGAAGGCACCACCATCTTGTGGGGCCCGCCGGGCTGGGACTTCTTCTTCCACTGGATCATGGTGCACCTCCCCCACCACGTCGACATGAAGGTTCCCTGCTATCGGCTTCCCGAAGCCGCACGGGCGATCGCCGAGGCGTTCCCCGAACAAGTCGACGAACGCCCGATCCGCGTGCGCGACTATCTCGCCTCGACCAAGGCGTGCAAGCTCCACGACTTCGAAACCGGCACCTGGCACACGTACCCCGCCTGATCACATCAGGGGTCAGACCCGCGATGTGACGCCGGCGGCGAGGTCGATGCCGCCGAGCACGCTGCTGAGGAACCGTTCGTCGCTCCAGGCCGCAGCCGAGTGACCCATCGAGTTGTAGACGCTGCGTCCGCCCCCGAACTCGTGCCACCACACGATCGGATGGTCGTCGCCCATCTCACCGAGGTACGGCTCGTAGGTCGACTCGTCGACGGTGGCGACCACGTGCACGCTGGGGCGGGGGTTCTGGTGGAAGCCGTACCACTCGTCGACCATCGTGTCGCCGTCGGCGATCGCACCGATGGCCGGGCAGTCGGCGTCTTCGACGTTCACCGTCGCCGACTCGCAGCTCATCACTGCGAACTCGTCGCTCCAGAGGTCGGCGTCGGGAGGGGCCTGCGCCCGCAGCCCCCCGTGCACGACACCAGGCCGATCGGGAACGGGCTCGTCGCTGAAGATGCGCGCGACCGTGTGGCCTGTGAACGACGCGCCGACCAGATCGCGGAACCACGGCCAGTCGGAGCCGACATCGGGGGCCATCGACGACGCCGCGTGGACACCGAAGAACCCACCGCCGTCGGCCAGATACCGCTCGAGGCCCGCACGCTGGGCCGCCAGCGGCAACACGTTGCCGCTGGTGTGCACGAAGACCAGCGCTTCGTACACGCTGAGGTCGCCAGCGAAGCGCTCGGGGTCGTCGGTGGCATCGACGGCGAATCCATGTGCTGCGCCGAGGTGCTCGATCGCAGCGACTGCGTCGGGGATCGACAGGTGGACGAAGCCCACCGCCCGATGGAACACGAGCACCCGCAGCGCCGACCGGTCGATGCTCATCGCAGCCGCGCCTTGGCGTCCTTCTTCGCACGGGTGAGTTCGACTCGTTGCGGATGCTCCTTGTAGAACGGATCGAGCGGGAAGCAACCCGACACCAGACCGTTGCGGGGTGCGGTGGTGCAGTCGCTGAACGTGCGACAGATCAGGCTGCGTTCGAGTTCCCGGCCGGCGAGCACGTCGGCGGCCAGCTCGGGATACGACAGGATCATCCGCCCGAGTCCGACCATCGACGCACCGCCGCCGGCCACCACCGCTTGGCCGACGTTGGCGAGCCAGTCCTGCACGTACGAGTATCCGGATCCGATGATCGTCAGGTCGGGGTGCGCGGCAGTCAGCTCGGCGGTCACCGCCAGCTGTCGTGCAACTCCGACCAGCGGATCCTCGGGCGGCTGATAGCCATCGGAGGGCGGGAAGTAGGCGGGCCGCTGGATGTGCGGGTTGTAGTAGGGGCTGCCGGCGGTGGTGCTGACGAGTCCGATGCCCAACTCGCCGAACACGTCGAGCAGGGCGTGGGTCTCGGTGAGGTCGATGCCGAGCCCGGTGTCGTCACCGCCGAACGCGAACCGATACGGGTCGGTCGACTCGGGTCGACCGACTCCCCCGTCGCCCGGGACGTACGGCATCAGATCGAACGCCGACAGCCGCACCGCGATCGCCAGGCCGGGGGCGCGGTCGCGTATGCCACCGACCACGGCTCGGAGGAACGCTGTGCGCCCACCCAGGTCACCACCGAAGCGACCCTCCCGGTCGTAGCCGCTGAGGAGTTCGTGGAGCAGGTAACCGTGGCAGTGCTTGACGTCGACGAAGTCGAAACCCGCCTGCTGTGCGAGCACGGCGGCCGCGATGTACCCCTCGGCCAGCTCGTCGAGTTCATCGTCGCTGAACACCGCCTGCGCGTCGACGCCGACTCGCGCGTCGAGCATCGGGTGGGCGTAGGCGGTCCTCGGCAACGGCGCGCCACCGGGACGCGACCAGCGACCCGAGTGGGTGAGCTGCAGGCCGCTCACCTGCGCCGGGATCGAGCAACTGGCGGAGCTGGGCGATCTCGTCGACAGTTCGCTCGTCGAGGATCAGCTGATTCGGGTTGGCACGACCGTCGGCGCGCACCGCGGTGGCCTCTCCCCACACGAGCCCACAACCGCTCGCGGCGAATCGGCTCCACCGGCGTCGAACGAGATCGGTCGGCCGGCCGTCGGTGGTGCCGTCCCAGCCCTCCATCGGCAACACGGCGAACCGATTCGGTGCCGTCAGCGTTCCTGCTGCCCCGTCGCCGATCGCAACGGGGTCGGCGAGCACACCGCGCGGGTCGACCACGTCGTCGATCGGGATCTCGACGCCGAGGTCGGCACAGTGCCGACGGAACGTCATCGACCGTGCTCAGCTTCTTGACCTGGGTGTACCGAACGCTCATCGCCCGCTCGATGTTACGTCTGGTGTCAGACACCAAACGTAACGCCCGGTCATGTCCACTGCTCCAGGCGGTCGAGGATGTCGGCGAGCACGGCTCGGTCCGACTCGGGGCGCTGTGGTGCGCCGTTCGGAGTCCTGCTCGACGCAGCCCAGCCGCGCAGCTCGAACCACATCGCGGCGTCGTGGCGGTAGCCGGGTACCGGCGTGCGGAACGTGAAGTGGCCGAGGTACTGCAGCAGGTCGTTCAGTTCGTGGAAGCGGACGTCGCCGGCCTGGCCCAGAAGTGATCACGCAGCGCGAACTCCGCCGGAGCGAACGTCGACAAGCCGAGCAGATAGTCCGAGCCGTACATCACCATGTCGATCGCCAGGTCGTTGCCCGTGAACACCTTGAAGTCGGGCCGGACGCGGTCTCGCAGCTCCAGACGATCCCACTCCAGCTGGCGGCTCAGCGACGAGTGCTTGGCACCGATGCACGAATCGATGGCTCATCATCGCCTCGTACGCGTCGAGCGACGGAATCCGGCCGTACGGCACGAACATCGCACCCGAGTTCGAAGCCGACGAAACGTCGACCCGCTCGCCGACCGCCGTCGAGTGCGGCGACCCATCCGTCGTCGTCGAGTGAGTTGAGTCCGTGCGATGGGAAGATCACCGGCGTGCCGCCGCGAGATGCGATCGCGTCGCAGGCCGCCAGGTAGCCGTCGAGATCGAACGCCGCGCCCGGCTGGTCGGCGACGAAGGCACCGGCGACGAAGCGTCGCCGCGCGATGGCCGCAGTGCGTTCGAGCACCGAGGTCTTCTGGTCGTCGTCGAGCAGTTGCACGTACCCGGTGTCCATGTTGACCGCTGGCGTCAGATCCGGCTGCGGACGGTGCGGTCGATGTGTGCCTCGGTGGCGTCCCAGTCGATGTCTCCGTCGGCCGTGTGGGGCAACAGCACCGCCGACATCCCCGTGATCGTGCGTCCGGGTCGGATGCGAGCGAGCAGGTCTGGTTCGTTCACGGCATCTCCTGTGCGCTCGATTCGTTCGAGCAGGCGAGCGCCCCTGCCGGGATCGCCCCCGACGCCGGGCCGAGCACCTCCGACCGCGGTCGGTGACGCGTGGACGACGCATGCAATCGTGTGATCGCCGGCCGGCAATGGCGCCCGACAGCGCCGGGACTGGCGTG
Source organism: Ilumatobacteraceae bacterium (assembly GCA_963716095.1). Lineage (GTDB taxonomy): Bacteria > Actinomycetota > Acidimicrobiia > Acidimicrobiales > Ilumatobacteraceae > Sva-07. Next base: position 211,829 of record CAVQSV010000015.1, on the reverse strand, counting down.
CGGGGGTGCACGAGGCTTGCGTTCACGGCGAGGTTGCGGGTGATCGGTCGCCGCGGCGCAGTCGACGAGCGGTGTGTCCGACGATCGTCGACACACCCTGGTCGGTGGCGATCGTCGCTCGACCATTCTCGACCGCTGGTGCCATCGCCAAGGAGGTCACCCGGCGCGTCGAGACCGATCGCGAAGCCCGACTCGACACCGGTCAGGTCGCGCTCGGTGCGCACCCGATGGACTCGACCGTGCAGCGACGCGTCGACCGCCCAGCACACCGAGTCGACACGCACATCGGGCCACGGATGCCAGGTACTCCAGGTCATCGCATCCTCGACGCCAGCGGCCTCGACACCCAGCCGCACACGGCGATTGCCGTCGGCATCGGTGAGCGCGAGCATCGAGTCGGTGTGGATCGAGCCGAACATGTCGGCGATGTCACCGCTGAAGCCGAACGCCGACGAGTAGGCGAACTTGCGGTACTTCGCTGCGCACTGTTCGGGGAAGTCGAGGCCCACCGCCGGCCGTGCGCTCAAGATCACGGCCTGGTCGGCGTCGCGGGTGATCACCTGGCCGGCGTCATCGATCGTGACCGGCGAAGTCAACGGCTCGAGTGGCTCCTCGGCGCTCGTCCAGAACGGGTGATCGCTCGGTGCGGCGAGCGAACCGAAGGCCTTCATGCACCAGTAAGGGGAACCGGCGGAGCTGTAGGTCTCCGACAGCCGGCGGTTGTCGTAGGTGTAGCCGATCGACAGCACACCGTCGCGATCGCTGATCGGGTGGTTCGACCACCAGCGCAGGTTCCGCATCGCGAGTCCGCGTACCGCACCCCACGACAGCTCGCTCGTGCACGTCGGCCCAGGCCAACGCGCCCCAGAACGACGACATCGCGAAGCGGTAGGTGAGGCTGCGCCCGAACGGGACCGCCGCCCCGTCGGGTGCAAACCAGTGTTGGGCGTCGGACGCGAACGTGGCCGCCCGCTCCCGATACGCAGCGGCGCGGCTGTCGTCGCCGAGGCCGAGGTCGTTGGCGGCTGCGTACATCAACCCGTAGGTGTGGAAGGCGAACGGGACGTAGTAGTCGACGTTTGCGAGCGCTCCGTCCGCGTACCAGTGCCGCCCCACCCGGTAGCTGTCGAGCAGGTCGAGTGAGGTGGTCACCTTCGCCCCGTCGAACGGCGCGCCGACCCGTTCGAGCCCGAGCGCAACCAGCACCCGGAAGAACTGCCAGTTGTTCGGGTTCGGGTCGTGTTCGAAGATGCCGTGCAGCCAGCGCACGAGCCGGTCGCGCGCGACGGCCGAGAGCGGCTCCCACACCTGCTCGGGACAGAACGCGAGAGCAAGACCGATCGCTGCCTGCTCGACCATGCGCTGGTCGTTGTCGCCCGGCACCGGCCCCCAGTACTCCACCGACAGCGGATCGGTGCCCGCATCGAGGCCGGCTGCGAAGCGCTCCCAGTGGGCGAACTCGTAGCCTCCGACCGTGAGCGGCACGATGCCGTAGAGCGGACGGGCGAACCCTTCGAGCTCTGCGGTCGACTCCTCGAACACCGACGCGAAACTGCCGAGCCGGACCCGGGCGCCCCCTGCGCTGACGTGGCCGAGCAACGGTTCGTACAGATCGACGACGGCACGGGCCACGTCGTCGCGGGTCTGCAACGGTCCACGGGCGAGCGGATTCGCACGCGGATCGGGAGGGCTCACCACGACCGACTCGCTGCCGCTGCATCGTCACCCATCGGACCCGTCTCGCTCACGGCCGCCATTGGAGTGCACACTGCCTGCATATGCAAACCGGCCCGACCACGCCCCGACATCGATGCCGATGACCGACCATCGACCTGCGCTGCTCATCGCCCATCACCCATCGCTCGACCTGCTCGACGACGACGCCTTCGCACGGATCGACGAGGTCGCCCTCGTTCTCGACGCCACCCCGCTCGGCGACTGGACCGAGCCACGCGCCGACGCTCTGCTCGCACGTGCTGAGGTGATCCTGGGCCATTGGGGATGCGCTCCGCTGGACGCTTCGGTCGATCGATCGGGCCCCCAATCTCGGATTGTTCGCCTACGCCGCGGGCACGATCAAGAACACGATCGATCCCGATGTGTTCGGCCGCAACATCCGGTCACCTCCGGTGCAGTCGCGAACGCCGAGCCCGTCGCCGAGTTCACGCTGGCCACGATCCTCTTCGCCAACAAGGACGTCTTCTGGCAGCGCGACGTTCGACGGACGCCGCGAGACGGTTCGCTACGCCAGCACCGCCAACCGCATCTGGTGCCGGTCGGCAACTACGACAAGACGATCGGCATCATCGGCGCCTCGCTGATCGGCCGGAGGGTGATCGAGCTGCTCGCACCGTTCCCCCACCTGAGCGTTGCGGTCTACGACCCGTTCGTCACGAGACCGAGGTCACCGGACCTGGGCGTCACGAAGATGGAACTCGACGACTTGTGCGCCGCAGTCGACGTCCTGTCGATCCACGCACCCGACCTGCCGAGCACACGCCACATGATCGCCGCACCACAGTTGGCGGCGCTACGAACCGGGGCCACCGTGATCAACACCGCCCGCGGGGCACTGCTCGACCACGATGCGCTGCTCGCCGAGGTCGAGTCAGGGCGGCTGTCGGCGGTGCTCGACGTGACCGACCCCGAGCCACTCCCCGAGGATCATCCACTGTGGGCGCTGCCCAACGTGTTCATCACGCCCCACCTGGCAGGATCGCAGGGCACCGAGCTCCGACGGATGATCGACCACGTCGTCGACGAGATCGACCGGTGGCGTCGCGGGCTCCCCGGCCGCAACGCGATCACCGCCGACATGCTCGACCGCCTCGCCTGATGTGACGATTCGGTACGCTCGGCCAGGTCCCATGGTCCCGAACGCAAACCGCACCGCCCCGATCCTGATCACCTACGCCGATCGGCTGGCCGATGACATCGACGGTGTTGCTGCCCTCCTCGACCATGAGCTGGCCGGCGCGTTCGCCGGCGTCCACCTCCTGCCGTTCTTCGTGCCGATCGACGGCGCCGACGCCGGGTTCGACCCCGTCGACCACACGCAGGTCGACCCACGGATCGGGTCGTGGGACCGCATCGGGGAGCTGGCGTCTCGATACGACGTCATGGCCGACCTGATCGTCAACCACGTGTCGGCCGACTCCACGCCGTTTCTCGACTGGTTGGCCCACGGCGACGCCTCGCAACAGGCCGGACTCTTCCTGACACCAGAGCGGGTCTTCGGCGGCCCTCCCCGGCCGGAGGACGTCGCGATCATCTATCGCCCCAGGCCGACGTCACCGTTCACCGAGGTCGAGTTCGCCGACGGCACACGCCGCCTCGTGTGGACCACCTTCACCGATCGACAGATCGACATCGACGTGGAGAGTTCCAACGGCTGGGAGTACCTGGTTGGCATCCTCGACCGATTCGCTGCGTCGAGCGTACGGAGCGTGCGCCTCGACGCCGTCGGCTACGCAATCAAACGGGCCGGCACCTCGTGCTTCATGCTGCCCGAGACGGTGGAGTTCATCCGACGGCTGACCGCTGCGTGCCACGATCGGTCGATGGCCGTGCTCGTCGAGATGCATGGCCACCACCTGGATCAGTCGGCGATCGCCCCCCACGTCGATCTGGTCTACGACTTCGCGCTGCCGCCGTTGACGATCGATGCACTCACGACCGGCGACGCCGGGCCGCTGCGCCGGTGGATCGGAATGCGCCCGTCGAACGCCATCAACGTGCTCGACACCCACGACGGCATCGGGGTGATCGACGTCGGCGTCGACGCCCGTGACCCGACCCGTGCCGGGCTGCTGACGCCCGAGCGCATCGACTCACTGGTCGAAGGAATCCACGAGCGATCCGGCGGCGTGAGTCGTGCGGCGACCGGCTCCTCGGCATCCAACGTCGACCTCTATCAGGTGAATTGCACCTTCTACGATGCACTCGGTCGCGACGACGATCGGTACCTGGCAGCCCGCACACTTCAGTGCGTGCTGCCTGGCACGCCGCAGATCTACTACGTCGGGCTGTTCGCCGGCGAGAACGACACCGACCTGCTCGCCCGAACCGGCGTGGGCCGCGACGTCAACCGCCACCACTACACACCCACCGAAATCGACCGGGCGCTCGAACGGCCGGTCGTGCAGCGGCTGTTGGCGCTGCTGAGGTGGCGGGCGACCGAACCTGCTTTCGACGGCGACTTCGAACTGCTCGACGCTCCCCCGCACGTGATCGCAGTGCGGTGGTCGAGCCCGACTTCCACCGTCACGATCAGCGTCGATCTCGTGACGCACGCCGTCATGATCGACCCACCACGCTGACCTGCCGGACAGTGTGTCGCCGCATGGCGATCCGCTGGACATCGAATACACCGCCCCACCGGGAGCCCCTTCGTCCGGAACGGTCATCTCATCAACTCTGCGACACCCCTTCGTCATGATGGAGGCATGAGTTCGTCGGCGACATCGACACGGTGGGGTCAGGCCGAACAGCTCGACGTCGCCGACGATGCAACCGTCGCCGTGCGACGCTCCCGGGCCGCCCAGCTCGACGCCGTACACGCCGTGGTCGAGTCGGGCCGGTGGCACACCCACGGCTTCCGATCACCACACGCCTGGCTCACCACCACCACCGGCGAAGCACCCGGCGCAGTACGCACCACCTTGCACCTCGCCGATCGCGTGCAACGAATGCCGATCGTCAAGGAGCGTTTCGCCGACGGCATCCTCGCCGAATCCGCGCTGCGGCTTCTCGCCGACGCCTGGCACGACGACATCGTCGATGCGTTCGCCCGCGACGAAGAGATGTTGGCGGGCTGGGCGACGACCCTGACGCATCGCGACTTCAAGATCGTGCTCGCGACGTGGCGTCTTCACGCCGACCCCAACGGTGCCGAGCGCACCGCTCAGGAACAGTTCGAGTCGCGGTCCGTGCATCTGTCCGAACTCCTCGATGGCATGGGCCGACTCGACGGACTCCTCGACCCCGAGGGTTTCCGAATCGTCCAGGAAGCCATCCGGGCGCTCGCCCGGCGTGCAGACGGCGACGAGCGCACCGCGGCCCAACGACGCGCCGACGCACTCGTGGCGATGGCCAAGCAGGCACTCGCCGAGTTCGAACCGGCGCCCGGCGTCAAGCGCAGCCGACCCAAGGTCGTCGCCACCGTCGCCTACGACGACCTCGTTGCCACCACCAAGGGCGGCACCCTCGACACCAATTCCGGACGTACCACCCTCACCGCGCAGGCCCTGCGCCGGATTGCCTGCGATGCGGGCGTCCACCGGCTGATCACCGGGCCCGACGGCACGATCCTGGACTACGGACGTCAGACCCGCACGGTGTCCGACACCCAATTCGACGCGCTCGCACTGCGCGACCACGGCTGCCGGATCCTCGGCTGCCCGATCCCCCCCGGCGGCTGCGACGCCCACCACAGCATCCATTGGGCCGACGACGGCAACACCGACCTCGACGACCTCGTGCTCGCCTGCTGGTACCACCATCACTGGCTCCACGAACAGCACTGGAGTATCCAGCCCCTCGGGGCCGGCCACTTCATCCTCGTCGACCCGGATGGCAACACCCATTCGCTCAAGCCGCCCCTGATCGGTCTCGCCCTTCCACCGGCCCTGCCATTCGAGCCGAGCGACAGTCACCGGAATCGCTCTACGCTGGACGCATGAGCGACCTGCCGCTGCTCCCCGAGCAGCCGAGCAACACCGACCAGGTCCGCCGATTCGGGCCGCCGGCATTGATCGGGCTCGCGGCGCTGCTGTTCATCCTGCAGAACACCCGGAGCGTCACGTTCAACATCTTGTGGTTCGAGTTCCGCTGGCCGCTGTGGATCATGCTGGCCGTGTTCATGGCCATCGGCGCCGTCGTGTTCTGGGGCGCCGACCGGCGGCGACGCGCCCGTCGCGCCCGCGACGACTGATCAGGATGTCGACCATGCCGCCCCGCCGGCACCGTTTCCTGCAACAGTTCGCTGATGACCAACGAGTCGGCGGCCGATCGGTACCGCCAGGCAGCCCAGATCCTCCACGATGTCGCCAAACCGATGCGCGTGTTGTCGGCGCTCGCATGGCCCGGCGAGCTGCGCGACGAGTTCCTGGCCGGGGGCGCCCAACGCCTTCCGAAGCCGACCTATGCACCGGTCGACACGGCGCCGGTGTTGGATGCGGTGACGGCCGCACGGGCCTTCCTGCACCCCGGCGACGTCGTCGACGACTGGCTCGGCCGCGAGGCCGACGCGATCGAGCACACCGTGCGCATGCTCGCCTCCCGCGAGACTCCCGCATTCTTCGAACACAGCCGTGCGCTCTATGGCGTACCCGACCAGCCACTTCGGTACGACCCGGCAACACCGCTCGAACTCGCACGGCGGGTTCACGACGCGCTCGTCGAGCTCCACGAGGTCGACCTCGTCCCCCCGGTGATCCGGACACGCACCGGTGAGCAGGTGGCGTCGTTCATCGACGCCGAGGTCGCCGAACACTTCGGCGACGACGCACCTGAGGTGCTGCTCGTCGACGAGCTCTCCGCCAACGCCACTGCGACGACCACCAAGATCCGGATTCGACGCGACGCGAAGTTCACCACGAAAGACGCCGCGCAGCTCCTGAACCACGAAGCATTCATTCACGTGGGAACCGGACTCAACGGACGGGCGCAAACCGACATCCCCATCCTCGCCGTTGGTCATCCCGGTACGACCCGGACCCAGGAGGGCCTGGCCGTCTACTCCGAATACGTCTCGGGCACGCTCGGCCTCGACCGGCTGCGACGACTCGCCGACCGGATCATCGCGGTCCAACTCGTGGTCGACGGCGCGGACTTCATCGAGCTGTACCGCTGGTTCCTCGATCACACGCCGACTCCCGAGCAGGCGTTCGAGTCGACCCGACGCATCTTCCGGGGTGCGCCGATGACCGGTGGCGCACCGTTCACCAAGGACTGCTCCTACCTGTCGGGCTATCTCTCAGTGGCGACCTTCATCAGGGCTGCGTTCACCGCCGGCCGCGCCGACACATTGGCATTGCTGTTCTCGGGCAAACTCGACCTGTTCTCGATCCCAGCGCTCGGCGAACTCCGAAGTCAGGGCCTCGTGAGGCCCGCGAGATACCTGCCACCGTGGGCCGCCGATCCGGGCTGGGTACTCGCACACCTCACCCTCAACACGTTCATGATGAACATCGATCTCGACACGGTCAGCGCCGAGATGGTCGACCTCCTCGAGCACTGCCCCCAGGTCGACATCAGGTATCCCGACAGCGCCTGAGCAGCGACGCGCGTCAGTGATGGCTGTCGCGCGGGTGCTTGTCGTGGCGCGGCTCGCTCTTGGTCTTCATGTCGGTGATCTGACGGATCATCTCGTCACGAACCTCGTTCAGCGCATGACCGAAGTCGGCGCTCGATGACGTGGCCACCAACGGGTTCTTCCCGTCGATCTTCACGTCCAGCGTGACGTGTTGGCTCTTGGTGTCACGCTCCTTCACGAACAACTGCATCGACACCGTGCCGGCGTCGAACGAGCGCATGCGGGCGTCGAGCTTCGACCAGTGATCGACGATCATGTCGAACTCGCCGTCGTAGATGTCGCCGTGAAGGCTGAGGCTGTCGGCCACCGTGGCCGGATTCTGATTCGTCATCGCAACTCCCTCGTTACGGACCGGGCGGGCGGGTAGCCCACCCCTCTGAGTCCATTGTTCCGCATGGGGCCTCAGCAGGCCCAAACGGACGCATGTGATTCCATGAACGACTGCTGCGTGGATCCGCGATCCGAACAGCGGACCGGGGCTCAGCCGAGATCGTGTGGGCCGGATCCGAGATAGCCCTTGCCGGCGCGGATCGCCTCGCCCCACGGCGCCAAGATGTCGAACAACTCCTCGATGTCACTGCCGAGCGCGCGCAACGCACGGCGCATCTGCTCGTCGGTGGCCACCTCGATCTGCTCGCGAGCGTGCCGACCCTGCTGCGACAGGTGCGTGTCGGTTCCCTGGCCGTCGAGATGGCCGAGGTCACGCAGGTGGTGTTCCGACCGGTCGAACTCCTCGGTGGTCCAGCCCCTGGTCCTGCTGTAGCTGCGCACGGGCATCCCCCAGGACAGCTCGGTGAGCACGCCGATGTCGGTGGCCGACAAACCCGCAGCCACCCACGCAGCGTTGTGGCAGTCGCCGCGATATTCGCGCAGGAAGTCACCGACGTGCCACGCCGCCGCGAGCGGATCGTCGGGAACCTCGAGCGCAGCGACGCCGGCTGCGAGGTGACGGCCGTTGATCGGGAGCACGGCTGCAGCACGTTGCAGCAGTACGACGGCCCGCTCGGCGCCGTCGGGACGCTCCCCGATGAGACGCCGCAACTGGCCGACCGCGCCGTCGGCGCGGGCGGCACGAATCGTGGCCGCGTCGGTGCGGGTCCACGCCAACTGCACCGACGGCACGACCACGGCCGGGCTGAACACCCCGAACGCCGCAGCGATCACCTCGCCGGGTACCTGGCCGAGCAGGCTGCCGCGGCTGGCGAAGTAGGCGGGCCCGTCTGGGAGTGCAACACCGTTGGCGTCGCCGGGACTCGGGTCGAAACCGAGCGCCACGTAGTTCGCATGACACTCGGGCGAGAAGTACACCTGCCCGACGACCGGTTCGAGGACCGAACCCAAGCGGCGGGCCAGTCGGGACGTCGTCGAGAGCTCCATGGGCCGCCACCGTAGGCGGCCGCCAGGGCACACTTCGAGGCGCACTACGGTCTGGACCCATGAGCAAGCGCACCGTCGTCCTCGTCCACGGAAACCCGGAGACCGAAGCGATCTGGGGCCCGCTCACCCTTGCGCTGGCCGAGCGAGGCCACACCGACGTGATCGCACTGTCGCCACCCGGATTCGGCGCACCGGCACCCGACGGATTCGATCCCACCATGGACGCCTACGCCGACTGGCTCGTCGGCGAACTCGAGACCATCCATGGAACCGGAACCGAGATCGACCTGCTCGGCCACGACTGGGGAGCCGGCCACGTCTACGGTGCACTCGCTCGCCGACCCGACCTGGTCCGCACCTGGACGGGCGACATCGCCGGGGTGCTCCACGCCGACTACGTCTGGCACGACATGGCCCAGGCATGGCAGACCCCCGAGATCGGCGAGCAGGTCATCGCCGGGATGACCACCTCGTCGAGCGACGACAAGCTCGAGCTGTTCGTCGGGCTCGGACTGCCCGACGACATCGCCTCGCAACTGGCCGCCGGCCTCGACGAGGAGATGGGCCGCTGCGTGCTGCGGCTCTACCGAACCGGCGCCCAACCTGCGGTCGGCCAGCTCGGCGACCGCCTTGCAGCGATGGAGCTGCCGCCTGGCCTGGTGGTCGACGCCGAACACGACGCGTACATCAACAGTGCACAGTCGAACGAGATCGCGGACCGCCTCGGCGCCGAGGTGCTTCGCCTCGATGGCCGCAGCCACTGGTGGATGGTCGCCGACATCGACCCCGTCGCGGACGCCCTCATCACGTTCTGGTCTGCCCACTAGCGCCTCGTCAGGCAACGTTCGGGACGCACTGTCCCGGCACGCCGGGACATGCCGCGTCATGGGACGGCCGGAGCATCGTGGTGCGGCTTGAACTGACGGCGTTCAACGGTGGGCTTGGCCGGGCAGCGCTCGGCTGCTCATCCTCGGTCTCCGGGTCCACGAGTTCGCCCGTGCAGTGCTGGCCGTCGACACGGTGGTTGCCTCACTCGGGCAAGGCCGAACAGACCGGCGCACGGGCCGAGCACAACGAGTGAATCCACGGTGCAACGGTGATCGTCTCCAGCACGTGCGACGTCGACGCCGCCTTCGATCTTGCCGTTCTCGATTGGCGCGAAGTTCTGATGTCCGCCGGGCTCGCCGATGCGGACTGGCGATCACATGTCGATCGCTGGTTCGCCCACCGTGCTGAAGGCTGACCGCAGTTCAGAGCTGCTCCAGATGCTCCGGTCCGACCGGGCGGCGCGATCGGTCAGCGACCGATGCGCATCGCGATCCATGACTCGCCGTCCTCGTCGAACTCGCGCACGGTTGCGAAACCGAGCTTGTCGTAGACCGCACGAGCCCGCGGGTTGCGGGCGAGCACTTCGAGCGAGATCGACGACAACCCGATCGCGTCGAGTCCATGCGCGACGATGAGCCGGGTTGCCTCGGTGCCGAACCCGCGGCCGTACCACTCCGGTCCGCGCAGCGAGATTCGAAAGCTGCATGCATCGGTCTCGGGGTCGAACTCGTTGAGGACCACCTCGCCCACGAAGTCGCCGGTGTCGTTGCGGACGATCGCGAGATCGAGCCGCTCCTCCTGGTCGGGCCGTGACCGACACCACTCGTCGATCTGCTCGCGGGTGAACGTCTCGGTCGTCGCCGTCAGATCGTTGCCCTCCGCGTCCTGGACCATCTCCCACACTGCGTCGGCATCGCATTCGTCGAGTTGACGGAGGGTGACGCGCTCACCGATCAACACCGGCGCTTGCCATCTCTGCGACTCAGCCACCGCAAGATCTTGACAGCCGCAACGACGACGCACCGCCAGGACTCGTCTCGTGTGTGCATCTCGACCTGAGCGACGAGGACTCGATTGTCGACGCAGCTGCGCGACTTCGAACCGAAACCGATGCGCTCGATCTCCTGATCAACTCCGCCGGCACCGACGCGCGCATCTTCGAGAGCGCAGAGGGCTCCCGTGGGCCGTTCGACTTCGATGCGCATGTTTTCACTTCGGTGCTCGAAGCAAACGTCACCGGACCGATGCTCGTGACCCGGCAGTTGTCGCTGCTCCAGCAGCGACCGATTCATCAGATGGGACGGCCACGATCACCCCTGGTGACGGGTCGTCACTCGACGGGGAGGCCGAGATTCCGAGCGATGACGAGGCGCTGGATCTCGCTGGTGCCTTCGCCCACCTCGAGAATCTTGGCGTCGCGGTAGAACCGCACGATCGGTGTCTCCTCCATGAAGCCCATCCCCCCGAACACCTGGGTGGCCACCCGGGCGGCATCCATCGCCGCTTCGGTCGAGTAGAGCTTCGCCATCGCGGCGGCCTGTCCGATCGGGCGGCCCTGGTCCTTCAGCCAGGCTGCCTTGTAGGTCAGGTTGTGCGCGTTCTCGACCTGCACGGCCAGGTCCGACAGCTGGAACGACAGCCCCTGGAATCGCCCGATCGGGCCGCCGAACGCGTGCCGCTGCTTCGCATAGTCGACCGACGCCTCGAGACACGCCCGAGCAGAACCGAGCGCCAACGCCGAGATCGCGATCCGGCCGTCGTCGAGGATCGACAGGAAATTGCGGAATCCCTGGCCGGGCTTGCCCACCAGATTCTCGGCGGGAATCCGACAGTCGACGAACGTGATGCCGTGGGTGTCACTGGCATGCCAGCCGAGCTTGTCGTATGCGGGCTCGATGATCATGCCCGGCGTACCAGCCGGCACGATGAACGCCGAGATCCCGTCATCGGTTCGAGCGGTGACGGTGACGATCGACGTGATGTCGGTGCCGCAGTTGGTGATGAACGCCTTCGACCCGTTGAGCACCCATTCGCCACCGTCGAGTACCGCTCGGGTGCGGGTGGCGCCGGCATCGGAGCCCCCGTCGGGTTCGGTGAGTCCGAACGCACCGAGGGTCCGGCCCGCTACGAGATCGGGCAACCACTGGTCGCGTTGCTCGTCGTTGCCGAACCGGAAGATCGGGTTGGCACCGAGCCCGACGCCGGCCGACAGCGTGATTCCCATCGACTGGTCGACGCGGCCGAGTTCTTCGATGGCGACGCACAACGAGGCGAAGTCTCCTCCCCCGCCACCCCACCGCTCGGGAAACACGATGCCGAACAGGCCCAGTGCGCCCATCTCCTGCACGACATCGACCGGGAAGTGACAGGCGCGATCCCACTCGGCCGCATGCGGCGCGATCCGGGTCTCGGCGAACTCACGAACCGTCGCCCGCAGGAGTTCATGGTCGTCAGTCAGTTCCCAGCTCATCACCACCGACGCTACTGCCGGCGCCTGAGCAGTCCTGCTGCCTAACGTGGCCACGTGTCCAGGGCATCGATCGCACTCGTCGTCGCCGGGCTGCTGATCGCCAGCGCCTGCGGCGGCCAGTCCACCGCGAGCTCTGCTTCGACCGCGCCCTCCACCACCTCCACCACCACCACCACGACGGTGCCGGCCACGACGGCCGCGCCCACGACGACGACGACGACGACCACCACCACCACCACCACCACGACCAGCAGCAGCAGCACGACCACCAGCAGCACGACCACGACCGCGCCCCCTCCGGTCGAGCCGCTTCCGGATCCGACGATGAGCTTCGCCAACCTGGCATTCGACGATCTCGCGAGCGCCAATCCCGCTGTCACGATGACCGTCGTGCGCGACGGTGTCCCCGTACTCAGCCGTGCGTCGGGGAGCACCATCGACGGCACCGACGCGACCTCGGACTCACCGATGGTGGTCGCCAGCGTGAGCAAATTGCTCACCGCGCTGATGATCGCCCGGCTCGCCGAGTCGGGAGAGGTCGACGTCGACGCGCCCGTGCCCTGGGCCGCCATGGGGATCCCCACGCATCCCGACTGGGCCGGCGTCACCGTACGCGAACTGCTCGATCACACGTCGGGCATGCCGGTGGCCCGGTCGTCCTGGTTCGACGGGGGGATCGAGTGCATCTCGTTCCTGCCGTCACTGCTCGATCGACCGCCAACCGACACCCGAGGCCGCTGGACGTACTCGAACGGCAACTACTGCGCGCTCGGGCTGCTGGTCGGCCACCTCACGTGGCTCCCGCTCGATCAGGCCGCCCAGTCGATCCTGTTCGATCCGATCGGCGCCCTCGGCGTGCACCTCACCACCGACGGCCAACTCCCCACCGATGTCGGCTATCGCCTCGGCGTCGAGCGACTCTCACGCCTCGGTGGTGCGGGTACGTTCATCGTGTCCACCGACGACATCGCCGCCCTGCTCGCCAACACCACGCCTGGCGACCTCGAGGTGTTGCGGTTCCCGGGGTTGCTCGTCGATCAGTACGGCTGGGGCCACACCGGGTCGGTCGATGACGCCGTCAGCTGCGCCTGGGTACTCGAAGGCGGTCGCGCCGTCGTCGCTGCCACTGTCGCGGGGCCTTCGCCCAGCACAGGCGGCGGCGTGTGCGACCGAGTGGTGCCCGCCGTCGCCAGCGACCTCGGCATCAACCGGGGACGCCCGGACCGCAGCCCACCGTGATGTGGCTGGCTCAGTCGAGGTCCCAGCGTTGGCGAGCAGCGACCACCGTGGGAAGGCCGACCTCACCGGTGGAGACCTCTTCGGGACGGTACGACTCACCGATCAGCGCCGACAACGTCGATCCGGTCGACAGCGACAGCGCCTCGAAGTCGTAGCCGCCCTCGAGGACGACCACGGTGCGGCGAGCGGGCGCCAGCGCCTGCAACCGGATCGCCAGGTCTGCGTAGTCCGACGACGTCAACTCGAGCCCCGCCAGCGGATCGTTGCGGTGGGCGTCGAAGCCCGCCGAGATGAACAACCAATCCGGAGCGAACCGCTCGACCACCGGGGCGATCACCTCGTCGACCGAACGACGGAACACGTCGCCTCGGGTACCCGCAGGAAAGGGCAGATTGAGGTTCGACATCGGCGCATCCGGGCCACCGGTCTCGTCCGCACGACCACTGCCGGGGTAGAGCGGGTACTCGTGCGTCGACACGTACAGCACATTCGGATCGTTGTAGAAGATGTCCTGGGTGCCGTTGCCATGGTGGACGTCCCAGTCGACGATCGCCACCCGTTGGCCGTCGGCGGCGAGCTTCGCTGCGGCAACCGCAACGTTGTTGACCAAGCAGAATCCCATGGCTCGGTCGGGCACGGCATGATGACCCGGAGGGCGGCCCGCGGCGAACGCAACGTCGCACGAGCCGGATTCGAGCGAATCGACGGCATCGAGCACGGCTCCAGCAGCACGCAGGGCCGTGTCCCATGAGCCTGGAGCAGCAAACGTGTCGGGGTCGAGGTCGCCGCCACCGCGCTCACAGAACCGTTGGAGCTGCGCGACGTAGGCCGGCGCGTGCACCCGTTCCAGCTCGGACACCGTCGCCAGTCGGGGCTCGCGGAACTCGACCGCGTCGAGAAGTCCCGCCTCGGAGATGCCCGACAGCGACGCCCCGAGGCGGCCGGGACGTTCAGGGTGCCAGTCGGGTGTGGTGTGCAAGTCGAGTTCGGCGTTGGCGAAGACGGTGATGGGCGCTGCCACGACACCACCCTAGGCATTCGATCGCACTGCACAACAGACGTCACATCGGTTCCCGATGTCGGCGGCAGCTGCCATGCTGGAGAGGTGAGCACCGCCGACGCATCCGAATCGCCGTGGGCGTCGACCGTCGTCCTCGGCAACGGCGACACCGTCTTCATCCGGCCGCTCACCACCGACGACCGCCCAGCGCTCGCCGCGTTCCACAAACGCCAGTCGGCCGACAGCATCTACCGCCGGTACTTCTCACCCAAACCCGAGCTGAGCGAGAAGGAGTTGTTGCACTTCACCGACATCGACATGGTCGACCGGGCTGCGCTCGCCGTCGAGTCGCACGATCAGTTCATCGCCTGGGCGAGCTACGAGCGGTGGCCGGGTCGCAACGAGGCCGAAGCCGCGTTCATGGTCGATGACACCTACCAGGGCGCCGGGATCGCCACGTTGCTGCTCGAACACCTCGCCGCCATCGCACGTTCGAACGGCATCGAGCGGTTCACCGCCGAAGTGCTCGGCGACAACCGGGCGATGCTCGCAGTGTTCGCCAAGGCCGGCTGGCCACTCCAACGGCGTTTCGACTCCGGTGTGGTCGACCTCGACTGGGAGCTCGCCGACACCGATCAGTTCCTCGACAGCGTCGAGCGACGCGAACAACGAGCCGACTCCCGTGCCGTCGCCCGAATCCTGCTTCCTCGCGCCATCGCCGTCATCGGCGCGTCCGATCGACCGGGCTCGGTCGGCGATGCGATCTGGCGGCACATCGCCGACAGCGTCGACGTGCCGATGCACGCGGTCAACCCGAACCGCGACGACGTGCACGGCCACCACTGCTGTCGAACGATCGGCGAACTCCCCGACGAAGTGTCGTTGGCCATCATCGCCGTTCCCGCCCGCGATCTCGACGCGACGATCGACGCCTGCATCGACAAGCGCATGCGTGGAGCGGTCGTCATCACCTCGGTCGACGGCACCGACATCGATGTCGCAGCGCTGGTGACGCGAGCCCGGCGAAACGGCTTGCGGATCATCGGTCCCTCCAGCATGGGGATTGCATCACCCCGACCCGAGACCCGGCTGCAAGCCGCACTGGTCGATGTCGCGCTGCCGCCTGGCGGCGTGGCGATCTCGATGCAGTCCGGCTCGCTCGGCGGATCGTTCCTCCGCAAGGCCGGCGACGTCAGCCTCGGGATGTCGTGGTTCGTCTCGCTGGGCGACAAGAGCGACATCTCCGCCAACGACCTCCTCCAGTTCTGGGAGCAGGACGACCACACCACCGTCATCGGGATGTACACCGAGTCGTTCGGCAACCCGCGCAAGTTCGCCCGGATCGCCCGTGCGCGTGTCACGCACCAAGCCGATCGTTGCTGTCCGGACCGGTGCAGCAGCGACCGGCGAGATGGGCGGCGCGTTGTATCAGCAGGCCGGTCTGATCGAAGTGCCCACGGTGCCGGCACTCCTGGAGACGGTCAGGGTGATGGCCACCCAGCCGGTGCTCGACGGGCCACGAGTAGCCGTGGTGACGAACTCGCGCAGCCCGGGAACCCTGGCGCCGCGCGGCGCTCGAAGCCGCAGGTCTCACGCCGGTCGATGGGCCGACGCCGCTCGATTGGAGCGCAACTGCCGCTGACTACCCGGCCGCGATCCGCTCGGCGCTCGCCAGCGACGACGTCGACGGCGTGATGGTCATCTATGCCCCGGCGGTCATCGAGGACGTCGATGCCGCTGCCCGTGACATCGATGCTGCCGCACGGGAGGCGACGAAGCCGGTGATCGCTGTCCTGTTGGGTGGAGCCGACGGTCCGGTCACGCCCGGATCCGCGCGTGCCTGCATTCACGTTTCCCGAGCAGGCAGCGGCGGTGCTCGGGCGTTCGCACGCGTACGCCCGCTGGCGTCACAACGAAGGTGACGCCCCGCCGGCGATCGCGCGGCCGGTCAATCCGGCTGCCGCCCACGCGATCATCAGCGATGCCGTGGCCGGCGTCGACCCCACGACCGACGAGCCGACCGACGAGATACGGATCGATCTCGCGACCAAGCGGCGACTGCTCGAGGCCTACGGGATCGAGATGGCAGCGGCCACCGAATCCGACCCCGAGCGAGCGATCGTCGACGCCCACGAGATCGGGTTCCCGATCGCGCTCAAGGCCGTGCGTCGCCGCCCGGGCCGGTCGGCCAGGGCCGGCGTCGCGCTCGACCTCACCACCGACAACGACATCGTCGAAGCGATCGAGGTCATGTCCGAGTCGCTCGGCGACGACGCCCAGGATCTGATCGTCCAGACGATGACCGCTCCGGGAGTCGATGTCCGTATTCGCTGCGAACACGACGACCGGCTCGGTGCGATCGTGTCGGTCGGGCTCGGCGGAGCGCAGGCCGACGCCATCGACGATCGCAGCAGCCGCTTGGCTCCGGTCTCGCCGGCGAGTGCGAGTGCCATGCTGACCGAGACACGCCTCACCGCAGCGCTGAACACGGCGGGGTTCGACTCGTCGGCGCTCGCCGATGCGGTGGTCGCTGCCGCCCAACTCGCATCCGACCACCCGGAGATCGCCGAACTCGACCTCAATCCCGTCATCGTGTCCGACCGCGGCGCGGTCGTCGTCGACGCCGTCATCCGGCTGACGGCTCATCCATCGGGCGACGGTCCGATTCGTCGACTCGACTGAACCTGGCGATGCGGGGCCAATCCGGCGTGGGCGATCCGCAAGAATGATCGCGTGAGCCCCGGCATCATCATTCCGCTCATCGTGTTGCCGATCATCATCGTCGGCGTGTTCCTCTGGTATCGCAGGTCGATCGCCGACATGGCGTCGTCCGAGGCCAAACCGGTGTCCGGCCAGCGACTGACCGCCGAGGCGCTTCACCGGGTCCCGTCACCGCCGTGGCGTGTGGTCTACGAGGTCGGTGGTGCACTCGGCGAGGTCGATCATGTCGTGGTCGGCCCGCCCGGCGTGATCGCCGTCACCACGGTGTTGGCCGACCGCCCCGATCCCGCGACGCTGATCGGCGAACGAGGTGAACCGATGCTGCTCAGCGAGGCGGCGATCTCCCGGGGGCCGCTCGATGAACTGCTCCGTGCAGTCGACGCGTCGTGCGAGGTGTCGGCGCGGGTCTTCTGGGGCACCCCAGCCCCTGGGCGCCGGGCCGGCGAAGACGTGGTGCACGGCAGCGTGCTCGTCGAGGGGCAACGGATCAGCGAATGGCTCGACGCCGCTGCCGCTTCCACGGCCGACGCCGGACTCCTCGACGACGTCAGAATCGACGCGATCTGGCGCACCATCATCACCGGCATCGGCCGACCGGACCCACGACCGTGACCCCCGGTGCGCAGGCCGCCCAGTCCGACGCAACCATCATCGAGCTCCTCACCGACCACCATGGCGCCACACCCAGCGACCTCGAGGTGTTGAGTGGCGGGTACTGGTCGGCCGCCTACGGATATCGGATCGGCGACGACGAACTCGTCCTGCGCCTCAGCGAGCGTCCCGACGGCTTTCGAGCCGATGAGTCCGCCATGCGCCACAGCTCGGCCACGCTCCCCATACCCGAGGTGCTCACGATCGGAGAGGCGTTCGGAGGCTGGTTCGCGATCTCTCGGCGACACCACGGCCGATTCCTCGAGGACGTCGGCACCGACGAGGCCGACGTGCTCGGACCCGCCGTGGTCGGTTTGCTCGCCGACCTGCGGGCGGTGCCCGACACCGGAGCGGGGACCCGGCCGTGGCAACGCTGGCTGATCGAGGGCCTCACCGATCGTCCCGGCTCTCACACCGAAGGGTGGCGCCTCCGCCTGGCCGCTGATCCGCTCGCCGAACGCACCTTCCGAGCTGTCGACGAGCGCATCCGCTCGATGCTCGACGCCTGCCCCGATCGCCGCCAGCTCGTGCACTCCGACCTCCTGCACTACAACGTGCTCGTGACGCCGGATGCAGACGCGGTCTCCGCGGTGTTCTCGTGGAAGTGCGCCACTTGGGGAGATGCGATCTACGACCTCGCGTGGTGCACCTTCTGGGGCCGCTGGCACGACGGCATCGGTGCACTCGACCTCTGGGACCGAGTCATTCCGACCCTGCCACCGTCCGAGACGGTCGATGTCGGCATTCGCCACCATGTGTACGAACTCCAGATCGGGGCCTCCCACCTCGGCTGGTACGCCACCCTCGGCGACGACACGAACCTCGCTTGGACCCTCCGGCAACTCGAGGAGCTCCTCGAGCGCGGCCCCCAACGCTGAACGGCAGCCGCACTAGCGTGCGAGCATGGCTGCTGCCGAAGAGTTCACCGGACCGACCACCGAGCTGCTGCAGGCGCTGATTCGCAACGCCTGCGTCAACGACGGCACGCCCGACTCAGGAGAGGAGACACGCAACTCCGACCTCCTGGTCTCCTACCTCGAAGGCGCCGGGCTCGAGGTCGAGCGATTCACACCGCGTCCAGGTCGCGACTCGATGGTCGCCCGCATCGAAGGCTCCGATCCCGATGCACCGTCGCTCTGTCTGATGGGCCACACCGACGTCGTGCCGGTCAACCCCGACGGCTGGCGCGAGGACCCGTTCGGGGGTGAGGTGATCGACGGCGAAGTGTGGGGCCGAGGTGCCATCGACATGCTGAATCTCACCTCGTCGATGGCGGTGGCGTTCCGGCGTCTGGCCACCGAGGGCTTCCGCCCGAAGGGCGACCTGATCTACTTCGGGGTGGGCGACGAGGAAGCCGGCGGCACCTGGGGCGCCGAGTGGATGGTCGAACACCACTGGGATGCGATCGCTGCCGACTTCGTGCTCACCGAGCTCGGCGGATGGTCGAGCTCGGACGATCACGGCCACCGCACCGTCACGGTCAACGTCGGCGAGAAGGGGCTCGCCTGGCGTCGACTGCGGGTGCACGGCACGCCAGGGCACGGCTCGATGCCGTTCGGGGCCGACAACGCCCTGATCAAGGCCGCCGAGATCGTTCGACGGCTGTCCGAGTACCGGCCCATCGCGCACATCGACGACATCTGGCGAGCGCAGGTCGACACGATGAACCTGCCGGCCGAGTTGCGTGCCGGCCTCACCTCGACCGAGGACATCTTCGCCACGCTCGAGTCGTTGCCCACCCGGGTGTCGCGCACGTGCCACGCCCAGACCCACACGACGATCTCTCCGAACGTGGTCCACGGCGGCCAGAAGACCAACACGATCCCGGACGTGGTCGACATCGACGTCGACATCCGCACCGTTCCCGGCACCACACGCGCTGATGTCGAAGCGATGCTGCGCGAGGCACTCGGTGACCTGTACGACCAGGTCGACGTCACCGTCCTGCAGCACAGCGATCCAACGGCCTGCGAGTTCGGGCCGGGCAACGCGCTGTGGGACACCGTCACCAAACACACCCAGGTCGCCTATCCCGGGGCCGATCTGGTGCCTGGGCTGATCGTTGGCGGCACCGACGCCCGCTTCTACCGCGAGCGCGGCGTCACGGCGTACGGTGCCGGGCTGTTCTCGCCGAAGATGGACTTCGCCACGTTCGGTTCTCGCTTCCACGGCAACGACGAGCGCATCGACGTCGACTCGCTCGGGATGTCCGGCAACTACTTCTACGGCATCGCCAAGGACCTCACCGGCTGATGTTACGAATGGTGTCAGACACCATTCGTAACATCAGCGGAAGAGGTCTCGTTCGGCGTCGCGGAGTACCGGTGCCATCGTGGCGGTGTCGTCGACGGTCCAGTCGTAGCCGCGGATGACCGCCACGGGGATGCGGCTGGTGTTGCCCTTGACCAGTTCGGCGGCCGCCGTGAGTTCATCGGCGGCGCAGATCTCCTGCACCCGGAATTCGTGGCCGTGCGGGTCGACTTCGCCGATGTAGCTCCGCAACGGATCGATCCCTGCGACGCCGATCGAGATGTCGGTCTGGCCCTCGCGCCACGGGCGGCCGAACGTGTCGCTGACGATCACCGCGACGTCGACCCCGAGATCGGTGAAGCGCTGACGGAACCGGCGAGCCGAGGCGTCGGAGTCCTCCGGCAACACCAGCACCCGACCGTGCGCCCCGCTCGACGACTGATCGACACCGGAGTTCGCGCAGCAGAAGCCATGGTGGGTCTCGGTGATCAGCACCGGGCCGATCTGGCGAATGATCCGCTTCGACTCGCGCAGCACCACCTCGACGACGCGTGGATCCTTCTCCCACCGCTCTGCCCACGACACCGCGAACGGTGATGGCTCGATGTCGGCGAGCTCGACGGCGCACCCTTCGGCCTTCGACACGATCTTGGAGGTGATCACGACGATGTCGCCGTCGGCGAGCGGGTCGCCCGCTGCCACGGCCGCCCCATGGATCTGACCGGCGAGATCGTCGCCCACGGCGATCTCCGGCAATCCGGGCACGCCGAAGACCTCGAGGCGCGCCATCGTCAGGCGAGAAGCGAGTCGAGATCGGTGTGCGGCATGGGCGAACGGTACCCGATGGACCAACATGGGGCGATGGCGAACGCTGGCACTGCAGTTTCCGAGATCTTCGACCCGTCGGCGTGGACCGTCATCGACGGTTTCGACTTCACCGACATCACCTATCACCGTGCGGTCGACGCCGGCGTGGTCCGCATCGCGTTCGATCGACCGGAGATCCGCAACGCGTTCAGGCCTCACACCGTCGACGAGCTGTACACGGCACTCGACCACGCCCGCATGTCGACCGACGTCGGCTGCGTCCTGCTCACCGGCAACGGTCCATCGCCGAAGGACGGCGGCTGGGCGTTCTGCTCCGGAGGCGACCAACGCATCCGCGGCAAGGACGGCTACAAGTACGCCGAGGACGAAACCGCCGACACCATCGAGCCCGGACGGGCCGGTCGGCTCCACATCCTCGAAGTCCAGCGCCTGATCCGCTTCATGCCCAAGGTCGTGATCTGCGTGGTGCCCGGGTGGGCCGCCGGCGGAGGCCACTCGTCTGCATGTGGTGAGCGACTTGACGCTCGCCAGCGCCGAGCATGCCCGTTTCAAGCAGACCGACGCCGACGTGGCCAGCTTCGACGGCGGCTTCGGGTCGGCGTATCTCGCCCGCCAGGTCGGCCAGAAGTTCGCCCGAGAGATCTTCTTCCTCGGCCGCGAGTACACCGCCGACGACATGGTCGCGATGGGCGCCGTCAACGCCTCGATCCCGCACGCCGAGCTGGAGGCCGAAGCGTTGCGGTGGGGCCGGGAGATCTGCGCGAAGAGCCCGACAGCGCAACGCATGCTCAAGTTCTCGTTCAACCTGATCGACGACGGTCTGGTCGGCCAGCAGGTGTTCGCCGGCGAGGCCACCCGCTTGGCCTACGCGCACCGATGAGGCAGCCGAGGGACGCGACAGCTTCCTCGAGAAGCGCCCACCCGACTGGTCGCCCTACCCGTACCACTTCTGATGGACGTGATCGAGGTCGACGATGCGGACGACCCCCGATTCCGACAGTTCCGGCTCAACGAGCGGGGCCTGGCCAGCCGGGCCGACAAGCGCGACGACGCAGGCGCCGGGATGTTCCTCGCCGAGGGTGACCTCGTGGTCGAACGAGCGCTCGAGGCCGGCTGTCGCCCGGTGGCCGCGCTCGTCGACACCGAACGGGTACCACCGGTCGCTGCGTCGCTCGAGTGCCCCGTGTACGGCGGCGGTGAGTCGGTTCGCAGCGTGGTCGCCCAGCTCGGCGTGCCGCTGTCGATCATCGCACTGTTCGACCGACCTGCTCGCCCGAGCGTCGCCGAGCTCGCCGCCACGTCGAACCGCTTGGTGATCGTCGAGGCGGTCGACAACCCGACCAACGTCGGCTCGATCATTCGCAACGCCGCAGCGCTCGGGTGGGACGGGCTGATTCTCGACCACACCAGCGCCGACCCACTCGCCCGCCGGTCGCTGCGAGTCGGCATGGGCACCGTGTTCTCGCTTCCCCACGCCCGAACGACCGACCTCGCCGGTGAGTTGCGCTCGTTGACCGGCTTCGAGCTCTATGCGATGACACCCGAACCGGAGGCTGCGGACCTCCACACCATCGTGCCTGGCGAGCGGGTCGGCGTGCTGATCGGATCGGAGCGCTCCGGTCTGAGCGACGAACTCCTCGATCTCGCCACGCCGGTGCGCATCCCCATGGCCGCAGGAGTCGACTCGCTCAACGCCGCCGCAGCGACCGCGGTGGCCTGCTATGCGCTCGCACGCCGGTAGAACGGTGCCCGTGACCGCCGTGCTGCTCCTCTCGTGTCCCGACCAGCCGGGGGTCGTTGCGGCGACCGCGCAGTTCCTGGCCGATCACCACGGCAACATCGTGCACGCCGAACAGCACGTCGACCCGGGCACCGACGGCGGCGACGCGGTGTTCTTCCAACGTGTCGAGTTCGATCTGGACGGCTTCGGACTGGACCGCGACGAGATCGTCCCCGCCTTCTCGCCCGTAGCCGACCGGCTCGGCATGGACGTCGATCTCCGGTTCACCGACACGCCGACCCCGACGGCGCTGATGGCCTCGAAGCAACCCCACTGCCTCTACGACCTGCTCACGCGCTGGCGCAGCGGCGAGCTCCCGATGGACCTGCGAGTCATCGTCTCGAACCATGCCGACCATGCCGACATCGCGGCGCACATGGATGTGCCGTATCTGCACTTCCCGGTGACGCCCGAGACCAAGCCGCAACAGGAGTCGCAGGTGCTCGCCGCGCTCGCCGACCACGGTGTCGAGCTGATCGTCATGGCGCGCTACATGCAGATCCTCAGCGATCGGTTCGTGGCAGCCCATCCGAGCCGGATCATCAACATCCACCACTCGTTCCTGCCCGCCTTCATCGGCGCCAACCCGTATCGCCAGGCCTACGACCGCGGCGTCAAGCTGATCGGTGCCACGGCGCACTACGCCACGGCCGACCTCGACGAGGGTCCGATCATCGAACAGGACACCGCGCACGTCACGCACCGCGACGACGTCGCCCGCCTGACGTCGCGCGGCCGCGACCTCGAAACGATCGTGCTGGCACGCGCGGTGCGAGCCCATCTCGAGCATCGAGTGATCGTCCACGGCCGCAAGACCGTGGTGTTCTCCTGACTGCGGACTGCACCCAGCCTCGAAATGTGCGCAGATCTGCCCGCCGGTGACGGCGCCAGGCACATTTTTCGGACTGAGGGACGGGAGGTGCTGGGGTTCAGTCGGTGGCGGTGGCTGCGCGGCGCGAGCGGCGCGAACGGGGGGCGCTGCCGCTCGGCTCCCAGGTGAAGAAGCGCAGGGCGATCACGATGCCGAGCGCACCCCAGACGGCGATGTAGGCCAGGCTCGGCCAGTCGAACGCGGGCGCTTCGACGTACGGCGTGAAGCAGTCCTGGAACGCTTCGGCGAAGTGCTTGAGCGGAAAGATGTTGCCGAGCGTGGTGATCCACGCTGGCGCATTGTCGACCTGGATGAAGATGTTCGACACGAACGCCATCGGCAGGATGATCGCGTTGGCCGCCGCCGACGCCGAACTCGCCGACTTCACCACTGCCGCGAGCGCCATGCCGAGTGCTGCGAACGCTCCCACCCCGATCAGGAACGTCACGATCGCCGCGGGCATCTTGCCGGCCGCGATCTCGAGGTCGTAGACCACGACACCGAGCGTCAACATCAAGATCACGCCGACGAACGCGATGATCACGGCCGAGATGATGAACCCGGCGAGATAGATCCACGTCGGCAGCGGCGTGCCTCGCCAACGTTTGAGCACGCCCTCGTCACGGCGAATCGGCACCATGTTGGCCAGGTTGGTGAACGTGGCCGAGACCGCGGTGAACGCGGCAAGACCACCCGTGTAGAACTGTTGCGCCGACATCTGGCCGCCGTCGGGGGTCTCGAAGGTGTTGTCACCGAACAAGGCGTTGAACAGCACCAGCATCACCAGCGGCAGGCCGAGCGTGAAGAACACCGCAACCGGAATCCGGATGAAGGTGATCAGCTGATATCGGGTCTGAGCAACGAGCAGTGCCGCAGTCGACGGGAACGAGCTCACGATGTCGGCTCCGGGTCCGGATCGGTGAGCGAGAGGTAGACGTCCTCGAGCGATACTCGGCTCACCGAGAGCGACTCCAGTTCGACGCCGGCTTCGATCGCCCATCCTGTGATGCGATGCACCGCAGCGGTCGGCTGTTCGATGCTCGCCTCGACCAGCCGGCCCGACAGTCGGATGTCGACACCCAGCAGCTCACCGAACGTCGCCGCCGCTGCGTCGGGGCGCACGCTCTCGGGCAGCATGAAGCTCACCATGGTGCCACTGACCCGGTTGATCAGCTCGCCGGGCGAACCCTCGGCGATCAGCCGCCCACGCGACAGCACACCCACACGATCGGCCAGGTGCTCGGCCTCGTCGAGGTAGTGCGTCGTGAGCAACACCGTGGTGCCGTCCTCGCCGAGCGCCTCGATCAGGTCCCACGAGCGGCGCCGAGCGGACGGGTCGAACCCGGTGGTGGGCTCGTCGAGGAACAGCAGCTCCGGTCGGCCGACGATCCCGAGCGCCAGATCGACCCGGCGACGCTGCCCACCCGACAGTGAGCCGACTCGCGCATCCACCTTCTCGTCGAGGCCGACGAGCGACACCACCTCGTCGAGCGGGCGCGGGTTGCGGTAGCAGCCGCCGTACAGCTCGACGACCTCACGCACGGTGAACTCGGCCTCGACACCGGACGACTGCAACACGATGCCGATCCGGTCGCGGAAGTCACGTCCAGCGGTCGCCGGGTCGACACCCAACACCTCGACCGACCCCGATGTTGCGGTTCGGTGGCCCTCGAGGATCTCGACCGCCGTCGACTTTCCGGCACCGTTCTCGCCGAGCAGTGCATAGACCTCACCCTCGCCGATATCGAAGCTGAGCCCGTCGACGGCGTGGACTGCCCCGTAGTGCTTGTGGAGGTCACGTACCTCGACGACAGACATGGACCAGCGAACCTACCTGCCGTGGCCCGGCGACGAAATGGGGAGTCCCGAGTCGTTGCGCAGGTGCTCGGCGGCCGGAACGAAGTAGGCCATCATCTCCTCGTCGATGCCCTCGGGCACCGACCGCTCGGCGCAGACCCGCTCGACTGCCGCAGCCATGTGCACCAGCCAACGGTCCCGTTCGAGCGGTCCGACGGTGAACGGCATGTGACGCATCCGCAGGCGCGGATGGCCCCGCTCCTCCATGTAGGTCGTGGGTCCGCCCCAGTACTGCACCAGGAACAGAACGAGGCGGTGGCGAGCCCCGGTGAGGTCGGGCTGCTCCGGATACAGCGGGAGCAGCACCTCGTCGGTGGCGACCCCGTCGTAGAAGGCGTCGACGAGCGCCTCGAAGAACGGCATCCCGCCGACTCGGAAAAACAATGTGGGCGCCGTGTCGTGCACGGCGCCCACATTAGGGGGACTTCTCCGGGAAGCGCAGGGGGGAGGACGCTTCCGGAGATCTGGTGGGCCGAGCGTCGACGCCTGAGCGTCGAGGACTTCGGCCGGCGATCAGGCGTCGGCGAAGAGCGCTTCGGCGTCGAACTTGCGGTACTCGACGAGCTCTTCGGTGTTGAGCACGAAGGGCGTGGCGCCGTCGCACGGGTCGAGCACGAGTGCGTCGTCGGTGGCGAGCAGCACCAGCACGGTGACCACGTCGTCGCCCGACTTGATCTCGATCACGTCACCGGTCTGCAGCTTTTCCATCAACATCGTCGTCATGTCAGTTCCTCTTCACGAATGTGCGGTGTCCCAGGTGGCTCACCGTTGTCGCCATCTTCATCGGCGTGTTCAAGACATCGGTAAGAACCAGCGTGAGCTTGAGGAATTCCCGAAAACGACCGTGTCAAACGTCACGCGGCGCTGCACCCTCGGCGCTCGGTCAGTGAAACTCTGGTTCGACGTAGTCGACGAAGAGGTCCGGCAGTCCGTCCGACACCTTGACCGGGTACACCGGAGCCCGCTTCTCCAGGAAGCTCTCGACGCCTTCCTTCGAGTCGGCGCTGGCTCCTCGTGACTGGATGCCTCGTGAATCGACCCGATGCGCTTCCATCGGATGGTCTGCACCCAGCATCCGCCAGAGCATCTGACGGGTGAGCGCCACCGACACCGGCGCGGTGTTGTCGGCGATCTCGCGGGCCAGTTCGATCGCAGCGGGGAGCAGTCCGTCTGGTGCGTGGACACTGCGCACGAGGCCACGTTCGAGCGCCTCGGACGCCGGGAACACCCGCCCGGAATAGCACCACTCGGCCGCGGTGCTGATGCCGACCAGGCGCGGCAGGAACCACGACGAACAGGCTTCCGGCACGATGCCCCGTCGGGCGAAGACGAAGCCGAATCGGGCGTTGTCCGACGCGAGGCGGACGTCCATCGGCAGCGTCATGGTGACGCCGACACCGACTGCTGCGCCGTTGATCGCTCCGATCACCGGCTTCTTGCAGTCGAAGATCCGCAGCGACACCATGCCGCCACCGTCGCGAGGCACCCCGACCGCCGTTTGGATGTCCGAGCCGCCCTTCGCGAACGTCTCGCCGCCGCCGCCGAGATCGGCGCCGGCGCAGAACGCACGATCACCGGCACCGGTGACGATCACGACCCTGACGTCGTCATCGGCATCGACTCGGTCGAACGCATCGATCAGCTCGCGCATCATGACGTCGGTGAACGCGTTCATCCGCTCGGGGCGCTGCAACGTGATCGTCGCAATCGAGTCGTCGACCTCGTAGTTGATCTGCGTGTACTCCATGCAGGTGCAACGTACTCAGCCGCGCCGATGCTCGGAGAAGTGGTCGTGGCCTCAGTCGGGCTGAGCCAGCGGCCGGTGTTCGCCGTTCGGCCCCGGCGTGATGTCGAGCAGTTCCCCCGGCTCGACGCAGCTGATCAGATGCCACACACCTCGCGGGACGACGAGCGCCTCCCCCGGACCGACGCGCACCGTCTGTGCGCCGTCGGGCAGTTCCAGTTCGACGTCGATGCATCCCGACGTCATCACGAGCACTTCGTCGCCGTCTGGGTGCATCTCGCCGGCGTGCGGGGGCAGGTTGTCGTTCGAGATCGCACCGAACCCGATCGTGTGACCGTCGAGCCGCTTCGGCGGCCCACCGGCGCTGGGCGGCATCACACCGGCCGATCCGTCGGCGCGGAGCAGACCGATCACGTCGGAGGTCAGGTCGACGACGGCACCCGGAGGGACCGGGATGCGACCATCGAGCTCCATGGTCTCAGATGTCGAGGAAGCGCGAGGCAGCGATTCCCGAGCCGATGGCGCCGGCGAGGGCTCCGATGACCAGCATGATCAGCATCACGGTCTGGTCGTAGCCGTCGACGACCACCAGCGCCGAGAAACCGCTGTTGTCGGGGAAACTCTCGACGCCCGAGGTCCACTGCGAGTTCCACGCCCACAGCCCAGCGCTGGCGAGCACACCACCGATGATGCCGTGGAGCAGCCCCTCGAGCATGAACGGGATGCGGATGAACCAGTCGGTCGCGCCAACCAGTTTCATCACTTCGATCTCGCGTCTTCGTGCGAAGATCGCCGTCCTGATCGTGTTCCAGATCAACAAGATGGCAGCGAGCAGGAGGAAGATCGACAGCAACAGCAATCGGAACCCGAAGAAGCTCTGGAGCTGACTGATCAGACTGATCTGGTCCTCGGCGAAGCTGACGTCGTACACGCCGGGGAGTTCGGCGAACTGGTCGGACACCTGACGAAGCAGATCGACATCGGTGCCTTCGGTCGGCACCGCTTTGAACTGCGTCAAGATGGTGTCCTCGGTGAGCAGGTCCCGCACGCCGGGCTCACCGGCGAAGATCCGGTCGGCCTCTTCGAGCGAGCAGATCTCGTCGCAGTAGTCGAAGCTCTCGATGAACTGATTGCTCGTCGTGAGCGCATCTTCGACCAGCGTGAGCTGATCGCCGGTCGCCGTCGGGTTCATGAACACGATCATCTCGACGCCGCCTTCCCAGCGGGCGAGGAGGTTGTCGAAGGCGTGCTGGCTGAGCAACGTGAGCCCCACACCGAGCAACGAGATCGCTGCGGTGATGATCGAGGCAACGGTCAGGGTGGCGTTGCGGCGGAAACTGTCGAAGGTTTCGCGCAGTGTGTATCGGAGTCGTGACAGCATCGGTTCAGCTCACTCGTAGACGCCGCGGGCCTGGTCTCGAACGATGACGCCTCGATCGAGTTGGATGACGCGCTTGCGCATCGTGTTGACGATGCGCTGGTCGTGCGTGGCCATCACGACGGTCGTACCGGTCTTGTTGATCCGGTCGAGCAGGCGCATGATCCCCTCACCCGTTGCCGGGTCGAGGTTGCCGGTGGGCTCGTCGGCAAGCATGATCAACGGCCGGTTGACGAACGCCCGGGCAACCGAGACTCGCTGCTGCTCACCACCGGAGAGCTGGTGCGGGAGGCGGTCCTCCTTGCCGGCCAGACCGACGAGTTCGAGAACGGCGGGCACCTGCTGTTTGATCACATGGGTCGGTCGGCCGATCACCTCTTGGGCGAAGGCAACGTTCTCGAACACGCTCTTCTCGAGGAGCAGTTTGTAGTCCTGGAAGATGTTGCCGATGTTGCGCCGCAGGTGCGGCACGCGGCTCGGGGGCATGTCGACGATGTTGCGTCCGGCCACCCACACCGCACCACGCTCGGGACGATCCTGACGGTTGAGCATGCGCAACAGGGTGCTCTTGCCGGAGCCGGATGGTCCGACGAGGAACACGAACTCGCCTTTGGCGACGTCGAAGCTGGCGTCGCGCACGGCGACGATCTCGGTCGAATAGCTCTTGGTGACGTTCTCGAGTCGAATCATGAGGTGGCTCCCCCGCAGGGACTGAGTGAGGGTATCGCCCGCCCGGGGTCAGTTGGGGTCAGCTTCACCCTGGGCACGCCGCATCCGCAAGAATCCTTCGACGAACTGGTCGATGTCGCCGTCGAGCACACCCGACACATCACTGGTCTCGATCTCGGTACGGAGATCCTTGACCATCTGATATGGCTGCAGGACATAGCTGCGGATCTGACTGCCCCAGCCGACCTGGGCCTGCTTCCCGGCGATCGAGTCGAGTTCGGCGGCGCGGTCTTCATCGGCCTTCGCCGCGATCATCGCGGTGAGGCGGCCCATCGCCCGCTCACGGTTCTGGAGCTGGCTGCGTTCTTCCTGCGAGCTGGCGACCAGCCCGGTCGGCTCGTGGATCAGCCGTACCGCCGACGACGTCTTGTTGATGTGCTGTCCGCCGGCACCAGATGCCCGGAAGACCTCCATACGGATGTCGGACTCGTCGATGTCGACCTCGACGTCTTCGAGCAACGGCCAGATCTGCACGGCGGCAAATGACGTCTGGCGGCGTCCTTGGTTGTCGAACGGGCTGATGCGAACCAGCCGGTGCGTGCCTCGTTCTGCGCTCATGAGCCCGTAGGCGTAGCGGCCGGTGATGGTGACCTCGGCCGACATGATGCCGGCCTCGGCGCCTTCGGACACGTAGTTCAGGCTGATGTTGAATCCTCGTCGCTCGCACCAGCGCTCGTACATGCGCAGCAACATCTCGGAGAAGTCCTGGGCGTCGACGCCACCGTCCTTCGCGTTGATCTGCACGATGCAATCGCTGTCGTCGTGCTCGCCCGTGAACAAGCTGCGAAGCTCGAGCCGGTCGAGCGTGGAGCCGATGTCGGCGATCGCTGCTTCGATGTCGGGCTCTTGGGACGCATCATCTTCGTCGCGGGCCAGCTCGTGGAGCACCTCGACGTCGCCGAGTTGCTCGGTGAGCGAGTCGAACACGGCGAGATCATCACGGATGTTGGCGTACTCGCCGTTGAGCTTCTTCGCTCGGTCCTGATCGTCCCAGAGGGCCGGATCGGAGATCTCGGCTTCGAGCACGGCGAACCGCTCGCGGTTGTCGGCGATCGACAGATACGACTCCGCCTCGGACAGACGGCGGCTGACGTCGCGGAGGTCAGAGGTGAAGTCGCGCATGAGTCCTTGCCGGTCGCGTCAGGCGGTGCCGTGGCACTGCTTGAACTTCTTGCCCGAGCCGCACGGGCACGGGGCGTTGCGCGGGGTCTTCTCGAACGGGTCCTTCACGACGGTCTGCTGCTTGGCCGGCGATGCCTGGGCCGGCACCGCGTCGGGAGGCAGCTCACCTTCGGCGATCGCAGCACGGGCAGCCTGGTCGAATCCTCCGATGTCGCTGTCGTCGGATGAGCTGGTCTGCATGTTCTGCACCGCTGGCGCGTCACCGGCAACGGCGGGCACCTGGTTCTGCACGACTTGGACGTTCATCACGTACTTGACGAAGTCCTGTGCGATCGCGGTCATCATCGCGCCGAACATCTCGAAACCCTCGCGCTGCCACTCGGTGAGTGGGTCCTTCTGCCCCATCGCCCGCAGGTTGATGCCACCCTGCAGGTAGTCCATCTCTTCGAGGTGCTCACGCCAACGCTGATCGATGATGCGCAGCATCACCTGGCGCTCGACCTGACGGAGCACGTCGTTGCCCAGCTCGGCTTCGCGGCGCTCGTAGTGCTCGGTGGCCTGGCCCATGACGAGGTCGTAGATCTCGTCGGTGTCGCCGCACTGTCCGAGGTCCTCATCGGTGATCGTGTTCGGGAAGTAGAGCGTGAGTTCCTTGTTGAGGCCCTCGAGGTCCCACTCGTCGTCGGCGACCGACGCGCAATGGGTGCCGATGAGCGCATCGACCGCTTCGGCCAGATACTCCATCGCCGCCGAGCGAAGGTCTTCGCCGTCGAGAATCTGATCGCGCCGCGCATAGATCACCTTGCGCTGCTCGTTCATGACCTCGTCGTACTTGAGGACGTTCTTGCGGATCTCGGCGTTCTTGGTCTCCACCGTGGTCTGGGCCCGTTCGATGGCCTTGGTGACCATCTTGGCTTCGATCGCCTCGTCGTCGGGCAGGGCTCGACCCATCACGTAGTTGAGCGCGCCGGTGGCGAACAGCCGCATCAAGTCGTCGTCGAGGCTCAGGAAGAACCGGCTCTCGCCAGGGTCGCCCTGTCGGCCGGCGCGACCGCGCAGCTGGTTGTCGATACGACGGCTGTCGTGACGCTCGGAACCGATCACGTACAGCCCGCCGAGTTCGCGGACGGTCTCGCCCTCGGCCTTGCATTCGGCGCTGTAGCCGGCAACCAGTTCCTCGAGGCGGGCGAGTGCCTTTGCACGGGCCTCGAGGAATTCTTCGGGCATCTGATCGAGCGGCACCGGCAGTTCGAACTCGTCGACGAGCAGGTCCGCGCCATAGCCCTCTTTGAGCACGTCGTGACGTGCGAGACCCTCGGGATTGCCGCCGAGCAGGATGTCGACGCCGCGTCCTGCCATGTTGGTGGCAACGGTGACCGCGCCGAGGCGACCGGCCTGGGTGACGATCTCTGCTTCACGTGTGTGTTGCTTGGCGTTGAGTACTTCGTGTTCGATCCCGCGCTGGGTCATCAGGCGGCCGAGGATCTCGCTGCGTGCAACGCTGGCGGTGCCGACCAGGATCGGCTGGCCCTTCTCGTGGCGGGGGCTGATGTCGTCGATGATCGCGTTGAACTTCGCCTCTTCCGACTTGTAGATCAGGTCGGGTGCGTCGATTCGCGCCAAGGGGCGGTTGGTGGGAATCGGAACCACTCCGAGGCCGTAGGTGTTGGCCAGTTCGGCCGCCTCGGTCTGGGCGGTTCCGGTCATGCCGGCCAGCTTGTCGTACATGCGGAAGTAGTTCTGCAGCGTGATCGTGGCGAGGGTCTGGTTCTCCTCTTTGATCTTGACGCCCTCTTTGGCCTCGACCGCCTGGTGGATGCCCTCGGACCAGCGTCGACCTTCCAGGATGCGGCCGGTGAACTCGTCGACGATCTTGACCTCGCCGCCCTGCACGATGTAGTCCTTGTCGCGCTTGTACAGCTCCTTGGCCTTGAGCGCCACGGTGAACTGGTGCACGAGGTTGGCCTGGACGTTGTCGTAGATGTTCTCGACCTCGAGGGCCCGCTCGACGGCGTCGATGCCGGCTTCGAGCGGCACGACGACTCGCTTGTCCTCTTCGACTTCGTAGTCGACGTCGCGCTTGAGGCCACGCACGATCGAGGCAAAGCGGTAGTAGAGCTTGGCGGCGTCGCCGACACGTCCGGAGATGATCAGCGGCGTACGGGCCTCGTCGATGAGGATCGAGTCGACCTCGTCGACGATGCAGTAGTTGTGGCCGCGTTGCTGGGTCTTGTCGGCCTTCGACTGCGCCATGTTGTCGCGCAGATAGTCGAAGCCCATCTCGTTGTTGGTGGCGTAGGTGATGTCGGATTCGTAACTGACGCGCTTCTCCGCCGGACTGTTCCGGTGACCTGGGATGATCAGGCCGACACTCAGGCCGAGCCAGCGGTGGATCTGGCCCATCCACTCCGCGTCGCGCCGTGCGAGGTAGTCGTTGACCGTGACGAGGTGAACGCCCTTGCCCGTCAGCCCGTTGAGGTAGGCCGGCAACGTCGACACGAGCGTCTTGCCCTCACCGGTCTTCATCTCGGCGACCCACCCGAAGTGCAACGCCGCACCGCCCATCATCTGGACGTCGTAGTGGCGTTGCCCGATGGTGCGGTTGGCCCCTTCGCGGCAGACGGCGAACGCCTCGATGAGCAGATCGTCGAGGTCGGCACCGTTGTCGAGCTGCTGACGGAAGTCGCCCGTCTTGGCCTTGAGCGCGTCGTCGGACAAGGCGCTGATCTCTGGTTCGAGGGCGTTGATGTCGGGCACCATGCCCTCCAACGCCTTGATCTTCTTGCCTTCACCGGCGCGGAGGATGCGATCGAGTATTCCCATGCGGCTGACCATCCTACCGCTGTGACCCGACCAGGCGGGTCACGCCACCAGTGCCGGGCGCCCCGTCGGAGTCCGCGGCCGGCGAGCCGCCGCCGCAGCGCCGGCAGGTGTGGAGGCAACCGCGTAGAGCCGGGGCTCGACGACTCCGGCGTGTCGGAGCGCCGTCGCCGCTGCTCGCAGCGTTGCCCCCGTGGTGACGACGTCGTCGACCACGAGGACCCGACGGCCGGCGATGCCGGGCCGGGCGACGAACTCGGGCCCGTGCAGGCGCTCGATACGCGACCGACCGGTCTGCGGCGTCGGGGCGCCAGATCGTGACAGCAGCCGCCGACACGGCACCCCCAGTTGTCGGGCGACGTGCCGGGCGACGAGTTCGCCCTGGTCGAACCCACGCTCGCGGCGGCGAACCGCGCTGGTGGGCGCCCACGTGACCACGTCGAGGTCACGGTGATCGCCGCTGGCCACGATGGCATTGACCACCAATCCGGCGAGGTGCCGAGCCACCTGACGGCGGTTGCGGTACTTCAACCCCAGCACGACCTTGCGAGCGCGGCCGGTGAAGGGCACAGCGGCGCGCACACCGTGGCCACCCGGCTGCGGACGTGGCCCGAGCAGTGCGAATCGGCAGGTGGCGCACACAGCGGCACCCGGGGCGTCACAACCAGCACAACGAATCTGCAACATCATGGGCTCCAGCATGACGATGGGGTGTCACAGGGTTCCCCGGTCCGGATCAGGCATCGTTCGCGTGACGCTTCGGATGCGCCGCCCCGTCGGAACTGCAACGCAAACGGGGTGTGGATCGGGCGCTCTCGTTCGCGTGACGTTTCGGATGCGCCGACCCCTCGGAACTGCAACGCAAACGGGGTGGGCGCGTCACTAGCGTGCCGGGGTGCACCGCTTCGTCCCCACCGACCGGCCCGTCGAGCGCATCGCCAGATGCGTGCTCGGCCTGGCGATCTTCGGTGTGGGCATCGCACTGCTGATCGACGCGCATCTCGGGGCGGCTCCCTGGGACGTGTTCCACACCGGGGTCTCGGAGTTGACCGGGATCCCGGTCGGTCAGGTGACGATCATCACGGGAATCGCACTCCTGCTGCTGTGGATCCCACTCGGTGAGACGATGGGGCTCGGCACGATCCTCAATGCGATCGAGATCGGCATCGTCGTCGACCTCGTGCTTCCGCTGCTTCCCGAACCCGAGATGCTCGTGGCGCGCGCGGCAATGATGTCCGGGGGCGTCGTGGTGATCGCGATCGGCTCGGGTCTCTACATCGGCGCCGGCCTCGGTCCCGGACCACGTGACGGCTTGATGACCGGCTTCGCCAAGCGGGGCGCTTCGATCCGGTTCGCACGGACCGCGATCGAGATGACCGTGCTCGTCATCGGCATCGCCCTCGGCGGGGCGATCGGTGTCGGCACCGCGGTGTTCGCACTCGGCATCGGCCCGCTGGTGCAGTTCTTCCTGCCCCGACTACAGCTCAGCGAACCCCGCAGCGTTACGCATGGTGTCTGACACCAAGAGTAACGCTCAGAGCGACGAGCCCCGGAAGGCGCTGCGACGCTGGAAGAAGTCGCCGACCTGGTTCAACGCCAGGACGGTCAACGTCAGGATCATCGAGGGGTACAGGATCTGTCCGAAGTTGACCTTGATGTCGCGTCGCGCCTGGTTGATCATGTTGCCCCACGACGATGTCGGGAGCTGCACGCTCAATCCGAGGAACGACAGCGAACCCTCGACGACCACGACCGCAGCTGCTGCCACCATGGCGTAGGCGAGCAGCGTGGGCAGCACGTTGGGGATGATCTCGCGCCGCAGGATCGTCCACCGTTTCGTGCCGATGGCCTGGGCAGCCAACACGAACTCGCGGTTGGAGATCGCCAAGCTGTTGGCGCGTGACACCCGGGTGTAGGCGGGAATCGAGAGCAACCCGATCACCAGGCTGATCACGAAGAGGTCGCGCACTTCGAAGATCGAGATCAGCGCCAGCAAGAGCACCAGTGCAGGGAACGCCAGCAGCACGTCGATCATCGCCATCAGCGCGGTCTCGGTCTTGCCGCGTACGTAGCCGACGAGCGAACCGATGAGCCCGCCGACGATCACGCCACACACGACCGAGACAATGGCAACCGTCACACTGACATACGCCCCGTGCATCGCACGTGAGAACGAGTCACGTGCGAGCGCATCGGTTCCGAGCGGATGCTCCCACGAGGGCGGCTCGAGCGGCTCACCGTCACCGAATTCGCCCGTGGCCGGGTTGAAGCCGTTCAACTGCAGGTTGGGATCAGCCAGCGGCAACGAGCCGTTGAACACGCGGACATCGAGTTGGGCGTAGATCGCGGAGAACAACACGAACAGCAGCCACAGGGCGCCGAGCTTCACGAGGAACGGCATCTCTCGGAAGATGCCCCACACGGACTTGCGCTTCTGCTTGACACCCTGCGGGACGGTGAAGTCCTCGACCGGCTCCACCAGGATGGACCCAGCGATCGTCGCCGTGGCGTCGTGCGCGTCCATGATGCGTTCGATGTCGGTTTCGTTGGTGGCCATGGTCACTTCCTCCGAATGCGCGGGTCGAGGACGGCGTAGAGCAGGTCGACGATGGTGTTGATGATGACGAACATCGCCGCAATGAACACCGTGATCCCTTGGATCACGAGGATGTCGCGGCCGTTGATGGCAGCGATCAGGGAGAATCCGAGTCCGGGGATCGCGAAGAGCGACTCGATGATGACCGTGCCGCCGAGCAGGGCGCCGAAGCTGATGCCGACGATGGTCATCAAACTGAGCGAACTGGGCCGCAGCGCGTGGCGGAACAGGATGTAGCGATCGCTGAGGCCCTTGGCCCGGGCCGAGAGGATGTAGTTCTCGCGCAGTGTGGCCATCATGTCGGAACGCACGAGGCGCGAGAACAGCGCCATCTGCGCGAGCGCCAGCGAGAGCGCCGGCAAGATCGAGGTCTTCAGGTTGTCAGCGAGTCCGTCGCTGAGACGGTTCCAGTTCGACGCAGGTAGCCAGCCCAGCTGCACCGCGAAGAGCCAGATGAGAAAGATGCCGAAGATGAAGTTCGGGATCGACAGCGCGACCTGCACGCCTGCCGAACTCACGGTGTCGGCCCACTTGCCTTGTTTGTAGGCGCCCAGGACGCCCACCGGAATGGCGACGACGACGGCGATGAAGATCGACATGAACGCGATCTGTGCCGTCACGGGGAGCCGAGAAGAGATCGTGTCGCTGACCGGCTGGTCGGTGACGTAGGAGGTGCCGAGGTCGCCGGTGACGGCGTCACCCAGCCAGGTGAAATAGCGGACGAGGAACGGATCGTCGAGGTTCAGGTCGTCGCGGATCTGCTCTTCGATCCCCGGTGCACGGGGACCGGTACCGAGGATGGTGTCCACCGGATCTCCGGGGAGCAGCGCGACCATCAAGAAGGTCAAGAACGTGACCGCAAACAACGTTGCGATCAATCGCAGGAGAACGAATGCGATGGTCTTGGCCATGATGATCGGTACTGCTCCCCGGAGTCGGTTTCTTCAGTGGGTGTTCAGTGAGTGGTCAGTGATCGTTGGATCACTCGGCGACGAAGACCTGGAACCAACGGGCCTGTGCCTCAGGCGCAATGCCCGAGCCCAGCTGCCCGTCCGGGAAGGTCCACGAGTTGAAGCCCTTCACGTTCGGGTCCTTGGCGATCATGACCGCCGTACCACCGGAGTACCAGGTCAGACCTTCGTTGTTGATCTTGGTCATGATCTGGCTGTAGAGCTCCTTGCGGGCCTCGAAGTCGTCAGTCGAGCTGGCCTCAGCGGCCCACGCCTGCATCTCGGGGTCGTCGAAGTTCGTGAAGTTGCCGATCGACTCGGCCTTCGCTGCAACGAACGGGTTGATGGCCACCGACGGGTCGTTCTCGGTGCCCCAGCGCCAGCAGTGTGCGTTGTGCACGTCGCTGACGGCGTTGTTGATGTGGGTCGCCTGGTCGAACTGTGTCAGCGTGACGTTGACGAGTTCGGAACCGGTCCACACCTGCTCGGCCACCTGCATCGCAGCGATGAGGGTGGGGTCCGGCGGGCAGGAGAGCTCGACGTCCATCTTCTCGCCGGGTGCCTTGCCGTCGGAGCGAGCCGGGTCATCGACGTACTCCTGCAACAGGGCGACGCCGGCCTCGAAGTCGAACTTCTTGTAGGCGTCTTCGGCTTCCTGGGTCCACCAGGGGCTGTCGGCCGAGAAGAACTGCGACGTCGGCAAGGAGATGCCGGCGCCACCGAGTGCCTCGATGACGTTCTCCTGGTTGTTCAAGTAGATCAGGCCGGTACGAACGCGAGCGTCGTCGAACGGCGGGACCTCGGTGTTGAACATGCCACCACCGGTGCTGTTGCCCTGGAACTCGATCAGTTCGATGCCCGACTCTTCACGGGCGTCGCGGATCGTGCCCTGACGCAACGACTGCGCTGCGCTGGTCGTGCCCGACAGCAGCGCGTCGAGACGCGTGCCCTCGTCGGGGATCGGCCGGAACGACACCGAGTCGAGGAACGGCAACTGGTTGCCGTCGACATCGGTGTACCAGTAGTTCTCGTTGCGGTCGACGATGGTCTCGTTGTCCTGGTCACGATTGGACATGACGAACGGACCGGTGCCGATCGGGTTGGTGCTGTAGCCCACCGGGTCGGCAGTCGCCTCTGCGGGGTCGAACGGGAACCCGATCGGAGCGGTTGCGAGCGCTCCGGGGAAGGCCACGTTCGGCGCGCTCAGCGTGTACTCGACCGTCAGCTCGTCCACGGCTGCGACGGCCGCGAGGCTCGCACCCGTGATGCCGGACTGACCAGCGGCACCTGCCTGCTGGATCGGGAACATGTCGGCGATGGTCTGCGCGGTGAGCGGCGTGTCGTTGTGGAACGTCACGTCGGGACGCAGCGTCATCGTCCACACCGTGAAGTCCTCGTTCGACTCGATGCTCTCGGCCAGGAACGGCTCGTAGGTGCCTTCGGAGGACTGGTCGAACAGCGGGTCGTAGATCGACCGCATGATGGTGTAACACGGCGACGAGCAGCTGTCCTCCCAGGGACGCAGGCCCGTGGCGTCGGCTTCGAGGCCGATCGTGACCGTACCGCCGTAGACGGCTTCGCCTTCCTCTTCGACGACCGAGGTGTCGACGTCGGGAACGGTCGCCTCTGTCTCGCCGTCGCCCTCGTCGCCGTCGTCACCGCCGTCGGTGGCCTCTGGTGCCTCGGTGGTCTCGCCGCCGGTGTCGGTGTCGCTGGAGCTGTCGTCGCTCCCGCACGATGCCGCCACGAACGCCAAGACCAACGGAATGGCGAGTGCTGTTACTACTCGTCGCTGTCGCATGGATCCCCCATCTGGATGGATTGTGTGGTTGTTGATTGGATTCGAGAGTCGTTCACGATGCCGACGCAGCAGTGCAGAAATCCACCCCACGAACGCCCCCTCCCGCCCAGCCGACTCCTGCCGAGCGAGAACATCGATTGTCTAGCACACATGACCGATGTCACACAGTCGGAGCGTCACCTGTCTGAGGCACGCCGACGGACACGTTGGTTGCGGCGGTCTGGTCGCCGTCCCACGGCTCGATCAGCGGGTGGTGACAGGCCACGTAGTGGTCCTCACCGACGCGACGCATCTGGGGCTCTTCCGCTGCGCACACCTCATCGGCGAGCGGGCAGCGCGTACGGAAACGGCAGCCCGATGGCGGCGAGATCGGTGACGGGAGTTCGCCCTCGATCACCCGGATCGAGTCGACGTCGACGTCGGGGTCCGGTACCGGACTCGACCCCAGCAGCAGCTCGGTGTAGGGGTGGGCCGGTCGGGAGTACAACTCGTCGGCTTCGGAGATCTCGCACATCTTGCCGAGGTACATCACGGCGACCCGGTCGCTGATGTTCTTCACGACCGCGAGGTCGTGTGCGATGAACACCAACGTGAGGCCGTGCTCGGTCTTGAGATCGTCGAGCAGGTTGAGAATCTGAGCCTGGATCGACACGTCGAGCGCTGACACCGGCTCATCGCAGATGATCAGCTGCGGTTCCATCACCAGCGCACGTGCGATCGAGATGCGCTGGCACTGGCCGCCGGAGAACTCGTGGGGCCGCTTGTAACGCGCCGGCCCAGGATCGACCCCCACTTGGTCGAGAATGCGAGCGACGATCTGCCACTGCTCGTCTTTGTTCTTCGGGCCCCACACGTTGAGCGGCTCGGCCACCACGTCGCCGATCGTGCGCCGAGGGTTCAGCGACGAAATCGGGTCCTGGAAGATCATCTGCAGCTGCGTGCGCCGCTGGCGCATCGTCTTGTCGTCGAGGCTCGCGAGGTCTTCGCCGTCGAGGACCACCGAACCACTGGTGGGCTTCGGCAGTCGCAGCAGCGCGCGACCGGTGGTCGACTTGCCACAGCCGGACTCGCCGACGAGCCCGAGTGTTTCGCCCGGCGCGATGTCGAAGCTGATGCCACTGACCGCTTTGACCGTGCGGTTCCTGCCCGCAGGGAACTCGACGACGAGATCGCTCACCTGGAGCAGCACCTCGTCGGCGGGCCGGAGATGGGCGGTGCCCGAGCCGGCCATCAGCCTTCCACCTCTTCACTCGCGCGGAGCTTGCCCGCAGCGGCGAGCGCCGGCGGGAACTCTGCTTCGATGTTCGCCTGGAATGCCGCCTCGCCTTCAGGCGTGCCCACGGGGAAGTGGCAGGCAAACACGTGGTCGGGGGAATCGATCGAACGCAATTCGGGCTCCTCGGTGCGGCAGATGTCCTGCGCGTAGGCGCAGCGGGGTGCGAACTTGCAGCCTGGCGGCGGCTGGATCAGGTTCGGCGGGCGACCCGGGATGGCATTGAGTCGCGTGTGCTTGGGCTGGGTCACCTTGGGGATCGACCAGAGCAGTCCCTGGGTGTAGGGGTGGCGGAGCTCGCTGAACAGCTTCGACGTCGGCGCCTTCTCGACGGCCTTGCCGGCGTACATCACCATGATCTCGTCGGTGCGGCCGGCAACGACGCCGAGGTCGTGGGTCACCAGGATCATCGCCATGGCCCGATCGCTCTGCTGCTCTCGCAGCAGGTTGAGGATCTGGTGCTGCACGGTGACGTCGAGCGCGGTGGTCGGCTCGTCGGCAAACAGCATGCGGGGACCACACGCCAATGCGATGGCGATGCACACACGCTGGCGCATACCGCCCGACATCTGGTGCGGGTACACATCGAGACGCTTCTCGGCTTCGGGGATGTGGACCGACTTGAGTAGGGCGATCGCCACCTCGTCGGCTTCTTTCCTGCCCATGTCGAGGTGGTAGCGAACGTGCTCGGTGAGTTGACGGCCGATGGTGACCACGGGGTTGAGCGACGTCATCGGGTCCTGGAAGACCATCGCCATCTCGGCGCCCCACAGGGCCTTCTTCTGCTTGGCGCGACTTGCCGATCAGTTCGTCACCGGCGTACATCACCGACCCGGTGGTGTGAGCGTTGGACGTGGTGTTCAGGCCCATGATCGAACGTGACAACACGGTCTTGCCCGAGCCCGACTCGCCCACCACACCGAGCGTTCGCCCACGAGAGAGCTCGAACGAGACGCCATCGACCGCTCGCACGGAGCCCGCTGCGACGTCGAAGTGTGTCTTGATGTTGTCGACGACCAGCAGTGACTCGCCGTCGTCGACGTGCCGCGCAGGCGCACGCCCGACGCGGACCTCGTTCTCCACCGGGATCTCGTTGTCCATGCTTCCCCTTTGTGTCGCCGATGCCACGACGTGGCGGGCGTCACATTAGGCGCAGCGGAGCGGAGAGATCGAACCCACCGGAGAACCAACCGATTTTCGGTTCCCGGTGCCCTGGGCACCGGGAACCGCGACCGGTCAGTAGCGGTAGTTCTCGGGCTTGAAGGGGCCGCTCGGATCCATGTCGAGGTACTCGGCCTGCTCGTCGGTGAGCTTGGTGAGCTTCACGCCGAGCGCATCGAGGTGCAACATCGCGACCTTCTCGTCGAGGTGCTTCGGAAGCACGTAGACGCCGAGCGGGTAGTCGTCGGTGTTGTTCCAGAGTTCCATCTGCGCGATCACCTGGTTGGCGAACGAGCACGACATCACGAAGCTCGGGTGGCCGGTGGCGCAACCGAGGTTCACGAGACGACCCTCGGCGAGGATGATCACCTGGTGGCCGTCGTCGAAGCGCCACACGTCGGTGCCCGGCTTGAGCTCGTCACGCACGGCGCCCGAGCGGGCGAGGCCGGCCATGTCGATCTCGTTGTCGAAGTGGCCGATGTTGCAGACGATGGCGTTGTGCTTCATCGCCCGCATGTGGTCGATCGTGATGATGTCGGCGTTGCCGGTGGCCGACACGAAGATGTCGGCAGTGCCGACGACGTCTTCCATCGGGAGCACCTGGATGCCCTCCATCACGGCCTGCAGTGCGTTGATCGGGTCGATCTCGGTGACGATCACACGGGCGCCCTGGCCCTGCAGCGACTGCACGCACCCCTTGCCGACGTCGCCGTAGCCGAGCACGACAGCGGTCTTGCCGCCGATCATCACGTCGGTTGCACGGCTGATCGAGTCGACCAGCGAGTGACGACATCCGTACAGGTTGTCGAACTTGCTCTTGGTGACCGAGTCGTTGACGTTGATCGCCGGGAACAGCAGCTCGCCGTCGGCCATCATCTTGTAGAGGCGCTTGACGCCGGTCGTCGTCTCCTCGGTGACGCCCTTGATGTGCTTGGCCATCCGGGTCCACTTGCCGGGATCGGTCTTCAGCGAACGCTGGAGCAGGCCGAGAACGATCGCGAACTCGGGGTTCGACGCGCCGGTCGGGTCGGGCACCTCGCCGGCCGCTTCGAACTCGACGCCCTTGTGCAAGAGCATCGTGGCGTCGCCACCGTCGTCGAGGATCATGTTCGGTCCGTCGTACGTCGTGCCGTCAGCCGCATCGGGCCACGTCATCATCTGGTCGGTGCACCACCAGTACTCCTCGAGCGTCTCGCCCTTCCAGGCGAACACGGGAACGCCCTGCGGGTCGTCCTCGGTGCCGTTCGGGCCGACGACGACTGCGGCGGCAGCGTGGTCCTGGGTGGAGAAGATGTTGCAGCTCGCCCAACGCACCTCGGCGCCGAGCTCGGTGAGTGTCTCGATCAGGACCGCGGTCTGGATCGTCATGTGCAGCGAGCCAGAGATGCGGGCGCCTGCGAGCGGCTTCGATGCGCCGTACTCCTTGCGCAGGGCCATCAGTCCGGGCATCTCGTGCTCGGCGAGGATCATCTCCTTGCGCCCGAAGGGCGCCATCGAGAGATCGGCGACGCGGTAGTCCTTGCGGGCCGCGAGTGTGGACGTGCTGGTGTCGGTCATGGGAAAGCCTCCGTGGTTCGTTGCGAACCGGGCAGGGGCCTTCAGGCGCCGATCGAATCAGCCCGGCGATTCGGTCCGGACGAGTGTATCGACGTGGCCGCGCTCTGCGGGTCTACTTCAGGACGATCGCGTACACGTCGAGCAGGTAGTGGATCGTCCCGTCGAAGTTGTACGCCGAGATCGTGTACGGGTCGGCGCCGACGGAACCGTAGGTGAGCAACGACATGTTCGGCACCGCACGGCCCGGGGTGACGTTGATGTTCGAGCTGTTCGGCGGCGAACCGTTGCCGGGATACAGCGTCATGAAGGTGTCGACCGGCTGGCCGGGGACCAACGGTTCGAGACCGGTGCCGGTGAGGTTGCCGAGCAACGCCGACTGTTCACCGACGGGCTCGCCGTCGAGGCTGACCGACTCGGCGAACGCCTTGAAGCTCCACGCCTCCTTGGATGCGAAACCGAGCGGGGTGCTGGCAAATGCCTGCTGGCGGGTGTCGAACACCCGGAACGGTGAGTCGAGCGGAATCACCCGGCCGGAGCGAGAGGTCTCGGAGGCCCCTTCCTCGAGATAGCCGAGCACGTCGACGATCACGTGCGTGGCGCCGGAGCGGTTGAAGATCCGGATGGAGCCGTCGTCGCCGACCGGCACGATCGCCGTGTTCGCCTTGACCTGACCGGGGGCGACGTTGGTGACCGACGTAGCGGGTTCGGCACCGGCGGGAGTCGCTGTCGGAGTGGCCGACAGGAACGTTGGCGCATTACCAGGTGCAACGTTGGCGGCGGTCAGGTTGATCATCACACCGGTGATGTTGTCCGAGTTCGGCACCACGCCTCTGGCGCCTCGGATCGGCAACGTCAGCTGTTCGAATCCGCCGATCGGCTGTCCCGATGTCCAGTCGGCAGGTACGGGCGTCGACCGTGTGTCGAGGACACGTGTTGGTGCGATCGCGGTGAACCGGGCGCCGGAGTCGGCGGCATCGTCGTACTGCGAGGTCGAGATCCACCCGAACACGTCGATCAGGACGTGCGCCGATCCGGCACCCGCCGGGGTGACGATCGAGACCGTCCAGGCGCCATCGGATCCGACGCCGAGCACGGCCAGGTTCGGCACCGCCTCGCCCGGAGTGAAGTTGACGAGCGAGCAATCGCTGCAGCGGGCGCCGGACGGATAGATGGAGAGGAATCCGTCGAGGCTCGCGCCGACGACAGTGACGTTGGCCACCACGGCCAGCACGTCTGCGGGATCGGAGGGAATGCCGCGCTGGCCGAGGATGTCGACGTCGAACGTGGCGCCCTGAGCGTTCGTCGGCTTCACGCCGAGCGGCGCCGAATCGTTGATGCCGTTGCGCGAGTCGAAGATGCGGGTGGGCGTGAGCGGGTGGT
The DNA here is from genome assembly GCA_963716095.1 of Ilumatobacteraceae bacterium. GTDB lineage: Bacteria > Actinomycetota > Acidimicrobiia > Acidimicrobiales > Ilumatobacteraceae > Sva-07. The sequence goes on along the minus strand of CAVQSV010000015.1, from coordinate 168,131 downwards.
ACTCGCCACCGGCGCCGAGCGATGTGGACTGAGCGTCCGCCGGTGAACCCGGCATCGAACCGGCCCCCACCACGATCGACGACGCGCCGACCAGGCAAGCCAGCGCGAGGCGTCGGAAACGGCGCTGTGAATTCATCATGTCGATCGTACCTCCCAGTTTTGTGAGCCCTTGGGTCGGGCCAGGTGGCGGCGGCGCCACACTCGACGGAGTTGTCGGCAGAATTCAGTCGTGGCTTGAGTCGGCCTCGAAGGTCGGGGAGATGTCGTTCGCCTCGACCAGGGCCATCAGACGACCGTGTTCGTCCTCCGCGACGGTGGTCGCTTCGGGGATCAGCATCACCGGGATGTCGTCGCGAACGTCGTAGCGGCGGTGCAATCGTGGGTTGTACAGCAGCGACTCGGACTCGATGTAGAACAGCGGACCTTTGTCCTCCGGACACGCGAGAATCTCGAGCAGAGTGGGTGACAACGACATGTTCGTGCTCCTTGAAGGGGTCGACGAGGTGGGTGTGAGCGTAGGCGGTCAGCTGGTGATCTGGCCGAGGAGTGTGCCGACGGCATCATCGCATGCGGCACGGTCGGCCGCCTCGAGGTTCAGGCGCAGCAGGGGTTCGGTGTTCGACGGTCGAAGGTTGAACCACCACGAACCGCAATCGACGGTGAGTCCGTCGAGACGATCCTGGTCGTACTCGGCGTAGTCCGCGCTGATCCGCTCGATCACGGCGCGAGCGTCGTCGACCTCGGTGTTGATCTCACCGCTCGCCGCGTAGCGCTCGTAGGGCCGACGCACGACCGAGAGGGGCTGACCGGAGCGCCCGACCTCGGCCATCACCATCAACGAGGCGATCAAGCCGCTGTCCGCGTTGAAGTTGCGAGCGAAGTAGTAGTGCGCCGAGTGTTCCCCACCGAAGACCGCACCGGTCTCGGCCATGATCTGCTTGATGAACGAGTGCCCGACCTTGGTGCGAATGGGTGTGCCGCCGAGTTCGGCAACCACTTCCGGCACCGTCCTCGAGCAGATCAGGTTGTGCAGGACCGTGGCTCCGGGATGCTGGCGCAGGGTCGCCGCTGCCAGCACGGCCGTGGTCGTCGAGCCGCTCAGCCCGTTGCCGGTTTCGTCGACGACGAACACGCGGTCGGCGTCGCCGTCGAAGGCGAGGCCGAGATCGAACCCCCCGGCGACCACACGTGCACGAAGATCGCGCTGGTTGGCTGGTTGGAGTGGGTCGGCAGGGTGATTCGGGAAGGTGCCGTCGAGCTCGCCGAACATGACCTCGAGCTCGACACCCGGGAGGCGTTCGAACACCGCAGGAACCACGAGCCCGCCCATTCCGTTGGCGGTGTCGGCCACCACCTTCATCGAACCGATCTCATCAGGATCGATGAAACTGACGACGTGGTCGGCGAAGTCGCCGAGCAACTCACGTTCGCTTCTGATCCCGCAGGTGGCAGCCGGCCGGGGGGCGTGGCCGTCGAGCACCCGCTGCGCAACCGCCTGCACCTCGGCCAGGCCGGTGTCGACGCCGATGGGCCGGGCACCCGCAAGGCACAACTTGATGCCGTTGTATCCGGCCGGGTTGTGCGACGCGGTGAACATCGCGCCGGGCACCTCGAGCACCCCGGACGCGTAGTACATCAGATCGGTCGACGCGAGGCCGATGTCGACCACGTCGACGCCATGGTCGAGCACGCCACGCGTGAACGCGTCGACCAGCTCCGGTCCCGACGGGCGCATGTCGCGGCCGATCACGACCTGGTCGGCACGCACGAACGTGGCGAAACCGACTCCGAGCGCGTGGGCCACGTCAGCGTCGAGCTGATCGGGCACCGTGCCGCGGATGTCGTAGGCCTTGACGATGGAATCGAGCACAGACATGACGGCCCGAGGCTACCCGTCACCGTTGGCGGGCGGCGGCAGGGTTGCCGGTTCGCTCGACAACTGGCCGGACACCTCGGCGGGCGCGGCGTCAGTGGGCGCGACGTCAGTGGGCGCGACGTCGGCGGGCGCGGCGTCGGCCGGCGTCGCCGAGCCCCATCTCGGCCGCTCGCTGGGATAGACCAGGTCGCCTCTGCGACGCCAGTAGAAGCAGAGGCCGATGCCGAAGACGGTGAGCGAATAGAAGAACCAGTCGAGCGTGGTCTTCGAATACGTGAGTTCGACCTGGTTCTCGGTGGGGATCACCACCATGAAATTCGGTGCCACACGATATGGCCCCTCGGCGCCGCTCACCGCCCACGTGGGGAAGTAGCCGACTCGGACGAGCACCGGAACGCCGACCTGGTCGACCTCGAAGCTGATCGACTGCTGCTGCATGTCGACGTTGCTGATCGTCACCGGGTCGAGTTCGACCACGTCGATCGGCTCGCTGGGCACCACGTAGTCGACGTTGCGGCTGCGATCGCCCGGCTCGCCGACGCGAGCGTCGAGGTCGATCTCCACCGGCACCCGCTGCCACGACTCGGGGCCGTCGTTGGCGGGAATGGCGGCCCAGTCGTCCTGGCGCTGGAACCAGCTCGTTCCCACCTCGAGATTGCGTTCACGCTGATCGCCACCGCGTTCTTCGATGACCACGGGTTGCACGGTGAGCGGCTCGACGATGCTGGCGGTTCGCAGTTCGTAGATGTCCCAGGGACCCGACGTGGTGACGAACTCGAGGTCGTCTTGTGCTGCGGCTTCGGCCTTTGCCTCCGGCGTGCGCACCATCAGGTAGCGCACACCGAGATCGTGCATGTGCTGCACGCCGACCGAAGCGTCGTTGTTGACGTAGCGCAGCTGGCGTACGGGGTTCGACGACTGCTTGGACATCGCTGCTGCGCTCAGGAAGTGGTAAGCGGTGGTGCCGGACGCCTCGAAGAACAGTCCTTCCATCGAGGCGATGCAGCCATCGGTCCAGTGAGGCAACAGCATCAACGCCATCGTCGTGCCGTACTCGCCGTTGTCGCCGTTGTTCTCCCAGAGCGCTCGGCCGCAACCGCGCTCATCGCCGATGTCACCCATCGTCGTGACCAATTGGTTGTACTCGGGATACTTGGGGCGACCCTCGTAGCCGAGCATGTTGTACCGGGTCCACCCATCGGCGACCGCCCGTCCGGACTCCGGGCCCTTCTCGAACGGCCCCCAGGCATAGACGGTGCTGTCGCCCTCGGCCACACGTCCGCCACCCGGGAGCGTCTCGTACATCCAGCCGAACACGACCAGGCACGACAGCGTGATCACTCCAGCAGCCACCGCACCCTCCACCGCGGAGAGCTGCGATGAGGCTCGCCGGTCCCTGGCCGCGTTGACGATCCAGGTGATCAGTTCGAGCGCACCGATCACCATCAGCAGGTATCGGGTGAGATACACGAACGGGAGCAAGCGCGGATTCCAGAGCAACCCGATCAGCGGGAGGCTGTCGCGGGTGAGGTAGACGAGTGCAACGAAGGTCAGACAGATCAACCCGATCGCCGTCCCGGTGAGGTGACGACGCATCACCATTGCGACGAACCCGATGACCGCCAGCGCCGTGATGATGAAGTCCAGCGGCGCGGCGAGTGGGAAGAACATGTCCCAGAACGAGTCGTTCGCCCCCTCGGGACGGAACCCGTACTTCATGTCCGTCATGAATTCGTGACCGAACAAGAACGGCCCCACCCACCACGCCGACAGCAGCAGCGTGGTCACGCCGGCGGTCACGGCGTACACGAGACGCCGATTGTCGAGCCAGACGAGACAGAGGATGATCGCCGAGACGGCCACGAAGATCAGCACGATGCCGTGGGACACGGCGGCGAGCGAGAGGATCACCGCGGTCCACACCCGGAACCGTCCGGTACGCAATCCGTTCGCCAGCAGCCCGAGCCCCAACACCGCGAGCGTCAACGCGATCGAGAACGAGTACTCCCCCGCCATCGTGGACTTCACGTTGCCGCCGTAGATCGAGAAGCTCTCGTCGAGCAGGAAACACAGTGCCGCCACGGAGAACAGCTCGGGGATCGGGTGCCGGAACTTCGCAAGACGGCCGAACGCCCAACACGCCAGCGGGAACAGCACCAGTCCGGAGACGGCGACGAGCTTGAACGCGACGCCGTACGGCAGCACGACGTCGAGCGCCACGATCGCGAGCGCTGGGATCACCATGTAGAAGCGGTACAGCGGGAGTCCGCCGTACCAATCCATGCTCCAGCCCGACAGCTGGAAGTTCGTCAGGAAGTGGTCGCGCAGGAACGCCGGCGCCCACACGTGGGCGCCCATGTCGCCCCCCGTCGGGGTGGTGTCGTCGAAGATCAGGTCTCGTGCCGGAGACAGCGGATTGAGATGGACGACCATCATCATCACCACGGTGGTGGTGACCAATGTGGCCGAGGTGACGAGCACCCGCACGATCCGATCGGTGCTCCAGGGTCGCTCCCACCACGCGATCGGCCGACGGAACACCCGAGCCGCCACGCGAGCAACCGGCGACGGCGAGGCCTCCACCTCGGTGTTCACCGCATCGGACTGCTCGACGTCGGCCCACACGAGGTCGTCGGCGGGTTGTTCATCGGTGAGCAACGTGCCCGGTTCGGGCTCGGCGAACTCACGATCGAACCAGTCGCCGAACGCGTCGCTGTCGGAGACGTCTGGTCGTGGCTCCGGCGTCTCCTCGTCGGAGGCGGGACGCGTTTCGTCGCTCATCGTGGCTGCCAGGCGGTCGACATCAAGTACACCATCATGGCAAAGCGGAACCCGTTGCTGCCGTCACAGGACCAGCAACAGCCCAGTGAGGTTGAATCCCATGTGGATCGTGATCGCCGGGCCGAGTCGACGACTTCGCATCGCTGCCCAACCGAGGATCAGGCCGAACACGAACAACCCGGGGAACTCGACCGGACGGAAGTGCACCGCCGCGAACACGGCGGCAACCAGCACCAGCACCGCTCCCTCGTTGAAACGAGCGGCGAGCGAACGCTGCAGCAAGCCGCGGTAGAACAACTCCTCGACGATCGGTGCGCCGAAGACGACCACGGCGACCAGGACCAGTGCGGACGCGCCGCTGGCACGGTCGACCAGGTCCTGGGCGTTCTCGGTCAGGCGGTCCTCGCTGAACGTGTCGGGCCACAGGGCCTCGAGCGGGAGGTAGACCACTCGGATCACGACCAGCTGCGCGCCGGCACCCACGGCCAGACCGAGCAGGTCGACCCAGCGGAAGGCAACCCCGTAGTCGGCGATCATGCTGCCGGAACCCGCCCGTTCGGATGCGATCCACATACCGACGAGGTACGACGCCCACGCACCAGCGAGGGCCACGGCGAGCACGCTGAACGACACCTCGCTCGCTGCGTCGCCGTCTCCGAGCACCACCAGGATCACCGAAGAGATGATCTGTGCGGCGATCCAGGCGCCGACGAAGGTGAACACCGCAGTGGAGGCGTCGATGGGACGCGGGGACGCCGACGGGAGGAACCCGCCTGAGAAACCGAGGTCGGTGCGGGCGCGATCACGCGCGGAGCCGGGCACGGTTTCGAACCTACCTGCCGACCACGGACGAGAACTCGCGCCGTTCGATGACGATCAACGGTCGATTGGGCGACGGCGGTCGCCGGGACGGTCAGACGGCGATGAGCGTGTGTTGACCGAAACGACGATCGTCGAGGTACCAACCGGCGGGCACCGACAACCTGGCGCCGTGTCGATCGCAGAGATCGTAGGCGTGCGGGTCACGCTCGGCGGTGAGATCGTCGAGCCACACCTGCGATCGACCGTAGTGGTACGTCAACGTCACGGTGGCGCGTTCCGAGCATCCGGTGCGCGAGCACTGTCGAACACTGACCGCCGACCGTTCCGTCGTCCGCTCCGTGCGATACATGCCCCCACGCTAGATCGCTGCTCGATGTCGAGTGGCGGATGGTCGAAGATGGCGGATCCCTCGGTGTGTCGAAGGGCTCCCACGATGGTTCGAGCACGACCTGGCAACAACTCAGATCCTGCGTAGCATGGATCCATGGACAAGCTCCCGCCTCCCCCGCCGCCTCCGCCTCCCGGTCGCGGACGCGGGTCGAAGCGCCCCGACGATGCCCCCGAGCGCAGCCAGAGCGATCGATCGTCGAGCAACAAGAACAACGCCAACGAGTTCAACGCCGACGGCACGCCCGCCACCGGCGGCCGGGGCCCCGGCAGCTGGCCCCGATGGACCATCTGGGTGCTCGTCGGCGTGCTTGCCGCTGCGTTCCTCGTGCCCACCCTGTGGCCCAGCGACAGCGGCGAGTCGCTCGAGTACTCCGAGTGGCGCACCCAGGTGATCGAGGGCGGCATCGCCTCCGCCGACATCAACGCCTCCGGCAAGATCACCGGCGAGTTCACCAATGGCGACAAGTACACGACGTCGGGCGGCGGCGAACGTGGCGTGTCCGAAGCCGACGAGCAACTGCTGATCGAGAACAACGTCGCCTACAAGTTCACACCGGCCAGCAACAACTGGCTGCTCGGCGTGCTGTCGATCTTCTTGCCGGTGATGCTGATCATTGCGTTCTTCGTGTGGATGCAGCGCCGCGCCCAGGGGCAGATGGGCGGGGTGATGTCGATCGGCAAGAGCAAGGCCAAGGCCTACGACGCCGACCGACCGTCGACCACGTTCGACGACATCGCCGGCTACGCGGGCGTCAAGCAGGAGATCAACGAGGTCGTCGACTTCCTGCGGATGCCCGAACGATTCCGTGAGATCGGTGCTCGCGTTCCGAAGGGCATCTTGCTGGTCGGCCCTCCGGGCACCGGCAAGACCCTGTTCGCCCGAGCGGTCGCCGGCGAGGCCGGCGTCGGCTTCTTCAGCGTCACCGGCTCCGACTTCATGGAGATGTTCGTCGGCGTCGGCGCGAGCCGCGTCCGCGACCTGTTCCAGCAGGCCCGCCGCATGGGCAAGGCGATCATCTTCGTCGACGAGATCGACTCGATCGGCCGCAAGCGTGGCGCCGGCCTCGGCGGCGGCCACGACGAACGTGAGCAGACGCTCAACCAGATGCTCGCCGAGATGGACGGCTTCGAGCCCTCCGAGGGCATCGTGATCATGGCTGCCACCAACCGGCCGGACGTCCTCGACCCGGCGCTGCTGCGGCCCGGCCGATTCGACCGCCAGATCGTGGTGCCGCTGCCCGAGTCGACCGAGCGTCAGGCGATCCTCGAGGTCCACAGCCGAGACAAGCGGATGGGCCCCGACGTCGACATGGAGACGATGGCTCAGGCGACACCCGGAATGTCGGGCGCCGACCTGGCCAACCTGGTCAACGAAGCGGCGCTGGTCGCCGTACGACGCGGCTCGAAGGAGATCGCCCGCATCGACTTCGAGAACGCACGCGACCGTGTGGTGCTCGGCGCTCAGCGCGAATCGATGATCCTGTCGGCCGAGGAGAAGAAGGCGACTGCGTACCACGAGGGCGGTCACGCCCTGCTCGCCACGGTGCTCCCCCACGGCGACCCGCTCCACAAGGTCACGATCCTGCCGCGAGGCATGGCCCTGGGCGTCACCTGGTCACTCCCTCAGGAACGCCACACGTACTCCAAGGAGTTCTTCGAGGACACGATCTGCAAGGCGATGGGCGGCCGCGTGGCCGAGATGATCGTGTTCGGCCATCTGAACTCCGGCGCCGCCAACGACCTCGAGCAGGCCACCGGTATCGCTCGCCGCATGGTGCGCGAGTGGGGCATGTCCGAGCGTGTCGGTCCAATGGCGTGGAGCAGCCAGCAGGCAGTCTTCCTCGGAGAGGACCTGATGTCGTCGCAGCGCGAGTACTCCGACGACACCGCAAAACTCCTCGACGAAGAGATCGCGCGCATCCTCACCTCACAGGAGAGCCGGGCACGTGAGGTGCTCAGTCGCCATCGCCGGGGCCTGGAGCTGATCGCCGAAGCGCTGCTCGAACACGAGACCATCGACGGCCCCGACGTGGCCAAGTTGATCCAGCGGGGCATGGCCGAATCCGGTCAACCCGCCGACGACATCGTCGCTCGCTGACGACCCTCCGGTCCGCCGACCAGCGGGCGGTGAGCGAACCCACCATCCCGGCGGGTTTCGCTCATCGCTGAGCGGCTGCCGTCGCCTCAGTCGGTTGCAGCGGCGTCGCGTTGGCAGCTGCCGCCGCCGGGTGTGGAACCGGGCTCACGAGCTTCGGCCACGGCCGCCCACAGGTCGGTGGCGGACATGGGGCCGAGGAACGTGGCGGCAGCGACGCCCTGGGCGTCGGCGACGACCACGGTGGGAACCGCATCGATCGAGTACCGCTCGTGCAGCGCCCGATTGGCGGAGTACTCGACCTCGGCAACGGCGACATCGTCGCACTCCAGGACGTTCGCCTTGGCGACGACCTGAGCACACACGTCGCAGGTCGCGGACGAGAACACCGCGACGAGCCACGGGGCATCCGGGCGGGCGAAGTCGTTGCGGTCGAGTTGCTCCGGCGCCGAGAACCGCCGTTGCGTCGGCGCGTCGGGCACACGGCGCCGCCTGACGACCTGCGCCACTGCGACGACCACCACGACGATGACGAGTGCGACGATCAACCGTTCCATGTGCCCGGCAGGCTAACGGCGCCCGCTCAGTCGCCGGCAGCGGGCAACGCCCACGAACCCGACGTACCGGCAAGGCTGCCGCCACGCGGCAGTCGGCGTTCGACGAACACCCGGTTGGTCGACTGCACGATGAGTTCCCGGTCGAGCACATCCGGGTCGACGAGGTCGATCGTGATGACCTGGCCGGCACCGATCGGAATCTCGGTCAGGCTCGCGACGGCCGACGGACCACCGGGGCCAACGGCCTCGATCGTGACCGTGCCGTCGACGTTGTCGACGTTGTACACGACGAGTGCGCCAGGCGCCGGGGTCGACGGTCCGATACCGATGTGCCAGCGCGACGCCACGTACCCGTCGATACGTGGTGGTGCGCCCAGCACCACCGAGGTCGCCACCGACTCACCGGCCGGCCGGGTGATCGCGCGTTCGACGACGATCGAAGGTTCGGCCAGCGTGGAGAACACCGTCGAGTAGGGCCCCGGCGGCAGCGTGAACGAGTCGTCGGCCGACGGGTCGTACACGACCACCTCTCGAGCTGGCACGTCGATCGTGTTGTCGCCGGCGAGCGCGTCGACCGGGATCCCCAGGAACACGACGTCGACCTGGACGTCGTCGTCGGTGGGGTTGTAGATGGCGAATGTCTCGGTGATGCCCTCGCCGGCTTCGCCGTCGGCGAACCACCACTGGTCGCGCAGCGCCGGCGCTGCGAGCGCCACGTTGTAGCCCAGGCGTCCGCCGCCGAGGTAGTGCTGCGCACGGCCGACGACGAGCCGGCCGCGTTCGGCAGCGACGTTGACGGCGATCACCGCTTCGTCACGTGCGCCCAGATCGGCGATCGGGATCGTCTCGACCGACTGCGGCAGGATCGTGAAGCCCTGGAATGCTGCGGGTCGCGCTTCCCCTGCCTCCGTGGCGAACACGAGGTCGACCACCGCTGCATCGTCGTACGGATTGGTGAGGACGAGGGTCTCGATGCTGCCGTCCACCGTGAACCCGTCGGCGAAGTACCACTCGTCGGAGGTGTTGTCGGCGCACGGCGCCACCGAGTTGCCGGCGGGATGCTGAGCTCGTTGCTCGACGAAACCACGCCCACCATCGATCTCGACGACCACACTGGCGAACGGCGCGGTCACGAACGCGTCGACGTCGATCGTCGTTCGCGCCCAGGGTTCGACGAGCAACGACTCGGTCGCGCCAACGCCATCCGGTGTCAGGATCGTGAACTCTCCGACGAGTTGCTCGTCGGAGCGGTTGGCCACCACGACGTCACCACCGACGCCATCCTCGCCCGACGCGGGCACACCAGGGCAGAACCAGCTCCCCGTCAGTGCAGGATTGTCGCTGACCGACGGCAGCCAGGCACCGGCCGGCGTGGCGAAGAACGGGTCGGCCACGATCGGCTCGTCACGGCCGACGACGACCAAGCCGACGAAGCCGACCAACAGCACGACGAGTGCGGGAATCGATCGCCGGTTCACGAGGGCACCTCCGGCTCGCGAACGACAGCCGGTTCGGGGTCAGGGTCACGCTCGTCCTCAGCGTCGCCGTCAGCACCGACCGGATCGGGCAGATCTGGTTCGGTTCGCAGGCCGGGGTCGACGAGCGGGGGAGCCGACTCATCGGTCAGGTCGATCAGGGTCTCGTCGGAGAGCAACAACGACTCGCGCCGCCCGACCGAGACCCGGACCCGAGCCGCAAGGAAGATGGCAGCGAGCCACAGGGCGACCTGCACGAGCACCCCCAGCCAGCGCAGCGCAGCGCTGTCGTAGCGCAGTTCGCCGACCCCGGGGGTCGCAACGTCGTACGCCGTCGTCTCCCCGAACGCTCGGCGTGCGTCGATCGCAGTGCCATCGACCGACAGCGACCATGCGTCGTCGAACGGCACCCCGACATGAACCACACCAGCGGTGACCTCGTCGATGGTCGGATCGAGCTGGTCGGCGCCGATGAACACCGGGGTCGACTCCGACAGATCGGCGCGCACCAGCACCTCGGCGCCAGCCGCATCGCTCGCTTCGGCGGCGGCCGCATCGAGCTGCGAGTACGTCGGTAGCCATGCCCGGTTCTCGAAGACCTCGATCGTGGGGAGGCCGGGACGAATCGCCACGAGGTCGAGCTGATCCTCGAGGGCCGGGACCAGTCCGGTCGGCAGTGCCAACGGATCGCTCACCGTGGAGGTGACACCGTCGAACTCGGGAACGATCACGTATCGAATCGACAGCGGGGCCAGCAAACGACCCGCCCGCAACGTCGACGTCGAGGCCATCTCGTCGAGCGCGGTGGTCACCAGTTCTGATGCCGAGTTCGTCGGCGGCATCCATCGGTCACGAGCGTCGAGCGCTCCGTCGTCGATGATCGCCCAACCCACCCCGTCGCGGTACTCCGTCGACGGCACCGGGAGCAGCCGAGGGTCACCGACCAGCAGCACGTTGTAGTCGCCGTCGACCGAAGCGTCGGGCAGCGAAGCGTCGAGCAGACGAGCGAGTGGTGTGGTCGGGACCTGGAACGAGCCGTCGGCGAGCGCTGCCACACCCGGAGCCAGCCCGACCACCACGGCGGCGGTCGCCAAGATCCCGAGTGGCTGTCTCCAACCGAACGTTCCGCCCCGGACGTCGAGGTCGAACGCAGCCAGTGCTGCACCGGCGGAGATGGCGACTCCGAGCGCCACCGGGACCAGGAGCACACCTGCCTGCGGCGCGTCGATCGGCAGCGAACCCTGATCGGCAAGCACCGCCAACGCACCGAACGCCAGCACCATCGTGGCGGCGCGGATCGCCCACGTGAGCCTCCATGCACGCGCGAGCAGCACCGCCGCGATCACCGGCACGAACAACGCGATCGCGAGCGCAGCGAAGTCGGTGGTGCCGATCTCGAACGATGCGAGCGACACCATGCCGAGGCCTGCTTCGCCGATCGGCGGAGCGCCGACGATCCCTTCCCAGGTCCACGAGGTGATCCACGGGAAGTTGAGCAGTGCAGCGCCCACCACCGCCCCCAGACCGGTGGCCAACGACCACCCGGCCGTGACGGTCGACCCTCTCGCCAGCAGGGTTCCGAGGGCGAACACCACGGTGATCAGTGCAGCGAGCGGCAGCATCACCGGCGCGAACGCCGTGGCGAGCGCCAACACCAGCGCAGCGGCGAGCGTGCGGCGCAGCCGTTCGATGGGCTCGAGGTCGATCACGCCGTCGGTGACGTCGAGTTCGGCACTCGACGGATCTGCCGTTTCGATTCCTGCGGCTCTGCGCATGAGGTGGAGCACCCACGGTGTTGCGGCGTAGACCACGAGCACCGTCAGGCGCCCGCTGGACATCGCTCCGCTGACGAGCGGGCTGAGCGCGTACACCAACAGCACAGCGATACGCGCCCGGTTCGAGGGAAACACCGCCGAGAGACGCCAGGCGCCGCCGGCGCCGACGAGGATGAGCCCGAGCACGAACAGGGTCTGCAGCAGCCCCATGTGGAACAGGGTGAACACGCTGAGCCCCGACAGAGTCGCCCAGCCGGTGGGATTCGGCGAGGTGGCGCCGGCCCCGTTGGGGTTCCATCCCGACAAGAACGTCTGCAACAGCACACGAGGGCTCTCGGGGAACGCCAGGAACTCGCCGACCGGTGGCAGACCGCCATCGAAGAACGAGCGGCTGCCGATGACCAGCCCAGCGATCACTGCGACCCAGGCCACCACCGACGCGGTGGGGCTCTGACGCCAACGGCGAACCTGCACGCCCGAGCCGACGTAGGTGGCGGTTTCACGGCTGCGCAGGTACGAATTGAGGCGAGCGCTCCCACGCTCCTGCAGGCTGTACACCTCACGCTCGGGCACCCGCCTGATCGGCTTGACCTCTCGGCGTCGGGCGAGGAGTGCCGGGGTCCGGGGGATCAACCCCCCGAGCGCTCGGAACGAGTTCCACGCCTGGCCGAATCGGGCGGTGAAGAGCCCGACGACCAGTTCGGTCAGGGTGAGCAGCACCATCTCGAGCGAGCGGCCAGGCAAGCGTGACGCTCCGGTGAGCGTGGCCACCGAACGCATCCGATGGCGGGCTCGGAGCAGCCCGTGGCGCAGATCGGGGCGCCGTTGACGCAGCTGGCCGACGTGGCGCACCCGAGCCGACGGCACCACGACGACCCGAGCGCCGCTGTGATGGATTCGCCAGCACAACTCGCTGTCCTCGCCGTAGAAGTCGATCGCTGGGTCGAAGCCGCCGAGCTCGCGGAACAGGTCGGCACGAACCAGCAGGTACGCCGACGGCAGCACGAACACGTCGCGCACTCCATCGTGTTGTTCCTGGTCGACCTCGCCCATCTCGATGACCGGGTCGATTTCGCCGAACCGGTCCATGCCGAGACCAACGGCTTGCAGCACGTTGGGGTCGTCCCATTCGACGAGCTTGGGACCAACAGCTCCTGCATTCGATCGGTACAGCTCCTCGACCATGATCCGCAGCGCGTCGGACTCGGGGGCGACGTCGTCGTGGCAGATCAGGAAGAAGCCGTTGTCGCCTTCGACCAGGCGGAGCACCTCGTTTGCGGCGGCACCGAAGCCGACGTTGGCTCCGACCGAACGCACGAACGACCCGGGCAGGCGCTGCTGGATCCGATCGTCGATCGCGGCAAACGAGCTCTCGGCGTCGGTCGAGCCGCCGCTCACGACGAGGAAGAGCACTCGCAGGTTCGGGTAGTCCTGCTGAGCGAACGCGTCGAGCGTTTCGTCGAACCAATCACCAGGATCGTGCACGACGACGACCGCGACGACGGGCGGTGCAGATGGGATGTCTGGTTCCACGATGGGGCGAGGCTAGCGAGGCTGCTGGCTATCCTGCCGTCATGGCAACGATGGGTTCCGACGACGTGCACCGCGCCACTCGACTCGACCCGACCTGCATCGACCTCACCGACTTCGATGTGGTCAAGGTCGTCCGGGACACCATCGGCACCGGAGGGTCCGTTGCCTCCCGCGCCGCCGGGCTCGCCAAGGATGCGACCTATGTCACGGTTGGCCTCGGACTCCTGAGTTATCAACGGGCGCAGGTCCGTCGTCGCGAGTTCGAGCGCAGCCGACGACGTTGACCACCAGACACCTTCCGCCGATCGCTAGGATCTGAGCCTCGTGTCATCTGCAGAGATCCCCGCGAGAACGCGTGCGCCGTTGCCCGAGGGGACCATTCCCGTCGGCATCGCGCTGCTGATCGCCGGAGTTGCAACGTACGCATTCTTCAAGGTCGGCACCGTTGCTGTCGGCGGCGCCGAAGAGTTCGCCCCCATTGCCTCGATGTGGTTCGCGGTGTTCGCACTGGCACCCGGTTTCTTCCTGCCGCTCGAGCAGGAGCTCGGCCGGGCACTCTCGCATCGACGTGCGATCGGTGACGGTGGCGAACCCGTCGTCCGCAAGGTGGTCGGACTCGGCGCGTTGCTCGTCGGCGTCGTCACCCTCGCGATTCTCGCCGTCAGCCCGCTGATCGCATCGTCGTTGTTCGACGGCGACTGGTTCATGGTGATCGCTCTGGTCGCTGCATTCGCCGCGTACGCCCCTGCGCACATGGCCAGGGGCGTGTGCTCGGGCAGCGGGCGATTCCGCGACTACGCGATCGTGCTCGGTTCCGACGGGATCGTCCGAATCCTGCTCTGCGTGCTGTTGGCCATCGTCGGCGTCACCGCAACTGGCGCCTACGGGCTGGCGATCGCGGTGTCTCCGCTGTTCGCGGTGGCCTACGTGCAGCGCCGAGGTGCGTTGCGTTCCGATCCCGGTCCCCCGGCGCCGTGGAGCGAAGTCACCCCGAATCTCGGCTGGCTGCTGCTCGGTTCGGTGTGCGCCGCGGCGCTGCTGAATGCCGGACCGATCACCGCGAGTCTGCTCTCGTCCGACGCCGAGGCGGGACTCGTCACCGAGTTCTCCTACGGCGTGCTGCTCGCTCGGATTCCGCTCTTCCTGTTCCAGGCGGTACAGGCAGCGCTGCTGCCTCGTCTGAGCCGCCTCGCCGCACGCGGTGAGATCGCCGAATTCCGGTCAGGGCTGAAGCGGTTGATGTTGATCGTGCTCGGCGTCGGTGTGGTCGGCACACTCGGCGCATTCGTGCTCGGTCCGCTGGCACTGCGCATCGTGTACGACGCCGACCTGAGCGGACGCACGCTCGCCATGCTCTCCGCCAGCAGCGCCTGCTACATGCTGGCGCTCGCCACGGCCCAGGCCGTGATCGCCCTGCGGGGCCATGCGCTCGTGGCGCTCGGCTGGGGTATCGGCGTGGTGGGCTTCGTGTTGGGCACGTGGCTGTCGAGCGACGAGGTCTTCCGTCGCATCGAGATCGGGCTGCTCGTGTCGTCGATGGCGGCGCTCGTGGCGTTCGCGATTGCGCTGCGTCAGCGCCTTCGGTCGGGGGCGACGCCCGACCAGGGCTCGATGATGGAAGCGATCACCGACATGCCGTTCGAGACCTGAACATCGCGGAGCGGTGCTCGGCCGGAGTTGGCCGGTTCAGCGGAGTTCGATGCCGGCTTTGGCGGCTTCGCGTTGCAGATCGTGCGCGACCATCATCTTCACCAGTGCCGGGAAGTCGACCTCGGGTTCCCACCCGAGCTTCGCACGCGCCTTCGAGGCATCGCCGATCAACAAGTCGACCTCGGCCGGGCGGAGGAACTTCGGATCCTGACGCACGTAGTCAGCCCAATTCTCGATACCGACCTCGGCGAACGAACGGCGCACGAGATCCTCGATCGAATGCGTCTGCCCCGTTGCCAACACGTAGTCGTCGGGCTCGTCCTGTTGCAGCATCAGCCACATGCCCTTGACGTAGTCGCCCGCGTACCCCCAGTCGCGCTTCGAGTCGAGATTGCCGAGCACCACCTCGTCCTGCAACCCCAACTTGATCCGCGCGACTGCGTTGGTCACCTTGCGGGTGACGAACTCCAACCCGCGCCTCGGACCCTCATGGTTGAACAGAATTCCCGACGACGCGTGCAACCCGTACGACTCGCGATAGTTCACCACGATGTCGTGGCCGAACACCTTTGCGCACCCGT
This sequence comes from Ilumatobacteraceae bacterium, assembly GCA_963716095.1. Taxonomy (GTDB): domain Bacteria; phylum Actinomycetota; class Acidimicrobiia; order Acidimicrobiales; family Ilumatobacteraceae; genus Sva-07. The sequence goes on along the minus strand of CAVQSV010000015.1, from coordinate 152,596 downwards.
AGGGGCTGCGCGGATGGAACGGCGTCAACTCGGTCTGCGGTGTCTCACGCACCTGCCCGAACATCTCCGACGACGAGGCCTGATAGAAGCGGATCGGGTTGTTCTGGGTGCCACCGACCATCCGAATCGCTTCCAACATCCGCAACACACCCAACCCGGTGATGTTGGCCGTCAACTCTGCCTGCGAGAACGACAGCGCCACGAAGCTGATCGCGCCCAGGTTGTACACCTCGTCGGGCTGGCACGCCTCCATCGCCGACACCAGCGATGGCAGATCTGCCAGATCCCCGGACACCAGCTCGACGAACGGCAGCTCGTGCTGCAGTGCCTCGACTCGCGGGTTGTTCTGCCCCTTCACCATCCCGAACACGTGATAGCCCTGAGCATGCAGGAACTCAGCCAAATGCTGGCCATCCTGGCCAGTGATCCCGGTGATGAATGCTGTAGGCATAAGGCGTCCGAGTCTACGGCTCACCACCGGCACCCCGCTGCCACCTCACAGATACGATCACCGACCACATGGTACGAGTGGCAATCGACACGGGGCCGACCCACGGCCGGCGAACCGGAATCGGCAATGCGGTGGCCTGGGCAACCAACGCACTCGCCGAGCGCGATGGGCTCGACCTGCAACCGTATGTGACCAGCGCCCGAGCGCGGGTTCATGCGCCCGAGCGGCGGCTCCCGCTGCCGGCAGCGCTCGCTGTGCGCATGTGGGCCCACCGCTCGCCGCCGATCGATCGTTGGCTCGGTCGTCCCGACGTGGTGCACGGCACCAACTACGTCGTGCCTCCGGCTCGATGCCCCCGCATCGTGTCGGTGTACGACTGCTGGTTCCTCGATCACCCCGAAGACGCCGACCGCGACGTGCAGCGGGCCGCCGACGTGCTTCGTCGTGCCGTCGCCGACGGCGCCCACGTCGTGACGAGCTCGGACGCCACCACCCGCCGCGTGCGTGAACTCCTCGACACACACCGCGTCCGCACGGTGTTGCTCGGCCCTCCGGTCGTCGACGACCAGGTGGGGGTCGCGACGCCACCGATCGGGCTCCCACACGACACCGAGTTCATCCTGGCGCTCGGCACGATGGAACGGCGCAAGAACCTGCCGACGCTGGTCGACGCGTTCGGCCGGCTCGCCCGCGAACAGTCGACCGTACGGCTCGTCATCGCAGGGGCCGCCGGCAACGATGTCGGCGCCGTCGATCGCGCCATCGCCCGCCTGGCTCCCGAAGTGGCCGAGCGTGTCGTGCGCACCGGTACCGTCGACGGCGCGACCAAGCGGTGGCTGCTGCTCCATGCCCGAGCGCTCGCCTATCCGTCGCTCGACGAAGGGTTCGGATTTCCCATTCTCGAGGCTCAGCAAGCAGGAACCCCGGTGGTTGCGAGCACGGCAGGCTCGATTCCGCAGGTCGCTGGAGCTGCGGCCCTGCTGAGCCCGGCGAGCGATTCCGAAGCGCTCGCTGCGAACCTGTACTGGATCGTCACCAACGACGAGATGCACGCCAAGCTCGTCCGGCGCGGCACCGCCAACGTCGCCAGGTTCTCCTGGGCGACGACGGCCGAGCAGTACCACGCGATGTACCAGGAGGTCGTCGAAGATGCCTGATTCCGCCCCGATTGCGGTGGTGAGCGGCGGGGTCGGCGCCGCCCGGTTCCTGCGAGGCCTGATCGACGCTGTCGACGATCCGGCTTCGATCACCGCCGTCGTCAACACCGGTGACGACTGCTCGCTGCACGGGCTGGCGATCTCGCCCGATCTCGACACCGTGGTGTACACGCTCGCCGGCGCGATCGACCCCGAACGAGGGTGGGGGCTCGTCGACGAGACGTGGCGGGCGATCGAGTCGCTCGAACGCTACGAGGCGGTGAGACCCGACGGCTCGACCGCGGCCCCCCGATGGTTCAACCTCGGAGACCGAGACCTCGCGACGCACTTCTACCGGACGGCGCGACTGGCCGAAGGGGCCACGCTCACCGAGACCACCGACGAGATCCGCCGGGCGTGGAACGTACCGATCCACGTGGTTCCGATGTCTGACCAACGCCTCTCGACCCTGGTCACCGTCAGCGATCCCGCCACCGCCGGCGGTCGGGCCACCGAGGTCTCGTTCCAGGACTACTTCGTTCGGCTCCGCCACGGAGTTCCGGTGACATCGATCCGATTCGACGGCGATGCCGAGTTGTCGACCGCCGCTCGCACGACGTTGACACACGCGGCGGCGGTGATCATCGCTCCATCGAATCCGCTCGTGTCGATCGGGCCGATCCGATCCCTGCCCGGCGTCGACACCCTGCTCGCCGAACGGCGCGATCGCTCCGTCGCGATCTCACCGATCGTCGGCGGGGCAGCGCTCAAAGGACCGGCCGATCGGATGCTCACCGAACTCGGCCACGAGCCCAGCGTGGTGGGTGTTGCGCAGCTCTACGCGCCGATCGCGTCCGCCCTCGTGATCGACACCGTGGATGCGCACCTGGCGGCCGCAGTCGAGGCGACCGGCATGCGCTGCGTGATCACGGACACGATCATGTCGAAACCCGGGGTGGCTCGACAGTTGGCCCTCGATGCGCTGACAGCGTTGGGCTGACCGTCGCTTCACTCCTCGACGAGGCGGGCGAGTCCCTCATCGAGGTCGGTCCACGGCGACCAGCCGAGGTGGATGCGTGCGCGCACGGGAGCGACGGCGAACCGCTGCACTTCGTGCAGCCGGGCCGGACCGCGGACCGCCTCGATGTCACCGGCTCCCGGAACCGATGCTGCGATCTTCGACCACAGTTCGGCGATCGGGGTCTGAACGCCGGTGCCGATGTTGATGACGAGCCCGCTCCCCTTCTCGCCGGCACGGACGAGGGCATCGACGACATCGTCGATGAACACGAAGTCTCGGGTCTGTCGACCGTCGCCGTGCAGTAGCGGAGCGTGGCCGCTGACCGCGGCATCGAGGAAGGCTGCGACGACTCCACCCGTGGGGCGTTGCCGGGGCCCGTACACGCTGCCGAGTGCCAGCGCGGTGAACTCGATTGCGTGGAGATCGCGATACGACACGAGCAGGTCGATGATCGCCCGAGCGACCACCCCGCGAACGTTGCGGGGCTCGAGCTGTGACGGTTCGCCCTCCTTGACGGGAAGCTGCTTCGAGGTCGGATGCCCGTAGATCGCCGAAGCCGGCAGGGCGACGACCACCTTGGCCACACCGTGGCGACGAGCCGCTTCGAGGGTGGCGAGCGCCGACGAGAAGGCCTCACCCTGGGCTGCCGGCGTCGCATCGTGGCGAGGGAGCAGCGCGAGGTGATAGAGCACATCGGGTCCGCAGGTCCCGATCGAGGACTCCGCTTCGGACGACGCCGCATCGAGATGATGGATCCGAAGCCCACTGCCCAGCGCTCGCGCCGCCGAGAGGTTGGCGAGCGAGCCAACCGTCAGGTTGTCGATCACCTCGACCCGGTGCCCTTCAGCGAGCAGTCGATCGACGAGGTGCGAGCCGATGAAGCCAGCTCCTCCCACGACGACGACGTTCACAGCACCGACCGTAGCTCCGACGACCCGATCCCGGGCCCGATCACGAATCGGACGATGGCAGGGCGGCAGAGATCAACGTGCCGCCCGCCGCCACCGTGGCCTCGGCGCCGATCATCGCATCACGCACGACCGCAGCCGGGCCGACCGCGCCCATCACCAGCGACCGCTCGACGACGGCGTCGGCCCCAACGGATGCTCCCGGGAGGAGCACCGAGTCGACCACCGTGGCGCCAGCGGCAACCCGTGCCCCGCTGCCGACGATGCTGTGTGTGAGCACAGCGCCGTCAGCCACCTCGGCGCCCGGCGCGACCGCATCACAGCGTTCGGTGCGGCGCTTGCCGTCGAGGAGGTCGAGATTCGCCGACCGGTACAGCGCCGGGACGCCGGCATCGATCCAGTAGTCGTCGGTCGCCAGGCCGTACAGGCCGCCGTCGGCCACGACACGCTGGAACGTGTCGCGTTCGACCGACACCTTCGTCGCAGCGGGAATTCGATCGAGCACGGACGGCTCGAACACGTAGGTACCCGCGTTGATCAGATTGCTCGGCTCGGTTCCGGGCGCCGGCTTCTCGATGAACGCGCGGACACCACCATCGTCGGCCAGGTCGACGACCCCGAACGCTGATGGGTCATCGACACCGATCAGGTGCAAGGTCGCCTCTGCGCCGAACCCACGGTGCGCAGCGATCAGTTCTGCCACGTCGAGATCGGTCATCACGTCGCCGTTGGCAACGACGAACGTGTCGTCGATCCCCGCATACTCGGCGGCGAACTTGATCGCACCGGCGGTGTCGAGCGGTTCGGGTTCGACTGCGTAGGTGAGCGCCACGTCACCGCAGTATCCGTCGGGAAAGGCTTCCATGAACGGCTCGGGTCGGAAACCGAGGGCGAGCACGACCTCGGTGACACCACCACGGCCGAGACGAGCGACCAGGCGAGCGATCATGGGCACGTGGCCGATCGGGAGCATCGGCTTGGGAACGGTGAGGGTCAGCGGACGCAGCCGCGTGCCGAACCCCCCGACCAAGACGACGGCGCGCATCAGCCCTCTGTGGTGGCGGGGACGTCAGTTTCGGCGTCACCCGTGTCGTCGGGCACCGAGCCGTTGGGGTTGACCACGACCGAGTCGATCTCTCCGAGCGCCGGCAGTTCGGGCGCCCATGGCGGCATGCTCACGTCGGTGTCGTCGGGCACGAATGCGATCGCGACGACCATCTGGTCACGATCGAGACGGATGTTGTCGAAGTCCGCAATGTAGGTGGTGCCGTCGTCGGTGTCGGTGAAGTTGTTCCACACGACCACCTTGACCTCTGCGCTCTCCGTCGAACCGTCGATGACGCAGTCGTCGCCGTCTTCCCACTTCAAGATGTCCTCGCGGGGCGGGTCCTGAGCGGGCAGCTGTGCCTCGAGTGCAGCTCGCTGCGACTCGGGGAATTCGATCTTGTCGTTCGACAGGTCGACGTCGTAGGTGTCGAGGAACACGCCGAGCGTGGCGTTGCTCCCGATGGCGGCCGACGTGAACGGGTGCCAGTGGATCAGACCATCATCGTGGCTGTGGATGCCGGTGCGGGCGTACTGGGTGAAGTTGTCGGTGTCCTGCTGTTCGGCATCGCCTTCGAGCTGGAACCACGTGTCACACATGTAGAAGCCATAGGCGTGGTGCCAGTGATCGGACAGTTGCGGCGCGCCGGACGCGTCGACCGACGGCTGGCTCTGGCGGGCGTAGACCACCAGCGACACGCCGAGCACGATCACGATGGTCACGACCACGGGGAACAGCGTTCCGCCTTGGAACCGGACCTTCTTGCCAGTGCCGGACTGCGCCAGCTTGGCGGCTTTCTTGGTGGAGGACGAGGAGGGGGCCACGACCACGAGAGGCTAGCGGGCCCCGGATCGGATGCGGGTTCAGGCCAACGAGCGCAGCAGGTCGTCGTAGGCGACGCCCACCGCCCTGGGCGACGCCTCACGCTCGACCCACGAGCGCCCCCGGGCACCCATCTGGGCGGCGGCGGCAGGGTCGGCGAGGATCGACCGGAGCGCATCGGTGAATGCCTCGGGGTCGTCGGGTGCCACGGCGACGCCGCCGCCGGAGTCGGCCAGAATCCTCGGTACCGCAGTGTCGGCGTCGATTGCGGCGACCACTGGACGTCCTGCCGCCATGATCGAGTACGTCTTCGACGGCACACTCACCCTGCCGAGCCCGCGCCGTAGCGGCACGACGTGCACGTCACCGGTGGCGAGGAGTTCAGGGAGCCGCTCCGGTTCGAGATAGTCGGCGAAACGCACGTTTGCGATACCGGCGGCCGCCGACTCGAGCGACGATCGTGCAGCACCGTTGCCGTTGATCAGGAACGTCACGTCCGGAAGCTCTCGAGCAGCTGCCAGCATCAGGTCGAGCGACTGGGAGAAGCCGACATTGCCGGCATAGAGGACGACCGGGCCGTCGCCCAATCCGAGTTCGGCACGGTACGGCGTGGCCCGATCGGTTGGTGTGATCACGTCGGTGTCGACGAAGTTCGGGATCACGTGAACCGTGTCGGCCAGCCGGTTGCCACTCGAGCGCTGCAGTTTGGACACGACGTTGTCACGCAGGTCGTCCGAGAGCACGGTCACCGCGTCGGCGGCTCGGTAGCTGATGCGTTCGAGCCACGAGGCTGCGGCGATGATCTTGGTGTTGCTGATCGCCCCGGTCTCGACCGCAGCGTCGGGGAACACGTCCTGGATGTTGAACACCATCGGGCAGCGTCGGACCCGGCTGGCCACCCAGCCGGTGAGCCCGAGTGTGAGCGGTGGCGACATCGCGATCACCGCTCCCGACCGCCGGAACCACCCGCCGACCCGGAGGCATTGCAGGCCGGCGAGGAGTGAGTACGCCCCGAATCCGAGCGCTCTGCGGAGGAGGTTCGACTTGTCGCGACCCGGGAACGGATGAAGTCGGGTGATCGTCCCCCACTCGGTGGTCTCGGATCGCACCAGCCGACCGCCCCATCCCGACTCGATCTGGTGCGACCGGTACCAGGGCAGCGCGGTGACGACGTGGACGGTGTGGCCGAGTGCCGCGAGTTCGTGGACGATACGCGTCATCACCACACCGGTCGGCGCCGTGTCCGGGTCGAAGTGTGGACACAGCACCACCAGCGGGCGCATCGGGGTTCGCTCGTTCGTCATCGGCCGACCTCCAGAGCCAATTCGTAGGCCTCGGCGAGCGCTGCGCCGGAACGCTCGGTCGTGAATTCCTCGGCTCGACGGAGCCCGGCGGCTCGCAGCTCGTCCGATCGGCCGGCGACCACGTCGAGCGCATCGGCCCACGCTTCGAGCTCGAGCGGGAGCACCACTCCGGCGTCGGCGACGACGTCGGCCAATGCGGGCTGGTCGGAGCACACGACCGGGGCGCCGAGCGCCATTGCTTCCGCGGCAGGAGCACCGAACCCCTCGTACTCGCTCGGGAACACGAGTGCATCGGCATGGGCCACGAGTCCGTCCCTGTCCGCGTCGGGGACGCGCCCCGGGCGGATCACGCGCTCGCCGACACCGAGTCGGGCGATGTCGGCGACGACGTCGGCCTCGGCGGCACCCTGTCCGCCTGGCAGGACGAGGCGGAGGTCGGGGTCGGTCCAATGTCGGGCCATCAGCTCGAGCAGGAATCGGTGGTTCTTGTGGGGGTGGGTCATCGCTGGATACACGACGAAGGGGCCGTCACCGAGACCGTACGAGGCCCGGAGTTCGGCTTCGGACGGGGCGGTTGCACCCAGTGTCGGCTCGACACCGTGGGGCACGACGACCACGTGTTCCGGGTCGGTCCCGTAGGCGTCGATCACCGTGCTGCGGACGTACTCGGTCGGCACGGCGACGACGCTGGCGCGTCGTACCGAGTGCGGGATCGCCCGTTCGAGATATCGCCGCTTGTTCGGGGTGAGGTACTCGGGGTGGGTGAGGTACTGCAGGTCGTGGATCGTGAGCACGATCGGTCGGGCCCCGACCAACGGACTCGTGCCGCCACCGTGATGCACGATGTCGGCGTCGGCCGTGCGGCGCCGCAGCCAGGTGTGTTCGGCAAGAATTCGGCGGGGCCGGCTGGTGCCGCTGATGTCGGCGGCCACCATCGGGTAGAGGGCCGAGAGTTCGGGGTGGGCGTCGACGAACGAGGCCAGGCTGAACAGCGTCGGCGCGAACCGCTCGGTTTGCGACGCCAGACCGAGGAGCTGGCGCACCAGGTACTGCTCGGAGCCGCCGACGTCACCGGGTACGCACCACAGCAGGTTGACGGACACATCGACCGGCGCCGGGGACGCCGCGCTGACGGCAGGGTGCATCGGGTCGGAGGGCGTCACGGGGCGAGCTCACGGTAGACGGCGAGCGTGCGGTCGGCGGCGCGTTCCCACGTCAGCTCCGCCGCTCGTCGCCGAGCGCCTGCGGCGAGCTCGCTGCGGCGATCGGCGGCTTCGATCAGCCCGCGGGCGATGTCGTCGATGTCGAACGGGTCGACCAACACCGCAGCACCGCCGGCGACCTCTTCGGTCGAGGTACCCGAGCTGGTGACCACCGCTGCGCCCTGAGCCATCGCCTCCGCGACGGGGAGCCCGAAGCCCTCACGCTCGCTCGGGTAGGCGAACACGGTCGCAGCTGCGTACAGCGGAGCGAGGTCGGCGTCGGGGACGAATCCGAGGAACAGCGTGTTGCCGTGGTCGACCACGCCGACATCACCCCAACCATCGGCGCCCGCCACCACGAGCGGGCCGGGCATGCCCGGCTGCCGCATCGCTTCGGCGAGTCGAGCGAGGTTCTTGCGCGGTTCGCGTGTGCCGACGAAGAGCACGAACTCGTCGGGGAGGAGATAGCGGCGTCGGACTCGTTCGATGTCGTTGTCGGACACGGCCACGGGGTCGACCCCGAGCGGGACGAGGCGGAGCCGGTTGGGGTCGATACCGGCGTGCTCGCAGTCGATGCGGGTGGCCTCGCTCGACACGATCACGCGATCGGCCCGACGCAGGATCGCGCCCAGGCTGCGGTTCATCGTGCGCACGCCCTGCGCGGAGAACTTCGCCGGATCGTGCACGAACGCGAGGTCATGGACGGTCACCACGAGCGGCGCAGCGGTGCCGCACGGGACCAGTCCGGTGGCATGCGCAACGTCGATCTCACCGGCCACCGACTCGACCTTCGGCCAGTTCAGCCTCGTCCACGACTCGTACAGCAGGGGGCGCCCGAGCGGCAGCATCGCCACCGACCCCTCGGGTCGGAACTCGACCGGCGGCGGCACCGGGTGTTTGCCGGCGACGAGATGGAGCTCGACGTCGCCGGGGCGTCGTCGGAGTTCTCGAGCGATCCGGAGCGCGGCAACAGCGGTGCCCCCAGGGCTCGGATGCCAGCACTGCTCGAGCGTGTAGGCAACGCGGATCGGACGCTCGGAGGTGTCGTGTCGGTGCGCCGTGGAATCCGCCGTAGCCATCACTGCCCATCATGGCGGCTGTCGGCGCCGCTGCGGTGACAACAGCGGGCCGTAGCCTCTCACTCATGTCGACGCCATCGTCCACCGACGGATCAGACCGCCCCTGGGACGGGCAGCGAGTCCTCGTCACCGGAGGCGCCGGATTCCTGGGTCGCCGGGTCGTCACCCGTCTCTCCGAGCGTGGTGCCGACGTCCGAGCGCCGCGATCGGCCGAGTTCGACCTCACCCGACCTGGAGCTGCCGAGGCCATGCTCGCCGAGCACGATCCATCCGTGGTCGTGCACCTGGCCGCCGACGTCGGCGGCATCGGCTACAACCTCGAGCACCCCGCACGGCTGTACCTGTCGAATCTCCTGATGGGCACCCACGTGATCGAAGCAACTCGGCACGCAGCGGGAGTCGACAAGACCGTGCTGGTCGGCACGGTGTGCTCGTATCCGAAGTACACGCCCGTTCCGTTCGCCGAGGCGGACCTGTGGAACGGATATCCGGAGGAGACGAACGCCCCGTACGGCATCGCGAAGAAGGCGCACCTGATCCACGCACAGGTGAACGAGCACGAGTACGGCCAGCGGTTCGCCTACTTGATCCCCACGAACCTGTACGGGCCCGGAGACAAGTTCCATCCGTCGGTGTCACACGTGATCCCGGCGCTGATCAAGAAGTGCGTCGAGGCCAAGGAGTCGGGGGCCGACCACGTCGAGGTGTGGGGCACTGGCTCGGCGAGCCGCGAGTACCTCTACGTCGACGATGCCGCCGACGCGATCGTGCGAGCCAGCGAGGTCGACACCCAGGCCGAGCCGATCAACCTCGGCGCCGACCGCGAGGTGACGATCCGAGAGACCGTCGAGACGGTGGCCCGCCTCGTCGGCTTCGAGGGCGAGCTGCGCTGGGACCCGTCCAAGCCCGACGGTCAGCCCCGCCGCGCCGTCGACGCCACACGTGCTCGCACGCTGCTCGGCTGGTCACCGACGATGCAGTTCGAGCGCGGCCTTCGCGAGACCATCGACTGGTACCTCGCCAACCGGGACGACGCCGAACGCGACCCCCACTGATCCGTGCGGGTGTGCAGCACCTCCGGAAGCGATGAGTCTTCGCGACGACGGGTGTCGCTGAAACTCATCGGTCGGGGATGATGCCCGCGGCGCGGGCGGCTTCGGCGTAGGCCTCGGCGAGGGTGCTGACGGTCTCGTGGGCATTGAGTCCGCTCGGGTTCGGCACCACGAACAGCCGTGTGCCTTCGAACGGCTCGCGCTGCTCCCCCATCACGGCTCTGGGAAGCCCGAACGCGGTGCGGTAGGCGGTGATCCCGGCGACCGCCACCACGGCGGGGTCGTGTCGGCGCACGAACCTGCGCAGCTCCTCGCCTCCAGCGCGCAGTTCCTCGCGGCCGAGCTCCGATGCCTTCGCGGTTGCCCGATGCACGACGTTGGTGATGCCGATGCCCCGCTCGATCATGTAGCGCCGGTCGGCGTTCGACATACCGGTTCCCCGGTCGATCGGCCGCTCGATGATGCCTGCCTCCAACAAGGCCGGATAGAAGCGGTTTCCCGGGTGGGCGAAGTGGGTTTGCGTGGCCGCCGTCCAGAGCCCGGGGTTGATCCCGACGAACAGCAGACGCAGGCCCGGCCCGACCAGGTCGGGAACGATCGCATCGCGGAACGACTCGAGTTCTGCCCGAGAAAACCCCACGCCGACGATGCTAGGCCTCTGCGACACTTCACCGATGGGGAACGATCACTGGCCGCTGTTCGATCTGGAGATCCGCACACCGCGGCTGACGTTGCGGTACCTCGACGACGAGCTGGCCCGCCAGGTGCTCGACGTTGCCAAGCAGGGTGTCCACGACCCGGCGGCGATGCCGTTCTCGATTCCCTGGACCGACCTCCCGTCGCCGGAAATGGAGCAGGAAGCGATGCGGTTCTACGCCCGGACGCGTGCCGAGGTGAGGCCGCCGGCGTGGAACCTCCAGTTCGCCGTGATCGTGGAAGGGTCGGTGATCGGAGCGTGCGACCTCGGGGCCTCCGACTTCGCGGTGCTGCGCCAGTTCACCACCGGATCCTGGCTCGGACGCGAGTTCCATGGGAACGGCTACGGCAAGGAGCTGCGACTGGCTGCGCTCACGCTCGGCTTCGACGGCCTCGGGGCCGAATTCGCCCGCACCGCGATGTGGCACGACAACGCGCCCTCGCTCGGGGTCACCCGATCACTCGGCTACGAGCCAGATCGGTCACTCCCGACAGCTCCGACGCGGCGTACCCGACCAGCAGCTGGAGTTCCGCATGCCGCTCGCGCACTGGGAGACGATCCGGCGTGACGACATCGAGATGTCGGGGATCGACGCAACCCGGGCGTTCTCGACCTGTGACGGAGCTGCCCGGCCGGTGAAGGGCCAAGCCCGGCTCATCTTCTCTGGCGGTGGTCGAACTGGGCCAGGGGTCAGACCGAGGTCTGACCCCGGGGTGGGTCGAGTCTCGCGACCAGTTCGGCGAGCGGCTCGCGGAAGTCGCGAAGGAGTTCGTAGCCGGCGGCACGCCACGCCGCGTTCTCCAACACACTGTTGGCGGGGCGCGGCGCTGGACGGGGCGGGGTGAGCTCGGCCGTCGTGATGGGGCTCACGCGGTCGGGATCGTGGCCCCCCGCCGAGAGGATCTCCCGGACGAACTCGTACCAACTGACCGCCGACTGATTGGTCACGTGATACAGGCCCGAGCAACGGTCGACGGCGAGCGTTCGCAACGCGGTCGCAAGATCGGCGGTGAACGTCGGATGGCCGCGCTGGTCGTCGACGAACGCCAGGGCCTGATCGGGGTTCGCTGCGAGGCGCAACACGAGCCTGACCATGTTGTTGCCGTGCTCGCCGCACACCCACGACGTCCGCGCGATGGACGCGTCGGGCCCAGCGGCGATCTCGCCGGCGAGCTTCGACTGGCCGTAGACCGACTGCGGGTTGGTGGGGTCGTCCTCTCGGTACGGGCGATCGAGTGTGCCGTCGAAGACGTAGTCGGTGCTGACGTGCACGAGATGAGCGCCGACCAGTTCACAGGCTGCTGCGAGATGGCCGACCGCGTCGGCGTTGACTGCGTATGCCAACGACTCGTTGGACTCGCAGGCGTCGACTGCGGTGTACGCCGCCGCGTTGATGACCGCATCGGGCCGAGTCGACGAGAGCAACGCTCGAACGGCGACGGCGTCGGTGATGTCGAGCGCAGCCTTGTCGACGCCGATCACCTCGTCGCCCGACGACTCGGCGTGGAGTACCACGTCGCGACCGAGCTGTCCCCCTGCTCCCGTGACGACCAGCTTCATCGTCGCCTCAGAGCCCGGCCTTGGCCTTCAACGGCTCCCACCAGTCGCGGTGAGTGCGGTACCAGTCGACGGTGGCAGCCAGCGAGTCGTCGAACGTCCGGCTCAGCGACCAGCCGAGGGCGCTGACCTTGTCGATGTTGACCGAGTAGCGCCGGTCGTGGCCGAGTCGGTCCTCGACGGGACGGATGAACGACTCGTCACGGTCGCACAGCTCGAGCAGACGGTGGGTGAGGTCGACGTTGGTGACCTCGTTGCCGGCGCCGATGTTGTAGATCTCGCCCGGGAGTCCCTGTTCCAGGACGAGATGCGCTGCGATGTTGTGGTCTTCCACATGAATCCAGTCACGCACGTTGAGCCCGTCGCCGTAGAGCGGCACCTGCTTGCCGTCGAGCAGGTTGGTGGTGAACAGCGGAATCACCTTCTCCGGGAACTGGTAGGGCCCGTAGTTGTTCGAGCAGCGCGTCACCACCACGGGCAGGCCGTAGGTGGAGAAGTACGAGAGGGCGATCAGGTCGGAGCCGGCCTTGGCCGCCGAGTACGGCGAGCGTGGGGCGAGGATGTCGGTCTCGACCGACGAACCCTCTTCGACGGAGCCGTAGACCTCGTCGGTGGAGATGTGCAGGAACTTGCCGACACCCACCGTGTTGGCGACGTCGCACAGCACGTTGGTGCCGGTGCAGTTGGTGCGCACGAACGTCGAGCCGTCCTTGATCGACCGGTCGACGTGGCTCTCAGCGGCGAAATGGACGACCGCATCGTGACCGTCCATGGCGCGAGCCACGTCGTCGGCGTCACAGATGTCGGCGTGCACGAACTCCGAGCGAGGGTCGTCGAGGACGTCGCGGATGCTCTCGAGGTTGCCTGCGTAGGTGAGCGCGTCGTAGACGGTCACCGAATGGTCGGTGGTGTCGAGCACGTGGCGCACGTAGTTCGATCCGATGAATCCGGCGGCGCCGGTGACGAACAGCTTCATGGGGAGGGTCCTTCGTGGTCGGATCAGGCCGGAGGTCTGACCCCGGCGTGATGGTCAGGTGCGCATCGGCCAGTACGGCCGACGGTTCGCGGGGATGTCGGCGCGCATCGGGTTCTGCTGGTCGCGCTCGGACAGGATCGGGTCGGTGACACCCCAATCGGCGTCGATCGCCGTGTCGTCCCACGCGACGCCGAGCTCGTCGGCCGCGTTGTAGTAGCCGTCGACGAGGTAGGTGATCACCATGTCGGTCAGCGCCGAGAACCCGTGGGCGACGCCGGGCGGGATGTAGACGCCCATGTGGTTCTCGCCCGACAGGTCGAGACAGTGCGTGGCTCCGTCGGTCGGTCCCCCCTCGCGCAGGTCGTGGAGGACGACACGTGCCGTGCCGAACGGGATGTACCAGTAGTCGCTCTGGTGCAGGTGATAGTGCAGGCCCACCAGAGCGCCCTGCTGACGATTCGCTCGGTTGCTCTGGATCATCTCCCGGGCGCCAGGTATCCACTCGCGCCGGTACGTCTCGATGAACAGGCCCCGCTGGTCGCCGTGGATGGTCGGCTCGACGACGTAGACGCCGGCGATGTGGTCGGACTCGGTGATGTCGGGCATCGGTGCTGTCTCCTCTTCGCGGTCTACTCGACGTCGATCTGGCAGTGGTCGCCGACCATCAACCGGATCGCACGGGGCTTGCGTTTGCTGCGCGACACGACCGCGTCGCTGCCGATCAGGCTGTCTTCGAGCCGCGGGATGTCGACGACCTGGCTGCGCTCCATCACGACCGAGTGTTCGATCTCGGAGTGGCGGACCTCGCAGTCGGCGCCGATCGCGCTGAACGGCCCGACGAAGCTGTCGACGATCGTGGTGCCCGGGCCGATTGCCACCGGACCCCGAATCGTCGAGTTGACGATGGACGCGCCGGCTTCGACGACCACGCGACCGTCGATGAACGAGTCGGCGTCGACGGTGCCGTCGATCCGGGTCTCGATCGTCTCGAGGATCAACCGGTTGGCTTCGAGCAGCGGCGTGAGCTTGCCGGTGTCGATCCACCAGCCCGTGAGGATCTCGGTGCGAACCCGACGGCCATGGTCGATCAGCCACTGGATCGCGTCGGTGATCTCGAGTTCACCGCGGCCGGACGGCTCGATCGACGCAACGGCCTCGTGGATTTCGGGGTCGAAGAGATACACCCCGACCAGCGCCAGGTTGGAGGGCGGGTCCTCGGGCTTCTCGACGAGGTGCACGACGTGGTTGTCGGCGTCGAGCGATGCGATCCCGAAACGATGCGGGTCGCTGACCTCCTTGAGCAGAATCTGCGCCGATGGCGGCTGCTCACCCTCTCGGGCCCGCATGAAGGCGTCCACGAAGGCTTCGAGGTCCTGCTCCAGCAGGTTGTCCCCGAGGTACATCACGAAGTCGTCGTCACCGAGGAACTCCCGTGCGATCAGCACGCAGTGGGCAAGGCCCAGCGGTTCGTCCTGGGCGATGAAGGTGATCGATGCACCGAACTGGGAACCGTCACCGAGGTCGGCCATCACCTCGTCGCGTGTGTCGCCGACGATGACGCCGAGTTCGGTGATGCCGGCGGCGACCATCGAACGGATGCCGTAGTGCAGGATCGGGGTGTTGGCCACCGGCACGAGCTGCTTGGCCCGAGTGTGGGTGATCGGCCGAAGCCGTGTGCCGGCTCCGCCGGCGAGAATGAGCGCCTTCATGACCGCACCGAGTGTAGGTGCGCAGCGGCGCGACCGATGGGTTACGGATCGACGATCCTTCGGGCTACGACTCGACGGCCGGGGGTGGGCCGAGCCCGCGGAAATAGTCGAGAATCGGCTCGGCGCCCGGGTCGAGCACCAGCACTGCATTGCCGTTCTTGGTCACACCCGACACCGGAAGCTGGTACTTGTTCAGCCCGGCACCGAACGCCTTGCGCAGCGTGCCTGCAGCGGCCACCGGGTCGAGCCCGGGGTCCATGCGCATGGCCGAGGTGCCCGCGTCGATCAGTTCCGAGGCGAGGAACGGGTCGGACTGGAGCTTGTCGATCGTGCCGTCTGCGGTCTGCTGGAGGAACGCTTGTTGACGCTCGATACGGCCGAGGTCGGAGGTGGGGTCGGTGCGCCACTGTCCGTCGCGGAACTCTTCGTAGTAGCGACTCCGCGCGTATTGGAGCGACTCGACACCATCGAGCACGTGACATCCGGGCTGCTGGTCGAGCCCGGTGTTCTTGTCGCGGGTCGGGTACAGGAAACAGACCGTGGTGCCGCCGACGACGTCGACGAGGTCCTTGAAGCCGTTGAAGTCGATGTCGACGACGTGATGGACCGGGATTCCGAGCTGCTGGGTGATCGTGGTGGCCAACACGTCGGTGCCGTGGCTGTACGCGGAGTTGATCCGATTCGGTCCGAATCCGACGACATCCACCCACAGGTCGCGTGGGAGGCTGACGATCGACGCGCCATTGCCGTCTTCTTCCTGGCGGAGGATCATGATCGTGTCCGACCGGCGGCCGGTCACCTCGTTCACGTCGCCGATCCCCCCGAAATCGGCAGCATTCGGATCGGCACCCTCGCGGGAGTCCGAACCGATCAGCAGGTAGTTCCGCGCAGGCCCGTCTTGCGGTGTGAGGGCCAACTCGAGGCCCTCGATGCGCTCGATGTCGGATGTCCTCGCGTTGGCGGCCCGGATCACGCCGACGGCACCCACCGCACCCACGACGAGCGCAAGAACGAGCGCAAGGGGCGCGGAACTGCGCCGACGGTGGCGGGCGGGCTTGGACATTGTTTCCGACGCTACTGGCGCGTTCGGCCGCGCCGTCGGCACCCCGGCGGTGAACTCGGTCTCACATCGGTTTCACGCCGGCGCCCATCAGTCGGGCGGTCAGCTGTCCGGCGACGGGGTCACCCGGACGTGCACGACGTCACCGACCTCCAGATCGTGGCGGGCGCCGTCGGCGTCGACCACGCCGAGGCGTCCGGCATCGTCGACATCGACGGCGCGCCCGTGCAGCGGCGCAGCATCGCCGGGAAGCTCGACGCGTACCTGCTGGCCGATCGTGGCCAGCGCGTCGCGATACAGCGAGCTCACATCGGCTGGCAGCGCTGCGAGTTCCTCCAACACCGCCACGAGTACATCAGCCGGCGTCGGGGCTGCACCGGTGGAGTACGCCCCGACTGCGGCGGCACCGTCGGGGGCCCAGCCGACGTTCAGTCCCAAACCGACGACGACCGCGTCGCCATCCGGGACGCGCTGGGCCAGGATGCCCGCCAATTTCCGATCGCCGAGCAACACGTCGTTCGGCCACTTGAGGCCCACGGCCGACTCGTGGGCTGCATCGACGAACCGTCTGACGGCGGCGAGCGCTGCCAGGCCGACCCGGTGGGTGGATTCGACCGGGACCGCCGGGATGGGTGCGATCACGATCGACACGAGCAGGTTGGCGCCCGGCGGCGCATCCCAGCGACGATCGAGGCGGCCCCGCCCGGCGGTCTGGTGGTCGGCGGCCAGCACGGTCCGGTTCGACGCGGTGCCGGCGACGACGGCGTCGATGAGGTCGGCATTCGTGCTCCCGGTCTCGGCCACATGGCGCACATCCCAGCCCGCAGGCCACTCCTTCGAAGTCCAGATGTCTCCGTGAGCCGTCACGGCCCCTACATTGGCATTCGTGCTGAAGAAGATCCTGATCGCCAACCGCGGCGAAATCGCTGTCCGAGTCATCCGCGCCGCCCGAGAGATGGGTATCCCCACCGTTGCGGTGTACTCCGAGCTCGACCGCGACTCGCTCCACGTCCGCCTGGCCGACGAGGCCTATGCGCTGGGGGGCCAGACCGCCGCCGAGAGCTACATCAACTCCGAGGTCATGCTCGACGTGATCAAGCAGAGCGGCGCCGACTGCCGTGCACCCGGGCTACGGCTTCTTCTCCGAGAACGCCGACTTCGCCCGTGCGATCGAAGAGATCGGAGTCGAATTCATCGGTCCGCCGGCGACCGCGATGGACGAGATGTCCGACAAGGTGTCGAGCCGTCTCGCAGCGATCCGGGGCGGCGCACCTGTGGTGCCCGGTACCACCGAGTTCGCTCAGGGCGCCGACGAGATCAAGTCGTTCGGCAACGAGTACGGCTGGCCGGTGTGCATCAAGGCGGCGTTCGGTGGCGGTGGTCGCGGCATGAAGGTCGTGCAGGCCGAGGCCGACGTCGACGACGCGATGGCCAGCGCACAACGCGAGGCGAAGGCGTTCTTCGGACGCGACGAGGTCTACGTCGAGCGCTACCTCACCTGGCCCCGCCACGTCGAGATCCAACTGGTCGGCGACAAGCACGGCAACTGCGTGTGGATCTCCTCTCGCGACTGCTCCGCACAGCGCCGCCACCAGAAGCTCGTCGAAGAAGCGCCGGCGCCGGGTCTGCCCGAAGGCGTCGAGCAGGCGATGGGCGAAGCTGCGGTCAAGGCCGCCAAGGCCGTGGGCTACTACGGCGCCGGCACGGTCGAGTTCATCTTCCAGGACGGCGACTTCTTCTTCCTCGAGATGAACACCCGCCTCCAGGTCGAGCACCCGGTCAGCGAGATGATCACCGACATCGACCTGGTCGAATGGCAGATCCGTGTCGCTGCGGGCGAAGAGTTGCCGATGACCCAGGACGAGGTCGACGCTGCGCGCCGCGGTCACTCGATCGAGATCCGCATCAATGCCGAGGACGTGGCGGAGGGCAAGTTCCTGCCATCGCCGGGGCCGATCACCAAGTTGGTCCCGCCGGACGGGTTCGGCGTTCGGTTCGACTCCGGGTATCTCTCCGGCGACGAGATCAGCCAGTTCTACGACAACCTGGTCGGCAAGTTGATCGTGTGGGGTCGTGATCGCGATGTGGCCATCGCTCGAACGATCCGAGCGCTCGACGAACTGGTGGTCGAAGGGGTCGCCACGACCATTCCCGCCGACCGGGCGATCCTGGAGCACCCCGACTTCGCTGCGGTCACACACTCGACGAAGTGGGTCGAAGAAGTGCTCGACCTCACCGGACTCGGCGGCAAGGCCGACAGCACCGCGCCGGAGCCGGACGACGCCGACGCCGAGCCGCTGGTCAAGCGGTCGACCACCGTCGAGGTCAACGGCAAGCGGTTCGACGTCAACATGTGGGTCCCGGAGGCGCCGGCGATTGCGGTCGCCGGCGCTCCTGCGGCCAAGAAGAAGAAGAAGCACAGCTCGGGCTCCGGCAGCGGCGGAGCCATTGCGTCCGGGTCGGTCGAGGCGCCCATGCAGGGGACGATCGTGAAGGTGCTCGTCGAGGTCGGTCAGGCCGTCGACGTCGGCGCCGGCATCGTGGTCCTCGAAGCCATGAAGATGGAGAACCAGATCAACGCCGAGAAGGCCGGCACCGTCAAGGAGATCAAGGTGACCGCTGGCGACACCGTCGGCGGCGGCGACATCCTCGCTGTCATCGAGTAGCCGTTACGCGTGGTGTCTGACACCACACGTAACATCGTCTACTCGGCGGCTTCGGAGAGTGCTTCGCTGAGGGCCGGGTGCACCAGGATGCTCTCGGCCAGATCGGTCACGGTCAGCCCGGCGGTGACCGCCACGGCGATCACCGAGATCAACTCGGCCGCCTGGCGGCCCACGATGGAGCCTCCCAGCACCTCACCGGTCGCCGGATCGGAGATGATCTTCACGAACCCCTTGGTGTCGTTGTTGATCATCGCTTTGGCAGTCGACGAGAACGGCACCTTCGTCACCCGGATCTTGCGACCCGAGCTGAAGGCTTCCGCCTCCGCCAGACCGACGTCGGCGATCTCCGGCTCGGTGAAGATCGCCGAGGCAGCCTTGTCGTAGTCGAGGTGGCGGTGACTGCGGGTGTGGCCACCCATGATGTGCTCGGCGATCTTGCGGCCCTGCATCGATGCAACCGACGACAGCGGCAGCTTGCCGCTGATGTCGCCAGCGGCGTAGATGTGCTCGACGTTGGTGACACAGTGTTGGTTGATGTCGACGTAACCCCAGTCGTTGACGGCGACGCCGGCAGCGTCGAGGCCGACATCCTCGGTGTTCGGGATCGACCCGATGGCGAGCACGGCGTGTGTCGAGGTGACCGAGCGGCCGTCGTCGCAGTTGACCGTGACCCCGTCGTCGGTGCGCTCGATGCCCTGGGCACGCGCCCCCATCAGCAGCTTGACGCCGCGGCGCATGAACTCCTCCTCGAGCACGGCGGCGACCTCGGGATCCTTGCCGGGCAGCACCTGCTGACGGCTGACGACCAGGGTCACCTTGGAGCCGAACGACGAGAACATGTGCACGAATTCGACGCCGGTGACGCCTGAGCCGACGACGGTGATGCTCTCGGGGAAGATCTTGGGCGGATAGCAGTCGCGAGTCGTGAGAATCCGATCACCGTCGGGCTGACACCATTCCGGGATGCGAGGGCGCGACCCCGTCGACACCAGTGCGGCGTCGAACTCGACGACTTCGGTTCCGTCCGGCCCGACGACCTCGGCGGTGTGCGGTCCCGTGAACCGGCCGGTGCCTCGAACGATGCGGACACCTTGGCTCTCGAGCAGACGGCTCGTGTTGTCGCGCATCGTGTTCTTCACCCACTCGATGCGATCGGTCAGGGTGCCGACGTCCACAGCCGTGTCGACGTTGGCGAGCCCCATGCCCCCGATCGCCCGCGTGCGGCTGATCGCTCGGCCCGTTGCGATCATCGACTTCGACGGGATGCAGTCCCAGAGGTGCGCGGCGCCACCGACCACATCTCGCTCGACCATCACGACCTCGGCGCCGAGACGGGCGGCAGTCGTTGCCGCGATGTTGCCGGCGGGTCCTCCGCCGATGATCAGGAATCGTGTGGGCATCAGTGCTCTCCGACGAACAGTCCGTCGTCTTGGTACAGGCGCGACTGGCCGACCTCGGAATTGTCCAGGGTCAGGGCGCCAGTTGCGACATTGGGACAGAACCGCGACGGATAGGCAAGCCCGTCGCGACGCTCGCCGACCCACTCGAAGTGCATGCCATCGGGCGTCAGGAAGTTTCCACCCCAGGCGAAACCATGCTTGCGGAAGATCTGCACCACCCGGCACCCTCCCGGACGAGTGACGAAGTCGGGTGGGGCGCAGCCCTGACACGATCCCCGAGTGTTGGTGTCGATTGCCATCCCCCACGAGTGGCGCGAAAGAAAGCCCAGCGAGCTGTCCGGGGTGAGGCGGTTGAATCGGGCGAGGTGACAACCGCCGGCGGTGTTGGCGTCGCTGACGTTGATGACGCCACCCAACCCTGCCGCTGCGACCTCGGCAAGGGCCGCCTGAATGCCGGGCTTCACGTCGTTGTGGCATCGAGCGCGGATCGGAATCGCACCATTCAGCAGTTCGCGACCAGACGGCAGACTCGCCGCAACCCAGCCGGCGTCCTGGCTGACCGATCCGTTCGCATTGACGCGATAGGCGAACTCGCCCAACAGTGCTTTGGTCTGGGCCATACCGATCGTGTCGTCGGGGTCGGCCGGATCCCAGCTGCGCCGGATCCTGACCGAGGTCGACACCAAGCCGTTCGCCTGCAGGGCCGAATCGATCGCCGCCCTCGACGAGAACCCCCACAGCACCACCCGGCTCAATCGCCCGATTCCGAGGCGGTCGCCGCCCTGCGTCGACATCAGGAACTCGGCGCCACCGATTCGATCAGCACCGAGCACCGCGGCGACTCGGAATGCCACGGTGGCCCCGGACGACGCCGTGAGCAGCACCCTGTCGCCTGCCTGCGCACCCCTCAGGCGGGCCGACACCTCCCCGAGGACGAGCGCGTCCGGTGTCAGGTACCCCGAGACGTCGCGCCCCATCGTTCGGGCAACGACATCCTTCGGCAGCACCGTCGTTCCCATCGGGTAGGCGAATCCAGCCGGCGGCAGCTGTACTGCGGTTGCACCTCGATACAGACCGATCATGCCCACGCTCGCCGATCGGCCGAGGGCCAACGAGGCGCCTGCGGTCCTCGCCGCGGCGACAGCCCGGCTTCGAACGTCGGCGCGCAGTTCGCCGGAGTTGTACACCGTGACGACATCCGACGCCGGCGAGGTGGCGGGAACGGCCTGCCTCACGGCGCGGGCAGGCCGGTCGATGGGGTTGTCAGGTCCCAGCGCTGCGACGGGGATCGCGATTCCCAGGGCCAACAGCCCGACAGCAACGGTCTTGATCGATGCACGCACGGTCCCAGAGTACGGTCTGTGATCCGCGATCGGATGCCACGATCGGAACCGAGCGAGTCGTCGTCCGATCGTTTGGGTACGGTCGGGGGACCGTGAGCACCGACGACGCAACCCCCGACCGTCCCGGCGAGGAACCGACCGAGACCTCCGCTGCCCAGAACCCGACCGGAGGCAGCGGACTCGCCGCCGAGAAGGCGCGCCGACTCGCCCAGCTCGACGACCTGCGCGCTGACGGGGTCGCTCCGTACCCGTATCGATTCGATCGCAGCCACACCGTGGCCGAGGTCCGCGCCGGTTGGGGCGGCCTCGAACCCGGCACCGAGACCGACGATCCGGTGGCGGTGGCCGGCCGCATCATGCTGAAGCGAGACTCGGGCAAGCTCGTGTTCGCCACCATCCGCGACCGTTCCGGCGACCTGCAGTTGTTCATCTCGAAGGCGGTGGTCGGCGACGACGCATTCGCTGCGATCAAGCGGCTCGACCTCGGCGACTGGGTGGGGGCCACCGGCACGGTGATGACCACTCGCAAGGGGGAGCTGTCGGTGAAGCCCGACTCGGTCGAACTGTTGGCCAAGGCGGTGCGCCCGATGCCCGACAAGTGGCACGGTCTCAGCGACGTCGACACACGGTTCCGTCAGCGCTATGCCGACCTGATCGTCAACCCCGAGGCCCAGCGGGCCTTCGAGATCCGTCACGAGATCATCGCCAGCTTCCGGCGGACGCTGCACGAGCGCGGGTTCATCGAGGTCGAGACACCGGTACTGCACGCGGAAGCGGGCGGAGCGCATGCCCGCCCGTTCACGACGCATCACAACACGCTCGATCTCCAGCTGTACCTGCGCATCGCGCTGGAACTGCACCTGAAGCGGCTGATCGTCGGTGGCATGGAGCGCGTGTACGAGATCGGGCGGATCTTCCGCAACGAGGGCATCTCCACCCGCCACAACCCCGAGTTCACGATGATGGAGCTGTACCAGGCGTTCGGCGACTGGAACGACGTGATGGACATCACCGAGGTGCTGATCACCCAGGCGGCTCGCGACGCGATCGACACGACCATCGTGGAGATCCGTGGGGAGACCGTCGATCTCGCCGAGCCATGGCCCCGGGTGCGGATGGTCGACGCGGTGTCCGACAAGATCGGTCGCACCGTGCACCCGAGCCAGCCGATCGACGACTTGCGTACGCTCGCCGACGAGCACGACGTTCGCTGGGAGGAACGATGGGGCGGCGGCAAGCTGGTCGAGGAGCTGTTCGAAGCGCTCTGCGAGGCCGACATCGTGCGGCCGACGTTCATCACCGGACACCCCACCGAGATCTCCCCGCTGGCGCGTGCCGACCGAGACGACCCATGGCTCACCGAGCGCTTCGAGATCTTCGTCGACTCGCGCGAGTTGGGCAACGGCTACTCCGAGCTCAACGATCCGGTCGAGCAGCGGGCCCGGTTCGAGGACGAGCAGGCCGCCAAGGATGCCGGTGACGCCGAGGCGGGTTCGGTCGACGAGGACTACATCCGAGCGCTCGAATACGGCATGCCGCCCACCGGCGGGTTGGGCATCGGCATGGACCGTGTGGCCATGCTGTTGGCCGGGGTCGACTCGATCAAAGAAGTGATCCTGTTCCCAACACTGCGACCGGAAGTCATGTGACGATTGGTGTCTGACACCAATCGTCACATCTGGAGAGGACGACGATGACACGGATGGCATGGGGCGCTGGCCTCGCAACGATCGCTGCGGACGGCTCGGTGCTCGACACCTGGTTCCGATGGCTCGGGTGGGGCGAGTTCGGCGATGACGACTGCCCCACCGACGACATCGAGGACCAGCTCGGGATGCGCGACACCACCGACGAGGTGCGCAACGTGACCGTCCGCCCGGTGCGACTGACGATCGACGTCGACGAGCCACCTGCCTCGGCGTCCGACGCCTACCTGCGTCTGCACCTGCTGTCGCACCGGTTCGCCGCACCGCGCACGCTCAACATGGACGGCACGTTCGGGGCGTTGAACAACGTGGCGTGGACGAGCATCGGTCCCATCGCTGTGCCGGAGATCGACGATGTTCGCATGCGCCTGCGCAAGGAGGGCCACGTCATCTCGGTGCACGGTCTCGACAAGTTCCCCCGCATGACCGACTACGTGATTCCGAGCGGGGTACGCATCGCCGATGCCGACCGAGTGCGCCTCGGCGCCCACCTGGCCGAGGGCACCACCGTGATGCACGAGGGGTTCTGCAACTTCAACGCCGGCACGCTCGGCGTGTCGATGGTCGAGGGCCGGATCTCCGCCGGCGTCGTGGTCGGCGACGGCAGCGACATCGGCGGCGGCGCTTCGATCCAGGGAACGCTGTCGGGAGGTGGCACCGAACAGATCACCATCGGCGAACGTTGCCTGCTCGGCGCGAACGCCGGCATCGGTATCAGCCTGGGTGACGACTGCGTCGTCGAGGCCGGTCTGTACGTGACCGCAAGCACTCCGGTGCTCACCCCCCAGGGTGTCGTCAAGGCTCGCGAGCTGAGCGGCGAGAACCGGATGATGTTCATCCGCGACGGCCAGAGCGGCAAGGTCGTCGCCCGCGCCCGCCTCGGCTCGTGGGGTGAACTCAACGAGGAACTCCACTCCGGCCAGTGACGATCACGCCAGGGGTCAGACCCCAGGCGTGATCCGACCCCGCATCCAGTCGGTAGCGTCCGGGTGATGGGGAAGGCCGACGAGTTCGGGGATCCGGTCGAGCTCGATACCGGCGACCGCACCGTTGCGATCACCAATCCGAACAAGCCGATGTTCCCGTCGGTCGGGCCGGCGAAGGAGCCCCGCACCAAGCTCGACCTCGCCCGGTACTACGTGGCGGTCGGCGACGCCCTGATGCGCACCGTGACCGACCGTCCGGTGCTGCTCGAGCGGTACCCGAACGGCGTGCGTGAGAAGTCGTTCTTCCAGAAGCGGATCCCCGGCTCCGCACCCGACTGGCTGGCCACGACCACCGTCGAGACGATCAACGGCACACCGTCGCGTGCGCTCGTCATCGCCGACCTGGCACACGTGCTGTGGGCGGTCAACATGGGCGTCCTCGGACTGCACGTGTGGCCGTTTCGGGCAGCGACGCCCGACGACCACGACGAGATGCGCATCGACCTCGACCCCTCCCCCGGTGTCACGTTCGACATGGTGCGCGAATCGGCCGGCCACGTCCGCGACCTCCTCGCCGAGTTGGGAATGGTCGGGTTCGCCAAGACCACCGGCAGCAAGGGCATCCACGTCTACGTGCGTGTCGAACCCGGGTGGGACTCCTTCGCCGTGCGCGGCGCGGTGGTCGCGCTCGGGCGTGAGCTGGCGCGACGGCATCCCGACCTGCTCACCGACAAGTGGTGGAAGGAGGAGCGCGGCACCCGGGTGTTCGTCGACTTCAACCAGAACGCCCCGCACAAGAACATGTTCGGGGCCTGGGCGCGCGCCCTCGGGTCGGTGCGCAGGTGTCGACACCATTCGGCTGGGACGAGCTCGACACGATCGATCCCGAGGCGATGACGATCGACACCGTTCCCGACCGTCTCGCCGAACGCGGTGATCCGTGGGAGTTGATGGACGACACCGCCGTGTCGATCGCGCCACTGGTCGAGCGCTTCGCCGCCGACCTCGCCGACGGGGTGCCCGACGCGCCGTGGCCTCCGGTGTATCCGAAGATGCCGAACGAGGCACCGAGGGTGCAGCCGAGCCGAGCCCGTCAGGTCGATTGATCAGCGCTGGTGAACGCCGGCACCGGCTCGAACGAGACGCGGGCGGTGCGGCCCACGATCAGCAGTCCGGCGAGCAGACCTGCGATGCCGATCCAGGCGACGGGCACAATGGTCTCGTCCAACACCAGGACGGCAAGGAACGTGGCCGTGAGCGGTTCGGCGAGTACGAGTGTCACCGTGGTCGCCGACGTGAGCCGCTGCAGGCCGAAGCCGTACAAGATGTAGGCGAGCCCGGTGGCGAGGACCCCGAGCTGCAGCGCCATCAGCACACCCTCGCTCGAGGTGATCCATCCGAATGGCTCCCGAATCGCCATCAGCGCCACGGCGATCGAGCCGACGAGGAAGGTCGACGCCAGCGTCAGAATCGGGTCGACACCGCGTTCCATCACCACCTTGGAGGTCACCGAATACAGGGCGTAGCCGAAGCCTGCCCCAAGCGCGAACGCGACACCGGCGGCATCGACTGGGGCGCCGGTCGGTCCACTCCCACGTTGGGCGAGCACGAGTACCGAGCCACCCGCGACGGTGACGACGGTGCCGAGCACCCACCATCGGCCGGGCCTCACTCCCCGCCACACCCACTCGAGCGCTCCGGCGAAGAACGGGCCGCTGCCGACGCCGACGATCGTGCCGACTGCCACCCCGGTGCGTTCGACCGCTTCGAAGAACATCGGGGTGTAGATCGCCACACCGAACCCACCGAGCACGACCACCCACCGATTCGCACGCACAGCTGCACCGATGGACGGGCCCGAACCATGACGCCGACTCCACCACACCGCCAGCCACAACACCGCCGTTCCGATGACGATGCGGGTGGCGCCGACGCCGAGGGCCGTCGTGCCGTCGGGCCCGAGTTCGCGAGCGGCGCCCGCCGTGCCGAACAACACAGCGGCTGCGAGGACGCTGAGCACAGGACGCAGGGTTGACGGCACCGAGGTGTTCTAGCGGATGCGCGAGCTGCAGGGGCTCGTGGAATATTGTTGCGTTCGCAACTGTTTGACGAATCATGACCACGACCCCCACCATCGACGTCAGGCGCGCGAGCGATCGACCGCGCACGAAGATCGGCTGGCTCGATTCGAAGCACTCGTTCAGCTTCGGTCGCCACTACGACCCGACCAACACGGGCCACGGCCTGCTGCTCGTCAACAACGACGACGTCGTCAGCGGCGGCTCGGGCTTCGACACCCATCCGCACCGAGACATGGAGATCGTCACCTGGGTGCTGTCGGGCGAACTCGAGCACAAGGACTCCGAACGCAACCGTGGCGTCCTGTACCCCGGACTCGCCCAGCGCATGTCGGCAGGAACCGGCATCTGGCACAGCGAGATGAACAACTCGGGGACCGACGACGTGCACTTCGTGCAGATGTGGGTACCGCCCGACACCGAGTCGATCGACCCCGGCTACGAGCAGCTCGACATCAACACCGAACTCGACCGGGGCGGGCTGGTGCCGATCGCATCGGGCAAGGGCCACGATGCGGCGATCTCGATCCGCCAGCGGGGCGCTGTGCTCTGGGGCGGGCGCCTCGGCACCGGCGAGTCGGTGACGGTGCCCGACGATCGCCACGTCCACGTGTTCGTACCACGAGGCTCGGCGCAGCTGGACGTCGCCGGATCGTTGGCTGCTGGCGACGCCGTTCGACTCACCGGCGCCGGATCACCAACGCTGACGGCCGGCTCGGAAGGCGCCGAGGTGCTGATCTGGGCGACCTCATGACATCCTGAACCCATGACTTCCGCGGACGAGATCGATCGAACGAGATTCGACGACTTCTCGAGCCTGGCGCGATCGCGCCGCACGTCGATGATCGTCGACCAGGAGCGAGACGTGCCTCTCGACGTGATTGCCGAACTGTGCGGGCTCGCGACCTGGGCGCCGAACCACAAGAAGACCTGGCCGTGGCGGTTCGCCGTGTTCACCGGCGAAGGACGCTCCCGACTCGGCGACACCATGGCCGACGAGATGGAACGGGTCGACTTCGGCGACGAGGTGAAGCGGGCCAAGACCCGCACGAAGTACCTCCGCACCCCCGTGACCCTTGCGATCGGCTGCGCCCCGCACGACAACGAGATGCTGCACGAGGAGAACCGCGATGCGGTCGCCGCCGGCATACAGAACCTGCTGCTCGGGGCAACGGCGCTCGGGCTGGCGAGCTTCTGGTCCACCCCAGCGCTCACGCGGCCGGCGCCGGTGCTCGAACTGTGCGGCTTCGACCCAGCGGACCGGCTCATCGGGATGGTCTACCTCGGGTGGGCCGCCCAGGACTGCCCACCGCCAGAGCGCCCGCAGCTCCCGATCACGCACGTCGCCGAGTAGCCGTCGCCGACCCGTTTGCGTTGCAGTTCGGGTGGGGTGACCCGCCCAACGCGTCACGCAAACCGGGGTTTTCGCCGCCGGGCGGCGCAGCGGCGAGACTGTGACGGTGAGTACCGGCACGCAGCAGACGATCGTGACCCTCGACGTCGAAGGTGTGCTGGTCCCCGAGATCTGGATTGCCGTCGCCGAGCGCACCGGCATCGAAGGACTCCGGCGGACCACTCGCGACGAACCCGACTACGACGTGCTGATGCGCTACCGGCTCGACCTGCTCGCCGAACACGGCCTGACCATGTCGCTGATCGAGAACGTGATCGCCGGCTTGGAACCACTCGAGGGCGCTGTCGCCTTTCTCGACGAGGTGCGAACACGGACGCAGGTGATCCTGCTGTCGGACACCTTCGAGCAGTTCGCCCGTCCGCTGATGCGCCAGCTCAACTGGCCGACGGTGCTCTGCCACCGCCTCGTCGTCGGCGACGACCGGATCGTCGACTACCAGCTGCGCCAACCGAACCAGAAGCAACATGCTGTCGAGGCGCTCCGAGCCTTGAACTACTGCGTGATCGCCGCCGGCGACAGCTACAACGACACCACCATGCTCGGCGCCGCCGACGCCGGCTACCTGTTCCACGCCCCGCCGAACGTGATCACCGAGTTCCCACAGTTCCCTGCACTCGACACCTACGGCGAGCTGCTGGCTGCGATCGACTCCCACCTCTGAGCCCTCCGAGCTCGGTGCGCTCCGACACGGCTGTCATGCGACACTGACCGCATGTTGAACGAAGATCTCACGACCATCTACGACGAGATCGTCCGCGACAACCCGGCGCAACCCGAGTTCCACCAGGCCACCATGGAGGTGCTCGAGTCGATCGGCCCGGCGATCGACCGCCACCCCGAATTCACCAAACACAAGATCATCCAGCGCATCTGCGAACCCGAACGCCAGATCATCTTCCGGGTGCCCTGGCAGGACGACACCGGCGAGGTGCAGGTGAACCGCGGGTTCCGGGTGCAGTACAACAGCGCGCTCGGGCCGTACAAGGGTGGGCTGCGCTTCAGCCCGACCGTCGACCTCGGGGTGATCAAGTTCCTCGGATTCGAGCAGGTGTTCAAGAACGCGCTGTCGGGCCTGCCGATCGGCGGCGGCAAGGGCGGGGCCGACTTCGACCCCAAGGGCCGCTCCAACGGTGAGGTGATGCGCTTCTGTCAGAGCTTCGTGACCGAGCTGTACCGTCACGTCGGCGAGATGACCGACGTTCCCGCCGGCGACATCGGCGTGGGCCACCGCGAGATCGGCTTCATGTTCGGGCAGTACAAGCGGATCACGAACCGCTACGAGTCGGGCGTGCTCACGGGCAAGGGAGTCACGTGGGGTGGGTCGCTGGTACGAACCGAGGCAACGGGATACGGGGCGGTGTTCTTCGCCGAGCAGATGCTGCGCGCTCAGGGCGAGTCGCTCGACGGAAAGCGCTGTGTCGTCTCGGGCTCGGGCAACGTCGCGATCTACGCCATCGAGAAACTGCACCAGCTCGGCGCAGTGGTGGTGGCCTGTTCGGACTCGGGCGGTTTCGTCCACGAGCCGAAGGGTGTCGACCTCGACCTGCTCAAAGAGGTGAAGCTCACCGAACGCGGCCGAATCGCGAACTACGCCGAACGACGAGGGGCCACGTTCTCGACCGAGTCGATCTGGGAGGTTCCGTGTGAGCTCGCGCTCCCCTGTGCGACGCAGAACGAACTCGACGAGACCGAGGCCCGCGCCCTGATCGAGCACGGATGTCGCGCCGTGGTCGAGGGCGCCAACATGCCGTGCACCGCAGCCGCCGTCGACGCCTTCGAGGCTGCAGGCGTGGCGTTCGGGCCCGGCAAGGCGGCCAACGCCGGCGGCGTGGCGACCTCGGCGCTCGAGATGCAACAGAACGCGAGCCGCGACGCGTGGAGCTTCGAGTACACCGAGCAACGCCTCGCCGACATCATGTCGGGCATCCACGAGACGTGCCTGACGGTCGCCGACGACTACGGCGCACCGGGCGACTACGTGGTCGGGGCAAACATCGCCGGCTTCGAGCGTGTGGCCCGGGCGATGCTGGCCCTCGGTCTGATCTGACGCTCAGGAGGTCGACACGATCGAACATTGCTTCGCTTTTTCCTTGCTTCTCGAACGCGTATTCGTTACCATGGGCCCATGTTGGCCACCGTTGTCGATCAGCTCGACGGGCTCGACGACGACGCCCTGACCGAACGATTTCGCACCGTGGAGCTCGAGCTTCGTCGGCTGCACGCCGAACAGACGGCGATCGTCGCTGCGGGCGAGCGCCGCAACATCGCCGCCGTCGACAACCACCACTCGATGAAGGGCTGGCTCAAGGCCAACGCCAACTGGTCCAACCGCCGAGCAGCACAGGCCCGCAAGCTCGCCACCACGATCGCTTCGCTCCCCGAGGTCGGCGAGGCGTTGCACGCAGGGCTGATCGGCGTCGACCAGGCCGAGCAACTCGCGAAGGTCGCCACCAACCGGCGCGTCGCCGACCAGTTGCCCGGATCGATCAGCATCCTGGTCGAGCAGGCCGAACAGCTCTCGTTCGAAGATGCCCGCACCTGCCTGCGCCGCTGGGAAACCCTCGCCGACATCGACGGAGCCGACCGCGACCCGCGAGCTCTCCCACCAGCAGCGCACCGCCACCGTCACCGAACTCGACGGATCGCTCTACGTACAGGCCACCGGCGGCACCGCCGAGGTCGCGGCCGAACTCCAAGCGATCTTCAACAACGCCGTCGAAGCCGAATTCCGTGCCGACGTCGCCGAACGCACCAGGCTCCACGGTGCCGACGCCCCGGCATCGATGCTGCCCCGCACCGACGCCCAGCGCCGCTTCGACGCTCTGGCGTCGATCTTCCGCCGCTCCGTCGCCGTTCCCGCCGACGCAACGACCCCACCGCCGTTGGTCAACGTCGTCGTCGATCAACGCACACTCGAAGAAGCACTCGCCCGCCGCGGGCTGATCCCCGAACCCGACGACCTTGCCGACCTCGACCTGTCACAGCGGCGCTGCGAAACCTCGGCCGGCACTCCGCTCACCCCCGACGCGGTCGCGCAGGCAGCACTTCGCGGTCACATCCGGCGTGTTGTGTTCAACTCCGCCGGCGTCATCATCAACATGGGCCGCAAGCGACGCCTCTTCACCGGCGCCGCCCGTGACGCCGCCCGGCTCATGTCCACCCGGTGCGATCAGCCCGGCTGCGACATCGCCGGCGAACACACCCAGATCGATCACCTCGCCGAGTGGGACCGCCACCACGGTGCCACCGACCTCGACAACGCCGGCCTCGGCTGCGACCGCCACAACCCCGGCAAACACCGTCGCAAGTTCACCGCCAAACGTGCCCACAACGGTCAAGTCGTCTACAGCCGACCCGACGGAACCCCCATGCTTCCCGTCGGACGAAGACACCCCGACCGGCTTCGTGAACCCGACGACCTCCCCGATGAGACCGACATCGAGGAGCTCACCGAACTCGCCCGTCAACGCGTCGCAGCACTCCGACCCGCCAGTTGACGCAGCCGACCGACGCTGGGTCGATGCCGCCACGCAACCTCGCCGACGAGTTCTTTCTGGTCCTCGATGGCCGGTTCATCATCGATCTCCGCGATTCCGAATCCGAGGTTCTGGAAGCCGGCGACACCTACGTCGTGCCTCGCGGGATCGAGCACCGCCCGCGAGCCGAACCCGGCACCCGCATCTTGATGTTCGAGCCTGTTGGCACCCCCAGTACCGGAGACCAGGGTCCCGTCGATCATCTCCCGTCGACGACTGGTGTCGACCTCGGCTGACCCCGAGTCGCAGCATTCGGGCCCGACGGCGTCGTCGAGCCCGGCCCGATCAGGCCTCCGGGGCAGGCTCGAGCGGCGTGCCTTGGCGCTCGGCCACCCGCAGCACCACCGGCAAGGTCAGGCCGACGAACACCAGGATGCTGCCGCTGACGAAGATCGCCGAACGGACACCGAACTCGTTCGCCAGAAGGCCGCCGACCAATGCTCCGAACGGCATCCCGAGGTACACGAGGAAGCGGTAGCTGGCGCCGACGCGTCCGAGCATCTCGTCGGGGATCAGGCGCTGGCGGAGCGCAAGCGTGAGCACGTTCCACACCATCACCGAACCGAGCGACAACGCCGACAGCACGCCGACCAGGATCGGCGACGACGTCACCGCCATCAACCACGTGGAGGCGCCGGAGCCGATCACGGAGATCGGCAGAGTCCGGCGGAGTGGGAACCGACGGAAGCGGGGCGCCAGCAGCGAACCGGCGATGCCGCCGAGCGCACCGGGCACCAGGAGGATGCCGTAGCCGAACTCGGTGAGCCCCAGCGTGTCCGTCGCGAAGATGACGAACACGGCATTGCCGATGAACGACGCCGTGCCGAGCGCGGTCGACACCACGGCCAGCGTGCGGAGCAACCGCTGGTTCCAGAGCCAGCGGATGCCTTCAGCGAGGCTGGCTCGCATCGACGGGCGGTCGGCCGGCGCAACCGCCGCGGCCGCGGCCGGTTGGTAGCTGCCGCTCATCAGGCCCATCACCAGCACGGCTCCGACGAACGTGGCGGCGTCGACGCCGAACGGCACGGCGATCGCAAGACCGAACAGCAATCCGCCGAGCGGCGGTCCGATCAGATCGTTCATCGCCAACTCGGTCGAACCGAGACGTCCGACGGCGCGCTCGAGGTCTGGGCCCTCGACGGTGGTGGGCACCATCGCCATGCTCGAACTGTCGACCACGGCCTCGGCCGACGCAAGCAGCGCGGCAACGACATAGATCACCGCAATCGACAACTGGTCGATCACGATGGCGCCGACCAGCAACGACATCACGACAGCGCGGGCCATGTCGAGGCGCATCCTGAGCAGCCGACGGTCGAACCGGTCGGCCCATGCCCCTCCCGGCAGGATGAGGAACAGCCACGGCAGCCGTTGCGCGACGACGACGCCCGCGATCAGCCGAGGATCGGACGTGACCGACGTCGCCAGCAGCGGCAGCGCCACCAGCCGTAGTCCGTCGCCGAGGTTCGACAGCGCCGTCGCCGCCCACAACAACCGGAAGTTCCTCGGCAACGGTGTGCTGAACCGGCCCTGTCTCCCGACCTCGCCGTCAGCATCGCCACCGCCGTCGGGGACATCCGTCTCGTCGGCCTCCTGTTCAGCAGCGTTGCCCGAGAGGTTCGGATCCAGCTTCGTGACGTCGACGCCCAGCGCAGCGAGTGCGCTGTCGAGCTCCGCGAGCGAGTTCTCCTGCGCCGAGTGGTCCTCGGCGGGCTCGTGACGCAAGCTGGTCACCCTCGGCCGACGGCGTTCGTCGAGCGCACGACATCGTTGTGCAGCAGGTCGTCCGGGTCGGCCATCTCGGCGATCGTATTGCACACGCCCCGCCGCTTCCTGATCCCCTGGTACGGTCGAGGTCGACCCCGAGGAGGATCACCATGTCGTGGATTCGACGCAAGATCAGGCGATTGAAGAACCTCGCGTCCGGCGCCGACTACGCCGGTGGTCACCAGGGCGGCTCGGGCACGACCTCCGAGCAGCACAATCGGGGCAACTTCGAAGCCACCTCCTACCGGCCCGATCGCGGGGGCAGCGGCGGCTGGAGCGGCTGAGCGCGTTGCTGCTCACCGCGCTGCGATGATCGCCACCTCCATGCGCCACTCCGGGCGGGCCAGCGCCGGAACGGTCACCAGTGTCGATGCGGCGCGGTGGCCGCCGAGCGCACGATCCCTCGCGTCCATCACGGGAGCGAGGTCCTCGCCGACGACGACGTAGGTGGTCACCGACACGACGTCGGACGGCTCCATGTCCGCGTCGAGCAGTATCGCGGCGATGTTCGACCACACCACGTTCGCTTGGTCGACCAGCGAGTCGGGGGTCGAGCCGTCGGGGGCCACTGGCACCACACCGGAGGTGTGCAGCCACCGTGTCGCCGATTCGGTGAGCACGGCGTGGGCGTAGTTTGCCGCCGGGGCTGCGATGTCGGCGGGACGGATTTCGGCCATGGCGGCATCGTACGGCCCGAGACAGCAGCGGCCGGCGAGAGTACGGTGTGCTGATGGCCATCACCGAGGACACCGCCACCAGCACGACCAGCCCGGGCATGATCGACGGCATCGAGCTGACGCCGAAGACGGTTGGGCTCGACGGCATCCCGACGTTCGACAACGTCGAGGACGAGCGCCACTACCGCAAGAGCCACCTCGCCGGTGCGCTGCGCATCTTCGGCAAGTTCGGCTTCGGTGAAGGCGTTGCCGGACACATCACCGTTCGCGACCCCGAGTACCCCGACTGCTTCTGGGTGAACCCGTTCGGAATGAGCTTCCGCCACATCAAGCAGAGCGACCTCATCCTGGTCAACCACCAGGGCGAGGTCGTCTACGGCACCAAGCCGGTCAACCGTGCGGCGTTCGTGATCCACGCCGCCGTGCACTCGGCACGTCCCGACGTGGTCGCCGCCGCGCACGCTCACTCGCCGTACGGCAAGTCGTTCAGCTCACTCGGCATCCCGCTCGCGCCGCTCACGCAGGACGCCTGCATCTTCTACAACGATCACCACGTGATCTCCGAGCAGGGCGGCGCCGTGGTCTTCGACATCGAAGCAGGCAAGGAGCTCGCCTCGAAGTTCCCCGACGGCAAGGCCGCCATTCACCAGAACCACGGCCTGTTCACCGTCGGCGAGACCGTCGACGAAGCCGCGTTCTGGTTCATCTCGATGGAGCGCTCGTGTCAGGCCCAGCTGATGGCGATGGCCGCCGGCGACCCGATCGAGATCAACGACGAGTACGCCACCTACACGCGTGACAACACCGCCTTCCACGCTGCCGGTTGGTTCAGCTTCCAGCCGCTGTGGGACGAGATCGCCCACACCGATCCCGAACTCTTCGACTGAGTCACCTCGTTGACTGAGTCGCCACGAGGGCGGTCGGGGCCGCTCACTGGCTGGCTGAACACCGCCCAGCCCGAGGCGCTGTTCGTCCTCTCCGCGGTCGCCCAGTACGCGGGTGCCGTCATCGCCGTCGGCCTGTTCGACGAGGTCGAACCACAGACCGTCGCGTGGTTCCGGGTGATCGGCGCCGCCATCGCACTCGTGGTGGTGTCACGGGCCTGGCGTCAACGCTGGACCCGAGCCGAACTCGGCGCCGCGGCGCTGTTCGGTGTCGCCACGGCGTTGATGAACCTGTTCTTCTACCTGGCGATCGAGCGCATCGATCTGGGCAAGGCGGTGACGATCGAGTTCATCGGCCCGATCGCCGTGGCGGCGGTCGCCACCCGTTCGGTGCGCAACGCGGTTGCGCTGCTGTTCGCCATCGCCGGCGTCGTCGTGCTCGGCGGCGGCGAGGTCGAGGGCAACGCGCTCGGCCTGCTCTTCATCGGGCTGGCATCGGCGATGTGGGCGGCCTACATCGTGATCGGTTCGCGAGTGGCCCGACTCGACCGGGGCGTCGCCGGCCTCGGCATCGGGTTGGCGATCGGCGCGCTTGCGATTGCGCCGGCCGGCGCACCGTGGAGCGCAGACGTGTGGACGTCGGCGCGCCTCCTGGCGCTGTGTCTGCTCGTCGGCGTGTTCTCGAACGCGATCGGCTACGGCATCGACCAGTTCACGATGCGCCGCATCCCGATCCGTCGCTTCTCGGTCCTGCTCGCACTGCTCCCGGTGACGGCCGCGTTCATCGGCTGGCTCGTGCTCGACCAACGACCGTCGGGCATCGAGACCGTCGGCATCGCGCTCGTCCTCGTCGGCGTGATCGTTCAGGAACGAGAAGAACTCGCCCCACTCGAAGCCGAGATCCTCACCGAGCCATCGTGACCGGTCAGTGCGAGAGGCCGGGGGCGCAGAGACCGTCGAGTTCCTTGATCTCGATGCGGTCGCGATTGGCGTAGGTGACCTCGTTGGCGGGGTCGGCCTTGAGGTTGAACACCCGGAACTCCATGTCGTTGGTGTCGACGGTCAGGATCCGGCCGATCAGCGGGTCGCCGAGGTCGAGGATGACCTTGATGGTCTCGAGCGCCTGGATCGAACCGATGATGCCGGGCAGCACGCCGAGCACGCCCGCTTCGGCACAGCTCGGAGCGAGTTCGGCGGGCGGCGGCTGGGGCACCATGTCGCGGTACGTGGGTCCCTTCGTCGGGTGGAACACGCTGACCATGCCCTCGAAGCGAAAGATCGAGCCGTGCACCACCGGGATGCCGAGCTTGACGCTGGCGTCGTTGAGCAGGTAGCGGCTCGGGAAGTTGTCGGCGCCGTCGACGATCACGTCGTAGCCGGAGATGATGTCCATGATGTTCGACGCGTCGAGGCGGGTGTCGTAGGTGACCACGTCGACGTCGGGGTTGAGCATCGTGAGCGTCTTCTTCGCCGAGTCGACCTTGCGGTCGCCGATCCGGTCGATGTTGTGCAGGATCTGGCGCTGCAGGTTCGACGAGTCGACCTCGTCCATGTCGACGATCCCGATCGTGCCGACGCCTGCGGCGGCGAGGTACAGCGCAGCGGGTGAACCGAGGCCGCCGGCGCCGAGCATCAGCACCTTCGCCTCGAGCAGCTTGACCTGGCCCTCGGTGCCCACCTCGGGCAACAGCAGGTGGCGCTTGTAGCGGTTGTTCTGCTCGGGCGTCAGCGAGGCCGGCTGCTTCCAGGGGCGGCCCTCGTCCTTCCAACGGCCGAAGCCACCCTCCATCGACTCGATGTCGGTGTAGCCGAGCTCGGCGAGCGTCTTGGCGGCGAACGCCGAGCGCACGCCACCGGCGCAGTAGATGACGATCGGGGCCGACTTGTCGGCGAGACGATTCTCGATCTGCGCCTCGAGGTGCCCACGCGGGATGTGGATCGCACCGAGAAGTGCGCCCTCTTCGTACTCGTCGGGTTCGCGGACGTCGAGCACGATCGCACCGGCCTCGATGTGGGCGGCGGCACCCTCGGTGTCGATCTCGCGGATCTCGGACTTCGCGGCGGCGAGCAGGTCTCGGAACGTTGCCATGGCAACAAAGCCTACCGACCTGGTCAGGATTACAACGCGGGTCTGACCCCTGCTGTAATACCGTGCCCGGGTGACGCAGGACGATCAGTTCGCTCCGACCGACTGGGGACTGTTCCTCTCGGTTGCTGCGATCTGGGGTGCGTCGTTCCTGTTCATCGACATCGGGCTCGATGCACTTCCGCCGGGCGTGATCACCCTCATGCGCGTCGGACTCGGTGCGCTCGCTCTCGCGGTGCTGCCCCTCCCCCGCCAGCGCACGAAGATCGTGCCGGCCGACCGTCTCCGGCTCGTCACGCTGTCGATCACCTGGGTCGCCGTTCCGTTCACGCTCTTCCCGATCGCCGAACAACACATCAGCTCGGCGGTCACCGGCCTCCTCAACGGCGGCACCCCCATCTTCGCTGCGATCTTCGCGATGGTGCTGCTGCGTCAGCCGACTCGGGGCGCCCAACTACTCGGTATTGCCGTGGGTTTCGTCGGCGTCGTGTTCGTCAGCCTCCCGTCGATCGGTGACGGATCGAGCGAAGCGTTCGGCGTGGCACTCGTGGTGCTCGCCACCGTGTGCTACGGGTTCTCGCTCACGATCGCCGGACCGCTTCAGCAGCGCTACGGGTCGGTCAACCTCATGGCCAAGATGCTCGCTCTCGCGACGGTGTGGACGACGCCGTACGGACTCTGGGACATCGGCGACGCGACCTGGGAGTTCGGCCCGGTCGTGGCCGTCGCCGTGCTCGGCGTACTCGGCACCGGGATCGCCTTTGCACTCATGGGCACGCTCGTCGGACGGGTCGGTTCGACCAGGGCGTCGTTCATCACCTACTTGATCCCCGTGGTCGCGCTGGTGCTCGGCGTCGTGTTCCGCGACGACGAGGTGTTCCCGTTGGAGCTCGTCGGCGTCGTGTTCGTGATCAGCGGAGCGCTGCTCGCGAGTCGCCGGACGGCCACTCGTCAGCCGACGAGCGTCGGCAGGATCTCGCCGATCTGACCGACGAGCAGCCAATCGGCGTAGCGGTCCATCGCGGTCTCGTCACCGTTGACGATGATCACCCGCGCTCCGGCGGCCTTCGCCCGCGGCACGCAGTTCGCCGCAGGGAACACGCTCAGCGTCGAACCGACCGCCAGCATCACGTCACATTCGTCGCTCACCTGCATCGCGCGTTCGATCACCTCGGGCACCAGCGCCTGGCCGAAGCTGATCGTGTCGCTCTTGAGGATGCCACCGCACTCGAGGCACGCCGGGTCGCTGTCGCCGGCACGCACCCGCTCGAGCGCCTGATCCATCGGACGGCGGTCCTCACAGTCCCAACACCGGGTGAACCACACCGTGCCGTGCACCTCGATCACGTTCGAGGTGTCGTTCCCGGCCTTCTGGTGCAGACCATCGATGTTCTGGGTGACCAGTCCGTGGAGTTGACCGCGTCGCTCCAGTTCGACGATCGCAGCGTGTCCACGATTGGGCTCGGCGGTCCAGGCCGGGGTGGTCAGCCGGTTCTGCCAGGCTGCGTGGCGCACCTCGGGGTCGCTGAGGTAGTGGCTGATGTCGCTCGCCTTCTCGGCCTTGGGGTTCTTGGTCCACAATCCGTTCGGGCCACGGAAGTCGGGAATGCCCGAATCGGTGGAGATGCCCGCACCGGTCAAGACCACGATGCGCTGCGCGTTCGCCACTACCTCGGCGGCGGCGTGAAGGAGGTCCGTCGACATCGCACCACTGTGACCCACACTGCGCTCGATCGGCAACCCGCACCCGATGTGATCGCGGGCCGGCGGTAGCCTCGATCAGATGTCCGCCCAGGTGCTCAGCGAAGCCGCGCGTCGTCGCACGTTCGCCATCATCAGCCACCCCGACGCGGGCAAGACCACCCTCACCGAGAAGTTCCTGCTGTACGCCGGCGCGATCACCTCCGGCGGCGCCGTCAAGGCCCACGAGGGCAGGCGAGCGGCCACATCCGACTGGATGGACATGGAGCAGAAGCGCGGCATCTCGATCAGCTCCACCGCACTGAACTTCCCCTACCGCGACCACGAGCTGAATCTGCTCGACACGCCAGGGCACCGCGACTTCTCCGAGGACACCTACCGGGTGCTCGCCGCCGTCGACGCTGTGGTGATGGTGCTCGACTCGGCCAAGGGCATCGAGCCCCAGACGCTCAAGCTGTTCGAGGTGTGCCGCTCACGCAACCTGCCCGTGATCACGTTCCTCAACAAGCTCGACCGCCCCGGCATGGAACCGCTCG
Organism: Ilumatobacteraceae bacterium; assembly: GCA_963716095.1. GTDB lineage: Bacteria > Actinomycetota > Acidimicrobiia > Acidimicrobiales > Ilumatobacteraceae > Sva-07. The sequence continues at coordinate 113,857 of CAVQSV010000015.1, read as the reverse complement.
AGCTGCTCGACCAGATCGAGGACCAGATCGGCCTCCGTCCCACGCCGGCCACCTGGCCGGTCGGCTCGTTCGGCGACCTGCGCGGTGTGATCGATCGCCGAACCGACATCTTCACGCGTTTCACCCGCACCGCCCGCGGCAGCCAGATCGCCCCCGAAGAAGACGTGCCCGCCGAGCGAGCTGCCGCCGAGGAGGGCGCTGCCTGGACCAAGGGCAGCGAGGAGTCCGAACTGCTCGAGCGCGATGGAGGCCGACGTCGACATGCCATCGTTCCTCGCCGGCGAGTCGACCCCGGTGTTCGCCGGGTCGGCACTCACCAACTTCGGTGTGCGGCACCTGCTCGACGCGATCGTCGACCTCGCACCCGCACCGATGCCGCGTCTCGACGTCGACGACAAGCCCCGCCACCTCGACGAGCCGTGCTCGGCGTTCGTGTTCAAGGTGCAGGCCAACATGGACCGCAACCACCGCGACCGCATCGCCTTCGCCCGCATCTGTTCGGGCAAGTTCAACCGCGGCATGGTGATGACGTGCGAGCGCACCGGGAAGCCCTTCGCCACCAAGTACGCGTCCACGGTGTTCGGTGCCGAGCGCACCACCGTCGACGAAGCGTTCCCCGGCGACGTCGTCGGCCTCGTCAACGCCACCGGCCTCAACCTCGGCGACACGCTCTACGACGAGACCGGCCCCACCGTGAAGTTCCCACCGATCCCGGCCTTCGCCCCCGAGGTCTTCGCCACCGCCCGCCCGCTCGACACCGGCAAGACCAAGCAGTTCCGCAAGGGCCTCGACCAGCTCAACGAGGAGGGCGTCGTGCAGGTGCTGAAGGATCCCGACTGGGGCGATGCGTCCCCGGTGCTGGCGGCGGTCGGCCAGCTGCAGTTCGACGTGTTCGCCAACCGGCTCGACATCGAATTCAACGCCCCGATCGAGATCCTGTCGGCGCCCTATCAGGCGATCCGGCTCACCGACAAGCAGTCGGCCGACGCGCTCCGGGAGAAGCCGGGTGTGCGCATCCTGGCCCGCCTCGACGGCAAGCTCGTGGCGCTGTTCGAGAACAAGTACGCGCTCGCCCGCATCGAGCAGAACGAGCCCGAGCTCACCCTCGATCACATCATCGCCGGCTGATCCACCCGATTCGTTTGCGCTGTCACTACCGTCGTGGCGATGGAACGACGCGTCTTTCGACTCTCCGCCATCGCTGCCATCGCCGTGTTCGCTGCCGTTCTCGGCGCCTGTGGAAGCGACGGCCCGGGCGCCGGTCTCGGCTCGGGCACCGCTGTTGCGAGTGCACCCGCAGCCAGCCCGACCGATGCCCCGGAGGCTCCCGCGCCAACCGATGCGCCGGCAGCAACCGACCCAGCACCGCAGCCGACGACGCCCGAAGCGGGGCCGGCGCCCACGACGCCCGAGTCCGGTGACACCGACTCGAGCGACAACGACTGGGTGCTCCCGGTGCTGCTCGTCGGCGGTCTGCTCCTCGCTGCTGTCATCATCGGCGGCGTGATCGGACGCTCGAAGAAGTCCGCTGCACCGCCCACAGCCCCCTCCACGTCGTCGTCACCGCAGGCGAGTCTGCTCAGCACCTCACAGTGGATCACCGACCAGCTGACGCTGGAACTGATGGCCGCCCCGCCCGCTGCCGCACAGCAGCGTTGGACGATCGAACGCAGCCGCCTCGACAACGTCGCAATCGGCGCCCAGCAGCAGTACCTCGAGGTCCAAGACCCCAATTGGCAGCCACTCGGCCAGACGATGTCTTCCCTCGCAGCGGCCATCGACACGAACCTGGCGCTGCGAGCTCAGGAGCCTGCGAACGCGCAGCTCATCAACGAATCCACCGACGTGATCAATCGCCACCGCGCAACACTGCAACAACTGATCGCCGCACTGCGCCTCACCACACCTCGATAGCGGCGACGTTCCGCTCCAGGCAGGTCGCCGCCCACTGTCTGATCACCGACTCCCTCCCCATCAGTTCCCAACCGAGGGAGGGCGCCATGTCCGAGATCTCATCCGAGCTGCCAGCTCCGTCCATCACCATCCGACCCTGGCTCGACCCGGTCGTCGACGACGACGGCTTCGACCCACGCTCGCGCTACGTCGAGGTGTTCTGGCTCGGCGTTCTGGGCCCGACCGCAACGTGGTTGGTCCGTCGCCTCGTCGCCGGGCTCGAACGCTCCCCCGAGGGGTACGAACTCGACCTGCAGGCAACGGCTCGGGAGATGGGCCTCAGCTACACGACCGGACGGTCATCGCCGTTCAGCAAGGCGCTGCAACGTTGTGTGATGTTCGGGCTCGCCCATCCGATCGACGGAGGCCTCGCGGTGCGACGACGCGTTCCTCCGATCAGCTTCCGTCACCTGCGGCGGATGCCCGACTCGGTCCAAGCGGCTCACGCTTCGTGGTTGCAGACGTCGATCGGCGCCGAGGAGCTCACACGAGCCCACCACCTCGCCACGGCGATGCTCGACGTCGGCGACGATCCGTCGGAGATCGAGCACCATCTGGTGGCGCTCGGTGTGAGCGACGCGGTTGCCGCCGAGGTCGCGGACAATGCCGCCCGGCTCGGCGCAGCGGGGCTCAGGCCGGCGGGCTGAAGTTCGACGCGAGGTCGATCAGCAGCCGCGTCCCGAATCCGGTCGCGCCTCTGGCGTAGATGCCGTCGTCGGCGCCGACCATCATCGGGCCGGCGATGTCGAGGTGCGCCCATGGGACGTCGCCGACGAACTCGCTGAGGAAGATCGAGGCAGTGATCGTGCCGCCGTAGGGGCCACCGATGTTCCTCATGTCCGCGACCACCGAATCGAGCAGCTTGCGGTAGCGCTTCGAGTCGAGCGGCAGCTGCCAGATCGGCTCGTCGGTGGCGTCGGAACGCTCGATCAACTGATCGACGAGCGGCTGGCTGGTGCCGAGGACCGGGGCGATGCTGTCGCCGACGGCCGCGAGCGCAGCCCCGGTCAGCGTGGCGATGTCGACGATGGCGTCGGGCGCCTCCTCGACCGCCAGCGACAGGCCGTCGGCGAGCACGAGACGACCCTCGGCGTCGGTGTTGTGGATCTCCACCGTCTTGCCGTTGCGCATCGTGAGCACGTCGCCGAGTTTGAGCGCGCTGCCGGACGGCATGTTGTCGGTGCACATCAGCCACGCCGTCACCTTGGTCCTGACCTTCAGTTCCCTGAGGGCGCCCATCGTCGCGAGGACGGCGGCAGCACCGGACATGTCCATCTTCATGTTCTGGTGGAAGTTGTCGCTCGGCTTGAGCGAGATTCCACCCGAGTCGTACATGATCCCCTTGCCGACGAGCGCGAGGTGACCCGTCGGGTTCTTGGGCGACCAGGTCAGCTTGACCATCCGCGGCGGCTCGGTCGAGCCCCGGTTGACACCGAGGATGCCGCCGCAGCCCATCTGTTCGAGTTGATCCTTGTTGAACACCTCGACGTGCAGGCCGGCCGCCGATCCGACGTCGACCGCCTTCGCCGCGATGTCCTTCGCGTTCAGGTGGGTGGGCGGAGTGTTCGCCAACTCACGAGCGAATGCCGCTGCCGACGCCACGACCTTGCCTCGATCGGCACCGCGTGTGACGTCCTTCGCGCCCTTGGCGCCGGAGACCAAGGTGAGCGTCTCGAGGCGAGAGGCGTTCTTCGGGTCGTTCTTCAGTCCGGTGTATCGATACGACGCGAGCAACACCCCTTCGGTCACCGCCTGGGCAGCAGCCCTCGGATCGACGCCGTCGACATCGGCGAGGTTCGTCGCCAGCTGGGCGTGCTTCGGTACCGCCCGGGCGAACGCTGCTGCAGCAGAGCGAAGGTCGGCGGCGTTCACCGAACCGGGGTCGCCGACCCCGATCGCAACGGCGACACCGTCGCCGTTCGGAACTGCGAGCACCTGGCCAGCCTTGCCCTCGAATCCGTTCGCCTCCAACGCCGACCGACTCAGCCCGAGCTGGCGTGGCACCGCCCCCTTTGTTGCGACCGCCCAACCGACAGCGGTTGCGGTCTTGGGAGCGGAGCGAGCCGTCGAAACGGCGACGGCGGACACGGTGGCACTGGCGTCGGTCATGGGGCACAGTCTGGCCGACAACTCATCCGCACGACACATGCGCTGTTGCCCCGGACGGACGCGGCGGTCTAGGTTCGCGGCACAGGCAGCTGCAAGGCTGCCGTCAAGCAAGCAACAGCAACGTCGGAATCGACGAAGCGGATGGGGAGAACCGATGCGAACGACCACACGACGGGCACTGGTGCCACTGGTGGCGCTGGCGCTGCTCGGGGCGGCATGCACGAGCGACGACAACGACAGCTCTGACGGCACCACGGCGCCAGACGGCACCGATGCCACGGAGGAGACCACCGCACCCGAGGAGACCACGGCACCCGACGACACCGTCGAGGTCGTCCAGAGCAGCGAGTCGACACTGGACGCCGTCCAGGAGGCCGGTGTGTTCCGATGCGGCACCCGCGACGACCTTGCCCGGTTTCGCAACGCTCGATGCCGACGGCGAACACGTCGGCTTCGACTCCGACTTCTGTCGGGTGATTGCCGCCGCCGTGCTCGGCGATGCGACCGCCGTCGAGATGGTCGATCTGGAGACCCCCGATCGCTTCACCGCGCTGCAGTCCGGCGAGGTGGACGTCGCTCGTTCGCAACACCACGTGGACCGCAACACGCGACGGCGCCGAAGGCGCCACGTTCATGCAGCCGAACTTCTACGACGGTCAGGGCATGATGGTCGCCGCCGACAGCGGATTCGCCTCGATCGAGGACATGGACGGAGTGATCGTCTGCGTCGCCCAGGGCACGACGTCCGAGGGCAACGCAGCCGCTGCAGCCGCCCGATTGGGCCTGACCTGGGAGGTGCGCCCGTTCGAAGACGTCGACCTCATCCAGGAAGCGTTCGTCGCAGGGCAGTGTGACGGCTGGTCGTCCGACGTGAGCCAGCTCACCGGTCTGCGGTCGACCTACCCGGAAGGGCCCGAAGCTCTGACGATCCTGCCGGAGGTCTTCTCCAAGGAACCGCTCGCTCCCGCAGTCGCCGATGGTGACACCGAGTGGGCCCAGGCAGTCAACTGGGCCATCCTGGCCACCATCGCCGCCGAGGAGCTCGGGATCACCTCCGAGAACGTCGACACCTTCGCCGACACCGAGGACATCAACATCCAGCGGTTCCTCGGCCTCACCGTCGACGGAGAGCGCCGTGCTCGATCCGGGCCTCGGTCTGCCGACGGACTTCGCCTACCAGGTCGTCAGCCAGGTGGGCAACTACGGCGAGATCTTCGAGGAGCACCTCGCTCCGTTGGGTCTCGACCGTGGCGTCAACGCTCAGTGGACAGACGGCGGTCTGATGTACGCACCTCCGTACCGCTGATCAGCATGCTCTTCGAGCAACTGCGGTCATGGGGCCAGCCTGAACGCCAGGCCGGCCCCGTGACCGCATCGGTCACGGCTCGGGTTCCGTTCTGGCGGAACGTCAACGTCCTCAAGTGGGTCGCCCAACTGGTCGTCGTGGCCGTCGTGGTCGCGATCGTCGTGTGGTTGTACGGCAACTACACCGAGAATGCGTCCCGCCAGAACATCCCGACCAACTTCGACTTCCTCGACAATCCGGCGGCGTTCCAGATCACCGGGAACTCGCTGTCGCAGAGCGCCCCGGTCCGCGAAGCGCTGGTCGAGGGACTCCTCAACACGCTGCGGGTGTCGGTGGTGGCGATCGTCGCCGCCACCGTGCTCGGCACGCTGATCGGCATCGCCCGGCTGTCGTCGAACTGGATCGTCAAGAAGCTGGCGACGGTCTACGTCGAGGCGGTCGCGCAACATCCCGCTCGCGCTCTTCCTCACCGCCAGCGTGCTCGTGGTGGTGCTCGGCGTGTTCCCGCAGATCACCGACGCGTGGGAACTCGGCCGGCCTTGCGATCATCTCCAACCGCGGTGTCGCGGTCGCCTGGTACCACGGTGTCCGGCGTCGGGCTGCTGCTGATCTCGTCGCGCTCGGCGATGCTTCGCCTGGTACCTGGTGACCGCGAAATGGCGGAGCCGCGTCGCTGATCGAACGGGCGCACTCCCCCGTTCGGGGCTGTGGGGTGCCCGGCGCCTTCGTGGTGGTCCTCGCTCTCGGCTGGACGCTGCTCGGCTACTCGTACACCTTGCCGTCGGTCGAAGGTCGCGCGACCGCCGGCGGCATCCGGATCGACCCATCGTTCTTTGCCCTGTTCCTGGCGCTCACGATCTACACCGCGAGCCACATCGCCGAGATCGTGCGCGGATCGATCCAGGCCGTCCACGCGGGCAGGGCGAAGCCGCCGACGCCGTCGCGCTGAGCGGCTTCCAGCGGATGTGGTACATCATCCTCCCGCAGGCACTGCGCATCGGCATCCCGCCGATCGGCAACCAGTACCTCAACCTGATCAAGAACTCCTCGCTCGGCGCAGCGATCGGGTACTACGACCTCACCCTGGTCGCGCAGACCACCGTCGGCAACGGCTCGCCGGCCGTGCCGGTCTTCTTCCTGACGATGACGGTGTACATCTGCATCTCACTCGTCGTGTCCGCCCTGGTCAACGTCGCCAACCGTCGCATGATGCTGGTCGAACGATGAACCGCGGCCCGATCGCAACGTGGCTCCACTACAACCTGTTCCGCACCAAGCGCGATGCCGTCCTGACCGTCGTGTTCGGCGCGTTGGCCCTCTGGCTGCTCTTCAAGACGATCAACTTCATCTTCGTCACCGGACGCTGGACGATCATCGAGGTCAACCTGCGGCTCCTGATGATCGGCCGATACCCGGAGGTGCACGAGCTTCGTCTCGCAGTGACCGTGGTGGTGCTCGCGGCCTGGGGTGGTCTGCTCGCCGGATTCCTCCGCGGCCGTCAAGTCCGCGCCGGACGACTGACCGATGCGGATTCCAAGCTCACAGCGACCCGGGTCCTCGACCTGGTCGAGCGACTCTGGCTCCCGCTGGCGGTCGTGCTGCTCCTCCTCCTGCTCGCCGGCACGTCGGGACCGTGGATCACCGCCGGGCTCGCCGCAGTCGCGGCGATCGTCGGGCGCCTGATCGGACCGTTCTTCGGGCGCATTCGCATGAACGCTGCGGCCGCCGCAGTCACCGTTGTCGTCTTCGCCGCGATTCCGATCGGGATGTACTACTACGTGGTCACCGCCGTCGGATTCGACGGGTGGGGCGGGTTCATGCTGAACCTGTTCCTGGCCGTCTGCTCGATCGTGCTCTGCTACCCGCTGGGCGTGCTGTTGGCGTTGGGGCGGCGATCCGGGCTTCCGCTCGTCCGTCTCGTCTGCACCACCTACATCGAACTGATCCGCGGCGCGCCGCTGTTCGTACTGCTGCTGCTTGCGAACGTGGCGCTCGGATTCTTCGTGCCCGACACCCTCGCACCGGCCACCTCGACACGAGCGATCGTCGTGTTCACCTTGTTCACGGCTGCCTACATGGCCGAGATCATCCGGGGCGGTCTGCAGTCGATCCCGAGAGGCCAGATCGAAGCGGCGAAGGCGGTGGGCCTCTCACCGATCCGTCAAACCGGCTACATCGTGCTGCCGCAGGCGTTACGCAACGTGATCCCGGCCCAGATCGGCCAGCTGATCAGCCTGTTCAAGGACACGACGCTCGCCGGGATCGCCATGGGCCTGTTCGAACTGCTCCAGGTGTCGGGAGCGATCACGGCGCAGCCCGAATTCCAGGGGCAGGGCTTGATCGCCGAGACGACTCACGTTCGCCGCACTGATGTTCTGGACGGTGTCCTACACGATGAGCCGGGAGAGTCAGCGGCTCGAGAAGAGATTGGGAGTCGGAATCCGATGAGTGACCAGACACCGAGCAACGACTCGGTACCCGCCGATACCGCCGTCTTCGACGATGCAACGGCGATCTCGACCACCGAGGTGATGATCGAGATCGAAGCACGTCGACAAGCTCTTCGGCGACTTCCAGGCGCTGAAGGACATCAACCTGCAGCGTTGGTACCGCAGGAGGTGGTCGTGGTCATCGGGCCGTCGGGCTCCGGCAAGTCGACGCTGATCCGCTGCATCAACCGCTTGGAGGAGCACGACGCCGGGCGCATCGTCGTCGACGGCACCGAACTCTCCAACGACATCCGCAACATCCAGGAGGTCCGGCGTGAGACCGGCATGGTGTTCCAGAGCTTCAACCTCTTTCCGCACCTGAGCGTGCTCGACAACATCATCTTGGCCCCCCGCAAGGTGCGACGGTTGCCCAAGGCGAAGGCGGAAGCACTCGGCATGGAGCTGCTCGAGATGGTGAAGATCCCCGAGCAGGCAGCCAAGTACCCCGGGCAGCTCTCGGGCGGCCAACAGCAGCGGGTGGCGATCGCCCGCGCACTGGCGATGAATCCCAAGGTGATGCTGTTCGACGAACCAACCTCGGCGCTCGACCCCGAGATGATCGGCGAGGTCCTCGACACGATGAAGGATCTCGCCCGATCCGGAATGACGATGATCGTCGTCACCCACGAGATGGGCTTCGCCCGCGAGGTCGCCGACCGGGTGGTGTTCATGGCCGACGGCCAGATCGTCGAAGTCGGCACCCCCGAGCACTTCTTCGAGAATCCCCGTGAGGACCGCACCAAGCTGTTCCTGTCACAGATTCTCTAGAAGTTCTCACCAGCACCGCCAAGGGCGGCGATCGAACCTCTGCCAGACTCTGCGCCGTGAGCGACACCCACGAGCAGCAGAAGTCATCCAAGCGCTGGATCAAGTGGGCGGTGATCGGCGGTGTTGCGGCTGTCGTGTTGTTCTTTGCCGGCATCTTCGTCTACGCGAACTTCATCAACGATTCGCCCGATGCCCTCGACGAGACCGACCTCTCGGAAGCACTGACGGCCACGACCGAGGCAGAGGTCTCCGAGACCACCACCGCCCCGACCGACGAGTCCACTCCGACCACCGATCCGACGGCGACCACCGCAGCCCCGACGACCGCAGCCCCGACGACAGAGGCGCCGGCCGGTGACGCCGGCTTCGATGGCGACTGGGTACCGACCACTGCGTCCGAGTTCGGCTACCGGGTCGACGAGGTGATCGCCGGAGTCAACGTCACCGCAGTCGGACGCAGCAACGAGATCGACGGCCTGCTCACGATCGAGGGCACGATGGCAACTGCGGTCGACATCGAGGTCCAGGTCGACAGCATCACGAGCGACGACTCCCGACCGCGACGGCCAGTTCACCGGCCGGATCATGAGTGCTGACGAGTTCCCGACCGCAACCTTCAACCTCACCGAGCCGATCGAGTTCGGCGAGATTCCCACCGACGGTGCCCAGGTCGTCGCCACCGCCGTCGGCGAGCTCACGCTGCGCGGCGTCACCAATCCGGTGACGTTCGAGGTCACCGCACAGACCACCGACGGCCGGATCGGCGTCCTGGGGTCGATACCGGTCCTCTTCGAGGACTACGGCATCGACAACCCGTCGTTCGGGGCGATCACCACCGAGGATGACGGCCTCGTCGAGTTCGTCCTCGTCTTCGAACGAGCCTGACCCTGCCAACCCTCCGTCGTCTGTGTGAGCAACAACGCTCGCAATGACGGTGCGCGCTCACACAGATCCGGGGCGACGCAGGTTCGGCGTCAGGTGCGAGTCGGTTGGCTCTTGGCCCAGGCGGCGGCGAGCGCGGCGTACTTGCCGCCGAGTTCGACCAGTTCGGCGTGGTTGCCGAGCTCGACGAGGTGGCCGCCATCGATGACACCGATGCGGTCAGCCCGCTGGATCGTGGAGAGCCGGTGGGCAACGACGATCGTCGTACGGCCCGACATCAACGAATCGAGGGCGTGCTCGACGATGAGCTCCGTTCCGGGGTCGAGGTTGCTGGTGGCCTCGTCGAGCACGAGCACCGCCGGGTCGACCAGAGCCGCCCGAGCCAGCGACACCAGCTGACGTTCGCCTGCCGACAGGCGTGAGCCACGCTCGCGGACCTCGGTGTGGATCCCCTCGGGGAACTCCTCGAACCGTTGGAGCGCTCCGATCGCCTCGAACGCAGCGCGCACCTCGTCGTCGGATGCCTCGGCCCGTGCGACGCGGACGTTGTCGGCGATCGTCCCGCCGAACAGGAATCCCTCCTGCGGAACGACCACCACCCGGTGCCGCAACGAGGCGAGCGTTGCGTCACGGAGATCGATGCCACCGAAGGAGATCGATCCCTCGGTCGGGTCGTAGAGCCTCGCCATCAGCTTGGCGAGTGTCGACTTTCCGGCGCCGGTCGGGCCGACCAGGGCAAGGCGTTCACCATCGGCAACCGTGATCGACACGTCACTGAGAACCGGACTCTCGGTGGCCGGATACCGGAACCCGACGCTGTCGACGATCATCTCGCCATTTCGGGGCAGGTCGCGTTCGCCGTCGAGGATGTCCGGTTCGGTGTCGAGGATGCCGAACAGCTTGCTGAGCGACGCCGCCGACGACTGCAGGGTGTTGTAGAGCTGGGAGAGCTGCTGCACCGGCTCGAACAGCTGGGCGAACAGCAGCACCGTGGCGATGATGACGCCGATCTCGACCTCGCCGCGCGTGTACAGCCAACCACCGACGCCGACGATGATCGCCGTTGCGAACACCCCGGAGGCTTCGACGAGACCGAAGTACCAGGTCGACACCTTGACGCTGTGCACGTGCGAGTCATAGAGCTCACGGTTGGACTGCTCGAAGCGGCGGCGCTGCTCGGGCTCACGGGCGTAGGCCTGGATCACACGGACGCCGGCGATGCCTTCCTGCAACGTCGAGAGGTTCTGGCCGATGTTCTCGCGGACGTCGAGGTAGGCGGCGTTGGAGTCGCGCTGGAACTTGCGCGACGCCACGATGATGATCGGCATCACGAGGAGCCCGACGAGCGCGAGCTGCCACGACATTGCGAACGAGAGGACGAGCGCAAAGATGACGAGCAGAATCGCGGCGACGAACTGGAGCAGACCCCACTGCACCAGTTCGGCCATCGACTCGATGTCGGCGGTCATGCGGGCGACGAGTACGCCCGACTTGTTGCGGTCGAAGAACGCGAGCGACTGTTTCTGGATGTGGTCGAACACGCGGATGCGCAGCGCCTGGAGGAACCCCTCACCGGCCCGATTGATCAAGATGTACTGCTGGCGGGCCGCCACATAGGCAAGCACCGTGAGCACGAGAAAGAAGATGACGGCGTTGCGCAACACGGTCTTGTCGCCGGGAGTGATGCCGTTGTCGATCGCCCATCCGAGGATCACCGGCCCCATCACCACGCCGAAGGTCGACATCGCCGTGAAACACAACGCGCCGAGGATGGTCTTCTTGAACGGCAGCGCCATACGGGCCGCACGTCGCAAGACCTTCTTCGCCTCGTCGGCATCGAGCTTGTCCTCGTCGGAGATGGCGCCGACCCCGAACATCAGTCGCCCCCTACGGGTGTGCTGGCATTGACCTGGACGGGTGGTTCGTTCCCCGTCTCGCGTGCCAGTTGGGCGCGTTGCTCATCGTCCTCGGCGGTCATCGCTGCGAGCACCTCGCGGTAGCGAGGGTTCGTCTCGAGGAGTTCTTGGTGCCGGCCAGAGGCCACGACACGGCCCTCGTCGAGCAGTACGACCGTGTCGGCCAGGGCGATCGTGCCGGGTCGGTGGGCGATCACGATGGTCGTGCGGCCGTCCATCACCGTCGACATCGCCGAGCGGATCTCGTGCTCCTTCGACGGGTCGACCGCGGAAGTCGCATCGTCGAGCACCAGGACCCGCGGGTCAGAGAGGATCGCCCGTGCGATCGCGATTCGCTGACGCTGGCCGCCGGACAGCGAGTAGCCGCGCTCGCCGAGCATCGTTCCGTACGCGCCGGGCAGCCCCATGATGAAGTCGTGAGCGCCGGCGAGCCGTGCCGCCCGCTCGATGGTCTCCTGTTCGGCATCGGGTTTGGCGAAGGCGATGTTCGCCGCAACGCTGTCGTGGAACAACAGGGTGTCCTCGAACACGATCCCCACCGCTCGTCGGGCGTCATGGAGTGCCAGGTCGCGCACGTCGACCCCGTCGATGCTCACCGAACCGGCGTCGACGTCGTAGAACCGCACGAGGAGCCGGGCGACGGTCGACTTGCCGGATCCGGTGCCGCCGACCAACGCAACGGACTGTCCGGGCGTGAGGTCGAGATCGAACCCGTCGAGAACGGGCGCGTCGGCGTCGTAGCCGAAGCGCACATCGCGGAACGTGACGGCTCCGGATGATTCGACATCGGGAAGTCGCGTCGGGTTGGGCGGGTCGGTCACGATCGGCGCCGTATTGAGCACCTCGTTGACCCGCTCGAGTGCGGCGCCGGCACGCTGGGCGAAGGCGATGGTCATCCCGAGCATTCGCAGCGGTCCGACGAGCAGCGCCACGTAGAAGTTGAACTGCACCAACTGGCCGACAGTCAAGTTGCCGTTGATCACCTGGAGCCCGCCGAAACCGAGGACGGCGACCAGCCCGAGCTGCGGGAGCAGGTCGATCGCTGGGAGGAACTTCGCGCGGATCCGTGCCGCTTGGATCGAAACCCCTCTGATGTCGGCGGCCTCCTTGCGCAGGCGCTTCGACTGCACCTCCTCGGCTCCGAATCCCTTGATCACCCGCACACCGCCGACCGATTCCTCGACCACGGTTGCGAGTTCGGCCTGCTCGGCCTGGATCTGGAGCACCGCAGGATGAATCGACTGCGAGAACCGCCGACCCGCCACGTTGACGAACGGCAGCGGGGCAAGGGCGACCAGCGCGAGCCGCCAGTCGGAAATGAACAGGATCACCGAGGCGGCCGTCACCATCGACAGGTTCGAGATCGTGATCGGAATCATCACGACGAACGACTGGACCTGCTGGAGGTCGCTCGACGACCGGCTCATCAGCTGGCCGGTCTGCGCACGGTCGTGATAGCCGACGTGGAGCGACATGATGTGATTGAACATCAGCTCGCGGAGTCGGGTCTCGGTCCAGCGAGCCTCGCGGAAGGCGAAGAAACGACGCAGCGCCGTGAACGTGCCGACGCACACGCCCGCGATCACGATGAGCATCACCCAGAGCCACAGGTAGTCGCCCTGTTCGATGCCCTTGTCGATGCTGAAGCGAACGAGGATCGGCACCGAGATCTTCCCGACCATCCACATCAGCCCGATCATCGAGCCGATGATCAGGTTTCGACGCTGTGCCTTGAGCGTGGTTGAGAGCAGCTTCCAGCGCGACGGCGACTCGGGTGACTCGACGTCGTCCGCCGGGACCTCGTTCAGGGTTGCAGATTCAGCGCTCACTCAGCCGGCATCGTTCCCCGACCGCGAGGCGAACGGCGCAAGCAGCTCGGTCACTCGGTCTTTCGGACGGCCGATGATCGCCGTGTCGGCGGTGACCACCACCGGTCGTTGGAGCAGTTGCTTGTGCTTCACCAGCAACTCGACGATCTGATCTTCGGTGGCGGCGTCGTCGTCGGTCAGCCCGAGCTTCTTCCACTTGCTGTCGCGCCGTACCAGCGCGGTCGGCTCGTCTTCGAGCTTGGCGATGATCGAACGGAGTGTGTCGGCGTCCGGCGGCGTGTTGATGTAGTTCACGATGTCGACCTCGACTCCGAGCTCTTCGGCAATGCGCACGGCATTGGTCGAGGAGTTTCAATGGCGGTTGTGGAAGATGGTTGCGACGGCGGCCATTCAGTCGAGGTTACGACCTGATTGGAACGGTGCTCTCATCGGTTACGCGCACGTGATGCGCACCCGGTCGAGGGCGTGCTCACGACCTGAGGTCGGTGTCGATCCGGGAACGGCGTTCGGCCGGACTCAGGCGCAGGCCGGCTGCACGAAGGCGCCGAACGAGTTCGCGGCTCTCGACCTGCTCGGCGCCGGCCTCGATGAGTTCGGTTCGGTACTCCTCGGGGATGTCGTAATGATCACCCTGGAAGCCGCGCCGTGGGATCCCGACCCGGTCGGCGAAGTCGTGCAGCTCGTCGTAGGAGGTGTCGCTGACGAGGTGGCACCACCGCTTGCCGCGCCACCACCAGCGGGCCTCATCGATCAGGATCGTCATCGCCGATCACCCTGGCACATCAGCGCTGGCACACTGGAGGCGTGACCGATGTGACGCTCGAGCTGGAAGTCGCCTGGCAGCTCCACGTGGGAGGCGACCGCCGATTGTTCGACAACCTGCTCGCACGCCACCGCGAGAAGCACCGCCGATATCACACGGCCACGCACGTGGCGTGGGTGATCCGCCACGTCGACGAGTTGGCCGCCACCGAACACGTCGAGCACCTCCACGAAGTGGTGGCCGCGGCGTTCTACCACGATGCCGTCTACGAGCCCGCGTACCCGGCCAACGAGCGGGCGAGCGCCCGTCTGGCCCGACGAGACCTGACCGCGATCGGCTGGGACGAGGCCGCTGTCGAGCGGGTCGGCTCGATGATCGAGGCCACCGAACACGGCGCAACGAATGCCGAACAAGCGGGTGGCGACACCGCCGTGCTGCTCGACGCCGACCTCGCCATCCTCGGCGCCGATCCAGCGGCATACTCCGCATACGTCGCTGCGGTGCGATCCGAGTACCGCCACGTCGACGACGAAGACTGGAGAACGGGGCGCACCGCTGTCCTCGACGGCTTCCTCGCCCGCCCGGCGATCTACCTCACGCCGAGCGGTCGCGACCGCTGGGAAGAACACGCCCGAGCCAACCTGGCCGCCGAGCTGGCCGACCTCACGAGCTGACGGGTTCGACCGGCAATGGTTCGTCGGGGCGCAGCCCTTGTTCGATCTCGGCCTGAACATTTCGTTCGAGGACGCCGTAGCCGATCGCCGTCGCCAACGTCACCGCTCCCATCAATGCGATCGTCTGGCGGAGGCCGATCGCTTCGGCGAGCAGCCCGAGTGGAGCGGCAGCGATTCCGAACCCGGCGAAACTCAACATCATCAGCGACTGCACTCGCCCCTGATGGGAGTCGCTGGTCATGTTCAGCGCGATCGAATTCGACAGCGATTGATAGCCCGTGGTGCCGGCGCCGATGAACACCACCACGATCACGCCGATGCCGAACAGCGGCGAGAGCCCGAGCGCGATCACCGCCGTACCGAACAACAGCCCGGAGCCGACCATCAGCTTCCAGACGCCCGCACCGTCCGCTCGGCCGGCAAGCGGGATCGCCACCGCTACAGCACCGATCGAGCTGGCCGACATGATGATGCCGACCCAGCCGTCGCCGAGGCCGAACTCCCCCTTGACCAGCGCAGGGATGAAGGCGACGTAGTTGAAGCCGAACATGATGATCACGAACGAACTCACCACGAGCCGCCGCAGGTGCGGTCGAGCCGAGACGTAACGGACGCCATCGACGATCTGGGCGAACGGGCTTGCTGTCCCAGCGGCCTTCGGTGCAGCGCCCGGCGGGCATCGCACGAGCAGCACGAACGACAGCAGCGAGAACGCTGCCGAGACGACGTAGGCACCACCGATGCCGATGAACACGACGCCGGCAAGAGCGCCGGCAAACGCCGGAGCGATCACCCGGGTGCCGTTCATGCTCAGCAACGACAGGGTGATCGCGTTGCCGAGTTGGTCCCGGCCGACGATCTCGGAGGTGAACGCCACGCGGGTGGGACCGAGAAAGCCGAAGGCCACGCCCTGCGTGACGGCGGCCACGAGCAGCATCCAGAACTGGACGGTGTCGGTGATCACCACGACGCCCATGCCGGCTGCAGCAGCCAGGATCGCACCCTGGCTGACGACGAGCACACGACGTTTCGGAAGGCGATCGGCAGCCACTCCGCCGAGCGGCGTGGCGATCAGGAGTGCGATGCCGAAGCAGAGGTAGACGAGCCCGAGTGCACCCTCCCGTTCGGTGAGGTCCCACGCCAGCACACCGCGCAGCAGGAACTGCATCTGTACCGACATGAACGAGAACGTGCCCGCCCACCACAGCTTGCGGTAGTCCAGGTTCTGCAGCGACGCGAAGGAGCGCTCGAATCTGGCCATTCCCCCACCTTGCCCGACTGATCAGCCGCGGACGTAGCCCTGCTGCAGCGCCATCGTCCGCACGGCGTCGGCAACGGCGTCGGCAACGCCCGGTTCGAACGCGCCCGGAATGACCCGCTCGGCGACCGGATCGGACACCAGGCCGGCCAGCGCGTCGGCGGCCGCCCGCTTGATCTCGATCGTGCAGCGTGTGGCCTGCACGTCGAGCAGGCCACGGAACACGCCGGGGAATGCGAGCACGTTGTTGATCTGGTTCGGATAGTCGCTGCGACCGGTGGCGATCACCGACACGTTGTCCGGCATCAGCTCGGGCATCACTTCCGGGGTCGGGTTCGCCATCGCGAACACGATCGCGTCGTCGGCCATCTCCGCCAACCACTCCGGCTGGATGATGCCGGGGCCGGACAGACCGAGCAGCACGTCGGCGTTCTGCAGCGCCTCGCGCACGCCACCGCGGCGGTCATCACAGTTGCCGTTCTCGACGAACCACTGCTTGGTCGGGGTGAGGTTCTCGCGTTCGCGATGCAGGATGCCGGTGGAGTCGACACCGATGATGTCGCCCGTGCCGTCCTGACCGACACGTGCGTCGTGGAGCAGTTCAGCCACGGCGACCCCCGCCGCACCGGTACCGACGATCACGACGGTCAGTTCCTCGACACGTTTGCCGACGACCTCGGCGGCGTTGATCAACGCGGCCAGAGCGACGATCGCCGTGCCGTGCTGATCGTCGTGGAAGACCGGGATGTCGAGTTCGTCCTGGAGCCGCCGCTCGATCTCGAAGCACTCCGGAGCCTTGATGTCCTCGAGGTTGATGCCACCGAACGTCGGCGCGATCGCCTTGCCGATCGCCACCATCTCGTC
Organism: Ilumatobacteraceae bacterium; assembly: GCA_963716095.1. GTDB lineage: Bacteria > Actinomycetota > Acidimicrobiia > Acidimicrobiales > Ilumatobacteraceae > Sva-07. The sequence continues at coordinate 97,046 of CAVQSV010000015.1, read as the reverse complement.
GACGGTCGGGGCAGTGACGCACACCGGGTAGGCGTCGACGCCGCCGAACTGCTTGAACAGGACGGCCTTGCCTTCCATCACGGCCATTGCCGCTTCGGGACCGATGTCGCCGAGGCCGAGCACGGCAGTGCCGTTGGAGAGCACCGCGACGGCGTTCGAGCGGCCGGTGAGCGACCACACGCGATCGGGTTCGTCCGCAATCGCCTGCGACACGCGGCCGACACCAGGCGTGTACGCGAGCGAGAGGTCCTCCGGTCCGTCGATCGGGACACGGGAGGCGATCACGAGCTTGCCGCCCTGGTGCAGGACGAAGGCCGGGTCGTCGGCGTAGGGATCGGTCACGGCGATGGGGTCCGGGACGGTCGTGTTCGTGTCGGTGACGTTGGTGGTCATGGGTCTGTCCTTGTGGGGAGATACGGGGGCGTCCCGAAGACCTGCAGCGGAGCCCGCCGCCGGTGTCCGGCTGGTCGGGCGAGTTCGACGATGCTCAGCGCTGGCGCTGAACTCGTGTCCCCCGCCTGACCCGTACCGGAATGAGTACGGGTGCGGGGCCGCGTGCAGCCACCACTGCGCCTGCTACTGCTACTGCAGCGACAATGGCAATGACGGCGATGAGCACGACGATGACCCTACCTGATGTGATTCACTGATCCCATGACCGACCTCGAAACGATGCCCGTCGAGGACGTCGACACCCGCACCGACGAGATCACCGAGACCGGCGAACCGACCTCGGCGCACATCGTCAAGACCAAGAAGGGCGAGAACGCGGCAGCCGTCGTACTGGAGGCCCGCATCATGGGCACTCCGATCGAGGCGCTGTGCGGTTTCGTGTGGGTGCCGTCGCGCGATCCGAAGCAATTGCCGGTGTGCGAGGAGTGCAAGAGCGTCTACGCGATGTACAAGGCGTTCAACGACGGCCTGCGCGACACACCCGAGGACTGACCGCTCGTCGATGACCCGACCGGACCCGGAATTGCGCATCCGCGAGGCGGTGCGGGCGCTGCTCGTCACCCCGGACGAGCACATCCTGCTCGTCCGGTTCGAGTTCCCCGACGCGACCGTCTGGTCACTGCCCGGTGGCGGCCTCGATCCCGGCGAAAGCCATCTCGAGGCGCTGCACCGCGAACTGATCGAAGAGGTCGGCCTGCACGATCCCGTCGTCGGAGCGCACGTGTGGAACCGCGTCCACGTCATTCCTCACCTCGACGGACGCTGGGACGGCCAACGCGACCGCTACTACGTCGTCGAGGCCACCGAGCAATTCGAGCCGACGCCCGCACTGAGTTGGGAACAGCTCCGAGCCGAACGGCTCCACGAGCTGCGCTGGTGGCACATCGACGAGATCGATCAGGCAACCAGCGACAACCTGTGGTTCTCCCCGCGAGGGCTCGGCCGCCACCTCCGCACGCTGATCACCGACGGCCCGCCGCCCACTCCCATCGACACGGGCGTGTGACGGTTGGTGTCAGACACCAGACGTAACGGCGCCAAAGTCAGCTGGTGGTGTTGACGATCAACACGTCGCAGTCCGCCTTCTTCAGCACGTCACCGGCCACCGAACCCAGCACACGCGACACACCCTGCACTCGACGGTTCCCGACCACGAGCGTGCGAGCATCGAGGCGGCGAGCCTCGTCGCACAGGAAGTCGGCCGGATTGCCCGACCCGACCGCATGGGTGACTTGGTCGCAGTCGAGGCGGCGGGCAGCGTCTTTGAGGAACTGATCGGCCTCGGCCAACCAGTCGGTGTGGAACCGATCGGTACCCACCTTGACGTCGATCGACCTCGACTTCTCGGCGCAGGTCACCAGATGCAGGTTGACCCCGAGCGCCTTGGCCAGTTCTGCCGCAACGCCGGCTGCATGCGCAGCGGTCTCGGAACGGTCGATCCCCACAACGATGTCGTTCATGGCCTCTTGCCTCTCGGTCTGGTTCCCAGGCGAACTGTCTGCCGCTTGTCATCATGCCATGCCTCCGGCCGCAGCGGTTCGTCCGAACATCGGCACAGTCGGCCCGTCGCTCGCTGCTGCGACGAACACTGCGCAGCTCGCACGCCGCACGACACGTCGCGTCACCGAACCGAAGACCCGGCTCATTCCGTGCCCGCGCCGATTGCCGACCACGATCAGGCGTGCCCGCAGACGCTCCGCCTCCTCACACAGCACGGAGACGGGGTCGCCCAGCGTCACGACACTGCTGATCGATGGCATCTTCAACTTCGCGGTGGCGTTGACGACGAACTGCTCGGCATCGGCGAACCAGTCACCGTGGAACCGGTCGGTTCCCACGGCGACGTCAACCGGCCTGGTGCGCTCGGCGCGCATCACGACGTGCAGGTTGGCACCCGACGACGTCGCCAACTCCGCAGCGGTCTGCAGAGCACGCGCGGGCGGCGTCGGATCGGTCGATGCTGACGATGATGTCGTTCATGGTAGTCCCTCTCGTTTCGTGACTGGGTGCCGGGTGGACGACGCCACTCTGCAAACCGGCCGTTACCGACCTGTCACCGTCGGTCGGCGATCCGGTGACACGGCGGTGACGTACGGTGGACACGGTCGACGACATGAACGGACGGGGCGACGTGCAGATCCAGGTGTTGGGACCGATCCAGGTGACCGACGATTCCGGCGAGGCGGCAACGCTGTCGCTCCAGCTCAAGCGGCTCATCGGCTTGCTGGTGATCGCCGATGGACAGCCCGTGTCGGCAAGCCGGCTGGCCGAATACGTCGCCGACGGCAACAGCTCGGGTTCGACGGTGCGTACCGCTGTGTCGCGACTGCGGAAGATCGTCGGCGACGACATCGAAGCATTCGATGGCGGCTACCGACTCAACGGCGACAGCCACCGCATCGACCTGCGCCGCTTCGAGACCTTGCGGACCTCGACGGGGCCCACCCGTATCGACGACCTCACCGACGCACTGGAGCTGTTCCGAGGCCGCCCGCTCGGCGACCTCGCCGACGAGGAGTGGGCGACCACCGAGGCAGGGCGACTCGAGGGCGAACGGGCAGCGACCACCGAGGACCTCGCCGAGGCGCTCGTGGCCGCCGGACGCCCGGCCGCTGCGGTCGAGCTACTCGAACCCCATGTCGCAGAGCACGCGTATCGAGAACGGCCCGTAGCGCTGCTGATGCGAGCGTTGACCGACGACGGCCGGACGGCCGACTCGCTGCGGGCGTTCCAACGATTTCGCACCACGCTCCGCGACGACGTCGGCCTCGACCCGTCGTCGGAACTCCGAGCGCTGGAAGCCGAGATCCTCGCCGCCACCGACGACGAGCGAACACCGGATGCTTCCGCCGCGCCATCGACGGCATCGACGGCATTGCCGGAGGGCACGGTGACGTTCATGTTCACCGACATCGAATCCTCGACGCAACGCTGGCAGGCCGACGAGACCCGCATGTCGATCGAACTCGACGAGCACGACCGGCTCCTCGCCCGCGTGGTCGCCGATCACGACGGCATCGTGTTCAAACACACCGGCGACGGCATCTGTGCGGTGTTCACCTCCGCACCGTCCGCCGTCGACGCCGCGCTCGCTGCGCAGCGCGAACTCGACCTGCCCGTCCGGATCGGCCTCCACACCGGGGAGGCCGAGCGGCGGGGCCAGGACTACTTCGGACCCACGCTCAACCGGGTGGCCCGGGTGATGGACGCCGGACACGGCGGACAGATCCTCGTCTCCTCCGCAACGGCATCGTTGATCGATCATGACCTGATCGACCGCGACCTGATCGACCTGGGCCAACACCGGCTCAAGGGGCTCTCGTCCCCCGAGCAGATCTTCCAGGTCGGCGACGCCGAGTTCCCATCGCTGCGCGTCGAACGCAGCCGAAAGGGCAATCTGCCCGTCGAATCCAGCTCCTTCATCGGACGTGCCGACGACATCGACACCGTCGCCGAGCGTGTCGCCAACGACCACGTGGTCACACTGCTCGGCGTCGGAGGCACCGGCAAGACCCGCCTGGCGATCGAGGTCGCCAACACGCTCGCCTCCTCCTTTCCGGACGGGTGCTGGATGGCCGAACTGGCGCCGATCAACATCCCCGAGGCCGTGCCGTTCGCGATCGCCGCTGGACTCGGCCTCTCCCCGCCGCAGAGTGGCGACATCATCGATCACCTGATCAAGCGGATCCGCCATCAGCGCCTGCTGCTGATCATCGACAACTGCGAGCACCTGCTCTCCCCCGCCGCCGACGCGGTGGAGCGCATCGCCGTCGCCTGCCCCGCCGTCACCGTGTTGGCGACCAGTCGAGAACCGCTGATGGTCAACGGCGAGAGTCTGTCTCCGGTGCCGTCGCTGTCGGACACCGACGCCGTCGAGCTGTTCCTCGCTCGGGCTGCGCACCGAGGCCCCCGACCTCCACCTCGACGACACCCAGCTCGCCGCGAGTCGCCGAGCTGTGCGAGCGCCTCGACCGACTGCCGCTGGCGATCGAACTCGCGGCGTCGCGGCTGCGCTCGTTGACCCCGGTCGAGTTGCTCGGCAGCATCGACGAGCGTCTCCGCCTCCTCGTCGGCGGGAGGCGCTCGCGGATGGAACGGCACCAGACCATGCGGGGCACGCTCGACTGGTCGTACGACCTGTGCACACCGATCGAGCAGGACGTGTTCGACCGGCTCTCGGTGTTCCCGTCGACGTTCGACCTGACTTCCGCCCGTGCGGTTGCGTCGGGTGGGGTCGCTGACGAACTCGATGTGATCGATGCAGTCCCCGGCCTCGTCGACCGATCACTGCTCCAACGAGTCACCGCCGACGACGGCACATCGCTGTACCGCATGCTCGAAACGATGCGCACCTACGGTCGAGAGCACCTCCAGCACGCTGGAAGCTCCGACGAGGTCCGAGCCCTGCACGCCCACCACGTCGCCAACACGCTGCGCGGACTCTCGCTGCGGAGCCGCGGCCTCGACGAAGAACTCGTGCGCCAGGAGATGGCCGGTTGGCTGACCGACGCCATCGTGGCGGTCGACTCCCTCGTCGAGCGCCGCCAGTGGGACGATGCGTTCCAGCTCACGTTGGCGGGACAGGCCGCCGGCCTCCGCCAATGGACGGAACTGGAACAGCTCGTGCTCGGACCCACGTTCGCACCCGATGGGGTGACCAAGCTCGAACTCGAGCTCTACGGCTTTGCACTCATCTCACCCGAGTTCGATCAGGCCGAGTCACGTGAAGTTCTCGACGCCATCCTCAGCAACGACTGGATTCCGCGGCCCGATTCCGCCTCGGCACCCCACCGGGCGCTCGAAGGCATCCACCTCGACCCCGACATGTGGGACCAACTGGTCAGCTCACTCGACGATCTCGGCGATGCCAGCGTGCCGACGCGATTCCTCGCCTGGTTCAACGTGGCGGTGGCCGCCCTCGTCGACGGTGAACTCGAACGGGTACCAGCTCTGATCGATGGGCTCGACGAACTGGCCGCAACGAGCCGCAGCGCCGTGATCCAGTCGACTGCCGACTGCATCCGTTCGATGTTGGCAGCCGATCGCTGCGATTGGGTCGAGGCGGCCACGTGGGCCGAACGCGTACTCGCCGGCATCGGCGAAGCGCAGGGCGGCGATGCACAGTGGATCAACGTGTCCACCGGCTTCCGACGCATGCGGTGTCGCGCCTGCGCACACCTCCCAATTCGCGCAGCTGATCTGCGCGAGCCGTGGGAACAGGTCGTCACGAACGGTGTTGCTATCCAACGGTGGCATGGCGCGTTGTCGAGCGCAACTGCGTGCGCGCAGCTCGACCGCCACGACCTCGCCCGACGGCTGCTGAGCTGGCTGCGGTCCGACCTGACGATCGAGTTCCGCTACTTCGGCGATTCAGCTCGAGTTGGCTTCGACGTCGTCGGCCTCGACTGGGAGCGCGACTCAGCCGGGCCGTGCACCGACACCATCGACGAGCTGATCGCCGAGGTGCTCACCATCGCCGACGATCTCGACCAGCAATCCCCGTGACCGTTACATCACGGGTCTGACCCGTGATGTAATCCCAGACGTGACAGACCCCAGGCGTTGCACTCATGGACGACGGCAGATGAGTTCCACCGGGGCGATGATGCCGGCTGCGATTGCCGCGATCATGTTGCCGATCTTCGTCGGAGCGTCGGATCCCATCATGAGGTGCAGTCCGAGCGGCGGTGGGCCGTCAGCACTCGCGCTCCGCTCGCGCAACGCTGCGAAGAACTCGGCCGCGAAGGGTCCCCGATTGCGTTCGGCGAGCACCTCGAACCCAGCCGCCTCGAGGTTCGTGCGGTAGCTCGCCACATCGACGACGAAGCTGCTCGAATCATCGCCTGCCCACGGGACCGGGAACGCGATGTCACCAACTGACATCGTCATGATGTCGTAGAGCGCGAACCGGGCACCCGGGCGCAGGACTCGCTGGATCTCGGCGAACAGCGCTGCCTTGTCGCCGATGTTCATGCCGACGTGCAGTTGGGTGGCACCGTCGAACGACTCGTCGTCGAAGGGCATGTCGAGTGCGCTCGCGACCTCGAATCGCGACGAGATGATCGAGCGACGTCCACTCGCTGAGCGTCCGTGCCACGTCGATGTACTCGGGAGTCAGGTCGACCCCGGTGACACGAGCGCCGGTCGTCGAGGCGATGAATCGGGCGGTACCGCCGATGCCGCAACCGATGTCGAGCAGTTCGCTCGTTGGCGTTGCCTCGAGGTGCTCGACCAACTCCACCGTTGCCGGACGGCCGCCGACATGGAACTCGTCGACGGGGCTGAGGTCCTCGGCGGTGACTGACTGTGGCGAGAGCCCCATCGCCGTGATCCCTGCTTCGATGCCGGCCAGCAAGGATCCGCCCGACGAGTAGTGGGCAGCGACATCGGTCTGAGGGTCCATGGCGACCACCCTCCCACCGAAGACGTCGGCCATCAACCACGCGACTGCGTTGGGGTTCGGCTACTCAGCCAGTGTGAAGCACCAGACCGGCTCACCGTTGCGAGTTTCTCCCGTTGGGCTGAAGCCGACGCGGCGGTAGAGCCGAGCCGCCGCCTCGTTGGACGGGTGAAACGTCAGTTCCACCGATCTGCAACCCTGAGATCGACACCGATCCAACAGTGCCCTCATCATTGTCGTGCCGACACCCGTGCCTTGTCGATCGATGTCGACAGCGATGTTCCTCACCTCGACGGTGTCGTCCGCATGCGTCAGTGCCAGGACTGCAACGATCGCGCCCTCGGCATCGAGGTAGGCAAGTGGCTCCCAACGACGGTCGCCCTCGCGGACGTAGGCCTTTGCCAGGATGACGAGTGCGACCGGTTGGGAATCGGCCACCATCGGCAGCTGTTCGTCGCTGACACGAACTCGAAGCGCGTCTCGCCAGTTCGTCTGGTCGATTGGAGCCAGGCGGTGGTTCACACCCGGGGTCGTCACCGGTTCGTCGCCCACCATGACCACACGGTGTGCGCCGCGCGACCCGGGTCGCGGGCGTCGAGATCGTTCAGGGTCGCCTGGGCAAAGTGGCTGGCGAGGTCACGTGCGTCGGGCGTGGACGACGCCGGGGTCTCGATCAGCAGGGTCGGCACCGGCATCGCTTCGGCCTGGCGAACAGCGAACGCTCGGTCGGCAGCACCGGCGACCAGCGTGGCCCGGGGGTCGGGGGCACCAGGAGCGGGATCGGACATCGCCGCAGTCGTCGTCAGGATCTGTCGGCGCATCTCGCGCGCTCGCGTGTCGATCTCGACAGGTCCGAGCCACGGACCACCCAAACCGTCGACCAGCACCAGGCCCGCCGCCCGACCACCGAGCGCCAGGATCTGGGCCGCTGCACCGTTGTGGCCGACGCCCACGACGACGAGTTCATCGGAGTCTTCGGCGCGCAGCACCTCGAGCGCCACGAACACCGCGTCGCCCGTCTCGTACTGCCCACCGACCGGAGGTGGCGCCCCGTGGTGCCCCGGAAGGTCAGGCGCCAGCACGCGTCCGGGCCAGTCGGCGAACGCGGCGGCCCACTCACCGCCACCCGACGCACCGAGATCGTGCAGAACGAGGACGTCGGTCATGGACGAGCACCGATCTCGTCGAGGAACCGGGTGATGCGATCGAGCACGAAGTCGGGCTGTTCGACGTGCACGTAGTGGCCCGCACCAGGCACTGACTCCACCCGCCCGTCTGCGAGCATCGCCACCCGCCGCTCGGCCTCCTCGTCGTGCACCTCGGTCCACGCATCCTCCTCGGAGCTGACCAGCACGAGCGTGGGCGCGGTGACGTGGCGATACTGGGCGAGGATCAGATCCAGCGAGAACCCGTCGGGGACACCGGTGCGGAACGCGGGATCCCACTTCCACACGAACCCTCCCTCCACCTCGCGGGTTCCGAACTCGACGAGGTGCTCCAAGAACGGGCGTGGCAGTCGAATGTTGATCGCCCCGCGCCGCTCGGCAAGCTGGTCACGCGACGCCCATGGCCGCGGCGGGCTGCTGGCGAACTTGTCGATCTCGTCGAGGCTCCGAGTGGCCATCTCGACGATGTCGTCATGCCCGAAACCCTCGGCCGGCGGCCCCAACCCGTCGAGATTGACGAGCCAGGCGAAGCGTTCGGGCATCGTGGCTGCGGCCGTGACGATCTGACCGCCGCCCATCGAGTGCCCGATCATCCCGATCGGCGTGCCCGGCGTCGGTGCCAACACCCGGGCGAGCTCGCAGAGATCGAGCGTGCACGCGCTCCACACCATCCCCGACGACAGCCGCCCCGAATCACCGTGGCCACGCACATCGATCGCCACGACGTGAAAACCGAGGTCCACCAGTCGAGGAGCGAAGTCGTCCCACGTGCGGCCGTGGTCGTAGGCGCCATGAACCAGCACAACCGGTGGGGCCGCCGGATCGCCCCAGCACCATGCGCGCAGGCGTGTCCGATTCACCTCGATGAACGTTGCCCGGTCGGGCGTCGCGAACTCGTCCCCCACGATCAGCCATCCTCGCAGTCGAGTGCCCACAGAGCCCAGCGGATTCGGACGAATCGTCGTTCGACCCCGACGGCCCTGCGCAGCGTGGACCTCCGTCCCGGTCCGCCAGCTGTTACTCGTGGTGTCTGACACCAAACGTAACGGTCAGGTGGTGTGGTGGCTGGTGCGGATGATGCAGGTCTGCTGGGCGGTGCCGATCAGTCGCCCGTCCTGACTCCAGAGTCGCAGCGAGCCATGACCGATCGAGCGGTGGAAGCCGTCGGCGACGATGTCGAGCAACACCCATTCCGATGGTTCGGGGTCGATGATCCGCACCGTGTTGTCGAGGCTCGTGCCGCCGGGTGCCACCCCGAGCGCTGCGCTGACGGCCAACGGGATGATGTCGGCGATGAACGCCTGCGTGGCCCCACTCCCGATCACGTGGTCTGGAATCCGACACCACAGCCCGAGCGGACCGGTCTGCGGGTCGTCGAGTGCGTCAAGGGCGAACTTCCCGGCGGCGAGGCGGCGTTCGAGATGGTCGAAGAAGCTCCCGGCGACAGCAGCCGCAAACGGGTCGGACATCGGCGGGCACTCCTCGGGTGCCGGTACGTCGAGCATGTCGGCGAAGCCCACGGCGTCACCGGTCGGCCGGTCAGTGTGCGCACACAACGACGTGAAGACCGTTCGGCGATCGCCGCTCGGCTCGGTGACCGTGCCGAACACCTGGGCCTGCGTGGTCGCCCGACCCGCCGCGGGAATCAACACCTCGAGGTCGATCACCTCGTCAGGCAGTGGCCGTCCGATGAACTGTGTCGTGATCCATTGCAGTGGCCGCCCGGTCGCTCGCTCGGCCGCTTCGATCGACGCGGCGATGCCCGAACCGCCGTAGAGGAAGCCGAAGGGCGTGCACAGCTCCTTGCGAGCGGTCAGCTGGAACCGATGCGAGTCGTCGGTGGGTTGGAGGTCGAGGAGGTCGAACGTGGTGAGCACGGAGCCGAACGGTGACAGACCCCGTCGGGCTCGGCCAACTCGGAACTGCCTGCCCGGGCGACCACCTCGATCGAGCGACGTTCAGTCGGCGCTGCGCTGGTGGGTGCCGAGGCGGTCGGCGCCGGCGTCGATGCCGGGCAACTGGGGCTCGAAACGGCCGGCGTGCGCGCTCACCAGCTCGGCGACGATCGCTTCGACCTCCGGCCATGACGTCGCCCGAGGGCCCGGCAAGCCACGGTTGTACGGCTGGTCGAACACGATCGTGGTGTTGCCGTGCGCACGAAGTTGTTCGACATTGTGCGGTGCATCGTCGATGTACGCGTCGGCGTCCGCCTCCGGTTTCGCTCCGAGGAAGCACAGATCGCGGTACGGGATCCGGTTGGCGTCGAGCCATGCAGCGGTGTCGCCGACCGCCTTCTCGTGGCCCCAGTTGACGTAGAGGCGGTGGGTGATGATTCGGATCCACACTCCGGCATCGGACAGCCGCCACAGCGCGTCCGCGGCTCCATCGATGACCTCCATGGTGCGGAACATGTCGTGCTCCATCACCGCCACCCGGTGCAGTTCGGAATACTCCCCAGGGGCGAGGCCCCACTCGCCGAAGTCCCACGACCGGTCGAGCGTCAACGACTCGGGATCGACGCCCCGGATCTCGGCGAGAATGTCGCGGAACCGGCGGCTGTGATCGGCCACGACACCGTCGAGGTCGACGCCGAGCGTGAACGAACCGTTCATTTCGGGCACCCACTGTTCGTCAACACACCTCCAGCCTGCCAGAGTGGACGGCGATGGCGGACAGCTCTCGACGACCACAGCTCAGATTGGGCATCGACCTCGACGGGGTGGTCGCCGACTTCAACGCCGGTTGGATCTCTCGCTACAACGGCCAATTCGGCACCGAGCTGCTCCCCGAGCACGTCGACATCTGGGACGCTCCGACCCTGATGACGCATTTCACCGACATGGGCGAGTTCTGGTCGTGGGCACGCACGAGCGGCGACGGAGCGAGCATCTTCCGCATCCTCGAGCCGTACCACGGCGCCGTCGAGGCGCTCGAACGGCTGGCGAGACGGCACCGCGTCGTCATCGTCACCACCAAACCCCACTTCGCGGTGCACGACACGTTCGAGTGGCTCGCCCAACACCGCGTGCCCACCACCGAGGTCCACATCGTCGACGACAAGACGACCGTCGAGTGCGACATCTACCTCGACGACGCCGACCACAATCTGAGCGCACTGCGCGACGCGCACCCCGACGCCACCGTGTGCCGATACGTCCGCCCATGGAACGCCGCCCACGACGGTGTCGTCGATGTGACCGACTGGGCCACGTTCGAACAGGTCGTCAACGCCCTCGTTACCGGAAGGTGAACGCTTCGCCATTCGGTTCAACCGATCCGATCGCGTCCGCTACGGTCGTCGCGAATCCGCCAGCAACCCAGGAGAACCACCACCATGAGGTCCCGCAAGATCATCGCCGCGTGCGCAGCACTCGGCCTCGTCGTCGCAGCATGCGGCAGCGACGACGATTCGTCGGATTCCGCCACGACGGATGCACCGTCGGCCACCGACGCGCCTGACACCACCGACGCCCCTGACACCACCGACGCCCTGACATGCCTGACGCACCGATGACATGGCCGAGGTCCCCGAGGACTGGCCGGAGTCGATCGTGTTCGGTTTCGTGCCGTCGCAGGAGCAGGAGTCGCTCCAGGACGACATCCAGCCGTTCATCGACGTGCTCGAGGAGGGTCTCGGCATCGACGTCGAGGGCATCGTCACCACCGACTACACCGGGCTCGTCACCGCCATGGGCAGCGGCACCGCCGATCTCGGTGCGTTCGGACCCTTCGGCTACGTGCTCGGCAAGGACAACTTCGGCAACATCGAGGCGTTGATCCAGTCGATCCGTTTCGGCTCGGCCACGTATCACGGCCAGTGGTTCACCAACGATCCGGCCATCTGCGCCGAGCCGCCGGTCGAGGCGACCGCGCTCGAGAATCAGAACGGCGAGATCGTGCAGGTTCCCGCACTCGAAGCGGTGGCGCTGCAGGTCGGCGTGGCATTCGGTGACGACGGCCCCGAGCTGAGCGACACGACCGAGGACGGCACGCCCGTCTCACCCGGCCGCTCCTGCATCGGCGACATCTCCGCCGTCGCCGGCGAAGAGGTCGCCTTCGTGTCGGAGAGCTCGACGTCGGGCTACCTGTTCCCGGCGCTCGAACTCGTCAACGCCGGCATCGACCCGCAGACCGACATCAGCCCGATCTTCGCCGGCAGCCACGATGCTGCCGTCACCGCGGTCTACAACGGTGACGCGAAGTACGGCCTCTCGTTCGACGACGCCCGTCGGAACATCCGCGAGGAGGAGCCGGACGTCGGCCAGAACGTGATCGTGTTCTCGATCACCCGGGAGATCCCCAACGATGTCGTCGCGGTTCGCTCCGATCTTCCGGACACCCTGAAGACGGCGATCTACGACACTGTCGAGGCCTACCTCGCCACTGATGAAGGCGAAGCGATCTTCGACGAGATCTACTCGTGGACCGACATCCAGCCAGCGAACGAGGCCGACTTCGACATCGTTCGGGAAGCCGCCGCCGAACTCGGAATCTCCGAGCCGCCGGAATGACCCGACGGAACACAGCGATCTGGAGTCGATTCGGCTCGTGATCGAATTCGACGACGTCTCGGTCACGTACCGGGGCGGCGTCAAAGCGTTGCGCAACGTCAGCCTCACGATCGACGACGGTGAGTTCGTCGTCGTCGTGGGGCTGTCGGGCGCCGGCAAGTCGACGCTGCTGCGTGCGATGAACGGGCTCGTTCCCGCCACATCGGGCTCGATCAAGGTGAACGGCACCGAGGTCGTCGGAGCGAAGGGCGCGCAGCTGCGCCAGGTACGCAGCCAGATCGGGATGATCTTCCAGACGTTCAACCTGGCAACCCGCACGACGGTGATGAACAACGTGTTGATGGGGCGACTCGCCACCGTGCCCACGTGGCGTTCGACGCTCGGTCTGTGGCCGGCAGCGGACAAAGAGGCAGCGTTCGAGGCGCTCGAACGAGTGAGCATCGTCGACAAGGCGTACGTGCGGGCATCGAACCTGTCGGGTGGCCAGCAGCAGCGCGTCGGCATCGCCCGCGCACTGGCCCAGGAACCGTCGGTCATGCTCGCCGACGAGCCGGTTGCTGCGCTCGACCCGGTCACCAGCCACCAGGTGATGGGCGACCTCCAGCGCATCAATCGCGACCTCGGCATCACGACGCTGATCAACCTGCACTTCCTCGACCTCGCCCGGAACTACGGCAAGCGACTGATCGGACTCCGCGAGGGCGAATTGGTGTTCGACGGCGACATCGCCGACGTCGACGACGACACCTTCCGCGAGATCTACGGCCGGGCGATCACGCCAGACGATCTGCTCGCCGCCGACTCGGCCGGCGGGCACAGCGGTGGCTGACACCGCAGTCGCCGACGCTGAGATGTCGGCACCGGTGCGGCCACGCAAGCCGCGGTTGCGGGCCAGGACGGTGCTGATCGCCGCCGGAGTCGTCGCGTTCACGGTCTACTCCGCTCAGCAGTCCGGCTGGGAGTGGTCATCGTTCATCACCGTGTGGACCAACCCGCTGTGGCAGCGATTCTGGCCGATCGACTGGGACTTCGTCCTCGACCGCAACAACGTGCTCGACCCGCTGATCGAAACGTTCCAGATCGCCATCGTCGCGACGGTGATCGGCTGTCTGCTCGCCATGCCGATCGGGTTCATGATGTCGCAGCTCACGGCACCGAACCGACCGACGTTCATCATCGTCCGCTCGATCATGAACGTGATCAGGGCGATCCCCGACCTGCTGCTCGCCGTCATCCTCGTCGCCGCCGTCAGTATCGGGGCCTTCGGCGGCGCGATCGCCCTCACGGTGTTCTCCACCGCGGTGCTCGTCAAGCTGTTCAGCGAAACGGTCGACGGCGCCGACCCACGCCCGCTCGAAGCGGCCCTCGCAGCCGGCGGCCGACACACCGCAGCGGTTCGCGCCGGCGTGCTCCCGGAGGTGTTTCCTGCCTACGTCGCCTACTCCGCGTACGTCTTCGAGCTCAACGTCCGCGCCTCGGTGGTGATCGGTCTGGTCGGAGGCGGCGGGATCGGCCGTGTGATCGAGGCCCAGCGACAGTTCTTCCGCTACGACCGAATCCTCGGAATCCTGATCGTGATCTTCGTGATCGTGATGATCATCGAGCAGATCAGCGACGCGATCCGTCGGCGGGTGCTGTGACCTCGACGATCGACGCCGCACCCGTCGCGAGCGACGCTCCGCAAGAACGCCCCGATCCGCCCAGCGCTCGGTGGTGGCGCCTTGCCGCTGCGCTCGGCGTGCTCCTCGCGTTCATCTGGGGAGTCAGCGGGCTCGACATCGGCGCCGACGCGCTGCGACGGGCGCCCGGCAACATCTGGCGGATCATCGAACTGTCGTGGCCGCCCGACTTCCCAGCCGTCCTCGAACGCGGTGCGCTCGGCAAGGTGTTCGAATCGGTGTACATCGCCTGGATCGGCACAGTGATCGCCGCCGTGTTCTCGCTGCCGCTCGCCTTTCTCGCTTCGAACAACGTCGTACCTGCGTGGATCCGGATTCCGATCCGCCAGCTGTTCATCATCATCCGTGCGTTCCCAGAACTGATCCTGGCCACGATCTTCCTCGCCGTGGTCGGCCTCGGCCCGTGGGCCGGCGCACTCGCCATCGGCTTCTCGTCGATCGGCACACTCGGCAAGTGGTCGAGCGAGTCGATCGAGGAGGTCGACGACGGCCCGGTCGAGGCGATCCAGGCCTCGGGGGGCACCTGGTTGTCCGGCGTTCGCTGGGGCCTGCTGCCGCAGGTGTTCCCGACGATCGTGGCCCACTGGCTGTTCCGGTTCGAGATCAACGTGCGGGCGTCGGCGATCTTCGGGCTGATCGGCGCCGGTGGCATCGGCGGCGAGATCTCCTCGCAGGTGCAGTTCCGCAACTGGCAGAACGTGTCCGCCGTGCTGATCATGGTGGTCGTGATGGTGCTGGTGATCGACGGGATCTCCGGCGCGGTTCGCCGCCGGATTCTCGCGGGCAGCGACCGCGGCAGCGCCGAGGCCAGCACGGAGGCGCTCGGCGACCTCGGCGGGTTCCTCACCCGCCGTCGGACCGACGGCACCTGGCAGCGACGCGTAGCGTCACCACCATGCGCATCGCCGACTGCACGACGTTCGTCATTGCGAATCCCCCACCGCACTTCGGTGGGCGCTACTTCATCGTGGTCAAGCTGACCACCGACACCGGCGTCGTCGGTTACGGCGAGATCTATGTCGCCACGTTCGGGCCGCACACGGTGGCGGCGATGGTCGACGACATCGCCGACCGGTGGGTGATCGACGCCGATCCGAACCGCATCGAGCTGCTGTGGCGCCGGATGTACTCCTCGGGCTATGCGCTGCGGCCCGACCCGACGCTGGTCGGAGTGATGAGCGGGATCGAGATGGCCTGCTGGGACATCGTCGGCAAGGACGCCGGCAAGCCGATCTACGACCTCCTCGGCGGGCGGGTCCACGAGCGGATCAGGACCTACACGTATCTGTATCCGGCGGACGGCCGCCCCGACGTCTACACCGATCCGACCCAGGCGGCGGAGCAGGCGGCGTTCGAGGTCGAGCGCGGCTTCACCGCGGTGAAGTTCGACCCGGCCGGGCCGTACACCGCATTCGACGGGCACCAGCCGAGCCAGGACGACATCGAGCGGTCGGTGGCGATCACCGGGGCGATCCGTGAGGCGGTCGGGTCGAGGGCCGACCTGCTGTTCGGCACGCACGGGCAGTTCACCGCTGCCGGCGCGGTCCGGCTGGCGCAACGGTTGGAGCAGTTCGATCCGCTGTGGTTCGAGGAGCCGACGCAGCCCGACCAGCCCGAGGAGATGGCCCGGGTCGCTCGCCAGACGTCGATCCCCGTGGCGACCGGCGAGCGACTGACGACGATCACCGAGTTCGCGGCGCTGGGCCGCTATCAGGCGGCGGCGATCTGGCAGCCGAACCTGGGCCGTTGCGGCGGGTTGCTGGCCGGCAAGAAGATCGCCGCAATCGCCGAGGCATCGGGGTGCCAGATCGCACCCCACCTGTACTCGGGCCCGATCCTCGGGGCAGCGAACATCCAGCTCGCGGCGACATTGCCGAACCTGTTGATCGTCGAGGGCATCCAGGACTGGACCGGCTTCCACGCCGACCTGCTGACCACGCCGATCGAGTGGGAGGACGGCCACGTGATCCCCTCGACGCGAGCCCGGCCTGGGCGTGGAGCTGAACGAAGCGGTCGCCCTGGCGAACCCGTACCCCCTCGACGGCGACCTCCACCTCTCCATGGTCGACACCCCGGTCACATCAGGGGTCAGACCCAGGGTGTAACAACACCGAACCGGCGACGGGCCGACGCATCTCATGCCGTTACATCCTGGGTCTGACCCCTGATGTGATCAGCGGAAGTCGCGGGACTTCACGTTGGCGGGCATCGGCAGCGGCGCCAGGTGTTCGGCAACGATGTTGACGACACCTTCGCTGCGCTCGAGGCGGCCGCGGATCAGCATCGCCGGTGCTTCTCCGCGACCTTCCGGAACCGGGCCCAGCACCCCTTCGAGATCACCACGTTGATCAAGCCGGTCTCGTCTTCGAGGTTGAGGAACGTCACGCCCTGCGCGGTCATCGGACGCTGACGATGCGTGACCACCCCGGCGACCTGCACGATCGAGCCCGGCTCGGGATCCCACAGCTGCGCAGAGGTCAGCACACCCAGCCGGGTCAACTCGTCACGCACGAAGACTGTCGGATGCCCGTCGGGTGACACACCGGTGGCCCAGAGATCGGCAACCGCCTCCTCCACCGGCGTCATCCCCGGCAGTCGTGGCGCGTCGTCGCCGGTGACGATTCCTGGCAGACGACCAGGCCGTGACTGTGCCGTCGCGCCCACGGTCCACAACGCCATGCGCCGGTCGAGGCCGAAACACTCACCGAACACCCCACCGGTGGCCATCGCTTCCAGTTGGACGAGCGTCAACGCCGGCACCCGCCGCACGAGATCCTCGGTGTCGGCGAACAGCCCACCCGCCTTGCGAGTGGCTTCGATCTCCTCGGCCAACTCCGAGCCGATCCCGCGTACCGATCCGATCCCCAACCGCACCGCAACACCACCCTCCGATTCGGGACATGGTTCCAACGTCGCCCCCGCCAGCGACGCATTGAGATCGGGGGTGTGCACCACGACACCGTGACGGCGGGCATCGCGCACCAACGTGTGCGGCGACCAGAACCCCATCGGCTGGGCGTTGAGCAGCGCCGCGCAGAACGCCGCCGGCTCGTGATACTTGATCCACGACGACGCGTACACGAGGTAGGCAAAGCTCACCGAGTGCGACTCGGGGAAGCCGTAGTTGGCAAACGCCTTCATCTTCATGAACAGCTCGTCCGCGATGTCGCCGGTGATCCCCCGCTCGGCCATCCCCGCATACAGCCGCTGCTTCAACCGCTCCATTCGCCGCGCCGAACGCTTCGAACCCATCGCCTGGCGAAGCTCGTCTGACTCCGCCGGGGTGAACCCGGCCACGTCGATCGCCATCTGCATCAGCTGCTCCTGGAACAGCGGGATACCGAGCGTCTTGCCGAGCGAGTTCTCCAACAGCGGGTGCAGATAGGTGATCGGCTCGAGGCCGTTGCGACGACGGATGTACGGATGCACCGACCCACCCTGGATCGGACCCGGCCGGATCAACGCCACCTCGACCACCAGGTCGTAGAACCGGCGAGGCTTGAGGCGCGGCAACGTGGCCATCTGCGCTCGTGACTCGATCTGGAACACCCCGACGGTGTCGGCCCGACAGAGCATCCCGTACACGTCGTCGTCCTGCGGAATCGTTGCGAGGTCGATCTCGTAGCCACGGTGTTCGCGCACCAGGTCGACGGCATAGTGCAGCGCGGAGAGCATCCCGAGTCCGAGCAGATCGAACTTGACCAGGCCGGTGCGGGCACAGTCGTCCTTGTCCCACTGCAGCACCGACCGCTTGTCCATCCGGGCCCACTCGACCGGGCACACCTCGATCACCGGCCGATCGCAGATCACCATGCCGCCCGAGTGGATCCCGAGGTGGCGTGGCGCATCCTCGACCTCGAGCGCCAACTCCAGCACCGGTGCGGGGATCGAGCAGTCGGGCTGCGCTGCGGTCGACGCCACCCCACCCCACCCATCGACCTGCTTCGACCAGGCATCCTGCTGGCCCGGCTCGAACCCGAGTGCTTTGGCCATGTCGCGCACCGCCGAGCGGGCACGGTACGTGATCACGTTCGCGACCTGGGCGGTGTGGTGGCGTCCGTACCGCTCGTACACGTACTGGATCACTTCTTCGCGCCGGTCGCTCTCGATGTCGACATCGATGTCGGGCGGGCCGTCACGCTCAGGCGACAGGAACCGTTCGAACAGCAAGCCCAGCGACACCGCATCGGCGGCGGTGACGCCGAGCGCGTAACACACCGCCGAGTTCGCTGCGCTTCCCCGACCCTGACAGAAGATGTTGGCCCGACGGCAGAACTCGACGATGTCCCACACGATCAAGAAGTAGCCGGCGAAGTCGAGCTGTTCGATCAGCGCCAGCTCGCGGTCGATCGTCTTCCAGGCACGGGCCCGCAACGACAGATCCTCACTGTGCGTCGGCCGCTCGCCATACCGTCGGCGCGCACCGTCCTCGGTCACCCGGCGGAGGAACTCCATCTCGCTCATCGGGCTGCCATCAGCGCCGGACGGACACGGGAACGGCGGGAGGTTCGGCGCCACCAGCGACAGGTCGAATGCCGCCGCTCGACCGATCTCGGCGGCTCGTTCGACCACACCCGGATACCGACGGAACCGCCGCTCCTGCTCAGCGCCCGAACGCAGGTGCGCTCCCGCCGCGGCCGGCAACCACGAATCGATCTGATCGAGGCTGCGGCGCGCTCGCACCGCTGCGAGCGCCGTGGCCAACCGTCGCTGGTTGGGGGTGGCGTAGTGGACGTTGTTGCTCGCCACGCACTCGACACGCTCGCGAGCGGCAAGTTCGGCCAGCGCATCGTTGCGAGCGGTGTCGAGCGGATTGCCGTGATCCCACAACTCGACCAGTACCCGGTCGCGCCCGAACGCGTCGACCAGTCCCAAGAGCTCGCGGCGCGCCGCAGCGGGGCCTTCGGAGACCAATGCTGCCGGCACCGCTCCCTTGCGGCAGCCGGTGAGCGCCCATGCATGCCCGGCGACGGTGTCGGCGAGGTCGCCGAACGAGAACTGCGGCGCCCCCTTCTCGCCCGCCAGATGTCCGGTGCTCAGCACCCGCGACAGGCGGGCATAGCCTGCCGGGCCGTCGGCGAGTACGACGAGGTGCGTGCCGCCAGGATCGGGGGCATGAGAGTCGGGAACCATGCCCGTGGCGACCTGGCGGAGCGTGTCGGCCTCCGATCGGGCAACCCGAGCGTCGTGCGGCGAGAGCGTGATCTCGGTGCCGAACACGGTCGCGAGGCCGACCGCTTTGGCCGCCTCGGCGAACCGGACCACCCCGTACAAGCCGTCGTGGTCGGTGATCGCCAACGCCTCCAGCCCGAGGCGAGCCGCCTCGATGGCCAGTTCCTCGGGGTGCGAGGCGCCGTCGAGAAACGAGAAGTTCGAGTGGCAGTGCAACTCCGCGTACGGCACGGTGCCGGACGGTCGCACCAAGCCCGGCGCTTCGAACGGTTGACGTTTGCGACCCCAGGCCGGGCCGTCGCCGCCGGCGTTCCACGAGGGGCTGCCCGGGGCGCGCCCGTCACGGCCTGCGGTCCCCGAGAGGGTTGCTTCCAGTTCGCTCCATGACCAGGACGGGTTGTTGAACCCCATCGCGTCCAGTATCGAACATCTGTTCGCTCTCCGCAACCCCCAACTCCACCACCTCCCCACACCCACCCGACCCCCAACCCGAAAAATGCGCACCGGTGCGTCACCCGCGGGCAGATCTGCGCACATTTCGGGTGCGGCGGCGATGGCCGTCCGAAATGTGCGCGAGATCGTGCGCTCAGCGGCACGATCCGCACATTTTTCGGGACGTCGGCGGTCAGGGGGCGAGCGCGTCGAGGAGGCCGCGGAGGCCCGGGTCGGCGCGGTCGACCGCGGCATGCCACTCGAACCAGTCGATGTGCTGGCTCTCACCTTCGGGCGGGTCCGGGATCGGCGTCGCCCCCGTCGATCAGGTACCGCAGATCGAGATGGGTGTGACCACGACCGCCCTCGTGCACGTCGACGTGGATCAACTCCGGGACACCACCACTGTCGACCGGCCCGGCGAACGACACCTCGCAGGCCGGTTTCCTCCCGGCTCTCCCGCAGTGCCGCATCCCACGGAGTCTCGTCAGGGTCGATGTGGCCGCCGGGTTGCAGCCAGATGCCCAGTCGCTTGTGCTCGAGCAGCACCACGCCCCGTGACCCCACGACGATGCCCGACCCGGTCACGTGCGTGAGATCCGACTCCTGGTCGAGAGGCGCCGCCAGCGCATCGAACGCCGCCAGGAACCGGTCCGATCGACACTGCTTCGCGTTCGTCGACCGGTCGGCGAGCCGCCACATCGGCGCGAATCCGTTGATGGACCTGGGCGTCGTGCATCACCCAGATGTAGCAGGGACGACGGGAACTACACCCATGTGATTTCTCTTCGATTTCTTCTTGAGTTCGTCAGGTTCCTGCCGATACCTCATCCAGGCACACAACTCACTCCCCGAACTGGGCGGAACTGGCGGATCACATCCATGGACAACGACATCACCACTGCACCTCGCATCCTGATCGCCGTCGACGACCCCGACCTTCGTCGGGTCAGCGTCGCCGGGCTTCGGTCAGCGGGCTTCAGCGTCAGCGCACCCACCGACAGCGACGCTGCGATCATGCTCGCCGAGTCGTTCTCCCCCGACGTCCTGATCGTCTGCTCCCGACTCCGGGCTTCCGACGGTCGTCCGCTCTACGAGCGCCTGCGCGACTCGAGCGAGCAGTATCTGCTGTGCATCACCGAGGAAGGAGCGCACCGCACCCGCGCCGCCATGTTGCACTCCGGCGCCGACGACGCGGTGTCGATGCCCGTCCTCCCCGAGGAGCTCTCCGCACGATGCCATGCACTGCTGCGGCGCCCGCGCCAGATGCACGGTCGCCCCGAGACGGCGCTGACCACGGTGCTCGATCTCGGACCGCTCACCATCGACCTCGGCCGCCGCGAGGTCCGCGTCGACGCCGAAGAAGTCGCCACGACCCGCATCGAGTTCTCATTGCTCGAACAGCTCTGCCGCCGCCCGACCGAGGTGTGCACTCGAGAAGACCTCCTCGACGCCGTGTGGGGCCCGACCTGGGTGGGCGACAACCACGTCGTCGACGTCCATCTGTCGAACCTGCGCCGCAAGCTCGACAAGGCCGCACCGGAGATCAAGGTGATCCACACCGTTCGTGGAGTCGGGTTCCGCCTCGCCAACGACGTGACCGACCAGCTCGAGCTGTCGCACTCGTTCGGCCTCGCCGCAGTCGTCTGAGCAACCTGAGTCTCTGAGCGATCTGAGCGACCTCAGTCGTAGCGGGCGCTGACCCACCAGCGTTGGTGTTCGGCGACCACCAGGAACCCGTCGTGATCGTCGGTGACCACCTGGAACCGGGCGAGGCGTCGATGCCGCTCGGGCTCCCACCACCGCTCTTCGATCGGCCACGGCCCTGCCCAGGCAACGATCGACCGTGATCGGCCACGTCGCCATCCCGTTGTGTCATCGCCGGTCAACAACACCAGCACCGAGGGCTGCCCCGACACGACGCCGCGGGCGCTGACCTGCACCGCATCACCGTGCTCGTCGAGGACCATCGCAGGGTGGGGCTGGGCGAACACGCTGGCCGGCGACGGCGACGGCAACGTCCCCGGCCACGGGCCGGTCGGTCCACTCCCCGTGCCGGCCGACGAGACAGCTCTCGCCCGGTGGTCGAGGTCGACCATGGCCGCCGACACCCACCGGTACCGGTCGGCTGGCAGGCGCCCACCGTTCCACACCGGCACGGTCACCGCGTCGTCGGAGGTGAGCGTGGTGAGGCGAGCAATCGCCCTGGCGGCCTGCCGGTCGGCTTCTGATTGTCCACCCCACAGCCCGAGCTGGACCCCGTCGTCGGCGCGCACCTCGTCGGGGACGAGCCTGACCAACACGACCCCACCCGTGAGTTCCTCCTCGCTCCCCCGCGGCAGGTTCACCCATGCATCGAGCTGCCAACGCACCCGTTCGACCATCGCCTGCGCCGAGAGCCCGCTCGCCCGATACCACGACCGCTCGGAGCGCTCACCGTGTTCGGATTCGAGCACCACGACGAGCCGGGTGCACACCCGACCATCGGCGCCGAGCGTCGCAGCCAGCTCGTCGGCCAGCTGTTTGGCGATGAAGACCACTGCACTCGACTGTGCTGCTGGATCGTCGAGCACCTGATCGAGACGACGCTCGGGCGCCGGATCGGTCGTGCTCGCCGGCCGAACATCGGCGCCCGAGGCCAGTGCGTGTGCGTGCACGCCCGGATGGCCGAACCGGCCGAGCACGTCGGCAGGCGGAAGCGCAGCAAGATCGCCGAGGCGACGCAGCCCGAGTCGACCGAACAGCTCGACCAGCTCGGCGTCGCATTCACCCGAGGGTCTGCAGCCACCCGATCGGAAGGTCGGCGCAGAACGTCGGTGATGCACCCGGCTCGACGATGACCGGCTCGCGGCGTCGTACCGCCAGCCGAGCGGCCACACTCGAGGCGAACCGGCCGTCGGCGACACCAATGCCCGCCGTTGATGCCGATTCGGAACCGATCACGTCGCCGAGTTGCTCGACCAACGACCGGTCACCTCCGAAGTATCGTGAGGGCCCGCGGGCCAGGAGGCTGATCCAACCCGCCTCGATCACGTCGAGACGCGGGGAGAGTTCGGCGACAGCGCGCACCAGCGGCTCGAACTCGCGGGCGTCGCGATCGGCATCGCGGTCGACCAGGGTCAGATGGGGACAACGTCGTTGGGCCTGGCGCCGCCGCTGCCCGATGACCACGCCGTCGACCGCTGCGGCCTCGGTGCGCGCCACCACCCGGTTCGCCCCCATCACCGCGGCGGCCACGTCAGCACCGAACCCCGCTGCAGTGACCGGCCAGTCGGGGAACCAGATCGACACGATGCGCGGCGGCGTTACCTGATCCATTCGACTCATCCCGGCAGCGCAAGCCGGCATCGGCGCCGGCCGTGCAGACGACGACCAGACGCCTCGACGACGAGTCGCCGATGCTGCAGGTGGCCGTGACCGACACCGAGCCCTGCCCATTCGACAGCATGGGAATCGAGCACACCATCGCACGACAACGTTCCCGGATCGCCGAGCACCAGCATGACCACGTCACGCTGACGCAGGCGGGTGGCAACCTTGCGGACCGCTGCCGACGACACCGTGGCCGGGACTCTCGTGATCAGCA
Organism: Ilumatobacteraceae bacterium; assembly: GCA_963716095.1. GTDB lineage: Bacteria > Actinomycetota > Acidimicrobiia > Acidimicrobiales > Ilumatobacteraceae > Sva-07. Next base: position 73,647 of record CAVQSV010000015.1, on the reverse strand, counting down.
GGTCGAAGCCGTCGGCTGCCGCTGCGACGACATCGGGCCACCGAGCAGCCTGCTGGTCGGGCTGCTCTCCGGTGTGCACGGCGACCACCCGCTCGAGTGCAACACCGAACTCACTGGCTGCATCGAGGCCGAGGGTGGGCACGTCGATCGTTGCCAGCCACGAACCCGCAGCCACCGCCGGAGCGGCCAACGCCAACGCCAACGAGGTCGCGGCCGGGCCGGAGCAGGCGAACGAACGGCCCCTGACCAGACCACCCTCGACGAAGAGTTCGGCGAAGTCTTCTGCCACCGGCAGTGTGCGCTCACGCGCCAATGACAGCGGCGACACACGCTCGGCCAGAGCGACGAGATCGACCGAGGGCTCCACAGCAAGTTCCATCGCGCCCATGGTATCGAACATGTGTTCGTGCTGCCACCGGATCGAGCCATGGTTCCCGCTGCCCTGGGCACGGGGAACACTTGGCACGCGGGAACGCCCGGGAACCAGGTCAGGGTTCCCGCTGCCCTGGGCACGGGGAACAGGTCAGTGGGCGGCGGCGTGGGCGGCGAGCAGTTCGTGCATCTCTTCGCCTCCGGCGGCGCGGGCGTGCGCACCGAGCGCCAGCGCATGCTCATCGTCGAGCACTGCGTGGCCGCCGACCACCACCAGCACCTCGGGGTCGGCTGGCACGTGCAGCGGCACATGCCTCGGCCAGCGCCGGCAGGTTGTCCTCCGACATCGCCGAGAGACCGACCGCCAACAGGTCGCTGGTCTCGCGAATCACGTGCGCGATCGACTCGCTCGGCATGTCGACACCGAAGTCCGACACCTCCCAGCCACGCAGCCGCAACAGGTCCCCGAGCATCGCCACCGGCAACGCATGAAACTCGCCGGACGGCGCCCCGAGGGCCACGACACCACGGGCTCGGCCACGCCGGGTGAACCGGGGGCCGATCCTGCCGACGATGCGCATGGCGATCCCGGTCGCTCGATGCTCGACCGAGATGTCGAGTTCCCCCGCCGCCCAGCGCTCACCGATGCTCACCATTGCCGGCGTCAACACCTCGAGATAGATCTCGTCGAGCTCGGCGCCCGCTGCCATCGCGGCTTCGATCACACTCCAGCTGCCTGGGGCGTCACCGGCGACGAGACGCGATTCGAGCCGAGCCGACCACGGCGCCTTGCGGTTCCGGGCGGCCACCTTGCCCGACGGGCCGCTCCCGGCCGACGCTGCCTGCTCTCGGAATCGATCGACCGCCGACCGCTGCACCTGCCAGACACCGCCGGACTTCGCCGCGTCCAGCACCCCCAACCGCACGTAGCGGTACGCGGTCATGTAGTGGACGCCGAGTTCGTCGGCAACTTCTTGCAGCGTGAGTACAGCGTCGGTCATGTGAGGTCCCCAGCCATCACTGGCTTCTCGACGCTAGGCCCACCACACCCGAGCGCGCCCAACCGTGCTCGCGATGTCTTCGCCTGCGCGTCAGCCCTGTTTGGCGTTCCAGCGCTCGCGGCCCAACCGACTCCGATCGAGCAGGTGCGCAGGAACCCGCTTGGCTGCTTCCGACAGCTCGGCGCCGCCGCCGCCACCGTCGCCGGAGGGAGCTGCTTCGGGCTCCTCGGGCTGCAGGTCCTCGAAACTCGGCGGCTCGACCCCGGGCTTCCAGTACTGGTACATCTCGCGGATGATGTCGGCGAGACCCTCGGAATCGTGGCCCTTCTCGAGGTCGACGGTGATGATGTTGCCGTACACGTGCACGGCGTCGACCTGCCCGGTGGCGAACATCCGTCGGGCCAGCTCGTCCGACGGGGTGTTCCCCCAGGCGTCGGCCGTCGACTCGAAGTGCTCGTGGCCCATCCCGGACAGGCTGCGATTGATCTCGAAGCGAACGACTCCGCGTGTCGAACTCGGCTTCTCGGTGACGGCGACCAACTGACCCATGGTGCACAAACGCTAGTGCCCGAGACGTCGGATCACCGCAATGCATCCGCAAGGATCGCCGGGAACTCGGCGGGCGTCGACGACAGCACCGTGGCGCCCAGCACGGCGAGCGCGGCTGCGTGATCGTGATCGTGGGCGGGCGTTCCGTCGTCGCTGAGTGCCAGGACCACGATGACGACGACGCCGGACTCGACGAGCTCGTGCACGCGTCGCCGCATCACCTCGGCGCTTCCGCCCTCGTAGAGGTCGCTGACCAGGAACAGCACGGATTCACGCGGCCGTTCGATCAGCTGTTGGCAGTAGGTGAGCGCGTTGGCGATGTCGGTGCCGCCGCCGAGCTGCACCCCGAACAGGACTTCGACGGGATCGTGGAGCGAGGCGGTGAGGTCGGTCACCGCCGTGTCGAACGCAACGAACGACGTCCGCAGCGCTGGGAGTTGGGCGAGCACGCCACCGAACAGCGACGCGTAGACCACGCTGTCGGCCATCGAACCCGATTGGTCGACCGCGATGATCACGTCGCGGGCGAGGCTGCGCTGGCGACGCCCGTGGCCGACCAGCCGCTCCGGCACGACCGTGCGATGCTCCGGGATCCAGTGCCGCAGGTTGGCGGCGATCGTGGTGGGCCAGTCGATGTCGCCGGGTCGCGGTCGCCGGGTGCGCGCCGAACGCGACAGCGCTCCTCTGACGGCTTGGCGGGTGTGGTCGGACAAGCGTTGTTCGAGATCGGCGAGCACCTGGGCGATCACCTGGCGGGCGGTCGCTCGAGTCTCGTCGGGGAGGTGACGGTTGAGTTCGACGAGCAAGGTGACCAGATGGATGTCCGGCTCGACGCTCTGGAGCAGTTCGGGTTCGAGGAGCAGCTGGCGCAGATCGAGACGTTCGACAGCGTCGCGCTGCAGGATCTGCACCACCGGGGTCGGGAAGTACCGGCGGATGTCCCCCAACCATCGCATCACCGAGGGCTTCGACCGACTCAGCCCGCCGCTGCGGCCCGTGCCTCGACCGGCCGCCTCGCCACGGTCGTACAGCGCGCCGAGCGCAGCATCGATCCGACGATCGTCACCGCGCAGTCCGGGACCCGTCGACCCACCGCTCGACGCCGCAGCCGGCGCAGCGGATGCGCCGACTCCGCCATCACCGTTCGCCCCATCGGCCCCGTCAGCTCCGTTCCCCCACTGGCCCCGTCGCGGTCGACCCGTCGCCATCGGCCCCATCGCCCTCGGCTGCATCAGCATCGCCGGCGCCGTGCTGGTCACGCGCCGCTTGGCTGTCGGCGTCAGTCCACACGTCGTCGACCGCTGGACCGAGCAGCAGCCGCCAGCGGCGACGCCGCTCGACCTCCGACACCGTCGGCTGCGCAGTCATCGACCACTCCGGACGCTCGGGTCGGGTGGGGACGCGTCGGCGGCGGACCCGACGAGCGCGAGGCCGAGCATGTGCCGCACCGTGGCCAGCGCTGCAGTGGCGCGCGCCGGATCGACGTCGGCACCGAAGCCGTTCACTCGCTCGACACCCAAGCCCATCAGCAATCGCATCAGCTGGCGACGTTCGGCCGCTTCGAATGCTCCGAACGTGCGCCGCAGCAGTGCCACGACATCGTCGAACGCGTCCGGGCGCAGCGATGACACCCAACCGTCGAGTACGGCGAGCAGCTCGGCGTCGTGGAGCAGCACCGATCCCGAACCGGCCAGGAACCCCTCGACGAACGCTGCGCCGCTGGCTGGTGGCGTACCGGCCGACAGCGCCTGCGAGAACCGGCGCTGCACCGCATCGGCCGACCACACCCCGGCGTCGTGGAGCAGCCGGGCCGAGCGGCCCTGGACCAGCCCGTGCCCGGCACCGGTGGTCAGTTCGACCAGCACGATGGGGAGTCCGTGACGGCGCGCCGGGTGGTCGAGCACCGCCAGCGCCCCCTGCAACCCGGTGAGGCGTTCGACCAGGACAGCTGCACCTTCGTCGTCGAGCGAGCGCGCCGATGCCACGACACCGGCGAGAATCCGCACGACGAGGCCGTCGACGACCTCGCGGAGTGCGCCGGCATCGGTGGCGCGGACGTCGCCGTAGCGCAGCGCCTCGGCCAACGCCGGCAGCGCGTCGAGGAGCCGACCGACATCCGGGTCGGTGGCCGCCCGACTGGCGAGGCGCTGGACTGCCGGCTCGACCGCCTGCGGAAGGTTCGCGAAGAGCGACGCGGTGATGATGCCCACCAACTCGACGATGCCGGTTGCACCTGCGATCCGCTCGAGCAGCCGAGCCGAAGCAGCCGACTCGAGCGTGGTGCCGTAGCCGGCCCGCTCGATCAGTCGCACCGACAGTTCGGGATCCCACTGCACTTCCCAGGTCTCGCGAAACGTGCCCGACGAACCTCGGCCCTCGACCACCGAGCCCCACGGCACACCGAGCACCACGAGCCGGTGCAGCAGATGCGACTTGCGTAGACCCGTCGGCGTCCGCAGGTCGACCTCGACGACTGCGGCCTCTGCCCGAGGGGGCAGTCGCGCCGACTTCTGCGCTCTGGCGACATCGCGAGCGAGCGGCACCTGCGGCGCCGATTCGGGCACCGTGCCGAGCTGATCGCCGACGACCAACTCGCGCTGCACCAGGTCGAGTCCGCCCATCACGGCGTCGGCGGCATCGAGCACCTCGGCCAATCCGACCCGTGGTCGTCCCCGCATCGCCGCCAACGACTCGGCGAGCCGGGTGCCGGCAATCAGATGGTCGGGCGACGCAGCGCCACCTCGTTCACGCACCAGACGCGCTGCGTCGACGAAGAAGCGTGCGACCCCGTCGCTGCCCGGATGATCGAAGACGTGGCGATACCAGCCAGGGCTCTCGACACCGGCGGAGTATCCCGATCCGGCAGCCAGCCGACGATGCGTCCACGGCACCCAGGCCACCGCCGTCTTCACCTTGGGCAGCCCGCGCAGTGTGGCGGTGTCGGTCGAAGCGTTCGGCACCCCCGGAGCATCGATGTCGAGCGCCGGTACGTGCCAGGCCCCGCAGACCACGACGATGTCGGTGTGACCGGCCCGCCGAGCAGCGCGGATCGCTCGACGCATGTGCGCTTCGCGTTGCAGCTCGCGTTGCGTCGGTACGAATCCGTCGCGAGCGGCCGACATCGCCTCGGCGACGGCGTCGAACGCCGGCGCGCCGTCGCCTCGGTGCTCGATGACGTCCTCCCACCATCGTTCGGGATCGGGGTCGCCGGCAGCTGCTGCGAGCTCGCGCAACGGGTCGGGCGGCGCCGACTCGGCGACGAGCGAAGCATCATCGTCGCCGACCGCCGCGAGGGTGACCGCCAACGGCAGGTCGATGGCGTGCACTTCGACGTCGACGTCGTTGGCCCAGCAGATCGCCTGCCACTCGGGGCTGAACGTGGCGAATGGGGCGAATGCGGCGCGCCCGGGCTCCGCGGGCACGTAGGTGAGCAGTGCGACCGGGGGGACCAGGCCCGGGGCGCCCACCCACTGCAGTGCCGAGTCGACATCGGCGGGCGCCTCGACCAGCACGATGTCGGGTTGCACCTCGTCGAGCGCGGCGCAGCACCGAGCGGGCCGAGCCCGGACCGTGGTGGCGGATGCCGAGCAGGTGGATGGTCACGCGTCGAGGGCGCGGCAGGCGTCGTAGAAGTCGTCCCATCCGGGGCGGTCACGAACCACGGCTTCGAGGTACTCACGCCACGCGACGCCGTCGTGCACCGGGTCGCTCACCACTGCGCCGACGATGCCGGCAGCGACATCGGTGGATCGCAGCTCGCCGTCACCGAAGTGTGCTGCGAGGGCGAGACCGTTGGTGACCACCGAGATCGCTTCGGCTGTCGACAGCGTGCCGGTCGGGATCTTGACGCTGTTGCGCTCGTCCTCGGTGAGCCCGGAGCGGAGCTCGCGGAACACGGTGACGACGCGACGGATCTCGTCGGCGGCTGCCGGAACCTCGGGCAGCGCCAGCGCCACACCGAGTTCGCCGACGCGCCGGCTGACGATGGCGATCTCCTCGTCGATCGTGGCCGGCAGCGGGAGCACCACGGTGTTGAAGCGACGACGCAGTGCGCTCGACAGGTCGTTGACGCCGCGGTCACGATCGTTGGCGGTGGCGATCACGTTGAAGCCGCGCACGGCTGCGACTTCGGTGTCGAGTTCGGGCACCGGCAGCACCTTCTCGGACAGCACGGTCACGAGCGCGTCCTGCACCTCGGGCGGCATGCGGGTGAGTTCCTCGACGCGCACGATCGCTCCACGCTCCATCCCCCGGTAGATCGGGCCGGGGACGAGCGCAGCCGTACTGGGACCTTCTGCGAGCAGGCGGGCATAGTTCCAGCCGTAGCGCAACGTCTCCTCGGTGGTGCCGGCGGTGCCCTGGACGAGCAGTGTCGAGTCGCCGCTGATCGCTGCGGCGAGGTGCTCGCTCACCCAGGTCTTCGCCGTGCCCGGCACGCCCAACAGCAGGAGCGCCCGGTCGGTGGCCAGCGTGGCCACGGCGATCTCGATCAGTCGTTGCTGGCCGACGTACTTCGGCGAGATCACCGTGCCGTCGGACAGCTCACCGCCGAGGAGGTATCGCACGACCGCCCACGGCGACAGCTGCCAACCCGGCGGGCGTTCGCGGTCGTCGAGTGCGGCGAGCACCGACAGTTCGTCCGCGTACTGGTGCTCGGCGTGCGGACGCAGGACGTCGCCGGAAGGGACCGTTGCACTCATCGACGGTGACGCTACCCATCGGGTGTCACGTAGTTCGCGCCTCAGCGTGCCGAGCGATGAGCGAAGCCACCGCATACGGCCAGTTCGCTCATCGCTCGCTGGGGTCAGCCGACCGAGAGTTCGTCGAGCATGCGCTCGCGGGTGTCGTGCGAGGTCGGCGAGCACCGACGCCAACGCAAACCCGACCGAACCACCGTCGACGGCTTCGAGTGCCGCCGCAACGTCGCCGAGCGCATCGGGGCGCATGCGAGCGACCAGGTTGATCAACACGGCCCGGTGGGCGTGGACGAGCGTTCCCGCGTCGATTGCACCCGCGAGTTGTCGGGCCACGGGGCCGCCGTCGGCGTGCAGCAGCGGTTCCAGGTCGGGCGGGATCGGCAGGAGCGGCAACTCGGCGATGTCGTCGGCCGACGGATTTGGCTGCGAGCTCGCGGCGCCGCTGTGCGGCCAGATCCGGGAGGTGGCCGACGAGCCAGCCGGCGAGCGGTCCGCAGGCCAACTCGGCGCGGACCCGGCGGATCGGATCGCTGCGATGACGGGTGAGCAGTTCCGGCACGAGGTCGGGTGGCACCCGCCAGCCGTTGGTCAGCAGCGTCAGCATCCACTCGTCCTCGAGCACCGGCCATGACGAGATCAGGTGGTGCCAGCGATCGGCCGCAGCCGGCACGCAGACCGGCCGGTCGTCCGACGTCGGGACCCGCGATCGGCGCACGGGCCGGGCCGGGAAGCACGCCGGCGCGGCGCACGGCGACCGTCGCCGCCACCTGGGCGAGCATCCGCTCCGACGGCGTGGAGCGGACCGTGTCGTCGACGAGATCAGCGATCACGCCCGTCGGCTCGGGCGGGTTGCGTCGATCCGTCCCGAGCATCGCCACGGCAACCAGCTCGCGCCAGTGATCTGCCGCCGTTGCACCGTCCCCCACCGTCACCTCCACCCACGTTTGCGTTGCAGAACGGGTGACCCGCCCCACCCGGATCCGACCACAGACCATCGCCGCGGCCCCGGGCATCTGCTCGCCGGGTGCGTCATGCGGCGCTCACGAACGAGTCGTCGGCACGCGGTCCGATGTCGATCGACCGGTCGGCGACGTGGAGGGTGAGCGGAACGACACCGTGTGGCGTCCACTCGCAGGTGACGTCGACCGTCTCGCCGCCGGCGACCGCCAACAGCGTGGCGAGCGATCGGCCCGCTGCGATCAGCGGCAGCGTGCCCGAGGTGTCGGTGAGCGCGAACCGATTGCCGTCGACGGCGACCGAGGCGGTGACGGTGAACGGGACCCGGTCGAGCCACGGTTCGGCGACCAGCAGCGTTCCGATCTCGTCACACGCAGCGGTGACACCGACGGCGGGTGGTCGAGCGGGTTCGATCGGCTCGCCGTGGCGGGTACCCACCAGCGCACGCAGCGCCGGCCCCGGGTAGCGGTGAAGGTCGGCAGCCACCGCGGTGCCGACCGTCAACGACGTGTCGAGGCTCTGACGATACGCAGCGAACGACAGCAGCAGCGCCCATCGGCCCGACGTGGCACCGCGCAGCCAGTGGCGGCGCACCTCGATGCGGTCCTCCCGCGTGTCGCTGCGGGCCGCCACGATCCACGTGTCGCTGTCGGGCACACCGGCGAGCACGTCGGCCTGACGGACCTGCCAACCGACGGTGGTCGCCACGGCATCGGCCAGCGGGCCGGGCAGCGAACCGAGTCGGCGCCCCGCCTGCGACAGCAGATGCAGCAGCCCGAGTTCGGCGAGCACGTCACTGTGCCAGTCGGGCGAGGCGCCGACGAGGCCGGCGAGCCGCCGGATCCGATTGGCGAGACTGCCGGCTTGCGCGTCGACCAGACGGGCAGCAAGGTCGTCCCACGTCGAATACTTCGCGAGCGCCGGGTCGGCAAGACCGGTGCGCATCCGGTCGTCGAGCCACCGATCGAGTTCGGTGAGGCCCGCGAACATCCGCTCGACCCGCTCGTCACGCGCCCGATCCCGGTCCGGCGTCTCGTCTGGAGGGGCGTCCTCGACCGCGTCCCTTCGTCCGCTGGCACCTCGTCGGCTGGCACCTGGTTGGCTGGCACCTCGTTGCTGCTGTTCCCGTCGGCTGCCGGGGACGGCGCTGCGCTCTTCGAGGTTGGGGTGGTGTCAGACCCCCTTCGGGGGTCGGACACCTTCGCGGGTGGTGAGTGCGTTTCCAGCCAGGCGGCGACGCCCGCTGGGGCGGTGGCGTCGGGGACGTCGCCGTTGGTCCACAACAGCAGCAGAGCGAGGACGTGCTTGCAGGGATGGCGGCGGCTCGGGCAGGTGCATCGGGACACGACGCCGACATGGTCGACCATCGAGTCGTACGGCTCGGCTCCGCTCCCGCGGCACGAACCCCACACCGCACGTTCGTCGCACCCGAGACCGGCCCACCTCGTCACAGTGACCAACGGCCTCGCCGCGCTCAGCGCGGCCGGCGACGGCGAGATCGCCTCGACCTGCTCCGGAGACCACCGCGTCACGAGATCGACGGGGCGGACACCGTGACCGGAGTCGCCACCGACTCGGCGGCGACCTTGGCGTGATAGCTCGACCGGGTGAGTGGGCTCGCCTCGACGTGCCCGATCCCGAACGACTCGCCGAGGTACTTCCACCGATCGAATTCGGCCGGTTCGGCGTAGCGCACGATCGGGAGGTGATGCGACGTCGGACGCAGGTACTGCCCGATCGTGACGATGTCGACCCCCAGGTCGGCGAGGTCGGCGAGCAACCCGGCGATCTCGGCGTCGGTCTCACCCAGGCCGACCATGAAGCCGGTCTTGGTGGTGAGTCCAGTCGCCTTCGCCCGAGCGAGCACGCCGAGCGAACGGGCGTAGCCGGCCGACGGTCGGACCGCTCGCTGCAGTCGGGCGACGGTCTCGACGTTGTGGTTCAGCACGTCCGGGCGGACGGCGAGCAACAGATCGAGCGCAGTCTCGTCACCCTTGACGTCGGAGATCAACGTCTCGATCCGGGTGGCTGGGCGGCGCAGACGGATCGCCTCGACGCACGCCGCGACGTGGGCCATGCCGCCGTCGGCGAGATCGTCACGAGCCACCATGGTGAGCACGGCGTGGTCGAGACCCATCCGGTCGATCGCCTCGGCAACCCGTGTCGGCTCGTCAGCGGCCGGCGCGAGCGGCTTGTTCGTATCGACCAGGCAGAACCCGCACGCCCGGGTGCACCGTTCCCCCAGCACCATGAAGGTCGCGGTGCCGTCGGACCAGCATTCGGACAGGTTCGGGCAGCCGGCGTCCTCGCACACGGTGACGAGGTCGAGGTCGCGCACCGTCTTCTTCAGCGACATCACGTCCGGCGCCGAGTTCGACCTTGGGGCGCAGCCACTCGGGCTTGCGCGTCTCGATCGACAAGCCCTCGGTGACGCCTGCGGCTTCGAGCCGAGCAGCGGCTCGATCGGACACCAGCTTCACCTGCGCTCCGGGGCCCTCTCCGCGCGAGAACGCCGACAGGTCGCGACCGTCGACGGCGTGCTTCCAGGCGACGTCCTGACGTTCGACTGCGCCGTCGGCCCACCGTTCGGCAGCGAGCCGGGCGATCACGTCGACCACCTCATCCATCGACACCTCGATGCCTTCCTCGACGAGCGAGGTGACCGGCTTGTCGCCGATGCCGCACGGCACGATGTGCTCGCGCAGGTACGCCATGTCGGTGGTGACGTTGAGCGCAAAGCCGTGCATCGTCCGGCCGTGGGCGAGCCGGACGCCGATCGCGCAGATCTTGCGGGGGTGCACGTCCGGGTCGGGATGGTCGACGTCGAGCCACACGCCGGCGAAACCGTCGAGGCGCCCCGCGTTCGGTAGGCCGAGTTCGGCCAAGGCGTCGATGACCAGACCCTCGACGTTGCAGACGTGGTCGGACGCACCGAGCCGATTGTCGACATTGACGATCGGGTAGCCGACCAGCTGGCCCGGCCCGTGATAGGTGATGTCGCCGCCACGTTTGACCGCGACGAGTTCAGCGCCGACCGCTGCGGGTTCGCAGCGCAGGTTGGTGGCGAGGTCGGCCCGCTTGCCGTGGGTGAACACGTGCGGGTGTTCGAGCAGCAACAGGTGCTGGTCGCTGCCGTGTTCGAAGAGCGCCGATTGGACCGCGAGCGCCTCGCGGTAGGGCACGCGCCCCAGCCACCGGACGCGGAGCGGATCGGTCACGACATGGCCGAGCGTCAGAGCTCGGTCGACCAGTCCTTGGTCTCGAGGATCTCCTTGACCCGGGCGAGGAACCGGGCGGCGTAGGCGCCGTCGAATGCCCGGTGGTCCCAGCTCATGGCCAGGTTGCCGACCGGGTGAATCGCGATGGCTTCGCCGCCGTCGGGTCCACTGGTGACCACCGGCTTGCGCACGATCGCGTCGGTCGAGATGATCGCCACCTGCGGCTGGTTGATGATCGGCATCGTGAGCACCGATCCGGCCGAGCCGTTGTTGCTGAGCGTGAAGCGTTCCCCCCGAGATCTCGTCGGGGCTCAGCTTGCGGGTGCGGGCCCGGTCGGCAAGGTCGGAGATCTCCGACGCGATCGCTGCGAGCCGCTTCGTTTCGGCGTCGCGGACGACCGGGGCGAGCAGCCCGTCGTAGTCGAGGTCGACGGCGATGCCGAGATCGATGTAGTTGTGCACGATCAGGTCGGATTCGCCGACGCTGGCGTTGAGGTGCGGGAACTCGCTCAGACCATCGATGACCGCCCGAGCGATGAAGGGCAGGTAGGTGAGGCTGAAGCCGTGAGTGGCCTTCCACTCGGACTTGACCTTGCCGCGTACGACATCGACGTTGGCGAAGTCGACCTCGACCACGCTGAAGGCGTGCGGGCTGGTCGCCTTGCTCATCACCATGTGATCGCCGGTCAGACGACGGATCTTCGACAACGGCACGGTCGTGTCGCGCTCGCCCGCACTCGGGGCAGGGCCAGACGCCGAGGCGGGTGCGGGCGCAGGGCCCGGTGCTGGTGCCGGTGTCGGCGCTGCCGGAGGAGGTCCGGCCGGTGCAGCAGGTGCTGGGGCGGGTGTCGAACCCTGGCTGGTGGCACCGGTGGCGTCGATGTGGTCGAGGACGTCGTCACGGGTGATCCGCCCGCCGGGGCCCGAACCGGTGATGGCATCGGGATCGAGACCGTGCTCGTTGACGAGCCGCCGCACCACTGGTGACAGCAACCGATTGTCGCCCGCCTGGGCGGTCTCGGCAGAACGGGCAGAGGCCGCCGCCGGTGTTGCCGCCGGCGCAGCGGGTGCGGGCGGCGCAGGGGGCGGTGGCGGCGTCGACAGCCGGCGCGGTGCGGGTTCTGGTGCCGGTGCCGGTGCTGGTGCCGGTGCTGGTGCCGGCGCCGGCTCCGGCGCCGACTCGGGTTCGGCGGCGGGCGCGGCGGGTGCCGCCCCATCGGCATCGCCGACGACGGCGATCACGGTGCCGACGTCGACGGTGTCGCCCTCCTGCACTCGGATCTCGGTGAGCACACCGGCGACCGGCGACGGCACTTCGGTGTCGACCTTGTCGGTCGACACTTCGAACAACGGCTCGTCTTCGGCGACGGTGTCGCCGACGTTCTTGAACCACTGGGTGATCGTGCCCTCGGTGACCGTTTCACCGAGCTGTGGGAGTGTGACGTCTGCCATGGTGGTGTCTCTGCTTCTCGTGTCGAATGGGTCGTGTCGGGTCGGCGGTGGTCAGCCGTTGAAGTTGCGGCCGGTGAGCGTCATCACGGTCTCGCCGAACAGCTCGGAGAGGCTCGGATGAGGTTGGAGGAACTCGGCGATCTCATCGACCGAGGCTTCCCAGTTGACGGCGAGGTAACCACCGCTGAGCTGCTCGGTGACCCATGGGCCCACCATGTGGACCCCGAGCACCTGGCCGGCCGAACCGTCGGGGCGTTTCTTGGCGATGATCTTCACGAGGCCTTCGGTCTCGCCGAGGATCATCGCACGGCTGTTGAACTTGAAGGGATGCTTGGCCACGACCACGTCGTGCCCTGCGGCGCGTGCCTGCTCCTCGTCGGGCCCGGCCCACGCCACCTCGGGGTGGCAGTAGATCGCCCAGGGCACCCGGTCGTACGCGACGGGCATGGGCGACTCGCCGAGCACCTGCTTGACCACCAGGATCGCTTCGGCGTAGGCGACGTGCGCGAGCTGCGGAGTGGCGATCAGGTCGCCGACGGCGTAGACGTCGGCTTCGCCGGTGCGGCAGTACTCGTCGACCTGCACGAACCCTCGCTCGTCGACCACGACGCCCGTGCCCTCGAGGCCGAGCTGGTCCGCAAACGGGCGACGCCCGACCGACACGACGACGGCATCGACCTCGACCGACTCACCGTCGCCGAACGACACCGTGGTGCCGCCGAACGCGTTGGGTGTGTGGCCGTTGACCATCACACCGGTGCGAATGGCGATCTTCTTCTTCTTGAACGACTTCTCGACGACCTTGGCGAGGTCGGCGTCGAGACCGGGGAGGATCTTGGGGAGACCCTCGAGGATCGTGACCTCACTGCCCAGATCGGCGAACGTCGACGCGAACTCGCAGCCGATGGCGCCGCCGCCGATCACCGCCACACGCTGCGGAACCTCGGTGAGGTCGAGCACTTCGTCGCTGGTCATGATCGGGCCCCCACGTTCGAAGTTGGGGATCAATCGCGGCACCGAACCGGCGGCGAGCATCACGGCATCGCCGGTGACCGTGGCCGACGAGCCGTCGGCCATCGAGATCTGCACGGTGCGGTTGGCGCCCAGCGCTCCGACGCCGTTGAACACCTCGACCTTGCGGCCCTTGCACATCGCGCCGATGCCCTTGACGAGCCCATCGACGATCCCCTGCTTGCGGGCCTGCGTGCGAGCGAAGTCGACCGTCGACGTGCCACCGGACTCGATACCGAAGTCGCTCGAGTGGTCGACGTGGCGCTTGACCGCTGCGGTCTCGAGGAACGCCTTGGCGGGAATACAGCCGCGGTTGAGGCAGGTGCCACCCAGGGCGTCCTTCTCGACGAGGGCAACGTTCAGGCCCGCCGACGCTCCATACAAGGCGGCGGAGTATCCACCAGGACCGCCACCGATCACCACCAGGTCGAAATGGTCACTCATCGTGGGCCACCGTAGCGTTCGATCGTCGTGTCGTCATCCAGAGGTGAGAGCGATCATGGTGTTTCGAGCACCCAGTTGCGTTGCTGATCGCCTCGAATCAGCACGAGCACCCGATTCGATGCGTCAGAGCTGCTCACGTCGAAGTCGAGGCGGCAGCGCTGGGTGGCCACCGTGATCTCGGTGCATCGGCCGTCGGCGGCAGCGGGCACCGGTGCGAGTCGATTGTCACCGGTGGCCAGCGAGAAGCTGTCGATGTCGTCGGCCACCCCGCCGACCTCGATGTCGACGGCGAACACCTGATCTTGCTCGGTTGCTCCCAACACGGTGACATCGACATCGCCGACCTGCACCGACTCGCCGACCTCGGCGGGCTCGACCGCAGCGGTCTCGTTGGCGAGCTGCAACAGCAGCACACCGCCCGCGAGCAGGATCACCAGGCCCATGCCGACCGACAGCAGCAGCAGCGTTCGGGTCTTCATCGCCGTCCGAGCCTACGGACCGCCCCCAGCTGTCACACCGGGCCGACGGTCCCGGTTCCACCGAGAACCTGACAGTTCGGGAAACACGGTGACCACCGACGCCCGCCGGCTCCGTCGGCTCGCTACCGTTGTGACGGTGACATCGACTCGACGCCGCGCCGCACTGGGCGCCATCGGAGCCACCGTGCTGCTGCTCGCGGCCACTGCGTGCGCTTCGGAATCAGACGACACCGCCGACTCGCTGCCGGCAGCGACGCCAGCGGAGATCACCGTCGGCGCAACAACACCGCCCGGCACCGAGCCTCCCACCGAGGCGTCCGCGGCACCGGCAGAGCCGACCACGGCACCAGCCCCGACCGACGCGCCGACGCCCACCGAGGCACCGGTGGTCGTCCCCGAGGCGCTCCAGTTCACCGCACCCCTGGTCGGTGGTGGCACCTTCGACGGGGCTGCAGCAGCCGGCAAGCCAACGGTGTTCTGGTTCTGGGCGCCCACTTGAAGCGTCTGCAACCGTGAAGCCCCCTCGGTCGAGGAGGTTGCAGTGCAATTCCAGGATGATGCCAACTTCGTCGGTGTGGCGTGGACCGGGAGCGACGACTCGTTCCAGGACTTCATCGACCGTCACGGCCTGACCTTCCCGCAGATCAGCGACGACCCCGGCGACGTGTTCGATCGCTTCGGCGTGTCGTACCAGCCGGCACTCGTCGTCGTGAACACCGACGGCTCCACCGAACTCGTTGCCGGCGCCGTCGACGAGGAACTGCTGGGCCAGATCATCTCCGAAGCAACCTGAGCCTCACCTCGTGAACTCTCTCGCCTCTGAGAGGTGAAGTTGTTCACGAGATGACGAAATCGCTCCTACGCTCGAACCATGCGCGTTGCCATCACCGGAGTGACCGGCCTCATCGGCTCGGCCCTGAAACCCCACCTCGAATCGCTCGGCCACGAGGTGATTCGGGTCGTGCGGAGCACTCCGTCGGGGACCGACATCGCCTGGTCGCCGGCCGAGGGTCGCCTCGACCCGCACGCCCTCGATGGCATCGACGCCGTCGTCCACCTCGCCGGCGCCGGCATCGGCGACAAGCGCTGGACCGACGACTACAAGCGTGAGCTCCTCGAGAGCCGCACCAAGAGCACCACGCTGATCTCCGAGGCGATCGCCTCAGCCGACGACGGCCCCGAGGTCTTCCTGTCCGGCTCGGCAATCGGCATCTACGGCGCCCGAGGCGACGAAGAACTGACCGAGACCTCCGCTGCAGGCGACGGCTTCCTCGCCGACATCTGCGTGCAGTGGGAGGCCTCGACCAAGGCCGCCGAAGATGCTGGCGCGCGCGTCGTCCACCTCCGAACGGGCATCGTGCTCTCCGCCGAGGGCGGCGCGCTCAAGAAGCAACTGCCACTCTTCAAGTTCGGGCTCGGCGGCAAGATGGGCTCGGGCGATCAGTGGCAGAGCTGGATCTCGATCGACGACGAGGTGGCCGCGATCACCCATCTGCTCGACACCGACACGACCGGGGCGGTCAATCTCACTGCTCCGAAGCCGGTCACCAACGCCGAGTTCACCGACACGCTCGGCGACGTGCTGCGCCGTCCGACGTTCGTGCCGATCCCGAAGTTCGGACCGAAGCTGCTGCTCGGCGGCGAACTGGCCCAGAACCTGCTGTTCTCCGGTCAGCGGGTGCTCCCTGCGGTGTTGGACGCCGATGAGACGTTCACGTTCCAGCACCCCGATCTGGCCACCGCGCTCCGGGCGCTGCTCGGCAAGTGAACACCCCGGTCGCCCGACCCGACGAACCCGTCGCCGTCGTCGGTGCCGGACTCGCCGGGCTGTCGTGCGCGGTGGCGCTGCACGACGCCGGGATCCCGGTGCAGGTGTACGAAGCGAGTGATGGCGTCGGCGGGCGGGTTCGAACCGACCACGTCGACGGATTCCAGCTCGACCGCGGGTTCCAGGTGGCGCTCACCGCCTACCCCGAGATGCATCGCCAACTCGACATGGCAGCGCTCGATCTCCAGGCGTTCGACCCGGGTGCCCTGGTGTGGCGCAACGGCAAGGGCTCCGTGGTCGGCGACCCGTTCCGCAAGCCGTCAACTGCGCTCTCCACCGTGGGCGCACCGATCGGTTCACCGTTCGACAAGGCTCGCATCGCATGGCTGCGCCATCGACTGCGCCGCGTGCACCCGGTCCGTCTCCTCCAGAGCGACGACGCCTCCACCCGCGAGGCGCTCGCCGATGCCGGGTTCTCCGACACGATCATCGAACGGTTCTTCCGACCCCTCGTCGGCGGCATCCAACTCGATCCCGACCTCACCGACAGCCGGCGGATGTTCGACATCATCTTCCGGATGCTCGCCGACGGCGACTCGGCGGTACCCGCTGCCGGCATGCAGGCCATCCCCCGGCAACTCGCCGACCGACTCCCCGCTGGTTCGGTTCACCTCGGCTCGCCGGTCACCTCGACGTCGCCGACGTCGATCACCATCGATGGGTCGACGATCTCGGCGGCCGCCGTCGTCGTCGCCACCGAGGGTCCCGCAGCTGCGTCGCTGCTCGATCTCCCTGCGGTCGAGTCGAAGTCGGTCGGTGCGGTCTACTTCTCCGCTCCCGAGCCGCCGATCGACGACAAGCTGGTGGTGCTCGACGGCACCGGCCAGGGCCCGGTGTTGAACGTCGCGGTGATGAGCAACGTGGCACCGAGCTATGCGCCGGCAGGCTCGCACCTGGTGGTCGCTGCACTGCCCGGCCACGATGGGCCGTCGATCGACACCGACGCCCGCACCCAACTGCGGGGCTGGTGGGGCCCGCAGGTCGATTCGTGGGATCACGTCGCCACCTACCGGATCGCCCACGGCCAGCCCCGGCAACGTCCACCCTTCGACCCGAAGCGCCGCGTGCTCCTCGACGATGGCCGATTCGTGTGCGGCGACCACCGCGACACCGCATCGATCCAGGGAGCGATGTACTCGGGCCGCCGATGCGGTCTGGGTGTCGCAGCGGAGATCAGCCAGACTGATCGACATGACTGACGGAAACCCCGACGACATCGACACCAGCGACGACGGCAAGGTCGTCCGAGGGATCCGGTTCGTTCCAGCGGACCCGCAGGCGATCTTCGACCTGCTCGCCGACCCAGCGCAGCACCCGACGATCGACGGCTCCGGCTCGGTGCGCAACAGCAACGACCAGTCGCCCGCCCGGTTGGAGATGGGCGCCGAGTTCGGCATGTCGATGAAGATGGGTGTGCCCTACAAGATCACCAACACCGTGGTCGAGTTCGACGAGCCGTCGCTGATCGGTTGGCGCCACATGGGCGGCCACATCTGGCGGTATCGCTTGCGTCCCGTCGACGGAGGCACCGAGGTGACCGAAGAATTCGACATGCGCCCAGCGAAGAGTGCCCTCATGCTGAAGCTGACCGGGGTGCCCAAGCGCAACGCCAAAGCGATCGAAGCCACGCTCGATCGCCTCGCCGAGCACTTCCGACCCGCCGACGCCTGAGCCCGTCCAGCTGGACTCATCGGGACCTTTGACCATCGCAACAATTGTGGGGGCTCGGTAGGTTTGATGCATGGAGACGAAGTGGTTGACCGACCGGGAGATGGCCGCTTGGCGGACCTACATCGAGACCTACGGTGACCTCATCGCCGCAATCGAGCGGGACCTGTCTGAACACGGCCTCACCCTCGGCGACTACCAGGTGTTCGTCTACCTGTCCGAAGCGAAGGACCACTCGATGCGAATGTGCGATCTCGCCGACCTGCTGCAACTGTCGCCGAGCGGTCTGACCCGACGCCTCGACGGTCTGGTCAAGGCGAACTACGTCACTCGTGAGGCCTCCACCGACGATCGGCGCGTGATGCTGGCCACGCTCACGGCGAATGGTCTCGCAGCGCTCGAAGCTGCTGCACCCGATCATGTGGCGAGCGTCCGTCGTCACATCTTCGACCATCTCGACGACCGACAGGTCGATGCGATGGCATCGATCTTCCAGGCGATCAAGGACGGGATGGCCGAATGACCACGCTGCCCGCCGGCTTCCACAGCCACGTCGCCAACATCGGCGTCAAGGACGACACCGACGACTTCGTCGTGATCGCCGCCGAGCGCGCCGTGCCCGTCGCGGCGGTGTTCACCAAGAGCCGCTTCGCAGGCCCGAGCGTGACGCTCAGCCGCACCCAAGTGGCCGACGGTCAGGCCAGTGCCGTCGTGGTCATCTCCAAGAACGCCAACGTGGCGACCGGCCCGCAAGGTCACGCCGATGCCATCGAGGTCGCACAGCGAGTCGCCGCAAGGATCGGTTGCGAGCCAACCGATGTCGTCGTCACCTCCACCGGTGTGATCGGACGTCGCTACCCCATCGATCGGATCCGCACCGGCATCGATGCGGTGCCCAACGAGCTCACGTCGAACGATGCGGTCGCCGCGGCTCGGGGGATGATGACCACCGACACGGTTCCCAAGCTCGCCGAAGCAACGGTCGCCGGCAGCACCGCGCGCGTCGTCGGGATGGCCAAGGGCGTCGGGATGATCGAGCCCGACATGGCCACGCACATCTCGCTGCTGTTCACCGACGCCGAGCTCTCGGCAGGCGACCTCGACGCCACGTTCCGGCGGGTCGTCGACCGCACGTTCAACTGCGTCAGCATCGACACCGACACCTCCACCAGCGACTCGTCGGTGATCATGGCGTCGGGTGCTGCCGGCCCGGTCGACATCGACGCGTTCGAGGCTGCGCTGTACGACGTGGCACTGGACCTGACCAAGCAGATCGCCCGCGACGGCGAGGGAGCGAACTCGTTGATCGAAGTGCACGTCGATGCGGCACGCGACGTGGAGCAGGCGAAACGGGTCGCCAAGGCGATCGTCAACTCACCGCTGGTCAAGACCGCCGTCCACGGCGGCGACCCGAACTGGGGTCGGGTGGCCATGGCGATCGGCAAGTGCAGCGACGACACCGACATCGACGAAGGCGCCGTGGTGATCCGTTTCGGCGACACCGAGGTCTACCCACGTCTGCTCGACGACGAGGCCCTCGCCGGGCTGTCGTCGTACATGGGTGGCGCGGACGTACTCATTCACGTGTCGCTCGCAACCGGCGACGCCGAGGCCACCGTGTGGGGCTGCGACCTCAGCGACACCTACGTCCGCTTCAACGCCGACTACACCACCTGACCCACCCGTTCAGCGATGAGCGAACACACCACATCTGCGTGATTCGCTCATCACCACCGGCGGTACGGGCCGGCGATGCGCGCTGGGCGGCCTCTCGGCTGTGCGAACATGCGCGATGGCCGAACCACGACTGCTGGCGCATCTGGCGAAACTGGGCGCCACCGACGCCCAGATCTCGGATCTGAACGACGACGACCTGATCGGCCTCGCCGGCGACCTGCAACTCGCCGGAGGGCTGCAACTCACGCTCGACGATGTTGCCCGACAGGCGGGCTGCGAACGCGACGATGTGCGGGCGATCTACGAGGGGCTCGGCCTCCGAGTCGACGACCTGGCAGGTTTCGGTGACGGCGACGTCGCCCTGGTCTCGCTGATCGCGCACGACACGAGCGGGATCATCGAGACGGTCGGGACACAGATCCTGCGGGTCGCCGGAAGCGCACTGTCACGCCTGGCCGAGGCAACGGTGGCGGCCTACGTCCAAGACGTGGAGCATCGAGACGACGCACGCGACCTCATCGCCGAGGCGGATCAGAACGCGTTCCGCGTCGACCCTCGTCCTCGTGCTGGGCGACATGCTGCCCACCGTCTTCCGGCACCACATGTGGACCTCGGTGCGTCGTCAACGCGTCGCACAGCACGGCATCGCCGACCCAGAGGTCGTCCGCATGGCCGTCGGGTTCGTCGATCTCGTCGGATTCACGTCGATGTCACGCTTCTCCAAGCCGTCCGAACTGATCGCGACCATCGACGATTTCGAACGCCGGGCGTTCGAGATCGCGCACGACCATGGTGGGCGCATCGTCAAGAGCATCGGCGATGAAGTGATGATCGCAGCGAGCGATGCCCCCACCGTGGCGACCATCTCACTCGAGTTGATCCGCAGCGTTGCCGCCGATCCAACCGTTGCGCCACGCGGCGGGTACAGCGCCGGCGACGTGTTGTTCCGGCTCGGCGACTACTACGGCTCTGTCGTCAACCTGGCATCGCGCCTCACGGGCGAAGCGGTTCCCGGCGAGGTGCTCACCGATCAACCACCCGGACATGGCGCCGGATTGTCCGTCCAGCCAGCGGGTCGTCGGAGTCTGAAAGGGTTCGACGACCCGGTCGCGGTGTGGTCGGTCGAGGCGATGGGCGAACCCGCCACCGCTGTGTGACTCGCCCATCACCTGGGGTTCGAGCGACCGTGCAGACTGGTCTCGTGCCGTCCGACCCGATCGCCCCGTCCGACTTCTACACCGGCGTCGTGGCCGAGGTCTACCGGCATCTCCGTTCCGAGACGTTCGACCCCGAGCCGTACGCACGCTTCGTCGAGCGATCAGGCGAACCAGCGCTCGAACTCGGCTGCGGTGACGGCGACCCGATGCTCGCGCCTCCTCCAGCGCGGCCTCGACGTCGAGGGCCTCGATTCGTCTACCGACATGCTCCGCCGATGCCGAACGGCCGCAGACGGTCTCGGCCTGGAGGTGACGCTGCATCACGCAACGTTCGAGGAGATGGACCTGGGCCGGCGCTACCGATCGATCTACCTTGCCGGCGCCACGTTCAATCTGCTCCCCACCGACGAGGCCGCACGCGCAGCG
Source organism: Ilumatobacteraceae bacterium (assembly GCA_963716095.1). Classification (GTDB taxonomy): domain Bacteria; phylum Actinomycetota; class Acidimicrobiia; order Acidimicrobiales; family Ilumatobacteraceae; genus Sva-07. The sequence goes on along the minus strand of CAVQSV010000015.1, from coordinate 52,711 downwards.
CTCCACCGAATTGCCGCACACCTCCATCCGGAGGGCTCCGCGGTGATCCCGCTGTTCGTCCCGCGCCTCTCCGCTGACTCGGGGATCGGCAACGTTCGAGAACACGTGACCGCTGACGGTGTCATCATGCGCGTGACCGTCCTCGACGTCGTCCGCGACGAAGCGGCAAGGAACCAGACGGCCCAGCTGCGCTACGAACTCCTCAACGGGGAGGATCACCACGTGGCCGACCGATCGTGGGCACTCCACTGGATCGAGCAGGACGACTTCGCTCAGATGGTGGCCGACGCCGGCCTGACGACCCGTTCCGTTCGAGGCGAGCACGGCAGTCCGGCAACGAGCCACGACACAGCGTTCACGTTCATCGTCGGGCTCAGCTGACGACGACCGGCGCGTCCCGAGCCCGCTGTCACTTCGGCGGCATGCGGATGCCGCCGTCGACGCGGATCGACTCGGCGTTCATGTAGCTGTTGGTGACGCACTCGAGCACCATCGACGCGAGCTGCTCGGGATCGCCGAGGCGCTTCGGGAAGAGCACACCCTTCTGGAGGTTCTCCTTGAATGCTTCGCTCGCATCACCTTCGCCGTAGATCGGCGTGTCGATGAGACCGGGCGCCACAGTGTTGACGCGCACGCCGACAGCGGAGAGATCACGAGCGATCGGAAGGGTCATGCCGACGACGCCGCCCTTCGACGCCGAGTAGCTCGCCTGGCCGATCTGACCGTCGAAGGCAGCGACCGATGCGATGTTGACGATCGCGCCGCGCTCACCGTGTTCGAGCGGCTCGGTGGTGCTCATCGCGGTGGCTGCGACGCGGATGCAGTCGAACGTGCCGATCAGGTTGATCGCGACGACCTTCTTGAACGCGTCGAGGTTGGCCGCCGACTCGAGCGAGCCGTCCTTGCCGACCGTGCGCTGTGCCCAGCCGATACCAGCAGAGTTGATCAGCACGCGGACCGGACCCATCGACTTCGCCATCTCGACGGCGTTGACGATGTCGTCGGTGTTGGTGACATCGACCTTGCAGAACGCGCCACCGATCTCGTCCGCGAGTTCGTTGCCCTTGTCCTCCTGCAGGTCGGCGATGACGACCTTGGCTCCGTGGGCCGCCAGCATGCGAGCCGACGCTGCTCCGATACCCGATGCTCCACCCGTGACGATTGCGCTTGCTCCAGAAATGTCCATGCGGCGAAAGCTATTCGCTCCCCGGCACGACCGAGGAATCCGAGTCGCGCAGCTCGGTCAGCGCGGTGCCGGGCCGATGCCGTTGCGGGTGTCGACGAGACGCTTCGGGACGTTGCCCGTGAAGGCCGGAGACTGCGCCGCCGGTGAACCAACCGGCGATGTCGACGATCAGGTGCGCATCTGCGCTCGTGAAGATGCACACGGAACCATCGGCACCGATCGGGGCGATCACGCCGTTCGCGGCGGTGCCGCCCTGGCCGAAGTTGACGTTGGAGGCGTTGGGCATCGGACTCCCGCAAGGCCACACCGTTGCGTAGCCGGCGGCCCGCGCCTCGACCATCGTCACGTTCAGCGCCACAGCCGAAGCATCGGCGGGAACCTGCTGGGCAACGCCGTCGACCCTGACGGTCACGCCGCGAACCGGCACGGCTCGGGGCGAGGCCGGCGTGACGACGCCCGTCGGTCCGCCGACCGCGTTGCGGGTGTCGACGAGACGTGTCGGCACCGCTCCGGTGAACGGCGGGGTCGATCCGCCGCCGAACCAGCCGAGCACGTCGACGAGCACGTCGGACTCCTGATCGGAGAACAGGCAGACGGATCCGTCGGCCCCGAGCGAGGTGACGACGCCGTTGGCAACGACCGATCCGCCGGCGAAGTTCACGTTCGATGCAACGGGTTTCGGTGCACCGCACGGCCACACCGTGAAGAAACCTGCCTGGGACGGCAGGACGGCGGTGACGTTCATCGCGACGGCCGTTGCACTGGCCGGAATCGATTCGGAACTCCCGTCGGAACGCCGCATGGCCGCGCCCGCGAGCGGGATCGTGATCGTGCCGCCGGCAGGGATGCGAACGGTCGGCCCGCCGATGCCGTTTCGGGTGTCGATGACACGCTTGGGCGTGGCCCCGACGAACGTCTCGGTGCCGCCGATGTCCCCTGCGAACCAACCGGTGATGTCGACGAGGAAGTCGGTCGCCTGGTTCGAGTAGAAGCAGACCTTGCCACTGGCGCCGACCGGAGCGATCACGCTGTTGGCCACCGCCCCACCGGTGCCGAAGTTGAGGTTGGACGCGTCGGGGCGGGCCACATCACACGGCCAGACGGTGACGAAGCCCGGCGTGTCCGGCGTGACCGCAGTGATGTTCAGCGCCACTGCGCTCGCCCCCGGCGGGATCGTGAGCGATGCGCCGTCGGTGCCGGCCACTTTGGCGCCGCTCACCTGCAATTCGATTCGCTGGTTCGGTTGGAACCGGCTCGACGGCAGGGGCACGGACACCGGCCGGGTGCTCCCACCGACCGGTGCCGACGCCCCGGCGACCTGGCGCAGCCAGAGTGCGAACTCTGCTTGTCCGGTGTTGGTGAGATGCACCCCGTCGGAGCTGATCCAGCGAACCCGTTCCGGCCCTGCGGCCGCACTTGCGGCGTTCCAGTCGGCGATGGCCAGATTCGACCAACGTCCACGAGCCGCCTGCAGCGCCGCATTCGCGGCCGCATAGTACGACGACCCACCAGACCCTCGGCGGATCTCGGCCATGTTGACCCAGATCGACCCGTTTCGTGCCTCGCTGGTTGAGCGCGGTCATCATCGCGTCGATGTCGGCCGCCATGTTGGTCGAGGGGTTGTAGCCGAGTTGGACGATCGCGAGGTCGAGACCGGTCGGCAGACCTGCTGCGACCTGGACGCCGCTGGGTGACGGCGGCGTCTGGGTGATGAACCGGCTGACCAAGGTGTCGACCGTCAGCGACGTGAAGGTCCGGTCGGTCAGTGTGACCAACTCGTTCTTCGCCGACTCGCCGACCGAGTCGCCGATCATCGCAACATTCGCGCCGACGGCGTCGCGCCTGACCAGACGCAGGTCGAAGCCCGGCGACAGCAGGCCGTGGGTGCGCCGGAAGTCCCACGCCGGCACCCGAACCGAGCCGGCGGTTCCCGTGAGCACGATGTCGTTGAACCAGATGCCGTCGAACGTGCGGTTCACCGACGACTCCGCCTCGACCATCGCTGCCCCGGTGAGCGTGCCGAGGCCGTACCGCGAGGCCAGGGTGTCGGCGTCGAGCACGCGCGTCCACCGATGGTTCGGGTTGCTCGACGTGCCGTCGCCGGGAGCGTCGTCGACCGGCGGGAACGCTCCACCAGCGGTGCGGGGACCGTTCGATGCCGAGAACTCGGTCGACACGATCCTTCCGTCGGACCACTTGCGCACCACTCCGGCCGTCGCAGCGATCGCTGCATCGGTTCGGGAGTCCTCGACCAAGCGTGCCGTACCGGTCGCAACCGCCCGCGTCGCTGCACCTGCGTAGACCTGACACGACTGGGAATCGCACGTGGACGCATACGAGTAGCGACTCTGCTGCAGCCCATACGAACGAGCGGCGACCGCTTGAGCTCGCACTGCGTTGGCGCCCTTGCCACCGCCGGCGGTTGCCCAGCTGGCCGAGATCTCCTTGGGGACCACGCCGCGCAGGTACGACTCGGTGCCGACCTCATTGACGACCCGCGTGCTGCCGGACTGGTTCGACACGTCGATCGAGCCCCGATAGTGCACGACCGAGCCGTTGGGCTGACACAGCCCGAGTGCCTTGGTGGCGTCGGTGCTCGCCGTCGTGGTGAACCTCGGCGTGACGGCGGTCCCGATCTTGGTGAAGACCCCGCCCGAACCGGCGGCGATCATCGCTCGTGCCTCGGTGGCCTCCTCGGTGCGCCACTGCCCATCCTCGGCCAGGCCGCGATCGGCCTGGAAACGCCGCACCGCGCCTTCGGTCAGGTTGCCGAAGTCACCGTCGACACCTCCGGGTTCGTATCCGAATTGCGTGAGGAACTGCTGGATCTGACGAACAGCGTCGCCCTGTGCACCGTTGACCAGTGGCCCGTTGGGGACCGTCAGGGACGTACTCCCCGAGCACGACCTCGACGTCGAACCGTAGATGTCGAACGTTCCTGCGGCGTTGCGCCGGGCCTGCATCGAATTCCAGCTGAAGCCATTCCACTTGACGCCGCCTCCGTGAGAGATCAAGCCGACCGAGCCAGCACCGTCGAGGGCGAGTAGGCGCACCCTGATCTGGCCTGACGTGCTGACGGTTCCGTTCGACGTGCCGCCGTAGTAGTGGTCGAGGATCCACTGCCACGACTTGTTCTGATCGACCGCCCATCCGTATGCACCCCATTGGCTCATGCCTCGGCCGTGGCCGTTGCCGACGCCGTCGATGACCACTGCGGCGAGGTCGTTCGGCGCTGCTGCAGCGGTGGACGTGGCGCCCGGGACGGGCAGCAGCGTGAGGCCGAGCACGGCCGCGATGACGATCAGAGCTCGACGCATGTCACGGAACTGTAACGTCGCGCGGAGAGGTCGAGCGGTCGCCACGGGTGGTTTCTCGACACGACGTTGCGTGACCTTGACCGGTTCTTGCCGGTTCTTGCCGGTTCTTGACCGGTTCTTGCCGGTCAGCGTGCGGTGGGAACTGCCTCGACGGCCAGCCGGTCGACGAGATCGTTCATGGGGTCACCGCTGTGGCCCTTGACCCACCGGAAGCTCACGTCACCGGACTGCACCAGCTCGATCAGGGGCTGCCACAGGTCGACGTTGGCCACGGGCTTCTTCTGCGAGTTCGTCCAGCCGTTGCGCTGCCACTTCACCCACCACTTGTCGCGAAAGCAGTTCACGACGTAGGTCGAGTCGGACACGATCTCGATCGGCAGGGGTGCTCCATGTTCGTCCGCCCGGTCGGCATGGGTGCGCAGCGCATCGAGGACGGCGTGGATCTCCATGCGCTGGTTGGTGGTGTGGGCTTCTCCACCGGCGCCGGAGGGCTCACCTTCCGGGGCGACCGCCCACGCCCAGCCCCCCGGGCCGGGATTCCCGCTGCATGCTCCGTCGGTGTAGATCACGAGTCCGGCCATCGCCGCAACCTACTCATCCGCCCACACCCGCACCGTCCTCCCCCACCGAAGACCCCTCCACGACCGAAAAATGTGCAGGGTTCGGTCGCCGGCGGGCAGATCCGCACACATTTCGGGTTCGGTCGGCCGATTCACGGTCCAAGCCGGTGCGTACCCATCGGTAACACTGCGAGACTGGCCGCCATGATCTTCGACGGCCACGTGCACCAGCTGCCCGACATCGATCCGACCGAGACCAAGGAGTGGTTGGACAGCCTCGACGCCGTCGTCGACACCCACGGCAAGACGCGCGCCCGGTACCTGCTCACCCGGCTCATGGAGCGAGCAACCGCCAGCCAGGTGTCGTTCCCCGCCACGGTGTCGACGCCGTACGTGAACACGATCCCGCGCGAGCAGGAACCGTGGTTCCCCGGTGACGAGCACATCGAGCGTCGGATCCGGGCATTCATCCGCTGGAACGCCGCGATGATGGTCGTGCGGGCGAACAAGGTCGCTGACGGCATCGGCGGGCACCTCTCGACCTTCGCCAGTTCCGCAGCGCTGTACGAGATCGGCTTCAACCACTTCTTCCGGGGCAAGGACGACGGCCGCCCTGGCGACCACGTGTACTACCAGGGCCATGCTGCGCCCGGCATCTACGCCCGAGCATTCCTCGAGGGCCGCCTCACCGAAGACGACCTCGACCACTTCCGCCGAGAGATCGGACGCAACGGTCGCGGCCTGTCGTCGTACCCGCACCCCCGCCTCATGCCCGACTTCTGGGAGTTCCCGACGGTGTCGATGGGCCTCGGCCCCATCACTGCGCTCTACCAGGCCCGCTTCAACCGCTACCTCCAGAACCGGCACATCGACGACACCTCCGACAGCCGCGTCTGGTGTTTCCTCGGCGACGGCGAAACCGACGAGCCCGAAACCCTCGGCGCGATCTCGCTGGCATCACGCGAGCAGCTCGACAATCTCGTGTTCGTCGTCAACTGCAACCTGCAGCGACTCGACGGACCGGTCCGCGGCAACGGCAAGGTCATCCAGGAACTCGAAGCCACCTTCCGCGGCGCCGGCTGGAACGTGATCAAGGTGATCTGGGGTTCGAAGTGGGACGACCTGCTCGCCCAGGACAAAGACGGCGTGCTGCTCAACAAGATGAACACGACCGTCGACGGCGAGTTCCAGCGCTACGCGGTCGAAGACGGCGAGTTCATCCGTGACAGCTTCTTCGGTCCCGACGAGCGCCTCCGCAAGATGGTGGCCGACCTCAGCGATGACGAGCTGCGCACCCTCCCACGAGGCGGCCACGACTACCGCAAGATGTACGCGGCGTACAAGGCAGCGACCGAGAACCTCGGGTCGGGTCGCCCGACGGTCATCCTCGCGAAGACCGTCAAGGGTTGGACGCTGGGACCCGGCTTCGAGGGCCGCAACTCGACCCACCAGATCAAGAAGATGACCAAGGACCAGATCCTGGCCATGCGCGACCGACTCCACCTCCAAGACGTCGTGAGCGACGAAGGTCTCGACGCCGAGCACCCCCCGTACATCACGCTCGGCAAGGACTCGATCGAGTACCAGTACATGATGGAGCGCCGCAAGGCGCTCGACGGATCGATCCCGAAGCGCACCACCGTTGCCCGTCGCCCCTTGGAGTTGCCGGCGGACGGCCCGTTCGCCGAGATGCGCGCCGGGTCCAACGGCCAGGAGGTGTCGACCACGATGGCGTTCACCCGACTGCTGCGCGGGCTCGCCCGCGACGAACACATCGGGCCGCGCGTCGTGCCGATCATCCCCGACGAGGCCCGCACGTTCGGCATGGACGCGCTGTTCCGCGAGCTGAACATCTACGCCTCGCAGGGCCAGAAGTACCAACCGGTCGACCACGACCTGCTGCTGTCGTACTCCGAGTCGACCAAGGGCCAGATCCTCGAGGAGGGCATCACCGAGGCGGGTTCGATGGCCAGCTTCATCGCCGCCGGGACGTCGTACTCGACCCGTGGCGTGCCGATGGTGCCGTTCTACACGTTCTATTCGATGTTCGGATTCCAGCGGGTCGGCGACCTGATCTGGCAGGCGGCCGACATGCGCACCCGGGGGTTTCTGATGGCTGCCACCGCTGGACGCACCACGTTGATGGGCGAGGGATTGCAGCACCAGGACGGCCACAGCCTCGTGCTCGCGTCGACCGTGCCGTTCGTGCAGGCCTACGACCCGGCGTTCGCCTACGAGGTCGGCGCCATCGTGCAGCACGGCATGAACCGGATGTTCGGCGGCGGCCCACCCGAGGTGACCGACGTCTTCTACTACATCACCCTGTACAACGAGAACTACGAGATGCCCCCGCTGCCGGACACGCCGGGCCTGTCCGAAGCGATCGTCGAAGGCCTCTACAAGTGGGCGGACGCCCCTGCCGGACCGTCGAAGCGCGCCACGATCCTGTTCTCGGGAACCGCGCACACCGCAGCCAGAGAGGCGGCGGCCGAACTCGCCGAACACTACGACGTTGCTGCCGAGCTGTGGTCGGCGACCTCGTACAAGTCGCTGCGTGAAGAGGCGTTGGCCGCCGAGCGGTCGAACCGGCTGCATCCGTCGAAGGAGCCGCTCGTGCCGCGGGTGACGCAGATCCTCGCAGAGTCGCAGGGCCCGATCGTTGCCGTGTCCGACTTCATGAAGATGGTGCCGGAGCAGGTCCAGCGATTCATACCCGACCGCACGTTCGTGCCACTGGGCACCGACGGGATGGGACGATCCGACACCCGCGAGGCCCTGCGACGACACTTCGAGGTCGACACGGGCCACGTGGTGCTGGCCGTCCTCGACGGTCTGCTCGCCGACGGCAAGATCGACGAGTCGATCGTCGCCGATGCCATCGCTCGCTACGACATCGACCCCGAGGCGATCGACCCCTACCTCGCCTGATCGACAGCGGGGCCAACCGGTGTCCGCTCCGAGCCGTCCTCGTCACCGTTCTCGTCGTCGTTCTCGTCGTCGTTCGATGGTGCCGTCGTCGGGAGACGAGCGGTCGCCGCCAACAGCACGATGCCGAACGCCACCGCGAACGAGCGGTAGGTGAACCATCCGTGGACGAAGGTGTGCTGTCGCATCACGAGGTGCCAGACGAACGGGAGCAGTGCCGGCGCGCTCAGCACGACGCGTCGCTGCCATGTCGCCCCCAGATCGCGCCGTCGCCACACCACGACCGCTGCCGAGACCAGCAGCAGCGGGACCAGCACCGGGATCAGCGGTTCGTTCAACCACTCGTCCCACGCACTGCGCAACCCGGCCAGGCGGGAGTCACCCATGCCTGCGGTGTCTCCGGCCAGACGCTCCCCGGCTTGGGATCTCACGACGTCTCTCACGGTCGAGTAGCCCACGACGAACGATGCGAACACCCACTTGGACAGCCACATCCACGCGAAACCGATGATCCATCCGGCAGCAGCCGCCGTCGTGCGTCTGGCCATCGAGCCGACCGGACCCGCCCCCGTCGCAACGATCGCCGAGACGGCGACCACGAGCGCCCATGCCGCGTCCGGGTTGGTGAGATCAGCGAAGAAGTTGAACGCTCCACCGAGCGCGAACGCAACGACGGCGTAGGTACCGACAGAGGAGTCGCTGCGCAGGTATCGCAGGATCGCTATGGCGCCGCCGACCGTGACGATCATCCCGATCGCATGCACGAGCGCGCCGGGGAGATCGATGTAGTCCGTCGTCAGCAACAGCGGCGCCATGAACAGCGCTGCGGACGAACGCCCGACCCGACGTGCAAGCCCGAGAGCGAGGGCGATCGCGGCGCCCGCCAGCACACCGGCTGCGACGAGTCGGGTACCGGACACGCCGAAGACGGCAACGGACGGGCGGAGGACGGCCGTGCTGCCGTGCCAGTACCGGTAGTAGTAATACGACCGGGTCAACCCGTCTCCGTCTGCCCAACCACGGATCTTCGGTACGGCTGTCTCGCAACTCCCGAGCGTCGGACTCCGGATCGCCGACTCGAAGTCGTTCATCCCGGGTGGCGCGCCGAGACCGATCGTCATCCGCTTGCACTCGCTGTGTCCGTCGACCGTGCCGCCCGTGTTTCCGACGCTGTAGGAATCGTCGTCGAGCTTCCCCTCGACGATCTCCGTGTGCATCTTCGACGTCACCAGCCGGTCCGGGATGAGATCGGCGGCCACCACGAGCAGCAGTGCGAGAGCTGGGAGAGCGACCAGTACGGCGACGCCCCGCACGAGAGCCCGCCGGTCGACCACAGGAGGCAGTCTGTCACAGCAACCGAAGTGGTGACCCGACCTCGAAGTCGGTCTGGGTAGGTTGAGCACATGGCTGGCACGCTGTACATCACCGGTGAGAAGGCTTCCGACAAGTTGCTCAACACCAACGCCAACGCACTGCTGATCGGGATGCTGCTCGACCAGCAGGTGCCGATGGAGTGGGCGTTTGCCGGGCCGGCAACCCTCAAGGAGCGGCTTGGCCATCTCGACCCGAAGAAGATCGCCGCGATGGACGTCGACGAGTTCGTGTCGATCTGTTGCGAGAAGCCGGCGATCCACCGCTTCCCTGGTTCGATGGGCAAGCGCATCCACGCCGTCTGCGAGGCGCTCGTCGCCGACTACAAGGGCAACGCCGCCAACATCTGGAAGGGCGTCGACGATGCGAACGAGCTGTATCGACGCCTGCGAGAGCTGCCAGGCTATGGCGACGAGAAGTCGAAGATCTTCGTTGCCATCCTCGGCAAACGCATGAACGTGCAGCCTGCCGACTGGCAGACTGCGGCCGGCGTCTTCGGTGACGACGTCCCCCGATCGGTCGCCGACATCGACGGCCCGGAAGCGCTGGGGAAGGTACGGGAGTGGAAGCAGGCACAGAAGGCGGCGAAGAAGGACAAGCAGGGGCGCACGACGTCCCGCTGACCGACACGTCGCCGCGTCGCCGCCCGATCGATGCGGCGCCGTATCTGATCGTTTCCGCCGTCGGTCTCTGGCTGACGCGCATGTTCTGGGTGCCCGGTGGCTATGTACTCGGGTTCGACACCTATGCGTACTCCGGCCCCAATCTCGAGATCACCGAACGAGCGCTTCGGCGCTGGCACCTCCCCGTCCTCGATGAGCTGATCTTCGGGGGCGTCCCCCACCTCGGCAACCCGTCAGCAGCGGCGCTGTACCCGCCCCAGCTCCTCACGATGGTGATGAACACCAATCGCGCCATGGGGGTGATCGTCGCCGCCCACGTGATCCTGCTCGGCGTGGGCACGCTGATGCTCGCCCGTCGGCTGTCGCTCACACCGCTCGGCGCCACCGCGGCCGGCCTCATCGCCATGGCGGCCGGGTCCACGCTCACGAAGACCATCCAATTCGAACAGATCCTGGTGCTGGCATGGATTCCGCTCCTCCTGGCCGCTGTCCACGCGACGGTCACCTCGACGAACCCCTGGCGTTCGGTCGCCGCTCTCGGGGCGACGACCGCAGCGATCCTGCTCGCCGGCCACCCGCAACTCGTGTACCAAGCAGCGATTCTCGCGGTGTTCGCACTGGTCGGATTCGTCGTCGGCAGCGATCGCTGGCGCCGCCTCGGCCATGTTGCGCTCGGCGCTGCTCTCGGCGTCTTGGTTGCGCTCCCGCAACTCGTCGCCGTGCTCTATGCCACCGGCGACAGCGCGATCACGGGCGGGCGTGACCTCGAAGCGCTTCGGTCGCCGGCGCTGTCGCTCCCGTCGGAGTTCGTCGCCCGAGCCGTGCTCGGCACCGTGCAGAACCGTGATCCGGCTGCGTTCGCGTCGGGTTTCGAGAGCATCGTGTTCGTGGGCGTCGTCGTCTCGGTCTTGTTCGTGGTGGGTGCCATCTCGCTGATCGCTGCACGCCGGACCCGGCCGTGGGCGATTGCCCTCACCGGTGCGGCGCTGCTGGCGTTGACGTGGGCGACGGGTCCGCGATCGTTGCTGTTTCGCCTCGCGTTCGATTTCCTGCCAGGGTTCGATCTCGCACGGGCATCGTCGCGGTGGTTGGTGATCGTGGCACTCGTCGCCGCGCTCTTCGCAGGCGCCGGCATCGATGCGGTCTGGCGCGGCGCGCAGCGAAACCAGCTTCTCGGGGCTGCCATGGCGACCGCGGCTGTTGCGGCGTTGCTCGGGCTCGGCCTGCTCGAGACCGCCGATCGTCGATCGGCGTCGATCTGGGCGATCACCGCAGCCGCCGCGCTGGCCCTGATCGCGGCGAACACCTTCGCACGGCGGGCGCTCCGGGCGACCGCAGTGGTGCTGCTCGCGTTCACCGCCGTCGAACTCGGACTGATGTCGCTGCACTCGATCCCACATCAGTTGCGGTCGGACACGTCGTTCACGAGCCTCCGCACGCCGACGACCGACTTCCTCGCGAGCGCCGACGGCGGCTTCACGATCGCCCTGACCGACGACGGACGTACCGCCGACTACCAAGTTCCCGGACTCCGACCGAACGCGAATGTGATCAACGGCATTGCGTCGATCGACGGCTACGACGGCGGGGTGCAGATCACGCAACGCTGGGCCGATGCGCTCCGACGGTTCCAACCCGACCCGCCGATCGAGCTGCCACTCCGGAACAGCCTGACGTTGCCGATCGAACCCGAGCCGCTCGCTCGCCTCGGAGTTCGCTATGTCCTGCTCGACCTCGCCCGACCCTCCGCCGACTTCATCCCCGGGTGGAACGGGCCCGTCGCAGCGGACGACCTGTTCGAGGTCTGGGAGAACCCCACCTGGCTCGGCGACGCCATCGCATGGTCGTCGACCGTCATCACGGATGATCCGGCGGCACTGTTGCGCGACGACGCTCCAAGCGTGGCGAACAGTGCACTCGTACCCGAGGGTTCCGTCGTGCTCGACTGCGCAGCCGGGTGCGAACCAGTCGGTGTCGAGCCGATGCGGCCGCGACCCGAACGCATCGAGCTGACGACCGATCTCGATCGGCCGACCGTGGTCAGCGTCGCCCAGCAGGCACTGCCCGGCTGGACGGTGACCATCGACGGCGAGCGGGCCGACGTCATCGAGGTCGACGGCATCTTCCTCGGCACTTCCGTCCCGTCCGGAGAGCACGAGATCGTCTTCACCTATCGATCACCCTGGCTCACCGCCACCCTCGTGGTCTCGGTCCTCGCGATCGGTGCGACACTCGCACTCGCGATCGGCGGTACCGTGCATTCTCGTCGGCGAACTCAAGCTGCGGGCTGAAGCGGCCGATAAGCGGTTGACGTCCAGTTCCAACTCGAAAGATCTCCTCCTTGCGCTCTCGCCTTGCGATCCCACTGATCAGCGCCGTGATCGGTACGACCATCCTCGCCGTGGCGGCGCCGACGCCGGCATCGGCAGCCCAGTACAGCCTCTCGGTCAACGCTCCGGTGCACATCGGCGTCGACGCCGTCGGCGGAACAGCGAGCCCTGGCTACGACATCTCGCCGTGCGACCTCGGCGGTGGTCCGGGACGCATCGACTTCGGGGTCGGCGGCCGACCCAACCAGGTCCGCCTCGAGATGTACCCGGGTGTCTGCGGTCGGTACAACGGCTGGGAGAGCACCGGCGGCGTTCACATCGAAGCGAACCTCGGCGGCGGTGACCTCGGTGCGATCAACATGCCGGTCGACGGCCAGGGCGGCGCGTTCGCTGTTCGCGGCAGGATTCTCTCGAGCACGGCAATCCGCGACGGGCGAGTCGTCGTCGACACGTTCCAGATCCCGACCGGCTATCCCGAGCCGCCCGCTCCGCTGCAGAACAACGGACGGGTCGAATACGGGGCATTCGCATCGACGGCGAGCCGGGGAGCGACGTGGAGTGGCGGCATCGGCTGGGCCGGCCGCTACCTGCTGTTCGTGACCGACACCGCGACGGGGCGCAAGATCACGGCAAACGTCGACATCGGACCGGCGGCCATTCCGACGATCGACCTCGATGCGATCTGCTTCGGCTTCGACACGTGCAACTACCTCGCGGGCGGTCCCGGCGTGACCGCTGGCTCGTTCCATCCAACTGCGCCCGACGCGCATCTTGGACACCCGGCGCAATCTCGGCATCTGGGGGCCGGTTCGCACCGGCGACGGCCGCCACGCCTCACCGGATCCGATCACCCGGCGCGACGAAGCCGCCAACCACGAACTCCAGGTGACCGGTCGATACGGCGTGCCGGCGAGCGGGGTCTCCGCAGTGCTCCTGAACGTGACGGCCATCAGTGCGGGAGCGCCGGGACCCGGCTTCATGTCCGTGGTCCCCAAGCCGCCTCGGGTCGGCGACATCTTCAACGACCAGGCCGGCTACGGCGCCTTCCCCGCCACCTCGAACCTGAACATCGACAACGGCGACCCGGTGCCCAACCTCGTGCTCGCTCGCGTGGGCGCCGGGGGCAAGATCCGGATCTCGAACTACCTCGGCCCGACCCATGTGATCGCCGACATCGCCGGCTGGTTCGGCACCGGCGGCGCACACACCGACGGTGCCGGGTTCGTCGGCGTGGCCCCCGACAGGGTGATGGACAGCCGCAACGGCATCGGCGGACCTGCCAAGAAGTTCTCAGCCGGGGAGATCCGCAGCGTGCAGGTGGCCGGCGTCGCCGGCATCCCGAAGGGCGTCGAGAGCGTCGTCGTCAACATCACCCTCACGGGTGCCGATCGAATCGGCTACGTCACGGCCTTCCCCACCGGACAGGCGGTCCCCGACGCATCGAACGTCAACATCGTGCCTGGCGGCGTGCGAGCCAACACCGCAGTGGTGAAGGTCGGCGCCGGTGGCCGAATCAGTCTGCAGATGGCGGGCTCGAGCGCCGATGTGATCGTCGACGTCCTGGGCAGCTTCGGCAACTACGGCGGCACAGTGACGACGATCACCCCCGAACGCATCGTCGACTCGCGGACGGGCGTCGGCACCGCCGCCCGCCCACTGGGTGAGGGCGAAGTCCGCACGGTCGCAGTGGCCGGGCGAGGCAGCGTCCCGGCGAACGCCACAGCGGTCATCGCCAACCTGACGGCGACGAACACGACCGCATGGGGGTTCCTGTCCGCCTGGCCTGCCGGATTGTCTCAGCCTCGGTCGTCGAACCTGAACTTCCTCGCCGGTCAGACCGTGCCGAACCTCGTGATGCTCAAGCTCGGCGCAGGCGGGTCGATTTCGATCGCCAACGGACCGGGCTCGGCCAACGTGCTGCTCGACGTGATGGGGTTCGTCGACTGACGCACTCCACGACGACCGTCAACGGCGCTCGCGAACGACGCCTGCCTACGGCGACGGTCGATCGGTGACGTCGCTCGACAGGTAGCCCGTGAGTCGGTCGGCGAACGCTGTCGCCGAGAAGTCGCCGGCCCGATCGACGGCTGCTCGCGACAGCTCGGCGGTGCGTGCCGGGTCGTCGACGAGTGCTTCGGTCTGGTCCGCGAGGCCCGCGAGGGTCGTCCAGTGCAGGCCGTTCACGCCGTCTTGGACGATCTCGGCCGGGCCGGCCGCCGCGAACACGATCGGCACGGCTCCGGCTGCCATTGCCTCGACCACCGAGATGCCGAAGTGCTCGAACCGTTCGGGGTGCTGTTCGGCGTTCTCGCCGAGGCCGGCGCCGTGCCAGTACAGCGTCGACTCGCCGAGCAGGCGTTCGACCGTCGCTCCTGGCGCATTGACGTGCACCTCGACGGGGAGCCCTCGAGCTGCGCGCTTCACCGCCATCGCGTAGTCGCGGTTGGCTGCGTCGCAGCCACCCACGATCGCCATCCGCCAGCCGGGCAGCCGCCCGGACCGGTGCAGGTCGCGGAACGTGGCCAGCAGTTCGTGCTGCTTCTTGCTGTGCCCCTTCGACGGGTCGAAGAATCGGCCGAGCACCAGGATCAGCGGCGACTTCACCGCGGGTCGAACGGCCGGGCGCACCGGCGGGTAGAGCACGTCGCTCGGCCGCCCCCACAAGCGCTCGACCCATGACGCGGTGAACTGCGAATTCGAGAGAAACCGTGTGTAGGTCGGTACGAACTCGACTCGCTGGACACGACGATCGAACGCAGCCTGCACCTCGGTGAGTCGCTGCGGCAATCGGGGCGCCAGCGACAGCCCCTTGACCCCGGCCACCCCGAGTCGACTGCGGAGGCGATCGGTACGGGTCGGCACCTCGCCGGGGAAGTGGACGTAGTAGTACCCGACAGGCGCCTGATTGGCCGCCTTGCTCAGGTACGTCCCGTTGACGAAGACGTCGAAGTCGGCGCTTGCCTCGCTGGCCTCGGCATCGTCGACCACCCGCGCAGAGCCGCAGGCCGACAGATCGACGCCGAGGCGCTGGACCGTGGCCTCGACATCGGGTTCCTGCGGGCCGAGGAGTGTGACCTCGTGGTGGCCTGCGAGCACCTCGGCGATGCTGCCGTCGACCTGCTCGCCCCCGCCCAGGGTCTGCCAGTAGAGGTCGTAGACGCCGACACGCAGCCGGCGAGGCGTGGTCAGGCCGTCGGCCATTTGACGGCCTCCCACTCCATGATCGCTTCACGCGACACCGATCGTTGCGTCATCCAGCGATCGCGCAACGTGACCGGCAGCAGACGCAGATACGAACCGCACACCTTCCACCGGTGGGCGACCTCGGGACGCGCAGGGAGCCTGAGCGTCAGCGGTCGCAGCACGTAGTGCCTGATCGTGGCGGTGACGGCACGTCGGACCTCGCCGAGCCCTGACCTCCACGCCAGCGTCGCAGGAGCGTTCCTCGCCAACACCAGCAGCCGATTGCGTTCGGTGTGGAACCGGAACACCTCCGAGCCGACCACCGATGACTGGGCATGGTGGTGCCGTACGAGCGCGCCGGGCTCGTAGACATAGCGCCAACCGCGCAGCCGGCCCCTCCACGACAGGTCGGTGTCCTCGTAGTAGACGAAGAACCGCTCGTCGAAGGTGCCGACGTCGTCGAGGTAGCTCCGCTTGAGCAGGACCGCTCCCCCGCACCAGGCGAACACCTCGGCCGGTTCGTCGTACTGGCCCTCGTCGACCTCGAGGAAGCCGCGGTCACCTGCGAACCCACCGGCGAAGAGATTGGAGCCCACGTTGTTGATCACGTCGAACGGCTCGGGCGGGATTCGTACATCGAACCACTGCGCCTCGGTTCCCACGGTGCCGGTGACGGTGTCGATGGCAGAGCGCAGCGTGAAGGCACGCGGTTCGAGACACGACAAGCGCACCGAGATCGTCGTTGGTCCGGAGCCGTCAGCAGCCACGCGCAACGCTGCGGATGCGCTCGACCATCGTGCGATCTCCTCGCCTTCTCGCAGCTGTGGGGGCTCGGCGCCGTGGAAGCCTTCGTCGAACGCCAACCGGTCGTCGACCCGTTCGCCGTCGATTCGCACCCCGGAGACCCGAACGCCGAGCAAGCGATGCTCGCCCGGCACGATGTGTGAAGCGCCGGGCACGTCGAACTCGATGCCGTGGAACCGGCTCGCAAACAGCATCTTGGCGGCGACGGCACCGATGCGTTCGTCGGACTCGGCCACCGGCACCATCACCCGGAGCCAATCGGGTGCGATCGTTGCGTCGTTGTTGAGCAATGCCACGTAGTCGTGGTCGCCGGTGACTCCGATGCCGAGGTTGCACCCACCGGCGAATCCGAGATTGGCGAGTGGTTCCAGCACTCGCACCGACCGGTAGCGCTCGTCGGAGGCAACGCGTTCGACGACGTCGTCCAGCGATGCGTTGTCGACCATGACGATCTCGAGGCGCTCGCTCGGCCAATCGGTGGCGAGCAGCGAGTCGAGACACTCGAGGGTCATGTCGCCGCCGTCGAAGTTCAGCACGACGACGCGGACGAGCGGCAGGTCGGGACTCATGGGTCGGGTGAGGATATCGGCGATGGCTTCGAGCCTGTGGCCGAGTCCGGTTCGGCGAGGCGGATCGTCAACGGGTCGAGGCTGGAGGCTTCGGCCAGCCATGCGGCGAGCGCTGTTGCGGCTTCCGCATTGCTGGCCGTCGCCGGAAGCACGAGGATCGGACACGGACGGTCCGCCGCTCGACGCACCTGTTGGGCCGCCTCGACCGACCCGACGATCACCGAACGGGCGATCTCGAGTGCCTGGAGGTTGGCTCCGAAGCGGACGCCCACCGACGCGTCGTCGTTGATCCAGAGGTGGCAAGGTACCGTCCGCGCCATCGCGGACGTGGCGAGATGATCCGGCGAGGCGCCCAGTACGGCCACGATCTCGTCGAAGTCCCACGGGTGCACGAAACGGCCGACCGACCGCACCGGCCAGCGGTCGGGAGCGGCGTGCGTCGGATCGGGCGTCGTCGCCGTGTCGACCAACGCAACGACATCGACGTCCCGCGACCGCAGTGCGTCGAGGACGCCGGCGTTACGCCGGACGAGCTGATCGGGCGACACAGACGCCTCGGTCAGGCGGCCGGCGAGGGCGATTCGCGGTGCTGGGGGCCGCGTTCGCTGCGGCCAGCGGGGCCCGAGTTGCACGAGCGAATCGAGCGTCGCCTGGGCGACGTGTGGCCAGGTCCACCGTTCGGTCGCCCGCCGACCGGCGGCGAGGAGTACGGAGCGATGGGCGTCGTCGGTGAGCGCGCGAACGATCGCAGCGGCGATCGCGTCGGGGTCGTGCGGGTCGAAGCAGGCCTCGGGTTCGTCCAGCACCTCGGGCAGCGACGACACGTTCGACGAGATCGCCGGAACGCCGCACGCTGCCGCCTCCAGCACCGGAAGACCGAAACCCTCTTCGAGCGACGGCATGACCGCCAGTTCCGCACCCTGGAAGAGCGCAACGAGTTCGTCGTCGTCGACACCACCGGTGAACACGACCCGGTCGAGAACGCCCGCCTCGGTCGCCCACCGCTCCCACCGCTCTCGTACGGGCGGTGTGTGGGCCGCAGCGATCACGAGATGCGACACCCCACCGAGCCCGGGATCGACGTGGGCCCATGCGCGGAGCAGTCCTTCGGTGTTCTTGCGTTCGTCACCACCGGCAACGGCGACGACATAGCGCTTCACATCGGCGGGCAGCACCCGCCCGCACCTCTGGCGGGGATCGCCGGAAGCCGGCAGGAACTTCTGATCGACGCCGGCACCGATCGTGCTGATCCGCTCGCGCGGATAGTCCAGTTCGACCGCTGCGGTCGATGCAGCGAAGTCGGAGATCGCCAACAGCGTGTCGATCGTGCGGGTCAGCGGAGCCCGAAGGTCGGCCTGCCGACGAGCATTCGGGTCCTCGAAGTACACCTCGGGGTACCGATACGGAATGACGTCGTACATCACCGCAGCGACGGGCAGGCGGGCATCGGTGATGCAACGTGGGATCGGGTCGAGCGGAATCGGATGCAGCATCAGCTGCGTCGCCAGGTACCAGGTGCCATCGGCGACGTGGCGGCGCACGGTGTGCGGGCTCCATGGTTCGGCGGCGATGCCCGGCACCGTGGCGGCGAGGACGTCGGCTTCGGTGTCATTGCCGAACAGGGCGATCACGGGTGCGTCGATGTCTCGCAACCCCGCCAGGAGCCCGGTGACGTATCGGCCGATGCCGCGCTGACGTGCAGTGGGGTGGTCGAGCGGTCGGGCGTCGACCAACAGCGTCGACACGCTCAAGGTGCGGCGGATCCGTCAGGCGTGCCGGTCGCGGCGAGCCGTTCGTCGAGCAGGGCGAGTTGGCGTTCGATGACCTGTGTCGCTCCGATTGCGGTGTCGGCGTCCAGTCGGAGCCGCTCGGAGTAGCCCAGGAACAGCGGCAGCGACTGCTCGGCCCCGGAACGAACGTCGTGATTCAGTTCGTTCACCGTGTCCTGGAGTTGGGTCACGACGTGGTTGATGTTGAGGACCACCTCGCGCATCGCCGCCACCTCGGCGGACAGTGCGGCGACCTGATCGCCACGAATTCGACCCGTGAGTCCCTTGAACGATGCCACGCCGAGAGGCTAGCCCTGCCCCGCTCCCGACAGAGTCCGTCCGCGCACCGACGCCACTAGTCTCCGGGGTCATGGCAGGCCCCGACGTTGATTCCGAGCTCACCCTGCGCCAGCGGGTTGCACAGATGGTTCCCGACCCGGTCAAGGACGCCCTGCGCCCGGCAGCGCGCCGCGTCGGACTCGCCGCCCCCGAGGCCGACTGGTGGGCGTCGAGCGCTCCGGTGTGGCAACCGCCGACACGCACCGAACAGCGCGACCGCTTCTGCAACGTGTGCCGCTGGACCGGCTCGGCCTTCCTCGGCGAGGCCCACACCGAGTCGGCGAACTGTCCGCA
The DNA here is from genome assembly GCA_963716095.1 of Ilumatobacteraceae bacterium. GTDB lineage: Bacteria > Actinomycetota > Acidimicrobiia > Acidimicrobiales > Ilumatobacteraceae > Sva-07. Next base: position 33,441 of record CAVQSV010000015.1, on the reverse strand, counting down.
GTGCGGCTCGATCGCACGCGACCGCTTCCTCCTGTGGTGCTTCACGAGCCGCTCCGGCAAGATGCAGGGCGCTCGAGTGATCGAGACCAGTCCCCGCCTCGGCAGCGAATACCGCACGTACATGCAGCGGTGGTTCTCCTATCGCACCAGCGACTTCGATCTCAGCGCTCACGTGGGCGACATCCAACTCGACCTGCAGAGCATCGACCTGCCGGACGCCGCGGTCGACGTCGTCCTCACGCCACACGTCCTCGAGCACGTGCCCGACACCGCACAGGCCCTGGCGGAATTGTTCCGAGTGATCGCCCCGGGAGGCCGCATGTACCTCCAGGTGCCGCTCGTGTACGGCGCTACGGCAGCGCCGACAACACCCGAGTTCCACGCGGACAACACACCGGTGTTCTGGAATTTCGGGTGGGACCTCACCGATCTCGTCCGTGCTGCGGGCTTCACCACCACGGTCCTGGTCACCGACGAGTACGACCAGGTGCTCCGAGGCGAGCTGTCAGAACCCGACCCGCACGGTGACGGCTTCCACGTCGACACGCTCCTCGAACACGTTCGAGTCGACGAACTCACGCCCGTCGCCGACGAACAGCAGTCTCGACTGATGGGTTTCGAGCCCTGCTACCACTTCGCCACGTGGGAGTGCCTGCGCCCCTAGCACGCACCGTTCGGTGGCACCGCACCGAACGCGACGTCAGCGACCGAGGACTCGTCGGCGGACGCACATCTTGATCATGTCGAGGCCGAGCCAGAAGGCCTTCATCTTGTCGCCGGTGACCGAGCTGTCGCCGACACGTGGCTGGTACTTCACCGGCACCTGCACCAACGGCAGGCGCTGCTCGACGGTGAGCAGCATCATCTCGTAGCCGAACGCCGAGCCCGTGGACCTGAACTCGGGTCGCAGCCGATCGACGGCGTCGCGGTTGAGCACCCGGTACGTGCAGCCGACGTCCGACAGGTACACGGTGTTGAAGAGCACCTCGGTCAGTTTGGCGACCGCCCAGTTGCCCCACTTGAGGAACAGACCCATGTTCGCCCCGCTGAGGATGAAGATCCGCACGGTGCGCGAACCGAACACCACGTCGACGTCGACGGTGAACGGCAGGAGCTTCAAGATGTCGTCGGGGTCGAACGTGCCGTCGGGTTCGCAGATGCAGACCAGGTCGGCATCGAGCGTCTCGGCGATGCCACGCTGGATCGCCGAGCCGTATCCCTGCACGACCTCGTGGACGACTCGCGCCGACGTCGGTACGACCTCGGCGCCGGTGTCCGGGTGCGCGTTGTTGTCGACCACCACGATGTCGTCGACGATCCCGAGCGCCTCGAACCCGCGAATGCACTCGGCGATGCTCTCGGCCTCGTTGTAGGTCGGCAGTACCACCGCCAAGGTCTGTCCATGCCACATTGCGGGCCAGTCTGCCAGCTCAGCCGGTCGACGACGCGGCGGACGCCCCGGGGAGCGGCAGATAGACCACCCGGTCGCCGATCTCGATGCGCTCGTACTGATCCAGTGGCAGCAGGAGCTGCGCCGGGTCCTCGTCGCGACGGAGATAGATCACCGCGACCTGCTCGGGCGGGGTGGCTCCGACGATGCGCTGTCGGTCGGGGAACCGGATCGGCCAGAAGGGGAAGACACCGCTCACGATGCGGTTGTCGCCGGCGAAGTCGACCGGAAGCACCGCCCAGTAGCTGCCGTAGATCCGGTTGATTCCCCGCTCGTCGAGCACGTCGACGATGTCGTCGAGTTGCGCGTTCGGATCGACGCCGCGGGCGTCGAGGTAGCGCTCGTTCGCTGGTCGGAAGAACCCGACCATCCAGATCGTGGCCACCAGCGCCAGTACACCGATCGCCCGCCACGGCGGACGGCGGCCGGCCAACCGGTCGATCCCGGCAGCCAGGGCGACGAGCACGAACGGCAGCGAGATCATGGCGTAACGACCGTCGTTGGCGTAGATCAGATTCTGCAGGAACGCCATCAGGAAGAACACCGAAGCGAGCACCACGAACAGCACCACCCGGCCCCGACCCGTGCAGTGACGGGCGATCGCCCAGAGTCCGAACGCGATCGTGGCGAGGAGGGCGACGTAGAGCACCGGCCCCCAGAACTCGTCGTACCACGCGAGGCTGAAGTTGCGCAGCCCGAACGCCCGCGGCAGCAGGTCGACGAAGAACGTGCGCAGCCGCTCGGTGTAGGTGCCGGGTACTTCGACAGGCGATTCGAGTGACGGCCAACCGTTGACCGCGTTCCAGAGCAGGAACGGAAAACAGCCGAGGATCCCGCCACCCAGCGCACTGAGCACGGCATCGAGTCGGCGGCGCACCCCCCAGAGCACGAACGCACCCATCGGCACCATCACCGTGAGCAGCATCGGGTGGAGCCAGAACGCAAACCCCCCAAGCGCACCGAAGAGCAGCAGGCGGCGCCGTGATGGTCCGGGCGGCGCTGCGTCGACGATGGTGATCGCCACGAAGAAGGCGAGCGTGACCACGAACATGCCGGACGCGTAGGCGGGATACGCGGTGATCGACAGCACCATCAGTGCCCCCGGCGTGATCCAGCACAGCGCTGCGGCGATCAGGCCGGCTCGCTCGCTGATCAGGCGCCGCCCGATGAAGAACAACGTGATCGCCGTGCCCAGCCATGACAGCGTGCTCAACAGCTTCAACGGCACGACGTTGGCCCCACTGAACAGGTAGGTGAACGGGGTGTAGAGATACGCCTCGACCGGCAGGGTGTAGACGGTGCCGCCGAGCACCATCGGGAACTGGCCGCGCAGGATCTCGTAGGTCTCGATGCGCGAGTACGCCTCGTCCGCGTTGATCACCGCGGCCGGCGAGTCGAACAGGATCCATCGGATGGCCACGCCGGCCGCGAAGACGACCGCCGCCGCGATCAGCGTGATCGGCGACACCCGACGCCGATCGGTGGGCGGTCTCCCGATGTCCACGACCTCGTCGGCAACAGCGGCTCGCAAGGCCGTCGCCTCGTCGCGAGTCTCGGGTGCGGGGACGACCACCTCCAGGCCGGCGGCCCGCGCTCGCGCCTCGTCCGCCGGTCCCGGCACGATGTCGGTCAGCAGGGTGATGCGATCGCGAGGCGCCGACGACGCTCGTTCGAGCGCGCCCTCGAACGCGGCGGTCACCTCGGAAGGGGTCGCTCGTGCCGACCAGGCGACGATCAGCGTGGTCGTGCCGGCCAGACGATCGCGAGCTGCGATGGCATCGGCGTCGGTGTCCGGCCGAGTCGGTCGGTCGGCGAGCTGCTCGGCCCAGCGACGCTTGAACCGTGCGTGCGTCACCTGGCCGACAGCCGCGTCACGCGTGCCGCTGCCCAGTCCATGGTGATGCAGCACCGGCACGTCGGCGACGAGCCGGGTCCGCTTTCCGCTCGCTTCCATCCGGAGGGCGTAGTCCGCATCTTCGAAGTACGCCGGGTGATAGTGCCGGTCGAAGCCGCCGATCGCGTCATGATCCGTACGGCGAACGAGCCAACATGCCGCCGAGGCGTAGTCGACGTCGCGGCTGAAGATGTTCGAACGGTCGCCGGTCAGCACGTCGACCCCACCGACCGGGGCGGTGAACGTGTCGCTGAAGATCAGCTGGCCCGCCTCCTGCAGCGATCCGTCGGCGTTGAGGAACACCGGAGCAGCGATGCCGACCGCCGGGTCGTCGAGCGCTGCGAGCAGCGGTTCGAGCCAGCCGGGTCCGACGACCAGGTCGGGGTTGAGAAAGCACACGATACTCGCCCGGTGGCCTGCTCGACGCCGTACTCGTTGCCGCCGGCGAATCCGAGGTTGTCGTCGACCGCGAACAGCCCGATGTCGGTGCGATCGGCGAGCATCGTCGACGTGCGGGTGCTCGCGTCGGCTGGCAGGCAATCGACGACGATCACCTCGTGATCGATGGGAGTGTTGCGGGCGACGGCGTCGAGAGCTTCGAGCACGATCGGGCCCGTGCCGTAGGTGACGACGACGATCGAGACGATGGGGCGTGCGTTCATCGCCCCACCGTGAGACACATCACGGTCACGAACCGCTCTGAACGACACCCCTCGCGCCGGTGATCGTCCATTCGGCGGGGATGCTGACGAGTCCGGTGTCGTACGACTTGAACTGGCGGACCTCGAACCGGATGCGTCGCTCCCAGAAATCGTAGGGATGCACTTCGTTGCCGTCCATCAGCCCGACCGTGAGGTCATAGACGCCTTCGAGCAGCGGGAGACTCGGGATGGCGACCTTGACGCCGGCCGGGCCGTCGATCAGTCCGATGGTGCGGCCGCTGCGACGCGTGCTCGTCTCCCAGACCGTGCCGCCGGCAAGGCTGTCGATACGAACCACGACGACGGTGTCCTGGAGCGGTGCATGTGCGGTGATGTCGACCTCGATGGTCGTCGGCTCGAGCGTGTTGAGCACCGCCGCCTCCGCCCCGGCAGCATCGCGGATGGTCACCCCGACGATCTGGGCTTCACCCGATCCCCAGCGGCTCCCCTGCTCGCCCTCGACCCGTTCGGCTTGGTGACTGTCGCCCTGGTACGCGGAGATGACTTCGGCGGCAGGACCGATCATGCGCAAGTCGCCCTTGTCGATCCAGGCGACGTCCTGACACAACTGTTCGACCTGGCCGAGGCCGTGGCTGACGAACACGATCGTTCGACCATCGCGTCGGAACTCGTCGATCTTCTCGGCACAGCGCCGTTGGAAGCTCTCGTCGCCGACCGACAGCACCTCGTCGATCAGCAAGACGTCCGGCTCGACGTGGGCTGCAACGGCGAAGCCGAGACGGACGAACATGCCCGACGAGTAGTTCTTCACGGGTGTGTCGATGAAGTCGGCCAGACCAGCGAACTCGACGATGTCGTCGAATCGCAACTCGATCTCTTTCTTGGTGAGACCGAGGATGGCACCGTTGAGGTACACGTTCTCCTGTCCGCTCAACTCGGGGTGGAACCCGGCGCCGAGTTCGAGCAACGCCGACACACGGCCTTCGATCTCGACCGACCCCTTCTCGGGCTGCAGGATGCCGGCCATCACCTTCAACAGCGTGCTCTTGCCGGAACCGTTCGAGCCGATGACGCCGAAGGTCGATCCGGTCGGCACCTGGAAGTCGACGTTCTTGAGCGCCCAGAACTCCTCGTAGCGGGCTCGACGGCCCTTGAGGATCGCCGCCTTGAGGTACTGGTTGCGCTCGTGGTAGAGCCGGTAGCTCTTCCAGAGTTCATTGACGGCGAGGGCGGTGGTCATGGCGGTTGCGAGTCTTGCCGATGGGCTCGACAGAACCAACCACCCCCGAAGGTCGACACCTGTGCCGAGTGGCATGCCAGTGGTGCCCGGTCGGGCGGCGATAGCGTCGCCGGAGCCCATGCATGCCGTCACCAACGTCTACCGCTCGCGCGAGCTGTTGTGGAATCTCACCCTCCGAGAGCTCCGCACGAAGTACCGCCGCTCGTTCCTCGGGTGGGCGTGGTCGATGCTCAACCCGTTGTCGCAGATCCTCATCTATGGCTTCGTCTTCGGCACCCTGCTGGGTGCCCAAGCCCCGATCGGCGACCCCTCCGGTCTCGACAGCTTCGCCTTCTTCCTCCTGTGCGGCCTGCTGCCGTGGAACTTCTTCTCGCTGATCACCTCGCTCGGCCTCGGCGCCGTGTCGTCGAACGCCGGCCTCGTGCGCCGTGTTGCGTTCCCCCGTGAGGTCCTCGTCTTCTCGAACGTGCTGCACGCCTGTGTGCAGTTCTCGATCGAGATCGGGCTCCTGCTCGTCATCCTCCTCGTCGCGGGCAGTCCGTTCATCCCGTGGCTTCCGGTCGTGGTGCTCACGTCGATTCTGCTCGCGATCTTCGCGACCGGCATCGCCATGGCACTGAGCGTGCTCGCGGTGTACTTCCGCGACATGAGCTACCTCTGGGCGATCGTCGTCCAGGTGTGGTTCTGGGCCACCCCGATCGTCTACCCGCCGACGCTCTTGGAGACCGAGGCGCCCGCCTGGATCAACAACGTGCTGCAGTTCAATCCGATGAACGGTTTCATCGAGGTCTACCGCCGATGCCTGTACGACGCCGCCGCCCCGGGCCTGACGACGATGCTGGGCCTCGTGGCGATCTCGTTCGTCAGCTTGCTGATCGGCTGGTCGATCTTCGCTCGGATGAGCCGCCGGCTCCCCGAAGAAGTCTGACCCGACCTCACCCGTCGACGTCGGCGGGCTCCGAGGCGTCCACCTCGGGACGTGGCGCGACCGGGTGCTGATCGGCAAGGCGGAGTGCCCTGAGGATCCCACCTGCCGCAAGCACCGTGGTGCCGACGTACGCGGCCACTGCAACGGCATTCGGCATCGTGGGAGGATTCCACTGGGCATCGAACAGGAAGTTCCACGATCCGCTCCGACCGACGGCGTAGCGACGCAGGTTCTGGATTCCTGCGATCAGGTGGATGATCGCCCACACGCCCAGCACGAGCCGAGTTGCGCGGCGGTCGAAGCGCGGACCGGTGTCGCCTCGAGCCGCAGCCGCTCCGGCGAGCACCGCCGTGCCGATCCAGATCGGGAGCAGATAGCGGCCTTGCAGGTACGGGAACTGGATCATGCCGATCACGACGGGCGACACGAACAGCGCGACGAGGCCGAGGGTGGTGGCCAGCGCAGCTCGGCGGTTGTCGGACCCAATGCCCACGAGTACGAGGAATCCGGCGATGACCAGGGCCACCCACAGCGCCTCCTCGCCGATCGGTGAGTCCAACCAGCCGAGCACACCGACCACCTGCGACAGGTACCCCCGAAGGAACTTCGCGGCCTCCCACCACGACGTTCCACCGCCGTCCTGCCAGCTCCGCCCGAATCGACTGATCGTCGGCCGCCCCCAGACAGCGGCCACCAGCACGAACGCCGCGGCGACACCGACCACGGTCCACGTCGACCGAGCGGTACGTCGAGACCAGAGCTGACGAACCTGAGGGATCCAGAACGGTGCGAGCACGATCGCCAGCACGCCCAGCCAGAGCAATCCATCACGTCGACTCAGCGCCAGTCCGAACGCTCCCACGAACGTGGCGGCAACCACCTCGCGGCCACGCCAGCGGCTGTCGAGCGCGGACACCGCCCCGACGACGAACAGCAGCGCCGATGCCACCGCCATCCCGGAGGGGTTGACGGTCGCCACACAGAAGATGGCCATCGGGGTGACCGCGACGACCACTCCCGTCAGCGGCCAGGGGCCGGCACCCGGACGCGACACCAGTGCAGCAGCCCAAGCGATCAGCGCCATGATGATGACGGCCATCCAGATTCGCATGAGGTACGCGCCGGCCAGGCCGGAGGTGAACAGCGCTGGGATGGCCGCAATCGAGTGGTACAACGGCGGGTACCCGCCGGTTGGCCCGGTTTGTTGCGTTCCATCCGGCCCCCAACTCAGGTCCTGGCAGTCCGCGGTGACTTCCGGTTGGAACTTGAGGCACTCGATGGCCTCCACCGGCAGGCCGTCGGAGGTGAACGGGTTGCTGAAATCGCCCGCAGCGATGCTCTGTGCGCGCACGATGTGAATCGTCTCGTCCGGCGAGGCGAGCATCGGGTTGACCAGCGACCAGGTCACCGCGAGCGGGGCCAGAGCCAGGAACAGCACGAGCCAACGGCGCCGCAGGGTCGGGTCGCCGCCTTCGCCGTTATCGCCGCCGTCGCCGCCGTCGCGAGGATCGGGGGAGGCGGGAACCGTCTCCGGCAAGGGGGTTCCGGCCGACACGGCGACAAGAGTAGCTGCGCAGCTCCGACGGCAGCGTTCGTCCGAGGCGCCGGAGGCAACATGAGAGCGAGCGAACCATGGGCTCCAGTACCCTCGATCGGCGATGGCAGCCACGTCGGAGACGCAACGGGTCGAGGCGACGTCGCGCCCGTTCGCGCCGTCGATCGAGCGGTTGGTCACCTTGTTCGGTCGTCCACTGAGCTGGCTGTGGGATCACGGGTTCCGTTTCCTCGTCGTACTCGACGCGGTGTCGCTCTACGTCCTGATGATCGTGATCAGCTTCGTCCGATTCGGGTTCAGCTTCGACTGGGACACCTACCCACTGTCTCGCTACTTCGTCGGCTTCGCGATCGCGACCACGATCCATCTCGTCATCAACTACTTCAGTGGGCTGTACGAGCGCGAACCTCGCCTCGGTGTCCGCCCGTGGCTCCCGCGAGCGCTGCTCGCCACCGGTATCGGTGTGGCCGTCCAGGGTCTGGCGTTCGTGGTGCTCGACCGCTACCTGATGCCGCGTCTGAACCTGGCGGTCTTCCTCGCGCTGGCCTCGTTCGTGCTCGTCGCCAACCGCAACATCAGTCGGCGCCTCTCGGTTCGCCGCAACGGGCCACCCCGGGTCGTGCTCGTCGGCGAACCTGCCTCGATCGATCTCGCGACCCGACACCTCGGCGAGAGCGACCGCGATGCCGTCGTCGTCGACCGAGTGGGCTCGCCACGTCTGCTGACCTCCGCTGTGACCGACCACGCGGCGACCGACGTGTTGCTGCTCGACGTCACCGCGTTCGGTTCGGTCTATCCCGAGCCGCTCAACTCGCTCGACTCGGCCGGCGTCGGCTTCCTGCAGCGGGTCAGCGCCCGCGAGACGCTGCTCGGGCTCAAGACGGTGCGTCAGGTCGGCGGGATGCCGTTCGTGCCGCTGCGACTGCACACCGTGCCGGCGCACAAGGTTCGACTCAAGCGGCTGTTCGACCTGACCGTCGTGATCGTGTTCGCTCCACTGTGGGTTCCGGTCGTCGCCCTCGTCGCGCTCTACGTGCGGATCCGCGCCGGCCGCCCCGTTCTCTACCGTCAAGCCCGCGTGGGGCGCGACGGCGCAATCTTCAGCGTGGTGAAGTTCCGCACGATGGTGCGCGATGCAGAGTCCGATGGGCGCGCCCGCCTTGCCTCGGAAGACGACGACCGCGTGTTGCCGGCCCTGCGGTGGATGCGATCGACGCGGGCCGACGAACTGCCACAACTGTGGAACGTGCTCCGTGGCGAAATGTCGCTCGTCGGTCCACGCCCCGAGCGACCGGAGCTGGTGGCGGAGATCGTGCAGCGAGTACCCGGCTACGTGCGCCGCAACGAGTTGCCGCCGGGCCTCACCGGGCTCGCCCAGATCCACGGCCGCTACGGGACCGATGCCGAGTACAAACTCGGCTACGACCTGCAGTACCTCGTCAACTGGTCGATCGTCATCGACATCGAGATCCTGGTTCGGACCGTGTGGGTGGTCGTGAGTCGCCGTGTCTGACGCCGAAGCACAGGGTGACCCGATCTCGGCGTGGCCAGATGTCGACGTGGTGATGCCGATCCGCAACGAAGCCGAGCACCTCGTCGCGGCAGTCGCTGCGGTCCGATCACAGGAGTACCCGGGCCGGGTTCGCATCTTCCTGGGCGTCGGCCCCTCGGGTGACGGGACCGAGCGCGTCGCAGCCGAGTTGGCTGCGACCGGTGACGATCTGGTCGTCGTCGACAACCCGAGCGGTCTCACCCCCTCGGCGCTGAACGTCGCCATCCGGGCCGGAACGGCGCCGATCGTGGTCCGCGTCGACGGCCACAGCGAGTTGTCCGACGGGTACATCCAGCGTGCGGTCGAGACCATGCAGCGGACGGGGGCCGTCAATGTCGGCGGGCTCCAAGTGCCGGTCGCGACGACGCCGTTCGAACAAGCGGTGGCGGCTGCGACGACGTCGTGGCTCGGCACGGGGGGCGCCTCGTATCGCGTTGGCGGCGAGGAGGGTCCCGTCGACACGGTCTTCCTCGGGGTGTTCGACCGCGCCGCGATCGAGGCGGTCGGCCTGTTCGACGAACGCCTGATCCGCAACCAGGACTACGAACTCAACATCCGCCTCCGCAAGGCCGGCGGCGACGTGTGGTTCGACCCGACGTTGTCGGTCGGTTATCGACCCCGTGGGTCATGGCGGGCGCTCGCCACGCAGTACTTCGAGTACGGACGGTGGAAGGCGGTCGTGATGCGGATGCATCCGCACTCGGCCCGCTTGCGCCAGCTCGCTCCGCCCGTGGCGGTCGCTGGGGCGGGGCTGACTGCCGCCGCCGCGTGTCGGTGGCGCAGGCTGTCCGTCGTGCCCGCCGTCGCGATCGGGGCCGTCGTGGCTGAATCGATCAGGGTTGGTCGCCGAACCGGAGCCCAACCCGTCCGCCTTGCCGGCGTGTTCTGGCTCGTGCCGACAGCATGGTCAGCCGGGCTCCTCCGCGGCTCGCTCGATCGCTCGACCACCAAGCACGAACCGACATCCGAGCGCGACTGAACCGAACCGCTTCGGTCGCCGCAGCAGGAACAGCAGCCGGGGCATTGGCGCCAAGCGACCGAACACGCGCTCGAAGACCGCTGAGCGTGATCGAGCATCTTCGACCGTCCCACCGACCAAGCCGGAGGATTCCGCTGCGTGGACGGCGACCGTCACGGGCACGAACTCGCCCCGGAGCCCCGCCCGCAGAGCGTCGGCGATGAAGATGTACTCATCACCGAGATGGTTGACGGCCCCGGCACCGAACCCCTCGTCGAAGCGAACACGGTGCTCGACGATGTCGGATCGTCGCACCATCAACTCGATCGTGCCCGCCTTGGCCGAATTCCACCGATGCAGGCGTGTGACCCGATCGGGATATCGCTTGCGCAGCCGCCCGGACTCGTCAGCCACGCGGCCCTGGACGATCGATGTCCGGGGCGATCGGTCCAGGTGGCCCATCAGCTCGTCGATGCCGTCGACGAGCCAGGTGGCATCGTCGTCGCCGAACAGGACGTATCGGCCCTGGGCCTCGTCGAGCACGACGTTCCGGCTCCGTGCCACGCCGATGCCATCGTCGAGCACCACTCGGACGTCGGAGCGATCAGCGACACCCAGATCGAACCCCGGCGGTGCATCCTGCACCACGATGAGGATCTCGATGTCTGCCCGAGCAGGGGGCAGTTCGATGGCACCCGCCCGCGTTGCCAACGTCGAGTAGCCGACCGTCAGGTTCGGTTCGGTCACGTCGACGTTCTGCCGCGCCGAATCGCTGCGGCGTACCGGCGGCCCGATGCGACGACCTCCCGAATTCCTCCTCGACCCATGGCCGCCTTGACCGACAACCAGAGCGGGACCGACGAGTTCCGGTCGGCGGTACACGCCGACAAGCGATCTGCCCAACGATCGAACCGGTCTGCGAAGTCGCTCTCGAGGGGCGTGGGCGCGAGCAGCCAATCGAGGTGACCACTCTTCGGGATCCCTCGAACGACGTCGCTCGGCTCCCAGGACGGCGTCTGCGAGAGCTCATAGAAGCTGTACCCGTAGCCCGCCATCGCCTCGGTGATCTCCACCCCGTGATCGTGCCCTCGCCGATTGAGCACCTCGAGCACGATGTAGGGCCGATGTCGCTCGATCGTGTCGACGGCGCCGGCAAGCACGGCCGGCTCGAATGTCTCGACGTCGATCTTCATCACGGCGGGCGCATGCCCGGTTGCCGCGACATGATCGTCGAGGCGGATCGTCTCCACGGTGATGCCGCTGGAGCTGGCCTTGAATCCGGCCACGAGCGAGTTGGATGCGTCTGACTTGTCGGAGAGATGGAGCGTCGCTTGGCCTGCGGCATCACCGGCGGCCGCCTCGACCACACCGATGTCCAAGCGATTGGCTCGAACGGCCTTGCGGAGCACCGCCGCGGTGCTGGGCGTCGGCTCGAATGCATCGACCGCCCCCGGTTCGAACAACGACGCGCAGAGCAACGCATACAACCCCATGTTGGCTCCGACGTCGAAGAAGGCGAACCCGGGATCCTGTTGCTCGAAGAGGGCCAGCAGCGTCGCCACCGTCGGCGGCTCGTAGTTCGCAAGCCCCTCGCGGCGCAGGAAACGCTGGACAGCGGTCGAGTTGGGCTCGACGATGTCCAGGTCTCGATCGGGCGCCGCCGTCCGGAAGTGGGACCCAGTACGTCATGATCTGCAGCTCCTCACAGGTCGACCACGTCGGCGGCGGTCCCCGACTGACGGGCGTCGTTCCGATCAGGAAGCCGCTCAAGATCGACATTCCAGGTGTTGTCTCCTGACTCGTGTCTGGGTGAAGCCGAACCGGTCGGCCGAGAACGTGGCAGTCGCCGCGTCGAAGGCACGCAGCAGAAGGCGCGATCCTCACCGATCGAGACGTCCGCGAACCGCACCGAGCCATCCGATCTCGATCGATCACGAGCGTTCCGCCGGCGAGAGTCGCACTGTATCGAGAACTCATGGGTCTGGGAAACGCAACACGGTTCGGTCCTCGCTCAGCGAGATAGGCGTAGTAGGTGTGCTTGCCCACGACAGCTGCCCGCGCGTACGCGTGCGCGCGCATGGTGTCGGCCAAGTAGTCCGGGCCGTAGACGTCGTCGTCGTCGAACTTCGCAACGAACCGGGCGTCGGTCTGGCCCAATGCGTCATTCAGGCAGCGCCCGAGCGACCGGGACTCATCGCGGCGAAGCACGCTTGCTCGCCAACCCTGGCTGCTCTCCACCAGCTTCAACTCTTCTTCGACGTCGACATCATCGAACTTGCTGGAGTTGGTCACGAGAACAAGATCCTCGACGGGGTACCGCTGCGCTGCCACACCCTCGAGCAGGCTTGTCAGCATGTCCGGACGACTCGTCACACAGACGATGCCGACACTCGTTGCGAACGGCTCAAAGCGTGCTTGGTACCCGAGGTGGCATCGAAGAAGCGCCTCGGCCGAATCAGATCCAGCGCGATCCATCTGCTGCGCGTGCCTGCGGACGCTGCGCGGGAGCACAGGACCTCCGTGACGAACTCTCGCGTACGCCCACCATGCTCGCGATCCATAGCGGTGCACTAGGGACCTGCCAACGGGGATTCGCTGGAATGCTCCCAGGGCGCAGCGACAGGGAAGCACTCCTCGAAGAACTCCGCGATCAGCATCTCGTTGCTCGCGGTCGGCGTGGCGACTGTCCGTGTCGTTGATGCAGAACGTATCGAATCGGGCGCCCAGGCGGATTCTCGAAAGATGCCAACGAAGCCGGCCCGACTCGACGTTGATGTACCCGTTGTCGACGTCCGAGAGGACCCCCGCGACCAGTTGCGAGTCCGTAGTGCTGCGCAAAGGAAGCAGAGACGCTGAGGTCGCTCGCTGAACGAAAACGACTTCGCATCGTTGCGTGCACCACGTCAGGGAACCTCGCCTCGATCTCCTCCATCACGCTGCGACGCAGTGGATAAGGGGAGTGGTACGGCTTGTCGAGCAGGTGCCGGCCAAATTCTCTCTGGAGAATCTCGCGGCCTCTGCATCGCCGCCGTATCCACGGCGAGCGTGTCTCCATCTTCCTCAGCAGGGATCCTGGCTCCGCCTTGAAAGACCCGTGCCAGACCGTTCGCTGTGAAGAACACCTCGGGACGAAGGGGCCTACCCACCAGCATGTCGTCATTGAAGTACACGAAGTGCTCCGACAAGCCCGGGATCCGATGCAACGACGCCTCGATCGCATGGGAGTTGAACGTCGGCAGGGCATCTGCGGGCAGGATCGCCGAATGGTCGATCACCTGAACATCTGGGTGGTTCGTCAGCCAGCAGCTCGGTGTGTGCCCTGCAGTGACCACAAAGATCCGTCGCGCCCACCCACAATTGGCCCAGACCGACCGCATCGAGTATCTCAACTCGTCTCGACTCTGTACCGGGCCGCATCGAGGGCCGGCTCGTCCGTGCTCCGGCCCACCTGTTCCGCTACCGACCGGAACTGCCGGCTCCACTCGGGGTCGCTCCCGTCGACCCAGGTGTACACGATGTCAATCGGCACGTTGACTCGGGCCATGTCCGAGCCGACCGCAAGGGCCGATCGACCGGGATAGGCGTGCCCATCGAGGCACTCAATTGTCCGACTGCTTCGAGCATCGAAGCGTTCCAGACCACGGGTCCCCACCAATTCCAAGTCACCCGAACTGCCCTGCTCCCAGAACGTGATGGCTGCTGCCTGGGAACGCCCAACGGACATGCCGCCCCACGCAGCCGGCCGGTACACCTTCCACGAACGAGAGCGAGCGATGCCTCGGTGGTTTCTCGCTGCCTGCACCGACGACGTTCGCACACCACAACGGTCTTCCCAGTCGAGCAACCAGCCCGGCTCGTCGAGGTGTTCGATCAACGCCGTCATGGCGTCAGCACGCTGCACCAGGTGAATTCCCAGGACGACCGAGTCACCTTCGCGCCGGACGAGGAAGACATCGACTCCCGATGACTCGAGAGCGTCGCACAGGCGTTGACCAAAACGATGGCCAAGTTCGTCGAAAGAACAATCGAGTCGACCGGAAGCGGCCACTCGCCGGCGTCCCTGTCGAACGAGGACGCCGGCGAGTTGGCCTCGATTGCCGGTGCTGATCGGAGGTCGAAGTCGAGCGATCACTCGGTCGGCTCTGTCCCGCACACTGAGGCGCAGAACATCGAGGTAGACGTGGAGAACTGCCGGAGGAAGCCGACGATCGACCGAGTAGCGGCGCCACAGGTACTGAAGTCGCTGAAGACTCGGGGCCATCCGTGCGGAGTTTACCGACAGCGCCGTTGGAAGGACGCCCGGAAACGCGAGCTCAGCCGGCTGGTCGCAAGTAGGCTCGCCGACGCATGGAGCACGTCGAACAGCGCAACATCGGAGAGCTCCGAGACATCGCTGAGGCAGACCGACTCGGCAGCTATCTGCGCGAAGTCTGGAATCGCCGCAGCTACATGACGTACGTCGCACGCAGTGAATTGCGCAGCCGACAGGCCCTCACCGTGCTCGGCAGCTTCTGGCATCTGCTCAACCCGATACTCCAGATCAGCGTGTTCTACCTCATCTTCGGGCTCCTCCTGAAGACCACCCGCGGCGTCGACAACTTCATCTTGTTCATCACCGTGGGCCTCTTCACCTTCGAGTATTCACGAAGCGCCACCATCGCCGGGGCAAAGTCGATCATCAGCAACGTGGGCCTCCTCAAGGCGATCAAGTTCCCGAGAGTCATTCTGCCGATGACGTCGACGCTCACGGAAGCGTTGGCGTCGGTGTCGTCGTTCGCCGTGATCTTCGGTGTTGCGTTGCTCACCGGCCAGCCGTTCCGATGGCAATGGGCCCTGCTCTTCGCCCTCTTCGCAGTTCAGCTCGTGTTCAACTTTGGCGCGGCCATGGTCGCAGCTCGCACCACCACACACTTTCGCTGACACCACCCAGATTCTGCCCTTCAGTTCGGCTCCTGATGTACATGTCTGGGGTGATCTTCAACGCCGAGGCCTATGCCAGCAGCGAATGGTCCTGGGCGTTCACCATCAACCCGTTCTATTGCTTCTTGACCACTGCTCGCTGGTGCGTTCTCGGCGGCTACTACAACACCGCGTTGTTGGTGTCCGGAGCGATCTGGACCATCGGAATCGCCATCTTGGGATTTCTGTGGTTCCGTAAGGCGGAGGAGAGGTACGCCCGTGACTGAATCCAATCTGGCTGCCACGCTCGACATCAGCCGAGAAGCACTGAGCATCTCGGTCCGAGACCTCGACATCGAGTATCGCGTCTACGAGGACCAGAGCTTTGGCGTGCGTGAGCTCGTCCAGAAGGGCTTTCGCTCGCGGAAATCCATCGTGGTCCACGCAGTCAAGTCAGTGTCCTTCGACGTTCGCATCGGGGAAGCGGTTGGCATCATCGGTTCGAACGGGTCAGGCAAGTCGACCTTGCTTCGAGCTGTTGCGGGTCTCCAATCCCGCAGCAATGGGACGGTGTTGGTCCGCGGCGAGGCATATCTGCTCGGGGTCGGCGCAGCACTGAAGCCGACACTCTCGGGCTACAGAAACGTGATGCTCGGAGGACTCGCCATCGGCATGACCCGCCCGGAGGTCCTTGCGAAAATGGACGAGGTGACCGAATTCTCAGGTCTTGGTGACGCGATGGCCCGTCCAATGCGGACCTACTCGTCGGGGATGCGCGCCCGGCTGGCGTTCTCGATCTCGACCCTCCGAGTTCCCGACGTGCTCCTGATCGATGAAGCGCTCGCAGTCGGTGACAAGAGCTTCCGAGAGCGAAGCCTCGCCCGCATCAACGAAATCCGCAACGAGGCGGGAACGGTGCTGATGGTCACCCACAACCTGAAGGAGATCCAGAGCACCTGCTCGCGCGTCATCTGGTTGGACAGCGGCCGGATCCGCGCCGCGCCGGTGGGGTCGACGAGGTCGTCGCTGCCTACGAGAGCGAGCACTCCTGACGTGGCGCAAGGCTTCCCGTTGAAGCCGATCGGGGTCTTGTCTTTCGTCCTTCGACGCCACCTGCACGCCGTTGCGCGCCGCCGTGCCGATCGGAGAACGTACCGGCCACCGAATTTCGCCCGCTTGACGGCATCCCGTGCTCCTCTTCGTGTGATCGGGAGTTGGAGCAGCTCGTCCGCCGGCCTCGCAAGAGCGCTCAGGAAGGCGGGAGCTCCGCGCTCGGGGACAGTGGCTCGCTGAGTGCTCAGTCCGGCTCGACAACAGCTGCGCCGACGGCTGGTTGGAACTCAGCGTGAAATTTGAGGGTCGGCGGCCCGCTGGGGCTCGTTGCCCTTCCCACCACCGGACTCACTCCGTCGTATTGCGGCGACCCCGCGGCGGCCATTTCCGCCGCTCGAATCGCCCAGCAATTCGACGAGCGCCGCGGGTCGTTCGAACGTGGTGCGGCTCATGAACTCGCTCGAGAGCCCGCACGCGCCGCCGAACAATTCCAACTCGCGATCGATCTCGACCCGACCGACCCAGAAGCGTGGTACCGACTCGGACGCACCCGGTCGGCATCGGCAACCCTTCGAGGGGCATACTCCGCTGAAGACTTCGCTTTCCACAGAAGCTGCATGCTGGCGGCCCTCGCCGAGAACCCTGAGCATCGAGCGGCTCGATACCACTTGATCCGCGTCGCTCTTCGGGCCTGCGATTGGGCCACGGCCTTGTCGGCGGCACTCTGGCCGGCCGACGCCGAGATCCGAAGTGAGGCGATCACTGCGTCACACGAGCACAACAACCCGCGGATTCTCATGAATGCCCTCACAGGCACTACAGAGCCGACAGCCGATGCTTGGCTCGTCCTGTACTGGATGCTGTTGAACCGAGGAGACCACCGAGCAGCGTTCGCTGCCAAGGACCGATTTGCTCAGATGGTGCTCGCTGAGCCGGTCCGCTCTCCTTCTGCCGCCATCCGCGCAGTGCAAGCCACGGCCTACCTGGAAGGACCAGGCGCTGCATTGTGCCGGCTCGCCGACGAGCCCGATATCGCGCGGCTCATTGGGCCATCGAGCTACCAGCGTGTCCTGGCTGACCTCGAGCTGATGACTGGGGACCCTGCACGGCACCGCTCACTGTCACCACCCGACAGGCTGACGACCTTGCTGGCCGGCCGCACCGTGGCGATCGCCGGGCCGACTCCTCTCTCAGCGATCCCGCTCGCGACCACCGCCGATCATGACGTGGTCATCAGAACGAAGGCCGCCGCAAGGCACGCTCACAGCGGTGATCGAACTGATGTGGCCTACTACGCCGAGAACAGCGCAAACGTCCTCGCATCGGAGGTCGAGCAGTTGCTCGACGAGGGCTCGCTTCGGCTCGCCGTGCTTCGCACCGCCTCGTCGGCAACCGGGCCGCCAGCCCTCCTTCGCCGCAGCGACGTCAGGGTCATGCCCAACGAGTTCTCGCTCGGCCTCGAGTCCAGTCTCTACGGGCTCAGCCGAATCGTCTACGACGTACTGAGATCGAATCCATCCGAAATCTCGTTGCATGACGCCGACTTCTTCGTGAGCGGCGTGTACGCCGACGGATACCACCGCGATATCGAAGCGCTCGAGAAGCAGGGTCTGCAGCCGAACGCTGGCGGCTACGGCCACGATCTTCGGAGCGACCATGCCTTCATGGCCGGCCTCGTGGCGGCTGGGCTGATCAACTGTTCGGACGCGGTCGCATCCAGGATCTTGCTGTCGAGCGATCAGTACCTCGCGGGCCTGGACACGGCGCGAGCCTGACCCAGTCCAGCTGTCGGTCGAAACGTCAGTCTCGGCTCACTGTCTCGCCCTGAATTCGTGCAGCGGACGACTCGTACAGTTCGACATCTGCGAGGAGGCGATCGAGTCCGACGATCGTCGGCTGTCTGATCGACAGATTGCGAACGACCTCCCTGCCGACCGCGATCGCATCGAGGTCGGGGTACAGGTCGTGCGAGTAGAGAAGCGTCGTCGACGTGATGCCGATGCACCGATCGAATCGTCCGGTCGCGAGCAACGCTTCGGCCGACAGCCCCTCATCTCGCCACATCGGCGTTGCAGCAATTGCGCTGCGCTCGAGCGTGTTCAACAGCACCTGCCGCGTCCCAGGGCCTTCGCGAGGATGGAACTTGACGAAGACAGATCGAACTTCGGTCGACGCCACCGCCTCGGCAACGGCCTCGTAGTACGTGCGACCGCGATTCGTGTACGGCTGTGAAACCAGGAGCGTCGAGGGCACATCACCCTCGATGCGGTCGAGCTCGTCGCAGGCGAGCGCGACTTCGGCCTGAGCCGGATTGAGCCGGACGGTCGATACGTCAGCCGAGTTGATGAGGGCCGGGTCAAGCAATTGAGGAAACGCGACCCGGACTCTGTCGAACTCCGTCCAGGGCTCGAAGAACGCTGAGAGTCGCGATCCAGTGTCCCCGACCGTTCGGATCCGATTGGCCTCAGAACCGGCCCGGTAGACCTCGACCTCTCGTCGTGCCGCCAACAAGAACCGAACAACGCCCCCTGCGAAACGACGTATGGCAATCGGCGCGCGGTAGACGAACGAAAAACCAAGGTGCAGTTCGAGCGAGTTGAGCAGGCCCGCGATCAGATCTCGTCGGCGCTGGTCCGCAGCAGGTATCGAGAATGACGCGTCCGTCGCTGCCTTGTAGGACCCGAGTCCCTCCTCGAAGTAGCAGATCAACGAGCCGGCTTCATGGAAGTGCTGGGCAAGCAACCCGTAGTGCGTGTTCGTGTTCGCAAGCCACGAGCTCTCGACGTCAACGGAGGCACAGACGCCGGCATAGGTGGCATCAATCGACTCGACTCGGTTGGGCACCGCAACTGTCGGCGCAACCGGCAACTCGACATAGAAGGCCAGCACACCGGCCCGATCGAGCACTGCTCCGATCTGGTTCGGCAGGAGCGGATTTGCCGGCGTCCCCAGCACCATCACCATTGCTGACTCGCCATCGTCGAGTTGCTCGATGATCGAGATCGCGTTTCGAGTCTGGCCGAGCGTGGTGACCACGAAGAGATGGTCCACCTGGTCTCGCAGCGGCTGGGTCGGGAGGTCGATCAGGTTCATGAATCGAAAAAGCTCTTCTGCCCGGAGCGTTGCCAGAACTCCGGCCGCTCGATCGTCGCAACGAACTGATCAGCTGCCCCACCCGTTCCGAATGCGTCGTCTCGCGGGTACGTCTTCGACCACTCGTCAGACAGAAACCGGACCAACGACTCTTCATCAGCCGCACTCGCGTGGGTGATCGACGCCCCCGCTGCCCGGAGATGCTGCCGCGAACCGACATCGAGGCTCGGAACTCCCAGGAAGGGGGCCTCTCGAACACCCAGGCTGCTGTTGCCGACGATGCATGCAGCAGATCGCATCAGCTCCGAAAAGTGGGAGAACCGCATCGAAGGTATGACGCCGGAATCGAGAAGATGGCAGACCATCGATGACCGATCGGATCTCTGCCGAACCAGGGTCGTTGTTGGGACTGATCACGACGAACTCCCGTCCAGATCTTTCCAACGCTCCGAACAGCTGCCGCGCCTGAAGCCCCATCGTCGCCTGCTCAGACGTGACCGGGTGAAACACCACGATCCCGTACTCCTCGAACTCGATGTCATAGCGAGACCGGACGTCACTGAGAGCCACACCTGAAGGCTGACCATGCACATCGAGTTCAGGCGAGCCAATCACGAACACGTCGTCCGGGCGCTCACCGAGCGCTATGACGCGGTCGGCCGCGTGATCAGAGCTGACGAAGTGATAGCGACACAGCTTCGTGTTGCAGTGACGAAAGAGTTCGTCGATCGTGCCCGACACTTCACCACCCTCGACATGGGCACGCGATGTACCGCATGGCGCACACCAACGACACAGCGAGCGCCTCCACCCGATCTCCGTGGACGATCACGAGGTCGGGCTGATGCTCCTGGACCCAGTCGGCAAATCCAGTCACTGTCTTGGAAAGAACGACATCCTGAGGATCACCGTCAGACTGATTGATGAACTCGTGCACCTCGGCGCCTTCGAAGCGCCGCACCTCGATACGGGTCTCCCCGTAGCGCCTCATCATGTGCATGCCGGTCACGAAGAACGCCACCGTGTGACCGGCCCGCTGGGCTGCCTGCGCAAGCGGCTCCAGCTTGCCGAAGTCGGCGCGGGTGCCGGTCACGAAGAGCAACCGGCGCTTCTCAGTCGGCAAGGTCAGTCCACCGATCGTCTCGTTCTTGTGCTTTGGCACGAGGAGCGGGCGTCCGATCACCTCGTAGTACTGCTCCCCCGAATCTCGCCGGTTCCGGGGCGCCGTGCCCAGACGTCGTCCTCGGTCAGGTCACCCCCGCCTCGAGATCCCGATCCGCAACCACCGAACTCCGAGCGAATCGGTACACGGCTTCTTCGTCGACGGTGCGCCGCTTCTCGTTGTGCAGAGCCACCCAGATCTCCCGGCTGCGATCGACGATGTGCCGGAGTTCCGCCGGATCCATCGAGGCGCTGATGTCGGGGCCCTGTCGGTACCGGCTATCAGTGAAGTGCCGCTCGAGAATCGACGCCCCGAGACTCACGCTGGCCAGCGCCATGTCCGGACCGATGCTGTGGTCCGAGAACCCGATGACAGCATCAGGGAAGCGCTCGGAAGGTCGTGGACCCCCCGTAGCGACACATTCTCAGGTGGCGACGGATACAGATTCGTGCACTCCAACAGCGCATACTCGACGCCTGAACCTTCGATGACCTCGACCGATTTCGCGATGGTGTCGAGCGATTGCATTCCGGTACTCATGATCACAGGCTTGCCGAACGAGCACAGGTGTTTGATCAGGGGCAGATTGTTCGCTCCCCGGATCCGATCTTGAACGCCGGCACACCAATGTCGTTCAGGAAGTCCGCAGCAGACGCTGAAGAACGGTGTCGAGATGTAGATCAACCCGATCGCCTCGGCATCGCTTCAACTCTGCCTCGTGCTCGGGGGCGAGCGACGCATCCGCGATGACATCCCAGATCGAGCGTGGATCGTTGGGCGGGAAGACGGACTTCGCCTCGTCGGTCATCTCGTCGCCGACGAAGTGAGTCTGGTGCTTGACGATCTCCCCGCCGGCTTCTTTCACGAGCCGGACCATTGTCTTTGCAGTCTCCAGATCACCACCGTGGTTGATCCCAATCTCCGCGATGACCAGCGGGGGCTGTCCCGGTCCAATTTCTCGGTGGGCGATTCTCATGATGACTCCTCCTGTGCGGCTATGACCTGTTCAGCGAGCTCGAAATCCTCGAGCGTGTCGATGTCGATCGACGTCTGCGAATCCATCTCGAAGGCCAGAATTCGTTCCGACGAACGCGAGTGAACGACTGGGACCGGAACCATGCCGCCTCGAAGATGTAGATGGCCCCGTTCGGTCGCACCACCTTTGGCAACTGCTGACGGTTCATGAAGGCATGCTCGGGCGACCTCATGGCTTCGAACCAGCCATCGCGTACCGTCCCCCACTTGAGGACGTCAGCAGGCGCTGGACACACCGACATCAGAACGTCCGCTTCTGCGCCCCGGAACCGATCAATCGCTTGTCTCAACTGGTCCGAGCGCCGTAGCGGACTCGTCGCTTGGAGCAGCACCACGGTCGGCTCCCCCTCGACGTGGTCGACGAAATCCCCAAGCACCCCCGCCATGCTGACGTCATCACCGGCGAGCTCAGATGGGCGACGGCGGCGCACGACGCGTGGCTCCGGCGGCTGCGTCAACACCTCCTCGATATCGGTCGAGATCCAGACCCCCTCAAGTCCAGCAGCGAGGCCGACATCGATCGAGTGCTGGTAGAGCGGTCGACCAGCTAATACCCGGGTGTTCTTGCCGGGCAGACCTTTGGACCCGGCACGGAGCGGAACGAACCCAACGACACGATCACTCACCCCACGAACGGTAGCGTGCGACCCGTACATCGGCGACACGTCTCGGCCTGAGGTGGGTTGCCATCGCTCTGACCTTCGGTCGCATCCGCCCCCGTCGGCCCGCACCGGCCGTTGCGCTTGCAGGCCGACAGACCTGGATTGCTGCCCAAACGGGAAGAGCGAGGTGCGATCCCCGCCGCGGCGAAGGCCCGGAGCGCCACCTCGAATTGTCCCGCTGACAGGTGCTCACACCAGCCGCGCCACCTCGACATGGAAGTGGTAGTGGTGACCGGACACCGCAACGTTCAACGGATTGCGAACGAGACACACCGCTCGAGGACATGAGGCGCCAGCGAGCGCCCGGTCCGTGTGGACGAACGCGCCCAGACCTGGCCGTCCTGCCAAGTCTTCTGGTTGCAGGCGAAGACGAGTCGACAGGATTCGATCTCATGGGGATTGTCCCGGGTGTGAAACGCCATCAGGGTGTCGTGGCTCACGGGCAGCGATGACCCTGCCGCCGACGCCATCGTGTTCAGCAACGAGTTCAGGAGCTACGTCGTCCCTGGCTTCGTCATCGACAGGGCCCACGCTGACGCTGGCCGGTCTCCCTGGGTGGCACTCGCCGCATCGGCGACCGCCCGAGCATGAGCCATTCGTTGGACCTTGAGTGACGCCACCTGATCGAGCAGCCGCTGTTCATGGGCGCTCACCCGGCCGCTTGGTCGAGCAGTTGTCACTCTCCAACGCCTGCATCAGCCACCTGGCGGTCATGCTCTCCCCACGGCCCTGTCATGCCGACTTCGCAGGCTTCAACGATCCGCACGAGCATTGTTCACTCGACATGTCGGGTTCGAGCCGAATCGCTGCAACACCTGCCTACACCGGCAGTGCGAACTCAGATGAGTTCGGCAGACGGGTGCACCTGGCTCGAACGCATCCGGTCGAGCCAGCCGAGCAGCACCGCAACCGCCCGCGGGTCGTGACGCAACCGGTGCCCCGCCCCTTCGAACAGGCTCAGCTCGGCGAGCCGTGGGCGTTGACCAGCTGGCGGGCGTCGGACACCGGCACGCTGTCGTCCTCTTCGCCGTGCATCACCAGCAGTGGCCGAGGCGCGAACCGGCGAGCCGACGCCACCGGGCGGAAGCGGCGGAACTCGCGGGTCCACTCCTCCACCGACGGCGGGAAGTCGCGGTGGTGGATCGCCCCGATGTCGCGGGCGTGATCGAGGAATCGGCGAGGATGATCGGCCCAGTCGTCGAAGTCGGCACGAGGGCTCAACAAGCCGGCAGCCGACACCCGCGGATCGTCGGCGGCCACACAGATGGCGATCGAACCACCCGTGTTGGTGCCGAGCAGGATCACCCCGGTCGGCTCGTGGAGCGTCAGGAGATGCGAGATCGCGTTGCGGAGGTCGTCGACCCAGCCCTGCAGCGAGAAGTCGCCTTCGCTCTCTCCGCATCCCCGGAAGTTGAACGTCATCGCCACGCACCCGAGTTCGTTGGCGGTGCGGTCCATCAACTGCGGGAACGTTCCCCCGGCGCGCTGTGCGTCGAGTGACGCAATGGGGAAGCCGTGGCAGAGCACCACCGCCGGGCCGGCCTCGAGGTGACCCGACGGCTGCGCGATGTGACACGCAAGCGACAAGCCGTTCGAGACGAACCGGTCGTTCATCCCCGGCATGTCACATCACCTCGTGCGGTCCGGTCAGGACCAGGGCTTGCGATGGCGCCGATGGGCTCCCACCGTTGCCAGCGTGTACCCGCGGTTGCGGGCCTCGGCGAGTGTGTCGGGGCCGAAACTGAGCCCGACGCCCTGGTCGACGATCTCGTTGATGATGTCCTCGTCCTCCCACGAGTCGAGGTCATAGACGAACTGGGTGCGCTTGTCGCCGACGAAGCGACTGTGTTCGAACTTCGGGTGATGCTCCATCGAGTGCCAACGGTAGTCGGCGATGCCCTCAGGGCACCCACCAACCATTGAGATCGACGATCAGGTCGCCGCCTCCGAACGTCCACGCGCACGACCGCAAGCCGTCCAACGGCACGATCGCCCCGTTGGCGGTGGCCTGGCCGACCTGCTGGTTCAGCGTCGAGGTGTCGCGACGGGTCACACAGTCGTAGGTGGTCACATAGCCGGGCACGGCGTGGTTCGCTGCCGTGACGTTGACGGAAGCGGCCCCGGGCACCTGCCCTCCGAGTCCGGCGGCGCTGACGCTGTATCCCACAGCGGTCTCCGCACCGGGCGTACCGGTTCGGCGCGTGTCGAGCACCCGCACCGGCGAGGTCGGTTGGTAGCCGAGGCCTGCCGCACCGTACGAGCCGACGAGATCGACGAGCACGTCGGTTTCAGCATCGCTGTAGATGCAGATCCGTCCGGCCGACAAGCCCACGATGGTGTTGTTCGGCCTCGCTTCCCCGGCCACGTAGTTGACCGTGGAGGTGTTCGGCACCACACCGCTGCACGGGAACACCGTGAGGAAGCCTGGGGTCGACGCGTTCACCCCGGTGACATTGAGCGCCACCGCAGTCGACCCGCTCGGCACGCGACCGTCGAGGTCGACCGCCAGCGTTGCCCCGGCGCCGATGCGAAGGCCTCCGACGCCGGATCGGGTGTCGACCACCCTCGTCGGCCCGATCGGAGTGAGACGAGAAGCGCCCCTGGGGCTGAGCCAGCCGGTGATGTCGACGAGGATGTCTGTCTCGGTGAAGGCCCACACACACAACTGCCCAGCGTCCGACAGCGCGGCGATGGCGGTGTTGGCCACGGTCTGGCCCGCCACGAAGTTGAGCGTCGAGGTGTCGGGCACCCGATCGGAACAGGGGTAGACGGTGACGAAGCCGGGCGCTGACGGGTTCACCGCAGCGATGTTGACCACCGCAGCGGTCGCATCAGCGGGCACCGAGGCCCGATTGGCCACCTCGACCACGACCTGACGACCGGCTTCGATTCGACCCGACACGCCGATGCCGTTACGGGTGTCGACGAGGCGGGTCGGCGTGATCGGCGTGAACGCCGACAGACCTGCAGCGAGCGGCGGCGGACCCTGCGGCGCGTCGATGACGAGTTCGTAGGCTCCGAGCGATCCGTACGTCGTGAACCCTGTCGAGGCGGTGAGCCAGCCGATCGGTTCGACCTCGATCGTGTAGCGCCCAGCAGGAACCGTCGGGCCGGCGCTGAGCGTCCAGCCTGATGGTGTGTCCGGCGACACCGATGCGACCACAGTCCCCGCGGCGTTGCGAACCGTCAGCTTGGCAGCCAGGTTCGACCACGCGGCTTGACCCAACGGCGGGCGGAGCTGCACCGAGAGCGTGCCGGCGAGCACGTCGACAGCGAAGACATCACGATCGCCGGTCCGCCCGATCGTTCCGACGGCGACACCGTTGCTCGACACGACCGACGGCGCGGCCGTCGTGTCGGGATGATCGTCCGGACGGTAGCCGGCGAGTGCTGCGATCTCGGCCAGATCGTCCTCGAAGTTGTTCGCCCCCGAGTACTCACCTTGCGACCACTGGGTCACCGGTCTCGTCGGATCGAGTGGGCGACCCATGATCGGCGCCCACGAGCCGTGCCCGTCGTAGTAGTTCGGGCTGACCGGTCCACCGTCGTGGCTCAACCCGAACGTGTGGCCGGCTTCGTGCGACACGGCCTCTCCCATGGTCTTCGCCGTCTGCTTGTACTCGAGGTCGGTGAACACGTACGCCGCGTGGTCGAACGAGGCGTCGAAGACGTCGAGGAGTGCCACACCGATCACGCTCGCCGTCGTGAAGTTCGACGGTGTGATCACCATCCGTTGCCCGTAGGCCGCATCGAAGATCGACGTCCGCCGCAGCGCTTCGGGACCAGGGTCGCGGGTGGTCACGTTGATGTCGAAGGGCCGGTAGTCCTCGACGACACGCTGCCACGTCTCGAAGATGCGGGTCTGCTCGGTGACCGAGAACGACGTCGGTGAACCGTCGAGATCGAACGCTGCCGATGTGATCGTGCCTGCGTAGCCGACGCTTCCCCACGCCGGGTCGTCGGCCACGTGTCCGTTGAAGTCGAGGTAGAGCACCCGGCTCGACGAGGGCCGCGAGTCGAGGGCGAACACGTTCGCCGGCAGCGCCGCGGCCACCAGCGGCTCGGCCAGCTCGACGGGTGGCGCTTCGAGGGTGTCGGCATAGCCGACGAAACCCGAACCGGTGACGAACATCGCTGGGTCCTCGAGCAGCTCGTCTCGCAACTCGTCCGGTTCGAGACCGGCCTCGCCGGCCACGACATCGAGCGTGCCCGACCCCTCGAGTTCCTCGACTGCCGCCGCCCCTTGTGTCACATCGAGGTCGGCGCCCTCGAGCGATCCCACCTCGACGACATCGCCGATGACACCGTCGGTGACGTCGTCAGTAGCCGGAGCGGAGAAGGCCTGTGACCCTCCGGCAACAGCGAGACACGTCGCGAGCGCAACGGCGGCTGCACCACCGCGTCGAACTCGAGGTCGAAGCAGTCTCACAGTGGAAAAGTACCGACTGCCGAGCCGTTCCGCTCATCAGGACCGGTGATCCCGTACATGATCCCGTACATGGTCCCGTACGCGACAGTGCCGGGATCGACGATCGATCCCGGCACTGCTCGGACTGTTGGGACTGAACGCACCACGACCGACGTTACGTTTGGTGTCAGACACCAGACGTAACATCCGGACACCGCGGGGACCAGCTGCGGCGATGACGTTCAGCGGGGGTTGGCGGAAATTCGCCAGGCGGTCCAGCCTGTCGGCCTAGCGGCCAACCACCTCCAGGGTCCCGTATGAATTGTCTGGCATGTGTTGGACCACCTCCTCTCTCTGGTGGGAGACAGTTCAGCACATCGCTTCAGATCGTGTACGACTGATTTGCGAGAATTTTCGATGCGAGTTCCAGGTTGCCGTCGATGGCGACCTGGTCGAGCAGGTCATCCGCGCCGACTCGGCCGGCACATCGTCGGGTCATCACCCCGATCGGCATCGTCAGCGTCGCCGTCGCCGGTTCGCTCAACTCCGGGACCACCGCTGCCCGGTCGCCCACCTCGACGTGGAGCCGGCGAACGACCGCTCCCCCGTCGGTGAGCGCAAACGTCACGGACTGACCCGGCGTGGCTCCCGCCTTCTTGCCGACGACGAATCCGAGGGCGGTCGACATCTCGTCGAGCACCACGTCGACAGCCAGGCCACTCTCGTGGCCGGGGCGACCGACCGCATCGCGGATGTCCTGTTCGTGCAACCAGCAGTCGAACGCTCGGATCTGCATGAATCGGCCGTAGGTGTCCTTCCCCGCCGGGGTGAACGACTCGGCGTTCCACTCGTCGTCGCTCATCGCTTCGAGTGCGGCCAGTCGCTCACCGGTCAACTCGCGAAATCGGGAGAGCACCGCGTTCGGCGGCATCGGACGCAGCGCCTCGACCCACTGCTCGTTGAAGACGCCGATGTCGTTGCGGACGTGCTCGGCAGCATCACGATCGATTTCGACGCTCGGACCGGCTTCGCCCGACAACATCGCCTCGGTGCCGACGATGTGCGACACGTTGTCCTGGACGTTCCATCCCGGAAGCGGTGACGGGAGGCGCCACTCGTCGTCGGACAGCTCCCCCAGCAGCTCGCTGAGGCTCGCCCACACCTCCCCGAGTGCCGCGACGGTCCGGTCCTTCGTGATGCTCGATGCCATGGAGGCATCTTGGCAAAGTGAGCGATGGGCCGTCGCAGTGGATCAGAGCACGTCGTCGAGTGGGGCCTGCGGGCCGACCGCGCCGATCGCCTCGAAGTAGCCGAGGTGCGCCTCGACCACGTTCACCGCATCGACATCATCGAGCAGTGCGATGTCGTTGGCCTCGGCCTCGCCGAGCAGAAACGCGGTGAGGGTGTCCTCGGTGAGCACGACGGTTTCGTCGATCGACTGCGGGAGGTCGACGACCTGATCGGGCTGCAGCCCCTGCTCGTGCAACCAGCGCATGTGGCACACGAGCAGTTGCTCGACCTCCTCGGGAGTCAGGCGGGCCTGGCTCTCCTCGGGGAGTCGGTCGCAGACGAAGTCGACCGCTTCGTCGAGCTGGTACACCGCCCGCGGGGCGACCGCATCGAGGCGGTGGGCTTCACGCCCGACCACCGCCGCGGCGATTGCGAACACGAGCATCGCCGCCACCACTGCGAACACGATCGTGATGCCGTCCATCAGCCGTGCAGTCTACGAACGCGAACGAGCGATGAGCTTCCGCGACACCCGTGGGCGCGGAAACTCATCGCTCGACGGGTTCGACGCTCAGATTCCGATGCGCTGTGCGAGCTGCTCGCGGTGATAGGTGGGATCACCGAAGAGGAGCTCTGAGCTCTTGGCCCGCTTGAAGTACAGGTGGGCGGGGTGCTCCCAGGTGAAACCGATGCCACCGTGGATCTGGATGTTCTCGGCCGCAGCGTGGAAGTACGCCTCCGAGCAGTACGCCTTGGCGAGCGAGGCGGTCGAGGCGAGCTCGTCGTTCATCTCGCTGGCGCACCACATGCCGTAGTACGCGGCCGACTTGGCCGACTCGACCTCGAGAAGCATGTCGGCGCACTTGTGCTTGATCGCCTGGAACGAACCGATCGGACGACCGAACTGCACGCGAACCTTGGCGTAGTCGACGGCCATCTCGAGCACCATCTGGGCGCCACCGACCTGCTCGGCGGCGAGCGCCACGGCAGCGAGGTCGAGCACGGTCTGGATGGTGTCCCAGCCCTTGCCCTCTTCGCCGATCAGTTCGGCGGGGGTGTTGTCGAAGTCGAGCTTCGCCTGCTTGCGGGTCTGGTCCATCGTCGACAGGTTCGTCTTCGTGAGGCCGGCAGCGTCACCCTGCACAGCGAACAGGGTCGTGCCGGCGGCGGTCTTCGCTGCGACGATGATCAGGCTCGCGGCGTTGCCGTCGAGCACGAAGCTCTTCGTGCCACTGAGGGTGTAGCCGTCGCCCGACTTGGTGGCCTCCATCGTGATGCCCGACTCGTCCCACTTGCCCGAGGGC
Source organism: Ilumatobacteraceae bacterium (assembly GCA_963716095.1). Taxonomy (GTDB): domain Bacteria; phylum Actinomycetota; class Acidimicrobiia; order Acidimicrobiales; family Ilumatobacteraceae; genus Sva-07. The sequence continues at coordinate 4,356 of CAVQSV010000015.1, read as the reverse complement.
TCGGTGTAGGCGAGCGTGGCGATGGTCTCGCCCGAGGCGATCCCGGGGAGGTACTTGGCCTTGGCAGCGTCGTCGCCCGACTGCAGCAGCGTGTTGGCGGCGAGCACTGCGGTCGAGAAGAACGGGGCGCACAGCAGCGCGCGGCCCATCTCTTCGAGCACGATGCCGAGCTCGACGAAGCCGTAGCCCGAGCCGCCGAATTCCTCGGGGATCGACAGACCCTGGAGGCCCATCTGCTCGCCCATCTGGCTCCAGACGGCGGGATCGAAACCGTCCTCGGTCTCCATCATCTCGCGGACCGCTTCCTCGGAGCTCTTGTTCTCGAGGAACGAGCGCACGGTGGAGCGGAGTTCTTCCTGTTCATCGGTGAAGGCAAAGTTCATGGGCGAGATCATCGCGGGCTTGCACGAACACGCGCAAATCTGATTGTGTACACATGTGGACGCATCATCGAACCGAACGGCCGGCATCCGAGAACTGCGGGCGAGCCTCGCCGAATCGGTCAGGGTCGCCGAGACGGGCGAGCGCACGGTGATCACCGTCGGGGGACGACCGGTGGCACAACTCGGACCGCTCGACGCCGATGCCCCCGACCTCGAACGCCTCATCGGCTCCGGCGCCGTGATCCCGCCGCGCCGCACCAGCGAGTGGCGACCTCCCGAGCCCGTCGCCGTGTGGGCCGGCGTCCGCCTCGACCAAGTCCTGCGAGAGCTCCGCGGCTGATGCGGTCCTCATCGGCCCCGACCCATCCCGTTCACGTTGCACTTCGGACGGGGCGGACCATCCACACCGTCACGCGAACACCAACGCACCCGGCCCAGACCGTTCACGTTGCACTTCGGATGGGGCGGCCCATCCGAACTGCAACGCAAACGGTGTGGGTGTGGCGGGTGTGGGTGTGGGTGTGGGTGCGGGTGGGGCGGGTGGGATCGTGACGGTGGCGCTCGACACCTCGGCGTTGCTGGCGTTGGCGGTCGACGGGCCGCTCCGTGCGACCGCCCTCCAGGCGCTCGACGACGATCCGGTCTGGTCGGCCTCGGCAATGGCGCTGACCGAAGCCCTCCCGGCCATCGATCGGCTGACCGATCAGGCGATCCTGCGCCTCGACCTCGAAGACGCAGTCCGGCTCGCGTGGGACCACCTCCACGTGGTCCCGGTGGATCAGCGCTGCCTGGATCGCGCCGCGGCGCTCTCGCGCACCCAACCGGTGCGGCTGAGCGACGCAATCCACTTCGCCGCCGCCGAACGCATGCCCGGTCCGATTCGCTTCGTCACGTTCGACGCCGCCCACATCGGCGTGGCACTCGGCCTCGGATTCGACGTGATCAGCTCGTGAGCGGGTCGATCGCACCGGCCCGGCGCGGTCGGTAGGGTCGGCCCCCGTGAACGCCACCCCGACGTCGACCGACGGCGTGCTCTCGGTCGTGATGCCGTGCTACAACGAAGAAGCGACCGTGGAGCAGATCCTCGACCGGGTGCTCGACTCCCCGCTCGTCGGCGAGATCATCGCCGTCGACGACGGTTCCACCGACCGGACGCTCGACATACTCAACTCCTGCGCCGATCCGCGCCTGCGGGTGCTGGCACAACCCGGCAATCGCGGCAAGGGCGCCGCTCTCCGGCGCGGGTTCGCCGAGGCGAGGATGCCCTACGTCATCGTGCAGGACGCCGACCTGGAATACGACCCCGGTGAGTATCCGAGGATGCTCGCCCCGCTGCTTGCAGACGACGCCGACGTCGTGTACGGCTCACGGTTCAGTGGCGGAGACGCCCGACGGATCCTCTACTTCTGGCACACGCTCGGCAACCGTGCACTCACGCTGGCATCGAACATGGCCACCAATCTGAACCTCAGCGACATGGAGACCTGCTACAAGGCGTTTCGACGCGAGGTCATCCAGAGCATCGACATCGAGGAGGATCGTTTCGGGTTCGAGCCGGAGGTCACCGCGAAGATCGCAGCGATGCGCTGTCGCGTCTACGAAGTCGGGATCAGCTACTACGGCCGCACCTACGACGACGGCAAGAAGATCGGGTGGCGGGACGGGGTCCGCGCCGTGTTCTGCATCGCCGCGTACTCGCCACCCGGCATCCGGCTCGGGCTGCGGCGCGCCAGCCCGTGGGTCGCACGACTGACCGGGTCCTGACCAGCAGCCCGCAGTCGCGGCCCACAACGTTGGCCGTCAGCCAGGCCTGCGCGCCACCAGGAACACCGACTGCCCGAACGGCACCCGCACGCGGCTCTCGAACCAGCGCACAGCCGGCACGATCCACTTGTCGAAGATCTTCACGGTGGTCGGCGATGTCGGTTCCTGACGGAGGAACCTGCAGAGGATCAACCAGCTGAACCAGCCTGGCAGGTTGACGTGACGACCCTCGACCACCTCGTACCCAGCGAGGCGAACGTCGGACTCGAGCTGACGCTTTCGGTAGCGACGGACATGGCCGAGCTTGGCGTCGAAGTCGCTGTACAAGAACTCGTACGACGGCACCCAGATGCACAGACGTCCGCCCGGCTCGAGTCGATCGTAGATGTCACGCAGCACCCCTTGATCGTCGTCGATGTGCTCGAGCACGTTGATCATCACCGCCGACCCGAAGGCGGGCTCCACCGGTACGTCAGCAACGACACCGGCGATCGTGGTGACCCGGGCATCGTCGACGTAGCGATCGATGAGCAGCGACGCCGCATGGGAACCGGGTTCGACGGCCGTGACGTCGCCGAACTGGGCGTAGCTCTCGGTGAAGGTGCCGTGGCCTGCCCCGACTTCGAGGACCGGGCCGACGAGATGCGGCGCGCACAGGTCGACGATCCAGTTGCGGTAGTTGAGTGCGTCGTCGAGCGAATCGAGCGACGACGCCAACGTCGCATCGACCGAGTCGGGATCGAACGACGAACGCGATGACGGGTCTGGCGATGGCACGGACGGCAGGCTAACGAGCCGTCGTTCGACCGGCCGCCACTTCGACGAACCGAACTGGCCGGGCAGGCTGCCAGACTGGTCCGATGGCTGCTCCCGACACACTGCACTGGTCGAACGCCGACGTCGAGGTCCACAAGGTGGTGGTCGGGCCCGTACGAGAACAACGTGTTCGTCGTGCGCTGCCGTGCAAGCGGTGAGGCAGTGCTCCTCGACGCGGCGAACGAGCACGAGCAGCTGCTGGAGTTGTGCGACCGTCTCGGCGTGAAGCGGGTGCTCGAAACGCACGGCCACTGGGACCACATCCAGGCGGTCCCGGCGATGCGCGAGGCCGGCTACGAAGTTGCCGTGACGTCGCTCGACGCGCCGATGCTGAACGACGTCGGCTACGACGTGTTCATCGACGACGCCGAGGTGATCGAGGTCGGCCGACTCCGCCTCCACGCGATCCACAACCCCGGCCACACGCCCGGCTCGATCTCGTTCGCTCTCGACGACACGCCACTGCTGTTCACCGGCGACACGCTGTTCCCCGGCGGGCCCGGCAACACCTCGTTCGAGAACGCCGACTTCGACACGATCATCACCTCGATCACCTCGAAGCTGTTCACGTTCCCCGACGACACGATCGTGCTCCCCGGCCACGGCCTCGACACGACGATCGGCACCGAACGTCCGCACCTCGAGGAGTGGATCGAACGCGGCTGGTGAACGCCGGCTGATGCGCTACGACCAACGGCCGATCGACCACACCCCTGTCCACACCGACGACCTCCCGCCGACACCGATCCGCGACCGCAACATTCCGGCGACTGCATGGGTCGAGGCGCCGCCGAGCCTGCTGCAGCTCGGCGATGACCTGCCCGAGCGACCGATTGCCGACTACAAGCGGCGCATCGGGCCGTGGCTGCTGTGGCGGGCCGGCCCAGCGAAGGGCGCCGACGCCCGCTACTGGGCGGCGCACGTCGATCGGCTCGACGAGCCGTTCACGCTTCGCCTCTTCCCCGACGGCACGGCGTCCGGAATCGGTCCGAGCGGCGAAGACCACGCCCGATTCCGATCGTGGAAGGAAGACCTCCGCGACACCTGAGGCGGGACGGTCGTACCGGTCCGGGTCTAGCGGAGCGCCTCGACGTCGTCGGTCGTGACTTCGCCGGGTGCTTGCCCATGATGATCATGGCGAGCACCTCCTCCTTGGTCACGTCGGCCTTGTTCACCGTGCCGACGAGCTTGCCCTGGAGCATGACACTGATCCGGTCGGCGAGGTCGAACACGTCGTGGATGTCGTGGCTGATCAGAAAGATGCCGATGCCTTCGGACTTGAGCTGCGTGACCAGATCGCGCACCTCGGCGGTCTCGGCAGGTCCGAGCGCCGCGGTGGGCTCGTCCATGATCAGGATCTTCGCGTTGAAGTGCACGGCCCTGGCGATGGCCA
>CAVQSV010000014.1:0-25335 GCA_963716095.1 Ilumatobacteraceae bacterium | reverse complement strand
TCGCCACGGAGAGGACAGATGGACACGACAACGACCACCAAGTCTGCGCACCGCTTCCCGGTGATGCAGGGGATCCTCCCGTGGAACCGCCGCGGCGTTCCGACCGACATCATCGCCGGTGTGACGCTCGCCGCGCTGGCGATCCCCGAGGTCATGGGCTACACGTCGATCGCCGGCATGCCGGTGATCACCGGGCTGTACCACGATCGTGATCCCGCTGCTGCTGTTCGCACTGCTCGGCTCGTCCCGGCACCTCGTGGTCGGCGCCGACTCGGCAACGGCCGCCGTGCTGGCTGCCGGTCTGGCCGGCCTCGCCACGGCACAGTCGGACCAGTACGTCGCACTCGCCGGCATGGTGGCCCTGATGGCGGCCGGCCTGCTGATCATCGCCCGTCTGATCGGCCTGGGTTTCCTGGCCGACTTCATGTCCCGCACGGTGCTGATCGGCTTCCTGACCGGTGTCGGCATCCAGGTCGCGTTCGGTCAGGTCGGTGGCATGCTCGGCATTCCGACGGGCAGCGGTGTCACGATCGGCAGTCACACGTTCGACAACACGCTCACCAAGTTCTGGAGCACACTCGAGAACATCGCCGACATCAGCTGGGCGACGGTGGCGGTCTCGGTGGGTGTCCTCGTGGTGATTCTTGGCGGGAAGGCGATCTCGCCGAAGATCCCCGGAGCGCTCATCGCGGTGATCGGATCGATGCTCATCAGTTGGCAACTCGACCTGGCCGACGACGGGGTGTCCACGCTGGGACCGGTGCCCGGTGGCCTCCCGAGCATCAGCTTCCCGTCGGTACCGTGGAGCGACGTACCCGCCTTGATGGGAACGGCGATCTCGATCTTCGTGCTGATCCTCGCCCAGAGCGCCGCGACGTCGAGGGCCTACGCCGCCAAGTACAGCGACAAGTTCGACGAGAACGTCGACCTGGTCGGCCTCGGCGCCGCCAACCTCGGCGCGGCATTCACCGGCACGTTCGTGGTCAACGGCAGCCCCACCAAGACCCAGATGGTCGACGGTGCGGGCGGCAAGAGCCAGCTCGCGTCGATCACGACCGTCGCGATCGTGGCGATCGTGCTGCTCTGGCTCACCGCACCGCTCCAGTACATGCCGGAAGCCGTCCTCTCCACGGTCGTGTTCCTGATCGGCATCGAGTTGGTCGACATCGCCGGGATGAAGCGCATCTGGAAGTTCCGTCGCGACGAGTTCGTCGTCGCCGCGATCACGGCCGCCACCGTCGTCCTCGTCGGAGTGCTCCAGGGGATCATCATCGTGATCGTGCTGTCGATCATCGATCACCTCCGCCGCTCGTACCGCCCGCCGACCGCAGTGCTGACCTCTCCGACCGGCGACGAGACCGGCCACTGGAGAGGCGGCGAGGTCAGCCCCGACGCACGAACCCAGCCTGGCCTGGTGGTGTACCGGTTCTCCGCACCGCTGTACTACGCGAACGCCGAACACTTCACCGAGGAGCTGCTCGCGTTCGGCACGTCGGACCAGCCGCCCGACTGGGTGTGCGTCTACGCCGCCGCGATCCCCGACATCGACATGTCGGGCGCAGAGTCGCTCAAGTCGATCGTCGCGAACCTCGCAGCGAAGGGCGTCACGCTCGCGTTCGCCGAGATCATGCCCGAGGTGCAGGCGGAACTCGACCGGTACGAACTCACCGACCTGATCGGCCCGGAGCACATCTTCCCGACCGTTGGTGAGGCCGAGGAGGCGTTCCGGGCACGGAGCACCGTCTGAACTCCAGCGCTCAGAGGTCCCGCTGCACCGTGATGCGGCCGCTGGTCTCGGCCGCGAGCAGTGCGGCGTAGTCGAGGTCGTTCTGCTCGGCATACAGCTCCGAGAACTCGGCGATCGCCCTGTCGAAGGTGTCGCTCGTGCCGAGGTATGCCGAGATCGCCATGCGGTCACCCGAGCGCGCGTGTGCTCGTGCGAGCGCTCGCCCGCAGAGCCGGCCGTACAGCTCCAGACGCTTCTCATCCATCGTCTCCACCATCGCCGATCCCTTCCAGTCACGGAGCTGGCGGAAGTAGTAGTCCCGCTTGGCACCGTCGATGCCGACCGCTGAACTCCATCCGAGGAAGATGTCGCTCGACGCTTGCATGAGATGCTGGCCGTCCACGACCCGTTGGCCGTTGGACACTCGCGGGTTCGGTCCGGCGAACGACGACAGGACCGAAGCCTGTGCCTCCTTCGCCTGGAGGAACAGCGGGTCGTTGCCGTCGCGACCGAGCAGCAGAATGATCCACGCCCGGGTGCCCACGCTGCCGACACCGACGACCTTGCGGGCGAGATCGATGATCCGGAACTGCTCCAACAGGCTCCGACGGTCGCTCTGGAGGGTCTCGCGGTACCGAACGAACATCTCGTGGATCTCCGTTCGGATCCGCTCGTGGTCCACCGTGTCGAAGAGCTCGGCGACCGGCTGGATCAGCGGTGGATCGCTGATGATGCGGGGCTCACCATCGACGAGTCGGGTCAGCTTGTTGTAGGCCTGGTGGCTGTCGCGGGTGCGGGCCTTGGCGATGTTGGCCTCCGCCCGCTTCAACACCTTCGCCTTGACGTCCTTGCCTGCCGTGGCGAGCCAGGCGTCGACGTCGAGCACCGTGTACCAGACGTCGAGGTTGTGCATCCCGGCGAACTTCGCCATCGACGTGCGGTACTCGTTGGCGACAGCGAGGAGCGACCGACGACGTTCCTTCTCGTTGAACCCGTTGTCGCGGCCGGCGATGGCGAAACTCGCCGCCAGGCGCTTGACATCCCATTCGAACGGGCCGGGTGCCGTCTCGTCGAAATCGTTGATGTCGAACACCAGCCGCCGCTCGGGCGAACCGAACACCCCGAAGTTCATGAGGTGCGCATCGCCGCACAGCTGGACGTTCAGCCCCGAACGAGGGGTGCCGGCGAGATCGGACGCCATGATGAGCGCCGCGCCGCGGTAGAAGGTGAACGGCGACACGAGCATCCGGCCATAGCGGATCGGCACGAGTTCGGGAACACGCGAAGCCGCCTGTCCCTCGAGGAGCGCGACCGGATCCGGTCGTGCGGGACCGGCGGCGTACTCAGCGTGGCTCGCCCGGGGGACCTCCCGCCGCGCGGACTTGCCTCGCGCTACGCGCTCGGCCACGGTCGGATGAGGCACCACCCTGCGTGTCGGGGGCGATGCACTGCCCGCCGCGTTCTGAGGAGCTGTGGTCGAAACGGTCACGTGTACATCACAGACCGGATCGTAGACCTCCGATCAGCGCCAGATACAGAGCGCTCGGGCCTCGATACTCGAGCGTCGATGTGCTGGATCGTCGGGAACGTGCGGATCCCGGAACGCCGAGTGCGGGGTCCAGAACGCTCGGCCCTCGTCGGCGAGTTCGCTGTCGTAGGTCCGCAGGACGATCACCTCGTCCGCCGTCATCCGGGGGAACGTGAACCAGCGGTCGGCCGACTCCGGTGGCCGCACGGCAAAGATCTCGAAATCGAGCCGCAGTCCGGCGTAGTAGGGCAGCATCTGCCGGACGAGCCGGTCCGATGCGACACTCTCCGCGTCGCACACCGCCAGGGGGACGTCGGCATCGACCGGGCCGATGTTGCGCCACCACTGCAGCACCATCAGCCGGGAGGCGGTGACGACATCGTCGTGGTCGAGACCGTGATCCGCCAACAGAGGATCGAGGAACGAACGGTACGGCCGCCCGGGTTCGGTGACCATCGGTCCGTAGTCGTCGGTGAAATCGGAATGGACGAACTCGATCGGTGCGTGGTCGGGTTCGGCGCGGGCCGCCTCCAGGCTTCGAGCGATCAGCGGAAACGACACCGCCATGTCGCACCCCGTGAAGTCGACGGCGAAGCGCTCCAACTCGGGACGGTAGACCCGATCGAGTTCACGTCGATCGGTCCAATCGGTGACCTCGGAGTGGTGCTCGACGAGTACGAAACCGCTGCGCTCGAAGTCGACTGGCGAGTCCGGGTGCCGTCCGTCGACCACCATCGATGGCACGGCGACGCCGGTCACGCCATCGTGATAGTGGAACGTCGTCTCGCAGTACACCGGCGATGCCATGACCGAGAACCTACGCGTCGGCGCCCGCCCGGCGGCACCCCTGCTGGCACACTGGAGGCATGACAACGTGCGACGACGAGACGGGCGGCGGGTCCCGACCGGTCTTCGAACCTCCGGACCCGTCGCTGCGCGCTGGCATCGAGCCCGAGGCGCGGGTGGTGTCCGATCCCGGCGCCCCGGTGATCATCGGCGTCTCGTTCGACCGTCTCGTCATGGCCCAGCAGTTCCTCCTCGCCATGGGTGGCCTGCGCGACAGCGGAGCGCTCGAGATGAAGGACGCCGTCGTCGTCACCAAGGACACCAACGGTTCCGTGAAGGTGGTGGAGACGATGGATCCCACACCCGGCCGGGCCGCACTCACCGGTGCGATGTGGACCGGCTTGCTCGGGCTCCTGGTCGGCGGTCCGGTCGGCTGGGTCGCCGGACTCGGCATCGGCGCGGCAACCGGCGCCGTCACTGCGAAGATCGTCGATCTCGGGATCCCCGATGAATGGGTTGCCTGGTTCCGTGACGCGGTCGAGCCCGGCACGTCGACCGTCGTGATCCTGGCCGAGCACGTGCACGTCACCGCCCTCGCCGACGAGGCACGGCGATTCGCCGGCGCGGAGCTGCTCTACACCTCGATGCCCGACCGCGGCATTCGAACAACTGGCCGCGGCGTTCGAGCCCTGAGCTCCCGGTAGCTTCGACACGGTGCGCAGACTGCTCGCCTTGCCCCTCCTCGCGCTGCTCGCTGCCTGCGGATCAGATGCGGCGGGCTCGACCGGCGGCTCGAGCACGGTCGCGACGTCTGCGCCACGGGAATCGGCCCCCGCATCGTCCACACAGCCGACATCACAGCCAACACCGGCTCCAACTGTCCCGTCGACCACGGACCCGGGGCTGGTCGGCGAGGAGCTTCTGGGACGCTGGGCGCACTACGACGTCGTGGCCTACGAGGACGGCCTACTCAAGACGTTGATCATCAGCTACGGGTTCAACGACTTCACCGAGGTCGACGGTCGGATCGTCGACCAGGCATCGTTCTGTTTCTCGGAACAGCGAACCGACCAGCCGATCGAGACGTCGCTGTCCGATGCTGCGACCCAGGCGATCCGGCCGCCGAGCACACCCGTCGAGGTCGACGAGGTCGACGGCGTACTGCGAGTCCGACGTGCGGCGACACCCACCCCGGTGGGCATCCGCCTGGATGACCCTGCCAACGAATCGCTGCCCACCGATCCGGCCGATCCCCGCATCGTCGACGACGACGGCGACGGCAAGCCGGGAATCACGGTCACGATCCGGGTGACCGACGAACTCACCGGTGAGCTCTACATCGCCCGTCGGGAGATCTTCGCCTACGAGGCGTTCCTCACCGAACCGGACGTGCTGACGGGCACGGTCACCGACGACTCCGAGCAACTGGTCATCGGGGCGAGCGATCCGATCTTCGCGATGTCCGACGCGAACTGGCTGCAGTACCCCGACCTCGCCAAGAGCCCCATGATCCTGAAGCGGGTCGACGCCGACTGGGACTGCGAACGGCTGGCGGCCGAGCGCGACGCCCTGTTCCCACCGACTCCCGACGTCGACTGGTGACGCTGCCGGGATCGTGCGACGTCGCCATCGTCGGGGCCGGCATCAGCGGGCTTGTACGTCGCTCGGGAACTGGAGCGCAACGGCCTCGACGTCCGTGTGTTCGAAGCGCGTGACCGTGTCGGCGGCCGGCTCCTCTCGGCGGCGCCGGACGGTGCGCCTCCGCTCGACCTCGGCGCCACATGGTTCTGGCCGCACGAGCGACGCGTGCGGCAACTCGTCGGTGAACTCGGCGTCGACCACTTCGCCGAGACCCCCGTCGGCGATGCGATGTACCAGGTCCCGGAAGGCGTGCAGCGCCTCGACGGGAACCCGCTGGACACCCCGAGCTTCCGCTTCAGCGTGGGAGCCGACTCGCTCGCCCGAACGACCGCCGACCAGCTGCACTTCGGCACGGTGAGCCTCGGCGCGCCGGTGTCGGAGGTCGCAACCGCCGCTGGTGGTGTGACCGTTCACACCACCGAGCAGACCGTCGATGCAGCGCACGTCGTCATCGCCGTCCCGCCCGCACTGGCGATCGACTCGATCCGGTTCGAACCGGGTCTGCCGGACCGACTCGCTCGCGTTGCGGCGGCGACCCCGGTGTGGATGGGTGCGATCACGAAGGTGGTCGTTCGCTACCGCACGCGATTCTGGCGTGAACGCGGGCTCGCCGGATCGGCGATCAGCCACGCGGGTCCGATGCGCGAACTGCACGACATCAGCGGGCCGAGCGGTGTGCCGCCCGCCCTGTTCGGATTCGTTCCCAACGGGTCCGCCACGGTCACCGTCGAGGAGATCGTGAATCAGTTGGTCGCGATCTTCGGTCCCGAGGCTGCGGCGCCGACCGATGTGACCATCCAGGACTGGCGGACCGAGCGGTGGACGTCGCCGCCCGACGTGGCCCGCCTGGACGACTACCGGACCTACGGCCACGAGGTGTACGCCGAGCCGGCGTGGGACGGCCGCCTGCACTGGTGCTCGACCGAGACGGCGAACGACGCGCCCGGCCACATCGAGGGTGCCCTCGCCGCAGCCGAACGCGCGGTCGAGCGGATTCTGCGGCTCCGTTGAGCCGCGGCCGGTTCGGACGAACCCGCCGTTGCGCGTCGCCTACTTCGAGAGGCTGCGAAGCTGGAAGGCCGACACGCAGAGGAACAGTCCGAAGACGATCAGGTAGAGGCCGGCGATCCAGGCGATGACCGTCACGGTCGGAGCAGGCCAGGACACGACGATCACACCTGCAGCGATCGAGAGCAATCCGCCGAACACGCCGAGCCACCGGTGTTCGCTGCTGCTGTCGGCGATCGATCCGATGAACTCGATGATGCCGCCGATGATCCACACGACGCCGAGGAGGACGGCGAGCACGGCCACGGTCTGGAACGGGTGACGGAGCACGACGATGCCGACGATGATCCCGAACACCCCCATGAAGCCTGTCCAACCGGGTGAGACCGTGTCGTGGGCGAACGCCGTGATCAGTCGGTAGACGCCGTAGACGAGGATCTGCAGGCCGATCAGCACCGAGATCACCGTCAGGGTCTCCTGCGGCCAGGAGATCACCACGATGCCGAGCCCGATCGTGATCAGACCCATCAGGAACACCGCCGGCCATTCGCGGGCGAGTTGCAGCCCCTCCAGCCCGGTGCCGGATTCCATTGTGTTGCTCATGTTCGAGACCCCTTCGTTCGTGTCGTTGCCGAAGCTAGCCGGTTCCCGACGCACCATCGGGGAGCCGACTCGAGGATCTTCGCCGCGATGGTACGGTCGAGAACTCGACTACTCGGTTCCTGGGAGGTCCCGATGGCTCACATCTTCATCCAACACGAGGTCGCCGACTACGACACATGGCGTCCGATCTTCGACGCCGACAAGCCAGGCCGTGAAGCTGCAGGAGCCACCGATGTGGCGGTCCTTCGCGACGCCGACAACCCCAACTCCATCTGGATGGTCATGGAAGCGGACCCGGCGATCGTCGAGCCGATGATGAGCGATCCTGAGCGGGGAGCACAGATGCAGGCGGCCGGCGTGCTCGGGCCACCGCAGGTCTGGGTGAGCTGACCTCCCCTGAACTCGTGAACTACTTGCGCACATGGGCCGCAGGTGGTTCACGAGAACGGTGGGACCTGGTGTCGGAGGGATGAGTTGCACCATCGGCAGACGGACTGCGCTGGCGCGCCCGGTCAGATTCCGAGCAAGTCGGCGATGAGCTCGCGGATTTGTTGAAGCATGACGGGCCCGACGTTGGCATCTGTCGCTTCGACGATGCGATCGACGCTGATCGTGGTCGGGAGGTGCGTCTGAGCGACACCGAACCCGGCGACGTCGACCTCGCTCAGCCACCCTCGTCTGTTCGTCGTGCACGGAACGACCACGACCGCGTGTCGACGGAACTCGAGGACATCGTCGGACGTGACCACGATCGCCGGGCGAACGAACCCGGGCTCACCCCTCGCTGGTGTGCCGAAGTCACAGCGGACGATGTCACCGGCTCGCATCAGCGACGTCGCTTGCCGACGCGTCCAAGACGGCCACGTCGTCGTCATCGAGCGGAGCGCTGGAGAGCTGAGCGCCGATGATCCGACGGCGTTCCCGGCGGATCAGCTTCTCGAGCTGTGCGTCGAGCGTGACGCCGTCGCGCTCTGCGAGTTGACGGAGCGCATCGCGGGTCTGGACCGAAACCTTGATGGTAGTCGATTCAGGCATACCGATGAGTATACCCGACCAGTTTCGGAGGGATGAGTGCACCTCACCCCACGGCGCGAGTCGCGGCCCACGGAAGGGCGCCGGGTCGTGCCCGCCGAAGCAGAGCGATGCTTGCCAGCAACGTGTGAGATGCTCAGGCGACCCGCGACCTACCCTCCCGACGCAGTCAGCGGAGTTCCAGTCGTTCCAGCGGCTGTCCGGTCAGCGCGGCGATCAGTTCGTAGTCCTTGTCGAGATGGAGCACGGTGAGTTCGGCGAGCTCCGCCGTGGCTGCGACCAGCAGGTCCGGAATCGACGGTGCTCGGTGTTGCCCGCGCTCGGCGAGTGCCGACTGGACCGCGACGGCCCGGTCCTCGATGAGCGGCGTGAGGTACTCGACCGGCATCGAAGCGATCGGAGGCTCGGCGAAGAGTACGTGGTGATCGCCACGGGATCGGGCGGAGAAGCCGACCTCGAGACGCGTCACGGTGCTGATGCGGACGAGTCCCCGCTCGATCCGCTCTGCCCACGTCGCTGCCTCGGCTGCGAGATGGAGCCGGCCGATCGCCGACTTGTCGATCAGCCAGATCGTCGTCACGACCAGGCGTCGGACATGACCCCAGGATCATCGAGATCCGCAGTCAGCGACGCCAACCGCTCCAGTGTGTCGACCGTGACCGGACCCGATGATTCGGACCGTTCGCGTTCGAGTGCCCTGCGGAGGTACGCGGTTCGAGACAGTCCGAGCCGCTTGGCCTTGACGTCGATCGCGACCAGGACCTCGTCGGGTACATCTCGAATCAGAATGTCGGTCACATCACCCTCCTGTCGATATCGCATGATATCACCCAGGGCCACACGGGTCTCCGACCGACTTCGGCCGCTCGTGAAAGCGGCAACTCTCCGGCACTGCGGTCTTGGTCGGACTGCATGCGTGGAGTGGGGTGTGCGTTCGCGACAACCGACCGGCATTTTTGGACTGTCCCGAAAGCGCGCCTCGCGGACTACAGGGCTGTGAGCAGTGCGGACGAGGTGCCGGGCCCGCTGGAGCACCTGTTCACGGCCGATTGCCCGCCCAGACTCGAGCGACGGTGGCCGGGTCGAACAACAGCTCGCAGGGGGTTCCGTTGTCGTCGACGTCCATGTTCACGCGCTGTCCATCGATGAACCAATAGGACAGCACCGACGCGTAGGCCCAGTCGTTGTCCATCCACCATGCATCCCCGGGCGGGGTCTCTGGGCCGTGGCCACCCATGCTCGCCAGGAAGTCCGGATGGGCGAGGTACTCGCGACAGAGCAGTCCCGAAGGAACAGCGGGCAGGGAGAAGCTTCCATCGGTTCCCGCTCCATACGCCCATGCAGTGCCGGAGTCATCGAGCACGATCACGTAGAAGTCGTTGAGCACGTCCGCAGGTGGGAGACCGAGAGGCGAACCCTGCTCGACGAGTACGTCTCGGCGGTGCAGGTCAAGGGCGACCACCTCGAGGTCGAGGTGCGAGGAGCCCCGAAATCAACGTAGCCCTACACGAGGTAGGGCTACGGAATCGAACAGTTGAGATTGCTGGTGTCGGAGGGATGAGTCACACCATCACCCCACGACGTGGATGATCAGTTCGAGGGTCACCTCGAGGCGCTCTCGCGGCTCGACAGCATCGACGTCCTGGTTTGCATTCGCGTCCAGATCGCTGGCCAGATAGCGTCCGATTGGTAGTCTTGAGACCGTCCAATGAGTAGTCTTTCGACGATGAACTACCAGCCTCGAATCGTCGACCGTGAAATCGACGAGCTGCTGGCCGGGCTCCCGGCCATCGCGCTGGAGGGCCCGAAGGCCGTCGGGAAGACCGAGACCGCTGCCCGCCGAGCAGCGACGGTGTATCGCCTCGACGACCCGGGGCAGCTCGAGTTGTTCAAGGCCGCACCGCACCGCCTCGTCGCCGGGAGTCCCCCAGTGCTGGTCGACGAATGGCAACGACTCCCATCGTCGTGGGATCTCGTCCGCCGCTCGGTCGACGAAGACCCGAGCCCCGCACGATTTCTTCTCACTGGGTCCGCCTCCCCCAGCGAAGCACCAACGCACTCGGGCGCAGGCCGGATCGTCACGGTCCGCATGCGCCCCATGTCCCTCGCCGAGCGCGGACTCACGGAGCCGACCGTCCACCTGTCGGCCCTGCTCCGAGGCGACCGACCCGACCTCGGGGGGACGACATCGGTGGGTCTCAGCGACTACGCCGCCGAGATCGTCGCCTCCGGATTCCCAGCGATCCGCAACACGACCGGCCGCATCCTGCGGGCCCAACTCGACGGCTACCTCGACCGCATCGTCGAGCGCGACTTCGTCGGAGCCGGCCACCGAATCCGCAACGCCGGTGCGCTCCGCCGATGGCTCACCGCCTACGCCGCCGCAACCTCAACCACCGCCTCGTACGAAACGATACGCGACGCAGCCTCCGCCGGCGAGAACGACAAGCCTGCCAAGACAACCACCGGCCCGTACCGCGCCACCCTCGAACAACTCTGGATGATCGAAGAAGTCCCGGCGTGGGCACCAACCCGCAATCGGCTTCGCCGACTCGGCGCGTCACCCGTCCACCAACTCGCCGACCCCGCGCTCGCCGCGCGACTTCTCGGCCTCGACGTCGACGCACTCCTCGCGGACGCCCCCGCCGGTCCCCCGATTCCCCGTGACGGCACCCTGCTCGGCGCCCTGTTCGAGTCGCTCATGACCCTCTCGATCCGCACCTACGCCCAAGCCAATGAGGCACGCGTGAGCCACCTCCGCACACGCGGTGGTGAACACGAGATCGACCTCATCCTCGAACGCGGGGATGGCCGCATCGTCGCCATCGAGATCAAACTGACCGCCAACGTACGAGACGACGACCTCCGCCACATCGGTTGGCTCCAGTCCAGCATCGGAGACGACCTCCTCGATGCCATCGTCATCACGACCGGGACCGATGCCTACCGACGCGCCGACGGCATCGGCATCGTCCCCGCCGCTCTCCTCACCGCCTAGCGACGCCGCACATCCCTACTCACAGGTCCGACCGCGCCTTGGCACAGCCAGCCCGGAAACGCACTGAACCCCCACGCCTCGGCGCTGCTCCGAGCGAGCAGTGACTGCGTGGGGGTTCAATGCGGGTGTCGGAGGGGGGACTTGAACTCCGGTATCTGGACATCACGTCGAGTACCGTCTCGTCACGTTTAGCCTGGTCAGGGTACGTTTTCAGACCTACGTGATGTCGACTGGTGTTGTCTGATTCCCGCCAGTTTCGTCCAGTTCGCGGACATTCTGCTGACAAATTGCTGACAAGCGACACCTCGTCTGAGCGCCCCAGCCGGCCGCCATCAGGCGGAGGTGCGATCGAGCAGATAACGGCTTCTTGGCCACCGAGCCGAGGCCGTCATCGTCCTCGGCGTAGATCTGCGATCACATCGAGTTCGAGTCGCTCTTTGGCCGTCCGCCTACTCCGTTGCCTTTGGGTGACCAACGCTGGCGTCTGTCATCCACACGGTTTGGCGGTCGTCGTCGATGCAGTACCAGATCCGCCCGCCGGCAGTTACCTCGTATTGCCACTGCTCCATCTCGACGCCGTTGACGGCACGTTCGCCCAGCGAGCCCCGGAGACGATGCTGCCTCGTGTCCGTGTGCCGCGGCTCGCTCGTGATTCGCTCCCAAGCGGTGCGGGCGTTGGACGCAGCCGCCGAGCAGATCTGCTCCCACCCCTTCACAGCGTCATTGGTTGCGAATCGGAAGTCCCAGCCGCCCTTGGCCGGTGGTGGGGCCACACGTTCCTTGCGCTTCGCCATTCACCTACTCCGGAGCCGACACTGCGTCACCATCGGCATCGATTGAGCGACGGAGACGCCGGGCCAGGCGCGGGTCTGCGTGGATCTCGGCTGTTGCCTTCCACTCGCGGAGCAGTTGACCAACAGGTGCGTAGTTCTCGAGACCGGCAACCGCCATCAACGTCGTCGTCAACTCGTCGACGAACACACGTCGATCGCTCTTCGGGAGCAACGTCGCCCACGGAAACACGTCGGCAACCGTCTGCTCCAAGCCGCCTGGACTGTGCATCATCATGTTGCGCAGCAGTCGAGCCAGCGCCTCGAATGCCTCGGACCGTTCGTCATCTCGATCGGCTTCGCTCAGTCTCAGCGACGGCGCATTTCGGCGACGCAGCACCACGTCGTGATCTGCGAGCTCCGCTACGACATCGTTCGGCTGACGGAGGAACTCAGAGAACGGTCGCTCGATCACTCGCATGTCGGCATGATATCTGAACTACATCAGAAGTCAATCCGAACCCGTCGCGCGTCGAGGCCGTCCACTCCCCCGACGAGCCTCTCGCAATGTTTGATCGACGCCGACCCACCAACTTCGACAACGGTTCGTACTCTCGACTGTCGATGTGCTCGATGCCCCGACGCGCTGCGCGGACGACAGCTTCGAGTTGGTCAACGGTCCGTTGACGTCGGGATTATCGGGCACTGCACTTGGGCCGGAGTGTGGCGCGAGAGGGACTCCGACGGCGGTCATTATCCCGAGCGTTATCGAGTGCCCCCGTACGGCACCTCAGGGGGGTCGGGTGCGGGTGCGCCGTCGCCGCATCTCGCTGTCTAGCGACGAGTCAGCGGCCACCAGCTCGCAACAGTGATGGTTGCCCCGCTCGACGTGCAGACAGGGCAGACAGTTCACGGACTGAGGATTACAGTGCCGTACTCGCCGCCGGCCACGTAGAGCCGAACTCCCTCCGCTGTGGCATAGCCCAGCAGGTCTGGCTCACCGACAACGAAGTACAACTCGGTCCCGGGAGACAGGGTCGTCGCCTCGCCGTTCTTCAGAGGTTCGCCACAAACTCGCCTGGCAGTGACAAGGGCCAGTTCGCCAAGTTGCGGGTCGCTGTCGTTCGTCGGTCCTCGGTAGCCGGAGACGACATTTATGTCGATGTAGGTCTCGCCGTCAAGCTGGACCCCACTGACGCACTCCGCAGACTCAGAGCCGCCGCACGCGAAAAGTCCAACAACGACGACGAACGCACCCAACATGACCACGCCACGTTGCATCCGCTCAATGTAGGGCCAGGCGAACCACGCGTCCGCCATGTCGGGATTATCTGGTGTCACGCTTGGGCCGTGATGCGGCGCGGTTGGAGAGCCGATGGCCGGATTATCGAGTGCGCATTATGCGCTGACCCCGATGAGCAGAATGAATGCCGGTTCTCGATCGCGTCTCTCGGTTGAGTGAGCACGCGAATATCGAGCACTGCACTGGGGTAGAAGTCGCACACCGATGCGGCGTCGCGCGGCGCGTTATGGCGCTCCTGCTATGTGCGTCAGCGCTCGCTCCGCAATGCTCAGGTTTGCCGGGTATCTGCGCCCACCAGACGACACGGTCGGGCTCGCTCGCCCTTCGATGACGTCTGCACGCACGGTCGGTCGAGGTCTAGGTTGGGGACATGGGACCGAACGTCACGAACGTAGGAAGAGAAGTCGCAGCAGCGGTGCTGTCGGAAGCCGCCGATGAACTCCGCGGTCGCTCGAACCGCAAGTGGGCGGTCATGCTCCTGGCGTTCCTGGTCGGTATGGTCGTCGCCGTGGTCGTGATCAAACGTCGCGGCGGAACCCTTCCGATCGAGAGTGACCCTCGCTGGGTCGAGGCGGTCGAGAACCCGCCCGCCTGACGATTCGGTCGCAGTTGGCGCCTGTTCGCCGCGCCGTGCGCACGGCCCTGCTGGCGGCGCTGTTGCGCCCCGATGTCTCCATCCTGGGGCTACCGCGGGCATCGCGGTCATGAGATGTTCGATGCATGACGGACTTCACGATGACCACGCCAATCCCAGCGACCATCACCACGCCTGACCGCGTCCACAGCTCGATCGGAGCCCTGCAGTACTTCGATGGTGTGCCGACGCCCGAGACCGCCGAGACGGTGTACGACTATCTCGATCGTTCGCGTGCGGTCGAGGTGTTCCTCAACAGCATCCCGACGATGTCGATGAGCGCGCTCCGAGCGGGTCAGGCGGCAGCGGGCGCTGACGCGTGCAACAAGATCTGCATCTTCGACACCCTGATGGACTCGACGTCGTTGGTCCTCACCGGGAACACCTCGACGATGTACGCCATCGGTTTCCTCGACCTCGCCAAGGACGGGCCGTGCGTCATCGATCTCCCCCCGAAGATGCTGGGCATCCTCGACGACATGGCCTTCCTCTACATGACCGACCTCGGCGTCGCCGGGCCCGACAAGGGCAAGGGTGGCAAGTTCCTCGTGCTCCCGCCGGGCTACGACGGGCCCGTGCCCGACGGCTACTTCGTCGTTCCGTCGAAGACCAATGGTGTCTGGGTGTTCATGCGCGGCTACCTCGACCACGGGATCAAGGCCGCCTCCGACAACATTCGCGACAACCTCAAGGTGTACCCGTTGTCGACCGAGTCGAACCCGCCGGCGATGGAGTTCATCAACGTCTCGGGCAAGCAGGTGGACACCGTGCTGCCCAATGACGTCGGCTTCTTCGAGCAGCTGCATGCCTTGATCCAAACGGAGCCCGACGACTTCCTCGGCCCGGAAGCCAAGGGCATGATGGCCGCCGTCGGGATCGAGAAGGGCCAGCCTTTCGCTCCCGACGACCGGATGAAGAAGGTCCTGACCGACGCCGCGGCGATCGGCAATGCCGCCGCCCGGGCGATCAGCTACATGCCCCGCAACCCGGGACAGTTCGTCTACGACGGCAACAAGACCTGGGTGATGGGCTACGCGAACAAGTCCACGACGTACACCACCGACACCGGAGCACGGGATCTCGAGGGACGCGTCTTCTTCCACTTCGGCTACATCTGCGTGTCGCCGGCAATGGCGGTCACGGTGCCCGGCGCAGGATCGGACTACGCAATGGCGGCAATCGACTCGAGTGGCCTCGTGCTGGACGGATCGAAGACCTACAAGCTCCATCTGCCGCCCGATGTGCCGGTCAAGGACTTCTGGGCGATCACGATGTACGACACCCAGACCCGCTCGCAGCTCCAGACCGACCAGCAGTTCCCGACCCTCGGCAGCCAAGACGAGGGCCTCGAGACGAACGCCGACGGCTCCTACGACATCTACTTCGCACCCCAAGCGCCCGCCGGACACGAGCACAACTGGCTGCAGACCATCCCGGCCAAGAGCTGGTTCATCGCCTTCCGCGTGTACGGACCTGAGCAGCCCTGGATCGACCAGACCTGGCGGCCTGGCGACATCGAGCTCGTGAGTTGACACGTCAGGTCTTCACTCTTGGGACCCACGGCCTCCCAGCCTGTCGACGTGCTGGCCTAAGGTCGATCTCGTGACATGGGCACCGCCTCATCAGGGGCTGGAATCGACGAGTGGGCGCCGACGTGACCGAGGCCGCCTCGGAGGCCGGTTCTGCGGACCACCTCGTTCGCTCGGTGTTCCTCCATCGACCCCGCCCGCCCGGTGGCGCACTGGTTCGCGACCACCTGAACGCGGCCCTCGACCACGGCATCGACGGGGCCGCGACCGTGGTGAGCGCCCCAGCGGGCTTCGGCAAGTCCGTGAACGTCAGCCAGTGGTGCGAGACGCTCGACCGTTCCTGCGCGTGGCTCTCGCTGGATGCCCAGATCGATGACCCACGCTGGTTCGTGGTTCACCTTGCGGCAGCCGTCCGCAGCGTGTTCCCCGACGCGTTGGGCGTCACCTCGCAGATGGCGAGAGCCGCTCGCCTCCCGGACCAGCACATCTTGGTCACGGCGCTCTCCAACGAGTTGGACGAACTCGCCGAGCCGGTGGTGATCGTGCTCGACGACTACCAGAAGATCACGTCGCCGGAGGTCCATTCGTTGATGTCCGAGCTGCTCAGACATCCATCGGCGTCCGCGCACTTCGTGATCGTCAGTCGGCATGACCCGCCACTGCCGACGGGGCTGCTCCGCGCCCGAGGACAGCTCAACGAGCTGCGGATGAACGATCTCGCCTTTTCCGAGGGCGAGATCCAGCAATTCACCGAGCAGTTCCTCGACCGCGCGCTGACGCCCGACGAGGTCAGCACTCTCCGCAAGTCCACGGAAGGCTGGCCGGCCGGTGTGCGGCTGGCGGCCGAGGCCATGGGATTGTCGCCCGCCGGCACACCGGTCGTGGGCGCAAGCTTCCTCGATCAGGGAGCCCAGGCGTATCTGGTCGGCGAAGTGCTCGAACAGGTCCCGCCGGAGGTGCGCCGGTACCTCCTTGCGGCATCGATCTTCGATCGCTTCAGTGCGCCGCTGTGCGATGCAGTCGTCGTCGAGGATGCAGGAAGACCGCCGCTGATGACGGGAGACGAGTTCATCGGGTGGCTCCGCGGTCACAACCTGTTCGTCATCCAGCTCGACGCCGCCGGGGAGTGGTTCCGCTTCCACCACGTGTTCG
Organism: Ilumatobacteraceae bacterium; assembly: GCA_963716095.1. Lineage (GTDB taxonomy): Bacteria > Actinomycetota > Acidimicrobiia > Acidimicrobiales > Ilumatobacteraceae > Sva-07. Next base: position 8,625 of record CAVQSV010000014.1, on the reverse strand, counting down.
CCAGACTGCTCGACGACTGGCGACGCGATCGTGGGATCGAGTCGACGCAATCAGAGGCACGGGCGCGCCGGACCGCGGCTCATCTGTTCAAGGAATACGGACTGGTCGAGGAGGCCATCGAGCAGCTCGGTCTTGCCGGCGACCGCGCTGCCGTCGCCACGCTCGCCGAGGAGTACGGGTCCGAACTGATCGAGGAGGAGCGCTGGGTCGATCTCGAACGCCTCTTGTCGATGATCCCCCAGGACGTGGTCGACTCCAACCCTTCGTTGCTGCTTCTCCAGCGCGTGGCTGTTCGGTGAGTTCCAGTCGCGTCACAGCGAGATGCGGAGCGCGCTCGATCTCGCCGAGCAGATCCTCGATCGCACGGGCGACGACGATGTGCGGTCCGGCGAGATCCGGGCGCAGATCGCGGAGCTCCGAGGGGCGTACTCGAAGCTGCTGAGGGCCGACTTCGACGGAGCGATCGTCGACGCTCGGACCGCGAATCGGCTCCTCGCTCATCGACCGGGTCGACATCTTGCGTTCGCGTACGTGCTCGAGGCCATTGCCCTCGCGGGTGCCGGTCGCTCGAAGGAGGCGCATCAGCTCGCCGACTCGGTGATCGGCGATGAACGGTTCGCCGACGCTCCATGGGATCCGCTGGCATATGCGATGCCCTACCTGGGCTGGCTGGAAGGCGACCTCGACGCTGTCGATCGTCACAGCATCCAGTTGCTGTCCATCGGTGAACGCTTCGACCACCAGGACACGATCGCCACGGCGCACTACTTCCTCGGTATCTCGGCGTACGAACGGAACAGGCTCCACGAGGCCGACGAACACTTGGGGGCCACGCTCGACCTTCGGCTGGTCACGCAGACGATCTTCGTGGTGCACGCCGAGATCGCACTTGCGTTGAGTCAGCTGGCCCAAGGCCGTGGAGACGAGGCCGACGACACCGCCGCGGCGACGATGCAGTACGTGCTCGACGAGAGAAGCGAGTTCCTCCAGCCGGTCGTTCGGGCGTTCCTGGCCGAACTCGACCTCCGGCGCGGCCGTCACGCGTCGGCGCTGCGCTGGGCGCAGACCGCGGACCTCGACGTCGAGCGCCATCGCTACATGTTCTACGACTTGACCCCGACACTGATCGGGGCGCTGCTGACCTCACCCGATGACGCCGTGCGTGGCAGCGAACTCCTCGAGGAGGCGCTCGAAGCTGCGATCCTCCATCACCATGTCCCGCTGACCGTCAGTCTCCTCGGGCTGCACGCGTTGCGCCTCGCCCACGTCGGCGAGGAGGCGAAGGCACTCGATGCGCTGAAGTCCGCCGTCACGCTGTCACAGCAGGCCGGAATGGTCCGACGACTCGCCGATCTCGGTCCGGCGCTCGTGCCACTGTTGTCTCGCCTCGACATCGCTGGCGAAGATCTGGAGCACGCCGGCGCCATCGTTGGCGCGATCGGGTCACCGACGACGACCGACACGCGCGTCGAGACACCGACCGACGCCGTGACCACGTTCGATAGCGGCCCCAGCCTCACCGGGCGCGAACTCGACGTGCTCAGGCTGCTCGCAGATCGACTGTCGAACAAGGAGATCGCCCGAGAGCTGTTCATCGCACCGGCGACGGTCAAGAAGCGAACGGTCACCCTCTACGACAAGCTCAATGTCCACGGACGACACGAAGCCGTCGCCAAGGCTCGAATCCTCGGGTACCTCACCGACTGAGGCGCTGCCGACAAGAAGTCGGGGACGTGTGCGTCGGTGACGCGGTCGTGGCGCATCAACCCGATCGGGGCGACGCGATCAGCTGCGCGGATCGGCTCGTTCGGTCGATCAGGACAACATCGATGGGTGCGGTTCGCGTCATCACCGAACGTGCCCTGGTCAGTGCCGCGCCAACTCGGTCCTTGTGAGCGGACGCGGCGGCGACCACCGAGCGCGGCCGCCGAGCCGTCGAGGTGCGCGCCGAGGTCTCTCGACCGCGTCTCGGCCGAGGCGACGCGACACCTCGCCGGACACGTCGCTGAGGATCTCGCGTGCCGCCAACTGCGTTGCCGGAGCGTCGGCGCCGACCGACGGGAACAGGGCCGCGGCGAGACCCTCCGCCAGGCTCCAGCTGGGACCGTCGGGGCTGCGGTCGCCTGCGGGTCGCTGACCGAAACGGATCTCGATGGAGGCCTTCCTTCCGACGGTCACGGCATCGAACGCCATCGAAGGATCGAACCCCGAGAAGAGCTGGTGGACCGCCGAATAGTCGGCGTCCGCGGCGGCCAGATCCACATAGGTCGCGACCATGAATGCGTACTCGTCAGACACGGCTGCCTCCCGAAAGTGCGGCTTCGGACGTGAACTCCATCGGTTCGATTCTCCACGGCCGACGGCGCACTCGATAGCGCCAAGTGGGTGCATGGAGGGTGCAGGGGGGTGCCCTGCCGATCGCATCGTCATCGCCTGCCGCGACCGCCACCCTCCGTTCACCGTTGTGGGGCTACCGATGCTCCGTATCGGCGAGGAGGCTGCACGTCGAGAGGTGCACCACGATGCGTTCTGATCACCACAACCAAGGCCGTCGCCAACGGTCGGACGCCGTGCTACCCGAAGCACGCTCGGGGGAGTGTCGCATCACCGCGTCGAATGATGGGCTGGGAGGGTGACCATGCGGGGCGTCCGAGGGGTTCTCGACGACATCAGCACCTCACTGGAGGAGGATCAGGGGCTCACCGCGGTCTTCGGCGCCATCGCTGGTGGGTTCCTCGCGTTCGCGATCGAGCGGTACGGCGCCGATCCCGATCCGGAGACCTTCGCGATCACCGTCGACCAAGCACGAGCCTCGCTGCTGAGCGCATTGGCGCTCGTCTTCACCGGTCTGAGCATCGTGCTCGCCCTCACCTCGCTGACCGCCGGCAACATGGCGACCAAGTTCTCGCCACGGTTGCTGCGCATGAAGCTTCGGGGCAATGGGAACAAGTGGGTGCTCGGCACGTTTGCCCTGACGGCCAGCTTCATCATCACCAGCCAGATCCTGCTGCGGAGTCGTGCCGGCGACACACTCGCCCCGCCGGTGACGATGTCGGTCAGCGTCCTCCTGCTGATCATCACCGGCGTCCTGATCGTCTGGTACATCAACGGCACACTGCAATCGCTGCGCGTCGACCGAGCGATCCGTTGGATCGGCAGACGGATCGTCCGGGCGATGAAGGCCCACGAGCACGAGTTGCGTCACGATGTCGTCGTCGACGACATCGACATCCGGCGACCGGCGGACGCAACCGACCTGATTGCATCCGATGACGGGTACGTCGTGCGCGTCGACACCGACCGGTTGCATCGCCTGACGACCGAGCCCGGCGCATGTGTCCTGATCGAGACCGGGACGGGCCGGCCGGTCATCCGTGGCGAATCCATCGGCTGGGTGTCGGCGGGATTGCCGGTCTCCGACGATGATCTCGCCGATTGTCTGACGATCGCCAGGTCGCGGGACCCCGAGAACGACATCGGGTACACGATCAGCGTGCTCGTCGACATCGCCTTGATGGCCCTGTCACCAGCGGTCAACGACCCGCGGACGGGTGTCGAGTGCACGGAGGTGTTGACCGAAGTGTTCGCCGAACTGTCACGCCGGAAACTCGGGATCCGGACCCGGCAGCGCAGCGACGGCTCGCCCTGCGTCGTCGTCCGGGAAGACACCGTTGGTGACTACCTCGATGCCGCGGGACGACAGATCCTGCTGTACGGCGGCGAGGACCGGACGGTCACCGCCGCGCTGCTGCGCCTCGGACGACAAGGAGAGCGGTTCGCCGACTCCGACCGCGACCGACAACTCGCCCGCACGTTCGCCGACGACGTCGAAGCGGCGCGGGTGGCTGGTGCCGGCTCGGAGGGGAGGGCGTGGTGAACCTGCGGAGACTGTTCCGACGCGACACGGCCGGCAAGGATGCCGTGTCGGGGCTGGTGTTGGGCGTGGAGAGCGTTCCCGACAGCCTTGCCAGCGGGCTGCTGGCGGGGGTCAACCCGATCTTCGGACTGTATGGCGCGATGTGGGGCACGTTCACCGGTGCGCTGTTCACGAGTTCGGCGTTCATGGCGGTGCAGACGACCGGTGCGATGTCGATCATCGTCGCCGACGTCGATCAGATCGGCAGCGCCGACGATCCTGCCTCGGCGTTGTTCACGTTGTCGATCATGACCGGCATCGTGATGCTGACCCTCGGGCTGCTCAAGCTGGGGATGCTCCTCAACTACGTGTCGCAGTCCGTGATGATCGGGTTCATCAGCGCCGTCGGGGTCAACATCGTGCTCGGCCAGCTCGACGGGTTCACCGGCTACGAATCCGAGGGTTCGAATCGTGTCAGCCGGGCGATCGACCTGGTGCTGCATCCGTTCGACATCGACCTTCAGACATTCGCCGTCGGCCTGGCGACGATCGTCCTGATCCTCGTGTTGGAGCGGACCCGGCTCGACGCACTCGGCATGGTGGTCGCCGTGTTCGCAGCCTCGGCGATGGTGCCCGCCTTCGGGTGGGACGTCGAACGCCTGCAGGACATCGCCGACATCCCCAACTCGCTCCCGCTGCCGAAATTCCCGGACCTCGGGCTCATCCCCAGCCTGCTCGTCCCCGCCCTGGCGCTGGCGTTCATCGGGCTCGTCCAGGGCGCCGGGGTGTCGGCGAGCTTCCCCCGACCGGACGGCACGCCGACGGACACTTCGCGTGACTTCGTCGGCCAAGGCGCAGCGAACATCGCCGCCGGAACCCTGCAGGGCATGCCCGTCGGCGGGTCGATGTCGGCGTCGGCGCTCGCAGTGAGTGGCGGCGCACGGAGCCGTCTCGCGGTCCTGATCGCCGGGGTCGTGATGGGCGTTGTCATCCTGGTGTTCGCCAAACCTGTCGGCTACATCGCGATGCCTGCGCTCGCTGGCCTGCTGATCATCGTGGGCGTCCGGACGATCAAGCCGGGCCAGATCGCAACGGTCCTGCGGACCGGACGGATCCAGCAGACCGTGCTGCTCGTCACGTTCGTGCTGACCATGCTGATCCCGCTCCAGTTCGCCGTGCTGATCGGCGTCGGCACGTCGATGATGCTCTACGTCATCCGGCAGTCGAACCAGATCAGCCTGCAGCGGCTGCGCGTCGACGACGAGCGCCACCTGATCGATGACGAACCGCCCGACGAGCTCCCGGCCGGCACCGTCGTCCTGCTGGAGCCGGTCGGCAGTCTCTTCTTCGCTGCGGCGCCCGCGTTCGAGGCGATGCTGCCCACGGTGACCGACCAGTCGAGCAACTCGGTGGTCGTGATCCGGCTCCGCGGACGCGACGACGTCGGCGCCACCCTCATCGAGGTGTTCGTGCGGTATGCGAGCGCGCTGCACGACGTCGAGAGCAAGTTGGTGCTCGCGTCTGTGCAACCACGCGTGCAGGACCAACTGAAAGCGACCGGCATGATGAACGACCTCGGCGAGCACAACGTCTACGGACCTGGCCGCTGGCGTACCGACACGCTGCTCACGGCCTACGACGACGCCACCGCGTGGGTGGCTCGAAGCGCCGACGACCGCACCGACTGACCGGTTCCTCCTGACGGATCTCCCTCGAACGCGATGCCGGGCAGGTGTGTGGGCGGGCGATCGGCTCGTTTTCGCACCTTCTCCCATCGGGCGCCCTTTCGGGGCTGGCAGCGACGGTCGTCCGATCGGACAATGGCATTGTCCCACTCTGAAGGAGAACGCCATGGCCCAGCAACCTGACACTGTCGACCGCGAGGTTCTGTCCACCCCTGACAGCTCCGAAATTCAACCATCGGTCGAGCGGGTGCGTTTCGACGTTCCTTCCTGGGTGCGCAGGGTGGGCACGAACAGCTGGATGTTCATCGGGACCGTGCTCGCGCTCGCCGTGATCACGGTCATGATCGCCGCGACCCGCGACCTCACCATCCCCCTCGCCATCGGCATCTTCTTGGCCATCGTCTTCGCACCGTTCGTCGACTGGTTGGAGGACCGCGGCATCAAACGCGGTGCCGGGGCGGGGATCGTCCTGGTCGGGCTCGTCGCCGTGATCGTCGGCTGCGGCTGGATCACCGCCGAGGCCCTGTACAGCCAGGGTGACGCCCTGACCGAGAACCTCCAGGGGGCGGTCGAGGAGGTCAAGACCTGGGTGGAGGACCTGCCGATCAGCGCTGCCGCCGTCGACGAAGTCGATTCCACCGCCCACGACGCCGCACCGGTGGCGCGCGACGGCGTGGCAACAGCAGTGGCCACCCTCTTCGACTCGGCCGCCGGCATGATCGCCGGGTTGGTCCTCGGGGCGATGGTGCTCTATTACATCCTCAAGGACGGGGCGACGCTGACTCGCAAGTGGGTGGACCGCAAGGCCGATCCCGCCCGTCGAGATGCCGCCGAGCGAGTCATCGACAAGTCGGTCAACGACATCCAGTCCTACTTCGGTGGCCAGACCGCTCTGGCGCTCGTCAACGGCGTGTCGATCGCGCTCGGCATGTACTTCCTCGGCGTACCAGGAGCACTTGCGGTCGGCGTCGTCAACTTCGTCGGCGCCTACATCCCGTACATCGGGGCCTTCTTCGGCGGCGCGTTCGCCGTGCTCATGGCGCTCGGCGACGGTGGGGTCGGGTTGGCGCTCGCGGCACTTGCGGTCGTCCTGGTTGCTCAGGTGGTTCTCGAGAACCTGCTGCAGCCCAAGCTGCTCGGCACGAGCCTCAACCTTCATCCGCTGACCATCCTGCTCGCAACGACGCTCGGCGGCATGATCGCCGGGATGGTCGGGCTGATCCTCGCCGCCCCCGTCCTCGCGATCGGGCTCGACCTGTCCAGAGAGCTGAAGGCAGTCGGATTCTTCGACGACCAGCCGGCGGGGCACGGCGGAGCGCCGGGATCGACACCGGACACGTCGACAGCAGCCCTGCCCTGACCAACGAAATCCACACATTCCACGTTCGACAAAGGAGCACGACATGAGCAAGTCCCAGATGATCACCCAGCAACCGGTGATGAAGACGACGATCCCGATTCCGGAGAACCGCACGACGCCGGACAAGGTCGAAACGTCCATCGGCACGCTCGACTTCTTCGACGGAGTGCCCGTCGGCGACACCAAGGACACACTGGTCGACTTCGTCCAGCGCGGTCGGGCGGTCGAGGCGTTCATCAACATGACCCCGGCGGCGTCGATGTACTCCCTGCGACAGGGCCATCGCGATGAGGGCTTGACCGAGTGCAACCAGATCCTGATCGCCGAACAGCTCGGCGACTCCAAGCCACTCGTGCTCACCTGGAACAACACGTCGCTGTACACGTGGGGGTTCCTCGACCTGAAGAAGGACGGCCCGACCGTCATCGACATCCCGCCCGACGTGCTGGGCATTCTCGATGACATGTACTTCCGCTACATGAGCGACATGGGCGCTGCCGGCCCGGACCAGGGCAAGGGCGGCAAGTATCTGGTGCTGCCTCCCGGCTACGACGGTGACGTCCCCGACGGGTACTTCGTCGTGCAGTCGCAGACGTACTGCGTGTGGAACTTCATGCGCGGCTACGTGCGCGGCAACGTCCAGGACCCCGCCAACGTCAAAAAGGCCGCCGACAACATCAAGCAGAACCTCAAGGTGTATCCGCTCTCCAAGAAGGACGATCCGCCGAAGATGGAGTTCAAGAACATGTCGGGCCTCGCGGGGTACAACACGATCATGCCCAACGACGGCAGCTTCTTCGACGTGGTGAACGAGATCGTGCAGGAGGAGGCCGACGGATGGCTCGATCCCGAGCTGGCGGGACAGCTCCGAGCGGTCGGCATCGTCAAGGGCCAGCAGTTCGACCCCGATGATCGGCTGAAGAAGATCCTCGCCGACGCGGTCGCGATCGGCAACGCGTATGCCCGGGTGAACACCGTGTATCCCCAGGACGAGGGCAGCTACATCTACCACGACGTACACACCGAGTGGGTCATGGCGTATCCCGACAAGGACACCACGTTCCTCCAGGAAGGCGCCCGCCGCATGGACGGCAGGCTCTGGATGCACTACAACGCCGTCTGCGTGACCCCGGCGATGGCCGTCACGAAGCCGGGCACCGGATCCGACTACATGATCACCGGCCTCGACGGCAAGGGTCGCCCGCTCGATGGCGCCAAGACCTACAAGCTCCGCCTGCCGGCGAATTTCCCGGTCAAGGACAACTGGTCGGTGACCATCTACGACCCCCAGACCCGCAGCATGCTGCAGACCGACCAGCCGTTCGCAGGCATCAACAGCTTGAGCGCCGACCAGAAGCAGAACGAGGACGGCTCCATCGACGTGATCTTTGCGCCGGAGGCGCCGGCTGGCATGGAGAAGAACTGGATCCAGACGATCCCAGGCAAGAGCTGGTTCATCCTCCTGCGTGCCTACGGCCCCCTGGAGCCGTGGATCGACAAGACCTGGCGTCCGAGCCAACTCGAACTGGTGAGCTGATCGACACCGGCCGACTCGGCAACCTCGTTGGTCTCGATCCGACGTCTCGATCGGATTCGGTCACGAGTCGAGGAAGGCAGCGACGGCGTCGTCGACCTCGAGGAAGATGTGGTCTTCTCCGATGCGATCCAGGAGGCCGGACCGCTCGAGCATGTCGAGCACCGGCTGGCGCACCCTGGCCCATGAC
>CAVQSV010000013.1:0-32551 GCA_963716095.1 Ilumatobacteraceae bacterium | reverse complement strand
CGGCATACCGAATCACGGGAACCACCGCGACGCGGCCACTCGACTTCGGCCCTACTGGGGTCCACGATATCGCGGTGCCGCACGGCCTCAGACCCACGCGCTATCCGGCACAAGCGATCGCCTCATCGCCGACCGTTGGTCGGGCGCTTTCGCTGCGCACGTACTCGAGCACCGAACCGAGCGCAGTCGTGCCGATCCTGGGCGGACCGAACCGTCGTCCGCCGCCGGAAATATGGGCGGTAACGATGGCCGGCTGAGCCCTGGCCCGGGTGTCTCCCCACCGACGACAGCACGACTCCGCCGCGGCATCGGTCACGTGTCTCGATCCGGTTGGGAAGCCCAACCGCACATCGTCGGCGTGTTTCAGGTCCGAGCATCCGTCTGTTGCATGAGTTGTCGGACACACCATGCCGCTGCCGTCGCAAGTCCAACCGTCCACAGCCAATCCCACGATGTCGCCTCACCGTCCACCGTTCGAGCGAGCACGACAATCGCAACGACCGCCGCTGTCGAGACCACGAGACCGAAGCCGACGGACGCGAAACCGAAGCTGCGGCCACCCAGCCTCGCCGCTAACACCGCGATCACGAACCCAAGCACCGCAACGCCAACAACTAACCCAAGGATCGCGTAGAACACGGCTTCCAGGCCGAGTTCGCTGGCATCGATGACCATCCTGAGTTGCCGTCCCTCCATGCTTCGATGATCGAAGTTCTATTCTCGCCGGAACAGCTCCTCGTCGAGTGGATCGGTCGCGCGTTCTTGCGTGGGTGCCCGATCGCGTACGTGCCGTTCTCGGACGGTTCGGCAGCCAAGACTGCCGTGCTGATATGCGTGCGGTCGGCACACGAGGTCGTCGAGGTCACCGTCGACTGACGTTGCTCGGCGTAGCGTGCGTTGATGCCTCGCCTCAGCGAGTTCTACGGAATCGCCATCTACATGTACTTCGCGGATCACAACCCTCCCCATTTTCATGCGATCTACGCGGAGCACGAGGCGCTCATCCAAATCGGCGACGGGTCCATGCTCGCGGCGGCCTCCCGAAGACTGCCGCCAAGCTCGTCGAACAATGGCGCACCCTGCACCAAGATGAACTGCTCGCCAACTGGGCCCTCGCCCAGGAACCAGCCGCCCTCAACACGATCGAGCCCCTCCAGTAGGATTAGTGCATGTCCGAACTCGCACGCGTCGCAGCCGCTGAGCACCTTGAAGCGCGAGTACTGCGAGTCGAGTTCACCGATGGGGTGGTTCGCGAGATCGATTTCGCTGATGCGCTCCCTGGGATTCTCGCCACGATCGATGACGATGACGTGTTCTCGACGGTCTCAGTCGATCGGGTCGCAGGGACAGTGAGCTGGGCAAACGGTGTCGACCTTGATCCCGATGTGCTCCGTGGGCTCGAAACGGCCGCAACGACGGGGCAGGGACGGTTACTTCGCGAGTACCGCCTCGAATCCGCGAGCTGAGAACAGCCTGCAGCGGCTGTTCGGAGCGCGAGCCGACGCACGTTCTTGAGCGCTTGACCACTCGAAGAAGTGCCGATAGAGCGTGGGTCAAGCGGTTCTCGTCGACCGATGTTCTGATCGCCGCTGGCAGACGCGGGCCTTAGCCTGGACGACGCGTCCGGGCCGCTGGTCAACCAGCCGTGCGAACGCTCTGGGGACGCGGGACGGATTCTCGCCTCGCGGGTTGTGGAACCGTTGGGACGCCCGATCTTTCGGCGTCTCCATGCTCATCGACCACGACGTTTGTTCGTTGGAGCACTCACGGCGTTCGTCACGCCGTTACCGGCGTCTCAGGGGATGATGCACCGACGGAGCCGTCGGATTGGTTGAGTCCCTTCGCGATGAGCCAGACGGCGAAGACCATCTCTTGGACGGCGAACGGCAAGGACATGATCTCCAGGTTCTCGACGTCGAAGGCCTCGAGTGCGCCTTCGATCAGCAGCAAGCCGATTCCGATCAGTCCCCAGACGGCCAGCCAGCGCGGTAGAGTCGGGCGCGATAAAGGAGGTAGTTGAGGAGCAGCCCGGCGAGCGCGAAGAACAGCATGATTCCGAGCAGGACACCCCAGTCATACACCGCGATGAGCGCCTCGCCCGAGATGCGGTAGCTGGCAGCATCGGGAGAGCCTTCGACGTAGTCCCGGCTCAGCGAGACTGCTGCGAGCAACCCGACGACGCCGATGGTCACCAGAGTCATCGACGCGTCCTGACGATCACGTGGCCGGAATCAACGGCCGCTTCCGATCGCCGTTGAGGCGGCCCCCCGGCGCCGCACATTCTCGCGCACCGTACCGAGCAGGCGGAGGTGCCGATACGCGTAGTCTGAACGCGCTCCGGTATGTGTGATTCTGATCGGGCGAGCGCTACGGATCGGTGCGATGGGCGGCCAGAATCTCCATGCCGGCGGCGTCGTTTGACCAGAGCGCCGTCGCCAGGTCGGAGAAGGCCATGAGTTCGGGAAGCAAGTCCGCCGAGTTGGTGCTCGTCGCCCGAGATCCACCAATCGCACTGCTCGTCGTCTGACCACAGCATCACCGGTACCCCGTCGGTTTCGAATCGATAGTTGGCAGCGCATGGCCATCCGAAAGTCGGGTCAAGTTCGCTGAACCGGCTGCGAAGAAACGAGGCGGTTCGCTCGTCAAGCGCAGCACCCTGGGCTTGCAGGAGAGGCGCACTGTCGAGGCATTCTTTGTCCCACTTGCGGGTGCGCACGTAGGTAGCGAGGTCGGGAGCGTACGGTGTCGTTCCTGAGCCGCCGGCGAGATCTCCACCGACCACGACGACGCCCCGGCTTGCTCCGGCGAGGCTGACGCCCCAGCTACAGACGCCTTGATTCTCCACCGCAACGATCAGGACGTCGTCGGGCCAGCCGGGGAACTGTCGTTGCGGAGACGCCGCACGATCGATCTCGAGTCGTCCCAGGTACACGGCGTTGTCCGTGTACGCACCCGAGAGTTGTGTTGCGACCTCTTCGCTGAGCGTTTGCCGGGCACGCTCGATTTCGTGGTCGTAGATCTCCATCCCAACAGTCTGCAATTCTCGCACGGCAGCCCCTCTCTCAAGTTGCTCGAGACAACGCATTCACGTGCGATGACCGGCGCTCGGCAGCGGTTGCCGCCCCCTGCAATCCGCGCACGTTCATCGCGCACTTGGCCGAGCGCGGACGTAGCCGATCGCGAGCAGATCCTGCTTGCCCCGGAGCCCGTTGTTCTGCGTGGGTTGGCTGTTCCACTGGCACCTCAGACAGTCCACCCTGCGGTGCGTCGGGACACGGTTCCACGGTTCGTCGCCGCAGCTCGCTCATGTAGACAGGAGCGGTGAGGTGGCGTCGATGGTTGTGGTTCGTTGCGGCAGCGGGCACCATCGAAGCCGCCGACGGCTGACGTCGCACGAGCGTGGCGACTGCGAGGCACATCCGCATCGCCGTTCGGGGAGTCCGCCTGCGTTGATCTCCACCAATGGGTTGCCCAGGGGTGCGAAACCCACCACCTGGTCGACGAGGGCATCTTGTACTCGAGTGGCTCCTTCGGCCAGATTGCGATGAGTGACATGACGACCGGAACCGTCGCTGCGATGCACGCCGACCGGGCCAACAACTCCGAGCCCGACAAGTTCGAGGAGTCGCGGGCGCACGCCATCACGATCATCAACGACCTTCGCTGACCGGCCATGGCGGGCTGACTCGTGGGCTCGCCGCTCGTCGCCCCGCTGCTCATCGCTGCAGACTCGGGTGATGATCGATCTGCACGACACCTTCGACGGAACGTTTCCGTTCGCACCGCACACCTTCGACGGCCACGGTTTCGTGCAGCACTACATCGACGAAGGCCCGCGCGACGGTGAGGTCGTCGTGTGTCTCCACGGCGAGCCCACGTGGGGATACCTGTACCGCAACATGATCGGCCCGCTGAGCGAGCACTACCGGGTCGTCGTGCCCGACCACATGGGCTTCGGCAAGTCGGCGACCCCGACGGACCGCGAGTACACGTTGCAGTCGCACACCGAGAACCTCGCTGCGCTGATCGAACACCTCGATCTCACCGACATCACGTTCGTGGCCCAGGACTGGGGTGGGCCGATCGCCACCCAGTTCACCGTGCGTCACGCTGCCCGGGTGAAGCGGATCTGCTTCGCGAACACCATCGCCGGCTACGGACAGGTCGGCAACGACGTGCCGCAGGTGTCGGACTCGAGCTGGTTCCGCTGGATCGGCGAGGGCCTCGAGACCGGCCGCACCGAGCAGGTACTCCGCAATGCCGGCTCGACGATGCTGTCGGTGATGAAGATCATCGGGTTCCAGAACAGCGCTGCAGTCGACGACACGTGGATCCGTGCGTACTCGGCGCCGTTCCCCGACTGGGACTCGGCGATCGGCGCCTACGAGTTCCCGATCGACGCCTACCAGGGGCGCATCGCGCCCTACGTGCTGGCAGGTCTCGACGGTGTGGCCGACCTGGTGTCGAAGCCGGCGATCCTGCTCGAAGGACTCGACGACCGCGCCATTCCGCCCGCCCGAGCGATCGCCGACTTCCGTGCGCTGTGGCCGGAGGCGCCGGTCGTCGAGCTCCCAGGCGTCGGCCACTTCTGCCAGGAGGACGCGCCGGACGTGCTCGTGAGCAACATCCACCAGTTCATCCAGGCCAACCCGTGAGCGACCGCTTGCCGGGCCGACGCCGGTTCAGGACGTGAGGGCGCTGCGCAGCGAGAACGCGGACGCTGCGAGGAACAGACCGAAGACGATCAGGTAGAAGCCGGCGATCCAAGCGATCACGGTGACGGTGGGCGCCGGCCAGGCGACCACGACGATGCCGGCGCCGAGCGACAGCAGGCCGCCGAAGAAGAGCATCCCGCGACCTTCTGCTCGGCTGTTGGCGATCGCCTCGATCATCTCGACGACACCGATCACGATCCATGCGGCGCCGAGGATCGTCGCCAGCACGGCCACGGTTTCGAACGGGTTCCGCAGTACGACCACACCACCGATGATCAGCAGCACTCCGACGAAGCCGGTCAGACCCGGCGAGATCGTGTCGTCACTGAACGCCACGATCAGCCGGAAGATGCCCAGCAGCAGGATCTGGAGGCCGAGCAGGACCGACAGCACCGTGAGCGTCTGGCTCGGCCAGACGATGACGACCACGCCGAGCGCAAGTGTGATGACGCCCATGAAGAGCAGCGCAGGCCACTCTCGTGCGACCGCCAGTGCGTTCGGTTCGGTGTTGAGCGATGGTGTGGACACGATGTTGCTCCTCGTTGGTGCCTGCCGCGAGCGGGCTGGTCGGTCGCCCGACCCTAGAGCATCCACCGGCGCACATCTGGCACACCCCACGCCGGTACCGATGGGCTGCGAGGACTTCACGGGCACCCGTCGCACGCCTAGGCTCCGACTCCGGAGGGCACCGCATGGCGAAGTTTGATCACGAGTCGTTCGTCAGCGAGTGTGTCGCCGCGCTGGGCGAGGACGACGCCCATCGGGCGATTCACGAACTGGTTCGACGGTCGGTGTCCGACCCGTCCGGGATCAGCGACGCGGTCGGGGAGTGCACGATCAGCCCGATGATGCGCACCTGGTTCTGCTCCGACGAGCTGACAGTGCTGCACATCGTGTGGCCACCTGGCGTCGAGCTGTTCGCCCATGATCACAACATGTGGGCCTCGATCGGGATCTACGGGGGTCGCGAGGACAACCAGTTCTTCCGGCGACACGCCGATGGATCGATCGTCCCCACGCAGACCTCGACGCTCCGCGCCGGCCAGGCCGTGCGCCTCGGGCACGACACCGTGCATGCCGTGGCCAACCCGACTCGGGAGTGGACCGCTGCGCTGCACGTGTACGGCGGCAACTTCTTCACCGCCGAGCGAACCGCCTGGCGAGCGGACACGCTGCAGCCCGTCGCGCTCGAGCCGAGCGCGATCGTCGACACGCTCGAAGCTGCAGCGAGCGCCGCCCGAGCGTCCACGTGACCGTGTGACAACTTGGCGACGGTGTGACCTCCGTCTCACCTGACACGGGGTGGTGTGCGAGACTTCGGATCTGGGGAACCGCGCCGTTCGACAATCGGCGGCGCAACGTATGGAGATGGGGGTCTTCGATGCGACAGCGACAGTTGGTCAGTGCTCTGGCCATTCCACTGGTGTTTGCCTTCGCGGCGGTTTCGTGCGGGAGCGATGACAGCTCCTCGGACGAGACGACCGCACCGGACAGCACCGAATCGACCACGGACGACACCACCGGTGACGAGCAGCCGGAGTCCACCACGGCGGACACGGCCGACGACGAGGTCGACACGACCGACGCCGCCGAAACCGACACACCGGTCTACGGCGGGACGCTCACGATGGGCCTCGAAGCCGAGGCCAACGGGTTCCGACCATGGGAAGACGGTTGTGCGGAGCCGTGCGTCAACATGGCGCGGACCTTCTACGACGTGCTGCTCCAACAGAACGGCGACGGCGACTACGAGGGCTACCTCGCCGAGTCGATCGAGCCGAACGAGGACTTCACCGTCTGGACGATGACCCTGCGGCCGGACATCACGTTCCACAACGAGGTTCCACTCACCGCACAGACCATCGTCGACATGTTCGCCATCCAGCAGACGGGGGCGATCTCGTCCGGCCAGATCGCGACGAACCAACTGCTCAGCGTCGAAGCCGTCGACGACCTGACGGTGACCTACACGCTCGGCTCGCCGAACTCGGCGTTCCCGGCGAGCCTCAGCCTGGTCTCGCTCGGCTACGTGTTCGAGCCGGGTGAAGCGGTCGCGAACCCTGACGACTTCAGCGCCAACCCGGTCGGCACCGGCCCGTTCATCATGGACAAGCGCGACTTCGACAACGAGACCGTGGTCGTGCGCAACGAGAACTACTGGCGCACCGCCGACAACGGCGATCAGTTGCCGTACCTCGATTCGGTCGTCTTCCGGCCGATTCCCGACGAGGGCACTCGCATCGACGCGCTGGTGTCGGGGACCGTCAACTTGATGGAGACCCGTCGACAGGGCACGATCCGAGACGCCCGCGAAGAGAGCGGGATCAGCCTGTACGAGTTCCAGGGCAGCAACACCGGGGGCGGCATGTTCAACACGGCGGTGCCGCCATTCGACGACGTCCGGGTGCGGCTCGGCCTCAACCACTTGAACGACCAGGAGACCGTCATCGCCGCACTCGGCGGTGAGGGCATCTCGCAGCCGAACACGCAGTGGTTCTCCGCTGACAGCCCATGGTGGACGGAGGAAGCAGCCGACACGTATCCGGAGTTCGACTTCGAGGTGGGAACCGGCCTGCTGCAGGAGTACATCGCCGATCCGGCTCGGTCCGATGGCAAGGCTCCGGGAGAGAAGATCGACGTCGAGTTGTCGTGCCCTCCGGACCCGACGCTGATCGCCGCGATGCAGGTGCTCGAACAGGTGTGGTCCGGCTCGGAACTCGTCAACGTGACGTTGACGCAGTTCGATCAGGCCACCCACATCAACAACGCGATCGCCGACGAACACAAAGCGCACTGCTGGCGCTGGAGCGGCGAGGGTGACCCGAGCACGTCGCTCAACCCGTTCCTGACCGACCCGGCCGAGTCGGTGTCGAACTTCCCGAACTGGTTCGATCCGGAGGCGTTCGGCTGGGCCCAGGAGGCCATCCAGACCGACGACGTCGAGGAGCGCAAGGAGCTCTACTCGAAGATCAATGTGAGGATCAACGAGCAGGCGCCGGTGTGGTACTCGGGCGGCACGGCGACGTTGATCGCTGCCGACGAGAACATCCGGGGCATCGAGGACTGGACGCTTCCGAGCGGATCGGCCGGCAATGGTACGCCGGGTGCGCTCACCTACTTCACGGCGATGTCCGTCGCCAACGAGTGACTCCGAGCGGACGTCGGTGCTCGGTCGTGAACGGCCGGGCACCGACGCCGTCGCCAGCGGAGCGTGCCCTCGAGTCGGCTCAGCGAGTGAACGGGGAGTCCGGCAGGGCGATCTTCGACGTCGGTTGGTCGTCGATCGTGGCCAGATGGAGCAAGAAACTGGCGATGCCGGCAGCGCCCTGCATGTAACCGGTCTGTGACTCGATGAAGGTCGGTCGGCTGCGATGCTCGGCCTGGGACCACCAACGGCGTCCGTCGTCCACCTCGCTGGCGGCGATGACGACGGTCTCGACGCGTTCGGCAAGGGCGAGGCAGTCGGTGTTGCCGGTCGCCTGTGCGAGCGACACGGCGTAGTCGCCGAGCCCGGCGTCACCGCAACACTGCCCGAAGTTCTGCCAGAGCCCCCGGCTCCGCGCCTCGGGGGCGCCGGTGGAGAGCAGCCCGCGCAGGTTGGCCTGGAGCCAGTCGAGCCAGTGGTCGTCGCCGGTGATCTCGTGGAGGAGGTACATCAGGCGACCGGTCCCGGGCGGTCCGTGGCAGACGCCCAGATAGTGCAGATCGGGCTGTTCCTCGGTATGGCAGACGAGCAGCCCGTCATCGGCGGTCGTCGTGGCGTGGGCCTCGACGAAGCCGGCGGCGGCGATCGCCGTGTCGAGGTAGCGCTGGTCCGCTGTGGCCCGGAAGAGATCGGCGAGGAAATACCCGACCCCTGCGGCGCCATGGGCGAAGTTCGGCGCCGTGAACGCAAACGGCATGTCGGCCATCATCGACCAGTTGGGTCCGTCGGGCGTTTCCACTGCCATCTCGAGGAGTCGATCCGCCGTGCTGATCGCGGCAGCGAGGGCCCGATCGTCGAGGTGTTGGCGGTGCGCGTACAGCAACCCGAGGCCAGCGCCGGCAGCACCGATACTGAGATCGATCAGCTCTCGCTCGCCGGTGATGCCGGTGATGTCGGAGAACGGCATCGGTTCGACCCACCCGATACCGGCACCGAGCACCTCCGACTGGTCCAGCATCTGTTGGACCACGGACGCAGCGCCGGACCGGAACCGGTCGAGGCCGGTTGCCTTGGCGGTCTCGTTGAGCACGAAGAGGTATCCGGGCAGTCCGCTGTAGATCGCAACCGACGAGTGGTGCCGCTCGTCGACGGAGGCGAGGAGTTCGTCGGCGCCGTCGACGGCGATGCCGAGATGGCGGTCGTCGCCGGTCGCTCGGTGCAACTCGAGATAGAACAGCACCACACCGGCACTGCCGTGATAGAGCGAGTGCGGCGACTCGCTTCCCTCGGGTGTTCGTTGCCACCGCGCTCCGTTTGCGCCGTCGATGCGGCAGGAATCGAGGAATGCCTCGACCTCGAGGATTCGAGCGAGTCGCTCGTCAGCTGCCATCGGGCTGTTCGATGGCGTCGAGGAAGGCATTGACGTCCGTTTCCTCGCCACCGACGAGCCAGATGGTGAGTTCACCGTCGGAGTCCTCGTCGTCCTCGTCGTCTTCCCACGGCAGCACGCCGTCGACGAAGTACCGGTCGACGGTGATGTCGTCGGAACCTTCTTCGACGGGGGCGATGACGGCGAGTTCGACCTCGGCCTCAGCGGGCTGGTCGCTCAGGATGTCGATCAGTTCGTGGACTCGCATGACGCTCCCTTGGGTGCTGGAACAACCGGGTGTTCGGTGATCGGGCTCAGTACTCGTTGAGCCACTGGGGTGCTCCTTCGAGTAGGTACAGACTGACATGTTTGCAGCGGTCGAGCGCAGCTTCGATCGCATCGTCGACGTTCATGTAGACGTCGGCGAGGTCGACGGTCATCTTCGCCACGATCGACAGGCTCCGCTCGGGTGCATCGGTGACGCTCGGGAACGAGTCGATCGCCGAGACCTCCACGGGCAGGTCCATCCCGCCGATACCCGCGAGGTCGATCGACAGCACCAGCAGGTCGGGGGGCTCGGGCAGCGGGGGAAGTGTCCAGGTGAAGATGAGCGGGAACGAGAACCCGGTCGGCGGCGGATCGTCGATCTCGTCGAGCTTCATCACCTCGTCCTCGAAGCCGAGCATCGCCCGCGGGTCGACGTCGAGTGACAAGTGGAGGTCGATCGGGCCGGCGCACGCCTCTTCGGGGTGCAGGTCGACCTCCCACAGCTGACGCAGCGAGTAGGTCTCGACGAAGTGCCGTTCGTCGTGGACGTGGAAGCCGTGGTCGATCGCCTGGCTCTTCACGTCGGCGACGAATCCTGCAACGTCAATCACTGCCATGCAGCCCGGACACTACCGTCCCTGGCGATGCGTGAACCCAACGACTTCGAGATCCTCGACCTGTTCGGATCGATCTGCGACGCCACGGAGGCCGTGCTGGCTCGAACGACCGACTGGGCCGAGTCGGGTCAGCGCCCTGGTCAGTACCGCGTCGACCTCGACGTCGACGCCGTCTGCGTGACCCCATTGCTCGCTGCCGGCTACTCGGTGCTCTCCGAGGAGAGCGAACTCCAGCACCCCGCGGGCGGCCCATCGGGGTTGGGCACCGTGGTGGTCGACCCGCTCGACGGTTCGACCAATGCCAGCCTCGGCCTGCCCTGGTGTGCCACGTCGCTCTGCCTCGTCGTCGAGGGCGTGCCGACCGCGTCGATGGTGGCCAATCTGCCGACGCGTCAGCGCTACACCGCAGTCCGGGGGGCCGGCGCACACCTCGACGGCGCGCCGATCTCGGTCGGAACCGGCGTGACGCTCGACGATGCGGTGATCGCCATCAGCGGCCTGCCCGAGCATCACTACGGCTGGCGGCAGTTCCGGGCGATGGGTGCCTCGGCGCTCGACATCTGTGCGGTGGCGAGCGGCTCGTTCGACGGGTTCGTCGACATGAGCCCGGACGCGCACGGCGTGTGGGACTACCTCGGCGGCATGCTCGTGGTCCAGGAAGCCGGGGGAGTGGTGGTCGACGCAGTCGGTCGCGATCTCGTCGTGCTCGAGCACGCGGCGCGGCGCACACCCGTCGCGGCAACCAGCGACGCGTTGCTCGGAGCCCTGCTCGAGCATCGCCGCCGGAGTTGATCGACGCCGCTGACCGACGCTGGGGGTTCGCCTCAGAAGTCGAAGTTCTTGTTCGGTCGGATCACGATCTCGGGGATGTGGACGTGAGCCGGCTGCGTCACGGCATAGAGCACGGCGTCGGCGACGTCGTCCGGCGCGATCATGATCTCGGCGAGCGCAGCCTGTGCCGCTTCGAGCACCTCGTCGGGCAGTCGCTCGCCCGGCACGATCTCGGCGTCGATGCCCGACATCGCCACGATGCCGGCCAACAGCTCGGGATCGGCGTTGCGGCCGATGTTGGTCGCCACGAGGCCGGGCATGATCGAGACCACCTGGATCGGGTCCTCGAGCAGTTCATCGCGCAGCGAGTTCGTGATGACGTTCACCGCGTGCTTGGTCGCGCCGTAGACACCGGAGTCGGGACGGAGCGCGGCGACGGAGGAGACGTTGACGATGTGGCCCCGATTGCCGACCTGTCGCATCGCCGCGACGGCGGCGGTGGTGCCCGAGAGCAGGGCGAGGACGTTGATCTCGAGCATTTCGCGCCACTCGTCCACGTTGCCATCGAGGACGCCGCCGAGGAACGAAACCCCCGCGTTGTTGACGAAGATGTCGAGGTGCCCGTCTGCGTCCATGCCTGTGGCGACGAGCTCGTCGATGGCGCTCGGCTGGCGAACATCTCCGATCACGACGGTGGCGCGCCCGCCGCCGTCGCTGATCAGCGCGGCGCTCTGCTCCATCGGCTCCGCCGTACGTCCGGACAGGATGACGTGGGCGCCGGCAGCGCCCATTCGTTCGGCGATCGCCCGGCCGATGCCGCTCGATGCGCCGGTGACGATTGCGGTCTTGCCGGACAGGTCAGCGGTGATGCTCATGGGGCACTTTCGCACACCGCGTCGTAACGTGCCGGCATGAAACGGCAAGAGAAGGCCGAACGAATCGGGGTCATCCTCGACGAGCTCTACCCGGAGACCCCGATCCCGCTCGATCACACCGACGCCTACACGCTGCTCGTCGCGGTGGCGCTGTCGGCGCAGACCACCGACAAGAAGGTCAACCAGATCACCCCGGCGCTCTTCGAGGTCGCGGGCACACCTGAGCAGATGGCAGCGCTCGACCCGGACAAGATCCTGGAGCTGATCCGCGAGGTGGGCCTTGCCCCCACCAAGGCGAAGAACCTCTGGCTGGCCGCCAACAAGATCGTCGACGCCGGCGGTGAGGTCATCGGCGACTGGGAGTTCCTCGAATCGCTGCCCGGCATCGGCCACAAGACCGCCAGCGTCGTGATGTCGCAGGCGTTCGGCGTTCCCGCGTTCGCCGTCGACACCCACGTCCACCGCCTCGCCGAGCGGTGGGGCCTCTCGAATGGCACCACCGTCGAGCGGACCGAAGCCGACCTGAAGGCCGTCTTCCCGGTCGAGACCTGGAACGACCGTCACCTCCAGATCATCTTCTTCGGCCGTGAGTACTGCCCGGCCCGCCGTCACGACCTCGCCACGTGCCCGATCTGCAGCTGGGCCGCCACCAAGAAGCGGATCCGCGAGGAATCGATGCGCTGAACGGCGCCGTTGGCATCAGCGCGGCAGCGGCACCCACGGGTCGTGGTCGTTGGGGACGGTGGGGAAGCGCTGCTCGGACCACTCGACTTTGGCGGCCTCGATGCGGTCGCGGTCGCTGTGGACGAAGTTCCACCAGATGAACCGTTCGCCGACTGGTTCGCCGCCGAGCAGCATCGCCCGTCCGGCTCCCTCGAGCAGGGGTGTCGCGCCTGCGTCGAGCACGGCGAGGTGACCCGACTGCAGCGGTGTGCCGCCGAGGCGGAGCTCGCCGTCGACAGCCAGCACGCCACGTTCTGGGTGCGTGGCGTCGATGGTGATCGGGCGGGCGTCGGTGGGTCGCACCTCGGCGAGGACGAGCGGTGAGCTCGCCGTCACCGGTGACTCCATCGACCAGCCGGTGCCGGCCACCAGTCGAACGCCGTCGACCGTTGGGATGTCGCCGGCCGCAGTGTGCTCGAACGAGGCATCGCCGTCCTCGCGGTCGTGGGGGAGTGCCACCCAGGTCTGCAGCCCGTGCATCGGGCGCTCGGTGGGACGATCGTCCGGATGGCTGCGTTCGGTGTGGGTCACCCCGCTGCCGGCGGTCATCCAGTTGGCGGCGCCGGGCTCGATGGTCGAGACGGCGCCGGTCGAGTCGCGGTGGACCATGCGACCCTCGAACAGATAGCTGAGCGTCGACAGGCCGATGTGGGGGTGAGCGTCGACGTCGATGCCGGCTGCCGGCAGAAAGCGTCTCGGGCCCGATCAGGTCGGCGAAGATGAACGGGCCGACCATCCGGCGCTTGCGGAACGGCAGGACCCGCCTGACCGTGCCGGTACCGACCTTCGCGGTTCGGGGTTCGATGAGCATCTCGATGGCCGTCACGCTGCAACGTTGGTCGTGCGCGGCGTCGACGTCAAGGTGTGGGCGGTCGGCCGGGTGAGTTTCGCTGCGAACCGGCGCCCGCCGCAGCTGACGAATCGTCGGGTTGGTCGGCATCGGCGTCGCCGTCGGGGTCGTCGCGCAACAGCTGCCATCGGAGCCGGCAGCGGATCTCGTCGAGCCGGTCGACGTGGCGAGTCGGGCGAGGTACGCCGCCGTGGTCGTGGCGGTCGGGGTTGCGGTTGTGCGGGTGACACTCGGCCTTGCCGTTGAACTGGCTGGTGGGCCCATCGTCGGCGTGGGGGACGATGTGGTCGATGTCGCACTGGTCGGCGGGGACGTCGCAGCCGCTCTCGTGCTGGCAGTGACGGTCGCGAACCTGGACCGCACGCCGGAGTTGGCCGGTGAACGTGCGTCGGTGCGACACCGAGATGACCGTGGATGGTCCGTCGAACAGCACGGTCTCGAGGTCGGCGTCGCCCGCATACTCGAAGATCGAGCCGGGTGTGACGACGGTGCCGTTGGCCAGCTCGCAGAGGTGAGACATCGTCTCGTCGCCGACGAGCGTTGTGAACAGCGGCTTCGGTCGCTGACCGTCGGCGGGTGCAGTGGCCGATCGGATGGCCATCTCGACCAGGGCAGCACCCCGCCGCTGCGACGCTGTCCTCGTGACGCCGTCGCGTTTGTCGGCCAGGTAGAGCTCGCGTTCGATGCGGTTGATCTGGTCGCTGACGATCGCCCCGCCGATCGGGTCGAGGGTGCCGCTGAGCACGACGGTGCCGTCGAGGGTGGGCGAGACGTTCAGGTGAGCGGCCTCGCGTTGGCGCTCGGCGCGCTCCTCGGCGGCATCGGCGTCGGCCCGCAGGCACCAGTAGTCGACCATCTTGCGGGCGTCGCGGAATCGGAGGATCTTGCACTGCTCGACCAGTGTTTCCTCGTGGTCGGTGAAGTCGGCGTTGCGCCAGGGTTGGTTGGCTCTGGCCAGCAGGTCGGCGTGGTCGGGCGAGATGTCGCCGGAGGCGAGCGCCGCGGCGACGAGCGGCATCGTGCGCAGGCGCCGGGCGCGCTTGACCTCGACACCGGTCGATGATGGGGACGCAGACGTGTCGTTCGCGAGCCGAACCGCAGCCGAGCCGGCGCCGTTGTCGGCCCACACCATTCGCTGATCCCACGTCGAGATCGCCTCGGCGGCGACAGCTGCGAGGCGGTGGCGCTGTCGTTGCACGGTGACGACGAGCTCGTGGAGTTCGGCGTCGGTGAGTTCGTTCGGGTCGACACCGTGAAGCGAATCGATTGCCGCCTCCAGTTCGCCGAGCCCCTTCGACATGGAAAACAGTATAGCACAGCAGTTCGAGATTACTAGAGAAAACGAACAGAAATTCGATTGTTTCTGAACAAGATCGAACCATCTCTGGTTCGGGAAGCCAGCCCGATCGAGCCCGGTTCCATCTGCATGGCACGCATTCGTCTCTCCCGGTTGACACGATCGGCCGGCGTCGTGCTCGCCGTTGCGTTCGTTGCCGCAGCCTGCGGGTCCTCTGCAGCTGAGGACGGCGAGGAGTTGCCCTCGGGGCTTGGCACCGAAGCCCGTGCGGCCACCCCGGAGCAGATCGAGCCGTCACCTCCTGACGTCACCATCTCCGGACTCGCCATGTACCGGGGCGAGGAGATCGAGGGTGCCCCCGAGCCGCTCGTGGACCTCGACGAGATCCGCAGCGGCGGTCCGCCGCCCGATGGCATCCCGTCGATCGACAGCCCCTCCTTCGTCTCGGTCGGCGAGGTCGACTTCCTGGAGGAGAACGAGCCCGTACTCGCCGTCGATGTCAACGGCGAGTCGCGCGCCTACCCCGTGCAGATCATGACGTGGCACGAGATCGTCAACGACAGCCGTCGGCGGGGTGCCGGTGGCGGTCACCTACTGTCCGCTGTGCAACTCGGCGCTGGTCTACGACCGCCGACTCGACGACCGAGTCCTCGAGTTCGGCACCTCCGGACTGCTCCTGAACTCGTCGCTCGTGATGTACGACCGCCAGACCGAAACGCTCTGGAGCCACTTCACCGGTGCGGGCATCGTGGGCGAACTCACCGGCGAGGAGCTGGAGACCTACGCCGTCGCAACGGTCGCCTGGGGCACGTGGCGCGATGCCAACCCCGACGGGCTGGTGCTCAGCCGAGACACCGGCTTCGATCGGTCGTACGGGCAGAACCCGTACCCCGGCTACGACGACGTCAACGGCCGGCCATTCCTCTACGAAGGCGAGGTCGACGGCCGCTACACGGCGATGACGCGAATCGTCGGCGTCGAGCGAGGCGGTGAGGCGCTCGGTGTCCCGCTGGCGTCGCTGCAGGAGACCGGGGTCATCGAGAGTGAACTCGCCGGGAGCGCCCTCGTCGTGCTCTGGACCGCCGGGACCGCGTCGTCCCTCGATGCATTCGACGTCGCGGCCGGCGATGACGTGGGCGCCACCGGTGTCTTCGTGCCGGTCGTCGACGGCGAGACGCTGACGTTCGCTGCTGCCGACGGCGGCACCGGCGACACCTTCGTCGACGCCGAGACCGGTTCGACGTGGAACGTGCTCGGCCAGGCGACCGACGGTCCGCTCGCAGGCGCGCAACTCGAAGCGCTGCCACACGTCGACACCTTCTGGTTTGCCTGGTCCGCATTCCGACCCGACAGTGCCGTGATCGAGTCGTGACGGCCGCTCTGGCGGTCGGTGAGATCCTGCTGCCGCGTACGGATGCCGGCGCCGGCGTGCAGGTGCTGGTCGTCATCGCGCTCACCGCAGTCGCTGCCGTCGCGGTACGTCGTGAGCGTTCGCTGGTCACGCTGGTGATCGGTGTGGGCATGGTCGTGCTGGGTCTGATCGGCATGCGAGCGCTTCACTGACCACGGGCACCGTCAGGCCGTGGTGGACTGTCAGCATGGCCGAGCAAGCTGCATCCTCCGTACCGCCGTGGTCGACGCCGACGGAGGCCTGCCGACTGATGATGAGCGGGGTGACGTTCAGGACGGGCTCGCGCGTGGCCCTGGTGGTGGGCACGATTCTCACCCTGGTCAACCAGGGTTCGGTGATCATCGGTGGCGACGCATCCGTGGTCACCTGGATTCGAGTTGCCGTCAACTACCTCGTGCCGTTCGTCGTTTCGAGCATCGGATACCTGGCACCCTTCCGACTTCGTCCACCGGGGTCGAAAGGCTGACAACATGGCCGCCATGGATGAAGAGCAGCCGACCCCCTCGAACGAGCCCGTGAGCGTCCCCGACGGGCCCCACGAGTGGCACAGGGTGCTCGGACTCGACGAACTCGGCGATCAACGGGTCACCAGCGTCACGGTCGGCCGGCGCAGCCTGTGTGTCACCAGGGTGGGTGACACCTTCGGGGCGCTCGACAATGCCTGCCCGCATCAAGGTGGGCCGCTCGGTGAGGGCTCGATCGAACGTGGCTGGTTGCGGTGCCCGTGGCACGGCTACGACTACTCGCCGTGCAACGGCGCCCCGCCGCCACCCTTCGGCGATGCACCGGATGCATATGCGGTCGATGTCCGCGGCGACGGCGTGTACGTCGCGCTGCCGCCGGAGCCCGAACGTCAGCGCACCGTGGCCGACGTGCTCGTGGAGACGATGACCAACTGGGGCGTCCGCGCCGTGTTCGGCATGGTGGGCCACTCGAACCTGGGATTCGCCGACGCGCTGCGAACCGCAGAAGCTCGCCGCGATCTCCGCTACGTCGCCATCCGCCATGAAGGCGCGGCGGCGTTCGCCGTCAGTGCCTACGGCAAGCTCACCGGCGAGGCGGCGGCCTGTTTCGCGATCGCTGGGCCGGGGTCGACGAACCTGCTCACCGGACTCTACGACGCACGTGTCGACCGGGCGCCGGCGTTGGCGATCTCGGGGCAGGTGCCCTCGAGCGTCAAGGGTCGCGGAGCGTTCCAAGACCTCGACCTCGACCGCGCATTCGCCGACGTCGCTGACTACAGCCAGACCGTGCAGGCCGGATCCGATCACGCCGAGTTGATGACGATGGCGTGCAAGCACGCCATCGTCGGCCGTGGGGTTGCGCATCTCGTGCTCCCCGACGAGGTGCAGACGATCGCCTCGGATGCGCCGGCAGGCGGCCCGGTCGGACGGGTCGGCGACCGGCGGGTCGCCCCGCCTGCCGACGCGCTGCACGCCGCTGCCACCCTGATCGCCGGCGCGCGTCGGCCCGTGTTCGTCGTCGGCCACGGGGCACGTCGCGACATGGCCCAGGTAGTGGCGCTCGCCGAACGATTGGGCGCTCCGGTCGTCACGACGTTCAAGGCAAAGGGGCAGATCTCCGACCGTCACGCGCTCGGCGCGGGTGTGCTCGGCCGAAGTGGTACGCCCGTGGCGAGCTACTTCATGAACGAGTCGGATCTGTTGGTCGCCTGGGGCACCTCGTTCTCGAACCACACCGGCATCGCGCCCTACAAACCGATCATCCAGGTCGACGACGACCCGATGGCGCTCGGCCGGTTCCACCCGGTCGAGGTGCCGGTGCTCGGCGACGTCGGCGTGACCGCAGCGGCGATCGCCGACGCATTCCCTGACGCACTCGCCGCGATCGACCAACGCCACGAGGTCGGCGACCGATGGGAGATCTGGCGCAACGAGAAGCGATCTCGAGTCGCCGACGATCGAGGTCGCGGCGTCGGCGCGGCGGCGCTGTTCGACGCGCTCGGCCGCCACGTCGACCCCGACGCAGTGATCTGCGCCGACGTCGGCAACAACGCCTACTCGTTCGGGCGCTACTTCGAAGTCGAGGAACAGACGGTGCTGATGTCCGGGTACCTCGGCTCGATCGGCTTCGCGCTGCCGGCTGCCCTCGGCGCCTGGGCGGCGGTGGGTGAGCAGGGTCGCCAAGTGGTGGCTGTTGCCGGCGACGGAGGGTTCGGGCAGTACGCCATGGAGCTGACCACGGCGGTTCGTCACGAGATGGACATCACCGTCGTGCTGCTCGACAACAGCGAGCTCGGCAAGATCTCCAAAGAGCAGCGTGCCGGGTCGTTCGATGTGTGGCAGACCGCATTGGTCAACCCCGACTTCGCCGAGTTCGCTCGCTCGTGCGGGGCGCTCGGTGTCGGTGTCACCGACCGCTCTCAACTCGACGAGGCTCTCAGTCAGGCCCTCGGTCATCACGGGCCGGCACTGGTCCATGTTCGAGGTGACGTCGATCTGTTGTGAGTTTCCGGGGCGAGCTGTCCCTCGTCGCCGTGCTCGTTCGTCGTGGAGTCGAATCGGGAGACACCCGGTTCGTGAACCGAAGGGAATCAGGTTCGGCGCGATCGGCAGCGAACTACCGTGGCGATGTGATCACTTCCGACGGCTTGCTGACGGTCGACGAGGCTCGTTGCCGATCGCGCGTTGGCGTCAAGTGGACCAAGCACGGGCCCGACGTGGCTGCCGCCTGGGTCGCCGACATGGACTTCGACCCGCCGCAGCCCGTGCTCGACGCGCTCAGGGGGCACCTCGACCGCGGTGATCTGGGATACGGACCGTTCTCGTCAGAGCTGGCGGGGCACTACGCGAACTGGCAGGAGCGCCAGCACGGCTGGCGACCCGACGTCGACCGGATCCGACCCTTCACGAGCGCGCTCGCACGCGCTCGAAGTTGCCCTGTGGAACACGACCCGACCGGGCGACGGCGTCGTCGTCTTCACACCGATCTACTACCCGTTCCTCGATGCGATCGTCGACAGCAGCCGACGGCGTGTCGACGTGGCGCTCGACCCCGACGGTTGGCGCATCGACCCCGAGCGGCTGGCCGCCGCCGTCGATGACAGAACCAGGGTGATCCTGTTCTGCAATCCCCACAATCCCACTGGTCGCGTGTTCGACGTCGACGAAGTGGCCGCCGTGGCCGAGGTCGCCGAGCGCCACGACCTGCTCGTGATCACCGACGAGATCTGGGGTGACCTCGTCCACCCCGGATCGGTGCACCGCCCACTCGCGATCGCCGACGAACGGTTCCGGGGCCGACTGGTCACCCTCGGCTCTGCCAGCAAGACGTTCAATCTCGCCGGGCTGCGAACCGCGGTGGCGCACGTCGATCATGCGCCGCTGCTCGACGCATTGGCAGCGATGCCCGGCCACCTCAACGGTTCACCGAGCACGCTCGGCATCGTCGGCACGATCGCCGCGTGGACCGAATCCGACCACTGGCTCGCAGCAGTGCAGCGCACGATCACCGCCCGCCGCGACCAGCTCGCACGCCGACTTGCCGCCGACATCCCGTCGGTCGGCTTCGATCCGCCCGAGGCGACCTACCTCTGCTGGCTCGACTTTCGGGAGGCGGGCCTCGGCGACGACCCGGCCGAGACGCTGCTCGAGCAGTTCGGTGTGGCGTTGTCGAGCGGACCCAAGTTCGGGCCGGACAGCGCCGGCTGGGCCCGCATCAACGTGGCGACCTCCGAGCAGATCCTCGACGAGGTGATCGATCGGATCGCTGTCGCGGTCGATCAGTCGTCGATCGCCTGATAGGTGAGCGAGCGGAAGTCGCGCTCGGGCAGCAGCATGCCGGTCATGTACTGCGACATGAACACTCCGACCAGTTCCTCGGCGGGGTCGACCCAGTAGTAGGTCTTGGCAGCTCCGGCCCACCCGTACTCGCCGACCGACCCGGTCCCGGCGGTCTCGGCGACGTCGAGCATCACCCTCGACCCGAGCCCGAACCCCATGCCGGGCACCGGCAGACCGAGCAGTTCGTACGGCAGCAGCTCGTGGGGGAGACGGTTGGTGTGCATCAGTTCGAGTGTCTTGCGGCCGACGATCCGGTTGCCGTCGAACGTTCCGCCGGAGGCGAGCATCTGTGCGAACTTCATGTAGTCACTTGCGGTCGAGAACAGCCCGAGGCCGCCTCGTTGGAAGACGTCGGGCGTGCTCGTCGGATAGGTGGTCGACACGTCGATGCGCTCGTTGAAGCCGGCCAGTGCCGCCTCCATCAGCTGGATTGCGGAGTAGTTCTCGCCGACGAGATCGGGCAGGCCGTACATCGCCGAGACTCGCCCGAGCTGGTCGTCGGCCACCCCGAACCCGGTGTCGCCCATACCGAGCGGATCGAAGAACCGTTCCTGGAGGAAGTCGCCCAGTGACTGGCCCGACAGCACTTCGATCAGGCGGGCGGCCACGTCGATGCCGACGCTGTAGTGCCAGCGGGTGCCCGGCTGGAACGCCAGGGGCAGCGTGGCCAGTTCGTCGATGAGCGCATCGAGCGGTCTGGCGGCGTCGTTCATGATCCGGGCATCGCGGTACATCTGGGCGGCCGGATTGTCGGCCATGAAGTCGTAGGTGAGGCCACTGGTGTGTCCGAGCAGGTCGCCGATCTGCATCGGCCTGGCCTGGTCGACGAGCGAGCCGTCGTCGGCCAGCACCTTGGTGGTACCGAACGCGGGGAGGTACTGGGCCACGGGCTGCTCCAGTTGGAAGGCCCCTTCTTCGTGGAGCAGCATCAACGCCGTCGACACGACCGGCTTGGTCATCGAATAGATGCGGAAGATCGTGTCGGCGGCCATCGGAGTACCGGCCTCGCGATCCTGGAACCCGAACTGTTGCGCGTGGACGATCTCGCCGCGGCGGCTGATCATGGTGCTGATGCCCACGACGCCTCGCTCGGCGACGTATGACTCCATGACGGGTGTGATGCGGTGCAGTCGGTCGCTGCTCATGCCGACCGTCTCCGGCGACGTGGTGGTGCTCATGGGTTGCCTCCCTCGGATCGTTCGCTGATCCTCGCGCACCATGGCCGCGTCAGCGGTCTCGGAAGGTCCGAGAGCACGGGCGATCGGGAGGCGACCGGGATTCAGCTGCGCGTCGGTTTGACCGGGGTCTGGCGTGGTGGGGTGAGCTTGATCGGCGTCGCCTTCACCGGCGTCGGCTTCATCGGGGGGCGATCTGCTGTCATCGTGGTGTTGAATGCCATGGCACCGAACGTACGGATGATGTGTTCCAGCGATGTTTCGCACCGGTGAACACCGTTGGGCCCAGTGAGCGTCCGTTGCGCCCGGCCGGTGATGAGGCAATGATCGGCGCATGAACTCACCGACGACGAGGATGGCGATGTTCTCGTCGAAGCCGTATGACCGCCGATCGTTCGACGCAGCGCTCGCGGATCGTTCCGACAGCGCTGACCTCGAGATCCACTACCACGAGGCGCGGCTGAACCACTGGACTGCGGGCTATGCCGTCGACGCCGACGTGGTCTGCGCGTTCGTCAACGATCACCTCGGAGCAGACGTGCTCGAGCTCCTCGCTGCGTCCGGAACCAAGTGTGTGGCGCTGCGATGCGCAGGCTTCAACAACGTCGATCTCGAGGCCGCCGACCGGCTCGGACTCACGGTGGTGCGGGTTCCGGCCTACTCGCCGAATGCGGTTGCCGAGCACACCCTGGCACTGATGCTCACACTGAATCGCAAGATCCATCGGGCCCACAACCGTGTGCGTGACCGCAACTTCTCGCTCGACGGTCTGGTCGGCTTCGACATGGCGGGCAAGACGGCAGCGGTGATCGGCACGGGGCAGATCGGGGAGATCGTCGCTCGTCTGCTGTGGCACCTTCGGTGCGAGGTGGTGGCATTCGACCCGGTGGTCAACGAGAGGCTCGTCGATCTCGGGGTGACCTATGTCGATCTCGACGAGGCGCTGTCGGTCGGCGACATCGTCACGTTGAACTGCCCGTTGAACGAACACACCCATCATCTGATCGATGCGGAGTCGATCGCGAAGATGAAGCCGGGTGCGATGCTGGTCAACACCGGCAGGGGAGCGTTGGTCGACACCGCGGCGGTGCTCGATGCGCTCAAGGCGGGTCACATCGGTTCGGTGGCGCTCGACGTGTACGAGGAGGAGGGCGACCTGTTCTTCGAGGATCGCAGCGACGAGATCCTCGACGACGACAACTTCGCTCGCCTGCTCACGTACCCGAACGTGTTGATCACCGCACATCAGGCGTTCCTCACCCACGAAGCGCTTGCGGCGATCGCCGAGACGACGCTCGCCAACGTGGCCACGGTGCTCGCCGGCGAGGGTTGCGACAACGCCGTCACCGCCGGCTGAGGGCCGGCCGGGCCGTCAGCGCAGCCAGTTGTTCGGGATCGCCCGCTCGCACCACGAACCGAACCGCTTCCAGAACACGCCCATCAGTCGGTTCCAGACGCCGACCGCGTTGGCTCGCACGTACGTGTCGAGCTGGAGGTGGAGCATGGTGCTCGGGCGGTCCGGGGTGCTGCCCGGGCCGTCGTCGAGCCAGAACTGCAGACGTGTCGGGCGGAAGAGTGCGTGGCTGATGGCGTAGCTGCCGTAGCAGTACTGCAGGTCTCGGTATCGCTCGGCTTCGATCGTGCCGAGCACGCCTGAGAACGACATCAGCGGACCGACGTGGGCGTTGTAGACCCCTTCGTTGAATCCGGTCTCGCCGTCGGCGTTGGACAGGAACTCGACCCGGAACGGCGGGAGCTGACCATCGACGAATGTCGCCGGGTCGCAGAGCCACGCCCACACCTCAGCGCGCGGCCGATCGATCTGCCACGAGTGCTCGTAGATCGACGTCACGAATCCGGGAGGCGGCTGCGGTGGGGCGAGGGGCAGCTTCGAGGATCGGGCCCGACAGGCGAGCACCGGTGGTGGGGGAGTCGGCCTGATGTGCGGTCATCTCTCCAGTGTGGATCGGGACGACTCGACTCGCAGCGTCGAGCCCCGGTGCCTTCGGCCGGCGGTAACCTCGGGCTCTCCGGGCGCATAGCTCAGTTGGCTAGAGCGCTTCCCTTACAAGGAAGATGTCGGGGGTTCGAGTCCCTCTGCGCCCACCGATCTACCAGGTGTTATGCACTTCGTAGGTCAGTCGAGTCCCAAGCGAGGGGCAACGCGGTGGGCAACGAATCGGGACGAGGGATTGTCGGCGGTTCGTTCAATGCTCCCTCGATGACTCCCACCGGACTCTGGGATTGCTCCCACCGAGGCGCGCGATTGCTCCCACCGGGGTATCGGATTGCTCCCACCGGGCGTTCGATCAGTCCCTCGTGATGGTGTGTGTCGTCGAGGGAGTTGTCGTGGTCACGTCGGTGGTCGGCGCCGGCGGCGTTCTTCCTGCCGGCGTTGCGCTCGATTCGGGCCAGGAACAGGTCGGACATTCGGTGCGGGTGTGGTCATGGTGCGAAGAAGTCCGTCAAGTCGTTCCTGCAGGTCGGCTCGGTCGCGTTCGACGGCGTCGAGTTCGGCTCGGAGGCGGTCGTTGCCTTCGCTGATCCAGTTGGCGCGGACTTGCTCTCGCTCGAGTTCCTTCTCGGCTCGTCGTAGGGCGGCCTTGGTCGTCTTGAGTTCGGCTTTGAGTGCGTCGATGGTGTCGCCGAGTTGGCGGACCTGGTCCCAGGCGACTGCGGCTTCGTCACCGGATTCGAGGGCAACTTCGATGGTTGGTGGTTCGTCGTCGCCGCGTTCTCGTGCTCGGAAGGCGCGCACGCGGTCGGCGTCGGAGCGCCACTTGCGGGGGCGGCCACCCTTTCCGGGCACGGTCATGGGAGTGATCGTAACGAAACGTAACGATTCGTGCACCCGGCGGGTAATAGTCTGTGAGGGTGCTGCTCGATTGAGGTGAACATGCGCTCGATCGTGAGACTCGGGGTGAACACGGTCGGTCGAGGTCTAGGTTGGGGACATGGGACCGATCGTCACGAACGTAGGAAAAGAAGTCGCAACAGCGGTGCTGTCGGAAGCCGCCGATGAACTCCGCGGTCGCTCGAACCGCAAGTGGGCGGTGATGCTCCTGGCGTTCCTGGTCGGCATGGTCGTCGCCGTGGTCGTGATCAAACGGCGCGGCGGAACCCTTCCGATCGAGAGTGATCCTCGCTGGGTCGAGGCCGTCGAGAACCCGCCCGCCTGACGGATCAGCCGCAGTCGGCGCTGTTGCGCCCCGATGTCTCCATACTGGGGCTATCGAGGGCATCCCGATCATGAGACGTTTGATGCATGACGGACTTCACGATGACCACGCCAATCCCAGCGAGCATCACCACGCCTGACCGCGTCCACAGCTCGATCGGAGCCCTGCAGTACTTCGACGGCGTACCGACGCCGGAGACCGCCGAGACGGTGTACGACTACCTCGATCGTTCGCGTGCGGTCGAGGTGTTCCTCAACAGCATCCCGACGATGTCGATGAGCGCGCTCCGAGCGGGTCAGGCGGCAGCGGGCGCTGACGCGTGCAACAAGATCTGCATCTTCGACACCCTGATGGACTCGACGTCGTTGGTCCTCACCGGGAACACCTCGACGATGTACGCCATCGGTTTCCTCGACCTCGCCAAGGACGGGCCGTGCGTCATCGATCTCCCCCCGAAGATGCTGGGCATCCTCGACGACATGGCCTTCCTCTACATGACCGACCTCGGCGTCGCCGGGCCCGACAAGGGCAAGGGTGGCAAGTTCCTCGTGCTCCCGCCGGGCTACGACGGGCCCGTGCCCGACGGCTACTTCGTCGTTCCGTCGAAGACCAATGGTGTCTGGGTGTTCATGCGCGGCTACCTCGACCACGGGATCAAGGCCGCCTCCGACAACATTCGCGACAACCTCAAGGTGTACCCGTTGTCGACCGAGTCGAACCCGCCGGCGATGGAGTTCATCAACGTCTCGGGCAAGCAGGTGGACACCGTGCTGCCCAATGACGTCGGCTTCTTCGAGCAGCTGCATGCCTTGATCCAAACGGAGCCCGACGACTTCCTCGGCCCGGAAGCCAAGGGCATGATGGCCGCCGTCGGGATCGAGAAGGGCAAGCCTTTCGCTCCCGACGACCGTATGAAGAAGGTCCTGACCGACGCCGCCGCGATCGGCAATGCCGCCGCCCGGGCGATCAGCTACATGCCCCGCAACCCGGGACAGTTCGTCTACGACGGCAACACGACCTGGGTGATGGGCTACGCGAACAAGTCCACGACGTACACCACCGACACCGGAGCACGGGATCTCGAGGGACGCGTCTTCTTCCACTTCGGCTACATCTGCGTGTCGCCGGCAATGGCGGTCACGGTGCCCGGTGCGGGATCGGACTACGCAATGGCGGCAATCGACTCGAACGGCCTCGTGCTGGACGGATCGAAGACCTACAAGCTCCATCTGCCGCCCGATGTGCCGGTCAAGGATTTCTGGGCGGTCACGATGTACGACACCCAGACCCGCTCGCAGCTCCAGACCGACCAGCAGTTCCCGACGCTCGGCAGCCAGGACGAGGGCCTCGAGACGAACCCCGACGGCTCCTACGACATCTACTTCGCACCCCAGGCGCCCGCCGGGCACGAGCACAACTGGCTGCAGACCATCCCGGGCAAGAGCTGGTTCATCGCCTTCCGCGTCTATGGACCGGAGCAGCCCTGGATCGACCAGACCTGGCGGCCGGGCGACCTCGAACTCCTGAGCTGACACGTCGGGGCTGCACTCCTGGGACCTCTGGCCCCGCAGCCCTGTCGACGCATTGACGTTAAGGTCGACGTCGTGACATGGGCATCGCCTCATCAGTGGGCTGGGATCGATGAGCGGACACCGACGTGACCGAGGTCGCCTCTGAGGCCGCTTCTCCGACGCACCTCGTTCGCTCGGTGTTCCTCCATCGACCCCGCCCGCCCGGTGGCGCACTGGTTCGCGACCACCTGAACGCGGCCCTCGACCACGGCATCGACGGGGCCGCGACCGTGGTGAGCGCCCCAGCGGGCTTCGGCAAGTCCGTGAACGTCAGCCAGTGGTGCGAGACGCTCGACCGTTCCTGCGCGTGGCTCTCGCTGGATGCCCAGATCGATGACCCACGCTGGTTCGTGGTTCACCTTGCGGCAGCCGTCCGCAGCGTGTTCCCCGACGCGTTGGGCGTCACCTCGCAGATGGCGAGAGCCGCTCGCCTCCCGGACCAGCACATCTTGGTCACGACGCTCTCCAACGAGTTGGACGAACTCGCCGAGCCGGTGGTGATCGTGCTCGACGACTACCAGAAGATCACGTCGCCGGAGGTCCATTCGTTGATGTCCGAGCTGCTCAGACATCCATCGGAGTCCGCGGACTTCGTGATCATCGGCCGGCATGACCCGCCGCTGCCGACGGGGCTGCTCCGCGCCCGAGGACAGCTCAACGAGCTGCGGATGAACGATCTCGCCTTTTCCGAGGGCGAGATCCAGCAGTTCACCGAGCAGTTCCTCGACCGCGCGCTGACGCCCGACGAGGTCAGCACTCTCCGCAAGTCCACGGAAGGCTGGCCGGCCGGTGTGCGGCTGACGGCCGAGGCCATGGGGTTGTCGCCCGTCGGCACACCGGTCGTGGGCGCGAGCTTCCTCGATCAGGGAGCCCAGGCGTATCTGGTCGGCGAAGTGCTCGAACAGGTCCCGCCGGAGGTGCGCCGCTACCTCCTTGCGGCATCGATCTTCGATCGCTTCAGTGCGCCGCTGTGCGATGCCGTCGTCGTCGAGGATGCAGGAAGACCGCCGCTGATGACGGGAGACGAGTTCATCGGGTGGCTCCGCAGTCACAACCTGTTCGTCGTCCAGCTGGACGACGCCGGGGAGTGGTTCCGCTTCCACCACGTGTTCGCCAGACTGCTCGACCACTGGCGACGCGATCGTGGGATCGAGTCGACGCACTCAGAGGCACGGGCGCGCCGGACTGCGGCTCATCTGTTCAAGGAGTGCGGACTGGTCGAGGAGGCCATCGAGCAGTTCGGTCTTGCCGGCGACCGCGCTGCCGTCGCCACGCTCGCCGAGGAGTACGGGTCCGAACTGATCGAGGAGGAGCACTGGGTCGATCTCGAGCGCCTCTTGTCGATGATCCCCCAGGACGTGGTCGACTCCAACCCTTCGTTGCTGCTTCTCCGCGCGTGGCTGTTCGGCGAGTTCCAGTCGCGTCACAGCGAGATGCGGAGCACGCTCGATCTCGCCGAGCGGATTCTCGATCACACGGGCGACGACGATGTGCGGTCCGGCGAGATCCGGGCGCAGATCGCGGAGCTCCGAGGGGCGTACTCGAAGCTGCTGAGGGCCGACTTCGACGGAGCGATCGTCGACGCTCGGACCGCGAATCGGCTCCTCGCTCATCGCCCGGGTCGACATCTCGCGTTCGTGTACGTGCTCGAGGCCATTGCCCTCGCGGGTGCCGGTCGCTCGAAGGAGGCGCATCAGCTCGCCGACTCGGTGATCGGTGATGAACGGTTCGCCGACGCTCCATGGGATCCGCTGGCATATGCGATGCCCTACCTGGGCTGGCTGGAAGGCGACCTCGACGCTGTCGATCGTCACAGCATCCAGTTGCTGTCCATCGGTGAACGCTTCGACCACCAGGACACGATCGCCACGGCGCACTACTTCCTCGGTATCTCGGCATACGAACGGAACAGGCTCCACGAGGCCGACGAACACTTGGGGGCCACGCTCGACCTCCGGCTGGTCACGCAGACGATCTTCGTGGTGCACGCCGAGATCGCACTTGCGTTGAGTCAGCTGGCCCAAGGCCGTGGAGGCGAGGCCGACGACACCGCAGCGGCGACGATGCAGTACGTGCTCGACGAGAGAAGCGAGTTCCTCCAGCCGGTCGTTCGGGCGTTCCTGGCCGAACTCGACCTCCGGCGCGGCCGTCACGCGTCGGCGCTGCGCTGGGCGCAGACCGCGGACCTCGACGTCGAGCGCCATCGCTACATGTTCTACGACTTGACCCCGACACTGATCGGGGCGCTGCTGATCTCACCCGATGCCGCCGTGCGTGGCAGCGAACTCCTGGAGGAGGCGCTCGAAGCTGCGATCCTCCATCACCATGTCCCGCTGACCGTCAGTCTCCTCGGGCTGCGCGCGTTGCGCCTCGCCGACGTCGGTGAGGAGGCGAAGGCGCTCGATGCGCTGAAGTCCGCCGTCACGCTGTCACAGAAGGCCGGCATGGTCCGACGACTCGCCGACCTCGGTCCGGCGCTCGTGCCACTGTTGTCCCGCCTCGACATCGCTGGCGAGGATCTGGAGCACGCAGGCGCCATCGTCGGCGCGATCGGGTCACCGACGACGACCGACACGCGCGCCGAGACACCGACCGACGCCGTGGCCACGTTGAATGGCGGCCCCAGCCTCACCGGGCGCGAACTCGACGTGCTCAGGCTGCTCGCAGATCGACTGTCGAACAAGGAGATCGCTCGAGAGCTGTTCATCGCACCGGCGACGGTCAAGAAGCGAACGGTCACCCTCTACGACAAGCTCAATGTCCACGGACGACACGAAGCCGTCGCCAAGGCTCGAATCCTCGGGTACCTCCCCGACTGAGGCGCTGCCGACAAGAAGTCGGGGACGTGTGCGTCGGTGACGCGGTCGTGGCCGCATCAACCCGATCGGGGCGACGCGATCAGCTGCGCGGATCGGCTCGTTCGGTCGATCAGGACAACATCGATGGGTGCGGTTCGCGTCATCACCGAACGTGCCCTGGTCAGTGCCTCGCCAACTCGGTCCTTGTGAGCGGACGCGGCGGCGACCACCAGCGCGGCTGCCGAGCCGTCGAGGTGCGCGCCGAGGTCTCTCAGCGCGTCTCGGCCGAGGCGACGCGCCACCTCGCCGGAAACTTCGCTGAGGATCTTGCGTGCCGCCAACTGCGTTGCCGGAGCGTCGGCGCCGACCGACGGGAACAGGGCCGCGGCGAGACCCTCCGCCAGGCTCCAGCTGGGACCGTCGGGGCTGCGGTCGCCTGCGGGTCGCTGACCGAAACGGATCTCGCCGGACGCCTTCCTTCCGACGGTCACGGCGTCGAACGCGATCGAAGGATCGAACCCCGAGAAGAGCTGGCTGGACCGCCGAGTAGTCGGCGTCCGCGGCGGCCAGATCCACATAGGTCGCGACCACGAATGCGTACTCGTCAGACACGGCTGCCTCCCGATACTGCGGCTTCGGACGTGAACTCCATCGGTTCGATTCTGCACGGCCGACGGCGCACTCGATAGCGCCAAGAGGGTGCATGGGGGGTGCCCCTGCCGATCGCATCGTCATCGCCTGCACGCGACCACCACCCTTCGTTCACCGTTGTGGGGCTACCGACGCTCCGTTTCGGCGAGGAGGCTGCACGTCGAGAGGTGCACCACGATGCGTTCTGATCACCACAACCAAGGCCGTCGCCAACAGTCGGACGCCGTGCTACCCGAAGCACGCTCGGGGGAGTGTCGCATCACCGCGTCGAACGATGGGCTGGGAGGGTGACCATGCGGGGCGTCCGAGGGGTTCTCGACGACATCAGCACCTCACTGGAGGAGGACCAGGGGCTCACCGCGGTCTTGGGCGCCATCGCGGGTGCGTTCCTCGCGTTCGCGATCGAGCGGTACGGCGCCGATCCCGATCCGGAGACCTTCGCGATCACCGTCGACCAAGCACGAGCCTCGCTGCTGAGCGCATTGGCGCTCGTCTTCACCGGTCTGAGCATCGTGCTCGCCCTCACCTCGCTGACCGCCGGCAACATGGCGACCAAGTTCTCGCCACGGTTGCTGCGCATGAAGCTTCGGGGCAGTGGGAACAAGTGGGTGCTCGGCACGTTTGCCCTGACGGCCAGCTTCATCATCACCAGCCAGATCCTGCTGCGGAGTCGTGCCGGCGACACACTCGCCCCGCCGGTGACGATGTCGGTCAGCGTCCTCCTGCTGATCATCACCGGCGTCCTGATCGTCTGGTACATCAACGGCACACTGCAATCGCTGCGCGTCGACCGAGCGATCCGTTGGATCGGCAGACGGATCGTCCGGGCGATGAAGGCCCACGAGCACGAGTTGCGCCACGATGTCGTCGTCGACGACATCGACATCCGGCGACCGGCGGACGCAACCGACCTGATTGCATCCGATGACGGCTACGTCGTGCGCGTCGACACCGACCGGTTGCATCGCCTGACGACCGAGCCCGGCGCATGTGTCCTGATCGAGACCGGGACGGGCCGGCCGGTCATCCGAGGCGAATCCATCGGCTGGGTGTCGGCGGGATTGCCGGTCTCCGACGATGATCTCGCCGATTGTCTGACGATCGCCAGGTCGCGGGACCCCGAGAACGACATCGGGTACACGATCAGCGTGCTCGTCGACATCGCCTTGATGGCCCTGTCACCAGCGGTCAACGACCCGCGGACGGGTGTCGAGTGCACCGAGGTCTTGACCGAAGTGTTCGCCGAACTGTCACGCCGGAAACTCGGGATCCGGACCCGGCAGCGCAGCGACGGCTCGTCCTGCGTCGTCGTCCGGGAAGACACCGTGGGCGACTACCTCGACGCCGCGGGACGACAGATCCTGCTGTACGGCGGCGAGGACCGGACGGTCACCGCCGCACTGCTGCGCCTCGGACGACAAGGAGAGCGGTTCGCCGACTCCGACCGCGACCGACAACTCGCCCGCACGTTCGCCGATGACGTCGAAGCGGCGCGGGCGGCTGGTGCCGGCTCGGAGGGGAGGGCGTGGTGAACCTGCGGAGACTGTTCCGACGCGACACGGCCGGCAAGGATGCCGTGTCGGGCCTGGTGTTGGGAGTGGAGAGCGTTCCCGACAGCCTTGCCAGCGGGCTGCTGGCGGGGGTCAACCCGATCTTCGGACTCTATGGCGCGATGTGGGGCACGTTCACCGGCGCCCTGTTCACGAGCTCGGCGTTCATGGCGGTGCAAACGACCGGTGCCATGTCGATCATCGTCGCCGACGTCGACCAGATCAACAGCGCCGAGGATCCCGCCGCGGCGCTGTTCACGTTGTCGATGATGACCGGCATCGTGATGCTGACCCTCGGGCTGCTCAAGCTGGGGATGCTCCTCAACTACGTCTCGCAGTCCGTGATGATCGGGTTCATCAGCGCCGTCGGGGTCAACATCGTGCTCGGCCAACTCGACGGGTTCACCGGCTACGACTCCGAGGGTTCGAATCGTGTCAGCCGGGCGATCGACCTGGTGCTACACCCGTTCGACATCGACCCGGCGACGTTCGCCGTCGGCGCGGCGACGATCGTCCTGATCCTCGTGTTGGAGCGGACCCGGCTCGACGCACTCGGCATGGTGGTCGCCGTGTTCGCGGCCTCGGCGATGGTGCCCGCCTTCGGGTGGGACGTCGAACGCCTGCAGGACATCGCCGACATCCCCAACTCGCTCCCGCTGCCGAAATTCCCGGACCTCGGGCTCATCCCCAGCCTGCTCGTCCCCGCCCTGGCGCTGGCGTTCATCGGGCTCGTCCAGGGCGCCGGGGTGTCGGCGAGCTTCCCCCGACCGGACGGCACGCCGACGGACACTTCGCGTGACTTCGTCGGCCAAGGCGCAGCGAACATCGCCGCCGGAACCCTGCAGGGCATGCCCGTCGGCGGGTCGATGTCGGCGTCGGCGCTCGCAGTGAGTGGCGGCGCACGGAGCCGTCTCGCGGTCCTGATCGCCGGGGTCGTGATGGGCGTTGTCATCCTGGTGTTCGCCAAACCTGTCGGCTACATCGCGATGCCTGCGCTCGCTGGCCTGCTGATCATCGTGGGCGTCCGGACGATCAAGCCGGGCCAGATCGCAACGGTCCTGCGGACCGGACGGATCCAGCAGACCGTGCTGCTCGTCACGTTCGTGCTGACCATGCTGATCCCGCTCCAGTTCGCCGTGCTGATCGGCGTCGGCACGTCGATGATGCTCTACGTCATCCGGCAGTCGAACCAGATCAGCCTGCAGCGGCTGCGCGTCGACGACGAGCGCCACCTGATCGATGACGAACCGCCCGACGAGCTCCCGGCCGACACCGTCGTCCTGCTGGAGCCGGTCGGCAGTCTCTTCTTCGCTGCGGCGCCCGCGTTCGAGGCGATGCTGCCCACGGTGACCGACCAGTCGAGCAACTCGGTGGTCGTGATCCGGCTCCGCGGACGCGACGACGTCGGCGCCACCCTCATCGAGGTGTTCGTGCGGTATGCGAGCGCGCTGCACGACGTCGAGAGCAAGTTGGTGCTCGCGTCTGTGCAACCACGTGTGCAGGACCAACTGAAAGCGACCGGCATGATGAACGACCTCGGCGAGCACAACGTCTACGGACCCGGCCGCTGGCGTACCGACACGCTGCTCACGGCCTACGACGACGCCACCGCGTGGGTGGCTCGAAGCGCCGACGACCGCACCGACTGACCGGTTCCTCCTGACGGATCTCCCTCGAACGCGATGCCGGGCAGGTGTGTGGGCGGGCGATCGGCTCGTTTTCCGCACCTTCTCCCATCGGGCGCCCTTTCGGGGCTGGCAGCGACGGTCGTCCGATCGGACAAT
>CAVQSV010000012.1:0-81522 GCA_963716095.1 Ilumatobacteraceae bacterium | reverse complement strand
TGACGAAATCCGGCCATCCCTAGAATCATCCCTGGCGGCCTCCCTGGCGAGCGTGACACCCCTGGCGTACTGTTGCCGGTGTGGCAACGCTGCGCGAGAAGAAGCCGGGTGTGTGGAGGGTGCGGGTTTCACCGGCACCGACGCCCGCGGACGACCGACGCAGATCTCGCGGACGGTCCGGCGGCGGCAAGCGTGACGCGGAACGTCTCGCTGCCTCGTTGGAGGTCGGTCCGGGGAGTGCCTCGGCCGTGGGCCGCAAGGTCGTCGACGTCCTCGATGCGTGGATCGATCAGAACCTCGACACGTGGGCGCTGTCGTCGGCGCGTGACCAGCAGAGTCGGGTGCGCTCGATCAAGCAGGACAAGATCGCCGAGATCCCGATCGCGCGGATGTCGATCGCCGATGTCGAACGGTGGCACACCCGCCTGCGTCGCGGTCGGCTGCAAGATGCCGGCATCCGCAACCAGCACGGTGCATTGAGCGCTGCGCTCAACCAGGCGGTGCGTTGGGGGTGGGCGAGCCAGAACGTGGCGTCACTCGCGCAGCGCAAGACGACCAAGAAGCCGCCGAGGGGAGTGATGTCGCTCGACGACGTCCGGGCGGTGATTGCAGCAGCCGGCGAGTTCGATCCGGCGGCGGCGTTGGCGCTGCGTCTCCCGGCGATGACCGGCGCACGCCGTGCGGAGTTGGCCGCGCTTCGATGGACCGACGTCGACGACGACGGGATGCTGACGATCGACTCGGCGATCGAGGTGATCCGCCACCCCGGTGAGCAGCGAGCTGCGCGACGCGCCGACCAAGACCGGCAACGCCCGCCGGCTCACGCTCGACCCCCACACCCTGAAACGCGATCTGGGCGCTGCGCCGAGAACGTGAGCCATACGGTCCATGGATGTTCGGTGTCGGCCCCGATCTCGTGCCGCCCGATCACATCGGTTGGTGGTGGACTCGGGCACGAAAGGCGTCGGGCATCGACATGAAGTGGCGTCTCCACGATCTGCGCCACTGGTCGGCGACGGTCTCGATCGGCCAGGGCCACGACGTCCGCACCGTCGCCGGACGACTCGGCCACTCCAACCCGTCGATGACGTTGCGCGTCTACGCCCCGCGCTCGCCTCCGCCGACCAAGCGCTGGCTGCCGGCCTCGGTGACCTGCTCCGAGGGGATCAGTCCGATGAGTAGGCGCTTTCGTCCGACGGATGCGTTCGTGGACGAATCGATTCGTGGGCGCCGTTACATCATGGGCTGCGTGCTCGTCGAGGCACGGCATCTGTCGGCGTCGCGGCCGGCGATGGACGAGCTGTCGGTGACGACGTCGCGAATTCACTTCAACAACGAGACCGACGATCAGAAACGTCGTGCCCTCGATGCCATCGCCAAGATGCCGATCCAAGCATTCGCAACGGTGTGTGCCAAGGACCACCAGACCGATGAGTTCCGAGCGTGTGCAGAGTGCGTGGCCGAGATCGTCCGCGAGGTCCAGTCAAGGGGAGTGAAGAGCCTCGTGCTCGAGAGCCGCCAGGACGATCGCGATGACGAGCGGGTCATCATCAGGACGCGCACGAAGGAGACGTTCATGGTCTTCGAGCATCGGCTGGGAAAGCTGGAGCGAATGCTCTGGATCGCCGACGCGGTGACGTGGGCCGTCGGGTCAGGTCATGCCTGGACGAACCGGCTTGGCGGCGTGCTGACCGACGTCATCGAACTTCAGCCCTGACAGCGCAGAACCCGGCTCCCCTACCATCCGGTAGGCAACCGGGTCCACTTTCTCCGGCGCTTGCCGGAGACATCTCCAGTATGCGCCGACGCTGCAGAATTGGCAAGCCGGTTGTTGCGCTGAGCGATTGTTTCGACCGTGTCCGAGATTGCAGGACAGCCCCATCAGGTGTGAGGAGCCTGGTCGATACGCCACTGATGCACTCGGCGGCGAGGCGTCCTTCGAACTCGGTGAAGAGGTCCAGCTCGTTCGGTTGCAGCCAGGCCTCATCGAGTTCGTGCTCGGCGATGCGTCGGCATCGACGGTGTCGATCGTGCGTCCCGTCGGGCTCACTGACGAGATCATGGCGACATCGGAGGCAACAACACTCCGTGAGGTGTTGGAACAGCTACCAGGGGCCCAGCGAACACCGTCGTCGGTTGGCGACCTACGGGCTCAACGCTGGAGGTGGGCCAATCCGGTGGCGGAGGGCCCGTGCGCCGGCGACGCATGCAGCGATGTGTTCGTCTCTCCACGCAATGTTGGGATCGAGATGGGTCGTACGACTGACGTGTTCCTCATCGACATGCCCGGTGGCGACGATCTCGTGGTCCTGGTGTCGTTGGCCGCCGTTGACTTCGCACTCTCGCCGACGGGTGCTGTCGGCGACCTGCTCGACAGCCTGCAGCTCGCCGGCGTCTCGCTGGATGCCGCGACGACTCCGGACGTGCCGGTGATCGTCGAGCTGCCCGTTCGGCCTGCTGCGCCTGGCGACGGCTGAACACCGGTTCCTCTGCGCTGCGGGTCACATCCGTCCCATCTCGTAGCCACGCAGTGTGGTATTCCGACTCTCTCTGCGTTGACATCTGGGTTTCTTCAAGCTATTGTGTGGGCTTCGTCAAGGAACCATCTGCTGCGAAGCAGTGACGGTTCATATCAGATCCGTTCCAACAGGGGCGTTCCGAACAGGAGTTCAACATGGTCAACAGCACCTCCACATCGTCCGCTCAGAGCGTGAGCTGGTGGTCCGTCAGCTGGTGGTGACCACCAGCAACTGAATATTCGGATTCAAGTCGAAGTCCGTCGTTCCCGATGACACATCGGGAACGGCGGACTTTCGTCGTTCCCGAGCCCGGGAGCAGCAGTTGAGCGAATCCGACACCGAGACGAACGAAGGGGCAACCCCGATCGTGCGCGTCTCGCCGGGTCGTTCGGCGCACCCTCGCTTCGACACGGTGCTGCTGTCGGTGCTGATGGTCGGCGCGTCGGTGGCTGCGGTGCTGGCGATCCCGGACTTCGCACAACCCCTTCGGGGCGGCGGGGACTCCTGGTGGGTCTTTCCGCTTCTGGCGGTCGCTTTCGCCAGCACGGAGATCTCGGTCTTCCGGTTCCAGTTCCGTCGAGAGGCGATGGCCTTCTCGATGTCGGAGGTGCCGATGGTGCTCGCCGTCGTGTACGTCGCGCCCGGACCGGCCCTTGCGGCGAGGTTGATCGGCAC
Source organism: Ilumatobacteraceae bacterium (assembly GCA_963716095.1). Classification (GTDB taxonomy): domain Bacteria; phylum Actinomycetota; class Acidimicrobiia; order Acidimicrobiales; family Ilumatobacteraceae; genus Sva-07. Next base: position 78,328 of record CAVQSV010000012.1, on the reverse strand, counting down.
GATCTGCGTGGTGCTGGCAACGCGCCGTCCGCCGCTGTTCAAGTTGACGTTCAATCTCGCACTGTTCACGCTCGAGATGGCGTGCACGTATCTCTTCGTCCGTCTGCTCGTGCGCGGCACCGGTGACGGCGATCAGGCCCTCGTGTTCGCAGTGATCGGCGGAACGATCGCCACCAGTGTCGTGGCATCGGTGATGGTCTCGATCGTGATCTCACGATTCGAGGGCCATCTCCTTCGTCGGATCCGAACCGAGATGCGCCTTGCCTGGTGGCTGTTCTTCGTGAACGCCACCCTGGCGGGGATGGTGCTGGCGCTCTCGCTGGTGACGCCGTGGCTCATCCTGCTGGCGATCGGACCACTCAGCATGTTGTGGTACGTGATCAAGGCCTACGGGGTGCTCGACCAGCGGCTCCGCGACCTCGATGCAGTTCATGGGTTCACCGGGCGTGTGGGGCAGTCGCTCGAGCCGGCAGAGATCGGCCGTGCCGGGGTGCTCGAAGCAGCAGAGATCCTGCGCACCGAGGGCGCGGCGTTGGTCGTCTTCGACGGTCCCGACATCCGTCACCCAGGAGGTCTTCGGTGACGTGGGCGTCGAGCTCCCGCGAGGAGTGTTGGATGGCCAGTGGGCGCGGTACGCCAACGCCAGCGACGTGACCCTGCTGCGCGGCGCCGACCTCGATGCCCTCAGGACCCCCGGAAGCGAGGTCAGCGAGATCATGATCGCGCCGGTCCGCGACCAGTCGGGCGTGTCCGGCGTGATGGTCGTCGCTGGTCGTCCTTCCGGTGCCAAGCGATTCAGCGCCGACGACCAGAATCAGCTGCAGAACCTGACCGAGCAGTTGGCGGCCAGCATGCGACGAGGGCTGCTGCACCAGCGGATCGAACGCGAGGCACGCCAGGACGCCCTCACCGGGTTGCCGAACCGGACGTCGTTCGAGCGATCACTCGTCGACGTTGCCGAGGCGTACCACGGTGACGGGCTGCTGTTCGTCGTGATGCTCGACCTCGACCGGTTCAAGGAAGTCAACGACACCCTCGGTCACCACGCGGGCGACCAACTCCTGGTGGTCGTCGCTGAACGAATCGCCCGACTGCTGGGTCCGGACGACGTGCTCGCCCGCCTCGCCGGCGACGAGTTCGCGATCGTCGGCCATCGACGTAATCGTGAGGAGATGCTCGAACTCGCGTGGGCGTGCGTTCGCGATGTCGGCCGACCCGTCACCCTCGACGGCCTCGAAATCGTGGTCACCGCCAGCGCTGGGCTCGCCGTGGTCGAAGAGGACGCCGACGAGGGGGCTTCGCTCCGCTTCGCCGACATCGCAATGTTCAACGCCAAGTCGCAGCGCCTCGGTGTCGAGGTGTACCGCGACGAGATCGATCGCCGTACACCGGCCCGCCTGGCGATGCTCGGCGACCTGCGCGCAGCGATCGAGGAGGAGCACCTGCACCTGCACCTGCAGCCGAAACTCGATCTCAACACCGGGACGGTCGTCGGCGCCGAGGCACTCGTGCGGTGGACTCACCCGGTTCGAGGCATCGTGCCGCCCGGTCAGTTCGTACGCGTTGCCGAGGACACCGGCCTGATCAAGCAGCTCACCGACCTCATGCTCCACCAGGGCATCTCGAATCTTCGTCGTATCCACGACCGCGGGTATCACCTCGGACTCTCGGTCAACCTGTCGACGCACGACCTGCTCGACCGACGTCTCGCCGATCGCGTGCAGCACCACCTCAACACCAACCGCGTCGACCCGGCGATGCTGACGCTGGAGATCACCGAGTCGTCGTTGCTGATCGACGCCCCACGTTCTCGGGCGACCATCAACGAGCTCCACGAGGTCGGCGTGTCGCTGTCGATCGACGACTTCGGGACTGGCTACTCCTCGCTCAGCTACCTCCGTCGGCTTCCCGTCGGCGAGCTGAAGATCGACCAGAGCTTCGTGGCCAACGTGTTGCTCGACGAACAGGACGAGGTCATCGTCCGTTCGACGATCGACCTCGGTCACAACCTGGGACTCGTGGTGGTGGCCGAAGGTGTCGAGAACAACGAGGTGCTCGAGCGGCTCCGCCAGCTCGGCTGCGACGTCGCCCAGGGCTACTGCATCTCGCGACCACTGGCTCCCGATCAGTTCCTCTCGTGGCTCGCCACGACCGGACACCCCAGCCGCCGGATCGACCCGCTCGACTTCTCCCGCTGGGTCGATGCCGGACCGGATCAGGCGCTCCGTGCCCAGGAATCCGCTGTCGACTGACGGCCGATTGCCCCACCTGGGCGATGAGCGAACCCCGCACATGTGGTGTGTTCGCTCATCGCACGACCGTGATTCGACGAAGAACGGACCGTTTGGCCCTGATCTCTCGACCTGATTGCGGCGATACTGGAACTGTGACCTCCCGACTTCCGCTTCAGCACGTGTCGATTCACGGCCATTCTGTGGGCTATCGGCGCGGGGGAAGCGGCCAGAAGATCCTGCTGATCCACGGTCTCGCGGGAAGCTCGAAGACCTGGGACGACGTGATCCCCCTCCTCACCCCGCACGCCGACGTGATCGCCGTCGACCTGCTCGGTCACGGCGAATCGGCAAAGCCGACGGGCGACTACTCGCTCGGTGCGTTCGCCAGCGGGCTGCGTGACTTCCTGTCGATCCTGGGAATCGACAGCGTCACCATCGTCGGGCATTCGTTCGGCGGTGGCGTCGCGATGCAACTCGCATATCAGCACCCGCACCTGGTCGATCGGCTCGTGCTGGTCGGCAGCGGTGGCCTCGGCCGTGAGGTGTCGTGGTTGTTGCGCCTGCTGACCCTCCCGGGGGCCGAGTACGTGATGCCGATCGCGTTCCCGAAACCCATCGTCGATCGGGCCACCGACGTCGGTCGACAGCTCGGGCGTCGCAACATCCGGTCGCCGAGGCTCGCAGAGATGTGGCGCGCCTACAGCTCGCTCGCTGGTGCCACCAATCGCAAGGCGTTCGTGCGGACCATGCGCGGGGTCATCGAACCGACCGGCCAGACCGTGGATGCCAGCGACCGGCTCTATCTGGCAGCCCACGTCCCGACGATGATCGTGTGGGGCGATCAGGACGGGATCATCCCGGTCGAACACGGCTACGCCGCGCACGAACTGATCCCGACCAGCCGCCTGGAGATTCTCGAGGGTGTCGGCCACTTCCCCCACGTCGAGCAGGCGGACACCGTCGCCAACTTGTTGATCGACTTCGTCGAGACCACTGATTCGGCATCCACTCGTCACGAAGCACTTCGTGACGTCCTGCTCGAGGGCGCCTGACTGCGCCTGACCGTCAACGTCGACGTACGACGATGTGGGCGACGCCGTCGCCTTCATGATGGTGGAGGATGTCGGCACGATCGTCGACGCCGAACTCGTTCGCCAACGCTCCGGGCGGTGCGTGGAACTCGCCGGGTTGCTCCGCGCCGACAGCCGACAGCACGGTGACCAACGCATACCCGCCGACGCTGAGCCGGTCGATGATCACCGTCGTGAGGGCGGGTTCGCGAAAGCGCTGACACACGATCAGGTCGACGTCGACGATGTCGGCGGGGAGTCCGTCATCGAGGTCGACCACCCGCGCATCGATGCGACCGTCGAGACGACCACTGTGGCCCAGGTCGTCGGCCGTGCGTTCGAGGAGCGAGATTGCCACCGCCGACGCGTCGAGTGCCGTCACGTCGAATCCGCGCTCGGCGGCCCACAGCGCAACCGAGCCCGGCCCACTGGCGATGTCCAGGACCCGGCCGGCAACTGGCAGTTGCGTCGCGAGGTGCGGCCAGCGCAGCAGTGCTTCGGGTTGGTGGGGTTCGACGAGGGTCGTCGCCCGGTACCGCTCGTCCCAGCGTCGTCCGTCGTCGCGCATCGCCCCATCCTGGCAGCCGCTACCTGAGGGCGCCGACCAACGTCACAGCGTCCTGAGCGCCCACGAATGCGGGCCCGGCACCGGTTCGCGTGCGAACATCGAGGCCGTGACCGATATCGATGATGGGGCAACCACCGAGACGTCGACGGGTTGGCTGTCGCCCGAAGACCTCGAACTCGTCCGGGCTCACGTGCCCATCGTGTACGTCGACGCGGTTCCGGTGCGGGTCGATTCGCTCGGCAACGTCACCGAGGTCGGCATGTTGCTGCGAGTGGCGTCCGACGGGTCGATCAGTCGAATGGTCGTCACGGGGCGGGTGCTCTTCGGCGAGCGGGTACGCGAAGCGCTGATGCGCCACTGCGAAAAGGACCTCGGCCCGATGGCCCTGCCGCGCGTGCCGGCGAATCCGACACCGTTCACCGTGGTCGAGTACTTCCCGAATCCGGAACGGTCAGGATTCTACGACCCTCGGCACCACGCAGTCAGCCTCGCCTACGTGGTCCCGGTCGAAGGCGACTGCGAACCGACCCAGGAGGCACTCGACCTCGCCTGGTTCACGCCCGACGAGGCGGTGAGCAGTGAAGTGATCGCCCAGATGACCAGCGGTCACGACCGCCTCATACGACTCGCCCTGGCGCACGTCGGCAAGCTCCCCTGAGCGGGTCGGTTCAGAGGAGCCAGAGCAGCAGCCACAGCGAGGTCATGCCCGCCGCCAACGCAGCGATCAGGTTTCGAGTGGTTGCCGCGACGACGATCGCCACGACGAGCGCGGCCACCTCGACGAACTCGACGCCGCCCACACCCTCGCCGCCAGCGATCAGATTGACCGTGAGCGCGGACAGCACCGCCGGGCCGACATAGCGCAGCGCTCGAGTGATGTTGGGTGGAAGCGGGCGGTCGGCGAGGAACACGATGAGTCCTGCACGCGACACGTAGGTGATCATCCCGACGGACAGCACCGCGGTCACCGCAGCGAACGCGCTCATGACGCTCTCGCAGTGGAACGTCGCTCGTCGGCCACGTCGGCTGCGTACCCCGCGATCACACCGCTGACGGCGCCCACGAGGATTCCGCCGTTGTTCGGCACGTCGAGCGCGAGCAGGCACACCGTCGCCCCGACGGCGGCGGCGACGATGCCGGGCCGGTTGGTGAGCCCCAACACGACCAGGCCGGCGAACATGATCGCCGGCGCGACGTCGAGGCGCCACTCGGTCGGGATCGACGTGCCGACGACGAGGCCGAGCGTGACGACGGTGGTCCACGAGGCGAAGTAGAAGATGCCGGCGCTGAGGTAGAACCGTCGCCACTGTGGCCCGGGCATCGTGGTTCGCACGCTCGTGAGTGCGAACAACTGGTCGATCAGGAAGAACGGCCCGACCCAGCGGAACCATCGTGGCTGGTCGCTGAAGCGCGGCGACAAGGCGGCGCTGTACATGACGTGTCGAAGGTTGATGACCGCGGCGGTGGCCACCAGGGTCAGCCAGGTCGCAGTTGCGGCCAAGCTCACGGTCGCGAGTTGTGCTGCCCCGGCGAAGATCGCGAGGTTCGTCGACCAGGCCACAGCGGTGGGCATTGCCGAGTCGGTGATCGCCACCCCGAGCACGAGGCCGAAGGGGATCGCGGGGATGAACAACGGGACCGCCGCTCGCAATGCCTCAGCAGTGATGCCACGCTCGGAGCGGTCGGGGTCGTCGGGGGCCATCGCTCGGCGAGGCTACGACGCGATGGCAGGCATCCCGGCGTTGACCCTGGTGTCTGGCGTACCATCTTCACTCGATGCCCGAAGGCGACACGATCCATCGATCGGCCAGCGCCCTGAGAACTGCGCTCGCCGGTCGACCCATGCTTCGCTTCGATGCGCCACGTCTCATCGGTCCGGTCCCGCAGGCCGGACGTGTCGTCGAGTCGGTCGAGAGTCACGGCAAGCATCTCGAGATCGAGTGGGACGATGGTCTGGTGCTCGACACTCACATGCGGATGACGGGGTCGTGGCACCTGTACCGCCGGGGCGACAACTGGCGTCGCCCTCACGCTCAGATGCGCGCGGCCATCGAGGTCGACGAGTGGGTGGCAGTGTGCTTCAACGCACCCAATGTCGAGACCTATCGCAAGGCAGACAAGCGGCGTCACCCCGGCATGGGGCGGCTCGGGCCGGACCTGTGCAAGAGCGACACCGACCTCGGTGCGGTCGTCAACCTGCTGCTGACCTATCCGGACCCGACCGCCCGCATCGCCGAGGTGCTGCTCGATCAGCGGGTGATGTGCGGCGTCGGCAACGTCTATCGATGCGAAGTGCTGTGGGCCACCGAGCTGAGCCCATACGCACCTGTCGGTGCGCTGAGCGAGCACGACGCCATCCGCGTCGTCAACACCGCCGCACGCATGTTGCGGGCCAATCTGCACCATGCGAGACGGATCACCGAGCCGTCGGTGAAGGGTGGCCTCGCCGTGTACGGCCGAAACGTGCAGCGTTGCGCCCGTTGTGCCGACACCATCGAATGTCGGCGGATGGGCGAGAACAACCGGATCCTGTACTGGTGCCCGGGCTGCCAGACCCACCTCGACCCGAAGCTCGAACGCTCCACCGACGACACGCCGATGGATCCGCACCCGGCTGCTCAACGATGGATCGCCGAGCTCCCCTGGAACCGAGACGCCGGCTGACGTTACGAATGGTGTCAGACACCATTCGTAACATCAGCCACGGCCGAGGATTCGTTCCACGCTGATCTCGATCACGACGCGGTCGTCGCGTTCCTTCGGCTGGCGGTATCGGGCCGCGTAGCCCTCGACGCCCGCTCGCACGCCGTCGGGATTGGACACCAGACGAACCGGGCCCTCGAGGCTCAGCCAGCGGCCCCCGTCGACCTGGCACACCGCTGCCCGCTGGCCTCGTGCCTGCATTCGTCCGGCGTTGACCGCCTTCTGTGAGCCCGCCCAGGTGATCACACGGGCAACCTGCGCAGCGGTGTCGTAGCTGAATCCGACCGCGACCACATGTGGAGACGTGTCGTCTCGAAGCGTGGTGAGCGTGGCGAGGTGGTATTCGCCCAGGAACGTCAGGACTTCTTCGGGCAGTGCAGCAGGATCGAGCGCCATCACGGCAGTCTCGCCGATGTTGCGATTGGTGTCTGACACCAATCGCAACATCACTCGGTGGCGATGGCTTCGAGGACGTTCATGTTCGACGCCTTGTACGAGGGGTACAGCGCAGCGACGAGGCCCGCAATCACCGCCCCGACGAGGATCGCCACGATGATCGTGGGGTTGAACGCCAACTTGTTGATCACGTCGTCCGGCACGGCCAGCGACAGGATCACGCCGAGGAAGGTCCCGACGACGATCCCGACGAGGGCACCGAAGATCGACACGATCACCGCTTCCCACCGCACCGATCGACGGGTCTGACGCTTGTTCATCCCGACGGCTCGGAGCAGTCCGATCTCTCGTGTGCGTTCGAACACACCGAGTGCCAGCGTGATCGAGATCCCGAGGATCGCGATCATGATCGCGAACGCCAGCAGCATGGTGATGATCAACAGCAGCTGGTTGATCTGCGCTTCCTGAGACTCGAGGAACTCAGCGTTGGTCTGGACGTTGGCTTGGGGGAAGGGTTCCATCGCCGCTTCGACTGCCGCATCGCCGGCGACCGCATCGACACCGTCGGCGAGCTTCGCGATCACGAAGAAGTCGCGAGCCGGAGCGTCGCTGACTTCGGCGAGCGTGTCGAGCCCGATCAGCCAGTTGCCGAATGTTGCGTCGCCGTAGATGCCGGCGACGGTCAAGGTCTGCTCGATGCCGTTCTGGAAGGTGACCTCGACGGTCGACCCGACCGAGGCGTCGAGGTCGCCCGCCGGGTCGACGTGCAGCAGCAGTTCGTTCAGACCGAGTTCGGCGACGGTGCCCTCCTGCAGGTCGGGGTCGACCAGCTTCTCGAAGGCCACGGGATCGACCGCACCGAAGTTCTTGGTGCCGCCGTCGACTTGGCCGCTGATGCCGCGAATCGGGGTGGCGGCATCGAGTTCGGGAATCTCGGCCAGGGTCTCGCTGACCACGGGTGACAGGCCCTGGAAGCTGGCATCGGTGACGATGTAGTCGGCAGAGATCGCGCTCTCGAGTGTGTCGACGAGCGACGACCGCAACGACGAGGCGAACACCGCGGTGCTGCTGACGAGTGCGACCCCGATCATCAGCGCCGAAGCACTCGACGAGGTACGCCGCGGCGCACGCGCCACGTTCTGGCGGGCGAGTGCTCCTGGCACCTTGAAGAGCTTCTCGATCGGCCAACCGATCACCCGTGTGACCGGCGTGGCCACCGTGGATGACAGGCTCGCGACCCCCAGGAAGAGCAGCAGTGCCCCACCGCCGGCGAATCCGATCAGCCCGGGCGTGCCACCCGGTCGAGCGAAGAGACCGACCAGGAACATCGCGACACCGATCAGCGTGATGACGACCCCGGCGACGAGGCGACGAGATCGCATCGCGGCGAAACCGAGTTCGGGTCGCATGGCTGCGACCGGCGGGATCCTCGATGCGCGGCGTGAGGGCACGATCACCGACACCATCGTGATGCCGACACCGACCAGCGCGGCGATGACGATCGTGCGGAGCTGCAGCACCGTCTGCGTGTCGGGGAACCCGGCGCCCGCCGCGTCGAAGGCGGCGATCAGGCCGCGGGCCACGAGCAGCCCGCCGAACACGCCGAACACGGTGGCGAGTACGCCGAGGGCGAACGCCTCGATGGTGATCATCCAACGAACCTGGCGCCCCGATGCACCGACCGCCCGGAGCAGTGCGAGTTCTCGCAGCCGCTGGCCGATCGTGATCTGGAACACGTTGTTGATGATGAACGCACTCACGAAGGCAGTGATGAACGCGAAGATCAGCAGGCCGGTACCGAACACGTCCACGAACTGGTTGACGTCGTCGGCGGTCTCCTGTGCGACCTCCTCGCCGGTCACGACCTCGGTCTGCGGCGGCAGGATCTCCTCGATCGCCGAGCTGGACCGTGGCCACGTCGGCACCGTCGACGACAGCGATGTCGATCGCGTCGACCTTGCCGTCGGCACCGAAATTCACCAGCGCCGTGTCGAGATCGAGCGCCACCAACTGGGCGCCGCCGAAGCTGTCGGCGCTGCCGAGGCCGACGGTGGCGGTGATCACACCCTCGAATGTGCCGACGTCGGTGAGATACGAAACGGTGTCGCCGACCGCGAAGTCCTCGGTGTCGGCGGTGGCCTTGTCGATCGCGAGTTCGTTCGGGCCGGACGGCGCTCGGCCGTCCTTGATCGTGACGCCCTGGAGGCCGTCATTGCCTTCCCAGGACACCCCGAACGTCGGTCCGCCCGCCGGGGTGATCACGTCGCCGTCGCCGTCGAGCAACTGTGCGAAGCGTTGCAGGATCGGTTCGGCGATGTCGACGCCCTCGACGGCCCGGATCGAGTCGGCGATCGAGACGTCGATCGGGTCTCGAGCGTCGTCGCCTTCGAACGCCTGAGCGGCCCTGACCTCGAGGTCGACCTCCTCGTTGAGTTCCTGGAAGAGGTTGTCGAACGTGGCGCGGAGGCTGTCGGCGAGCACGAACGAACCGACGACGAACGACACGCTGGCGGTGATCGCGAACAGGATCGCGAGGGTGCGCCCCCAACGGGCGCGGATGCTCTTGCGAGCGATGAGTGAACCGGCGCTCATGTCAGTCCCAGTGCTTCAGGTGGTCGATGATCTCATCGACGGTGGGTTCGGTCATCTCGCCGGTGATCTTGCCGTCGCCGACGTAGACCACCCGGTCGGCGTACGAGGCGGCAACGGGGTCGTGGGTGACCATCACGATCGTCTGGCCGAATTCGCGCACGGCTGATCGCATGAACGACAGGATCTCCGCTCCGGTGGTCGAGTCGAGATTGCCGGTCGGCTCGTCGGCGAAGATGATCTGCGGGCGAGACGCCAGCGCACGCGCAACTGCCACGCGCTGCTGCTGGCCACCGGACAACTCGCTCGGGCGATGTTTCAGGCGGTCGTCGAGGCCCACCGTGGTGACCACGTGGTCGATCCACTCCTTGTCGCCGGACTCGCCGCCCAGCATCATCGGGAGTCGGATGTTCTCTTCGGCGGTCAGTGTCGGAATCAGGTTGAACGCCTGGAAGACGAAGCCCACCTTGGTGCGGCGCAACTCCGTGAGGGCCTTGTCGTCGAGGGCGGCGAGGTAGGTGTCGCCGATGAACGTGGCACCTGCGGTGAGCGTGTCGAGTCCGGCGAGGCAGTGCAACAGCGTCGACTTGCCCGACCCGGAGGGACCCATGATCGCGCTGAACTTGCCGGTCTCGAACGACACGGTGACGCCATCGAGGGCGTGCACCTGGGCATCGCCGATGCCATAGGTCTTGCGAGCATCGATCGCGCCGGCAGCGGCGGTGCCGGACGCGCCGGGAACGGGCGCCGGCATGGCGGGGGGAGCGGAGGGCGTGGACATGTCTCTGGTCTAGCTGCGATCACGGAGACCCACATCCCTCTGCGGGGTGATCGTGGTCAGCCGTATGGGGGATCGCGTCTCATCGGTCGCCCGGTGTGACCACACCGGACTCGTAGGCGACCACGACCGCCTGCACGCGATCTCGTGCGCCGAGCTTCGCGAGCACCCGTCCGACGTGGGTCTTGATCGTGGCCTCGCCGAGGAACAGCGACCGGGCGATCTCGCCGTTCGACATGCCGTTCGCCATCAGCCGGAGCACTTCGAGTTCGCGTTCGGTGAGTTCGTCGACACCCGGGTACGACGCCCGATCACCGAGGGGGCGACGGGCGATCTCGTCGATCAGGACTTGCGTGATCGACGGAGCGAGCAGGGCATCGCCATTGGCGACGATGCGGATGGCATCGACCAGCTGCTCAGCGGGGGCGTCTTTCAGCATGAATCCGCTGGCGCCGGCGCGAAGCGCCGCGTGCACGTAGTCGTGCAGGTCGAACGTGGTCAGCATCATCACCCTCGTGTCCGGATGTCGATCACGGAGTGCCCGGCAGGCCTCGATCCCGTCCATGTTCGGCATCCGGACGTCCATGAGCACCACATCGGCCTTGGCGCGATCGGCGAGCTCGATCGCTGCGGCACCGTCGCCTGCTTCACCCACGATCGTGAGGTCGCTCTCGGCCTGCAGGATCATCCGAAAACCCACGCGCACCATCTCCTGGTCGTCGACCAGCATGATCCGGATCACGACACGACGCTCTGTGTCAGTCGATGGCTCGATCCTGCATCGATCGGCAAGCTCGCACGGACTCGCCAGCCGCCTCCGACCCGTGGACCGACATCGAGGGTGCCGCCGGCCGCAGCCACTCGTTCGCGCATTCCGATGATCCCGAATCCGTCGGGGCTCTGCCCTGCCCCGGCTCCTCGACCGTCGTCGCCGACCTCGATCGTCACCGCCTCGCCGGAGATCCGCAGAGCAACCGAGACGTCGTGCACGACTCCTGCATGTCGTCGGATGTTGGTGAGTGCCTCTTGGATCAGCCGAAACCCGGTGACCGACACGCTGTCCGGCAGCGCTGCAACCTCACCGTCGATCGTGAGACGCATCGGGAGATCGTCGGCCCCGGCAAGGTGCTCGAGGTGTTCCAGGGTTGGTTGCGGAGCTGGCGGTGCATCGAGTGGTTCGGTGTCGGTGCGGAGCACACCCAGAATCGATCGCAGTTCGGTCATCGTCTGTCGACCCGTCGACTCGATGGCTTCGAGCGCTTCGGCTGACAGCTCGGGCGCATCGGCCAGGCTCCGGCGTGCCGCCGCTGCCTGGATCACCATCACGCTGACCGAGTGAGCGACCACGTCGTGGAGGTCGCGGGCGATGCGGGTGCGTTCCGCCGCAACTCGCTGCTCGGCAAGCAGGCCCTGTTCTCGTTCGGCTCGTTCGGCTCGTTCGGCGAGATTCTCGTTCTGCTGGCGGCGACGCCGCAGGTTGTCACCGAGGACGTATGCGGTGATCAGGATCACGCCGGTGGAGATGAATTCGTCGAGGAGCGAGAGTCCGTCGATCCAGCCCGCGACGAAGAGCAACGCAACCAGGACCGTGATGGCGCTCATCGCCCGAGTCCGATTGATGCCCGTGGTGTGAGCCCCGATCGAGTACACCGCAACGACCGACCCGACGAACGCCGCGCCGCCGACCCCGATGAACAGCGCGAGGACTTCGGCGGCGACCACGACGAGCCCAGCGGCGAGCGGGTGGGTTCGGCGCCAGTACACCGGCACCGTGCCGGCCAGCACGAGCAGCACGGTCCACCAGGTCGGGTCGAGTTGGTTGGGGTCGTCGACCGAGGTCTGACCGCTCAGGTGGGCGGGAATCGCCGCAGCCACGACCATCAGGGTGAGCAGGCCGTCAGCGGCACGCGGGTGCGTTCGCAGCCAGAGGACGGGATGCGGGTGGAACATGGTGGCAGCGACGCTACTCACTCGGTTCGCTGCGGTGGTCCGCCGACAGGTGGACGTGCCGTACGATCAGCGGTTGATGGGCATCTGTGCGTCGTGCGACTCTGCGCTTCCCGACGGCGCACGATTCTGCCCGTCGTGCGGTCACGAGGTTGCGCCGGCCGCTGCCGAGGAGCGTCGGGTGGTCACCGTCGTGTTCGCCGACCTCGTCGGCTACACGGCGCTCTCGGAGCATCTGGACCCCGAGCGGGTGAAACGCCTGATCGACGCCAGTTTCGAGCGCCTGATTGCAGACATCACCGCCTTCGGCGGTCGCGTCGACAAGGTCCTCGGGGACGGCATCCTCGCGCTCTTCGGTGCGCCCGTCGCTCACGAGGACGATGCCGACCGGGCGATTCGGGCCGCGCTGCAGATGCATGCGTCCCTTGCACGGTTCGTGGACGAGCAGCCCGACCTCGACAAGCCGCTCCTGCTCCGCATCGGCGTGAACACCGGCGAGGTCGTGGTCGGGAACGTGTCGGGTACGGCGGAGTACACAGCGATGGGCGACGTGGTCAACGTGGCCTCACGGCTGCAGACGCTGGCGCCGCCCGGCGGCATCCTGATCGGCGACTCGACCGCTGCGCTGGCCTCCGACGAGATCCAGCGAGAACCGGTCGATTCGTTCGAGGTGCGTGGACGCGAGCAGTCGGAACGGGTGTGGCGGGTCACCGGTCGACGACCACTCGCTCCGAGGATCGGCGCCGGGTTCCACGACGTTCCGTTCGTCGGTCGCTCGACCCAGTGGGAGTTGTTGTCGTCGGTGATGGCGATGGTCGCCAACGGGCGAAGCGCCATCGTGTCGGTCACCGGCGAGGCCGGGTCGGGCAAGACCCGCCTCGTGTCCGAGGCGCTCGACTCGTTCCCGAGCCGGGCCGTCACGATCTTCTCCGGGGCGTGCGCCCCCTACGGCGAGACCAACGTCTGGGCACCGATCGCGACGGCGTTGTTCCGACGCCTCGAACTCGATCGGAATGCGCCGCCGGAGCTGCTTCGCGAGGTGAGCCGGGCGAAAGGCGTCGAGCTCTACGGGTTCAAGGCCGACGACCCCGTGCTCGATCGTTTCGTCGAAGGGGTGCTCCACCTGCTCGGATATCCCTCCGAACTCGACCAGGTCCCACCGGCGCAAGCCCGCGACATCCTCTTTTCGCTGATCGTCGAAGGCCTCCGCCGCCGGACCAACACAGGACCGGTGGTGTTGTGGATCGACGACCTGCAGTGGGCCGACGTGCTCGTGATCGAGCTGTTGCATCGTGTGGCCCGCTCGCTCGTCGATCGCCCACTGCTGATCCTCACCGCGCAGCGTGACGACACCGAACTCGATTGGCCGCCTGCCACTGATCACCCGATCACCGTTCGGATGCCGCTCGATCCGTTGACGCACGACGATGCCGTCCGCCTGGTCGAGGCCGTCGTGGGGCCGTCAGCGCGGAGCGGTTTCGTCGACAGCGTGTACGAGCGCAGCGGGGGCAACCCGCTGTTCCTGATCGAACTGGCCGGGCTCGCCAGGTCGAACCCGACAAGTACCGAGCTGCCGGGTTCGTTGCGAGCGCTGATCGCAGCTCGGCTCGACCAGCTTGCGCCGCCACAGCGTTCGATCGTCGACAACGCCGCTGTGCTCGGCGCGTCGGGATCTGTCGAGTCGCTCGAGAAGTTCGCCGCCGAGATGGGCCAGAGCTATGACCTTGCCGACCTGGAGTCGCTCGACGAGCGCGGGCTGCTCGAAGTCGACGGTCCGAACTGGAGGTTCCGCAGCGACGTGATCCGCGAGGTGGCCTACCAGACGCTCACCAAGTTGGTGCGTGCGCAGCGCCATGGCGGCACCGCCGCGGTGATGAGTCGGAACGACCGGATCCCGATCGAACAGGTGGCTCATCACGCGGCCCGCGCCGCGGAACTGAGCGCCGAGATCGGCCCGGTTCCGGGCCTTCCCGACGACATCACCGACCGAGCGGTCGGGTTGCTGTTCGAGGCGGCTCAACGGTCGATGGACGTCGGGGCATTCAACCAAGCTCGACGCCAGACCACCCGGGCGCTCGACCTCGGAACGGGTGACGCCGTGATTGCCCGCGAGCTGCTGCTGTTGCGGGCGCAGGCTCAGGCCGAACGACGAGCGACCGCCGACGCACGAGCCGATGCCGAAGATGCGCTCGACGCGGCGCTGACGGCTGGCGACCGACGCCAGGAAGGAATCGCACGTCGGTTGCTCGGAATCTTGCACCAGCGCGACGGCGATCTCGATGGAGCACGAGTCGAGCTCGGTGCGAGCACCGAGATCTTCCGCGAGTTGGGCGATGACATCGAACTCGCCTCGTCGCTGAGAGAACGCGGTCTTGCCGAGGTCTTCGGTGGCTCGCTGAGCGATGCCGAGTGGTTGTTGGGCGAGGCCGAAGCGCTGACCGATCAGCTCGACGATTCGCGTGGACGTGCCTGGGTCCGCCAGCACCAGGCATGGGTTGCGTTCCTGTCCGGTGACGCTGCGCTGGCCGAAAGCCGCCTGCTGACCGCTGCTCAGGAATTCGATCTGCTCGGCGATCGATTCGGCCGCGGGTGGGCGGCGGGCCTGTTGGCCTACGTGCGGTTCTTTCAGCGCCGATTCGAGGAGGCGGAGGCACTCGCTGTCGAGGTGCGTCGCGACTCGATGGAGCTGGGCGATCCGTGGGCGCCCGCGATGATGGATTCGCTGATCGCTTCGATTCGGCTGTGGTCGTCGCAATTCGTCGAGGCCGAGGAGTTGTCTCGGCGCGCGCTCACCAGCTTCCGCCAGCTCGGCGACAAGTTCGGAGCGGTCCAGGCGCTGGCACCCCGGATGCGAGCGCTCGTTGCGCTCGGGCGGATCCACGAAGCCGAACGGGGGATCGAGGAGTCGCTGGCCATGAGTGACGCGTTCGGCGATCTGTCGTTCCCGATGATGGCGGCAGCCGGCACGGCGGTCCACCTCGGTCTCGGCGACCGTGCGTTGTCGGTCAGTCAGCAGGCGGTGGAGCGTTCCGAGGCGATGGGTGCCGACGGTTCGGAGTCGCGTATCACCCTCGCGTTGGCGCTCTGCCAAGTCGGTCGTACCGACGAAGCGTTGGTCGAACTCGAGCAGGTCGCGACCTCGACGCCGTACCTGTTGGCGGTGCGGGCGCTCGCGCGGGCCCTCACGGCTGATCCGGCCGGTTCGATCAGCGATGCGGATCTGGTCGCCGGTGATGGCGGGGCAAGCTACCTCGACCGTGTGATTGCAGACACTGCAGCTGCGGCTGCTCACGCGCAACGTCGTGAGGTGGACGCGGCCACCGAGCGCTTCGATCGGGCCCGGGTCGAAGCGAACGAGGCCGGTGACATCGTTGCTCGTGAGATCGTTTCGGTGACGAGGGCAGCGTCCCTCGGTGAGGTGTCACAGCTCGAGGCCGGACATCTCGGTGCTGGCTGGAAGCTGGTCGCGGAGACGCTCGGTGCGGTCGTGGCTGACGTCTCCGGCGAGCCGGTGATGTGAGGCGGGACCGGTGATGGTTGACGACTCGGTGCATCGCACCGGTCTGATCGTCGGTCGATTCGATCCGCCTCACCTGGGGCACGCGCACATGATCCAGTGGGCGGCCGAGCGTTGCGAGGCACTCGTGGTGTTCGTGAACACCTCGTCCCAGCGAGACACGGCCCCGGGCGAATTGCGAGCGGCATGGTTGGCGGAGCTGCATCCCGACGTCACCGTCATCGAGCTGCGGCATTCGCTCGGCACCGACTTCGACGACGAAGACCTCTGGGCCAAGTGGATGGCGTTGTTCACCGAGATGTGGCCCCATGACGACGGGCCCCACGCCGTGTTCTCGTCCGACGACTACGTCGTCGAGCTGGCTCGCCGCTTCGATGCCGACCATGTTGTCGTCGATGCCGATCGGGTCACCGTCCCCATCTCTGCGACCCAGATCCGTGAGGACCCGGGCGCACATCTCGACCACCTCGCGCCCCCAGTACGCGCCTGGGTCGAGGCCAACTGGCTCTGACCGCCCCGCCGCACGCCCCAACACCGAAAAATGCGCAGGATCGTGCCGTGGGCGGCACGATCTGCGCACATTTCGGGTGATGGTGAGCCTTCAGCGGTTGGGGCGCGTTCAGGGGCGAGGTGGGGGCGGCGCAGCGGTCGGTGCGATCGTCGCAGCGAGCTCGAACCAGGCGGCGCTGGTGGTGTCCGGGGAGCCGCCCGAGAGCGCGAGGGTCGACGCCTTCAGGCGCCGCGCTGCGCCCGGCGGGTACGCGGCGATCTGCTCGGCGAGCGCTTCGGCGCGGGCGCGGACATCGGCGTCGCCGACCACCTCGTAGGCAATCCCCAACCGCAGGAGATCAGGGCCGGCCACTCGGTCACCGGCGAGCACGATCTGCAGCACGGTCGCCACGGGGTAGCGGGCGACGAGCCACGCAAGGTTCATCGGAGCATTCATCCCGAGGCGGGCCTCGCCGACCTGCAGCCATGCGTCGGTCCCGGTGACGATCAGGTCGCCAGTGAGGGCGAATGCCGCGCCCCCGTTGATCGCGTAGCGCTCGAGTGCGACGACCACCGGATGCGGGCAGGAGCCCAACGCCACGTGGGCCGCTCGAACCGACTCGGCCGCGGTCGCCAGCCATGGCGGTGGTGGCTCCGCGTTGTACTCGCCCAGGTCGAGGCCGGAACAGAAGGATCCGCCGGCGCCGCACAGCAGCACCGACCCGATGTCGTCGTCGGCGTTGACGGCGGTGACGTGGGCGGCGAGCTCGTCGAGCATCGGCGCGATGATGGCGTTCTTTCGCTCGGGTCGATTGAGCTCGATGACGGCCACCCCGTTGCGGTCGGTTCGTCGAACGAGTGGGTCGGTCATCGTCGCGCCTCTCAGTTGCGGGGGAGATCGGAGAACGGCGTGTTGCGGTCGGGACCGGGCTCCCGGGGCAGACCGAGCACCCGCTCGCCGAGCGTGTTCTTCTGGATCTCGTCGGTGCCGCCTCCGAGCGACATCCCGCGGCAGTTGAGGACGTGGTAGGCGAAGTAGTCGTCGTCGACGTCGTCGTGCTCCCAGGCGGCTGCTGTGGCGCCGCCGAGTTGGTGAGCGAGTTGCGCTGCTCGCCGACCCTGGATGGTGCGCCAGAGCTTGCCGATCGACGGATGCAGACCGCGGGAGGTTCCCCACGGCACGAGTCGTTCGCCGGTGTAGACCGCAGCGAGTTCCTGGCGAATCAGGGGGTCGTCGAGGCGTCCGTGTTCGCGTGCCCGGCCGAGGAGGCCGGTGAACGGCAGCGGCGACCGACCGGCCTTCGATTTCGTCTCGTCGTCGGTCAACGTGCCGCGCCCGAGCGAGGTCCGCTCGTGACCGAGCAGTGCAACGGCGAGACCCCAGCCGCCGTTGACATCGCCGACGATCCAGTCGGCCGGCACCCTCGCTTCGTCGAGGAACACCTCGTTGAATTCGGCGACGCCGGTCATCTGGACGAGCGGTCGCACCGTCACACCTGGCTGATCCATCGGGATTGCGAACATGGTGATGCCGCTGTGCTTGGGGACGTCGAAATCGGTGCGGGCGATCAGGATGCCGAGGTCGGCGTGTTGAGCGCCGGAGGTCCACACCTTCTGCCCACTGACGATCCACTCGTCGCCGTCGCGGATCGCCTTCGTGGTCAGCCCGGCGAGGTCGGATCCGGCGCCTGGTTCGGAATACAGCTGGCACCAGATCTCGTCGCCGCGGAGCGCGGGCGGGATGAAGCGCTGCTGGAGTTCCGGCGACGCGTGGTCGAGGAGGGTCGGCACCGTCATCCCGAGTCCGATGCCGAAGACGGCGGCTTCTCCGGGCATCAGGTCGCGGCTCTCGTCGTTGAACGCCCGCTCGTACTCGTCGGGCAGTCCGGCACCGCCGACATCGGTCGGATACGAGATCCCGGCAAGGCCCGCATCACACAGCGCCCGTCGGAATGCCTTGGCCCGTGCCATCGTGCTGTCGTGGCGGTCGAGCACGGTGGGGAGGTCGGTGAAGAATGCCCGAACGCGGGCGCGGAACTCGGTGATCGTCTCGTGGGAGTCGGCGGTGGGTGTCATGCGTCGATGGCGACACTACGCGGTCGGTTCGGCCCGACCCGACGTGGCGCGTACGCTCGGCACATGAGCATCCCCGTTGCCATCGATGACCTCGTGGCGGCCACCGGCGAGTACGGCTGGGCGTATCTCTTGACGGTTCGCGACGACCTTCGCCCGCACATCGTTGCAGTGACGCCGACGTGGGATGCCGGGCAGCTCGTGATGAACGTCGGCCGAGGAACGGCCCGCAATGCTGCAATGCGCTCGACGATCTCGCTGTGCTACCCGCCGATCGGCGAGGGCGGCTACAGCCTGATCGTCGACGGCGATGCACGCGTCGACGGCGAGTCGACGGTTCGATTCGAACCGACCGGGGCGGTGCTGCATCGCCCGGCGGCCGACGGGTTCAGCGGATCAGCGACGGGGTGTGGGAACGATTGCGAGCCGGTCGGTCCACCGGGGGGCTGAGGACCGACCGGCTGCGTTCGCAGCCGCTGTGGGGTGTTCAGGCTGCTTGGTCGACGAGTTCGAGCCGGATGGTGTTGAGGGCGCCGCGTCGCACGGTTGCCACGGCCGGTCGGCGCTGACCGCCGAGCCACACCGCGACATTCGAGTCGGCTTCGGCGTTGCGGATCCACTGGGAGCCGGAGCGGACGGTGCTGACGGTGAGCGTGTCGCCCGAACGGGCCGAGAGCACCGGGACGAGACGGGGGAGCCCGGACTTGCGCCCGGTGGTCTCGAGCACCACTGCGCCGGCACCGATGGGGAAGGGGTTGGCGATGCCGGCCTGGACTGCGGGACGGACGACTGCGTTCAGCGTGGAGAACGCCCGACGTGTGGTTGCTTCGGCGAGTTGGCGCATACCAATTGGAACCGGTCGGCTGGTCCGAATATTCCTGTGCGGGGCGCCCACTTCAGCTCGTCGACCAGCGGGTGAGCGCGGTGACGAGCCCGTCGTGGCGGCCGATCGCGAGGGCTCCCGCCGTGGCGATGCCGATGCCACCTGCGACCCAGCTGGCTCGTCGAGCGTTGGTGGCCGACGGGTCGATCGCCCGAATCGCGAGGACCGCGGCGAGCACGGGAACCAGCGCGCCGAGCATGTAGGCGGTGATGCCGCCGAGCTGCCCCACAACACCAGAGCGGGCTGCGGTGAGGATCGATCCGAGTTCGATGCCGACGCACGGTCGCCACCAGAGCGTGGCGATGAACGCCACGACTCCTGCGGCACCGGTCTCAGCACTCGGTGTCGCGGCCCAGGCCAGTTGCGGAACCGTCGGAGCGGCGACGATGAGACCGATCGCGGCGGCGACCAGCAGTCCACTGAGCTGGAGCTGGACGGTCGACAGTGCCACGACGTTGGCGATGAACAGCCAGCCTCCGAGTACCGCCCCGATGCAGGTCGCGGTGAACGGCGCCCACCGGCCCGTCGTGACCACCGTCATCACGAGAGGCGCAACCAGCAACAGCAACGTGCACGGCTGTGTCGTCGCCCGTACTGCTTCGGCGAGCGCGGGGAGCATCAGCCCGCTTCGGCGAGCAGCGCCTGCACGGCGGCATCGGTCTGGTCGTAGCGGCCCTCGCCGATGTGGTCGTAGCGGATGTGGCCCTCGCGGTCGAGGAGGTAGATCCGCGGCCAGTGGCCGGTCGGTCCGTCCTGCCACGAATGGAACGTGCGCTTGTTGGTGTCGAGCACGATCGGCCAGGTGACGCCGAGGTCGGTGGCGGCTTGGTCGATGTTGTCGACCTCGGCCTCGAAGTCGAACTCGGGGGCATGGATGCCGACGATCTCGAAGCCTTGGTCCTGGTACTTCTGGTACAGCTCGCGCATGTGAGGAATCGTTGCCGTGCAGTTGCTGCATCCGAACGTCCAGAACTGGACGGCGACGACCTTGCCCTGCAGCTCCTCGAGTGAGGTCACCTCGCTCTGCAGCCACCCATCGATCTCGAGCAGTTCGGGATGTGGGCCGCGATCGGGAAGGTCGGGAACAGCGGTTGGCGCGGCGGGAGTGTCGGCCGCGAGCCCCGTCGTCCGAGCCGACTCGGGTGCGGAGTCGGCGCCGTCGAGGGCGAACGCGGCGCCTGCAGCTGCCACGACCGCGACCAGGCCGGCGAGGGCAACGACCCGCGAGCGCTGCATCAGAGCCCGGCGTACCAGTCGTAGCTGCGCTCGGCCCAGTAGTCGGCCGGGCGCTCACGGGCGTAGCGGATCACGCCGATCCGCTTCAGGCACTTGATGCCGTACTTGTTCGGCGTGGCGAGTCGCAGCGGTGCCCCGTGATCCTGATCGAGCGGCTGGTCATCGAGTCGCAGGGCGAGCATCGTCTGCGGGTGCATCATCGCCGGCATGTCCCAGCCGACGTAGTACAGCCCGTCGGGCGTCTCGAGACTCAGGTAGGGGACGTCGCCGACCTGTTCGGCGTAGCGCTCGTGGAAGTCGCTGAACCGGGCGCCGCCCCAATGGGTGATGTTCGACCATCCCTCGATGCACTTGTGCTCGATCACCATGTCGCGTTGCGGGAGGGCCTCGAAATGGGAGATGTCGAGTTCGTCGAGGAGATCACCGTCGGGGCCCTCGACCCGTACGGTCCAGGCGGCCAGATCGATCTCGTTGCGAATGCCGATGCGGCCGTTCACCTGGATCGGGGTGGCCTTGGAGGTCGGGAACTCGGGCGCCGATCGGCTCTCGGACACGGTGCGCCAGACGTCTTCGTTGAACTCCAACGTGTCGCGCAGCGGCTTCGGGATCCCGCCCACGTTCGGTTGATCCTGGAGCCATCGCCAGCCGAGGTAGCCGGCGCCGAGTCCGGCTGCACCGGTCAGGAACGAGCGCCGTGACCGCTTGCGGAACTGGTCGACCGGAATGGTCGGGGCGTCGTCGAGCGGTGCTCGAAGCTCGCGTTCGCGCTCGGTTGTCGGCCCGGCTGGATCGGTGGGTTGGTCGCTGGTCGGTTCGAGGGTCACGGGGTCACCTCCTCGTGGTCGGTCTGGGGTGACGAGCGACGTTCGATCACATAGCCGGTCACCATCGATCGGAAGTTCCCCCAGCCGGAACGGAGCACCTGGATCACGTGCACCAGGAAGAACAGCAACAGCCCGATCGTCATCCAGAAGTGGACGAGGCGGGCGCCCTGATAGCCGCCGAACAGCAGTGGCAGCGGGTGGAGTTGGGAGGGCTTGTAGATCGCGAAGCCGCTCACCACGATCACGACGGCCATTGCGAGAGCGGCCGTGTACGAGATCCGCTGTGCAGCGTTGTACTTGCCCTGCGGTGGGGACTGCTGCTTGAGGTGCAGATCGTGCAGGACGACGTCTTTGGCCTCTCGGGCGGAGTGGCGGTCGGGGAGGATGTGCCTCCACTCCTTGGTCGCCAACAGGTAGATCGCATAGATCGCGCCGTTGATCACGAACAGCCAGCCGAACGCGAAGTGGAAGGCCATGCCGCGGGCGAGGCGTCGTTCGAGGTCGAGCGTCTCGTAGACGGCGTCGGGGAAGAACGCGAACCACTGCCAGCTGCCGATGCCGAGTGCGTAGACGTCTTCGGCCCAGTAGATGCGCAGCCCGCTCCAGATCATGATGAACAGCAGCGGGAAGTTGATCCAGTGCAGCCAGCGGATCGCCCGCGGGTGCACCAGCCGTGCGACGCGCTCGTCGGATGTGGTTGCGGCGACGTCCGGTGGGGTCTCCGGCTCGGTGGTGTCGATCGACATGGGTGCGACGGTACGTGCGGCGCGTGGCGGTGTCGATGCACTCGGAGCGGAGTTTCGGCTCCGTTCCTCAGCGTTTCGTGTTCGGCCACACCGATCCTCGGATCGCGGCCGAGTGCTAGCTTCGGCCGTCGACGAGGGGGCTGGCCATGGTGGATCGAATCGAAGTCGAACGCAAGATCGCGGCAACACCCGAGGTGGTGTGGGCATTGGTGTCCGACCTGCCTCGAATGGGCGAGTGGTCACCGGAGAACAACGGCGGAACTTGGATCAGGGGTGCCGCGGGGCCGACGCCGGGAGCGAAGTTCAAGGGCCGCAACGAGCACGGCTCGCACCGATGGTCGACGACGGTGAAGGTGGTCGATGCCATACCGGGCGAGCGGTTCTCGTTTCTGGTCACGGTCGGGCCGTTCAAGATCGCTGAGTGGTCCTTCGACATCGAAGCCACCGATCGTGGATGCCGGGTCGTCGAGACCTGGGTGGATCAGCGCAGTGAGTTCATGAAGAAGCTCGGCGGCAAAGCGAGTGGTGTCGACGATCGGGTCGAGCACAACCGGGCGGGGATGAAGCAGACGCTCGCCGGTGTGGCTGCCGCTGCGGAGTCTGAGTCGTCCTGAGTCGGACGTCGATCCTTCGGATCGAGCGATGAGTTTCAGCGACACCCGCCGGCGCTGAAACTCATCGCCGCGAGGGGCTCGGCGGGGCTCGGCGGTCCCCCGAGACGGACTCCCGGGGGACCGCGGTGATGCTCAGGGGGCGAGCACGGTGTCGATCACGTGGATGACGCCGTTGGTGGCGAAGATGTCTGCTTCGACGATCTCGGCGCCGCCGATGGTGATCGTGTCGCCGTCGACAGTGACCGGCAGCTCGGTGCCGGCGAGGCTGACGAACGGGTTGTCGACCATCCCGGCGACCATCGCCGAGTCGTCGCCCGCCTCGACGACATGGCCCTGCAGCAGCGTCGACAGGAACTCGGTGTCGGCCAGCGCGTCTTCTGCCGTCATTCCCATGTCGCCGAGGTAGTCCATGAACGCTTCGTCGTTCGGGGCGAACACCGTGAACGGGCCGTCGTTCGCCAGCGTCCCCGCGAGTCCGGCGGCCTCGATCGCAGCGACCAGGGTGGTCAGGTCGTCGCGCTCGGCGGCGATGACGACGATGTCGCCGGCGGCCGCAGCCATCTCCTCGTCGCTCATGTCGTCGGACATCTCGTCGTCGGACATTTCGTCGTCGGACATTTCGTCGTCGGACATCTCGTCGTCGGACATCTCGTCGTCGGACATTTCGTCGTCGGACATTTCGTCGTCGGACATTTCGTCGTCGGACATCTCGTCGTCGGACATCTCGTCGTCGGACATCTCGTCATCCGACATCGCCTCGGTCGTGGCCGGGGCGGGTGTGGCGTCGCTGCTCGAGTCGTCGCTCCCGCACGCCGCAAGTGCGAGTGCTCCGACGATGGCGAGTGCAGCTGGGGTTCGAGTACGCATGGGTGATTCTCCTGTGTTGGGTGAGGGAGTGGTGATGTGTTGGTGATCTGTCGGTCCCAGAGGGGACGCGGCGCAAGGTAGGGCGCACCGATGGGCGTCCGGTGGTGCTGTGGCGACTGTTTCCGGAGCCGCTCGTTGCTGTTGCGCTGTTGTTTCGCCCGCACGAAACGATCTCGGAACACTCGGGTCCATCCGGGCCTGGTACCGACCGCCGCAGGCGCTCTGCGTACTGTCGGCGCATGGCCTTCTCCTTCGAATCCACCACCGACGACGTGCTCGACGGCATCGACCTGTCCGGTCGCCGTTTCGTGATCACCGGCGCAGCCAGCGGGCTCGGCGAGGAATCGACGCGTGCGCTCGCTGCGCACGGCGCATCGGTACTGATGCTCGCCCGTGACCCACAGAAGAACGCCGATGCCGCCGAACGGGTACGCGCCGCCGTCCCCGACGCGGTGCTGTCGCTCGACACCGTCGACCTCGCCGACGTGTCGAGCGTCCGCTCATTCGCTTCCCGCTACCTCGATTCGGGCGAAGCGATCGACGTGCTGATGAACAACGCGGGCGTCATGGCCTGCCCGTTCGGTCACACCGCCGACGGTTTCGAGATGCAGTTCGGCACGAATCACCTCGGCCACTTCGAACTGACCCGCCTGCTGACCCCGGCCGTGCAAGCCGGCAACGAACCCCGCATCGTGATCCTGTCGTCGGCGGCGCACGGCATCGCCGATGTCGATCTCGACGACCCCAACTTCGAGCGGACCGAGTACGACGCCTGGGTGTCCTACGGGCGCTCGAAGTCGGCCAACGCGCTCCATGCGCTGGCGCTCGCACAGCGCGTCGAGGGCGTGCTGTCGTACTCGGTGCACCCGGGCGGGATCATGACCAACCTCGGTCGGCATCTCGACGACGACCTCATGCAACAGATGCTCGACCGCGCCAAACAGCGCGCAGAGGCCTCAGGTGAAGAGGGGGGCATGCAGTTCAAGTCCATCCCGCAGGGTGCGGCCACCCAGTGCTGGGCGGCGACCTCGACCGACCTCGTCGACCACAACGGCGCCTACCTCGCCGACTGTGGGCTCGGGGTGGAGGGCGGCAACATCGGCCGCAACGGCTTCGACCGGTACATCGCCGACCCCGACACCGCTGCGCGGCTGTGGGAGCTCAGCGAACGTCTGCTGCGATGAGCGAACCCACCGCATCTGCGGGGTTCGCTCATCGCAGCGGTGACGGGGCTGCTCAGAGTGAGTCGATGAAGGCGTCGAGCGCTGCGTTGGTGGCGTCCGGGGCTTCCTGCTGTACCCAGTGGCCGACGTCGGGGATCACCGTCGTGCCGCGAAGGTCGTCGATTGCGTTGCCGGCGTAGTCGTACAGATCGATGCCGGGCACGAAGTTGCGGACGCCGTCGAGCGCCCCACCGATGAACGTGGCCGGCTGGTGCAGGTTCGGGTCGGGCATCGGGCCGATCTCGACAGCATCGAGGGGTTGCGCTCGGTACCGGTTGAACGGACCGTGCCAGCCGCCGGCGTCGAACGCCTCGGCGTACACCGCAACATCGTCGGGCGTCAACCACGCCGGGAACGGATCCGGGTCGACCAGGCCGTCGAGCAAGCCTTCGTCGGGTCCCTTCTCCTGGAACAGCGACCGGTCGGCGTCGCCGCTCGCGGCGTAGTAGATCATGCGCAGCGCCCGCGCCGAGTCGGCGCCCACCTCGGTTTCGGCGACACCGGGTTCGTTGCAGATGTAGGTCTGGTAGAAGAACTTGTCGGCGTAGGCCTCTCGCCACATGTCCAGTGGGTTGTTCTCGCCGATCGGTGCGTACGGCACGCTGAGCCCTGCGACGGCGCTGACCTTGTCGGCGTGAAGCCGGGCGGTGTTGTAGGCGATCGGTGCACCCCAGTCGTGGCCGAACACGATGGCGTTGCCGTTGCCGAGTTCGTCGATCACTGCGGCGACATCGCCGGTGAGTTCGGCCATGGTGTACGCCGCGATGTCGGTCGGCTTGGAGCTTCCGCCGTAGCCGCGCACGTCGAGGGCGGCGACCCGGAAACCTCGTTGAGCGAAGTGCGTCATCTGGTGGCGCCACGAGTACCACAGCTCGGGCCAACCGTGGACGCACACGATGAGCGGTCCGTCGCCGAGCGTGGCGACGCGGATGTCGACGTCGCCGTTGCGCACGGTGACGAATGTCGGCTCGATCATGGTCCCCCTCCCCGTGCGGCCCGGCACCGCACGAACACCGGCCACCGTACTTGCGGGCGAGGCGGCGACTACCGTCGGTGGTCGTGGAGTTGTCGGAGCGTTCGCTGGGATGGTTGCGCTACCTGCACCGCAAAGCGCACACGCCCGACGACTGGAACCGGACGGGTCGACCCCACCCGCATTGGGACGACCGGTCCGATCCGCCCATGGCCAGCTGGCATCGTTTCGACCTGGTCGACTCGTCGTACGCGATGGGGCTGATGGCGCACCGCACGCCTGCGTGGACCGAGCCGTATGTCGCAGTGCTCGACCAGTTGATCGAGCGCCACACCGGTTGGTGGTCGGCGAGTGACTGGTTGACCCAGTTCGGCCACGATCCCGATCGGGCGGACTATCCGGACATCTATCGCCTGTTCATTCCGCCCGAACTGTTCGGCGACTACGACGCTCCGGGCTGGACGGCCAACGGCACCGAGCCGTGGGGCGTCCAGATGGATCCGGTCGCCGCCGATGGGATGCTGTTCTACAAGGGCTTCTTCCTCGTCCTGCTCGGCATCCGATCGATGATCGCCGGCGACGACGACCGCTGGAACCAGCCGTTCGAGATGATCCGCGACGGCGACAACACCTTCACCTGGACCCACAGTGAGATCGCCGAGCATCTCTGTCGACAGTGGCTGGCTGCCCCGATCGGGTGTCATTGAGAGAACACCAAGATCTGGCCGTTTTGACTGGCCGGAGCTGGCCTCGGTCTGAGGCTCCACGACAACCGACACGGCACCGACTTCCACCGTCAGGCATTCGAGCCCTGGTGGCGGTTCGCCCGTGAGCACTACCTCGAGTTGACCAGCGACAGCCCGCCGGAGTCGACGACCTTCTACTACGACCCGATGCTCGACGTGCACCATCGCCTTCCGGTCGCAGCTGCACTGACCACGTCGTTCTACGCCGCGCCGCAGGAACCCGCCGACGCCCTCCGGCTCTTCGAAGCGGGCTACCGATCGATCGGTCTCGGCGACGAACCGACGCAGCCGATCAACCCGAGCCGGGCGATCGGCTCGTCGCTGGTGCTCGCGAAGGAATGGGGCCTCGACGATCTCGTCGGTCGGTTGTCCCGGGCGATCGAGGCGTCGTACGAACCCACCTGGGACACTGAACGAGGCGAGTTCACGTTCGGTCTCGGCCTGGGCGAACCACACCCTCGCGGGCAGTTCAACGCGTTTCTTGCAGCGGGCGAGGCCGCGGGTCGGGGAATGTGGGAGGCGTTGTCTGCTGCTCCGCTGGAGCTGTGCCCGCAGATCGTCGGCGTCGACTTCCCGGCGATGGCGTTCACCAGGGCCGAGTGGCTCGACGGCAACCTGCATCTCCGACTGGCCCCACTGCGCGAGGACCCGACCGTTCGCACCAGCTTCCGGATCATCGGCGCCGAACCTCGCAACTGGGACGTGCACGGCATGGACGGGGTGAGCCTCGACCTGTCGAGCACCGGTCTCGACGTTCGGGTCCCGATGATCGCCGGCGACCTCGAACTGATCCGCAGCAGCTACTGAGATCCACCGTCGGTGCGAGCCCGGCCGTTGCCGTCGTGGAGACTGGCGGACGTGACCTACGACGACATCGCCGCGATCTTCCTCGCGCCACCGGAGGAGCCGATCGCCGAGCCGGATGTGACCTCCACTCCCGCCCGCCGGTTGCGCGACGCCCTCGAACCGATCGCCACACAGGGCTGGTGGTCGCGCACCGCCGGTGAGCGGTTCACGGCACTGGGAGTCGACTTCTTTCCCGGCTATGTGTGGGGTCGGGCCGCTGCCCTCGGGACACCGCCGAGTGCGTTGGTCGCCGCGACGTTCGGTGTGTTCGAACCGGCGCTGATCGCAGCGGTGTTCGAGACCGGATCTTCGACCGTCGACCGTGACGACATCCTGGCGGCCCGCGCCACTGGTGGCGCCGAGAGCGTCGCCGCGGTTGCCGGAGCGGAGGAGTGCGCGGCCGTTGCCGATCCGCTGTTCGATGCGTTGGCCGGCCTCGATCCGCTCGGCCGGCCGCTGTTCAGCGCATTGCGGGAGCTTCCCGTTCCGGCACTCCCCAGCGGACGACTCTGGCGGGCGGCCGAGCTCGTACGCGAGCATCGCGGTGACGGACACCTGGCCGCGCTGGTGAGCGCCGGCCTCGATGCCGCCGAGGCGAACGTGCTCACCGAGCGCTGGCTCGGGTTCGGGTTGGGGGAGTACAGCGCGACTCGGGGCTTCGCCCCCGACGCCTTGGCGGCGGCGGTGGCCCGGCTGGAGGCGAGGGGCTGGATGGCCGGCGACGATCTGACCGATGCCGGTCGGCGGGCCCGAGTCGACATCGAAGCGTCGACCGATGCGAGCCAGGCCGGGCTGATCGAGGCCCTGGGGTCTGCGCTGGATTCTGTCGTTGCCGGCGCCGATGCGATCTCGGCTCGGCTGATCGAGGCCCGGTCGTTCCCGGCCGACCCGAGGAAACGGGCGGGTGGCTGACGCAGCGCCCTCGATGGGGGCAGCCGACGTGGTGTCGTGGGTCCGCACACAGACGACGGGCGTCGATCGCTACCTGTTCGGGGTCGCTGGGCCGCCGGGGAGCGGCAAATCGACGTTGGCGGAGCATCTCGGCAACGAACTCGGAGCGCCGGTGGTGCCGATGGACGGCTTCCACCGACCGAATGCGGAACTGGTCGCGAGCGGACTTCGCGACGTCAAGGGCGCGCCCGAGACGTTCGATTCGTCGGCGTTCGTGGAGCTCGTACGATCGCTGCGCGATCCGAGCCGAACGGTTCGGTGTCCGGCCTTCGATCGAATCATCGACGAACCGGTCGCGGGTCAGCTGAGTGTGGCCCCCCATGATTCCGTGGTGATCGTCGAGGGGAACTATCTCCTGCTCGATCAGGAACCGTGGTCGTCGCTGAGCGGCCTTCTCGACGCGACTGCGTTTCTCGATGTCCCTCCACCGTTGCGGATCGCTCGCCTGGTCGCCCGGCACATCGAGTTCGGGCGCGACCGTGCGGATGCGATCGACTTCGCACACGGATCGGATGCTGCCAACGCGGTACTCGTCGAGGCGAGCCGGTCGAGAGCGGACCTCGTCGTCGTGGCCGACCAGTGAGTCCGGATCCACTTCCCGAGTGGCATGTCGAGGTCGACGGCTGTGTGAACTTCCGTGATGCCGGCGGCTGGGCAACCACCGATGGTGGAACCGTCCGGCGCGGCCTGCTGTATCGCTCGGACGACCCGATCCGGATCACCGCGACCGGCCGAACGGAGATCGACCGGCTCGGACTGGCGACGGTGATCGATCTTCGCCAGCAGACCCAGTTCAGTCGTACGCCTGGATTCGTCGAGCCGGCAAGGACGACGCATGTCCCTCTGGTCGACCAGGTCGTCGATCATTCGGACCCCCCTCCGCTCGACACGCCGACCGACATGGCGAACCTGTACGCAGGGATGCTCGACGAGAGCCACCAGCAGGTCGGCCGAGTGCTCGACACCGTTGCCGAACACCTCGCCGACGGTGCCGTGCTCGTGCACTGTGCCTTCGGCAAGGATCGAGCCGGGCTCATGACCGCTCTGGTCCACGCGGCGATCGGTGTGGGCGCGCACGACATCGTCGCCGACTACGTGCGATCCGACGGTCCTGCACATCGGCGACGTTCGGCGATGATCGCGAACCCGCTCGATGACGACCCACCGGTCGCTCGACTGCCCGAGACCCTGTTCCGGGCGCCGGCCGAGACGATGGAGTTGGTGCTCGACCGGGCTGCGGCCGAGCACGGCTCGCTGGCGGGTTGGGTTGCCTCGTTTCCGATCGCCACGACGACCATCGATCGACTGCGTGCCTGCCTCGTCGAACGTTGACGTTCCGACCCGCTGACGCCGAGCTCCGACTGACACCATTCGGACCATGACCACTGAAGCCGTCGACGCCGTGCGCACCATCCACGCTCACTTCCGTAACGTGCTGACCGAGTTGTCCCCCGACGACTGGTCGAAGCCGAGTGGATGCCAGGGGTGGCGAGTCCAGGACCTCCTCGCCCACGTGACGTCGAATCAGAAGGAGTTCGTCGACCCGACGCCAGCACCTGACGAACCCGCTCCTGCGATGACGGCCGAGGAGGCGATGGAGGCCCTGGTCGCCCCTCGCAAGGACTGGACGGTCGAGGAGCTGCTCGCCGAGTACGACCGGTACGCAGATGCTTGGTTCGGCGTGCTCGACGCAATGCAGCAGGAGCCGACCGCGTCGACGTTGGGCCCGCTCGCGGACCTCGGTACCTACCCGATGCACATGGTCGCCAACGCGTTCGCGTTCGATCACTACTGCCACCTCCGCATCGACTTGCTCGAACCGACCGGCCCGATCGCTGCCGACGTTCCTGCGGTCGCCGATGCCGAGATCCGCCCGGGGATCGACTGGATGCTGGCCGGCATCCCTCAGATGCAGCCAGGCGAGCTCGAGCCGGTGATCACCCAACCGCTCGGCCTCCGGCTCACCGGACCGGGCGGTGGCGAGTGGACGATTCGCATGGACGGCTCCGAGATCGTGGTCTCCGAAGGACTGGCCGGCGACGTCGCCGCCACCGTCGAGTCGTCGGCGCACGACTTCGTTCGTTGGGGAACCCAGCGTTGCGACTGGCGCGAGTGCTGCACGGTGGATGGCGACGGTGAGTTCGCAGCGGTGGTGCTCGACACGTTGAACATCGTGTGACCGGCACCGGGTCCGGAGCTCTCGGGTACTGGTACCTTCCGGGGTATGAATCCATCCGGACACGGGATCGACGTCGACGAACAGGCGGACACCGGCCCCGAAACCGACGATGCGATCGACGTCGATGCGGTGCTCGCCGGAGTCGGCCACGGCCCGGCGCACCACCACCGAGCCTCAGGGTTCGTCGGCCGGATCTCGCTCGGACTGGTCGAGACATCGATGCGTTGGCCCAAGCGGGTGGTGGCGATCGCGGCGGTCATCACGATCGTGCTGCTGGCGTTGTTCGTCAGAGTCCAGGTCGACACCGACCCCGAGAGCATGTTGTCGGCCGACGCACCGGTCCGGGTGCTCAACGAAGAGATCCGCACGACGTTCGGTACCCGCGACATGGTCGTGGTCGGGCTGTTCTCCGATCAGAGTCTGGTGACCGCGTCGGACATCGACGCCGCCGTGGCGTTCCACGACTCGATCAGCGCGATCGGCGGGGTGGCCGAAGACACGATGATCTCGGTACGCACGGCGATCCCGGACGCGGGCCCGGAGACTGACGCGGCAGCGCAGGCGATTGCGGATCAGATCGCCATCGACCCGCTGCTCGCCGGCAACGTGCTGTCGGCCGACGGCGACACCTTCGCATTCTTCGTGCCGCTCGACGACAAGTCCGACGCGGTGCCGGTGAGCGATGAGATCGATCGACTCCTCGACGAGTCACCGGAACTCGTTGCGTTGGAACGTCACGTCGCCGGCTTGCCGCTGGCGCAGGAGGCGTTCGGCGACCAGATGTTCGTACAGATGGCGGTGTTCGCACCGATGGCAGGTGTGGCGATCTTCGCGTTGATGCTGGTGTTCTTCCGGCGGGTCGTGCTGGTGGGACCCGCGATGTTGCTCGCGCTGCTGTCGGTGATCTGGGCGATGGGGCTGCTGATCGGGACCGGCAACACCTTGCACATCATGAGTTCGATGATCCCGATCTTCCTGATGCCGATCGCCATTCTCGATGCGATCCACGTCATCAGCGAGTTCTTCGACCGATATGGGCGACTTCGCGACCGTCGAGCCGCGCTGCGCACCGTCTACGACGAACTCGCCGGACCGATCGCGTTCACGACGCTGACCACCGTCGTCGGCTTCGTCGCACTGGCCCTCACGCCGATTCCACCGGTTCGGGTGTTCGGGATCTTCGTTGCGATCGGTGTTGCCGTCGCCTGGCTCGGCACGCTCACGATCCTCCCCGCGGTGCTCATGTTGGTGAAGGAGTCGTCGATCGCGAAGGCGGTCGGGGACCGTGCTGCAGGCGACGGACGGTTCGCCGGCGTGGTGCGCCGGTTGCCGATCGGCGCCAGCCGCCACCGCCTGCCGGTGCTGTTGGGGGCTGCGGTGCTCGCCGTGCTCTCGGTGCCGCTGATCGGCACGATCGAGGTCAACGACAATCCGGTGAACTGGTTCCGCCCCGGCCAGGAGGTGCGCGTGGCGACCGAACGTCTCAACGACGAACTGCCGGGCACGTTCGGCGCCAGCCTGTACGTGCGCGCCGACGACCCATCGCTGATGGTCAGCAGCGAGACGGTCGCTGCGGTTGCCGCGCTGCAAGCCGTGTGGGAGGACGACCCGATCGTCGGGACGTCGGCGTCGTACGTCGACCTCATCGGTGGAGCGACGGGAGACGACGCGACGACGGCGCTCGCCGGAGCCGCGCTGGCGTCGCCCCTCACTGCCACCTTGATCACACCGGCGGGAGATCAGGCCAACGTTCGGCTGCAGCTCCGAGACGGCGACAACCAGGCGATGCAGTCGGTGCTCGACGTCACTGCCGAGCAACTCGAGGCGGTACCGCTCCCGGACGGTGTCACCGCCGAATGGGGCGGCGAGACCTATCTCAACCTGGTGTGGCAGGACGAGATGGTCGAGGGAATGCTCACCGGATTCCTGGTGACGTTGGCGATCGTGCTCGTGCTGCTGGGGATCCTCTTCCGGTCGGTGGTGTGGGCGCTCATCGGGATTGCGCCGGTGCTGTGGACGATCATGATCGTGTACGGCACGATCGGTCTGATCGGCAAGGACTACGACATGCCGATCGCGGTGCTGTCGACCCTCGTGCTCGGAATCGGTGTCGACTTCGCCATCCACTTCGTCGAGCGATTCCGCGAGTTGCGCTCCGACCTCGGCAGTTCGGTCGCCGCGATCGAAGCGTTCGCAGAGGAACCGGCTCGTGCGCTGACCCGCAACGCCGCGGTGATCGCCGTGGGCTTCCTGCCCCTGCTCTTCTCGTCGCTGACCCCGTATGTGATCGTCGGCATCTTCCTGGGCTCGATCATCGTGCTGAGCTGGTTCGCGACCGTCGTTGCGTTGCCTGCGCTCGTGGTCGGCCGACGTCGCTGACCCCCTCAGCGCCTCCGCAGGATTCAGGCGTTTGCTGGCGGCGGAGCGAAGAACTCGAGCGCGATGCCATCCGGATCCCTGAAGCTCAGCCCTGAGCCGTAGTGGGCGTCCACGATGCCTCCGTGCGCGATGCCCAGGCTGTCGAGCCGGCTCTCCCATGCGACGAGTGCGTCCCGATCGGGGCACCCGAAACCGATGTGATCCAGCCCGACACGGAACTCCGTGAAGGTGTCGCCGTCGTCAACGGCGTCCGGATGTTCGTGGAGCCCGATCAGCGTGTCGCCGATCATGAACACCGTGTGATGGAAGCCACCGGCGGTTGGTTCGTCGAGGACCGGCTCAGCGCCGATGAGTTGCTGGTACCACGGTTGGCTGATCGCCAGATCCCTGACGGTCACGGCGACGTGGCCGATTGCTGGAAAGTCATTCATGGCTGTCTCCAAGTGTGTTGATGGTGAGTGAAAGAACGTCGGGCCGGGCGTAGTGGCCGACCGGGTCGAACGCGCGCCGGCCCGACGCGATGAGGTCGAGGTCGAGGGTTGCGGTGACCGTCCCGGCTTCGCCGAGCAGCGGGCCTTCGAGTAACTCCCCGCCGGGGGCCACGATGGAGCTGTTCCCGTAGGACAGCGGCGCCTCCGCATCCTCGTAGAGTTCCGCTGCACCGGGGAGGTCGGTCGGTACATCACAGCCTCGGATGTACGCGGTCACGCCGACGACGAACACCCTGCCCTCTTTGGCGATGTGGCGCAGCGTCGGCACCCATTCGTCACTGTTGTCCCAGGTCGGCGCGAGCAGCACGTCGATTCCCTTCTCGTACAACGCTGCTCGGGCGAGGGGCATGTAGTTCTCCCAGCAGATGAGGGATCCGACCTTCACGCCGCCGATGTCGACGACGGTGAGCATCGGGCCCTGCCCGTTCGCCCACACCGTCCGTTCGGCGGCGGTGGGGACCAGTTTGCGGTGCAGGCCGGCGATCTCGCCGCGGTCGTCGATGTAGACGACTGCGTTGTAGAGCGTGCCCGAAGCCGTTCGTTCGGTGATCCCCAACGCCACCCACACCCCAGCGGCTTCGGCAGCAGCGCGCGCCTTGTCGAGATGGGGCCCGTCGATGTCGACGGCCTGATCGTGGAACCGCTGGTACCACTCGCCGTCCTGTGCTGCGGTCATGCGCCAGACCCAGTCGGGGTAGCCAGGCACGAACGACTCCGGAAACACGACGAGGTTCGAACCGTCGGCACCGGCTTCGGCGATCTGGTCGGCGACGATGTCGAGGGTGGCCTCGCGGTCGAGGTAGGCCGGTGTGGCCTGTACGGCGGTGACTCGGAACTCTCCTCGAGTGCTCATCGTGTCGCTCCCGCAACGACGAGTTCGCACGGTCCGACGAAGCCCTCGTCGTTTTCGAACTGACCGAGTTCTGATTCGATGTCGGCCCACACCGACTCCTGGTCTGCAGCGGTCATCGAGCCGAGCATCTGATGAAGCGCGCCGAACGACTCACGTTCGAACCGGACACATTCGGCCGCCGACGGAAGCCGAACGGGGGCATCGATGACGTCGACGACGACATCCTGGAATCCGGCCTGAATCAGCTCGCGCTCCACCACTTCTGGATCGGCGAGGCTGAATGGACCGGGTTGGCCCGGTGCCGGTGCTGGGAGCTGCGCCCGGTCGCGGATGATCGACACCGGGAGCGAGAAGAAGCCGTTCGTGGCGGCAGTGGAGTAGGTCACCGTCGCGAATCGACCGCCGTCCCGCAACACATGGTGGATGCCGGTCAATGCCTGGTGCCGATCCGGGAAGTAGATGAGCCCGACCCGTGAAATCGCAGCATCGAAGCTCTCGCCTGGAAGGTCGTGGAGCTGTTCACCATCGAGTTCACGGCTCGTCACGTTGTCGAGGCCGGCAGCCTTGGCAGCGTCGACTGCGTGTTCCAGGATCGTCGGGGACAGGTCGGTCGCCACGACGGATCCGTCCGAGCCGACACGCTGACCCGCTGCGATGCTCTGGCCGCCAGCCCCGGCGGCGACATCGAGCACTCGACTGCCGCTGTCCACGCCGGCGAGATCCAGCATCCGTTGGGTTGCCTCGCCCAGCCAGGTCTCGAGCAAGGGTGCCCAGGCGTTCCAACCGCCGGCGTACTCCTCCCACTGTTGTCGGGTCGTGATCTTGTACTGAGCTGCATCGAATGTCATTGTTCGTCCTTTCGTTGGTGAGGTGTCATGCTTGAGGCGCCAGAACCGTGGGATTCACCGCCAGATCTCGTCTGGCGATTCTCCGACCGGCCAGAACGGGGGTGCGATGCTCGAACGGAACGAACTCCGACTCATCGGTCGCGAGCGCCCCCTCGAGCGATTGAGCCAGGCAGCGACCGCATCGACGAGCGGGCGCCGATCGGCCGTTCTCGTCAGTGGTCAAGCGGGAATGGGAAAGACATCACTCATCCAGGCGATGCTCGATGCTTTGGCGGCCGAGGCAACCGTGATCGGCTGGGGGACCTGTTGGCACGGGGAGGGGGCACCGGGGTTCTGGCCGTGGATGCAGGTCTTCGATGATGTCGCTCGAGCTGTCGGACCCGACATCACTGTCGCGGCAGCCGGTCATGACCGAGAGGCCCTGTCGGTCCTGATCCGCGATCTTGGTTCCGATGCCGCGTCGATCGACGATTCCGACCGCAATCGTGTGCTGCTGTTGGATGCCGCCGTGCGGTGGCTCGAAGGTGTGGCAGAGCATCACCACGTCGTGGTCGTGATCGACGATCTGCAGTGGGCCGACACGTCGACACTCGACCTTCTCGACTACCTCGTCGCTGCTCCCGCGAGGTCCAAGATGCTGGTGATCGGCGCCTATCGCCACGACGAACTCGACGGTGCCGTTCGCACCCAACTCGCGACCACCCAGTCCCGGGCTGAACACATCCACCTCGAGGGGCTCGCTGTCGACGACGTGACCGAACTCGTCGAAACCATCTGTGGCCCAGAAGCCGCACGAACGCTCTCTTCTGAACTGCATCGCCGCACCGGAGGGCACCCACTCTTCGTCAGCGAACTGGCACGACTCTCCGAGCTGGGGATCGAGGATCAACTCCCCTCCGCGGTGACCGGTGCAGTGGGTCGTCGCCTGACCACGCTGCCCGAGGAGAGCCGACTCGTTCTCGATGCTGCCAGCGTGCTCGGCAACCGACTACTCCCGGATGTGTTGGCCGCCGTGCGCGATGAGTCTCCGGCGATGATCATCCAGCACCTCGAACCGGCACTCGATGCCGGGCTCGTGACGTGCACGGCTGGTGACCAGTTCTGGTTCACCCACGATCTCTATCGCGAGACGCTCTACAGCGAACTCGACTTCTCCTCCCGGGTCCACCTCCACGGTCGAGTCGGCGAAGCCCTCGATGCACGCCATCACAGTGGCGCGCGAGTGCCGCCGAGCGACCTCGCACGGCACTTCGTCCGATCGATCGCCGTGACCGACCCGATGCGCGCAGTCCACTGGGCGAACGAGGCGGCGCACGAAGAATGCAGTCGTCTGGCATTCGTCGAGGCCGCCGAGCACCTCAGCCGTGTCCGCGATGCTTCCGCAGACGCAGGCTGGCGAGTCCCACCGGACATGCTCACGACACTGCTGATGGACGAGGCGGGGTATCGGGCACGCGCCGGAGATCCGGAAACCGCTCGCGACCTGCTCCGTCAAGCCACCGCGGTTGCACCCGACCCACGACGGCAGGCCGATGTGGCGTTGGCCGTCCAACGTCTCGGAGCGAAGTTCGCCGCCCGCCGCGACGAGACCATCGAGCTGCTCGAATCCGCCCTGGCGGCCGTGACCGGCATCGACCTCGCTCGCCAAGCGCAGTTGACGGCCGCGCTGGCCCGAGAACTGCAGCACTCAGTGGCCGAGGACCGGCATCGCGCCGCACCGCTCAGCGAAGAGGCGCTTGTGCTCGGCCGCGACTCGAACGACGACACGACGCTGGTCGACTGCCTGCTGGCCCGCCATGATGCGCTGTGGGGTCCGGGCACTGGTGCTGAACGAGCGGCACTGGGCGAGGAGATTGCTGCCGTTGGCGGGCGGCTGGGAAATGTCGATCGGCGAGCTGAAGGCCTCCTCCTCGAGGCGAACGGGTTGCTCGAATCCGGGTCCGCGAGATTCCGGGTGGTGCTCGATCAGTGGTTCGAACTCCTCGAGGAGCGCAACGAGCCTCACGATCGGTACATGGTTGCGACACGCCGCGCCGCCCTCGCCCTGTTGGAAGGCGAGATCGACGCGGCGCAGTCACGCATCGATCATGCAGCTGCGCTCGGCACGCAGATCCACGAACCCGATGCCGGAAACGTACTGATGTCCCAGCGGGTCGCCCTGGAACGAGCGCGACGCGAGCCGATCGGACTCGAGACTCTCGCGGCTGACGCCGTCCGGTGGTGGAAAGGCGCCCCGGTTCTCGCCCACGCTGTCGCCGCTGGTGCCTGTGCAGTTGCCGGTGATGTTGCCAACGCTGCCCGCGAGGTCGAGTTGGTCGAGCAGGCGGGGGGATGGCAGAGCGAAGGCTCGTACCTGCGGTCGGTGCTGGTCGCTCACCTCGCAGAGGCCGCCATCGCGCTCGGCGACACCGAGTTGTGTCGCCGTCTCGATGACGACATCGCCGAACTCACCGACAGTTGCGGCGTCAATGGAGCAGTCGTGGCGTTCGCCGGGCCGTTTGCCCATACATCGGGGATGCTCGCCGGCGCGCTCGGCGATCGAGAACGCGCCGTCGCGATGCTGCAGAAGTCGGTCGAAATCTCCGATCGACTCGGTGCCGTGGTGTGGGCGCGTTTGGGACGAGCCGAACTCTCAGCGCTGGAGGCGCGTGATGACCGACCCGTCGCCACGGCAGTCGCCCGCCCGGCTGCGCTCATTCGCAATGGAAACATCTGGGAGGTTTCGTGGGGTGATGAAGGCGGCAGCCTCACCCACGTGAAGGGGCTCGCCGACATCGTGACGCTCGTCCGTCACCGGGGTGAAGAAGTCTCAGCGCTCCAACTGACGGGAGCCGCCGCCGTCGTCAGTGCGAGTCGCGACGACCTGACGGACCTCGACGCACTTCGTGCCTACCGGAGCCGACTCGATGAACTCAGCGTCGAGCGCGACGAAGCCGAGTCGAACGCCGACATCGGCCGAGTCGACCAACTCGACGAGGAGCGAGAACAACTGCTCGTCGAGATTCGGCGAACGACCGGTCTCGGGGGACGCATTCGCACCAACTCCAACGATCCGGCAGAACGGGCTCGCAAGGCCGTCAGTGCCCGAATCCGAGATGCCATTCGTCGCGTCGATGCCGTCGCCCCGAACCTCGCCGCCCACCTCGATCGGTCGATTCACACCGGTCTGCGGTGTTCGTATCTCCCAATGGGTGATGACGCCACGATCGAGTGGCAGATCACCGCCTGACATCACGATCGCTCCCGACTGACACGAGGCGGCCGATGGTCATCCCACCGTGGTCCAGGTTCCGTCGTTCGTCGCGGAGGTGATGGCGGCCTCGACGAAGGCGACGCCTCTGACCCCGTCGACCGCGTTCGGAAACACGAGCGCGAGCGGATCAGGGTCGACGCCGGCTCGCCGGGCCGCGATCGCCTCGGCCGCGTCGGCGTAGATGTTTGCGAATCCCTCGTGGAACCCTTCCGGGTGGCCGGCCACGATGCGGCTCGCTCGCCTGGCCAGTGGCAGCGTGCCGGGACCGTTCGGCGTCCGCGTCTCGGCGGGCGCACCGAGCGGTTTGAACGTCAGCTGGGTCGGCACCTCCTGCATCCATTCCAGCGTCCCCTTGGTCCCCGACACCCGGAGGCGCAGACAGTTCTCGACGCCCGCAGCGGCCTGGGTCACCCAGAACGATCCGCGTGCGCCGTTGTCGAATCGGAGGAGCGCTCCGGCGTAGTCGTCGACGAGACGGTTCGCCACGATGTGGCCGACCTCGGCGGCGAGTTCGGTCACCTCGAGCCCCGTGACGAACCGGACGAGGTTGTGGGCGTGGGTGCCGATGTCGCCCAGGACGAGTGAGGGTCCACCGCGTACAGGGTCGTACCTCCAGGGGAGCGAGCCCTCATGGTCGGGGTCTCGTTCGCCCGCCTTGCCGCCTTGGACGTATTCGACCTGGACCAACTGCAGCGTCCCGAGCAGGCCGTCGGCGACCATCGCCCGGGCCTGGCGGACCATCGGGTACCCGGTGTAGTTGTGTGTCAGGCAGAAGACGAGACCGGTGTCCTCGACCGTGGCGAGGACGTCGACGGCTTCCGCGAGGGTGTTGGCGATCGGTTTGTCGCAGATCACGTCGAAGCCGTGCCGTAGCGCCCCGACCGCGTACGAGTGATGGCTGTCGTTCGGCGTCATGATCGCGACGACGTCGGCGCCGTCCTGGCGGGCTTCCTCTTCAGCGAACAGCGACTCGGCCGTTGCGTAGGCCCGGTCGGATGTGATGCCGAGTCCTGCTGCCGCGGTCGCTGATCGCTCGGGATCGGATGACAGCACGCCGGCCACGATCTCGTAGCGATCGTCCAGCCGAGCAGCGGCGCGGTGCATCGCACCGATGAAGCTGCCCGGCCCGCCACCGATCACGGCGAGTCGCAGCCGTCGGCCGAGCATCTCGATCACCGGATTCGATTCCATGCGTTGGCTCTCCCCGTCTGGATGTCGGAGGCGACGCTACTGGCTCGGGCCGTTCCGGGTGAGCGGACACGAACCGAGCAGAGCCGGTCCGGTTGTCTCCGTCGGCGGGTGAGATCCGGACGCTGACGAGGAACGCCGCGATGTGCCGTGCCGGGGATGGGGTCGGAATTGAAGCGCTACCAGAGCATGGCGTCCGACAGCGCTCGGTCGTCGAAGTTCGAACACCGACCGGGCGACATCATCATCTCGACGCCTCCGAAGTGCGCCACGACGCGCACCCAGATGATGTGCGCGTTGCTGATCTTCGACAGCCACCGGTGCTCGTGAACGCATAGGTCCCCGCCGTCGGGTGACAGACGTTGTGCTCTGGTCTGCGCGCTGGGGCTGCGACCAGGCTGGTGGAGTGAGCAATGGTTTCATTGCAGCGATTCGTCGGGCGTTGTTGCCGTTCGTGGCCTGCTCGTTGGTCGTCGGCGTCGTCGCGTCGGCCGCGGGTGCGCAGGATCTTGCTGTCGCCGTGTGGTCGGTCGCGTCAGCGGTCGTGGTGGTGGATCTGGTCCTGGTGACGATCGCCCGACTGCGTGAGGGTCGGGTGGCTGTCGATGTCGTGGCGTTGGTGGCCTTGGTGGGCTCGATGGCGATGGGCGAGGAGCTCGCTGGGGTGATCCTGGCGTTGATGGTGGCATCCGGTGACGCGCTCGAGCAGTATGCGCACCGTCGGGCCGAGCGATCGTTGTCCGAGTTGTTGTCGCTGGCACCGAAGGTCGCTCACCGGCTGGTCGAGGATCAGTTCGAGACCGTGCCGGTCGACGAGGTCTCGCCGGGTGAGGTGCTGCTCGTCAAGCCCGGCGAGGTCGTGCCGGTCGACGGGAACGTCCTGGAACCGGCCGTGTTGGACGAGTCGGTCCTGACCGGTGAGTCCCAGTCGGTGCAGCGTGACGTCGGAGAGTGGGCGCGCAGTGGGTCACTGAACGCCGGCGGGGCATTCCGAATGTCGGCGTCGGCATCGGCGTCGGCGAGTTCCTACGCCGGGATCGTGAGGCTCGTCCAGTCGGCTGGCGTGGGTCGGGCTCCGTTCGTGCGGTTGGCGGACCGATACGCGGTGATGTTCGTTCCTGCCGTGTTCTCGATCGCGGCCGGCACCTGGCTGGTGACGGGCGAGTCGACGCGGGTGCTTGCTGTGTTGGTGGTCGCGACGCCGTGCCCGCTCGTGTTGGCCGCTCCGGTTGCGGTCGTGTCGGGGATCGCCTGCGCAGCGCGTAACGGGGTGGTGGTCAAAGACGGTGCAGCCTTGGAGGCGATGGGGCAGACACGCACGGTGCTGTTCGACAAGACCGGCACGCTGACAGCCGGGCGGGCGCATGTGGTGGCGGTGGTGACCGCACCGGGCACCGAAGCTGCAGACGTGCTCTCCCTGGCGGCGTCCGTCGAACAGGCGTCACCGCACGTGTTGGCCGCGATGCTGGTGAGCGAGGCCCGTGATCGAGGGTTGGCGCTGATCGAACCCGCCATGGTGGTCGAGCAGCCAGGTACCGGTGTGGGCGGCACCGTCGGGGGGCGTCAGGTGTGGGTGGGTGCGCTCTCCTCTGTCGACGTGGAGGAACGCATCCCGTGGCTGGCTGCCGCTGAGCGTCGGGCTCGGCGGGAGGGCTGCAGTACAACCGTGGTGGTCGTCGACGCTGAACCGGTGGGATTGATTCTGTTCACCGACGAGTTGCGTGCCGACACGTCGGCAGCGTTGCGAGCGCTGCGGCGCTCGGGCGTGGATCGGATCGTGATGGTGACCGGCGACCGGCTCGAGGTGGCGGAACCGATCGGGATGTCGCTGGGTATCGATCAGGTCTTCGCCGATCGGACTCCGGCCGAGAAGCTCGATGTGGTGCGGTCCGAATCGTCCAAACGTTCTGGGATCACCGTGATGGTCGGCGACGGT
Source organism: Ilumatobacteraceae bacterium (assembly GCA_963716095.1). GTDB lineage: Bacteria > Actinomycetota > Acidimicrobiia > Acidimicrobiales > Ilumatobacteraceae > Sva-07. The sequence continues at coordinate 36,928 of CAVQSV010000012.1, read as the reverse complement.
GTCAACGACGCCCCGGCGCTGGCCGCTGCCGACCTCGGGGTGGCGATGGGCGCCCGGGGTGCGACCGCGTCGTCGGAGGCGGCCGACGTGGTGTTGATCGTCGATCGGCTCGACCGGTTGGCTGCCGGAGTCGTCGTCGCCAAACGTGCGCGGGCGATCGCTCGTCAGAGCGTGGTGCTCGGAATGAGCTTGGCACTCGTCGGCATGGGTGCAGCAGCGGTCGGGCTGCTCGCGCCGGTGGGAGGGGCGCTTGCCCAGGAGGTGATCGACGTGTTGGCGATCGGCACGGCGCTGCGGGCGCTGCGTCCGCCGCGGTCGTTGCGGCACACCGGATCGGTGCCCGACTCGTGGAGCCATCAGCTCGCAGAAGGGCATGGGCCGCTCAGGTTGGTCCTCGAAGAGCTTCGGTCGGTCGCTCTCGGTCTGGACACCACCGACGAGGCAACCGCGCTCTCCTCGCTACGCGAGGTCGCTGAGCGGATCGCAGAAGAAGTCGTGCCGCACGAGCGCGAGGACGAATCGCGGATCTATCCGGGGGTCGCCGAGCGCCTCGGCGGCAGCGACCCGTTGGCGCCGATGAGCCGCACGCACCAGGAGATCTTCCACCTCGCCTCGCTGCTCGATCGGCTGGTCGACGATGCATCTGTCGATGGCTTCAGCGACGAGGACCGGAGCGAGGCGCGCCGGATCCTCTACGCCCTCGACGCGATTCTCCGCCTGCATTTCGCGCAGGAAGAGGAACTGCTGACGAGCATCACCATCGACGGTCCGCCCGATCACTGATCGAGAGCCGGGGGGTGCGGCCCGGTGTCGTCACTCGACGACGCGGAGGGTGCCGGGAAGGTCCATGCGTCGGAGCCGTCGGACCAGGAAGAGCGGTGTCACGGCGACGGAGACGATCCCGACGACCGCAGCGATCACGATCGTGGTCGGTGAGAGATAGACGTCGATCCCCACGTCGGGGAGGGTGGTCGCGGCGAGCGATGTCAACATCCACTGGAGGAAGACCACACCACCGACGAGACCGATGACGGTGGCGATGATGCCGACGATGGCACTCTCCTTGACGACGACGCCGAGCACGGTTCGGACGGGGAGCCCGAAGGCGCGCATCGTGGCGTGCTCCCGCCGCCGCTCTTCGACGGTGATGCGAGTGGCGTTGAACGCGATCAGGAGGGCGAGGACCAGCACGGCACCGGCGGTGACGAGCAGGAAGCTGAGGAACTGGTCGAGTGCCTCGTCGATGGCCTCGCTGATGCGGGCGACCGGTTGGCTGGACGTCACGCCCGGCACCCCGAACACGGCCCGTTGGACGTCGGAACGGGTGGCGTCGTCGGCTGGATACGCCTGCACGACGTTCACGACGCCTGCGAGTCCGAAGTGCGTTGCGTCGGTGATGTCCAAGAAGGCGAACGTTCGGATCGGATTGGAGTGGATGCCGGTCACGACGAGTGGGGTCTCGGCGATCGAGAAGCCGCCAGTGTCGCTGCGGAGCGGATGTCGGAGGGTGACGGTGTCGCCGATCCGTGCCTCCAGATCCGCGGCGGCCTTGCCGGCCAGCACGATCCCTGGCACATCCCCGCTGACCGTCGCGGCGCCCTCGTCGATGGTCGGGGTCCACGCAGCGTCCTCCATGTCGACGAACTCGACGAGGAGGTCGATGTCGTCGTCCGGTTCGGGGCCGAGTGCCGTGGCGGGAAGGCGCAGTCCGGCGTCGATCCGTCCCACAGCGGGCGTGTCGGAGATCGTGTCGACGGCGGGGGAGTCGCTCGGGTAGAAGGTGTCCAGCTGGACGACGACCCGATCGGCGTTGCCCTTGGTGAACTCGGCGTCTGCCTGGTCGAGGGTTCGACCGAAGCTGTCGAGCATGCCGAGTACGGCCACCAGCGCGGTGATCGCTGCGCCGACGCCGACTGCGGTGAGGACCGTGCGGCGCGGGGTGCGCATCACGTTGCGGATCGGCATCTGGGTCATGGTCGATCCGGGCAGTCGGAGTCGGCCCGTCCAGTTCGTCAGCCGATTGGACTTGGCCGCGAGGTGACCGGTGCGGATCGCGTTGATCGGCTCCACGCGCAGCGCCCGCCAGACGGGGACGGCGCTGGCGGCGATCGGGATCGCGATCCCCAGCATGGCGGCGCGGAGATACACGTCGTACTGGAACGGTGTGCGGTGTCGGGGGAGCGGCAGGAACGACTCGAGCAGGTTCCCGAACGCCCTGCCCACGAAGAACCCGACGACGAGGCCGGCGATCGTCCCCAGCACGGCGACCTGCACACCGATGAGCATCGGGCGGACGGCGAGTTGTCGTCGTGGCACGCCGAGTGCCATCCCGATGCCGATCTCGCGGCGTTGGGCCTCGACGATCCGGTTGATCAGATTGAACGCAGCGAGCGCCGCCGCGAAGAGCACGAGCGCCGACAAGGCGTTCCAGAAGCGCTGGTCGTTGTCGATGTCCTCGTAGAGCACCCGGACGGCATCGGCATCTTCACGGGTGGAGACGGTGGCGCTCACACCGAGGCTGGAGATCGCCTCGGTGAGCTGGGCCTCGATCGCGTCGCGGTCGGCACCGTCGACCAGCAGGAGAACGGCATCGTTGACCATCCCCTCGTGCCCGCTGAGGTCCTGTACCGCAGCCAACGGCAAGTACATGATGGCGAGCTCTCCGGCCGCGAGGATGGTTCCTTCGGGGCCCTCGTAGAAGAAGTCCTCCGGCGCAACGCCGAGTCCCGTGTAGGTGACGGAGCGGCCTCCGGCGACCAGCACCGTTCCTTCGTCCGGCAGGCCGTGTTGGTCGGCGAACTTGGCTTCGAGGACCGCGCTGCCGTCGGCCGGATCGGGGGACGGTGCGATGCCGTCACGGACCCAGACGTCGTCGATGGGTTGCGTCGACCCGAACGTCATCCCCACCAGCCGGGCCGGAACGAGTACCGACTCGGATCCACCCGTGGCTCCGGTGTCCACCTGGCTGTCGACGACAAGACGTTCGGCGACGCCGCTCACGGACGTGGCGTCACCGATCGATGAGATCGCGTCGACGAGCGCACCCTGCTCGACGAATGTCCCTGGGCTCAGGGTGACGCGAAGGTCGTGCATCGCCAATGCAGCGAAGCTGGCGTCATTGGACTGACGTCGCCACTCCGCGGTGCTGCCGAGTCCCGCGTACACCCCGGTTCCGATCGCCAGGACGAGCGCGATAGCGACCACCGCGATCCAGTGGGATCGGAAGTCTCGCCAGGACCAGCGCAACCACCAGCCCAACCATCGATTCGATGGTCGCGCAGCGGTCACCATTGCAGATCGCCGATGTCGGCCTTGCCGCCCGGTGGCGGCCCGTCGGAGACGATGCGGCCGCTCGACAGCTCGATCACCCGGTCGGCGACACGAGCGATCTCACGGTTGTGCGTGACGACGAGCACGGTCATCCCGGCGCGGGCCTGCTCCTCGAGCACACCGAGAATCTGGACACCCGTCCGGAAGTCGAGCTCACCGGTCGGTTCGTCAGCGAGCAGAATCGGATTGCCGGTCGCCAAGGCACGGGCGATCGCGACACGTTGCTGTTCACCACCCGACAACTGGTGCGGGAAGTGACGATGACGGTCGGCCAGCCCGACGTCGACCAACGCCTGCTGGGCCCGTTCGTCCGGATCGGGCGCCCCCGCCGCGTCAGCCCCGAAACGCACGTTCTCGAGCGCCGTGAGGCCCGGGAACAGATTGAACGTCTGGAAGATGAAGCTGACCCCGTGCCGTCGCAGCTGGGACCGGTCGGCCTTCGATGCGCTGGTGAGGTCCATCCCGGCCACCCGTACCGACCCGGATGTCGGCGTGTCCAGGGCGCCGATCATGTTCAGCAGCGTCGTCTTGCCGCAGCCGGACGGTCCGACGATCGCGACGAACGCCGACTCGTCGACGTGCAGATTGATGGTCGTCGAGGGCCGTGACGTCGGTATCGCCGACCCGGTAGCGCTTGGTGAGGTCGTCGAGATCGATGCGCCTCCCTTCGTGGCCGAGCCGCGCATCGACGTGACTCGAACCGACGAGACCATTGGCGACGTCTTGGCTCATGTCTCGATCATCCGGTGAGTTCGTGATGGTGTGAAGAGAAGAAGGTCCTCGGGGTCCGACGCGTCGTCGCCGGATTCTTCCTGGTCGTCGAACCTCGGTTGCTGGGCCGAAGGTCGGTGGATACCCCCGATGATCGGCGCGACAATCGTTGTACAAGCTGTTTCACATACGACCAAGGAGGCGTCATGGAGGTGCTGTCCGCGATTCTGGGCCTCCTGATACAGCTGGCATTCTTCGGGTCGATCGCGTGGGCGATCGTCCGCTTGCTGGGACATCGACGCGAAGGAGGTGACGAGGTCGATGTCGATCGCGCCACCTCGGTCCGCCGCCTCTTCGTCTACGGCCTCATGCTCGTGACCCTGACCCTCGGTGCGGTCGGCGCCACGATGATCGGCCGCACGCTCTTGACTTCCGGCTGGTCCGATGAGGAACGAACGGCACTCGCCCTCGGGCTCGCGTTCGTGCTCGTGGCTGGACCCGCGTACGCGCTCCTTCTGCGGTTCGCGCGCGGTCGCCTGAGGGACGACGTCGGTGAGCGCACCTCGTTGGCGTGGGCCGCCTATCTGAACATCGCGCTCGCCTCGTCCCTGATCGTGTGGACCGTGACGGCGATCCAGTTTCTCGAGGGAGTGTTCGGCGTCGACGACTTCGAGTGGCGGGGCGTCGCCCCGGTCCTCGTGTGGGCTGCAGTGTGGTCGATGCACTGGTTCTGGCTGCGGCCCGCCTACGGCCTCTCCGGCGACCTGCACCTGGCCGTCGGGAGCCTGACCGGTCTGGTCACGATGATGATCGGTCTCGGTGGTGTCGCTTTCGTCGCCGGCGACGAGATCTACGCCTCGGTCGTCGAGCGCCTGCCGGCCGGTCATCAATCGTCAGAGCTCGGGGCCTGGCTCATCGCGGCAGGGGTCGGCGCCGTCGTGTGGGTCTGGCATTGGTCGAGGTGCTACCGGACGGCCGAGCGGACGTCTGTCTGGCACGTGTTCGTGTTGCTGTTCGGCACGCTGGGCGGCCTCGTCGTTGCCATCTCGTCCAGCGCAACGATCGCCTACTGGACCGCCGTCTGGTACCTCGGTAACCCGAGAAGTGACCTGCCGAGCGAGCACTTCGAGTACGTCCCGGTGGCCGCCGCGTTCCTGATGGCGGGGATGGCGACGTGGCAGTACCACCGAAGGGTGCTGCAGACCGGAGGCTCCGTCGACCGGTCCGAACCGCTCAGGGCGTACGACTATCTGATGGCGGCTTCCGGTCTCGTCGCGACCGTCGTGGGTGCCACGCTTGCCCTCGTCGCACTGTTCGAGTCGATCGCCGTCCGAGCGACGGGAGACCCGTTCGACGTTGCGAATCGCCTGGTTCTGTCCGTCGTCCTGGGTGTGATCGGCCTGCCGTTGTGGTGGATGTCCTGGTCACGGATCCGCAGACAGTGCGACGCCGACCCGTCCGCCGAGATCGGCTCGCTGACCCGCCGGCTGTATCTCGTCGTCCTGTTCGGCGTCGGTGGTCTCACCGCGCTGATCAGCCTGATCGTGGTGCTGTTCGTCGGAATCGAGGGTCTGCTCGATGGCACGTTCGGTGCCGAGACGCTCGACTCCTCCCAGGTCGGGCTTGCGCTCTTGATCACCGTCACGGGTATCGCGTGGTACCACCTCGGCGTGTTCCGCTCGGACCGGGCCGTCGCCGAGCAAGCTTCGCCAGCGCCGGCGCCCCCGCATGCGACGCATCTCGTACTGATCACCCCGCGCGACGGTGAACTCGCCGAACGGCTGGCGGCCGCCACCGGAGTGACCGTCGAAGCGTGGGTGCGCGAGGACGACTCGCCGATGCCCGACATCGACATCGACGAACTCGTCGCCCGCATTCGGGAGGACGCCGGTCACGACGTCGCGGTCGTCGTTGGCCCGACGGGCGCCGACGTCATCCCCTACGTCACCTGAACCGTCGCTCAACCGACACCGCCCACCGGTCGCAACGTCGACCGACCGGCTGTGCTCAGTCAGTCGTCCGTTCGTCCGTCGGGGTGCCGGACACCTTTGACCGCTCCCGGCGCGCCGGTGACGAAGTCGTTCTCCATGTAGCCGATCACGTCATCGGTGGGCAGCACGTTGGCGACGGTGCCGTTCGCGACCGTCAGCGCCATCTCCTGATTCGCTGTCGCGGTCGCGACGGCGTCACCCACCACGACCACGTCGTATCCACGTGAACTGCCGGCGCAGGCCGTACTGAGAATGCACTCATCGGTCCAGAGACCCGCCAGAACGATCGTGTCGATGCCCTCGGCCTTCAACTTCTCGTCGAGGTATGAGTCGCCGTTCTCGTCGAAGGTCCAGAACATGTCGAGGTGCTTGCCGTGGTAGTACCAACCCTCTGCCACCTCGTTGTGCGTCGGAGCGATCTCGGAGAGTACTTCCATGCCCGGCGCCCCGGTGAAGACGTACGCCGCGTTCTCCGGCTCTTCGGGGCGGAGGCCCTTGGGGCCATACCACCGGTCCATCGCATTACTGATCCCGTCGTCGAAGGTGCGGGTCCACGAACTCCACACGATCTCGACCCCGTCGCTGCCTGATTGGACCGTCCGGAATGCGTCGACCAACTCGACCAGATTCGACAGGATGCCTTCGGCGTAGGGTCGGTACTCCTCCTGGCAGTCGTCGAGGAGCAAGGCGATCCTCCGGGGTCGGTCGCCCAGGTCCCAGGCGGCCCAGAAGCTGAGCGGCTGCCCGTTCGGGCCCCCCGGCGTGCTGGCAAAGTTGTCCATTGGCTGGAGAGCCAGATCCATGTCGCGGTGTCGACGCGGCTCCGCCAGTGCCTCCGCGAGCGTGCGAGTACTTGTGTCGCCTTCCATGTTCGTCAACCTACTCAAGCCGGGCGAGCGCTTCGCCGTGGCGGCTCCGCACCCTCTCGTTCGGCGAGGCCACCGATTTCGACGGGTTTCGGATCGCCGTGGTGCACCGCTTGAGGACGCACACACAGCGAACCGACTCGATGCACCCGAGATCGGCGCGTTCCGGACGGGGCGCCAGGCGTTGACGGTCCGTAGTCTGCTCGCGTGCCCAGGTTCCGTCTGAAGCGAGCGCGGACCGTCCGCGAGGTCCTCGAGGCGCTGGGCATGCCGCCGGAGACGATCGATGCGGCCGAAGCCAGCGGCACCGCCGAGTTGCTCGCGATCGATGCGGTCGTGCTCCCGGGCAAGGCGAAGCTGACCATCGACGACTTGGCCGCAAAGGTCGGAGTCGAGGTCGACGTCGTGAGGTCGTTCTGGCGGGCACTGGGTTTCGTCGACACCGACGCTGACGAGCGCTCGTTCAGCAAGCATGACGTCGCGATTCTCAAGTCGCTGGTCGCGCTGACACAGGACGGCCTCGTCGATCCCGACATCGCACTCCAGGTCGCTCGGGTGATCGGCATGTCGCTCGCCAATGTCGCGACCGCTGTCGTCGACGCCGGGGCAGCGCGTTCGGTCGAACGTCGAGAGGCGGCAGCCAGCGCTGACAACGGAGACGAGGTGGCGGACGACCCCAGCGCGCTCGCGGTCCGCGCCGGGGAGCTGGTGCCGTTCATGTCGGAGGTGATCGACTACTCGTTCCGGCGGCACCTGCGCGCCGCTGCTCGACGGCGCGTGGTGCTCGCCTCGTCGCCAGGCGGCGAAACGCAAGTCATCGGGTTCGCCGATCTCGTGCGCTTCACCGAGCTGAGCCTCCATCTCGACGACCGCGAGTTGGCCGACCTCGTTGGCCGGTTCGATTCGTTGGTCCAGGACGTCGTGGTCGGCCACGACGGCCGAATCGTCAAGATGATCGGCGACGCTGCGATGTTCTCGGTCGTCGATCCGGCTCAGGGTGCACTCATCGCTCTCGAGTTGACCGACGCCGTCGAACACGATCCGATCCTGGGTGGCCTACGGATCGGCATGGCGAGTGGACCGATCCTGGCGCGTGATGGCGATCTCTATGGACCGGTGGTCAACACGGCGAGCCGCCTTGCCGCGGTCGGCCGGGCCGGCGCGGTCAACGTCAACCAGAGCCTCCGCGACGAACTCGCCGGCGACCGCAGGTTCGCTCTGCGCAGCCTCGGGCACCGCAACCTCCGTCACATCGGCGAGGTGCGCGTCTACCGACTCCGTCCCGGTCCCATGGGACGGCACCCCGCTGCGAGTTCCGAGGACCAACCTGTGGCCCGTCTCGGTCTCGAGTGACGTACCGGGTCAGTCGTGGGGAAGTTCGCGCATCTCCACGCCGACAACCGACGCAGCATGTTCGGGATGGTCGTGGACGACGTGGTCCTGCACTTCGTTGTGATAGCTGAACACCAGCTCGCAGTACGGGCACTGGCGCGTTTGGGGTGTTGAACTCATGTCTCATGGTGAGCTGCAAGCGATCGGCAGGGCCAGAGTCGTTCGACCCGCGAGGGCGGGGCTGTCGCGTCCTCTCCATGATCTTGCTGTGGACAAGCAAGAAAAGCTGATACATGGCGTAGCATGATCGTATGTCTTCCACTGACATCATCGACACCGTCGTCGGCGACCTCACCGAGTCCCATCCCGGGGTCTGATCGGCCATGGATCGCTTCACCGTTCCCACCACGTACTGGCACCGCCTCGACGATGGCCGCGTCCAGTGCGATCTCTGTCCACGTGAGTGCAAGCTGCGCGACGGGCAACGTGGTGTGTGCTTCGTACGCGCCCGCGAGGACGACGGAATCGTCCTCACCACCTACGGCCGCTCCAGTGGATTCTGCGTCGACCCGATCGAGAAGAAGCCGCTCAACCACTTCCTGCCCGGCTCGTCGGTCTTCTCCTTCGGTACCGCAGGGTGCAACCTGGCTTGTCGCTTCTGCCAGAACTGGGACATCTCGAAGTCCAAGGAGATCGACACCCTCGCCGACGAGGCATCGCCGGAGACCATCGCCCGGACCGCGTCGGAGCTCGGCTGCCGCAGCGTGGCGTTCACCTACAACGACCCGACGATCTTCATGGAGTACGCGATCGATGTCGCCGACGCCTGCCACGACGTGGGCATCAAGACCGTCGCCGTCACCGCCGGGTACATCTCGCCCGAACCGCGCGCCGAGTTCTACCGTCACCTCGACGCCGCCAACGTCGACCTGAAGGGATTCACCGAGGACTTCTACAAGCACACCTGTGGCGCCGAACTGGGTGCGGTCCTCGACACGCTCGAGTACCTGGCCGACACCGACGTCTGGGTGGAGCTGACCACGCTGCTCATCCCGGGAATGAACGACAGCGACGATGAACTCGACGCGATGACGAATTGGGTGGTGGAGCACCTCGGACCGGACGTGCCCATGCACTTCACCGCCTTCCACCCCGACTACCGGATGCTCGACCGTGGTCCCACGCCACCCGCCACCCTCACTCGTGCGCGTCGGATCGCGATGGACAACGGCGTGCGCTATGCCTACACGGGCAACGTTCGTGACCTCGACGGCGGCAGCACCCACTGCCCCGGCTGCGGCGAGAACGTGATCCCACGCGACGGCTACGTGCTGGGCGAGTACCGGCTGGACGACAGCGGCAACTGCACGACGTGCGGCACGGCCGTTCCCGGTGTGTTCGAGGGACCTGCCGGGCACTGGGGCCAACGGCGTCAACCCGTCACGCTGAGTCGGAGAGGGCCGACTGGAGCATCGCCATGATTGCTGGAGCTGTTCCGAACGCAAGCGGCGGGCCCGTGCGAGTGCGTCCAACGGCGGTCGCCGGGTCGTTCTATCCCGGATCTCCTGACTCGCTGGGCTCGGCGGTCCGCGAGGCATTCGCCGATGCCGTGATCCCGGCCGCCGATGCGTCTGTCCCGAAGGCCCTCGTCGTGCCCCATGCCGGATACGTGTACTCGGGGGCGATCGCCGCAAGCGCGTACGCTCGGATCATCCCGGCCCGATCGACGATTCGGCGAGTCGTCCTCCTCGGGCCGAGCCACCGTGTGTACGTGCGCGGCCTCGCGGTTCCCGGCGTCGACGCGTTCGAGACGCCGCTCGGCATCGTGCCGATCGACGCCGACACTCGCGCCACCGCCCTCGAGGTGCCGGGTGTGCGGGTCGACGATCGTGCGCATGCCGACGAACACAGCCTCGAGGTGCAGCTCCCGTTCCTCCAGAGCGTGCTCGACGACTTCGCGTTGCTGCCGTTCTCTGTCGGCGACGCCACGGCGGACGAGGTCGCGGCGGTGCTCGACGTGTGCTGGGGCGGACCCGAGACGCTGGTCGTGATCAGCACCGATCTGTCCCACTACCACCGGCACGACGAGGCGACGAGGCTCGATGCGCGCACTGCGGCAGCCATCGTGGCCTGCCGGCCCGAGGCCGTCGGCGACAGCGATGCATGTGGCGCGTACCCGCTGCGTGGACTGCTGCAGGTGGCATCCGAGCGTGGGTTGTCCGTCGAGCAACTCGACCTCCGCAACTCCGGCGACACCGCTGGCGACCGTCACCGGGTGGTGGGATATGGCGCGTTCGCCGTCTCCTGAACCGACGGGGGAGTGCCCGCCCGCTTCTCACACCGACCTGCTGCTCGACATCGCCGAGCAGGCGATCGTCGACGGCCTCCGCAACCGTCGGCCCACCGTGCCGACGCCGGCCGAACTGCCGGACGAGTTGCGGCGTGCTGTCGGCGCCTTCGTCACCCTGAACGTCCACGGACAGCTGAACGGTTGCATCGGGTCGATCGACACCGACGAAGCCGTCGGTGTCTCCGTCGCCCGGCACGCGTGGTCGGCGGCGTTCGACGACCCGCGTCTGCCCGCGTTGCGCTCGGTCGACTACGACCACCTCGACATCGAGATCTCGCTCCTGTCACCGCTCGCACCGATCGTCGCGTCGTCGCGTGACGCCCTGCTCGACGTACTCGAACCGGGCGTCGGCGGCCTGATGATCGTGGCCGGTTCGAGGCGAGCGGTGTTTCTTCCGTCGGTGTGGGAGCAGCTGCCGTCTGCGGAGTCGTTCCTCACGCACCTCCTCCGCAAGGCCGGGTTGGACCCCGCGACGTGGCAGGACGACCTCCGCGCGTTCGGCTTCACCGCCGAGAAGTTCGGCCGACGCGCGTCGTCCGGCGAAGATCGCCGCGGTCGCCATCCACGCTGACGCCCTCGACGTCATCTCAGCTCTGCCTGTGCGGGTCGGCGGCGTAGGAACGCTCCCTGTGCTCGATCTCACACCCGGCGTCGATGCAGCATTCCGCTGAGCAAGGGAGACGACCAAGGCCTCTACCCGACCCGGCACCCGAGGAGCAGGATCTGACCGGAAGAAGGATCTCGATGTCATGCTCCGACTCAGCGAACTCCTCGAGCGACTCCGACCATCGGGAACCCCTGGGGCCCCGACCGAGGGCGAACAACAGCGCCGACACGAGCAGCAGGAACACGAGATCGCGGCCCTCACCATGACGCTCCGAGGGTTCGAAGCAGAGGCCGACCAGCTGCTCGCTGCCGGCCACGCCGAGGCCGACCGGTTGCGCAGCGAGGGCGAGCAACGTGCTCACGCCATCCGAGCGCAACTGCCCGATCGGATCGCGATCGCTCGCGCCGAAGCGGTCCAGCAGGACGAGCAACGGGGCCCGAGCGAGATCACCGACGTCGAGCGCGACGCGGAGCAGGAGATCGCACGGATCGGCGCAGTTGCAGACACCCGGATCCCGCAACTGGCAGATGCCGTCGTGGCGACGATCTGGTCCACGCTGGTGGCTTCGCCGGGCGAGGTCGATGCCAAGTCAGACCAGGAGGACGGACCGTGACGGCGGGTTGGGTCGCCGCTTCGACCCGGGGCCGTGCGCTCCTCAGGCGCACGATCGGTGCCGACGTGGCTCGCTCCATCGCCGCGGCCGAATCGTGGCCGTCGGCCCGCGACCATCTCCGCAACACGGTCTATGGCGTCGAACTCCCGTCGACGGCCGACCGACACATCGCCCGGCGCGCCGCAGCGACCGCGACCGCCTGGCAGCTGCGGGTGCTCGCCGGTTGGCTGCCACCGGCGTCGAGCGGACTGGTTCGGGCGTTCGCTGCGCCGGTCGAGATCGCCAACATCGAGGCGCACCTCGCCCAGCTCTCCACCGGCACCACGCCGACGGCGCCGATCCCGCTCGGCACGCTGGGAGTGGCGTGGTCCGCCGTCGCGACGCTGCGCTCGGCCGACCAGGTACGCGACGTGCTCGCCCGATCAACGTGGGGCGACCCGGGCGGCGCCGACCGCGCGACGATCGCCCTGGGCCTGCACGTGGCGTGGGCACGTCGACTCGCCCGCCAGGCGCCGGTCGCCGAGACCTGGGCGCGTGGTGGCGCCGCGCTGCTCGTCGCCCGCGAGCAGTTCGCCTTCGATCGATCGATCCCCGAGGCCACCGGGCGGGAACTCGATCGCCTGCTCGGCACGGCCTGGCGAGATGCTTCGACCACATCGGAGTTGACCGAACGCCTGCCGAAGTCGGCGCGTTGGATCTTCGCCGACGTCGCATCGACCGCCGATCTCTGGCTCGCCGAGATCGCCCTGCTGCGCCGCGTGACCGCCGACTCCGAGCGGGTGGTCGCCGCCGCCCGGAACGGGCGCGACGCCCTGGCGGCGATCATGGCATTGCTTCTGGTGGATCTCTGGCGGGTCGACGCAGCGATCGAAGCTGCCGGCCGCACACCGCTCGTCACGGAGGTGTTCGATGCCGTGGCGTGACCAGCTCGTCCCTGCCCCGATGGTCCGGTCGGCAGTCGTCGCACCGAGCAGCCGGTTGCGCGCCGTGCTCGTGGAGGTGGCCGACGCCGGCACGTTCGAGCCCGACGCTCCATCGGAATCGACCGGCGGTCCGTTCGCCGAACTCGTCGACGCCGCACACGCCGATGCGGCGATCCCGGCGCAGCTGTCCGCCGAACCGGTCGAGCCCCGACAGCTCGAAGCGCTCGCCGACGTCGGATTGATGCTGGGTGAAGCGGCACTCGAGGAGCAGATGGAAGCAGCCGCACGAACCGACCGCTGTGCCGTGCTCCCCGGCTGGATCACCCGACGCGACCTCGACGACCTCCGAGAGCGGATCGCCCCGCACGGCGGCGCCATCGCCGAGCTCCCGATCCGACGCGGTCTGATGGCGCCGACCGCCCAGAACGATGGGACGGTCAACACGGCGCTGCGACCGCTCGTGACGACGTACGGCACCGTCCCGTCCCGAGATCTCGATCCGACACTGTTCGCAGCGGTCTCGTACATGGTCATGTTCGGGATGATGTTCGGCGACGTCGGCCACGGTCTCGCGATCGTCGCGATCGGCATCGTTGCGGGGCGTGTGCACAGCGATCGATGGCGAACCATCCACGCCGCAGCCCCCTTCCTCGTCGGTGCCGGTCTCGCCGCCACGGTGTTCGGCTTCCTCTACGGCGAGGCGTTCGGACCGACCGGGCTGGTCCCGACCCTGTGGTTCCGCCCCCTCGACGACCCGACACGGCTGCTGATCGCCGGGCTGATCGTCGGCTGCGTCCTGTTGGCCATCACGTTCGCCCTGGCCGTGGTGAACCGGTGGCGAGAGTCGGGACCGGGCGTCGCGCTGTACCACGCATCGGGAATCGCCGGCGCCGCGCTGTTCGTCGGCGTGCTGACGTTCGTCGCGGGCACGGCCACGTCCACCGCCTGGGTCAGCAACGCCGGCGTCGCCGTGTTCGTGGTCGGCGTCGTCCTCACCTTCGTCGGCCTGATCGTCGCGGCCGGGGTGAGCGGCTCGGGGATCGCCGAGGCGGTCGTCGAGATGTTCGACACCCTGTTGCGCCTCGGCTCGAACATCGTCTCGTTCGCGCGGCTCGCCGCCTTCGGTCTGACGCATGCGGTGATCACTGAAGTCGTGTGGGCTGGAACGGTGAGCCTCTGGAGCGCAGCGAACCCCGCAGCTGCAGCCGGGGCAATCGTGCTCTTCGCGATCGGCAACCTCGCGGCCTTTGCCCTGGGCGCCCTCGTCGGCGCCATCCAAGCGCTCCGGCTCGAGTACTACGAGATGTTCTCGCGCCTCTTCGACGGCCAGGGCCGGCCGTTCGCCCCCTGGCACATCCCCTCCCAACGACTGGAGACACCATGAATCCCTGGCTGCTCACGATCATCCTCGCGACCCCGATCGCGATCGCAATCCCCCTCACCCGGGCGCGAACGCCCCGTTCGATGTTCCGGTTCGTGACCGTGACGATGGCGGTGACGTTCGCCCTGGCGCTGGCCATCCTGGCCGCGGACTTCGGTGGTGACTCGTCTGCTCCCTCCGCCGACGCGGCGGCGATGTCGACCTCGACGCCTGCTCTCGTCGAACAGGCCACCACGACCAACACGAACGACAGCGGCGCGGCCTTCATCGGTGCTGCCATTGCCGTTGCCGCATCGGCCCTCGGTGCGGGCATCGCCATCGCCTATGCCGGATCGGCAGCGCTCGCCACGATCAGCGAACAACCCGACCTGTTCGGACGGGCGATGGTCGTCGTTGGGCTCGCCGAGGGTGTGGCCATCTACGGGCTCATCGTTGCCGTGCTGATCCTCGGCAAGGTGTGACCCCGCAATGAGTACCGTCGTCGCGCTCGGTCGGGATCATCGACTCGTCGGGTTCGTGCTGGCGGGCGTGCGCGTCGTCGACGCCGCGACCGAGGCCGAGATCGAACGCGCCTGGGACGACCTCGACGACGACGTCGGTCTCGTCATCCTCTCGGCCGACGCGGCCGCCGCGCTCCGACCGAACCTGGCGGACCGGCCCGACGTCCTCACCGTGGAGCTGCCATGAACACCCGCACCGCCGAGACCGCCGAGGTCGAGGTCCGCGACGCCGCCAACGACCCGTCGACGGCGCCCGAACTCGAAACGGTTCGACGGGCGCTGCTCGCCGACGCCGCCGACCAGGCCGAAGCACTCGTGGCGGCAGCGACACGTGAGGTCGAGGCCTCGATCGCCGACGTCGAGCAGCAGTGCGACGAGGAAGTGGCGGAGATCGAGCGGCGAAGCGCCCGCGCGTCTCGCGCCAGCCTCGACCAGCGCATCGCCGACGCCCGAGCGGAGGCCCACGACGCCGTGCTCAGGGCCCGCGCCCGGACCCACGACCGCCTCGTCGACGCAGCCCACGCCGCAGCGTTGGAGATGCGCCACGACCCGCGCTACCCCACGCTGCTCGACCACTTCGAGCGCGTCGCTCGCGAACAGCTCGGCGACGACGCGGTGATCGAACGCGACCCGACAGCAGGTGGGGGCATCGTGGCCGAACTCGGATCGCGACGCGTCGACTACTCGCTCCCCGAACTTGCCGACCGTGCGCTGGACGTCCTCGCCGACGAGGTGACTCGATCATGGACCTGAACATTTCGCCGGCGGGCCCCCTGACTGGCCGTGTCGAACGGGTCAACGGACCGGTCGTCCACCTGTCCGGCCTCGGTCCGGCGGTGCTGTTCGAGTACGTCGAGGTCGGCGACGGCCGCATCCCCGGCGAGATCATCACCATCGATCACGACCGGGCCGTTGCCCAGCTGTACGAGTACACCGGCGGACTCTCGGTGGGACAGCCCGCCTGGGCCAGGGGACATGCGCTGACCGTCGAACTCGGACCCGGCCTGCTCGGCGGCATCTATGACGGCCTGCTGCGCCCGCTCGCCGAGGCCGACGACTTCCTCGGTCACAGCGGCTTGACCCGACCGGCCACCAGCGAGTTCGACATCGAGCCACTGGTCGACGTCGGCGAGATGGTGCAGGCCGGCGACCTGATCGCCGCTGTTCACGGCACGACGGGTGTCCAGCAGTTCGTCGTCGCACCGCCCGGCATCACCGGGAACGTCGACGACATCGTCGCCGCAGGCGCCGTCGGGTCGACCGACGCCATCGCGACGGTCGGCGGAAACCCGATCGCCGTGACGACCCAGTGGCCGATCCGTACGCCGCGCCCCACGCGGGCCGGCGTCACGACCGCGAGCCGTTCCTGACCGGGCAGCGGGTCCTCGACGTGCTGGAGCCGATCGCGAAGGGGAGTAGTGCCACCGTGATCGGCGGGTTCGGCGAGGGAAAGACCGTGCTGCTCGAGCAGCTTGCGAAATGGGGCAACGCCGACGTGATCATCTACGTCGGGTGCGGCGAACGTGGCAACGAACTCGCGGACCTCATCACCGAGCTGACCCAGTTGGTCGACCCCAGGACGGACCGTCGTCTGCTCGAACGCACCGTCATCCTCGCCAACACCTCCAACATGCCGGTGATGGCCAGAGAGGCCAGCATCTACACGGCAGTCACGGTCGCGGAGTACTACCGCGACATGGGGCTCCATGCCGTGATCATCGCCGACTCGACCTCACGCTGGGCCGAGGCGCGACGCGAGCTCGCGAGCCGTACCGGTGCCATCCCTGCCGAGCAGGGCTATCCCGCCGACCTCCCCTCATCGCTCGCGGCGTTCTACCAACGGGCCGGGCGGGTCGTCACCACCGGTGATCGCGACGGGACGGTCACCATCGTCACCTCGGTGTCACCTCCCGGCGGGGATGCCACCGAACCCGTCTCGGCGCACACCCAACGTTTCGTCCAAGCGGTGTGGGCCCTCGACCGGGAACTGGCGTACGCGCGCCACTACCCGGCCGTGGCATGGCAGCGGTCGTTCTCCCGAGACAGCGACCGTGTCGCTCGTTGGCACGCCGCCAACGGCGACCCCGACTGGGCGGCCCGACGGTCCCGGTTGGAATCGCTGCTGAGCGAATCCGATCGATTGCAGAACACCGCTGATCTCGTGGGCCTGACCGCACTCCCGACCGAGGAACGAATCACGCTGCTGGTCGCTCGACTCATCATTGAGACGATCCTCCAACAGAGCGCGCTCAGCGACAACGACTCGTTCTGCGAGCTGTCCAAGCAACGTGCGCTCGTGGGGGCGGTGCTCGATGTGCACGACGCGATGCAGACCCTCGGGCGAGCGGGTGTCCCGGCCAGCGTGCTCGAGGACTTCGACTTCGGACCGCTCATCCGGGCGAAGGACGAGACAGCACCGGGCGACGCCGACGGCGTGGACGACACCGCCGAGCGGCTGCTGCAGGAACTCGAGGGACTCGCACCGTGAGCACCGACCACGACCCCGGCGCGCTGACGGCACCCGTCGAGCTCAGCGACGTCAGCCGTGTCGACGGACCGCTGCTGTTCGTGTCGGGCGCCGACGGCATCGGGTGGGACGAGTACGTCGAGATCCACATGGCCGACGGCAGGACCCGCCACGGCGTGGTCATCGACGTCGACGAGGATCTCGCCGTCGTCGAGGTGTTCGAGGGCACCGCAGGGATCGGAACGACGGGCAACCGCGTCGCGTTCAGCGGCTCGCCGCTCCACATCCCCGTGACGGAGCGCTGGCTCGGCCGTATCAGCAACGGGCGCGGCGCTCCGCTCGACGGCGGTCCGGCGGTCGTCGGTTCGCAGCGACGTCCCGTCGCCGGCAGTGCGATCAATCCGGCGCGGCGCGACGTGCCGAGCGATGCCGTGCTCACCGGTGTCTCGGCGATCGACGGCCTGGCGACGCTGGTCCGTGGGCAGAAGCTGCCCGTGTTCTCGGTGGGCGGCCTGCCCCATCTCGAGTTGGCGATCCAGATCGCCGCGAACGCCACGGTCGAGGGCGCCGAGTTCCGCGTCGTCTTCGCCGGCATGGGCATCACCAACGCCGACGCCGACCTCGTACGCGAGGGGCTGGAGGAGCGCATCCGTGACGGCCAGGCGGCACTGTTCCTCAACACCGCTGACGACCCGACGATCGAGCGCATCCTCACGCCGAGGCTGGCACTGACGGTCGCCGAACACCTCGCGTTCGATCTCGGCCACCACGTCCTGGTCGTGCTGACCGACATGACGGCGTACTGCGACGCCGTTCGCCAGCTGTCGGCCGCCCGCGGCGAGGTCCCCAGCCGACGCGGCTATCCGGGCTACCTGTTCAGCGACCTCGCCAGCATCTACGAGCGGTGCGGACGGATCACAGGACGCCCGGGCTCGATCACGGAGCTCCCGGTGCTGACGATGCCGGCCGGCGACATCACCCACCCGGTCCCCGATCTCACCGGGTACATCACCGAGGGCCAGATCGTCCTGTCGCCGGACATCTCCGCTCGTGGGATCTACCCTCCCGTCGATGCGCTGTCGTCGCTGTCGCGGCTGATGCGGCGCGGCGCCGGTCCGGGCCACACTCGCGACGACCACCTGGCGATCTCGGCCCAAGCGCTGTCGCTGCTCGCCCGGGCACGGAGCGCCCAGGACCTCGGCGCGCTCATCGGGCTCGACGTGCTGTCGGTGACCGAGCAGCGGTACCTCCAGCTGGCCCGGCACTTCGAGACCGACTTCGTCGACCAGGACCCTCACGTCGCCCGCACCCTCGACGAGACGCTCGATCAACTCTGGCGGCTTGCCATGATGGTGCCCGCTCGCGAACTCACCATGGTGACCGAGGAACAGATTCGTGATCACGGTTCGGCCCCGACGACCGAGCACACACCCGACGACGGGGAGACGGCGCCATGACCACGACGATGAACGGGGCGCGCAGCCGCGCCGCTCGGCTCCACGTGATCACCCGGCTCGACCTCGCCCGCCGCGCAGTCGACCTGCTCCACAGCAAGGAGCAGGCATTGCAGCGTGAGCGTGCCCGGCTCGACGTGCATGCCGAACGCGCTCGCAACGCCTGGGACCGATCGGCCGACGAGGCCGCCACGTGGCTCCAGCGAGCCCGTGCGATGGGGGCGACCGACGAACTCGACGTGATCGTCGCCCAGGGTCCGCAACCTGCCGAGATCGCCATCGACTGGCAGGTGTCGATGGGGATCACCTATCCCGGCGACGTCCATTGCACGCCGGCGGTGCAACCCGATCTCACGGCATCGGCGACGCTGGCGCCCACGATGCAGGCTCACCATCGGGCACTCGATGCCGCGGCCACGCATGCAGCGACGCGCACTGCGCTCGCTCGCCTCGACGCCGAACTCGCGACGACGCGCCGACGTCGTCGGGCGATCGGCGATCGACTCGTGCCTCGTCTCGAAGACGACCTGCGAGCACTCGAACTCGACCTCGACGAACAGGACCGCGAAGAGGCACTCCGGGTCCGCCTCGCCGGTGGACGGCAGACATCCCCTCGACAGAACGTCGGCGAGCACTACGAGGTGCGCACATGATGAATCGAGTCATGGTGGCCGTCGACGATTCCGCACCGGCACTGGCCGCTGCCGAGTACGCCATTCGCATCGCAGCCGACCGGCCGATCGAGCTGCACTTCGTCACCGTCGCAGAACCAGGTCGTGACGCAGACGCCGTGCTGCGGCACGTCCAAGCGCTGGCGACGAAGTCCGGGGTCGCGGCCAGCACCACGGTGTGCCACGACGGGCACCCCTTCGACGCGCTGCTCGACGTCGCCGCTCGTTGGGGAGCGGATCTCATCGTGATGGGGCGATCCGACATGCGGCGACCCGGCGCTCGCTACGTCGGCAGCCAAACCGAACACCTCCTCGAGTTCACCGACATTCCGGTTCTCGTCGTACCGAGTCCGGGGCCGTTGCCATGACGAACATCGATCACCTCGCCGGGGCAGCACCGGTCTTGACGGTGACGCTCAACCCGGCACTCGACATCTCGTTGTCGGTCGACCAACTGGTGCCGGACCGCAAACTGCGCGCTCTGGCCCGCTTCGTCGACCACGTGATCGTCGCCTGACCTGATCCCCGAACGGGACCACTCCGAGCTCGTCGTCGCCAGGCTGGGGTCTGATCGCAGGCACCGCCGTCGCGATCGCCCTCGTCAGCGCAGGGGCCGCTGTCTTCCCGGAGACAATGGCAAGTCCGACGGCAACACTCGCCTTCCCGGCCCCGGGATCAGCGGTTGCGCGAGAGCAGGGCCAGCAGACGCAGAATCAACAGGTACAGCCAGATCAACGTGACCATGAGCCCGTAGGCGCTGTACCACTCCATGAACTTCGGGGCGCCGGCTCGAACCCCAGCGTCGATCGAGCCGAAGTCGAGGGTCAGGCTGAGCGCAGCGAGGACGATCGCGAACACGGTGACGACCAGGCCGATCGTTCGGAAACTGTCGCTGTAGAGCCATCCCCAGTCGAACAGCGAGACGATGAAGACGAAGAAATACAGCAGCGCCAGCCCGCCGAGTCCTGCCGCCACGCCGAACGCCAGCTTCTGTGTCGGCTTGATGATGCCCAATGCGTAGACGAGCCAGGCGACGAAGAAGACACAGACCGTGCTGAGGATCGCCGCACTGACGATGCCCTCGGTCTGGGCCTCGAACATCGCCGAGATGGCGCCCAGCACATACCCCTCGAGCGCTGCATAGAGAATGCCGAGCACGGCTGCCCGCCGCGGGTTGAGCGCGCAGAAGATGCCAACGAAGAACGCGCCGAACGACGCCAGCCAGAATCCACCAGGAATCGTGACGGTGACGTTCGCGTATCCCCCGCCGAGATCGGTCGCGACAGGGCTCGTGGCCGAAGCCCAACCCCACGCGCCCGCGGCGACGAGCACGACGAGATTGACCAGTGTCTTGATCGCCACGCCGCCGCGGGTCATCGCCGCCTCGCGCTCTGCCGGCGCTGTCAGGTACTCGGACGTCACCCGATCGCTGAAGGCGGGATTGCCACTGCTACTGGTGTCCACATACGTCGTTGCGGTCATATGCCCCGAATGCTGACACAGCCCGCACGTCGACCACGCGATGCAGACCGTATCCATGCACGACACGACACACATGCGGCGACCGACTCGTGGTTCCCCGTGCCCTGGGCAGCGGGAACCGCGGGAACGTCACGTCAGACGGAGGAGGCCGTCGATCAGCAGTGCCCCGCCGAGACCGATGGCGACCCAGACCCGCAGCAACCCCGAGTTCGTGTCGAGCCAGGCTTCTCCGCGGCCGACAGCTGCGATGGCGCGGTTGCCGCCGACGATCACGAAGCCGATCGGTATCGACACGATCAGCGTGGCGACGGCGACGTAGAGGACGAACAGCGTGAGACTCTCGACGTCGCCGAGATCGGCGTTGCTCACCGACGCCATGGCGAGAAACGCGAGGACGAGCCGTTTGGGTCCGCCGAACCCAACGAGGGCTGCGATCGGCAGCGCGGCGCCGGGCCCGACATCGTGCAGTCTCGCAGCCATCGCGCTCGTGCGACCCGTCTCGACCCCTCGTGGTTTGGGGTTCCGGCGTTCGGCAAGGCCGGCAAGGACGAGTGCGGACCCGACGAGCAGCGCCAGCACGGCCTCGATCGTTTCGTGTGAGCTGAGTCGTTCGACGGCCGCCTGGCCGAGCATCAAACCCAGGAGCGCCCCGATCGCCGTTCCCAGCAGGAACCCGCTCAGGAACGCGATGCCATTCGTGCGTGGGCGCTCACTTCGAATCACGACGAGCACCGCGGTCAGCGCGACGAAGCTCGCAGCTGCAATCAGCGCGTAGAACAGGACGGAACCGGCGGCGGAGATCACGCCGGACAGGGCTGCGAGAGCTGGAAGGTGCATGCCAGCTGCTGAATCGCTCGACACATCGGTCCGAAGGTATCGGATCCGTTCGGTGACGACATCGGGACGGACTTGCGCGGGTTCAACGAGCCCGGCACCGAGCACGACAAGCGTCGTCGCGTGCGTGGTCGTCAGACCACGAGACCATCGGAGATCAGCTCGGGCTCCGTCGCAACGACTCGAAGGTCTTCTCCGGTCCGAACGCCACCGCTCTGTCTCCCGGTCGCGGTGTGACGATCTGAGACTCCTCCGGGAAGGTGGGCTGACCGGGTTCGGCCGGTTCGACGGCCAAGACCCTGACGCCCGGATCGTTGAGGGCGGCGATCATCAGCTCGGCCTGCTCCGGGTCCTTCGGGATCAGCATCGTGGCGATCACGCGGTCGCCGACGACGATCCATGTCTCGAACGTGTCGTCGACGAGCAGGCGCTTCGCCACAGCACGTGCCGGACGCGCACCGAGCGCCCGAATCACGCCGAGTCGATCTGACACGACCAGGCCGCTGATGAGCACGACGAGTGTGATCGCGCGAGCGGTCAGATCCTCGCCGGTGGGCAGCACGAAGCTGACCCCGAGAAGCGTCAGGATGAGGGTCGGCCCGAAGTAGCCGAGCAGAACCAGTGTCGAGGCGAACCGTCGAGCCGCCGGATTGCGCACCACGTACTCCGACTGCGAGGTCGTGTACCCGGCTCCGGCCAGCGCTGACCGCGCCTCGAACAGGGCAGCTCGGGGAGGCAGCCCGGCGGCTGCGAAGACGGTCTCACCCACGAGGACGAAGAACCGCCAGATGAGAACCACACCAAACAGACTGATGACTCCAGCCACCAACACCTCCCGAGCTCGATCAGGACCGAGCCCGAAGCTATAGCGCTTCGAGCCATGCCGCCGGGACCACCGATCGCCTTGGGCGCCAACTCGAGCTGCGCGCGGAAGGCGCGAGTTCGACAAGGGCGAGGTCTGTCGGATGTCTGCGGTCCTCGTCGCTGCAGACCGATATCGTGCGAACGGCCGCACGCTGGTGCGATGCGGCCCCGCCTCTGTAGCTCAGTGGATAGAGCATCGGTTTCCTAAACCGTGTGTCGCAGGTTCGATCCCTGCCAGGGGCGCCGAATAACACCTGGTAGATGGCCCTCTCGCCGGAACCGCCAGACAGTGAATCGCCAGTTGTCCCATATGTGTCCCATATCGGCTAGCGTGGCGAACGTGGCACGAGGGAGCATGCGCCTCAAGCGAGAGCCTGACTACTGGGAGCTTCGTGCGTACGCGGGGCGTGATCCGATCACTGGGCGACCGAGGTATGTGAGCCGCTCGTTCCGGGGCGGAAAGCGCGACGCCGGCAAGGCACTGACCCAGTTCGTTGCCGAAATCGACGTGAAGGGAACCCAAGCCGACCTGTCGGTCGACGGCCTGCTCACCTCGCACATCGATCATCTCGAGCAACGCGGCCGAGGGGCGCGGACGATCGAGGGCTACCGAGGCATCGCTCGAGGTGTAGCGGCGGACCGTCTCGGTCGTCGACAGCTCAGCGAAGTCGGCCCGAAGGATTTCGATGACTTCTACGACCGTCTTCGATCGAGGGGTCTGTCACCCGCAACCGTGCAGCGATACCACGCACTGCTCGGTGGCGCGTTCCAGCAGGCGATGAAGTGGGGGTGGGCAACACGCAACGTCGTGCGACTCGCGACCCCTCCGGCTGTGCCCCGTCAATCCCGAACGGTGCCGACACCCGAGGTGGTTGCATCACTGCTACGCGCTGCGGTCGAGAGTCGGAACCCAGAGAACCACGTCGCGTTCCGGTTGTTGGCGGCGACTGGCGCGCGGCGTGGTGAGGTGTGCGGGTTGCGTTGGTCGTCGGTCGATCTCGATGAGCGGACGATCTGGATTCGGCACGCGGTCGCCCGGCTGGTGTCGGGCGAACTGATCGAGAAGGATCCGAAGTCTCATCAGACTCGGCAGGTGTCAATCGACCCGACGACGTGTCAGGTCCTTCGGGATCACCGCGAGTACCAGTTGTCGATTGCGTCGCAGGTCGGCTGTGCGTTGCGCTCGGATGCGTTCGTGATCGCCGACCTGGTCATCGACCCGACCGGTGGTGTGCCGGTACGTCCCGACCGATTGACGCAGGCGTTCAAGCGGCTCACCGATCGGGTGCCGGGCGCAGCCAACGTTCGGCTTCACGACCTTCGCCACTGGTACGCCACGACACAACTCGACGCGGGCGAATCCCTGCCCGCCGTCGCCGCGCGTATCGGCGATCACGTCGAGACGTTGGCGAAGGTGTACGCGCATCGAGGACACCGCAGCGACCGTGCCGCAGCCGATGAACTCGGCGCCCGCCTCGACAGCGGATCCTGACTTCTCGGTTCTGTGGAGCCTCAACGGCCATTGCATAATAGTTCCGAACTCGGTAGTATTCAGATATGGATGTGCTGAGTGTGGCTCGGGTCGCCGACGTGCTGGATGTCAGTCCGCGTCGCGTCCGTCAGCTACTGGAGTCGGGACAGCTGGCGGGACAGCAGCTTGGGCGAAGCTGGGTGATCGATCGGGGCGATGTCGAACGACTCCGTCGCAATGGTGCCGGCCGGCCCTGGAGTGCATCGTCGGCGTGGGCAGTCTTGGAACTGGCAGCGGGACACGAGCCCGAGCTGTCGCCAGTCGAGCGGTCACGCGCCCGCAGGCGGCTTGCCGATCACGGTCTCGGCGGGCTCGTCGAGCAACTCCGAGCCCGGGCGGAACGGCGTGAGGTGTACGCGCACCCGTCGGTACTCGGCGCGGTCGTTGGTGATAGTCGTGTCGTTCGAGGAGGGGTCAGCGCTGCGCCTCACTACCGCGCTGATTTGATCGTGCAGGACGCCGCCGAGGTCTACGTGCGTGCCGGAGATGTGGTCGACCTCATCGACCGCTACGCCCTCGACGAAGACGCAGATCGTCCGAATGCGATCCTCCACGTCGTCGACGATGAAGCCTGGCCGTTCGACGACCACCAGCAGATCGCGTCGTGGGCAGTTGTCGCTGTCGATCTTCTCGACGCAGACGACGAGCGGTCGCAACGTGCCGGGCGCGAACTGATCGAACGGCACCGGTGACCTTTCCTGTCGTCGATCGAGAACCGGTACGGCTGCCGACGCTCGCCGGCCACGACGACGAACTGTGGGATGCACTGATCGAGCTGAGCGAGGTGCGCCCAGGGGAGTGGACGCTGATCGGCGGTCAAATGGTCTTCCTCCATGCAATCGAACAGGGAGCCACTCCGCCGCGCGTGTCGACCGACCTCGACGTGCTCGTCAACGCGCGAATCGCCGGCCGGCCGCTTGCCGCGTTCGCCTCAGGACTCGAAGATCTCGGCTTCGAACAAGATGGGATCAGCCCCGACGGGATCGCCCATCGCTATCGCCGCAACCGAGTGACCATCGACGTACTCGCTCCCGAGGGGCTCGGCGAGCGCACCGACCTGACCACCACACCGCCGGGTCGAACGCTGCAAGTCCCTGGCGGTACTCAGGCGCTGGATCGGACGGAACTGGTTCCGGTCGCGTCTGCCACCCGATCCGGTCATGTCCCTCGGCCGTCGCTGCTCGGAGCTGTCGTGGCCAAAGCCCTCGCCGTCGCGGTCGATGACGCGCCGGCAGCACAGCGTCTCGACTTCGTGTTTCTTCTCTCGCTGATCGGCGATCCACTCGCCCTCGCTGCCGAGCTGACTCCAAAGGACCGGCGCCGCATTCGCGCACGCAAGGAGTTGCTCACCGGCGAGCATCGGGTCTGGAACGAACTCGAGACTGACGCTCGAGACCGAGCCCGAGCAACGCTGCGAATCCTCAGCCGCTGACCGTGTCCCGAATGCCGGTACAGTCCGGCCATTCGTGACTTTGGTCACAGTCGACCGTCCGTCTGGTGTCCTCTGATGTCCTCCTGTGTCCGTTGATGTCTTCTGGTCCGGATCGTCCGGAACGCCTGCAAACATTGGGGTTGCGGGGTGAATGACATGGGTGTACTTCTGATGGTTCATGTCGTCGTTGGGGGATCTTTCTGAGCCGTTCGAGCCCAGTTGCTCACGCTCGGTGAGGCGGCGGAGGTGCTGCGGATCGGTCGTTCGCTCGGCTATCAGCTCGCACACGAGTACCTGAACTCGGGCGGCACCTCTGGTCTGCCGGTCGTACGCCTCGGGGAGAAGTGCCTGCGGGTACCCCGGTGGGCGTTGATGGAGTTGGCGACGACCGGTCGGGTGGTGCGGCTGTGCGACGCGGAGGCACCCGTTGGCGGAGCCTCCGATGCCCGC
Source organism: Ilumatobacteraceae bacterium (assembly GCA_963716095.1). Classification (GTDB taxonomy): domain Bacteria; phylum Actinomycetota; class Acidimicrobiia; order Acidimicrobiales; family Ilumatobacteraceae; genus Sva-07. The sequence continues at coordinate 11,139 of CAVQSV010000012.1, read as the reverse complement.
TGACCCGCTCCGCCGCACCATCGTGCTCGGGCCCGCGGCACACGAGCTTCGACGCCACGTCGGTCCCACGACGTGGGTGGTGCTCGAGGAGATGCTGCAACGCTCCACCGGCGACGGCGATGACGTCGTCGCGCAGGTGTCGATCCGTGCGCTGGCGTCATCGCTCGGACTCGCGAAAGACACCGTGACTCGCGCCGTCGGCCGCCTTCGCGATCTCGGTGTGATCGACGCATCCCAGGCCCGCGCCCGCTCCGGTGTCTTCGAGGCCGGTTCGTATCGCCTCGCCGTCCCCGCCGTCTGCCTCTCGCCTGCCGGCCCGTCGCAGCCCTCCGCCCTCTCGCCCGCTCCTCGCCCCTGCTGCGCTGCTCCTCCGTCTGCTCCTCGCTCCTCCTCTGCTGCTCGTCCGTCTCCGTCCGCCCGCCGCTCGTCCGGCCAGCTCTCCCTCCTTCCCGAGGTCTGAGGCCCGTTCCCGTGTCCGTCTCTCGCTTCGCTCGTTCTTCAATTTCCAGACAGGTGCCCGCGCACTGGTGGGAGTGGTCGTGATCCGGGTGACGACGCTGTTCGCGTCGGGTGCGGGAGCGTCAGCCGCGTACTACACCGGCTACCTCACCAAAGCTGACGGTGAGTTGCCGGGCGTGTGGGCCGGGTCCCAAGCCCCGGGACTCGGCCTGTCGGGCGAGGTGACGACCGAAGCCCTCGAAGCACTCCTGTCCGGCCACCACCCGTCGACACGGGGATGCACCTCGGTCGTGAGTTGGCGGATCGTGTCGACAAGCATGGCAACACGATCCGAGCGGTCGCCGGGTACGACGCGACGTTGTCGGCACCGAAGTCGGTGTCGGTGCTGTGGGGCCTCACCGGTGACGAACGTTTCGCCGAGTGCCATGACGTCGCGGTCGCTGCGACGGTGGCGATGATCGAGAAGTACGCGTCGACGACCCGTATCCGCTCCAACGGCGCGCCGACTCCACCCCGAGACCGGTGGGCTGTCGATGGCGGTGTTCCGCCAATCGACGAGCCGGGCCGATGACCCGCAGCTCCACACCCATGTGGTGATCTCCGCGAAGGTCCAGACCGCAGACGGGCGTTGGTTGGCGCTGGATGCGCTGACGTTGAAGAAGCATCAGCAGACCTTCGGCTACCTGTACCAGTCCGTGCTTCGAGCCGAGGTCACCGCACGGTTCGGGATGGTGTTCGATCCGATCGTGAACGGCCAGGCCGAGATCGCCGGCCTCGGTGACGGTCTGTTGGAGCAGTTCTCGAAACGTGCGGGCGAGATCGGAGTCGAGATGGGTGACAAGCTCGCCGACTTCCACACCCGTGAAGGTCGTGATCCGACATCGTTCGAGTACGCGGCGATGGAACGCGAAGCCGCTGTCGACACCCGCAACCGCAAGACCGGCCTCGGCGTCACTGATCTGCGCACACGGTGGCAAGTCGAGGCCCGCTCGCTCGGTGTCGACCCGGCCACCGTTGTCGAGTCTGCGGTCGCCTACGCCCACCAACACCCGCTGCTGCCGTCGCCGGTCGCCGCGGGCGAGGTCGTCGAAGCATTGGCCGCGAGGCAGTCGGCATGGAACCGCATGGATGTGCTGCGCCAGCTCTGTGACACGGTGTCTCCACAACCGGGACACGACGCCACGACATGGGCGACAGCTCTGGATGCTGCGGTCGACAACGTGCTCGCCGAGTGTGTCGATCTCGACCCGACCGACACCGGGCTGCGCCGGCGCAGCGATGGGCGGTCGGTGTGGATCGAACCGATCGCCAAGCAATCCACCTCCGAGCATGTCCTCGCTCAGGAGGAGCACATCATCAGTTTCGCTCTCGACGCCCAAACACCCGAGGCGTCACCGTCGGCGACGATCGTCGAGGGTCGACTCGACGACGCGCAGCGAACCGCCGCAAGCGCCGTTGCCGGCCACGACCGTCTGGTCGTGGTCGTCGGACCGGCGGGTGCCGGCAAGACGAAGATGCTCGAAGCCGCAGTCGGCGACCTCCACGACCAGCATCGCGTCGTGGTCGGGTTGGCACCGACGGCACGAGCCGCTGCGGTGCTGAAGCAGGAGACCGGGGCGGAGTGTGACACGGTCGCCAAGCTGCTCTTCGAACTCGACCACCCGGACACGACCCGCCCGTGGCCGATCCCACCTGCGGGAGCGACGATCCTGGTCGACGAGGCCGCCATGTTGAACACCTCCGACCTCTACCGCCTCGTCGTGCACGCCGAGAAGCGACAGTGGCGCCTGGCGCTGGTCGGTGACCCGTTCCAGTTGCAGGCGGTTGGACGTGGTGGGATGTTCACCGAACTCTGCGACACCGCCCGATCGGTCGAACTCGAGAAGCTGCACCGCTTCACTCACGTTTGGGAAGCCGCCACCACTCTGCGCCTCCGCGCCGGTGACCCCACCGCGATCGACACGTACGCCGCCCACGGCCGAATCCGTGCCGGCAGCCTTCAGGATCATCTCGACACGATCGCGGAGACCTGGACTCGGTGTCGCGACGCAGGCGAGTCGTTGTCGATCGTGACGACCCGCAACGAACACGTCGCCGCAATCAACACCCGAATCCAACAACACCGTCTCGACAGCGGCGAACTCGACCCGGTCACGGCTACCCGTATTGACGGAGACTGGGCGATGGTCGGCGACATCGTTGTCACGCGGCGCAACGACCGACAACTCCGCACCAGCGTCGGCGAGCCAGTGCGAAACCGTGAACGTTGGACCATCACCAACACCTCCGACACCGGCGACATCACCGTGTCTCGGATCGGTGGACACGGCACCATCGAGCTGCCCGTCGACTACGTCCGCGACCACGTGCAACTCGCATACGCCAGCACCGAACACGGCGCCCAAGGCGACACAGCAGACCGCGCCATCACCCTCGCCACGACAGCGACCACCGGCCGCGGGCTCTATGTCGGAATGACCCGGGGACGCAACCACAACGACGCACTCGTCGCCGACACCGACGACCTCGCCCAAGCCATCAGTGTCCTCGAAGCAGCCATCGCCGTCGACCGAGCCGACATCCCCGCCACCCTGCAGCGACGAACGCTCGCAGCCGCCGTCCCACGATCCAGTACACGGCCACGAGTGCAGATCCCGGACTGGTTCGACGACCTTCGAGGCGACGCCGACGAACTCGCCCGATCCGCACGCCGCAAGGTCGTCGAGCGCGACGAGGAACGAGCCGCACAGAAACAGCGTTACGTCGACGCCTGCCGCGACCTACCCGCAGCGCAGGCAGCACACGCCCCGTTCCAAGCCCGGGTGGTCGACGCCGAACATGTCGTCACCGAAGCGACCGTCGAACTTGTGGAACGCAGAACGCGACCTCCGAAACGCCGGCAAGCTCCAGCGACGATCAGCCCGACGCAACGTCGACGCCGCCAACGACGTGCTCGCCGTCGCCGCTGAGCGCCTCGCCAGATGCGAGCAAGCAGCCGAGCCCACCCGTCGACCGCTCAGCGAGCTACGCGACATCGTCGATCATCACGACCGCATCCACAGCACCCGCGAAATGCTCGACGACTGGAACAACCTCGACGGACACGCCGACCGTGCCGAACTACTTTGCGATGCCCTCGACACGTGGGAGCACTGGGCGAACGGTCACAAGCTCCCCGCTGCGCAACTCCGCAACATGGTCACCGTGCTCGGCGGCGACCGAACCCTGAACGAAACCAGCCAACTCGCCGAGGCAACAACTCGCTGGGCCCACGACGCAGGCATCGACCTTCCCAAGCCGCCACGACCCGACCGCACGATCGACCTCGGGATCGAGCTGTAGGCGTCGACGACGCATGGGCAGGCGGGAAGGTCCAAAAGCGCTGCCGTGCACGCGGTGTCAGGCGACGCGACGTGGAAGTCGATCCCGGTCAGGAGCCGTCGCGGCCTCGCGAATATCGAGCACTGCACTTGGGCCGAAGTCGAGTGGGCGGAACCTGTCTGGCTCTCGCGTTATCGCTCGCGGTTATCGCGTGCTGTGACCGGCAGTGGTTGGCTACTGCTGATCGAAACGCAGGCGTGACGGATCGACGGCGTACGTCCACGGCAGGTTGGAGTTCTTCCAGCCGTTGACTCGGCGCTTGCCGTGATCGGGGCTGCTCGGGTCGTCGACCTTGTCGCCTTCGAATCCGTCGATGATGTTGAAGGCGTTGGTGAACCCGGATGCTGCGAGCGCGTTGACCGCCATTGCGCTGCGTCCCCCGGACCGGCAGGTGACGAGGACGAGGTCGTCCTTGTCTGCCCACGCCGAGACGCTCTCGACGAATCGTGGGTTCGGCACCCACCGCAACGACCCGCTGGTCGGGTCGACCTCATCGGACGCGGTGGCCAGCGGGATGTTGACCGCTGGCTCGGCGTGGCCGACGAACACGTACTCGTGAGGTGTGCGGACGTCGAGGAGCTTCGCGCGGTCGTCTGATTCGAGCAGACGGCTGGCCTCCTCAGAGGTGACGTACAGCCCGAGCTGGGTCTGACGGGCCTCGGCGACCTCGTGCCGTGAGGTTGGTGTCATCGTCAGGGCCTGGAGCTCGTCAGATGCGGCGGCGACGGCGCCCGGGGGTGACGGCCGCACCCACGACCGCAGCCTTCGCGATCGGCGCCGGCCCAGGCGTCACCGCTTTGGTCACGACTGCTGCTTTGGCAACAGGTGCGCCGACTACTCCGACTCGTCCTCTGCGTCCTGGTCGTACTGGCATGTCAGGCTCCTTCTGTCTCGAGTGCTTCGTCCGCCGCGATGGCGGCGATGATGGCCTGGGCGGGGATGCGCCCGTTGGCGATGAGTTGTCCTCCGGCGCGGCGGGCGGCTGACCCGAACGGTGCGGCCCAGAGATTCTCGTAGACGATGACGCCGGCGACGGTGCCAGGCGCCATGGCGGCAGCCAGATGAGCGACGTCGTCCTCGGCGAGGAACTCGGCGAGTTCCGCCTCGAGGGCCTGGAACGGGCCGAGGTCGTCGAGGTCGGACAGTTCGATGGCGTCGATGTTGCCGTCGTCGTCCTTGGTCAGGATGAGCAGGTCGATCAAGCGAATCGTGCCGGCCTCGACGAGCGCGACGAGTTCGTCTGCCACCTCGCCGGTGAAGTAACTCTCACCAGCAGGGAATTCGACGATGATGTAATCGACGGGTCCGAGTTCGTCGAGCGGGTCAGCGTTCATGTTGTTTCCAATCTTCGAGTAGGTGTGGAGCTCGGGCGGGAGCGATCTGTTGGATCAGGGCTCTCAGCCGAGGCGGATGCCGGGAATGCCGAGGTTGGTCGGCTCCGGGAGCTTCGAGGTGGACTGACGGGTCCACTCCTCCTCGAGGAGTTCGCGGGCGGCTTGTTCGAGGAACTGCGGTGCGGCCCACTCGTTGACGTCGTAGTCGTTGTGGATGTAGCCGTTCTTCAGCATGAAGTCCTTGGCGATGTCGATCGAGACCAGGTTCTTCGGCGACAGGTTGGGAACCATGTCGACGTCCTTGATCCCTTGGTAGGTGTCCTCGGCATCCCGATAGAACGTCTGGTGATTGAGGATCTCGGCGGCAGCATGCTTGTTGCCGTTGGCCCATCGGCCGACCTTGATCATCGCCTTCATGTACGTAACGACCAACTCGGGATGTTCGTCGGCCATGACGTCGGTGCACGTGATGACTGCGGGACAGTTGGCCATTTGCAGGGTGTAGTCGGGATGACGAGACAGGTCCTCGATCGCCTTGAACTTGCCGGTGTCCTCCTGGAGATGCTGGAAGACCTTGCTCTGCGTGTAGACGGCGTCGACGGTTCCATCCTCCAACCCGGGCTCGAGCGGACGGAACGCGAGGTCGTGCTTGTGGTCCCGTCGTAGCCAGAGCTCGGAGGGGTTGTTCATCGCGACCTGGAGCATCTCGGGTTTGTCGTACCAGTCGTCCGGATAGGGGAACTCGACGATCTCGACGTCGTCCATCGTCATGCCATTGATCCGCAGCATCAACTCGATGCCGGCGTGTTCCTGGACGCGCCACCAGTCGTTCTTGATGGTGTTGAGGCTCTTGGTGAGACCGATCTTCTTGCCCCGCAGATCCTCCATCCGGAAGATGTCGTCGCGGGCACGCACCAGCATGCAGCCGCCCTCGTACACCTGCGTGGCGCCGAGCAGCCGCGTCCGGCGGATGTCGGCGTTCACGTCGATTGCCGGGTACAGCCCGCCGAAACGAACGAGGTTGTCGAGGTTGTGGACGTAGTGCGGGTACCAGTTGTTCTCCGGCGCATGGCGGAAGAAGGCGTACTCGACGCCAATCTTCTTGAACTCCTCGCGGCACCAGCCCAACTCCTGGTCGACGTTGTTGGCCGACACCATCGGACAGTTCGTGAACCACACCTCGTTCCAGTTCAGCGGGACGGTGGTGGCGACTTTCTCGGACATCGAACTCTCCTCCTGGGTTGCGCGGCTCACGTCATTTCGTGAAGAGAACCGCATCAATGTGTACGTATGTACTCATTATGGGCCCGATGCTCTGAGCTACCGCAGGGCCAATGGTCCTGATCGCCTTCCGGTTGTCAGTCGTGGCGCGGGGTGGGGTCGGCCGGTGACGGCCACGGTGTCGCACCGAGCCGGCGCGCCGAGTGCACCAACTCCTCCCGAAGCATCGCCAACGGCACCTGATCCAGTTCACCCGCCGCGACGAGGTAGTCCTCGAAGACTCGCCATCCGATGGCCATTGCCACGATCTGTGCCGCTCGAACTCGTGCCGCGACCGGATCCAACCCATACCCATCAACGATGGTGTTCGCCATCGCTGCGACCGGGTTGAACCCTTCGCGGCCGGCCAGCGGACGGCTCCGTAGGACGAGAGATGCCGTCACCCGCGACCATTTGCCCATCACCGTTTCGACCCCGTGCCCCTGGCCCGACAGCGGGTTCTCACTCACGCTTCTGGCCAACTGGGCGGACAGATCATCGAAGACCGCCAGCTCGAGTTCCTCCCGATCGCCGATGTACCGGCCGATGAGCCCGAGATGGGTGTTCGCCGCAGCAGCGACGTCACGCAGCGAGACCTGTCCGACTCCACGCTCCGCGAACAGCTGTGCGGCCGCGTCGAGCACCGCTCGACGAACCTCGTCGGGCCCCGACGGAGACCCCGGAGGGCGACGCGGACCCGGTCGATGACCAGCGACCACTTCCGACTTCGCCATCTTGCCTCCATCAATCCACCGGGCTCCCACCAGTCTGGCCCACGACCGCACAGAAGTCATCACACCGACCGACGGCCCCAATCCATGCGAAATCAGCACTCGACATCAGCCGACGCAGCGTCAGACCCAACGCGACAATCACGGTGATCACTCGAGCCCGCTCGGTGATCCGACCGTCTCGGGCATCATTCGTGGAGCGTGAGCCATTCCGGGTAGCCCATTGCTCGAGCGGTGCGAGGTTCGAAGGGTTCCGGGCACGGTGCTGCGGCCACCAACGCTTGCCATGAGGCGAGCAGTGCCTCGCGTCGCGTCTCTGGCGGGCCGAACGCGGCGAACGCGAACGTCCACCACTGGACGTCGTCGATGGTGACCTCTGCGACCTCGACGTCGCATCCCGCACCAGTTGCTTCCACGACCGGGGAGAACGCGACTTCGGTTCCGTCCAACAAGAAACGCCGTTTCACCACCGATTTGTGGACGTCGACCCAGCGTTCATCGACGCCGTGCTCGACGAGACGCTCGGCAGGGCTCCACCGTCGCCACACCTCGAGCGAGCCTGCGAGACCGTCGCCGAACTCGATGCGCCCATCGAGTGATTGGCGGACCTTGAGTTCCACCGTCTGCCTGAAACGGCGCTTCACGCCGACGTCGCCACGGCCGTCGAGGAGGTACGTGTCGCTCCGCTCTTCGAGAACACCGGTCGAGCCGGTGAACCAAACGGCGACTTCGGTAGGCAGCGACCCTGGAACGAACCATCGGAGCTCGGTCGTGTCGAGGACCAACGGCGGGGGTGTGTCGGGTCGTCTCATCCTGGCCGGAACGTGCACGGTGAGCAGCGACGCCCCGAACTCAGCGACTGCCACCACTCGCTCCCGACGGGGTCCTGGACCGCCGCCGGTCCGAACTGTGCGGTCGCTTCGGCGGCCATGTCCGTCACTGATGCACTCATGTCATTCTCCCACTGGACTGCTCGTGGCCGAGTGGTCAGGCGTCGAGCAGCTTCGCCTTCTGGGCGGCGAACTCGGCGTCGGTCAAGGTGCCGTTGTCACGCAACGCAGCGAGCTTCGCCAACTCGTCGGCCGAACCGGTGGTACCGGCGGTCTGACGCACGTAGTTGTCGAGGGCCGCCTGCTGCTGTTGCGCATCGGCCGCAGCACGTTCTCCCATGGCCTTGCCGTTCACGATGAGGTAGATGAAAACTCCGAGGAACGGCAGCAGGATCACGAAGATCGACCACAGCGCCTTCGCCCAGCCGCCCATGTCGTGGGAGCGGAAGATGTCGGCGAACACCCGGAACAGCAGGAACAACCAGGCGACCCACAAGAAGAAGATCATCATGCTCCAGAACACGCCAAGTAGTGGGTAGTCGTAAGCGATCATGTCGCCCTCCTTGATGTCGTTGGACCGATTCGAGTGAGAATGCACCCGCGCCGGAGTGTGTAGGCCGCGTAGTGCGACAACCCGAACATATGCCGGTCCTGCGGCGGCTGCTTCACACACATCGGATGATCTGAGTCGATGCTGCCGCGGCCCTCGAATCACTCCAAGGGCATGACGTCGGGCTTTCGGACGACCTCCTGCCCGCCGGGGTCCAGATGTTCGAGTTCGGTACTCGTCGTCCTCGCCCTGGATCATCCAATTCGCATGATCCCGCGTGTCGCCGTCGCCCCGATGATTGATTCGAGAACAAGGTTGCGCCACAGGGTGCACCCGATGTCAGGAGGCAGAAAATGACCGAGTCCGCTCCGTCAACCGACCAGCACACACACAGCGCATGGGCAGTCGGATACACCATGTTCGCATCCGTGCTCTTGGCGATCGCAGGGGTGTTCCACTTCATCGCCGGGCTGGTCGCCGTCGCCGAGGAGGAGTTCTACGTCATCGGCGCGAAGTGGGTGTTCGAATTCGACATCACCACGTGGGGATGGATCCACATGATCCTCGGCGCAGCGATATTCGCCGCAGGCATCGGCATCCTCAGCGGCAACGTCCTGGCACGCACGATCGGTGTCATCCTGGCCGCACTGAGTGCGGTCGCCAACTTCGCCTGGCTCCCGTACTACCCGGTCTGGTCGATCGCGATGATCTTCCTCGCCATCGCCGTCATCTGGGCACTCACGGTGCACGGCCGCGACATCACCGATGCGTGACGCGAGCGGAGAGGGGCGCGCCAGCGCGAGTTTCCAGACTGCGCCGCCACCGCAGCTGTCACACGGGTCACCGCTACGACCGTCTCGGTTGATCGCCGTGGTCCTGGTATTCGGTGGGCTGACACTCGGCGCCTGTTCGAGTGACGGCAGTGGCCCGTCGTCGGAGAACGTGCCCGTCGATGTCTCAACACCGGATGCTCCCCTTGTCGGCGACGACGGTGGGACCATCGGCGACGACAGCGACCAAGCGGCCGACGACGGCTCGGTCTCGGCGACGCTGCCCGACCCGAGTGCCGACACGCCGGCAAGCGAGAGCGACGGCGATACCGACCAATCCGGTGGCGTGCTTGTGGTCGCGGACACCGACGATGGAGGGCTCAGCACCGAAGAATGGATCGCGCTGATCGTGCTCGGCATCCTCGTCATCGGCGCGATCATTGCCGTCACGGCCTGGATCAGCGGCCGCTCCGAACGCAGCAGGCAACAGGCGGCCGAACGCGATCGCCAGTCGAACAAGGTGATCGGCGGCGCACGCTGGGCGCATGATCAAGCGGCGATGACCGTGCTCGCCACAACCGACGCCGCCGCGCTTCAATCCACGTGGACTGCCATTCAAGCGCAGCTCTTCGATCTGGAGGCTTCGATCGCAGCGTCGAAGGTCAGAGACCCGGCCCTCGACTCCGAGATCGCCCTCGTGGGCCGCAGTGTCGGCGACCTGCGAGGAGCGCTCGCTGCGGATGTGGCGTTGCGCCTCTCGTCACAAGGTCAGCAGTACGAGCTCGTCGAGGCGTCCCGACGCAACGTTCTCCAGCGAAGCGATCAACTCGAACAGGCACTTCGACCGCTCGTGGCGGCCCAGAGCTGATCAGCTCGGTCATCCATCGTGTGTGATTCCTGCGGCGGCGCCGCTCGGCGAAGATCGACGGTGGTCCGGGCGCAATCACTCGAAGCGAGTGACGACGACGAACCCGGTGTCTGCCTGCAATGGATGCAGGAGCTGCTGGACCCCCCGGCACGACCCAAGGAGTAGCACGATGCCTGACGAAACAACCCCCGTCCCCGCTCGCCGGAGCATGGCACTGAGATCAATCATCCCGGTGCTCCTGATCGTCACGGTCGCCGCCGCCGGCTGTTCGGACGACGGCGACGGTGCGTCGAGCTTCTGCGACGACCGCGTCGAGCTCCAGGACTCGATCCAGGACCTTCGTGACCTCAACGTCGTCGACGACGGCATCGAGGCGCTGGACTCGCAGTTGGAGACCGTTCTGGCCGACGTCGACGCCCTCGAGGCGTCCGCGGCTGACCTCGAACCCGAGGTCGGTGCGGTGAAGACGTCCATCGAGACGCTGCAAGCGTCGGTCGCCTCCGCCGAGACACCGGTGGACAAGGCCACCGCACTCGTGTCTGGCCTGGACGACATCAACGTCGCCTGGGAAGCCTTGACAACCGCCTCGGGATCGGAGTGCGACTGACGCCGACAGCGGCCGACCGCATCTCCTCTTCGGCTGGAGCGGTCGCGCTGCGCACCAGATCGATCGCCATCTCGAGATGTGTTCTCTGCTCTGCCCTGGTCCGACCGATCGGACCGAGACGAACAGCGCCGACTCCCGCGGCGTCGAGCGAGCGGATCCGTTCAGTCACCATGTCGTCGGTACCGATCGCGTACGCGGCCAACACCAGTTGATCAGGGACCGCGGCGATCGCTGCCGGCTTGTCGCCGTCGTCGGAGACCTCGAGCTGGGTGTTGACCTGGAGGTCGATGTCCGCACGCGATCAACCAGCGTTTCCTGCTCCTCGCCGAATGGGATCGAGGAGGACGTC